>NZ_JBHXIZ010000002.1:0-1289196 GCF_042723305.1 Paenibacillus sp. NPDC058367
CTCATACCATTCCTCTTCCCTATCTTCTTCGTTATAAACAAAAATACCCTACCGAGAGACTTTTTAAAAGTGTCTACTCGATAGGGTACAGTTTATTTAAGACTTGTCTTGTTTTTTATGCATTCCCAGAAATGAAAGCTCACCCTGTACATTCCGCTTAAATTCATATTCTGAATCATGCTTCGTATGATGGAATCTTGTTTCCGAGATTGGATAAAAGGGAGTGACTTCTACATCATTCCAGACAAAATAGTAAGCTTGCCCACTACGCTCCACGCTCGCTTTGCAGCCATATCCCTCATAGGTTCCCATATATGAAGCATAAATGCTATCATCAAGCGGGTAGGCTTGCGGAGAGATCGGCACCCTTACAGGTTCGCCGAAGACTAATCCAGCTAGCGATTCCGATAACTTAGTGACGGGTACGCAATCATAATTAGTCAACATGATTATGCTTGTTTGATCTTCAGGGTATCTATGCAGTTCACTTCGGAAGCCGCGATAGGCACCGCCGTGATACATTCTTTTTCGATCAAAACGTTCGTCCAAGAACCAACCAAATCGATATTTGAGGTTACTGGAATGAAAAGCCATCTCTAGGGTGTTATGAGACACTAATTGATCGGAGTATAAGGCTTGATCCCACAGGAAAAGATCGGCAGCGGTCGAATACATCCCGCCAGCAGATAAGATAGAACTCATATCTATGTATTCCCCCTGAGTATACTCTCCCCAAGAAGAATGATAAGGTGAGGCTAATTTTTGAATAATCTGCTGATTGTTATAAACTCCTGTATTTACCATGCCCAGAGGCTGTAATATAAAAGTAGTGATATAATCTTCAAATGTCATCCCTGTAATCTTCTCAATAATCATCCCCAGCAAATAATAACCTGAGTTGTTATAGGCAAATGAAGTGCCAGGCATAAATGCAGGGGGCTGACTCACAAATAGCTGTAACATCTCCTGTGGAGTCAGCTTTAGCTTATTTAATTTTTGATTATATTCGGGTATGGAAGTGTAGTTGGCTATACCAGAGGTATGTCCTAGCAGGTGAAGGATGGTAATCCCCTCTAGTACATGCTGCTGAGGGAGATATTTTAGGATTGGATCTTCCAGTCTGAGACGTTTTTGTTCTTTTAGCATCAGGATAGCCATGCCAGTGAATGATTTGGTAAGTGACCAGATCCGGAATTTGGTATCTAAAGTGTTGGGGACCTGATGTTCAAGATTCGCATATCCGTACGCTTTATGTAACTTGATTTCTCCACGCTGAGCTATTAAGACTGTGCCACTTAATGGCCAGCTTTGTTCGTATTTATCTAAATAGTGCTCCAGACGCTGGAACTGTGTATCCACAGGTAACCCCTCCTTAAAGGCATATTCTAACATAATAATAAATTCAGTTGAAGTGGAGAGAAATCGATGAGATATGATTGTTTGATTATTGATGATGAAATTGAGCTTGCGGAGACCACCTGCGAATATTTTAATTTGTTTGATGTTCAAACCGCATTTGTTACGAGCGCCGATGCCTGTCGGAGCTTTTTGAGTGAGCATCAGGTGTCGATGTTACTCCTAGATATTAATTTAGGTGGTGAATCCGGCTTCCAGTTATGCAAAGAACTGCGTCAGACGACCGGGATTCCCATCCTGTTTATTAGTGCCCGCTCCAGTGAGGATGATGTATTAATTGCGCTAGATATCGGGGGAGATGATTATATTCATAAGCCGTATACCCTGAGAGTGCTGCTGGCAAAAGTAAAGGCGGTGCTTAAACGGTACAACAACGAAGTTGTAGCCGAGTCCTCCCTTCTTGAATCCGGACCCATCCAGATTGATCCCGAACTCAGAAGGGCAAGTCTTAACGGCGTACCCCTCAAGCTGAAAACAATGGAATATAAATTGCTAAAGTTTTTGATCCAGCATAAAAATCGGGTAATCCCTAAAGAGGAGCTATTTACAGGGGTATGGGGGGATGTTTTTGCGGGAGATGGCACCTTAAATGTACATATCCGTCATCTTCGTGAGAAGATTGAGCAGAATCCTAACGATCCGCAGTACATCCGTACCGTATGGGGCATCGGTTATGCTTTTGAGGATAAATAGTGATGACTAAAAAATTGCTACTGGCGCTAATGCTCACTATACTCGCTGCAAGTATAACTCTCATATTCCTGATATTTAATTTGAAGGTGGAGACCTCAACAGACCGAGTGGCGATCAATACCATTGTTAAGCTTACAGAGCAGCATTGGGATAAGCTTGAGCCGAAACTGTACAAGGAAAGTCCCTATGATTTCGCCATTATTGATACTTCTGGTGAGCTAAAATATCAGACTGAAAATGCGATTTCCGTTAGCGTTAATGAAGCTATCAATAATCGGGATACCTTAGTCGACGTTGTTGTTCAGGATCAGCTGGTGGGTAAAGTAATTATTAATAATGATTACCGTACGATTTTTATACATATGAAACAACAATTTATACAAGTTTCAGTTGCGATGCTGCTTTTGCTTACAATTCTAGGCATCCTCTATATTTGGTTCCTGAATAGATCCATTCTTCGTCCGTTTCGCAAAATGCAGCTATTCGCAAAGCATATCGCAAGAGGCGATCTTGAAGTGCCTCTGGAGATGGATCGTAATCATCTATTTGGTGCTTTTACCGAAAGCTTCGATATGATGCGGGAAGAGCTTGCGGCGGCTAGACACAGTGAATATTTAGCGAACAAGAGTAAGAAGGAGCTGGTTGCTAGTCTCAGTCATGATATTAAGACACCCGTCGCTTCGATGAAGGCGATTACGGAACTGATGTTATTAAGCACAAGAGATGAGAAGACAAGCAGACAGCTAAATACCTTGTATTCCAAAGCGGATCAGATTGATCGTCTGGTCACAGACATGTTCCATTCCACCTTGGAGGAACTGAATGAACTAAAAGTCAGCTTAACGGAGGAGCATAGTCACCTGCTGACCCAAATTATAAATAATGTGAACTTCTACGAACGGATTTCAGCTGCATCTGTGCCAGACTGCATTATTATGGTGGATCCTTTACGGCTGCAGCAGGTCATCGATAATGTGGTGAACAATTCCTATAAGTATGCCTTCTCCGGTACACCCATCGATATTACATTCGAGATTAGGGATCATTATCTGGAAGTTGATATTCTGGATTATGGTCCTGGTGTTCCTGAGGAGGAATTGCCATTAATATTCAATAAATTCTTTCGGGGCAGTCTGGCCGTGAGCCAGAACGGTGCAGGTCTAGGTCTGTACATTTCTCGTTATATGATGCAAAAAATGCAGGGCGACATTGTATGCTCCAATCGGGAGGATGGATTTACTGTAAAGCTGCTGATTCCTTTAGCAGGATAGAATTAAGAATTCGTTAAGGATTGCACAAAGACATGTTAAGAACATTTAACGTACGATTAGGTTGCAATTACGAATGAGTCTGTGATTGCAGCCATTATAATGTGCGTAGAGCTAGGGTTACTATTAGCGCAATTAATGAGCATGAACGTAAATGGAGTGTTCAACATGAACGAAGTGAATAATAAAGTATTGATGCAGACCCATAAGCTTGGAAAAACCTTTTCCCATGGAGGAACTCAGCAGCATGTATTAAAAAATCTGGATCTGACCTTATATCATGGTGATTTCACGATTATCATGGGCAGCTCTGGTTCTGGTAAATCAACACTGCTGTACGCCATTTCGGGAATGGATAAGCCAACGCTTGGAGAGGTCTTGTTTGAAGGTCAAGATATTACGGCGATGAGTAATGATCAGCTGGCGATATTCCGGCGGAAGAATTGTGGATTTGTGTTTCAGCAGATCCATCTGCTCGATTCAATGAGTGTCCTCGACAATGTATTATCAAGTGCTTTTCTTGTCCAAAAGGATAGAGCTGGGGCTGTGGAAAAAGCCAAAAAGCTGCTCTTAGATGTAGGCCTGGATGACACCATCTGGGGTAAGTTTCCAGCGCAAATTTCAGGAGGAGAAGCTCAGCGTGCCGGTATTATCCGGGCCCTTATCAACAGTCCAAAAGCGGTCTTTGCGGATGAGCCGACTGGAGCGTTAAATAGCTCAGCAGGAATAGGGGTACTGCGTGTCCTAACCGAGGTAAATAAGCAGGGGCAAAGCATAATTATGGTAACCCATGATCTCAAAACTGCGCTGCGTGGTAATCGGATCTTGTATCTGCAGGATGGGGTAGTCATCGGAGATTTGCGCCTTTCCCCTTATAGCGAAGATAGTGGACCTGAACGGCAGCAGCAATTACAGTCCTTTCTGACCGAATTGGGGTGGTAGGGATGAGAAGCTTAATAGGAAAGCTTGCTTGGTCCAATATTCGTAAAAGAAAAAGTGCAACGATTACGCTCTTCGTATTGATTATGATTGCTGCGCTGCTGCTGAACATTGGCCTCACGGTCAGCTTGAAGCTTAATTCTTTTCAGCAAGAAAAAATATCGAAGCTAAATACACCTGATATCACCGCTTATTTTCCTTTAAATGAGAATGTGAAGAATTATGAATCTCTGGTGGATAGCTATCCTTATACTGAAACATGGGAGAATGAGGCGGCGCTTCTGCTACCTGATGTAAAGATAAACTACGGGGGAAACAATACAGCTATTGCTTTCTTGATTCTTAACAAGGATTCGCAGCGCTCTATGGGACTATTTAATACCACTTCTCGGTTGGAACCTGCGGATCAAAATACAATTTATTTGCCGTATATCTTTCACGGAGGCTCAGGGTATAACCTTGGGGATACGATCTCGTTTGAATACGATAACAACAAATTTACTTATACCATCGGTGGATTTACGGAGGAACCCCTTTTTGGGACATTGACGAATGGGGCTTTGAAAATATTTTTAAACGATGAAGGTTATAAGCAATTAGAGGAACGGCTTGGGAAAGAAGTTCAATTTAATTTTTTATCTGTACAATTAAACGAACGGGCGAAAGAAGTCAAGCTGGAGCAAGAGTTGAGTGAACAGATTTTTGGATCTGGAAACACAAGTTCATTTTTAGTCATGCGAACTGATGTGGGGCTCGAAGGTAACCGCGTTTTTGTGAATATTTTAGCCGCTATTCTGATTGTATTTGCATTGATTATGGTTGTAATCTCGTTGATTGTGATCAGGTTTCAGATCTTCGGGAATATTGAGGATAACCTAACCAACATCGGTGTTTTGAAAGCGAACGGTTATACGTCAAGGCAGATCATATCCTCATTTCTGTTACAGTTCGTCTCAGTGTCTATAATGGCCTCCATACCGGGAAGTTTGATTTCTGTTCTAGTCATGCCCTTAGTAGGTAATATGATTTCGTCTTCGGTTGGACTGTTGTGGCCGACAACTTTTGAATTATTAAGTGCTTTGTTGAGTTTGCTTATCGTTACGGTACTGATTCTCTTAGTTGCCTACCTGTCTAGTAGAAAGATTCGAAGGATTACTCCGATAGCAGCTCTTCAGAGCGGGCTTCTTACCCACAATTTTAAGAAAAATCATTTTCCGCTAGCGAGCACTTCATTGAATTTGCAATTCGCCTTAAGTCTGAAGTCTTTATTTAGACAGACCAAGCAGAATTTTATGATCGTGCTGATCGTTGCAGGATTGACCTTTTCGAGTATATTTTGCTCCATCCTTAATTTTAACTTTAAAGGGGATACTTCAGCCGTTTTAGATTTAGTGGGTCTAGAACGTACCAATTTGCAACTTGATCTAAAAAAAGCTGATCATGATCCAAAGATATTTGCAGAAGTAGAGGCCATGCCTGAGGTTCAGAAGATCTCCATATTGGAAGGTAGAGTAGCTTCTATAGATGATTCCAGTTTTATGATCCGTGTATCTGATGATTATGCCAAGCTGGAGACGCAGACGGTCTATAAAGGTAGGCAGCCCATTTTTGATAATGAAATTGCGGTATCCGGTGTAATCTCAAAAATGAAAAATAAATCGATTGGGGACGAGATTCCAGTTACGTTTAATGGGGTAACCCAAAATTATTTGGTGACTGGTCTTAGCCAGCAGATTAATCAGTTAGGTATGGTTGCTACCATAACAGAAGATGGAATGAGAAAATTGCAGCCGAATTATTCCGTCCAGTCCATTAATGTATACTTAAAGGAAGGGGAAGATCCTCAAGTCTTCATTCAAAAGCTTGAAGAACGTCTCCCTGGACAATGGATCGTAACGAACATTTTAGACATGTTAGAAAGCACGCTTAGTACATTCACTTCAGCAGTATCTTCTATGACAGCAGTCATTACCGCGGTCACAATTATAGTGGTTAGTTTAATTTTGTATTTGGTGATTAAGACGTTGATTATGAAACGTAAGCGGGAATTCGGTATTCTTAAAGGTATTGGATATACAACCTTTAATCTGATGACACAGATTACGTTCAGTCTTTTTCCGGTGATTGTAGTTGGAGTATTATTGGGGAGTTTAGCAGGTTATTTTTTCTCGGATTCAGCGTTTGTATTATTGCTTTCAAGTCTAGGCATTTATAACGTTCAGCTGGCGGTTAGTCTGCCTCAAGTGCTTCTACTCTGTGCTGTCATTCTAGTGGTTGCTTATGTGGTATCCATGTTAGTTGCAAGACGGATTCGGAAGGTCAGTGTATATGATTTAATTATGGACTAAGCGCTTGAACAAGAAACAACGAGCTGGAGGTAGGCCGCACCTGTATTAATAGGTTTCGTAGCCACTCCATACTCGTTGTTATTTTTATTACATATTCATTCGTCCGTCATCATAATTGAATTGCCAATCGATGCCGAATTTATCTTTTAGACTACCATAACACGAGCTCCAGAAGGTTTCTTGTAATTCCATACCTACTTTGCCGCCTTCTTTAAGCTTATGAAAATATTTTTTTATGCCATCCAAATCCTTACTAACTACCGAAAGACTAATGTTATTTCCTTCCACAAAAGGCATGCCCGGAAAAACATCAGAGAACATTACATTACTGCCTTCGATATTCAAGCGAGTGTGCATAACTAAATCTTTGGCTTCTTCAGGAAGAGTGAAATTGGGATCAGGTGGTGCTTCGCCAAAGGTCATGATTTGTGGACGTTCAACGCCAAACACCTCCGCGTAAAATTCTGCGGCTTGACGACAATTCCCGTTGAAATTCAGATAAACATCGATAGACATTTACTTCACTCCTTAAAAGTTTTATTGGCATCGAAAGCATAGTTTAAAGTTAAAATTTAAGATATCTCGCGACTTCCATATTGTATCATTTACCAGTGTATAAACAAATATACTTATAGTCTCATTTGGTATGAACTTAAATATGACTAATCAAAAGAGCCGCTGGAATATGATCCAGCGGCTCTTTTCCTATGATTTAATTCGTTTACCGAGCAGAACTAGTAGCCAAATGATACCAGCACCTACTATGGCATGACCGAGACCTGCAATATGCGGTAAGAAGCTGATATCATTCCCGTTAATTTTCAGCATCCCGCGAGTGGCCATAGTACCGATCGTGATCAGGAGACCAATGTTATATACAATGTACCATGCGCCAAAGGATTTAGCTTCATGGATATTAAATAACTTGGCTAGGATCAATGCGATTATAAAGAAGAAAAAGCCCAGTACAAGGATATGAGTATGAAGTGCAACTAAGATGGTGTTTCCTTCGAAATCATTCATTTTGGTAATTTCACGATAAGCAACACCTGCTATCAAACCAAGAATGGCATAGAAAAAAGACGTGTAATACAATTTTTTCATGATCATGACTCCTTTATGTTTATTGTTATATTGAAATCATATCTTTCAAATAAGAACGCAGTATGAACAAATGATTATATAGTGATTAATTTCACGGAATTGACAAAAAATAATCTCTTAAGCATGTCCCACATAGTTTCCACACAATATTCATCTATAATCATTAATATTATTGAACCCCACTATTCATTGGATTCAGGGTGTTCGATCGCACGGGAGGATGAATATGAAAAAAGCGGATTGGATCATAGCCATTCTAGTTATGGGAATGGGTCTGATGTGCATGTTGGTTTCAGCAAATTTTTTTCGTATTGATTTTTTCCGTATTATAAAGTAGGAGATGGTTTTTTTGAAAAGAGGAGTATTTGCAGTAATCTGTGTTGTTATTTTGTCATTTGGAATTGGAACAGCAGCTTATGCTGCCGGGTTTGCTCCAAGCACTTTTAAAGAGATGTTGCCCTTTATGAAAGAAAGACATCCTAACTTAGGTGATTCCGAACTAGAACAAATGTATAAGAGCTGTCATCAACAAGAGGGCATTTCTAATACTCGTGGAATGATGTAAGGCTATGCTGATATAGAGTCAACTATAAACACGCATTTTAAAAAGAACCCTTTGTTGCATACAACAAAGGGTTCTTTTTTTATCATCGCATAAGTATCGTATTACAATCTTAAGTTGCGGGGTTCAATGCTCCCTGATACTCATACATTAAATTGTCAATAATCTGCTGTACGGACAATATCTCTTTAATCTCATGAACTCTGGACCCGGCAAACACTAATCCGTTCTTAACATCTCCTCTAAGCGAAGTTAGCAGGGATTCCATGGTACAGAAGCGATGCGAACATACCTTTAGACAATTAGAGCATTTTGCTATTTTTAATTTGGCATCATCACTAATACGTTCTGTGAATTCATTACGAATCGCTCTGCCATCTAGCCCAACTGTAGACTTAATTAGAATAGTATCACCTTGCTGAGCATCTACATATTTTTGCTTAAAGGCCAGAGGAGCATCACATTCATGGCTCGCCACGAAACGAGTCCCCATCTGAACACCAGAAGCGCCAATCCGAAGGGCTTTTGCGATATCATCTCCCGTCAGAATCCCACCAGCAGCAATAACCGGAATTGAAACGGCTTCTACAACCTCAGGAAGAATTTCGAACATGGATCTCTCTGTGCCCAAATGGCCCCCGGCTTCAAATCCTTCCACTACGACTGCAGAAGCACCAAGTCTTTCGGATATTCTGGCTAATTTGGCGGAGGAAACAATAGACACCACAGGAGTACCATACTCTTTACCCCAAGCATAAATATCTCTGGAAATCCCGGCTCCAGAAATAATAAAGTCCACTTTTTCTTCCAAAGCGACCTTCATTTTATCAGCAAAATCCTTCATCGCGAATAGAACATTCACACCGATATATCCAATCCCTTTTGAGAGCTCTCTTGTTTTGCGAATATGCATTCTCAGTTCATCAGTGGTGATTCCTGTACCGGAAATGGTGCCGATCCCGCCTGCATTGGCTACAGCAGCAGCTAAGCCACTTAAGGATATGCCTACGCCCATACCCCCTTGAATTACAGGAACCTTGGATTTAATATGCCCAAATTGGATTGTTGGCAGTTTCATAAACGCACCTCTTTCACTAGTTGTAGACCGTTATAAAATGTCTACTGGAGTAACAGTTATAAAGGTATCACAGTTAAATCTTTGCAGATGTGACTGTGCGCATGCTCAAACTATGTTAAATATCATGTTCATATTATAGGAGGGAGAAATATAGAAATCCGTTTATGATACAATAAATAGCAATATTATAAGGAGAGAAGGACTATGTATGGAGTTTGAATATTTGCTTCGTGTAGTTGGAGCTGGAATTTGTGGTGTTTTAGTTGGCTTTGAACGAAAAAGTCGGATGAAAGAAGCGGGAGTTAGAACGCATTTTATTGTTGCTTTAGGTGCTGCACTTATGATGATCATTTCAAAATATGGATTTCAGGATCAAGCTGATTGGTCCTATGTTAAGCTCGATCCCGCACGTATAGCTGCCCAGGTAGTAAGTGGAGTGGGATTTCTTGGTGCAGGAATGATTTTCATGCATAGACACACTGTGAAGGGCCTGACAACTGCAGCGGGGATTTGGGCAACGGCGGGACTAGGGCTGGCGATTGGATCGGGCCTATATATTCTTGGTGGAGGAGCAACAATTATTATCTTACTTGGACAAAAGATTTTGCATGGCCGCTACAGTTGGCTGGCCTCACCGAAAACGCAACAGATTGTGATCTGTCTGACTAATTCAGAAGGAGCCGTGAGTAGAATTCAACAGCTCCTTGAAGAAAAAAATATTACCATTTTAAGCTTTCACGCTGAAAATAATAGTCTTGCCTCCGAATTGAATTTAGAAATTATCGTAAAATTTCCTGAATCGTTTAATGCTGTGAAATTGTTGTCATTGATACAAGAGGACGCGTCTGTTAAGGCAGTAGAGTTTCAATAATTTTTTTAACACTACGCATCAAAAGTTGGTTTCTATATGAAGAACTTGCTTTTGATGCGGGTGCAATCTCCATTTCACTATCAATCCGCGCACGATTCTACCTTTTTTCCAATATTCAGATTCACAAAACTTCTGCATCGACCCCAAACCTCTTTTATTTTTAAGATATTTCCTCCACCTCTAAATTAAGTTTTTCCTATTTATAGTTTCCGCCCGGTCTATTATGAGAGCGGTTTTGGTCTTTGATGTTATGTTTGTGTTATGTATTTATTGGAGATTGTTATAAAAATCACATATTAAACGCTTTCATTTATTTCGAATAAAAAAATATGTCATTTATATTGACATACAATCAATGAGCCTTTATTATTAATCCCATCACTGGAGAAACTAAACTGAAATTTAATCAAATAATACATTAGCGTAGCTTAATTGGCAAATTTTTTCTTATTTTTATAGTTTTATTAGTTTGATTAATGCACTGAAGAAAATAATTAGGAGAATGTCTGTGAAAAAGCACGATCAGGATTTTATGAAGCGGCAAAATCGTTTGACGGTCTTCGAAATCATAAAAAATCAACAACCAATTTCTCGCGCTTCCATCGCCAAACAAACGGGTATGAGTCCTACAACTGTAAGTCGAATTGTTGGGGAATTAACTGAACAGGGCTATCTACTGGATTCGGATCAGGTATCGTCAGGATTAGGTCGGAAATCAACGTTGCTAGCTATGGTTGACGCTTCTGTATTGTCGGTTGGGGTTGAGCTGGATCGCAGTCTTATGATTGTAGGTATCGTAGATTTGCAAGGTAAGCTTCTCTGCAGCAGGCAATACCCGCGTACTCCGGACGAGAGTCCAGACAAGACACTGGAACGAATCAATGAAGCGATTGAACAACTGACGCAGCAGCATGTGATTGACAGAACGCGTATCGTCGGTATTGGCGTTGGACTTCCTGGAATTGTGAATAACGAAGAAGGTATTGTTGTCTTCTCTGTTCAGCTTGGATGGAAGAATGTTGCCTTAGCAAAACGCCTAAAGGAACTAACCGGTTTTGAAATTGCTGTAGATAATGAGTTGAAAGTTAGAGCTCTTGCTGAACACCTCAAAGGCGCTGCTGTTGGATCTGTCCGTACCGCACTATTGGGCTTCGGGCAAGGCGTTGGCTCGGCGATGATCCTTGAAGGAGAGATTTATCGCGGGGTGATGAACAGTGCTGGTGAAATAGGGCATAC
Organism: Paenibacillus sp. NPDC058367; assembly: GCF_042723305.1. Taxonomy (NCBI): domain Bacteria; kingdom Bacillati; phylum Bacillota; class Bacilli; order Caryophanales; family Paenibacillaceae; genus Paenibacillus; species Paenibacillus sp. NPDC058367. The sequence goes on from NZ_JBHXIZ010000002.1 coordinate 11,516, forward strand.
GACAGTGGATCCTAACGGAATGATGTGCGAGTGCGGTAAGGCGGGTTGCTTACAGACCTATATAAATATCAGTTCATTGTTGTCGGAAGCCAATCGGATTCGTCCGATTCGCACGATCGAGGAGTTATTTGAAGCAAAGGATGCAGGAGAGCATTGGGCGGTTCATTTGATCGAGCGTGCGCTCATGTATATGGCGATTACTATCAACAATGTCGTATGCATGTATAACCCCGATAGTGTGATCCTGAGTGGAGAACTCGTAGACAAATTTCCGGATATTTATGAAGCAGTCGAGAAGCTATATCTTTCACGCTTCACATGGGAACCCCTTCGTGGGTCTTTCTCCATTCATCGTTCGATGTTGAACGAGAATGGTGTAATTATTGGATCTGGACTACTATCGCAAAATCGTTTTTTCGCATTGGATTAAAATAATTACATCGAAGGAGGTTGTACAGATGGGGTTTACAACATTAGTAGAAGAATATCGCGGTGGCTTACTGGAGAATGTCCATTATGGTGCAGTTAGCGTGGTCGATGAGAAAGGTAATATTTTGTATAAAGCAGGTAATCCGGAGCATATGACCTATCTTCGTTCAGCTGCTAAACCATTCCAAGCTTTACCGGTTATGAAGCGTCGGATCGATGAGGTTTACGGTTTGACAAGTAAGGAAGCCTCACTCTTTACTGCTTCGCATCGGGGAGAGGCCTTTCATATTGAAGCTCTTGAATCTCTTTTTCAGAAAATGGGATTAAAAGAAGAGGGACTTCATTGTTGTTCTACATACCCACTGAATGAGGAAGCCAAGGCAGAACGCCATCGGGCGAATGAGCCCACTCGTAAAATCTTTCATAATTGCTCAGGTAAACATGCAGGGTTAATGGGCCTTAGCAAATATATGGGTTGGGATATAGATACTTATTATGATCCTAACCATCCCGTGCAACAGGAGATCATTGATATCATGGCTTATATCGCAGAAGTATCGAAGGAATCCATTCCTCAAGGGATTGATGGTTGTGGTCTTCCTATCTTCGCACTCCCTCTTCATAAAATCGCTTATTCATATTTAAAGCTAGCTTGTCCTGATTTGATTGAGAATACGGAAATACGTAACGCAGCTGCTGCGACTGCAAAGCTTATGAACGATAATCCGGTGATGATTGCAGATACGAAATTCGTCTGCTCGGAGCTTCTAAAGGATGATAATCTGACGGCAAAGGGCGGCGCTAAAGGTGTATATGGGATTGGACTCCGAAAGGAACGAATCGGTATCTCGCTAAAAGTATCCGATGGCTCCGAGCAAGTATGGCCTTGTATCATCGCATCGATTCTGGAACGTTTAGGCTATAGCAATCAAGATACGATTGATCGTTTATATGCACTCGTGCCGAACACTATTGTCAATGATGGCGGTACAATTGTGGGCGAGCGACGTGCTGTATTCCAATGGGAAGTCTGATTATAAGGATCGAGAATAATCTTCAAGTCTCATGAATAATCGGACTGGGAGCTTTTCTAATACATCGTTTCTAAAGGGGAGTGTATAACATGAAAGCAAAAGGAAAAGTATGGTCAATGTTCATGCTGCTGCTTATTACAGTAGTAGTGACTGCAGGGTGCGGCAACAAAGCGAACAACGAGGGACAAGGCGGCAATACCGCTGGTGGAACGGAAACTAGCACCCCAACTACAAAAAATGATAAAGACATTGTAATTGCCATCAATGCTAACTTTATTACGCTGGACCCTCATAACGCAAGCGATACACATTCAATCAGCGCTGCCAGAACGATGTACGAAGGTCTAATGGGTTTTGATGAGAATATGAACGTAGTTCCTGTCCTTGCTGCTAGCCATTCCATAAGTGAAGACGGGTTGGTCTACACGTTCAACTTACAAGAGAACGTTAAATTCCAAGACGGTACTGACTTCAATGCTGAAGCGGTTAAAGTAAACATCGCCCGTATTCAAGATGAGAAGAACAATCTGAGACTGCGCAAAAGCTTTGCAAAGGTAGCAAAAGTGGAGACTCCTGATGCCAAAACCGTGGTTATTACACTCAGCGAGCCATACAACGCATTTTTAAATAAAGTTGCTATGGCACCTATTATTAGCCCAAAAGCTTTAGAAGAAAACGGAGCTGATATTTCGAAAAAACCTGTAGGAACGGGTCCGTTTAAGTTCAAAGAATGGGTGCAAGGTGATCGTCTAGTTGTTGAGAAGAATCCGGATTACTGGCAAAAGGACTTGCCGAAAGTGGATAGTATAACCTTTAGACCCGTACCAGAGAATGGATCACGGATTGCGATGCTGAAGACTGGTGAGGCTGATTTCATTTATCCAATGCCTACCGAGCAAGTATCCGAGGTTGAAGGCATTGAAGGAATTACTATAGATACCATCGATTCAACCATTGTTCGTTATGTAACTTTGAATACGATGAAGAAACCTTTCGATGATGTAAAGGTACGTCAAGCCATTAACTATGCTATCAACAAAGATGCGTATATCAAGGTGGTGAAATCGGGTCTTGGCGCTAAGCTTGATTCCACGATGTCATCCAAAACACAATATTATTCCCCACAAACAGGTTATGACTATGACATTGAAAAAGCTAAACAATTGCTTGCTGAAGCGGGATATCCTGACGGATTCGAAACCGAAATTTGGGGTGAGAATGAATCCGAAACTATGAAGGGTATGCAATTTATCCAACAACAGCTAGCGCTTGTAGGCATTAAAGTAGAAGTGAAGTCCATGGAAGGCGGTACTTTATCCGACCAAATTAACGCTGCTAAAACACCTGAAGAAGCAAAAATTCAAATGTGGTATGTCAGCTGGTCTCCATCCTCCGGTGATGCAGATGGTGCTACTAGAGGTTTGTTCAGTAGTGAAATGTTCCCACCAGCTGGCTCGAATACAGCTTATTATAAAAATGAAAATGTAGATAAATGGATTGCTGAAGCAAACAAATCTGTTGATCCAGAAGCGGCTAAATCCATTTATGCAAATATTCAAAAAACAGTATGGGAAGATGCTCCGTGGGCATTCATGGGCGTTGACCAAATCATCTCAGGCAAAAGATCGAATCTGGAAGGTGTCAAAGTTTTCCCGGATGGTTCCATTAATGTCCTAAATGCAGAAGTGAAATAATTCAAGTCAAACGCAAGATTTGATTTCCCAAGAATTGAACGAGGCCGCTTCTTAAGGATGGTAGGAAGCGGCCTCAACTAAATCATTTGTCGATACTGAAGGGGGCTTATGAGTTGGGTAGATATGCTTTACAAAGACTCCTCGGGGTTATTCCGTTGCTATTCATTGTATCGGTATTAGTCTTTCTGTTTATTCACTTAATTCCGGGCGATCCGGCCCGGCTTATTGCGGGTAAAGACGCCACACTTGAAGAAATTCATGGCATTCAAGAGCAACTAGGTCTCAATCTGCCGCTGTGGAATCAATACATAAACTACATGGGTGATCTACTAAGTGGTAATCTAGGCAATTCGATCCGTTCAGGGATTCCAGTAACCGATATGCTAGAAAGTAGAATAATGCCTACCTTGTGGTTAACGTTTCTCAGCATGGCTTGGGCGCTTGTCATTGGTCTTCTAATTGGTGTTATTTCAGCGGTTTATCGTAATAGATGGCCTGATCACTTAGGCACATTGACAGCCATTTCAGGGATGTCGATTCCTGGATTCTGGTTAGGTTTGGTACTCATTCAAATTTTCTCGGTAGAGCTTGGCTGGTTTCCGACCGGTGGTGTGGATTCATGGAAATCGTATATTCTTCCTTCCATTACACTTGGAATGGGAATTATGTCGATGCTGGCTCGTTACTCGCGGTCATCGATGCTAGAAACGTTACGGGAAGATTATATCCGTACTGGACGTGCGAAAGGCTTACGCGAGTATGTTGTTATTAGCAGGCATGCGCTGCGCAATTCTCTTATACAGGTCGTTACTGTAGCTGGACTTCAATTTGGGTTCTTGCTTGGTGGATCGGTAATGGTTGAGACAGTGTTCAGTATTCCTGGCCTTGGTAGACTGCTGGTGGATTCCATTTTGTTCCGGGATTATACAGTTATTCAAGCTTTGCTGCTGCTGTTTTCAACACAATTTATTCTTATCAATTTAATTGTAGATTTATTGTATGGCGTACTCAATCCGAAAATCAGGTTTTCTCAGTAAGCTAGAGTAACTGAGAGGCAGAATTACGATAGTTTTCTATAGGGTGAATATAGGATTAGGAGGGATATCATGAGCGACAATTCGGCGGTAATGGGAACCAATTCTCCTATACCCGGAGAGGTAATAGCCCCGGAGAAAACAAAAGGCCGCGCGGGTGTTTTTATTCGCAAGTTCAGCAAACAAAAGATGCCCCTTGTGGCTGCATTTTTTATCATATTGCTTTTTTTAATTGCCATTTTCGGGCCATTTCTGACCCCTTATAATCCTGATGAACCGAACTATGATGCGCTAATGCAGGGTCCGTCTGCCAAGCACTGGGCGGGAACGGATGAATACGGCCGTGATATTCTAAGTCGCTTAATTGATGGTACAAGGTTGACTTTGGCGGTCAGTCTGAGCTCCGTATTGATTGCAGGTGTACTTGGAACCATCCTTGGTCTTGTCAGTGGATATTATGGCGGTTGGCTGGATCGGATTATTATGCGTGGCAGTGACGTATTGTTCTCATTCCCTGATTTACTGCTTGCCATTGGGATCGTCGCTATACTTGGGCCTGGTTTATCCAATGTTGTAATTGCCGTTGCAGTCTTCGGTACACCCTCGTTCGCCCGCATTATTCGGAGCGTAACATTGTCTGCGAAGGAAACATTGTTTGTTGAAGCTGCCCGTTCAATGGGTGCAAAGAATCGAAGAATCATTTGGCGACATATTTTTCCTGAAACAGTCCCTAGTATCATCGTTAATCTATCCATGAAAATTGGCGGGGCAATCTTAGCCGCTGCGTCACTGAGCTTTCTTGGTATGGGTGCGAAGCCAACGGAGCCCGATTGGGGGGCAATGTTAAGCATGGGGCGCGATTATTTAAGTATAGCTCCACATATCGTTTATTTTCCGGGTTTAGCTATATTTTTGACAGTGCTTGCATTTAACCTGGTCGGGGACGGACTGCGCGATGCTCTTGATCCCAAAATGAAAAACTAAGGAGGGACAAGACATGACTCAAAATTTGCTGGAAGTACAAGGGCTGAAAACGGAGTTCAAACGCGGCGATGGAAGTATAACGGCAGTTGCAGGTGTTGACTTTGTGATTAAGAAAGGTGAAGTGCTGGGTCTAGTTGGAGAATCCGGCTGTGGCAAAAGCGTTACCTCACTGTCGATTATGCGGCTCCTTAAGGATACGCCAGGCAGAATTTCTGGCGGTTCTGTTCGTTTCGAGGGAACGGATCTGACAAAGGTTACGGACAAAGAGATGCGCCAGATACGGGGAAATGAAATGGCGATGATTTTTCAGGAGCCGATGACTTCGCTTAATCCTGTGCTGAAGATTGGTTTGCAATTGATGGAGCCGATCATGTTGCATTTGGGTTATGGTCGGAAGAAGGCTCGTGAACATGCCATTCATATGTTGCGGTTAGTTGGTATACCACGTGCGGAAGACTTGGTGGATGAATATCCGCATCAGCTCTCTGGCGGTATGAGGCAGCGTGTAATGATTGCGATGGCGATGTCTTGCCACCCGAAACTGCTGATTGCAGATGAACCAACAACGGCGCTTGATGTAACGATTCAAGCTCAAATCCTTGATCTAATGAAGCACCTGAAAGAAGAACAGGATATGGGAATGCTGCTCATAACCCATGACCTTGGTGTAGTAGCAGAACTATGCGACCGTGTAGTTGTTATGTATGCTGGTCGTGTAGTGGAGGAAGCTTCCGTTCATGAACTATTTGCAAGACCGCAGCATCCATATACGAAGGGATTAATTCAATCCGTTCCTAAGCTGCGTCAAAACGTACGTCGCTTGGATTCCATTAAAGGGAATGTACCTGATCTATCACAAATGCCAGCAGGTTGTAAGTTTGCGCCACGCTGCGATTATGTCACAGAGCGTTGTCTCTCGCAGGAGCCAGAGTTACTCCCGATTGAGGGACTAGAGCGAAAGAGTCGTTGTTGGCTTACACAGCAGGAGAACACGGAAGGAGGGGAACGTTTGTGAAGGAGACTCCACTCATTGAAGTTAAAAGTCTGAAGAAGTTTTTTTCGGTGAAGAAGGGCTTTTTCGGAACTACTAGATATTTGCACGCAGTTGATGGGATCTCGTTCGCTATACGTAAAGGAGAAACGTTCAGCCTTGTGGGTGAAAGTGGCTGTGGTAAATCTACTACGGGTAGATTAGTGACTCGCTTGCTGGAGCCGAATGACGGTGAAGTGTGGTTTAAGGGTCAAAATATTAGCCATATCTCAGACAATCAAATGCGGCCTATTCGTAAAGATATACAAATGGTGTTCCAAGACCCCTATGCTTCGCTTAATCCACGGATGAAGGTGAAGGATCTTGTGGCTGAACCTCTGCTCATTCATACAAAGCTCTCGTCCAAAGAACGGGATAAACTAGCATGCGAGTTACTAGAGACAGTGGGATTGAATAGTATCCACGCCGAGCGCTACGCTTTTGAGTTCAGCGGTGGGCAGCGACAACGGATTGGAATCGCCCGGGCGTTATCTGTTCGCCCAAGCTTAATCGTGGCGGATGAGCCTGTGTCAGCACTGGATGTATCGATTCAGTCACAAGTGCTAAATCTGTTGCAGGATCTGCAGGAAGAGTATGGCCTGACATATTTATTCATTTCACATGATCTAAGTGTTGTTGAGCATATTAGTGATCGAATCGGAGTTATGTATCTTGGTTCGCTCGTAGAGACGGCGGATAAGGATACCTTGTATGATCGTCCAATGCATCCATACACACAAGCACTGCTATCTTCTGTACCTGTACCCGATCCTACCTTAAAGAAGGAGCGCATTATTCTGAAGGGAGATCTTCCAAGTCCGGTTGATCCACCGTCGGGATGCCGTTTTCATACAAGATGTCCTTCCTGTATGGAAATCTGTAAGCAGCATGTACCGATATTCCGAGAAGTCGAACTAGGTCATGAGGTTGCGTGTCATTTATTTGATGAAGAAATGCTGAAATTAGAGCGGTAGCTGAAATTGTGAGATAACTTTACGGAAAAGAAGGGACAGCGATGAATATCTTATTCGATTCCGCTAATGTGGCGGATACTATTGTCTATTTAGCTTATGACGAGGAGTCTTTTCCTTTTAAGCTGGGATCGCCCCACAAACAGTGCAGCAGTGTGACTTGGTTACATGCTCGCACTGAGGAAGAGTCTGATGTGTTAGCGGTAGGAATGGGAAAGCGCAAGGATATTACGCTTGAGAGGATTCGCCGAGCGGGTGGAGCTGCTGCTCGTGCAATTCTGAAGGAAGGACGCAGAAGTGCTTCGCTTGTTCGTTTAGCATCCGAGGCTATAAATAGGAATAAGGATATTTCTGCTGATGATGAATTACAAGCTTGGATGGAAGGCTGGATTCTCGGCTTGTACCGTTTCCAAACTTATCGGGGAACTACCAAGGTGGAAGGCTCTGTTGATTTACAGCTTCAATCGATAGATTGGCCTGAGCTGTCATCGATTGAATTGGAAGCTGTACGTGTTTCTGCACAGATACGCGCTGAAGGAGCTGTAGTTGCTCGCGATCTTGTGAATGAAGTACCTGGGACACTGAACCCTGATCGTTTTGCGGAATGGATGGCAGAATTTTTCGACCGTGATGATGCTGCTTTGAAAGTCCATATCTATCGAGGACAGGAGCTTGTGGAACTTCAGATGAATGGGTTGCTCGCAGTTGGAGCGGGGAGTAAGCACGCTCCAGCCCTAGTTGAAATTCGTTACAAGAGTAACCCTGAATTACCGATGTTAGCACTGGTAGGTAAAGGTGTAACCTTTGACTTAGGTGGCATGAATGTGAAGACGGCTAGCGATATCAGCGATGCACGCATGGATATGGGTGGTGCGGCTGCTGTAATTGGGGCTATGGATATTTTGATACGGAAGCGTGCAAATGCAAATGTGACCGCACTTATTCCAGTCGTTGATAATGTGCCAGATGCTGAGGCGATGTTACCTTCGTCTGTTATCCGCTACCCTAACGGGCTAACCGTTCAGGTTGCGAATACGGATGGCGAGGGTCGACTTATCATAGCGGATGCGCTTATTCATGCCGCGAATATCGGAGCAACCCAAGCTATTGATATCGCTACCTTAACTGGAAATGTCGGTGCGGCGCTCGGATTAGGCATCGCGGGCATATGGGGCGATGCAGATATAACGCAGAGTCTAGTTGAGATTGGTGAGCGCAATGGAGAACGACTGTGGCCCATGCCGTTAATGGATGAATATGAAGCAGATCTCCAGAGTAATTACGCCGATCTCCGCAATGTTAGTACTTCCCCTTTTGCAGGTGCGATTACAGCAGCCCTATTTATTCGGCGCTTTGTAGCAGAATCTATGAGCTGGGTTCATATTGATATGGCTGGGACGGTACAGTACAAACAGGATGTGGGGTACTCTGAAGCTGGAGCGACGGGATATGGTGCACGTCTGCTCGCCGATTATGTCATGAAGCAAGTGCATCATTAACAACTGGAAGAGTGGGTGAAAGTTATGAGATTGGAAATCATCGCTACTTGTATGGATGATGCTCTGACGGCTGAGGCGAATGGCGCAGATCGTCTTGAGCTTATTACTGCCATTACGGAAGGTGGATTAACACCAGGAATAGGGTTGGTGGAGCAGGTAGCCAAATCGGTTAGCATTCCTGTCTTTGTTATGGTCCGTCCGCACAGTCGATCATTTAACTATTCCAAGGATGATATTTTGACCATGGCTGCAGAGATCAGGCAGATTGCAGCCAGTGGTGCTTCGGGAGTTGTTCTTGGCGCATTAACACCGGAAAAAAAGATCGATGAGCATGCGCTTGAAATATTATTGCCGTTGACAGATGGCTTACAAGTAACCTTCCATCGTGCTTTTGACGAGCTGGAGGACCAAATTGCAGGTTATCGGACGCTTTGTAATTACCCGCAAATCACTCGTATACTTACCTCTGCTGGACCAGGTCCGGCACCTGAAGCCATTCCCGCTATGCGTAGGCTAGTAGAGGAATCAAGAGGTAGTTCGATAAGTATTTTGGCTGGAAGTGGCTTGAAGCCAGAAGGTATTACATCGTTTATTCAACAGACCGGAGTCACAGAAGTACATTTTGGATCGGCTGTTCGTCATGGCAAAGATGCTTTGTCGCCAATCGATCCAGTAGCCCTGCGGGCGTTAGCTAAGAATATTCATTCGAACGGCTAATAATAGATAGTGAAAAGGTGAATGGTTATGCATAAGGCTGAGAGCTATGTAGTAGGAATTGATTTAGGCGGAACAAAAATTGCCGCAGCATTATTCGATTCAAAGGGTACCATGTTGAATCGGGAATTAATGGAGACAGCTGGCGCGCGCACCGCTGAAGAGGTGGTGCAGCGAATGATCGGAATGATCCGCTCTGTATCCGAAGGGCGACCGCTGATTGGAGTCGGACTGGCTTCTCCTGGAGCTGTGAATAGCCAGGATGGAATCGTAATTCACGGTACCAATCTTCCTGAATGGGATAATGTTCCACTGAAACATTGGATGGAGTCAGAACTTGGCATAGAAGTGAAGGTGGTAAACGATGCGAACGCTGCGGCTTGGGGCGAGTATGTAAGAGGGGCTGGTAAAGGCTCGAACAACATGGTGTATGTTACCTTCAGCACAGGAATTGGAGCTGGAATTGTTATGGATGGTGAACTACTGCTCGGAACGAACTCATTTGCAGGAGAACTCGGTCATAATATTATTGACCCGAACGGAACGGAATGTAGCTGTGGAAGATATGGATGCTGGGAAGTATTTGCTTCGGGTACAGCGATTCGGGATATGGCACTGCGGAGTATGGAGAGCAGAACGTCGATGATTACAGAGCTGGCTAGTAGAAGTGGTGAAAAGATTAATTCTCGACACGTCTTCGAAGCGATGGCACTAAAAGATCCGGTGGCTGTCGAGGTGATTGAGCGAACGATTCATTATATGGCGATTGGATTAGCTAACGCGGTACATACGTTTAATCCTGATCGCATTGTAATTGGTGGAGGCGTAAGCAAAGCTGGTGAACTACTGTTTCCAGCGCTGAGAGAGAAAACAGAGGAACTTGTCATGAAGCCGTATAAAGGAACTTATACTATTGAATCAGCAGGTCTGAGGGATGATGTAGGTCTTATAGGCGCTGCAGCATTATTTCATACCGTCTAGACTATCTGAACTATTTATCAAAGCTAGCGTAAACGGAGGGGCTGAAGAGATGGGTACAAGAGAAGAAAGAACGAGATGGTTCTTACAGGATAGATTCGGTATGTTCATTCATTGGGGATTATATTCCATTCCAGCACGAGGTGAGTGGATTCGTGGAAACGAGCGAATGAGTAGAGAGCATTATATGACGTATTTCGATGAATTTGACGCATCTCGATATGACCCGAAGAAGTGGGCCAGCACAGCAAAAGCAGCGGGGCAGAAGTATGCGGTTCTTACGACCAAACACCACGACGGATTCTGCTTGTTTGATAGCAAACTAACAGATTTTAAAGCGACTAACACGCCTGCTGGACGTGATCTCGTTCGAGAATATGTAGACGCTTTCCGGGCGGAAGGTATTGCTGTAGGTCTGTATTACTCTATTATTGATTGGCATCATGATGACTACCCTGGATATGGTGATAAAGCGCATCCTGATCGGGATAACGAAGCGGCTAAAGACAAGCCGATTGATTTTGATCGATACTTGGAGTATATGCATGGACAAGTGAAGGAACTGTTGACGAATTACGGAAAAATCGACATCATGTGGTTTGACTTCTCCTACGACAATATGACCGGAGAGAAATGGAAAGCAACGGAGCTAATCCGTATGATTCGCTCTATCCAGCCGGATATTATTATCGACAATCGTTTGGGTGGGAATATCCGCGCGGCCGAGCCAGAAGAATATGCTGGGGATTTCTTTTCTCCAGAGCAGATCATTCCTCCCGGTGGCATTGTTGACGTGAATGGTCAATCCATTCCATGGGAAGCATGCATTACACTTAATGATAACTGGGGTTACCATTCCGAAGATAAAAATTATAAATCAACCCAGCAGGTCATTCGCTCAATGGTCGAATGTATCAGTAAGAATGGCAACCTCCTCCTTAATGTTGGACCAGATGCTAAAGGTGAAATGACACGGGAATCACTGGTTATCCTTGACGAAGTTGGGGAGTGGATGCGCCTTAATGGCGAAAGTATTTATGGATGCGGGAAGTCTTCGCTGCCTAAGCCAGAGTGGGGACGTTATACGCAAAAGGGCAAGAAGTTGTATGCACACGTCTACGACCGTGGAATTGGCCCGATCTATTTCCAAGGCTTGAAAGGGAAGATTAAAAAGGCTAGATTACTACGTGATGGTACCGAGCTAAAGGTGGAGGTGCCTTGGATGGCTGAGGAATATTCGGATGTTGACGGTGGAGCGTTTATTACATTAAAAGGGGCTAAGCTTCCCGACGAGATGGATACGGTTATTGAGCTTGAGCTTCTTTAATTAAACCAGATAGAGTGTCCCATAAGTCATGAATGGCTGCTGGGGCACTCTATTGTCCGAAACTCTGTTTTAAAGGCTGGAAATTCGCAAATAACGTCCTCTGGGTCCGTAACACTTAGAGGGTGCTGACTGACACTGTGAAAGCTGTTGAAGCAGGCAGCCAACGAATCAGAATACAAAGCGGCGATTCTCCAAATAACAGGAGAATCGCCGTTCTGTGCATACTAAAGGCGAGCCTTGCGGAAGCCTTCATATATATTGAGGACCGCAATTAAAATCAAGACTGCTATTCCTCCACCTACTAGCCCCGTTTCAAACTGGTTAGCTGTAGTGGTTAATAAATTAGACATGTAGTTAATGAATTCTTGGTTAAATACATTCGGATTTATAAGGATAATAGCGAATACAATAAGCACAATGAGCTCGAGGGCCGTATTACATAATGCTAATTCTCTAGTCCATTGTCTCTTGATTAATTTATATATAGTTAATGCGACTTCTAATCCGATCACAATAAGAATAATAGGCCAATAATCAAGTAACACATGCTGATTAAAAGCTGGGGCTACGAAGTTAAGTGCGCCTTCACCGCCTCTATAGACTCTGATCAGGTGTTCAGCATTAAAATAAACAGTAGCCCAAATGGCAGTCCACAGTAAACTTCCGAACACTTCGAAGCTTGTAATTGCTTTTTTCTTATGGACAAGCGCGATATCCTTCAAATCATCAGGAGTCCATTTCCTTAATTTTGTAGTAAGTGGATGACCTTCCTTTCCTTTATCCGCCCGTTCGATAATAGCGAACACAACAGTTATCCAAAAAAATACTTGGATTCCTACTTCTAGGAAGGTTCCAATTCCTGTACTTATAACTGCAGTAACAATATCCGCAACTGTTTTATCGCCGCTATAGCCAATCAAGTAATCAGCAACCAGAGCGATTAAAGAAACAACTACAGCGATCGGTATAATCATTTTTAACAACGTAACATATAAATCGAAATAGCGTGGGCCGATGAGATACATGGGTTGATCGCGATACTCACTAGCTAAAATAGCGGGATTGCCCAATTTTGTAAGGACGGCTTTTACCTCTTTTTCGTCATAATCATCCGGTAACATATCCTCGATGATAGATCGTAATTCGAGAGCGATATCCTCCCGATTTTGTTCCGGTAACCTCCGAGTCACTTCATGAATGTAAATCTCAATTAGATTCATGGTCATCCTCCCCTTGTAATAGGCCGTAGAGCTCTTTCGAATTCTTAAGCCATTCTTCCTTTAGCTGTAAAAAAATTTCTACGCCATAGTCACTTAGAACATAATACTTACGGGGTCTGCTCTCGGATGTGTCCCAGCTGCTCGTCACTAATTCCTGTTTCTCTAATCGGCGAAGTAATGGATATAGGGTGCTTTGATCGATGATGATGCTGGATTCCTCCAACAATTGAACGAGCGAATATCCATACTGGGGTGTTCGTAATTGACTTAAAACTGCTAGCGTTAACGTACCTCTTCTAAGCTCTGTGATTAAAGAATTTAATAAAGTACTCATTCACCCACCTCATTATTTAAAATATAAGGATTTATAATCTCTTATAAATTGTTCTTATATTTTAGGTTTAAACGCTTGCTGTCCTTGAGAGGACGTCGAAGCCGCTTATACTTACTATGTGTCATACAGTATTTGATCTATACTATGCATCATACACTATTGTTGTTCCAACATCAATTGAATAAAATAATCTTCTGAGAAATAAATAAGAAAATTTTTCTATTTTGTGAAGCAGTTTGATTAAAAGGAGGTTGTGAAATGATTCCATTTTTTAGTGACATCCCTAATGCTTCTAAAGGGGAGGTAGTTGAACCGGTTCATAGGGGGTGGTCAAAGGGAAGTTACTAATATGCTGAGCCGAGCGGAGAGTGTTCTGGAGTGGTATGATGATTTTCAAACCTATATTCCGAAGTGGTATTTGGCAAGCGTGTAGGATTTTTACTGAGCTTGACTCCTTGTCAGTTTACTAGTATACTCATATTAACAAATCAATTAACACATAAAATAAACAAACGATGGACGTGACCAAATGAGAAACAATGGATTCACTGAAGATAACCAATTAAGCTTATTGATCTGGTTGCGGCTGGTTAGGGTATATGAGAATAGTAACGATCTTTCCAATGAATTCTTGAAGCAATTTAATTTAACAGTTAATCAATTCGATACCTTGGTACAAATATTATTACATCAGCCTGTAACACAGATGGAAATTGCCGAGCATCTAACCATTACTAAAGGTGGGGTATCCCATATGCTTGGCAGATTAGAGAAAGAAGGATGGATTGAACGCAAACAGGATTGGAAAGTGAAGTACATTACTTTAACGGAAAAGGGCCAAACACTTATTGAGAAGGTACTGCCCTTGCAATCGGATTTCCAAGCCTCGTTATTCGATCCACTGACAGATGAGGAGAAGAAAGTGTTTTACAGCATGCTTAAAAAGATTCATCGCCATAGCCAAGATGAGAATCGACTTCCGCGAGGTGTTCAGTAGTATCGCAAAAGCTTTATTGATAATAAAGCTTACTTTTTTCCTCATCAGTATACTAGTAAACTTAAATTCAACAAAACTCATTAGGAGGTTTTTAAAATGAAACAACAACCCATAAACGGACAACATCATGTGTCTATGCTTACTAAGGACGCTAAACAAAACTTATGGTTTTATACAGAGGTCCTGGGACTGAGACTTGTAAAGAAAACGGTCAATCAAGATGATCCATCCATGTACCATCTATTTTATGGAAATCGTAATGGTGCTCCTGGAACCGAAGTATCTTTTTTTGAAATGCCAAATGCAGGTCAGACCCGCAAAGGGACGAACAGTATTAGTTCTTTCTCCCTTCTTGTTCCTAGCGATGAAGCCTTGTCATATTGGGCTAGTCGATTAGATTCTTTTGAAGTTCCTCATGAAGCGATTGTAAGTATCGGGGAACGTAAGTCGCTTACTTTTTATGATAGAGATGAATTGACGGTCCATTTAGTATCGGCTGAAAAAGATAACGGTATCGAGCTAGTTGAGCCGTGGATTACAGAAGACATCCCTCCAAAGTATGCCATCGTTGGGTTAGGACCCGTTGAATTGACTGTAAGTGAGGCTGGCCGCACAAAGACGGTTTTGGAAGATATCTTGGGCTATACACAAGTTCGGACAGTACCCTCCATGGGTGATTCCAAGATTATGGTAGATATATATGAAACGGGGAAGGGTGGTTTATACACCGAGCTCCAGGTCAAAGAAGTAAATGACAAAGATCGGGAGAGACCGGGTAAAGGGAGCATCCATCATGTGGCTATAAGAGTGAAGGATATCGAAGAACTAACCGAATGGGCTGCCAAGATCACTGCTGCAGGCTTTAAAAATACAGGGGTCATTGATCGTTATTACTTCCATTCCTTGTATTTCCGGGATCCGAACCATATTCTTTTTGAGCTTGCTACAGAAGGCCCGGGATTTGAGATTGATGAAACTTTTGACGCGCTAGGAGAGAATTTGACCTTACCTTCATTTCTGGAAGAACGTCGTGAAGAGATTGAATCGAAGCTTCATCCTATCCGCTAAACCTAATACAACTATGAAAAGAGGACATAATCATGATGGAACAATATAGAATCGATGAGAAAAAAGGGTTGGAGCTAGGTTTATACACGTTAGGTGATCACACCACAGATGCCTTAACAGGAAAAGCAATTAGTGAACGACAACGGATTCAAGAGATCGTAGCTGCTGCCAAATTAGCTGAGGATGCTGGATTAGATGTATTTGGGGTAGGCGAGAGTCATCAACCGAAATTCATTACCTCAGCTGCCTCGGTTGTCCTTGGAGCCATTGCAAATGCAACCGAACGTATAAAGCTTGTCAGTTCAGCAACTGTACTAAGTACAGCAGATCCTGTACGTGTATATGAGGACTTTGCAACATTGGATTTGTTATCAGGCGGTAGAGCAGAGATTGTTGCTGGACGTGGATCGCGTCTCGGGGCCTATGAACTTTTTGGTTATGACGTAAGAGATTATGAAGAATTGTTCGAAGAGAAAATTGAATTGCTCATGAAAATAAATGAGTCCGATCGCATAACGTGGGAAGGGAAATTCCGCCCTGCATTAAATGATATGGAAATCTTCCCTAAGCCCTTAAATGGAAAGCTGCCAATTTGGCGAGCGGTTGGGGGACCTCCAGCAAGTGCAATTAAGGCGGGAAGAATGGGGATCCCGATGATGCTGACCACCCTTGGTGGACCATCATCTGCCTTTAAAGGTTCTGTAGACGCGTATCGTATGGTTGCTGCAGAGTCAGGGTTTAATCCAGCAGACCTTCCCATCAGCACAACTTCTTTAATGTATATTGATCCGGACTCACAAAAAGCATTCCGCGATTATTATCCATATATCAATCACTTGATGAAAGAGCTTCGTGGGTCTTACTATCCGAAAGAACAATTTGCGGAAGCGATGAGTGTGAGAAATGCACTGCTCGTGGGAAGCCCGCAACAAATTGTGGAGAAGATCCTCTATCAACATGAGATGTATGGCCATAATCGTTTTCTAGCTCAGATTGATGTCGGTGGGTTACCTTATGCTCAAGTGGAACAAATGATTGACCTGTTCGCATCTGAAGTAGCACCAGCCGTAAGACGTGCTACAGCTAAGAAATAAGAAAGAAGGGATAGTATGAAGATCATTGGGATTTCAGGATCCATTGTTGGATCGAAGACTAGAATTGCTGTACAGCAAGCACTTAACAACATCACAGAAAAGCATCCGGATTTCGACGTAGAACTAATTGATCTAGGAGATTATAAGCTGGAATTTAGTGATGGACGCAGCTACATGGATTATACAGGTGATACCAAAGTTGTTCTGGAGAAAATCATGGCCGCCGACGCGTATATCATTGGCACCCCAGTTTTTCAAGCTTCGATTCCAGGAACACTTAAGAATCTATTTGATTTACTCCCGGTTAATGGGTTTAAGGATAAAGTTATCGGTATTGTAGTAACTGCAGGTTCTTCAAAACATTACTTAGTGGCAGAACAACAACTGAAACCGATCCTCTCTTATATGAGAGCGGTGGTGGTTCCTAAGTATGTTTTTATTGAAGAGAAACAATATGACCGGAAAGTAATTGTGGATGATGATATTATTTTTAGACTGAATCGACTAGCTAATGAATTGGTGAACACCACGAATGCGATGCAGCAAGTGAAGCAAGCGGAAGAAGCAGCGTTTTTCTTTTAAAAAGAAGGGCTCTGTTTAAGAAAATACCTTCAGTCTGTAATTTAAAAGGGTATTTTATCCCTAACGTTGTATTTCGTGCAACAGAATGGATCCAAAAGAAAGGGGATCTGAATTCTGTTGCATTTTTTACAATTAAATATAGGTTAAAACTCTTTTTTGAAGGTTTTCAGCAAATTCTAATGTACGAAGTGCAACAGAAACCTTTTTTTGAGGTCTGTATATGACTTTCTATTGCACATTATGCAATGGAATGGAGTTCATATTCTAATTTAATCTCGTATTTCAATAGAATCAATAGTAATATCGACATAGACATGAGCAAGAACTTAACCATTTTGTTAAATAACTGGAAGTATATAATTTGAGGATTCATTTCTGAAAAGGGGGAGTAGTGTGACGAATAATCTTATTGCAAATAGTAGGTTGTATAATCAAATGATTGCAGGCTCTTTACATCACACACCAGAGCAGGTCGTGAAAAAAATGGGGGCTATGCAAGCGCAAGACTATATGCAGGCGGTTTGGGCCATCGGACTACGTTCTCCTGCTACGAAATTAGCTGATATAGAGCGTGCAATCGCTGACCGCAAGATTATTCTTACTTGGACGCTGCGAGGTACGCTTCATTTCGTCCCAGCAGAAGATGTAAAATGGATGCTACAGCTCTCTGCACCGCGTTTAGCATCACAAACGAAGCGGCGAATGGCTGAGCTTGGACTTGATGATCAGACACTGGAGCGCTGTAGAAAAATTATTGTGGATGCTCTAAAGGGCGGGAAGCAAATGGATCGTTCGGTCCTACTTCAGCTAATAGAAGAGGAAGGCATCTACACGGGGAATCAACGCGGTTATCACATGCTCTGGAATAGTGCCTATCAAGGACTGATTTGTTTTGGTCCGATGAATGGTAAACAGCAAACGATTGTATTGTTAGAGGAATGGGTGCCAGATTGCCGAGAGCTATCTTACGAACAATCGTTGCAAGAACTCGCCTTGCGGTATTTTACAGCCCGTGGATTAGCGACCGTTCAGGACTTCGCTTGGTGGGCAGGCATAACCCTTACAGATGCCAGACGAGGGCTAGAATCTGTGAAAAAAGAACTTCAATCGACAGATATAAATGGCAATGAGCATTGGATGTCTAACCATCGAGTAGTTTCAGCGGATGAAGAGTCAGGTATCTATTTACTTCCAGGTTTCGATGAGTACATTCTTGGTTATAAAGACCGGAGTGCTGTACTTGAACCTGAGACGGCTCCTTTAATTGTTCCTGGCAACAACGGTGTTTTCCTGCCTATGATTGTTGTTGGTGGCCAAGTTATAGGTACATGGAAACGTTCGATTAAGAAAAAAGGAATTGAGATAGTCATTCATCCATTTAGAGAACTTGGAAATGCTGAAGAAGCTGTGTTTAAAGCTGTTGAAAGATATGCTGCTTTTATCGGGCTGCCGATACTCAATTTTAGCGTGTCTTCTACATTGACATGAGAATGAAAATATCGTTCAGGGGTGAAGATCAAGTTCATGAATGAGGGCGAGTTAAGGTGCTTTATAGAAGACGAATACATATGGAACAAGTGCAGGCACTAACGCACTTATTAGCCCCTGAAAGTTGATTTTTCAGATAGTTCTGATAAGAACGCAACCCGGCAGGTGCGACCTGCCGGGTTTATTCATAAATCTAATTGACTATATGAACTAAATTCGTCTAGCTAATTCTGCACCCTCCCAAATAGCATTAAGCGCTCTGCGAGCTTGTACTGCATCCCCAATTACATGATAAGGAATGGAGCTTTCCTCCAAGAAGTTCTGAAGGGGTTGTTTGTTTAGGGCGCGTGATCCTACTGCGATTACTACATAATCGGCTGGCAGGCTGAGAAGCTCCCCATCTTTTTCAACCATCACGCTATTCTTTTGGATCGTCATGCACTTGCTGTTGGTCATTAATCTAACACCGTGGCCATATAAGCTTTCCATTACACAGATTTTACGAAGGATACCCAGATCATTTGCTACATCGGCTTGCATTTCTACAACAGTGATTTGATTTCCGCGTTCGACCAGGAGCTCAGCGACCTCGAGACCGACCAAACCCCCTCCAATAATAACAACTCGACCTTCAGGGTGAGCTGTTCCCCATAATACATCATGTGAATTTACAACATGACTACTCAGAACACCTTCTACTGGAGGAATAATCGGGGCTGATCCGATTGCAAGAATGACTTCATCCGGACTAATTTCTTGAATAAGCTCTGGAGTAACCTCCGTATTCATTCGGATTTCTACACCTTCACGTTTAGCGGTCTCTCCCATATTCAGAGCAGCCGCGGTCATTTCTTCTTTACGCGGTGCGGCACCAGCGATATAAAGCTGTCCGCCTAGAATGTCATTTTTTTCGCATAAAATTGGAGAATGCCCACGACGTTTCAGTGTGATTGCTGCTTCTAATCCGGCTGGCCCACCACCGGCTATAAGTACTTTTTTTGGTGTGCTCGCTCGTTGTAATTCATATTCACTTTCTCTTCCGGTAGCAGGATTAAATACACAGCTGATGAAAGGCACCTTCGGATTTACGAATCCATCGAAGCAGCCTTGATCACAACCCACACATTTAACAATGGTGTCCGCGCGTCCAGCTAATGCTTTGTTACAGAATTCAGGATCTGCCAATTGAGCGCGGCCAATAGCTACGAAATCAGCCAGTCCTTCGGCAATAATTCGATTAGCAATAGCTGGATCATTAATACGACCTACAGCTATAACTGGAATGTTAACCACGGATTTAATTTGTGCTGCGTTATCTACATTGAAGCCCACAGGTAAATCGATAGGTGGTACTTCATATTTAATAGCTGCGCCTGCTGGAACGCCGCGCGATACATTAATCGCATCAATACCAGCATCCTCAGCGAGCTTCGAGAAGAGCTTCATATCTTCCAGTGTAAGTCCGCCGGGAAGATCTTCGATAGCAGAGATTCTCATCAAGATAGGGAACCTAGGTCCAACGGCTTCTCGAATGGCACGGATACAAGCGAGCGGAAAGCGACAACGATTCTCCCAGGAACCGCCGTACTCATCCTGACGGAAGTTCATCGCTGGGCTTAGAAATTGTTGTGGCAAATAACCATGACCAGCATGGAATTCTACACTGTCAAATCCAGCTTTTTTCGCACGTGAAGCAGCATCTGCGTAAGCTTGAACCATCTCACTAACTTCGTGATTCTCCAGCTCTCGGGGGATATGTGTTACACCCTCGAAAGGGACAGGGGAGGAGGAGACTTGAATCAGGTTGGGAGTTACTTTCCCTCCATGCCATAACTGAAGACAGCTTTTGCCGCCTGCATCACGAATAGCATGAGCCAATTGGGTCATACCAGGAATGAATTTATCATCAAAAATGGCTGGAGCATCCTCAGAAGCAGCCGTTGGGTGAACGGTTGTTACTTCAACTGTATTTAAGCCGTTACCTCCTTTTGCGCGTGCTACATGGTAATCAATCAAGCGCTCGCTGACATACCCACCCGGAGCATTCATTTTTGTTCCCATGGCAGGCAAAATGACCCGGTTCTTAAGCTCCATATTTCCTATCGTACCTCTGCTGAACAAATGTGCGAATTCCATGCTATAACTTCCTCTCTATACACAGGTTAAAAATAACTAGGTTATTTTAACCTATACTATCGAACGGAACGATAAAAGTATGTGCATAAAATCACGAAGTATTTGGCACAAATGCAGTCCTTGAGGTAAGATAAGAAAATGACCGGAAATGAAGTCCGGTAGTTCGGAGGATGAATATGGATATTGAAGTCTTGATTCTGGCTCAATTAATGAAAGGGTCAAAACATGGTTATGAGATTAAAAAAAATATCATTTTCGTAATGAGTAACGATAAAATCGTTAATAATAATTCGCTGTATCCGAAGCTGAAATTGTTTGAAAAGCGAGGTTGGGTGATTAAAAAAACGGAAATGCAGGAAAACCGGCCTAAACGGTATGTGTATTCCATCACAGCCGAGGGTGAGGAGCGGTTTCATATCTGCTTGAACGAATTTTCACTGGAGACTATTCGTATTGATAATGAATGGTCTATTCGTCTTGCTTATTATGAGCTACTGGATCAGGAGGCCCGCCGAAGATTACTTGATTACAGAGAGACTTACATGAAAGAGAAGCTGGAACATTTACAACAGTTATCCCTAGTGGTTGGGAACGGTGAAGATTTGGATTACTCTGAAGAGCTATATTTTTATACCCGAAGTATGGTATTACATGAGCTAGAGTTAATCCATGAGCTTTCCCATAAACTGGACGCCTTGGATATGCATTGATTCGTATCTCGCTGTCGATCATCATTGTAACTGAAATGAAGAAGGGGGTTTTCCTTGAGAAAAGTATACTTATTAACCCTTGGTCTTGTACTCCTGTTTATTTTTTCAGCCTGCGATCAAGAACAGGCAAGTGATTCTGTAATTAAGGAAGTAACGGTTACAACCAAGGGGAGAGTCATTCAATCTGTCTTAAAGCCACTTGAAAGGAACACTAATTCAGAAGAAGTTAATGTATCTTTCCAAAGCCTTATGACTGAACCGGATGTTTCAATTCCCTATGTGAAGCTTGGAGAAATCATAGAAATCGAATTTAGCAATACAGCCCCAAACAGCTACAAATTGACAGATTATATTTTGAAAGATAATGGTACTTTAAAGTATAAAAAAGAAACAGCAGAGCCGGTAAATGTTGAATGGGCGGATAAGACAGCTACTTTTAAGCTCGATTCGAATATGGCGGCTTTTCTTAGTTCAGATAGTAAGGATTATGAATCAGGGGCAATTATACGGGGATTTCGACTGACAGGCGAGTGGCTAGACCAGACTAAGGAAATCACGTTTGTTATTCGAACAGATGCTAAGTAGGTATGGAGATCATAATAGTGTATAAGGGAGAACCCGGGATTGCGATTCATCAATCAAAAAGACTAACCAGAAAGTCTGGCTAGTCTTTTATGTTGTTCGATCTATTTATTTCACTTTAATGCCCATGGCTTGCGCAACCTTAGTGAATACTTCGGTATTTTCGTATACTCCTGTAAACAACTGAGCGTTTTTGCCCATGGCCGTAATTGGAATATCCACTGCTGTATGACCTGAAGTTGTCCAGTCTACAACGAAATTCTGTTTGGAGTTAGCGATGGCAAACGGACCATCTTCTTTGGAAATGCCGTCACCTGATTCATCTTCAGCATCTACGGCTTCAATAGAGAATCCACCTGTTTCATGGTCGGCGAGAACTAGGACAAGGGTATCCGGATTCTTTTTAGCGAAATCTTTGGCAATCTGTACGGACTTATCTAACTCTTGTCCCGCTTTAATCGTCATCTTGGCATTGTTTTGGTGTGCAAATTCGTCAGTACCCTCTTCTTCAACCATCAGGAAAAATCCGTTTTTATTTGCTGCAAGCGTGTCTAGCGCTTTTTTCGTCATTTCAGGCAGGGATACAACCGGGTTGTAGATATCTCCTTCACCCTCTGGCTTTTGCTGGAACATTTCCTCATTTGCAAATAACCCGAGAAGCTTGCCGCTTTTCGCCTTTTGCATATCGGTTTTGTTCGTTACGTAGGAGTATCCAAGCTGTTTAGCTTTGTCTACAAGGTTCCCTTGCGTTCCTTTGCTCTTCTCTGAAGGATCTTCAGCTGGCTCATCTGCGAACTTACCTGGATTCCCAGCAGGATACCAGAAGTCTTCGCCTCCACCGAGAAGAACGTCAACTTTGCTCTTGGTCAGAAGCTGCAGAGCGATATCACTTTGTTTGGAGCGATCTTCAACATGAGCACCGAAGGCGGCGCCTGTAGCATCAGTAATTTGGCTGGTAGTTACAACGCCTGTAGATTTCCCTGCTGATTTTGCATATTCCATAATGGTTTGTACGGACTTTTTATCTGCATTCATCCCAATGGCACCGTTATATGTCTTGACTCCGCTGGCATAGGCTGTGGCTGAAGCAGCTGAATCTGTAACAGGGACAGTGGAGCTTGTATGAATTAGTCCAGCATATGGCATAGAATCCATCGCTAGATTTCCTTTTTCACCTACTGTAGCTAGGCGGATGGCATTGCGCTGGGCAGTACCCATTCCGTCACCGACAAACAGAATCACATTTCTTGTGTTTGATGAAGCTGCATTGGCCTGATTTGGTGCTTGTGTAGTGACTACGTTGGAAACGAAGAGAGCAGTTGCTGCAGTCGCTACAATTGCCGTCTTAACGCCGTACTTTTTCGGTGATTTCATAATTTCCCTCCTAATGTATGTTTACAACCTCATACTATAGTAATTACATTAAGAGAATGTTTTCGGATATTGTAAAAAATGTAAATTGTGGCGTGCTTGAAAGCATAGGATTTACAGTAGGCAAGATTTCAAAATAAAATATATCTAGGTGTATTATTACAATATTGAATATATTCATCTCCGAATACAGATTTTAAATGCTGCTCTTCCTGAAGAATAAGTAAATGAATGGCTACAATGTTAAGAAAGAATATAATTAGTGTTAATGAATTTGGATACATAAGATACAATCCAAGAAACATGAGATCAAAACCGACAAATGCGGCGTTTCTACTAAATTTATATATACCGTGCGTGATGAGTTTTGTTACAGTAGACTTATCAATCCCAACTCTCCACGAAGTACGCATGGCAATCATTGCTTGTATGAAAATGGAACATCCGAGGGCTACTACACCAACACCGATAAAGTGAATCGCCGGATGATTAAAATGTTCTCCTACTAGTGTAACTATGTATGACTCCGCTAAGGAAAACGTAAACCACGCTGCTCCCCACACAAAAGTAGTAGTCTTAACGAACAGCTCGGTATAATGGATCATAGATCGTTTATTTCCTTTAGCTAATACGTTTCCTTTAATGTGGTTCTTTTTGTAAAGTATAAGGAGCTTCAAAAGGTAAGAAATAAGGAATATGGAGAAAAGAATTAGGGATAGGATATTTTTTAGATTACTCATTGTAATTTCCTCCTCACCAATACATATGAATGATTGCTCATATGTTTGCTTATATCTTATTTCCTGATGCTGTGCATGTCAACTAAATATTGATTTAGGGGGATAATGTGAAGACGTCAACGTATAAAAGATGGTGGTTAGGGGTCCTGATTATTGCGGCTATTGCATTAGTAAGTACTGGAATCGGAATGCTGGTTAAGCCATCGGGGTTGTCAACATATACTTCAAAAGAGTATAAGGTCACTTTGAAGTATCCCTCCGAGTGGGAACTAAATCCAGAATATGCTGAGAGGTATCAGGGGAACGACGGATTTTTTCAATTATCCGCTATTTCTGGAGAGGGGTTATCCATCGATGAAGTAGCAAACAAGGATGCATTTCATCAACTGAAGCCTTATGGCTCTGATCCACAAATCATTGAACTGACACTAGAGGGGTTAAAAGCGGAAGAGAAAGCACGATTAATTGTGCCTTCTGCTGATCAGGAAGAGGAATGGAATCAACAGGCTGCTATTATTTTGAAATATCCAGAAGCGGTGAAAATAGGAGATTCTTTGTACAATTATTTTATTTTATGGGCGGATATAAAACATGTGGAGGACATAGGTCAGACTGTTCGATTTACTGGAAAACCGTAAAGTGTTTGCGCACGAAGAACGTCTGCTGGCTTAATTACCGGTATCTCTAAGAAATATTCCAACTGCCATTTTTGTGTTTTTTGAGCTTGACGACTCGTGGGATTATCCCATGGCGGGTACACTCGTAGTGCTCTTTTGCCACCCTCACCTTTATTGGATAATATATCTTGTTTACCTAACACAGCTTTTGGAAATACAAATTGACCAAAGTGATTTTCATTGCGCGTACTTATAACGAAGAGATCAGCAGGATCTGATATATCATAGGGTTGGATGGGGCCATCTCCAATTCTCTCCCATAACGTGACAAACTGCCCGATCTTTGTAGGTGTGATTTTTGCAACACGGAATCTAATGGATTGCGCGTTTATATTAAATATATACGCCCCATAATCAGCATTATGTGGTTCATGAATGAGGTCAGAGCAATCAAGATTGCACGGGTTATATAGAAGCTCTTGGGTAGCAAGCAGATCACTATGAATGATACCTGAAAAGCTGTGATTCTTAAATTTCATCTGTTCAAATCTCCCGGTTGAGTTCCTTAGAAACTCCTAATGTTCTCTATCTTAATGCAAGAATAGGGAGTTCACAACCGTGAACAGAGCACCTTTCCCTTGAGATTGGAGGTAGTCGTATGAAATCCATACATAAATTAATTGAAATTTTTAAGCTGAGTGTTTTGAATATAGAGTCTGTTCCAGAGTCGTTTAGTTCTGAAGTGTATAAACTTACTCTTAATAATCTAGACAACGTATACGTGAAAATTCCATACAACAGGGATAAACTGGTTCGCGAATATGAGATGCTTGAAAGACTAAAGGGTGTTATACCTGTTCCAAAAGTATTGGATTTCTGGGACGGAGATAATAGAAGTGTCGGTGCATTGCTTCTCTCCGCTATAGATGGGGTGCCTTGTACGAGTAACATTGATCAGAGTCTGGCGTTTCAAATCGGTAATTATCATGCCATGCTTCATGAAGTTACCATGCCAGCGTATGGATGTTATGGATCCGATGGTTTTCAGATGGTAGAGAACAATAGCTGGAGATTATACCTGAAAAATAATTTTGAAAAGTGGAAAGAACCTTGTAAGGAACTCCTTCATCCTGATTTATTTGAGAAATGTATTACTCACTTTGATAGCGTATATTCGGTGTTACCTGAACCTGATGGGCCTTGTGTTGTTCATATGGATTTTCGACCAGGCAATATATTAATAAAAGATAATGAAGTCGTTGGTATAATTGATTACGAGAGCGCTCGTGGTGGTTCCTCCGAAATTGATTTTACAAAAATAAACCGATACGTCTGGGAAGTAAACCCGCTAACACGGCTCCCTTATGTGCAAGGCTACGAATCGATTCATCCTTTACCTGATCTCGAAAATATTATACCGTTTTATAATTTTTATGATGCTTTTAGTGCGGTAGTTTGGTGTAAAACCAGAGGAATTGAGAACAATAAGGCATTTCTTCAGGAAAGTATAGAGGTATTGCAAAGATCTATAGAAGGAATGAAATGATTGGAAAAAATGTGAATGACTTTATTGCATGTTGGGAAAGTGCTGTGCATGCTTTATTGAATAATCCTATGCTTGGTAACTAAATAGAAGAGAAATGTTTAATCGTATGGGGGAGTAGAAGCTTTGGAAATAAAAAATAAACAAGTTGAACAACGGTATTGTCCTTTATGTAAAGAATTAAATCATTGTGGTGCTAATAGTGGTGATTGTTGGTGTTTTCATACGGAAATTCCTGCAGAACTACTAGAAAGGGTACCTTTGGAACTGAGTGGTAAAGCCTGTATCTGTCAAAGATGCGTAGAGGCGTTTAAAAAACATTAAATTGAAATTTAACTAACTCAAGACGAAAACAGTAATTATATTGTGTATACTTAAATAGTAATATAAAAAAACATATGGGGGACACAGATGAGAAAGCCTATAATTGCAGTTGATATGGATGACACGATATGCCATCTAGTCAAACGAGCTATATACCATAACAACAATGATTTCCCCACTCATGTACTGAAGTACGAGGAGATGCTTGATTGGAATACGGATCATTTACGTCATCCAGATTGTACACAAGATGTATTCTATGGGCGGCCTGGTTTATATGAGGAGCTTGAATTATTCGACGAGCATGTTGTAGGTGAAATGGAGAAACTGCACAATGCTTATGATGTTATTATTGTTACGGCGGCCCAGCCCAATGCAGTTGTTGAAAAATGGAACTGGCTGCAGAAGCATATGCCGTTTATTCCCATCGAAAATTTCTTCCCATGCAAACGAAAGAATCTTATTAATTATGATCTTCTGATCGATGACGGGGTTCACAACTTGGTTCCTGCATTGCAGGACGGAAGGAAAGTACTCTGTATTCCGCATCCATGGAATTTGAGAGCCCGTGAACAATATGGATTTCCATTATTGACCTCCTGGGAAGGTGCGAAAGAGAAGATTGATCAGATTTTTGAAAATTCAAGAAACTAGCTGATTTGAGGAGAGTTGCTCACATAGAGCAATTCTCTTTTTTTATGCTTTTTAGATTTTTTTGCCTATTTTTTTGCAACTACTTCATCTGTCGTAGTAATTATGGTATACTGCAACTACTACGACAGATGAAGTAATCATAGGGGGTACCATTTTTGATCAGCAGTGATGTTATACGTGGTTACAATGATACGATGATCCTCTACATGCTGCTCGATGGGGAATCCTACGGGTACGAGATTTCTAAGAATATCAGGCAGCTGACTCAGGAGAAGTATGTCATGAAGGAGACAACGCTGTATTCCGCCTTTACCCGGCTGGAGAAGAACGGGTACATTGAATCCTTTTATCTGGATGAGAGTCTTGGCAAGCGGCGCACATATTACCGGATTACCCCGCTGGGTCTCGCCTATTACCGAGAAAAATGTGAGGAATGGAAGGTTACGCAGGAAGTTGTAAACCAATTTATCAAGGAGTGGTGATAGTGCATGGAGACGATCATAGTATATCTGGATAATATGTTTGCAGGTCTGCCGAAGACTCCGGAACTGGAGCGTTTGAAGCAGGAGCTGCTGTCCGGGATGGAAGATAAGTACCTGGAGCTGAAGCGGGATGGTAAGTCTGAGAATGAGGCGATCGGTATCGTTATTTCGGAATTCGGCAATATTGAGGAGCTGACTGCTGAGCTAGGCATCCATCCAGCCAGACAGGAGAAGACTGTGCCCATGCTGAGTGAAGAAGAGGTTTATGCTTATGCGGCTGCCAAACGTAGCTCCGGATTATGGACCGGTCTCGGTGTTTTTCTCTGCGCATGCGGGGTGGCGCTGTTGATTACTCTTAGTACATTGTTTGAAAATAATGCTGATATGGCTGATAAAGGTTCAATGCTGGGGATGGTCGGAATGTTCGTGCTGGTCGCTGTGGCCGTTGGGATGTTCATTCATAGCGGCATGAAACTCGAGCGCTTCGAAAGTCTAGAGCAAGGCTTTCAGCTACCTTATGCGCTCAAAACGGCGCTTCAGCGCAGTCAAGCCCTTTATGCTCCGACTTATCGCCTTGCTTTGATTGTGGGCGTCTGTCTTTGTGTGCTGTCGCCGACCTTTATCTTCGCAACTTCTTATGTCAACGATGACTATGCTCCATATGGAGTCGCTGCTTTTCTTTTTATTGCGGCTGTGGCGGTGTTTCTATTCATCTATTACGGGAATATTCAGGGAACTTATACGAAATTGCTGGAGGAGCCGAACATCACTGCAGAGAAGCAGGAAGAGAACCGATTTGTTGGAGTTGTTGGGGCTGTGTTGTGGCCGTTGGCGACGGCGATTTTTCTGTTTACGGGCTTTGTCTATGGGCGATGGGACGTTAACTGGGCTGTATTCCCAATTGCTGGCATCCTGTCCGGTATGTTCAGCAATGTGTATCATATTCTAAAGCGCAAAAATGTCTCCTGATTATACTGACTGCACATTAAGGTAACCTCATTCTTTGGAGGTTACCTTTTTTCTTTTGTCCAATTTGCTGGAACATCATTGACATGATGTATTAAATGTATTTAAATGGAATAGACCGACGGTCGGTCTATAAAAAGGAGGACTCAGAATAAATGAGAATTTCCAAAGAAGCGGAAGAACGCAGAAATGAAATATTAGATAAGGCAGAAATGCTTTTTTTTACGAAAGGTTATGCGAGAACTACAGTGAACGACATCTTGCAGGAGATCGGGATTGCCAAGGGCACGTTCTACTATTATTTCAAGTCGAAGGAGGAGGTTATGGAAGCAGTGGTCACACGATTCATCGATGCTGGAGTAGACGTTGCGAAGATCATTGCTGCTGATTCAAAGCTCTCCGTACATGAAAAGCTACTACAAATCATAATGGCACAGAAACCTGATTCGGAGAGAAAAGGTCACATGATTGAACAGTTTCATCAAGCTGAGAATGCACTAATCCATCAGAAAAGCTTGGCTGAAACTATTTTGAAGCTAACACCTGTGTTGACAGAGGTGATTGAGCAGGGAATCGAGGAGAGCTTGTTCCACTGTCCTTATCCTAAAGAAACGATGGAATTTCTGTTGGTCGCCTCACAATTTCTATTGGATGAAGGGATTTTCAAGTGGCAACCGGAAGAGATCATTCTCAAAATTCAGAGCTTTATTTATATTATGGAGACTACGTTGGGAGCTGAAAAAGGAAGCTTTTCCTACGTAACGCAAATGTTTGAGTAAGGTCCGTGCAGGGAGGATGAATGAGACGTAGGGGAGAGATCGTCAATGCTGCTACACATTGTGAAAAAAGATTTTCAAAGAAATAAAATTATAACGATCGTCTTAATTATTTTTATGATGTTATCGGCCTTGCTTGCTGCTTGTGCTTCTCAAGTCATTATGGAATTGACCGGTTCTTTAAGTCATTTGCTGGATAAATCAAAGGCTCCCCATTTTGTTCAAATGCATGCTGGTCCAATAGATAACGCAGGTATTCAAAAATTCGCCTCAACAAATCCACTTGTTAAGAATCAACAAACAGTAGAAATGCTAAGGATAGATGGCTCGCAGATTGTCTTGGGTAACAGCAATAAGTCGGAAGAGAACAGCGTAATGGATATAGGTTTTGTTAAGCAGAACCCATCATTTGATTTGCTGCTGAATTTAGAGAATCAAGTGATTAGGGTAGCTGAAGGAGAAATCGCAGTTCCTATTTATTATATGAAGCAGAATGATCTGAAGATTGGTGATCAGGTTACCCTTTCCAATGGACAGTTAGATCAAAAATTTATGGTTACGGATTTTGTTCGAGACATCCAAATGAATCCAGCTATTGTTAGCTCTAAGCGCTTTGTCGTAAATGACACGGATTATAATGTACTTAAGAAGAACCATGGAGAAGTTGAGTACTTAATTGAATTTCAAATCACCGATTTAAGTAGACTTAGCGAGTTCCGGAATACCTATCAATCCTCAGATATGCCCGGTAAAGGACCAATGATAGACTATCCTTTGTTTAAGACGCTGAATGCGCTGACAGATGGGATTATTGCAGTTGTCATTATTTTGGTAAGTATCCTTCTTATGATTATTGCCGTCCTATGTTTAAGGTTTACGATGATCGCGACCTTAGAGGAGGATTATAGAGAGATTGGCGTCATGAAAGCAATTGGGATTTCACAGCGAGATATTAGAAGGATCTATTTGGCAAAATATATGGTTATGGCAGCATGCGCTTCACTGCTAGGATATTTATTATCTTTGGGTGTGGTGCGATTGTTTACAGCGAATATCACATTGTACTTGGGGACTGCTCCGAAAACGATACTTCAGCCTATTGTTCCAGTCTTAGCGGTCGGTTTGATCTTCGGCATGATTGTGTTCTTTTGCAGAGTTATTCTTAGAAGGTTTAATCGTATAACAGTAGTAGAGGCTTTAAGGTCAGGGACTGTGGGGGAGTTGAAAGGCAATAAAAGTAGAATGGTGCTGAGTAAGCGCAGGCATATAAATGTGAATGTTTTTCTTGGCCTAAAGGATGTTTATGGACGCTTCACCATGTTCGGATTGCTATTCTTCGTATTTGTGATCTGTCTGTTTATCATTCTTGTACCAGTAAATATATTGAATACCCTTCAGTCTCCTCGGTTTATTTCTTATATGGGTGTAGGTCAGAGTGACATGAGAATAGATTTGCAGCCATCTGATCAAATAGAGAAGCGATTTAATGAACTGATAACGACGCTAAATAAGGACTCCGAAATAGCTAAATTCTCACCATTAATTACTTCTCGATTTAAAGTGCTAGGCAGCGATGGCGTATGGGAGAATATCAATGTTGAAACAGGAGATTTCTCTATTTTTCCGCTCACCTATATTAACGGAGGAATCCCTGAAAGTGGGGATGAGATTGCCCTTTCTGATCTGAATGCCAAGGAATGGAACAAAAGGGTAGGGGATAGCGTTCTTTTGGAGGTAGATGGCACTTCGAAAAAATTGACGGTTAGCGGGATCTACCAAGATATAACGAACGGTGGTCGAACTGCAAAAGCCCGATTACCTTATAACCCGAAGTCCGTGCTATGGTATATCGTAGCTTTAGATGTGAATCCGAATGTTTCCGTTCAGGAGAAAATGGATCAATATGCAAAGTTATTTTATCCAGCCAAAGTTACTCATCTAGAAAGCTATTTATCTCAGACGCTCGGGAATACGATTCGCCAATTAAAGCTGGTCACTGGCTTATCCATTGCTATCTCGATATCAATTTCAGTATTGATTACAGCTTTATTTCTAAAAATGCTGCTAGCGAAGGACGTCTCGCAAATTGCAATTTTGAGAAGCATTGGCTTTACGTTAGAAGATATTCGAAAGCAATATCAGGTAAGGCTGCTACTGGTTTCTGGTCTTGGAATCATTCTCGGAACCTTTGCAGTTAATACCATCGGTCAAAAATTCACTCAATTACTCGGATCCTTTATGGGAGCATCCCAAATACAGTTTGTAGTTAATCCGGTAATAGCTTATCTTGTTCTCCCTCTTTTTTTCATGCTCATTGTAGCACTCACAACCGTAGTAAGCACGATATCGATGAAGAAATCCAATTTATCTAAACTGATTGTCGAATGAGGGTGAGGTGGTAGTATGTTCATATTAGAGACGAAGGGTTTAAATAAAACCTTTGTAACCGGGCAAGGAACCCCGCAGACGGTATTAAAAGATGTTCATCTACAGGTATCAAAGGGAGAACTCGTAGCTATAATGGGGCCTTCTGGCTCAGGGAAATCAACATTGCTCTATACGATCAGCGGTATGGACCGGATGACTTCAGGAAGTGTTGTTTTTAAAGGGCAGGACATCAGTGGTCTTTCTGAGAGTGAATTAGCTGAACTGCGTTTAAATCAAATGGGATTTATTTTTCAGCAGATGCATCTTTTAAAAAACCTGACTATTCGGGACAATATCATCTTATCCGCTTATCGAGCTAAAATCGTTAGTCGTAGAACCATCAATAACAGAGCCGCTGAGTTAATGAAAAAAACCGGAATCTCTGCACTCGCTGAGCGTGATATTACACAAGTGTCGGGTGGACAACTGCAAAGAGCAGCGATCTGCAGGTCAATCATCAATGAGCCTGATATTCTATTTGGTGATGAGCCAACAGGTGCATTGAACTCTAAAGCTGCTAGTGAAATTATGGAGATATTAATAAATATTAATCAGACCGGTACAACGATTCTACTGGCTACACATGATGCGAAAGTCGCTGCTCAGGCAGAACGTGTCCTGTATATGCTGGATGGCAGCATAGCTTCTGAGCAATGGCTTGGTAAATTCAATCGCATAAATGGGGACTTAAAAGAGCGGGAAGAGAAGTTGTCGGCTTGGTTATTGAAGTTGGGATTCTGATTGATAGGAAAGGGATACATAACATGGGAAATCTGAATTATAACTTAAATTTCGAAATGCTATGTGCAAAATACGAGTTAGGTCATTTGAAAAATGAACCAGAACAGGTAACAGGTGGTCTTCTACACAGAATGTATCGTCTACAAACGGACAAAGCGCTCTATGCAGTGAAAGCTTTAAATCCTCAAATTATGCAGCGGGATACAGCTATGTACAACTATACTCTTTCTGAAAAGGTTGCAAATATGGCTTATCAAAATGGGATAAATGCAGTACCGGCCATCGTATCCAAAGATAGTTTTATGCATGAATTCGAGGGTCAATTCTATTTATTATTTCCATGGGTCGAAGGTAAGGCATTGCCATCAGGAGGTATTAATATAGGGTGTTGTAAAAAGATTGGCGAAAACCTTGCTAAAATTCATAAGATCGATTTCGCTACACTTCTTAATCATCATCCTAATGGAAATCTTGAGGCAGTAAATACATCCACTGTTTGTTGGAATGAATATGCACTAACAGCAAAACAGGATGGTTTGGAATGGTCTAGCTTGCTATTAGATAACCTGAACCAAATAAATCATTGGGAACAACTTGTAGATTCTTCAGCGGAACAATTATTGAATCATATGGTGATCAGCCATCGGGATTTAGATCAAAAAAATGTACTATGGGATGAGCATCAGATACCCATTATTATTGACTGGGAAGCAGCAGGACCTATCCATCCAACCCAAGAGTTAATAGATGTAGCACTTTATTGGTCAGGCTTTGAATCGGGAAGTGTAAGCAAAGATGCTTTCTGCACGCTTATTAATGCATACCGCGATCATGGCGGCGAGATTTATGCTAACTGGTCCGATGTGCTCAACTATGGTTTTCATGGGAAGCTAGAATGGTTAGCTTATAATATCAGACGGTCACTTGGAATAGAGAGTACGGATGATACAGAGCGAGAACTTGGAACCCGTGAAGTAATAAATACAATCACTGCTTTAAATGACTATGATAACTTTATTCCTCAGTGTATCGAATGGTGTAACCAAGACTACTAAAGGAGAACTTATATATGAATGTAGTAAAAGCTACTATGGAGGATATAAGAGGATGGCTGGAGCTAGCGGCAGAGGTGGAGTCCCTTTTTGGGCCGATGGTAGATGATCCGAATTTCACTCTAGCATTAGAAAAAAATATCAGGCGACAAAGCGCTTTTTGTGTACGAGAAAACAATGGTTCGCCAGGTTCAAGATTACTTGGAGCTGTGTTATTCTCTTCATCCAATGCCCCTAATTACAAGATTGGTTGGTTATCTGTTTCAGCCATAGAGAGAAATAAGGGTGTCGCGACAGCCCTTCTTAACTATATTATCGAAAGTATCGAAACCCCAGCAGAGATATTCGTTACTACTTTTGGTGAGGATCATCCAGAGGGCCAACCTGCTAGAAGATTTTATCAGAAGTTTGGTTTCTTCCCTATGCAGGATGGGGTTCCAAATGGCCTCGAAGGTGGCTCAAGACAAAATTTCAAGCTGACGATCGCTCACAAGGATTCATTATGAAAAAAATAATTTATTTATCGGTGATTTCATTTTTCTTGCTAGCGATTTCTTTCAGCCCGTTGTTCAACTATATCCGTGAGTATATGATTTCAGATCAAATCAATCAGCGTTATGAGATCAACCATGCTGAGAAAGGGTATAATACGTTAAACGTTCAAGAACTAACGGTTGATGATAAGCATATTAAGATCCAGGAAGAAAATACAGGCAGGAAAGCAGAATTGACCCTTTGGGATGAAGAGGAGAGTGTCCCGCCTGGAGATATTGTGAAAGTT
Organism: Paenibacillus sp. NPDC058367; assembly: GCF_042723305.1. NCBI lineage: Bacteria > Bacillati > Bacillota > Bacilli > Caryophanales > Paenibacillaceae > Paenibacillus > Paenibacillus sp. NPDC058367. The sequence continues at coordinate 45,895 of NZ_JBHXIZ010000002.1, forward strand.
CAGTTTTTATTAAATGGTCAAAAAATCTCAACTCCTGATGAAATATGGTTGTCTAATCGGGAACGAGGAAGCAGATATTTCTCATGGATAGATATTCTCACTGTTACGGATCGAAAGACTGGCGAGAAAGAAATTAATATAGTCCAAAGACTTACAGATGATAGTCAGCCGATGGAAAAGAGAAAATGGAAAATAAACACGATCTCACATGATGGCAGTATAGAAGAAAAGGTGCTGAGTTATGCTCAAAGAAGTGACAATCATCTAGGGGTGAAGCTTATCGAGTTCTCGGGTACATCACTTATGGGTATGGGCTACTATTCGGATATTACTAAAAGCTATCCAAGTGTATTTTTCCCTCTAATTTATCCATTTTTAACAGGTGTCGTGGGAATCTTTCTATTGATCATTATAGTTGTTCAATTACTGATCGAGCTTCATAATAGGCGCGTTATTAGGAAAAACGGGCGATAACGGTCATAAGATATGTTCTGAAATTACTTATAATTTCGAATCACCTTTAACTTGGTCAAGGTTAATAAAGCAAATAGTAGTAGCAGGACTCCGATGGAACCCATGACAGGGGCTGGACTGAAGTGATCGGACAGGAATGAAACGGCTGTAAGACCAAGTGAGGGTGCTACACTCATAATGGACCCAAGTACACCGAAGACTCTACCTTGTATATCCTCCGAAACTTCCAGCCTGAGGATGGTATTTATCAGCAATGTACAGAATGAGAACATAAAGCCAATAAGAAGAATGATGGGAATGGCTAAGGCAGCAGTAGTGACGAACGATAGCAGGAGGTACAGGGGACCCAGACATAGCAGTCCAGTCATGATAAAGAAGCCGCGATTCTTTAATTTGGAGCCGAGAAACAAGATCATGCTGGAACCAATCATATAACCTAGTGGAATACAGGCTTCCATGAGTCCAAACTGAAAGGGACTAGAATTCCATACTTTGACGGCCATAACTTGCGTTAGCATCAGTGAAGGCATAAAGAACAAAGTGAGCGTAGGAAGCATGATGATTATTGCTCGGGCGAAGGGGTATTTCCAAATATAACGAACGCCATCCGCAAGATCCTGTGTGAATTTTCTTTCTTCTTTAGGTCCGGTATTCACTCGGTTTGGGAGTGGAAGGGAGCGGACAGCAAGAACTAGTAGAAAGGAAACGAAAAATGTAGCTCCATCAAATAATATGGCATCTGCCGCTCCAAAACTTGCTACAAAAATACCTCCAGCCGAATACCCAATCGTCCTACAGATGTTCTCCGACAGGTTCAGAATCCCGACTGCTTTTTGCACATGTTCTTTTCCAACTACAGTGGTAATTGAAGCTTGATACGCAGGGGATTGGAATAATGCTGAGACTGTCGTAAGTCCCGTTAATATGGCCACGATAATGAATGATGTAGAAGACATGGAAATGGTCAGAGCAAGCGTAACTGCTAGACCGCAGCTTATCAAATCAGTGATTAACATAATGGTTCTACGATTGATCCTGTCTGCGAGTGTGCCTCCTATCGATCCGAGTAAAGAACTGAGCAATAGATTGATTATCGTAATAATGGCAATCATTTTAGCGCTTCCGGTCGTCTGAAGTACCCATAAACTTAAAGCAATGCTGTGAAAGGTATTTCCAAACAAAGAAATGGAATAGGAGCTGAGTAGCAGCATAAATCTCCGGTTTCCCCAAAGGGTTGGATAGGATTGAGCGGTGGTGGATGCATGTTTTGCTAATACAGGATCTGTCATGGGTAAATCTCCTCTCGACTTAAACGCTTAAGTGAATATCGAAAAAAAATTAATCAACAAAATAACGATTATTCTCTTGTTTGGAGTAGTCAGGACGATGTAATAACTCCTCCATTAGTTCAAAAGCAGTGGCTGATTTATCCCCAGTGAATATGAATTTCTGAACGTCTTCTCCAAGCATTTCTGGGCAATTACAGGTACATAGAACAGAAAGACGTGCGAATACCCCGGATCTTTCAACACAACTTCCGATAAACTCATTAATAACTATGGCCTCTTTGTAAATCCCCTCCGATAAGATTGTATTCAATTCCTCCATATTTTGAACTTTGAATATTGCTTTCTCAGGTAAAGGAAGATTGTCTTGGATAAAGCTAGTGAGTAGGGAGTTATTGAAGCTCTCCATAATTAAACAAACCTGTGAAAGATCCTCCGGCATTACCTTTTGTAGAGCTGAACGATAATTGTAAAGAACTTGCTTAAACAGCTTATCTTCAATCATGCTGTCGATCAAAATCAAAGGGATGCCTTCTACAAAATGTTTGGAAATCGAATAGAAGGATTCATCGTGTACATCGATCAGAAAGACGGCTTCGAGCTTTCTTTCGACGATGATATTCAGAGAAGGATGGTCAGTACCAAGAGAATATAACAGCGTATGATATCCGGCATCCGTTAAACGCTGTTCCAAAGCACGGATAAAGGTAAACTGGGCATAGAGTTTCCAAGGAGGCATATAAGCAGAATGATTGACAAGTATCCCTACTAATCCCGTTTTTTTATTGGCAAGCGAACGGGCTGCTAGATTAGGAATGTAATGAAGTTCTTCGGCAAGTGACAGAATTTGATTGCGGGTCTTCTCAGGAATGGTTTGGTTATCTACGCGGTTCAGAACATAGCTTACAGTCGCAACGGAGACATTAGCTTGTAGCGCGATGTCTTTCATTGTAGTCTTTTTCACCAGTAAACTTCTCCCTTGCTGAGATATTTATTTCCAAATATTATCATTAACACTTGAAAAGAGTCAACGATTGACTTTATACCAAGAAGCAAATGATGCTTGTGTTCATTTTTATAATTTGGGTAAATAGATGTAAGAACCTAAATCAGTCAGCGAGAAGAGACGTGACTCATGGGAACAAATCTTAATCGAGAAGAGAGAACGCTGTGAAACCGCTTTAGATACTGACACAAATTTGTGAAATTATTCACTTAATTATTAAGAATTTTAATATATAATTAATTCATAATCAAAATTAGGGGGAATCGAAAATGAGACTATTTAAAATGATTTTAGTGGCTGGGGTTTCGGTAGCAGTATTGGCAGGTTGTGGAGCAAATGAGGATAAAGCAACTAATTCGGCGGCAACTTCAGCTCCGGCTGCTGAGCAGACAGATGCTGTCACTACAGCTTCGATCGTGAATCAAGCAGATGCATTTACTAAGGCTGTTAGCAAAGATGGAAACTGGATTGTTGCGATTCTAAATGATGTAACGATTCCTGATGAGGTTGTTGTAGCTGGAGAATTCCGTAATAAAGGAGCCGCAGATGGCGATATCTACCGTAAGATTGCCCTTTATTCGCAAGATGCTGATCACAAGATCACTGCTACTTATACACTAACCGTACCAAAGTTTACAGTACAAAGTGAGAATTTGAAAGTTGAAGGCGGAACGATTAAAGGCGATGTTTATGTAGAAGCGAAAGGCTTTACTCTGCCTGAAACCGCCACTATTGATGGTAACCTCTACTTCGCGAGCGAAGATCTGAAAACATCAGCTGTTATTGATGGAAAAGTGACTGGAACAACAGAAGTTAAATAATTTCGTAATCAACTTATATAGTAGAAGCCAATCCATAGACTATGGGTTGGCTTTTTTCTTTTTGTGATTATGTGATCTTCGGTTGATTTTCTTAATATTGAATTTATAATATTACTACCACTACTAGGAGGAACACATATGTCTAAGGAGTATTCACGCACATATATCGAAAGTGTAAAGCTTGAAATGTTAAATAGATTGGGACTTAAGCAAGTGTTCTTTAAGGAGCAAATAGGTGACGGCCTGATTTTTGAAGCGGTTGGTTTTGATAAAGGGAGCAAGCATCGTTTTTGTGTTAGACCGAAGACGAAAACAATTGACGAATTTATTTCAGGAAAATGGATGAAGGTCCGCAGCTTTACAATCAAAAGTGTGGAAATTTAAAATTGAAGTCTAAAAAGGGAACCCCATTTAAATCGGAGTTTCCTTTTTTATTTTTGAGAAGGATTTATTGATAATGTGAAGTATCGCCGTACAGATCGATAGTTGTATTGTTGTCAGTTAGGGTTACTTTACACAATGCTGTAGAGAGAATATCCGGTAGTTCCCCTAATTCCTGCAATGATTTATTGAGAAAATGAGCCATAATGACTTTCAGGGTCATCCGATGCGTGACAATAAGTACCTCATGTCCTTCATTATCGTTAATGATACGCTCAATAGTCGGCGTTACTCTTTGTTCAAGCTGACTATAGGTCTCACCTGGGGCTAGAGGAATAAAAAGATCAGGTCTGGTGAAAAAATGGGTGTACTGTAATGGATATTCTTGTTCAATCTGATCTGTGTTCATTCCTTCCCAAATGCCCATGTTAATTTCCATTAATGAAGCTTGCTGTTGAATCGGTAAACTCCGATTTCCTCGTAAAATCTGCGCAGTATGCAATGCTCTTGGACTAGTACTAGAATAAATGGCTCCTAAATTCTCACCTTCCAAACGTTCTCTCAACCATTCCGCTTGCTGTTCACCCAAGGTTGTTAACGCCGAATTTTGATGTCCTTGCATTCTTTTCTGCAAATTCCATTCGGTCTGCCCGTGACGGGTTAGAAATAATACTGTCTCCTTCATTAACGAAACCTCCCTTTTGAATAGTTGTAAGTATAAGATAAATAATTATAAATAAACAATATATAATAGTTAATATTCATAATGTATAGTTATAATAAGAAAGCCGAAGGTCCGTTAAACAATGAATTTATTTTATATAGTTAGGAAGAAATCAGGATGAACTATCATGTATTAAAATTGTTTTATTATGTTGCGATAACAGGGAGTGTGACCAAAGCCTCCGAACGTTTGCACATTAGTCAACCCGCTATATCAGCGCAGATCCGCAAATTTGAACGGGAGAATAATATCGTATTATTAGAGGTCATAGGAAAGAGAATGGTGCTAACACCGATTGGGAGAAAACTGATCGAACCACTTGAAAAGTTATTTGCTATGGGTGAACAGGTACAGCAGATTATTGAGGATTATCATAAATTTCCAGCGGGCCATATTCGGATTGCAGGTAATTATCTGGCCACAAGCATACTCATCCCCCGGTGGGCATCATTATACAAGCAATCTTTTCCGGAGGTTAAAATTCAGATTTCTACTACTAATTCTCATGAAGTCATGGAACAATTAAATAACTTTGAAGCAGACGTGGCGATTTATAGTGATATGGCGTTTCCGTCACATAATATAGGTTTATTCGAACATCATGAGTTGTACAAGGACGAGTATGTGTTCGTAGTTTCTTCAAATCACGCTTTTGCCAAGCAGGAGGTTAGCTTTGAGGAAGTGATGGCTGAGGCATTTATTATGAGGGAGGAAGGTAGCGCAGCCAGAGAGAGAATTGTACAATTATGTGAAGAAAGAAAGGTACAACAACCGAAGATCGAACTTCAATTTAATGGAGTAAATGAGGTTATTCAAGCCGTGATTGCCGGTTATGGGATTAGTTTTGTATCTGCGTTGTTAGCTAAGCCTTATCTTGATCAGGGTATGTTAGCCAAGGTCGAAATGAAAAATGTAATCTCAAAGCATTCGATATGGATGAGCCACAGAAAGAAAGAGCTTCAAGAAAGCTATATCCAGTCATTTATTAAGCTCGTCATGAAACAATTAAAAGAAGCGGATAATTTATACTCGGTTCCAACGCATACACCTTAATTAAAATAACTTATGAATTACGATGTATGCATTGAACTGAGATCAAAGATTGGAATGTAATTGAAGCAACTCAGATTCACTAATGTTTTCTGCTTCAGATGATTTAAATTGAATGTTATATAATTGTGAGTATAGCCCATTCATTTCTAATAAAGACTCATGTGTACCTTCCTCAACAACCGAACCCTGATCTAATACGATAATTCTAGATGCTTCACGTATGGTGGATAGTCTGTGTGCAATAACCAATGTGGTTCGATTCTTCATTAACAAATCAAGCGATTGCTGAATCATTCGCTCAGATTCGTTATCGAGTGCGGAAGTTGCTTCATCTAGAAGAAGGAGTGGAGCATCACGAAGAAAAGCTCTGGCAATGGCTATGCGTTGTCTTTGTCCACCAGATAAAGTCGATCCATGTTCACCTAGGATAGTGTCATAACCATGGGGCATCTTCGTAATAAACTCTTCTGCACCTGCGAGCCGAGCGGCTTCTCGAATATCCTCTTCGCTAGCTGTACTAGAACTGAAGGCGATATTGTCTCGTATAGTTCCTGAGAACAAATAAGGGGTTTGGGGAACATAAGTAATCATTGCTCGTGCTTCTTCAAGCTGATCATGTACAGACTTTCCATAAACCGTGATGCTTCCTGAAGTAGGCTCATAAAGTCCATTACATAATCGAACGAGCGTCGTCTTCCCTGACCCGCTTGGCCCGACAACCGCGATAGTTTCTCCATGTTGTATATGAATATTAAGCCCTGTAAATAGGGAGGCTTCATTATCCGGTTTACCCGAATAGTTGTAGTGGACATCCTCTATTTGTAATGCAGCGACCTCTACGGAAGCAAATGTTGATGAGCTGGATTCTGGCAAAGGACGAGTAGCTCCTTCATCCGGTGCATCAAGTATAGCGAATATGCGGTCAGCTGCACCTAAAGCCTCCTGGACACCTCCCCATGTTTGAGACATATGGACAAAAGGCCATTGAACCCTACCCATCAAAATAATAAAAGCGAGTACTTCACCTGCTGATGTTCCGCCACTTAGAGCTGATAACGCAATTAAAGCGGCGCATGTCACCATTACGAGATTGTTGATAAAGGCAGAAGATTGCCATAAGAGACCATTTAGAAGCGATTTTCGCAGCTGCATTCTTCTTAACTGCTCACGTTCTAACGCATATTTATTTAAGAGAGTTTCTTCAAGCGAAAAGGCTCTAACGACCTTCATTCCTTGAAGCGTTTCTTGTAAGATTCCTCGTAATTCCGCCTCTTTTGCATATATTTGAGTAGATAATTTTCGTAATCTGCGATCAAAGAAACGTCCGGAAAGAAAAACAAGGGGGCCTGATCCAAGAGCTAACAGGGCGATCCAGACATCCATTTTAGCCAAATATAGAAAGGAAATGAAACAGAGAAGTAGATTATAGCCTAAATCGTATACGATGTTGTTTATCATCCCCATGGCCATCCCTGCATCCTTAGTGTTACGCGAAGTCAAATCACCTGAATGCATGGACTGAAGGTAACGAAATGGAAGTCGGTGACTTTTGTCAAACAGCTTCGCACGAATATCCCAAGCCATCCGACTTTGCATAACAAAACGGAAGTAATGCTGCACCATAAGACAGCAGATAATGATGACACATGCAATGGCACAGATTACAGTTATACGTGTTAATGCATCCATATTGGCGTTGTTGATCGTATCAATAAATACTTGCTGAATGGCTGCAAATCCTATGTCCATTACGAGTTTAGCAGAGAGCAGGAGTACAGCCACAATAAATCCAATTCGATAAGGACTAGCGTAAGAGATTAATCTACGCAGAGCATACCCCAGTTTAAGATTCTTGGATTCCATCTCATTCATATCTCTACCTCCCTGACCAGAGCAGAAATATCAGCCTTCTTCATTGAGGTCTCAACCATATTGTAATACCGTCCTTGTAAAGTCATTAACTCCAGATGAGTCCCAGCTTCAACAATAGAACCCGCCTCCATATAATAAATGTGATCTGCATTTCTGATGGTAGATAATCTATGTGCGATAACAACCGTTGTACGATCATGCATGAGTTCTTGCAGGGCCTGGCCGACAATCTCCTCATTATGGCTATCAAGTGCAGCTGTGGGTTCATCAAGAAGGAGAAGCTTAGGCGCTCGGACAAACGCTCTGGCAATAGATAGCCGCTGCCTTTCACCGCCAGATAAGGTATGGCCCCGTTCCCCAATAGAAGTCTGATATTGAAGTGGGGTTCTCATAATAAATTCATGTATCCCCGCACTTTTTGCTGCTTTAATAATTTCTTCATAGGTTGCGTCAGGTCTTCCCCATGCAATATTTTCATATAGGGTTCCAGTGAACAGATAAGGCTCTTGAGAAACATAAGCCAAATGATTACGCCAAGACCGAGGGGGAATGCTGCTTAACGGCAACTTACCAGATTGGATGACCCCTTCATTAGGTTCATAGGTTGCGAGTATTAATTGAAGGAGGGTGCTTTTTCCACTGCCACTAGGACCGGCAAACGCAGTTACTTTACCTGGTTCTATGGTTAGATTTACGTTAGTTAATACTTGATGATTACCATAAAGAAAACCTACATTCTCAAAGGTGATAGGGTACAAGCCACTAATTGCTTGGTTGTTATTCATCGGCATTTCTTTATGAGAATCTTCCTGATTACATTCACGGCTTGCGTCTTCTTCTGGTAAATCAATGACTTCAAACAATCGTTTACCTTGCGCCAGCGAGGCTTGTAATTCTGTCCATAGATTAGCCAGCTTTGATACAGGGTTTGTAATTTGCTCGAAACAAATCAGAAATGCCGCCACTGCTCCCACATCCAATCTCCCTTGGATAACTAGATATCCGCCGTAGGAGAGAACATATAGCAATCCACTAAGAATAACGGCAAAGGGCATATTATAGCCCACAGCTTCTAAGCGTGTGACAGGTAAATGAATGTTGAAATATTGCCTAACACGTTGTGTGAATTGATTATGCAGCTTAGGTGCAAGGGAGAAGGCACGCACAACCTCAGCACCCTGTACCGTATCTTGAATAAACATTTGTTGAGCGGTTTCAATTTGCTGTCTTTGCTCGTGCATGGAACGTAGGCGGGAAGTGAAGGGAATCATCACAAGTGGAACAAGCGAGCAAATCAATATAGTTCCGAGCGTTAAGACATATTGGAGTGAGAGCAGATAAGTTAGGAGAAATGTAATTTGCATCAGATTACTGAATAGTTCAATGGTCTTCTGATTGATACCTTGCTGAGCAGCTGGGGCAGAATCATTGATACGACTAATAAGATCAGCAGAATGATAACGATCCAAATCTTTCATCTGTACGTTTAATAATCTAGCTAGCAGTGATACCTGAAGCTTGGAGGTCGACTTGAATTCAAGCACACCTGATAAGTAAGTCAATAAGAAGCTGGCTAAAGCATCTACAATAACGATTATTAGAGCAAAGATAGCACCAGACATTAAAAAGGACATGTTCTGATTCGTAGCAGCGTTGATTATACGTCGTAAAGATTCGGCTATCCCAACTGTTGCAAGGGAAACGACGGCAGCTAAGAGACATAATATGAGGTACCAGCCTAAATAGGGTTTTCCAAGTTTCAGTAAACGCATAAAAGTGTTAGAAACTACTTTGGATTTTTTGATCGAGTCTGCTTCTATGTTTGTAGATTCATTCAATTTAGACCCTCCCCACTATGGTTTTAATTGCTGTGGTTCACTTAAAAGATAGGAGGTTCCTCATCGAGCATTACTTTTGTGGTGACGGTAAGTAATTCTCTCAATTTATCCATTCGAAGATGGTAATATAATCGATGGTCGGTTCTTTTTAGTTCGATAAGGTCTAAAAAGAATAGGAAGTTGGCATGATAAGTTACTGCCGCGGGCGTTATGCCAAGTGCTGATGCAATTTCTTGTCCATAGTGAGGGCGATTCCTTAAGAGCAGCAAGAAGTCTAAACGTCGTTTATCCGAGAATGCTTTTAAAAAAAGTTCAGTTTTCTCTCGATCAGCAGCCGGTCCGAATACATGGTCATTAAAAATGCCGAATATAACCCATGCGATACGGGAACTTCCTGCGTAAAAGAAGAGAACATGATTGCCAACTTGTGAGAAGAAGCTGACATGAAAAGTAGTGGGAACATCATAAACTGCAGGTTCATTTTTGTTGATATCACGAATGAATCTTTCAGGATTCGCTAGGAACAGACCTTCATAACGCTGAGAGGCTTGTTCAGACTCCCTTTTTAACTCCTCTTTCCAAAGTGAAAAGACATCCTTGTAGAACTGGTTTAAAAGCTGCATATAACGCAGCTTAGTTTCTTCGGGATAAGCAAGACACTCTAGTAATGGCCCCTGCGCTTCAATCACATCCAGCTGTGGTTTTGTTCTTGCCACAAGCTCAGCCATTAAGCGGGTATCCTTCTTGACGATTTCCCAATCGTTTCCTTCTAGCAACTCATCTAATTTATCGTAATACACACCATATACCATTTCAGCGACTACCTTTTCTGCAGGACTCTTTTCCAGTCGATTTATCCATGCTTCAGCTGTTTGTGGTTCTTGACAGGTACAAATGGATTCATAGAAAGCAAAATCGAGTGCTTTATGAAAAAAGTTGTACTGGAAAAAAAACTGAAGTTCTCGGTAGGAGTGAGGTGACAACCGTGCTCGTGCATCTTTATGATAAGACAACACTTGTGGGTCCATTTCAAGTTTGTAATCCTCTGCTGCCTTAAGCAACTGCTCTTCACAAGCAATCATTCCCATAGAAACAATGAATTCCAAAGCTTCGTTATATGCAAATTTTATGTTCGATAGTAAGGTATCTTTCATGTTATCTTCCATCATAACCTCCGATATTTCTTGTTATAGAATTTAAATGTTGGGATAATACAAGTAATATTTAATAATTACTTAATGTTAAAATAAACCATTCGCTTTCTTTTGTAAAGGGATATTTTACAATTCGTACTAACTGCTGGGATTCGGTTGTCGTGCATGGTAAACTATGGATAAAAAATAGGAGGGGCTATGATGGAGCAAATCGTGTTCAAACAAATTGAATTTGTACGTAGTGTTACTGTTCGTGCAGTTGAAGAACTTTCCGAGGAAATACTAGATATCATTCCACAGGGCTTTAATAACAACATTAGATGGAACTTGGGACATATTTATTTGGTGCAAGAGAAGTTCGCTTTTCATTCCGCTAGGGAGCTTATGCAATTGCCGGAAAGCTTTGAACGATTATTTGCAAAAGGTACTAAACCTGCAGAGTGGAGCGAGAAACCACCAACACTTGAAGTGTTAATTAAGATGCTTTCGGAGCAACCCAAACGTATTCAGGAAGCAATGCACAATCGCTTAAGTGAGCAAGCAACACCGCTTACAACCGGAAGTGGATTAACCTTAAATACAATCGGAGAATTCATAAATTTCACGCTTTACCATGAAGGGATGCATTTTAATACAATCAAACTATTAAATCGATTTGCTGATAAAAGTCTTTAGAGATCTTTAGTAGACAAAAGTCTAAGGTCAAGGAGGTATTCGATGGAAGTTGGAAGAATTTTAGGTATTGCATATAATGTGATCCCAGTTAAAGACTTGGAGAAATCTGCAGCTTGGTTTGTGAAACATTTTGGTTTTAATATTAGGGATCGAAGAGAAGGCAATCTAAGCTTATTTAGAGAGAATAGACCGATCCTATGTTTAACACAAAGTGATCATGATTCAAGAGCTGTGTTCGAGGTAAGGGATAAGAAAAGATGGGTGATCACTTTCTTTACTAATGATGTCGTATCACTTCATAACAATTTGAGTTGTGAAGATGTGAAAGTCGGAAACATTAGTGACGAAGGTGAGTATGGTAAGTTTTTTGTATTTGAAGATCTGGATGGTAATTTATTTGATGTTTGGGAACACCATGATTGTGAACTGGTTTATTAGCCTCACTAAGGATATCGAGTTCAATCGATATCTTTTGTTATATATTGGAACGAAAAAAGAATTGTAATGAAAACGGTTTTATGATAATCTAATTAATGTAATACATGTAACCGGTTACACATTGGGGGATGAAATGAATCATGATGACGATTAAAGATGTTGCAAAAATAGCTGGAGTGTCGGTAGCAACCGTTTCTAGGGTGTTAAATGAATCTGGTTATGTGAATATCGATACTCGAAAAAAAGTTGAGGCAGCTATCAAAGAAATGAATTATACCCCTAATGAGGTTGCAAGGTCATTGTATAAACGGAAATCCAAATTAATAGGACTTCTATTGCCTGACATTACGAACCCATTTTTCCCGCAATTAGCACGTGGGATAGAAGATCGGATGCAGGAGCATGGTTATCGAATAATCTTTGGTAATAGTGATGAGAATGAGGAAAAGGAATTGGATTATATTCAAACCTTTATCCAAAATAATGTCATTGGCATGATCTCATCAACCAATTTTCCCGAGAAAGATATTTATTCTAATTTGAAAATTCCGGTTGTATTTCTTGACCGTACTTCTAATGACAGTCCCTCCGTATATGCAGATGGCAGAAAAGGCGGACGCCTTGCTGCTCAAGAAATCATTGCACGGGGAAGCACCAAAATTACAGTTATGCAAGGACCGGCGCATATTAAACCGGCGCAAGATCGATTTCAAGGTGCGATTGAAGTACTTGATGAAATGGGAATCACTTATCAAGTGATCCAGACTTCATCCTTCTCCCACACGGAAGCGGAACAATGGGCTGTAGAGTTGTTTGATAAATATATAAATACAGATGGTGTAATTGCCAGTAATGATATCGTGGCGACAGCTGTTATTCATGAAGCACATCGCTTAGGTAAAAGAGTGCCACAGGATCTCCAAATCATTGGATTCGATGATATCCCACTCAGCAGCCTGTTGTCGCCTTCGTTATCCACTATCCGTCAGCCTGCACATGACATGGGCCGTGAAGCAGCTGGTTTACTTATTAAGTTAATTGAGCAAGATAAAGTAGAAGATAAAATCATTCAATTACCCGTTAGCTTTGTGGAGCGGGAAACAACAAGAAGAAAAGAATAGATGACAACATAAGAAAGGTTGATGGACATGGCTAAAATTTGTGTAATCGGAAGTTGTTCAATGGATTTGGTGGTGACCTCATCCAAGCGACCTCACGCAGGGGAAACTGTTCTTGGAGAGAGCTTCGCTACCGTTCCAGGAGGCAAGGGAGCGAATCAGGCTGTAGCTGCTTCACGTTTGGGCGCAGAAGTTACGATGGTTGGTTGTGTAGGTGAAGATTTCTATGGTACGGAAATCATGGAGAATCTTAAGAGAAATCGGGTTCTTACAACCAATGTGGAACCGGTTACACATGTCGAGAGCGGGACAGCTCACATCATTTTAGCAGAAGGTGATAACAGCATTATCGTTGTAAAAGGAGCTAATGATTTAGTCACTCCTGAGTTGGTTGAGCGAGCACTTGATGCTATAAAAGGGTCTGATATGGTGCTAATCCAACAAGAGATACCCGAAGAAACGGTGTCTTATGTAAGTGAGCTTTGCCATAAATTCAATGTACCTATGCTGCTTAATCCAGCTCCTGCTCGTCCCATCAGTGACACGATTATAGAAAATGCCGCCTATCTGACACCGAACGAACATGAATGTACGATTTTATTCCCTGGGATGAGTACTACAGATGCTTTACGGAAGTATCCCAACAAGCTGTTTATAACAGAAGGAAGCAATGGCGTACGATTTTACGATGGAGAACAAGAAATTCTGGTTCCTACTTACAAAGTGAACGCTATAGATACGACCGGAGCTGGAGATACTTTTAATGCGGCATTTGCAGTTGCTTTAGCTGAAGGCAGCTCCATTCTGGATAGTGTAAAGTTTGCCAATCGAGCAGCATCTTTATCCGTTACTAAATTTGGTGCTCAAGGTGGTATGCCAACAAGAGCAGAGGTGGAGGCGAATCTGTAATTATGAAAAAACACGGAGTATTAAATAGTCATATTTCTAAAGTGCTTGCGGACTTAGGTCACACCGATACGATTGTCATCGCAGATGTTGGGCTTCCTGTTCCACCGGGTATTCCGAAGATTGATTTGGCGGTTAAACTAGGGGTCCCTAGCTTCCAAGATATCGTTGATATGATTTCAGAGGATATGGTCATCGAAAAGCTGATCGTTGCAGAGGAATTAGAGACTGATAATAAAGTCACCTCTCAATACTTGAATAATAAATTTAAGGGAATACCGATAGAGGCGTATTCACATGAGCAATTTAAGCAGCTGACCCAGCAGGCTAAGGTTATTATTCGCACGGGTGAAGCAAAGCCATATGCAAATTGTATTTTACAAGCTGGGGTCTATTTTGGATAAAAAGGGGGTTCTAAGTGTATGCACATTACGATGAAAGATATTCATAAGTCTTTTGGCGCTAACCGTGTATTGACCGGTGTGGATTTTGAACTTAAGGATGGTGAAGTTCATGCCCTGATGGGCGAGAATGGTGCAGGTAAGTCTACGCTGATGAATATTCTGATCGGTCTGCACCAACGTGACCAAGGGACCATTCGTATAGATGATCAGGAGAAATACTTTACGAATCCCAAAGAGGCAGAACAATATGGAATCGCATTTATCCATCAGGAGCTGAATGTATGGCCAGATATGACGGTTCTGGATAATCTGTTCATTGGCAAGGAACGAACATCCAAATTCGGCCTGTTAAATAGGAAAGAGATGAAAGCGTTAGCAAATGAACAGTTTGCTAAGCTCTCTGTGACCATTCCTTTGAACCAAGAGGCGGGGGAATGTTCAGTAGGTGAAAAACAGATGATTGAGATCGCTAAAGCGCTTATGACTCATGCGAAAGTTATTGTTATGGACGAACCTACCGCTGCATTAACCGAGAGAGAAATACAGAAACTATTTGAAGTCATTGCCTCGCTAAAGAAAGAAGGCGTCTCTATCGTCTATATTTCGCATCGGATGGAAGAAATTTTTACGATATGTGATCGAATCACCGTGATGCGAGACGGGAAAACCGTAGACACGAAGCCCATTCCTGAAACTAATTTTGACGATGTAGTTCGGAAGATGGTAGGTCGTGAATTAACGGACCGGTTCCCTGAGCGGACTTCTAAACCCGGAGAAGTAGTTCTTGAAGTTAAGAATGCTTCAAAGAAAGGGCAATTTAAAAATGCTAATTTCTCTGTGCGAGCTGGCGAAATCATAGGATTCTCTGGATTAATGGGATCTGGACGTACAGAGATGATGAGAACCTTATTTGGATTAGAATCATTAGACCAAGGTGAGATTTGGGTGAAGGGACAGAAGATTACCATTCGGAATCCCAATGACGCTATGCAAGCTGGAATCGGCTTTGTTACAGAAGACCGTAAAGATGAGGGGTTAATCCTAGATTTCTCTATTCGAGATAATATGGTACTGACGAATTTATACGACTTTGCCCCTAAGGGTGTAATTAATGCTAAGAAGGAACAAGAATTCGTGGACATGCTTATTAAACGGCTACACATTAAGACACAATCATCATCCACTTTGGTCCGGAATTTATCTGGGGGTAATCAACAAAAAGTAGTTATCGCCAAATGGATTGGTATTGGCCTCAGTGTTCTTATCCTTGATGAGCCTACACGCGGCGTCGATGTTGGGGCAAAACGGGAAATTTATCAGCTTATGAACGAATTAACTGAACGAGGTGTCGCCATTATTATGGTATCCTCAGAACTTCCTGAAGTCTTAGGGATGAGTGACCGCATCGTAGTTGTTCATGAAGGGGAAATCAGTGGAGAACTTTCACAACAAGAAGCTACGCAAGAAAAAATCATGACGTTAGCTACAGGGGGGCAATAGTAATGACTACTATCAAAGATGAGAGTGTAAAGAAAGGTTTCCAAATTGGGCAAATCACGCAGAAATTAGGGCCATTACTAGGGTTAATCATTCTAATTATTATCGTAACCGTGCTGAACCCAAGCTTTATGGAACCCCTTAATATACTGAACTTGCTTAGACAAGTCGCAATTAATGCGCTTATCGCTTTTGGAATGACCTTTGTTATTCTAACGGGTGGTATCGATTTATCAGTAGGGTCTATTCTAGCTTTATCCAGTGCCTTCACAGCCAACTTGATGTTGTCAGGCTGGGATCCAATCTTAGCTATTGTTGTGGGTTGTTTAGCGGGTGGACTGATGGGGATGGTCAACGGACTGATGATTACGAAAGGCAGAATGGCGCCTTTTATTGCTACACTGGCGACCATGACTATTTTCCGCGGATTAACGCTTGTATACACGGACGGTAATCCGATCACAGGTCTTGGTGACAGCATGACGTTCCAATTGTTTGGTCGTGGATATTTACTAGGAATACCTGTTCCTGCTATCACGATGATTATCGTATTCGCTGTGTTGTGGATTGTACTGCATAAAACGCCATTTGGCCGTAAAACGTATGCTATTGGGGGTAATGAGAAAGCTTCCATTATTTCAGGGATCAAAGTAGACCGCATCAAAATAATGATCTATTCCTTAACCGGTATGTTATCAGCATTGGCTGGTGCCATCTTGACCTCTAGGTTGAACTCAGCGCAACCAACAGCAGGTACATCCTATGAGTTGGATGCGATCGCGGCAGTAGTATTAGGGGGGACGAGCTTAACAGGTGGCCGTGGACGTATCGTAGGCACATTAATTGGTGCTCTTATTATCGGGATTCTGAACAATGGCTTGAACTTGCTCGGCGTATCATCATTTTACCAAATGGTAGTTAAAGGGATCGTTATTGCGATTGCTGTACTCATAGACCGTAAGAAAGCCGTATAAGGGGGATTCCACATGAAAAAGCTCACATTAATTTTTACTTCCTTACTCTTGATTCTTATGACGGGCTGTTCCTTAGAGCCTCCAGAGTGGGCAAAGCCGAACAGCGGCGGAGGCCCAGGGAATATGAAGATTGGATTATCCATTTCTACCTTGAACAATCCGTTCTTTGTATCTGTTAAAGATGGAGTTTTGGCAGAAGCTAAGAAGCTTGGTATGGAGGTTCTCGTTATCGATGCGCAGAATGATTCAGCCAAGCAAAGTAATGACGTTGAAGATTTAATGCAAAAAGGTGTAAATGCGCTGTTGATCAATCCAGTAGACTCTTCAGCGATCTCGACGGTTGTTCAGACAGCTAACAGTCTAGATATTCCAGTCGTTACTTTGGACCGTTCTGCAGATAAGGGAGATATTAAAGCCCTTGTTGCCTCTGATAATGTAAAAGGTGGATCAATGGCAGCTGAATATATTGTAGAGCAACTTGGAAAAGGTGCAAAGGTTATAGAACTAGAAGGATCACCGGGAGCATCAGCTACCCGTGAACGCGGGAAAGGATTCCATGAAATTGCCGACACGCAGCTTGAGGTGATTGCGAAGCAAACTGCTGATTTTGACCGTACGAAAGGGTTGACCGTTATGGAGAACCTTCTCCAAGGAAATCCAGATGTACAAGCGGTTTTCGCTCATAATGATGAAATGGCTCTTGGTGCTATAGAAGCGATTCAGAGTTCAGGTAAGAATATTCCTGTCATCGG
Source organism: Paenibacillus sp. NPDC058367 (assembly GCF_042723305.1). Taxonomy (NCBI): domain Bacteria; kingdom Bacillati; phylum Bacillota; class Bacilli; order Caryophanales; family Paenibacillaceae; genus Paenibacillus; species Paenibacillus sp. NPDC058367. The sequence continues at coordinate 63,268 of NZ_JBHXIZ010000002.1, forward strand.
TTTTGATGGAAATGAAGATGCACTTAAATCCATTGAGGCGGGTAAACTCACAGGAACCGTTGCTCAGCAGCCTGCATTAATTGGGCAGTTAGCGATTCAAGCAGCGAAAGACGTATTAGATGGCAAGACGGTTGAGAAACTGATTGCCGCACCTCTAAAACTGGTCGTAAAAGAATAAGTAAATGACTATAGAAAAACACTGCATTCGCCGATTTGGTGAGTGCAGTGTTTTTGGTATATATAAGCTTATTTTTCCTCAATTACTCTATCCGGTAACTGTGTTACATAACTATCTGATAGATGGAGAAGCTCTAAAGCACGATCGAACTCATCCTCGGTCGTTTGTTGCGTGTGGTTACCATCTCCAGATAAGGTATAATGCTGACCATCCTCGAAGCCACTGCCAGATAGGAAGAGCTCTTCATTATTTACGAACGATCCTGTTGGCAAATAATAGCGCTGAGGAAGTAGGTTATAAGTCGATTGATTCAATAAATCTTGTCCGAAATGAATATGATCCGCAAGAGAAACACCCAATAAATTAGATACAGTAGGCAAAATATCCACTTGACCGCCCAACTGTTCTTTTACACTTGGCGTTGTAATCCCCGTCGCTGAGAGGATCAACGGAATATTAATTAATTCGCGTTCCGTATATTCATGACCAAGGATTTCCTGTAATAAGACGTGATCGTCCTCTTTTAGAGAGAAGATAGGAAGTCCGCGGTGATCTCCGTACAATGCAATCAAGCTGTTATCCCATACCCCATTTTGTTTGAGCTCATCAATAAAAAGTCCCAGTGCATAGTCAGCATAATTTTGAGCACGAATATAATCTCCGACTAATGTTCCTTCGAATCGTTCTGGAAGGGCCATTTTGTATTTTTCCTCAGGGATCGAGAACGGATTATGTGCTGACATCGAAATAACATGGGAGTAGAAAGGCTGATCCTTCTGATCCATCCTTGCTAGCTCTGCAGCTGTTTTCTCATACAACACCTCATCAGAAGCTCCGTAAAATACCGTGTCCTCTTCACCATAATATTCCTTATCGTAATATCGATTAAATCCTAAGGCAGTATAAAGCTCTCCACGGTTCCAAAAGTCGACTTCATTGGTATGGAATGTTGCCGTATCATAACCTTGCGCTTGAAGCAGCTTAGGTAAGCTTGGAAGCTCTTTTGGCGCATACATTTGAGTGGCTGGACCATCAGGTGGAACATAGAAAGAAGTATTTACAATGAATTCGGCGTCAGAAGTATTTCCTTGTCCAACCTGCTGGTAGAAACGCGGAAAGTAATAACTGCTAGCCGCAAGCTTATTCATATTCGGCGTAATTTCTACTCCATCAATCTTAAGGTTGATTAAGAAGTTCTGGAAAGACTCCATCTGAAGAATGACCAGGTTCTTTCCTTTGGCGGCTCCAAATTGAACCGGATTTGAGGTTGCTTGAATTCCTTTGGTCTCGTTAATCGCTGCTTGTGTAATCTTAGCGACGTCGATTTGTTCCTCTTCTTGATTGGCTAATAGAGAGTAAGCTTCATAATTGAGAATGCCCATTTGCTCGGCTTTAACAGTTTCGTTCATACTGGCTCGGTTAGGAAAAATATTCATTGCACAAATGACGATGGAAATACAGAACAAGATCGCAACCGCTTTCCTGTTACTTTTACGCGACATAGCTTTTTTCCAGTTAAGTGCCTTTTGCTTTCTAAACATGATCAAACCAATGACAATGATATCCACGAAAATAAGCATATATTGCGGACGAAGGACCGAGAAAATACTTTTCTTAACGGCTCCTACTTGTTTGACCTGATCTAATACTTGCGAAGTAGCAATGATGCCAAAATGATTATGATATACAATGAGTGAGAAAAATAGCGTAGTGATCAACACATTGACCAGCATGTAGATGGCAATTTTTCGTTTCGTTGCGAACCATTCAATCAAGCAAAAGACTAGAAGCACAAAAGGGATTTCTTTAAGCCATGTGGTCCACGTAGGCCCGTCTTCAAAGAGAAAATACCAAGCAAAATAACTTTTAACTAGCATAATGAGAGAGAAAAAAAATAGGGATCTTTTACTGAGTGTACGAGGTTCTTTAAACGGCATCTCTTATGCCCATCCTTTTCTTTTAGATTAGTTCATTCTATTACTTGAAGTGTTTAAAATCAACTAGATTGGGGTATAGAAGAGACTTATTTTCCTTAATATTACATTTAGGTGAATGAAACCATACATAGTATATAAAAATTATTTTATGGGAAATGAACTTTTTAAGTTACTCCTAACTCTTATAGGGGAGAGAGGTGAAGGCATGGATGTTGCTCGTTGGGTGAAAAAAGCCAAAAAGGGGAATAAAGAAGCATTGCTCCACTTAATCATGTCTGAAAAAGACGTTTATTATAGGCTAGCGTTCAGCTATATGGGGAATGCGCATGATGCCATGGATGCCATGGACGATATGATCGTCACACTTTATGAAAAGATCGGTCAACTAAAGAAAGAGGAAGCATTTTATAGCTGGAGTAAGACGATTTTGGTGAATGGCTGTAAACGACTCCTTCATAAGCGCGGCAAGCTGGTGCTGTTAGAGGATTGGAGTAAGGTTGACGATAGGGAAATAGGCCAAGTAGTGAGTAGTAATGATCCTTATCGCAGAAGTGAGCAGCAAATGGATATGGAGACCTTGTTGTTACAAGTAAATGAACATCAGAGAGAAGCGATTCAATTAAAGTATTTTCATGATCTCGATTATCAAACGATAGCTGACATTACAAAGGTTTCGATAGGAACGGTTAAATCAAGAATTTACCATGGATTACAAACGCTCAAAAATCAGTACAGAGGTGATGTTGATGAACAATAATGTCGAGCAACAATTAGCTGATGAGAAGACGCGCATAGCATCCATTACCGCACCTGAAGAATTAGAAATGAGATTAAGAAAGGCTTTGAATTCGGCTCCCGCAAAAAGAACGAAAAGAATAGCACCGATTTGGAAGGTTGCGGCGGTTGTTTTATTGGTGACAGTGATCTCTGGACAAAACTACAATGCTTTTGCTTATTTTGGCAAACAGCTTTTTGGCTTTGATGAATTGCTTAATGGCACAACTTTACAACAGCTAAATGAAAAAGGGTTGGGACAAAACATCAACAAGAAAACTACGTTACTAGACGGAACAACTCTTACCATTAACGGAATTATGGCGGACGCCAATCAATTCATTATGTATTACACCTTAACTAACCCAAATGGACTAGAGGATATGTCTGTAGACGCTTTTAGACCCTCAAAAATAAGTGGTTTTTTAACCGATTCTAACGCAGTAAGTGGTACATCATTAATCAATGAAGAGCATACGGAGATTAAAGGACAGATGTCGTTTGACAGCGTAAATCCATTTTCAAAAAAACTAACGTTACACTTTTGGCAGCAGCTAGTAGAGAACGGCCAGATGAGCGAAGGAACAGTTACGTTCCCTTATAACCCTAATGAGGCCATGGAAACTCAGATTAAACAATCGATCAACAAGAAGGTTAAAGTCGACAAAGGGACGATTACCTTCAAATCAATCACAGCTACACCAACGATGACTGTAGTAAAAGGGAAGCTGGATGTCGATAATTTTGATCGAGTGAAGCTTGGATTACATGGGATACAATTAATTGTCGATGGAACACCTGTAGAGATTCTGGGTAGTGGTAATCAAACCTCATTAGGTGGAAGAACATTTGATATTCGCTTCGACACATTGCCTAAGGAGCTACATTCCATGCAGCTAGTCGTTAAAGAGTTTCCTGGATATCAAAAGCTGGACGAAAAGTATTCCCTGACTTCCCTTAGTGATAAGCCATTGATGTTGGATGATAAAGAATTATGGTTAAAAGATGTCTCCAAAACCTCCCAAGGCATCGAAATAACAATCGCTTCTGACGATGATGTAATGCTGGATGGTGTGTCTATAGAAACAAACAACGAGAGTACATCTTTAAAAACAACGATCAATCAAAAAGAGACAAAGCAAGTGGACGGCAAACTAATGAAAGAACGAACTTTATTATTTGATACACAAGCAGAGCCTGGGTCACTACTAATAGAAGGAATACACTATTTGAAGGCATACAATAAGGTGATTGAGATTCCAGTAAAGTGAAGAAAAGTGTAATATCCATTTTTTATAACATATGGTAATCTATATGGACGTGAGAAAAGGAGGGGCACATGGATCATATAGGGGTTTATGAGGTGAGTCGTCCTTCATTAATGTCACTTCTACTATCAATGATTATTTCAAGTGGCTTACTATTGACAAGCGTCATAAAAAATACGAACGGTAAAGTACTTTCGTATATCGGATATTTTTGGGTAATCTTTTGTCTGATAGTTGTAATCGTATTGCTCTATAGGATCATTACGATTAGAAGGTTCATTGAAATCAAGATTCTTCCGGACTCAATAATAGTTGGAAATAAAGAAATTGAAGCAAACCGAATTGAGAATATTTATGTAAAGGGCTATTTCAAGCCAGTAATAGGGATTAAACCTGTAGATCATAAATTTGCTCCCTATAGATTATGTTTTAGTTTTCTTGAACAAGAATACAGGGGAATGAAAGAACTAACCAAATGGGCTGAACGTAATCAAGTTAAACTGTCTCACAAAAGATTTATGAGATGGCTCTAAGGGGCTTTGGCAATATAAGGGGTGTTCCAAGAGCCTTGAAAAGGCTAATGGGGCGCCCCGTCTTTTTTCTCCAAGCACTAAGATGCAATATCCATTTTTTATAACATATGGTAATCTATATGGACGTGAGAAAAGGAGGGGCACATGGATAATACAGAGGTTTATAGAGTGAGGCGTCCGTCGTTAATACCACTTCTGGTGTATATCAGTCTGCTAATGGGGATTCAATTATTTCAAATTTATAATTTAAACTATCGCTATACAAGTAGTGACAACTTAGTGCTATCTTGTTTACTTTATGGTCAGGCTATTTTGTGTTTCATTGTTGCAATTGTTTTAGTCTACAGGATATTTACGATCAGAAGAGTTGTTGAAATTCAGATTCAACCGGAATCTATATTAATAGAAGATCTAGGAATAGAAGCAGAGCGGATTAATGACATATATATAAAAGGATATTTTAGTCCTGTAATTGGGATTAGACCTAAAGTGAATAAATTTGTTCCTTATAAATTATGCTTTAATTTTCTGTCACAAAAAGATGAAGATGAAATAATGAAACAGTTAAAAGCTTGGGCCGAACGAAATCAGATCAATGTATCTCATAAAAGTTTTTCGAGATGGCTCTAAGCTCCTCTAAACTAATATGTGAAATGAAAGACACTGACTCCTTGTTGGTGTCTTTTTTTGATTAAATCGTTATGTCATATGACATGTAACGAAGCTAATTGGTGACAGAACGTTTCTAGCTAGAATGACAATCCGTTTGTGATACTCAGAACAGGTTTACTATTTACAACTAACCCTATAGAGGAGAATGGATTATGAAGAAAAAGACACGCAAGCTTAGCGTCATCGCACTATTATTATCAACAGCTGTATTTACAGCATGTTCAGCACCAGTCTCCACTAACGCAACCAGTTCGAAAGGATCTTTTAATGGAAAAGAAATCGAGGCTTTCGCGGACCCTATATTTGCGCAGAAAATGAAGGATTACAATGTGAACGGATCCAATTTTGTAGTGGTTAAAGACGGAAAGGTGCTCGTGAATAAAGGGTACGGATATGCGGACAAAGAAAAGAAAACACTTGTCGATAAGAATACCGTCTTTCAGATCGCATCCGTGTCGAAGACATTTACCGCTTTAGCAGCTTTGCAGCTAGTGGAACAAGGAAAGATGGATCTTGATCACGATATCAATGCGTATCTTGGAGGAATGAAAGTACCTAATGAAACGGAAACTCCGTTAACCTTAAGAAATATGTTGTCATACACAACGGGCTTTGATTACCCGGATAAAGCTAACTTTGTTGCACCGGAATATGTAGATCAAGACATCCCAATGAAAAAGTTTATGACGGAGCATATGCCGACGGTCGTTCGGACACCTGGTGAAGCTTACACCTATGATAATTTTGCATTTTTACTTGCGGGTTATGCGATTGAGAACGTAAGTGGTACCCCGTTTTATAAGTATATGGAGAACCATGTGTTCAAACCGTTAGGAATGAACTCTACTAGTGCTCGATTTACCCCAGTGCTGTTAGATAGAATGGCCACGCATTATGGTCCAGATGGTAAACCTCACCCAACCTTTGGGCATGCTCCTACCGATGGGCCACAGGGCAGCATCCTTTCCACAGGAGAAGATATGGCTAAATATTTAACTCTTTTTCAACAACAGGGTAGCGTGAATGGAAAGCAAATCATTAGTAAAGAAACCACAAAGATGATGCAAACCTACTCTGTATTTGCGAATGAATTGCTTCCGATGACGACGATTGGAGGATTTGAAGGGTATCGTAATGATCTGATGAATGGCTATCATGTGGTTCTCAAAGGTGGAAATATGCCTGGTCATCAATCACTGATCGTATTATTGCCAGAGGAGAATACCGCTTTCTACATGTCCTATAACAATGACACAATGATGAGCTTAGATATTTATGAAGCCTTGATGGATCACTATTTTCCTGAAAAGAAAGCACCAGAGGCGCCAACGTATCTCCCATTGCCTGCATCAGAAGCTACTAAATATACTGGAACTTATTTGAACACCAGATTCTATTTCTTGAAATCGAACTTCACCTATGCAGATGGCAATCTGATTATGGAGACTGGAACAAGCGGTACACATACGTTACGAATGATTAATCCGCTATTGTTCGAAGATGAATTAGGTAACAAATTGGCCTTTAAAAAAGATCATAAAGATCAGATCGAATACTTTTATTATACGAATCCTAATAGCCCAGACTTTGTTTCAGATGCTCGTAAGGTTCACACGAAGCCAGCATTCGCTGATGTATCCGAGGAGAGCGCTTATAAATCTTACATCGACAACCTGTATTCGCTTGATGTGATAAGTGCTAAATCTGGCAACAATTTCAAACCACAGGGAACGATTACGCAAGGTGAGTTTATGGATGCTCTAATTCTTGCCCATGGATGGTACGGCTTTCCTCATTTAATTGAGGGGAATAAAGAATTAACGAAAAAAGGAATCCCTGGTTTTGATCGTAATGCTGTCATCACAAGACAAGTAGCAGCCGTTATGATTCAAAATCTAAAACAAGCTAAGCAAGCTTCAAAAATTACGCTTAAAGGTGACACAGACTCATGGGCCACTGATTCGATCATAGCATTAGTGTCACAAGGCATTGTAGATCCTGATACAAAAGTGAATGATGACGGGTCTGTCGATTTTCGTTCTAAAAAGCCTTTGCTTCGCCAAGAAGCGAGTGCATTACTTGATCTTGCTTTTGGATACTATACGTTGCCAATCAAACACTAAGAATTGGACACCTCAGAGAGACTCTTTGGGGTGTTTTTTTTAATGATAGGAGTTTAAGAGCTAAATGAAATTATCGGTAGTATAAGGTTGTTTTAAATGCTAAAATTACCCAAAAGTATACTCTAAACAGCAAGGAGGTATTTTTTTGGATTACAAAGGGTCATCGGTGTATGACAATGAAGATTTTTTCTATAACTATTTATTGAGAAGAAACAGAGCGGATAGCCCAAATAACATTATTGAAAAGCCGGTTATATATGATCTTATGGGCGATGTACTTGGGAAAAAGGTGCTCGATTTAGGATGCGGGGATGCTAAGTTCGGATATGAGTTGCTTGAGCAGGGATGTAACTTTTACGAAGGTGTGGAAGGTTCAAGTAATATGGTCAAAGCGGCAAAAGAACTGTTAAATACATCTAAAAGTGAGATTCACCATGCTACTATGGAGAGTTGGAATTACCCAAAAGAGAACTATGATTTGGTAATCTCTCGGTTAGCTATTCATTATTTACAAGACCTAGAACCAATCTTTGATAGTATCCGTAGTGCGCTTATCCCTAATGGTCAGTTTATTTTTAGTGTACAGCATCCGGTTCTAACATCATCCATGAAAAGTGCAACAACTTCAGAAAGAAAGTCGGACTGGATCGTCGATAACTATTTTGAAATGGGTAAGAGAATGGAGCCTTGGATTGGAGAAAGTGTAGTTAAGTACCACAGAACTTTTGAAGAGTATTTTCAGTCACTGAAACAAGTCGGATTTAAAATAGAGGATATCAGAGAATGTAAACCAAATCCTCAATTTTTTAATAGTGAAGGAGAGTATAAGAGAAGGATGAGAATCCCACTTTTTCTCGTGTTTAAATGTATAAAATAGTTTGTTGAAGTAACGCTAGTCTAATGAGCATATGAATGAAAAGAATTGCAATAAGGAGGACTAAGATGAAACGGATGCAGTTTATACGCCCAACCGAGCATTACGATCATAGAATTACTGATATCGATGAGCAGATTTGTGCTTTGATAAAACAACGTAAGGAACGCTCGGATAATAATCCAGGATTCCCATCTTTTGAGTATATTTCAGATTGGGCGGCGAGGTTTGAACTTTACGAGGATTTTTTGAAATCGGTATTTGGGACATTATTTAATGAAGAACATTTTAAGCCGATGGTCGAGCCAACGGATTTTAAAAAACATATTGCTGTTCTACAATCTATTGAGGCAGATGAGTTCTTCTATACACTGACCTCTATACGACAATACAGTAATGCAAGTGTTATCACGCTTAGTATGGATTGGGATATTACCTCTGAATTATATGCTAATAAACCTAAACACTTTGAGTTATATATAGATAAATCGTATGATTGTCGAATGACGAATGGTGGAAGTTCATCAGGACATGCAGCCTATAACTACGTAGTATCTCCGCCTCTCCCAGATGATAACTCCGGTATTACATTAGTGTTTAAGGAATTTAGTGTACCCTTAAAGAAGGACGGGACAGGTACTGAAATTGTGTTTAAGCTAGAATAACTATACAAAGTATTTTAACAATAGAATCTAGCAGGAAGAGGTACGTATCTATGAATCAAATGATCTGGCTAACTGGACTATCGGGTTCAGGTAAATCTACGCTTGCAGAGGAACTGAAAAATCACATTGAGAATTGCTACATTCTGGACGGTGACACATTGAGGAGAGGTATTAATCAGGATCTTCAATTTAGCGAAGAAGATCGACTGGAAGTTGGTAGAAGAATTGGTGAGATTGGTAAGATTCTGCTTGATGCGAACCTGAATGTGATCGTTGCCTCGATCTCTCCCTACCGCTCTACACGCGATAAGGTCCGTTCTCTCATAGGGGATTCCTACAAGGAAGTTTATGTTCAATGTCCTTTGGAAGTATGTGAAGAGAGAGATCCGAAAGGTCTATATAAACAAGCAAGAGCCGGACAAATCAAGCATTTTACGGGTATTGATTCTCCATATGAGGAGCCCGTTAGCCCGGATGTGATCGTAGAGACAGACAAGTTTTCCTTAGATGAATGTGTGTCGAAAATCCTTCAACACACATCAGCTATGGGGAGGAAATAAAACATTTATTAAATTTGATAGAAAAGACGAGCAAACCATCAACGGTTGCTCGTCTTTTTACGTTCCATTGTCAGTAACACTGCTGGAAAATAGTTCTGCGAATATCATTGTAAATGATAATCATTATCATATATGATGGGGGTATAAATCTCTCAACATGGAGTGATAGAGAAGGGGGAGCGCAAGACAGTGACATTGAATGATCAAGCTTTGCTATGGAATCAGGCATTCATCAAGATCATAGATATACGACATACAAGAATGGAACAAGGCGAGGAGCTGCATGCGTACAGAATGCCCTCAAGCGTCTTCTTATATGTGACTAGAGGTAGCGCACATCTCCAACTGGACGGCATAGCACACCGCGTCAGCCGGTTTTCCTTGCTCCATGGGGGCAAGGGTCTCTACCTTGATATTACGGCAGATGAGCTGCTGGAATACTATATTATTTTGTATAAAGCAGTACTAGCACTACCATCCCGTCAAGAAACGATCAAGCTGATGGATAAGCACAATCCGTTTCAAATGCAATATGTATTTAAGCCCCATTATCCGATTTCCGTTTTCCATCATGTCACCTCCATGAGCAAGGAGTGGCATCGTTCAGATCTACTCAATAAGCTTCAAGTTAAAGCGATATTTTATCAAATGGTTTATGAAATTCTAGAGCAGATGGAACGCCAGAATATCATAGCCGTTAAGCCAGACTTGGTGGCCCAAGCGGTTCGTTATATTCATGAACGCTATCGGGAGCCGATAACGCTTGAGACGCTGCTTGAACACCTTAGTTGCAGCTCCAGACAGCTACTGCACGCCTTTAAGAAGCAAGTGAGAACGAGCCCGATCGATTATTTGATTCAATTGCGGATGAGCAAAGCGAAGCAGTTGCTTCTATCCACAGATTTCACGCTGAAGGAAATTGCCGAGAGTGTAGGCTATACTGACAGCTATTATTTCAGCCGTATCTTCAAGAAATACGAGGGTGTTTCTCCCACCAGCTTTAAAGAAGCAGCGTTGCAACAGGAGCAGCGTCGAAATAATCCATCCTTCGTGTTCAGATCTCCCATTGTTGCTAGAAGGCAGCAACGTTATATTGGTAATGAGTTTGAGAATCATTATCAATATAAAAGAGAAGGGGAAATACCGATGTATCGTAAGTCAAGAACAACAATGGCAGCAACCTTATTATTTTGTTTCGTTCTCTTTTTGAGTGCATGCTCGACAGGGGGAACGAATGTCACACCGACAAGCAACAGCACTTCTACTAATAATGTTGCAACTTCCGCAAGTCCAGCTGCGAGTCCGTCGACGGATGTAAGCAATGACACAAGAGTGATTAAGCATGCGATGGGGGAAGAAACGCTTACCGGCGCCCCTGAACGTGTTGTCATATTGACCAATGAAGGAACAGAGGCACTTTTGGCACTGGGCATCAAACCGGTCGGAGCCGTTCAGTCTTGGATTGGTGACCCTTGGTACGACCATATCAAGAAAGACATGGAAGGCGTTACGGTTGTGGGAGACGAGCTTCAGCCGAATATTGAATTGATCGCGAGCCTCAAGCCGGATCTGATTATCGGTAATAAGGTCAGACAAGAGAAAATCTACGACCAATTAAAGCAGATAGCTCCGACGATATTCTCCGATGACCTGGCAGGAGATTGGAAGATTAATTTCAAGCTCTACTCCGAAGCTTTAAACAAGCAGGAAGAAGGAGCGCAGGCGATGGCAGACTTCGATAAACGAGTTGCGGAAGTCAAGGCGAAGCTCGGTAGCAAAGCAGACACGAAAGTGTCGGTGGTGCGCTTCTCCGCGAAACAAGTGCGTATTTATCAAAAGCAAACGTTCTCCGGCGTGCTCTTGAGCCAATTAGGAATTGCACGGCCTGAGTCGCAGGATAAAGACTCCTTTATCGAAGTGATGACCAAAGAGACGATTCCTAGCATGGACGGCGATGTGCTCTTCTATTTCGTGTCGGAGACTCCGGGCAAGGACGATGCATCGAAGGTCGTGGAGGAATGGAAAAAAGATCCGTTGTTCCAAAATTTGAGCGTTTCAAAGAACAACAAGGTGATTCAAGTCGATGAAGCGATCTGGAACTCGGCAGGAGGATATGAAGCAGCCAATCTGTTGCTGGACGAACTCGTTAAATACTTTGATGTGAAATAATAAAGGCGTATCGAATCAACAAGCTGGCGCTGTATTCGCGTCAGCTTGTTGACGATTCCGGCAGTTTAGTTGTTAAGACTGCCAATGAATAGGAGGCTCGGTGCAGACGTGAATGGTTCTTTCCTAAGCAAGCGAAAGCTCGCCGGCCTAGTTGTCGGTGCAATTTTGCTTCTAATTAGTATGTTATGCAGTGTATTGTATGGTCTTCATCAATTCAGCTTGAAAGATCTATGGCTGGCTTACAGTCAATTCAACGGTTCCAACGAACATCTTATTCTGACGAAGGTTCGTGTTCCCCGAACCCTGATTGCGGCACTGGTGGGGGCAAGTTTAGCAGTAGCCGGGGCGATAATGCAGGTTCTGACAAGAAATCCGCTGGCTTCGCCCTCCGTCTTCGGTGTAAATGCGGGCGCTGTGCTATTTATAGTCATCGGGCTACTCGTATTCGGTTCCTCGTTAACGATGAGCGGCATGGTCTGGCTTGCTTTCGCAGGTGCGGTTGCAACATCGGTGGTCGTCTATACGCTTGGCTTGCAAGGAGGCGGTTTCGAGCCGGTAAAGCTGACCTTGGCCGGCGCTTGTATGGCAGCTTTCGCTTCCTCAATTACATCCGGCATTATTCTAATTAATAAGCAATCGTTGGAATCTGCCTTATTCTGGATGATCGGCTCTGTAGAAGGAAGAAATCTGGAGCATTTATTGATGGTTCTGCCTTATATGGCAATAGGAATGACGATCTCACTATTACTCTCGGGCTCGTTAAATATTATGGCGATTGGAGACGATAGCGCGAAGAGCTTGGGACAGCGTCTAACGCTGGTCCGCGTGCTGTCTGCTACGGCAATTGTACTATTGGCGGGAAGCTCGGTAGCAGCAGCTGGTCCGATTGCTTTCATAGGACTTATTGTCCCTCACTTATGCAGATACATCGTTGGGCATGATTTTAGATGGCTGCTTCCTTATACCGCATTAGTTGGGGCGATTCTTTTGGTGACTGCGGATTTAGCATCGCGCTTTATTCTGGAATCCAGAGAAGTTCCGGTTGGTGTCGCAACGGCGATTATCGGCGTTCCCTTTCTGATCCATGTGGCTAGGAGGAAACAGCATGCTTAAAGCGCGTATAGCGAAGCATTCATTCTTGTTGTTTTTAGGTTTAACTTGTCTCGTTGCTGCCTTGTCACTCCTTAGTTTATCCGTTGGGGGAGTTAGCGTACCATTAAAAGAGGTACTTGCTTCTCTTACGGGGCGAAACGCAGAAGCCAGCAACCTGATCATTATGCAGTTCCGTTTGCCTCGAATAGCAGCCGCTATACTCATTGGCGCAGCATTGGCTGTAGCGGGTGCGCTATTACAGGGCGTCATTCGCAATCCTCTCGCTTCGCCCGATCTGCTGGGTGTAACCGGAGGGGCATCGGTAGCTGTGGTTGCCTTCATGACTTTCGTGACCGGCTACAGTATCCACTGGGTACCGTTCATTGCCATCGGCGGCGCGTTGGTTGCGACAACAATTAATTATGTATTTGCTTGGAAAAAAGGCGTGTCGCCGTTTCGGCTGGTGCTGATCGGCATTGGCATTTCTACGGCAATGGGCGCGCTCACAACGTTTCTGCTAATTAGCGGGCCGGCTTATTTGGCCGCACAAGTGCTGAATTGGATGACGGGAAGCATCTACGGCACCAATTGGAGTTATATTGAAGTGCTGTGGCCATGGGTAGCGGTATTCATTCCTTTATCGCTACTGCTCGCGAAGGAATTAAATGTGCAATCCTTAGGTGAGGATGTCGCTCGCGGGCTTGGAAGCAGGCTTCAGTTAAGCCGAATGATTCTCTTATTTTATAGCGTTGCACTTGCCGGTGCTGCAGTTGGCGTAGCCGGGACGATATCGTTCATCGGATTGATGGCACCGCATATCGCCAGAATGCTGGTTGGAAATTCTTACAAGCTGATCATCCCGGTATCCGCATTAATAGGTGCAATCATTCTACTGTTGGCGGATTTGGCAGGAAGAATGCTTTTTCAACCGCTAGATGTTCCGGCAGGCGTGTTCACAGCAGGCATTGGAGCTCCTTTTTTCATGTATCTGCTGTTTAAGCGCAAGAAGATTTAGATCTTCTTTCAAAAGGATGAGAACAGAGGGAGGCAAAGAATGGGTCAGAAATTGGAGCTTTTTGACGTAACAATAATCGGTGGAGGACCGGCGGGGTTGTATGCTGCCTTTTACAGCGGAATGCGCGACATGAAGACGAAACTGATTGAGGCGAGAGAGGAGCTCGGAGGAAGGACATTAATGTATCCGGAGAAGATCGTCTGGGATGTCGGCGGCATGGCCCCCGTTCGAGCAGCGCAGCTGACAAAGCTCATGATCCAGCAAGCTCAAACTTTTGATCCGACCATTGTACTGGGTCAACAAATTACCGGGTTGGAGAGATTGGTTGATGGCACGATGCGTATAACATCTGCAACCGGAGAGCAGCATTGGAGCCGGACGCTGATTTTGGCCATAGGCCATGGTGCGCTAAAACTTGCTAAGCTTAATCTGCCTGGAGCGGAAAATTACGAAAAAAATAATCTCCATTATAACGTTACGGATGTGGCAAGCTTTCGCGGTAAAAGAGTGCTAATCTCTGGAGGCGGTGATTCAGCTGTCGATTGGGCTAATGAACTAGTAGGAATCGCTTCATCGGTTACGCTCGTGCACAGGCGGGAACGATTCAGTGGTATGGAACGGAATGTGAGGCGGATGAAGGCATCGAACGTTCAAGTTCTTACGCCATATGCCATTAAGGATTTATATGGGAATGGCAATCGTCTTGATGCTGTTTCAATCGCTCCATTAAATGCGGAGGGGGAATGGACGGATGAAACAGAACAGGAGCGTCTTGCGGTGGATGCCGTCCTAATTAATCATGGGCTACGCGGGGATTTAGGTCCTATTGTAGATTGGGGGTTAGTGAGAGAGGATTGGAATTTTAATGCGGACGAGAAGCTGGCAACCAATCTTCCAGGAGTGTTCGTGGCTGGAGATACGGCAAATTACGGCAGCAAGCTTTATCTTATTGCCGGAGCTTTTACGGATGCAGCGTTAGCCGTGAACAGCGCCAAGTTGTATATCGAGCCGGATGCGTCAACAAGAGCGCAGGTCTCCTCAAATAACAGTAAGTTTGATGAGAAGAACAGGGCGTTAGAGCTTGTAGAGGAACGAAGCTGAAGGGATGACTTACAAGCGATGTAAATTCATTAATAGTTTTGGAAGTTTATCTATGTTTGAAGCAGAATTTCAGCTACTATTGTTAAAGGATAGAACAGTAACTGTTCCTACACTAATGCACATAATTAATAAGACGGTACACTATCTCCCTTATAGTTTAGTGATGCTGAATCTGCTTATGTCTATGGATCTCTACCTATCTATCCTTCTAATTTATGATCGGAGATGGTATAGATGAACTCATTGAAAAATAAAATAGCAATCGTTACTGGAGCAAGCAGATCCACAGGAATCGGAACAGCCATATGCCGTTCACTTGCAAGCCAGGGCGCAGATATTTTCTTTACGCATTGGCATCCTTTTGATGAATCAGAAGGGAATGGTGGAGAAAAGGAATGGCCGGAGCAACTTTGTGCAGAACTGAAAAGCTTGGGAGTCAGGGCGAGTCATATGGAAGCGGATTTTTCCAATCCTGAAATCTCAATAAAGATTATGGATCACGTAGAACAAACTTTAGGAAATGCTTCCATTTTGATTAACAATGCAGCTTATTGCGTGCCCACGAATTATCAGACCCTGAGCATCACTTCGTTAGATCAACACTATGTAGTGAACAATCGTGGCACGGTTTTACTCAGTACTGAATTTGCCAGAAGATTCGAAAAGAATCATTCAAAGGGGACTCCAGGTAGAATTATTTTTATGGTTTCTAAAGGGCCTGACCCTGATAACCTGGCTTATATATTGACAAAGGGTGCATTAATTGGATTAATTGAACCTCTTTCTGTTGGTTTAGCTCCGCTTCATATCACAGTCAATGGTTTTGATCCGGGTCCTACGGATTCCGGGTGGATAACGGATGAGATGAAAACTCATTTTTTACCTATGTTTCCAATGGGAAGAATCGGTTTGCCAGAAGATGCAGCTAGAGGCATTAGTTTCTTAGCGAGTGATGATTCGCAGTGGATTACAGGGCAAGTGATAAAGTCTGAAGGTGGATTTCTAGGAAAATAAAAGACATAAGTACTTCATCTTGGCTACCGATTGAACGGTAGCCTTTTTTAGCTAGTGGGCAGACTATCGCTACAAAACATGGAAATTTATGATATAATATCCAAACTCAATAATTCAGATATGAAGGGAGAAGCCCAGCATGATTACTCTCAGAAAGATTACACTAGAAAACCGACGTGCCATTTTCAATTTGGAGGTTTCAGACGATCAACGTCGCTTCGTAGCGTCCAATTTATCAAGCATGGCTTCGTGTTATGTCCTTGTAACTAATGGTGGTCATCCATTTCCGTTTGCGATTTACGAGGATGAAGAGCCGGTTGGTTTTGTGATGATGACTTATGGTATTACTGGATATGAAGTGCCATCCTTTGTAAATGATAGCTATTGTATCTTGCGACTAATGATTGATAAACGATACCAGAATCAGGGCTACGGCCGAGAAGCCATGACAAGAATTTTAGAATTTATCCGCACTTTACCGGCAGGCCCCGCACAATATTGCTGGATTTCTTATAAGGCTGATAACTTGTCCGCTAAAAGGCTCTATGAAAGCTTCGGTTTCCGTGACAGCGGCGAAATTATTGAAGAAGAGCTAACAACCGTATTACGACTTTGATTTGCTTTTTACTTGGAGATTTCGAACCGTTTTGTGAAATCATCGTTACTTTGAAGCAGTATCAAATCACAATTCACGTATCGGAGATGGAACTGGCTCCCATGTATTGATCGATGTCTCATAGCAATGAGAGAAACTGCTACTCGAAAATGCTAGTAACGGTTTATACTAATTATCTATATTCCAACAGTTCAATTACATTGCCAAACGGATCTACAATGGCGCTATAGATGCCTGGAGGACACTCGCGAGGTTCATCGTATAGCACTTTGATACCAAGCAGCTTATATTGCTGAATAGAAGCGACTAGGTCCTCGACTTGGAGTCCAATTACAACTTGTGATTCTCTTGGATACTGAACTTGAGTATTGAGCTCCACTTGACAGAGTACAATCGGGATAGGTTCGTGCTTCAAGCTAATAAGGCAATCATCATATTGGGTGGAGATTTCGAATCCTAATTTATTACAATAGAAATCAATGGCAACAGTCATATCTGCTATGTTAATAGAAATAACACTGATATTAGGCATACAATTATTCCTCCAATAGGTTAGAATACGTGCACAAACAAGGGATAGGATCATTTATTGACAGCACAATATTCCTTGACCTGCCTCTAACTTGCTCTTAAGACTTGAAAGCATCTGTGCCCAAGCCTGCTCATGCCAGCTTCTAGCGGTTTGTGAGGGTTCAGATTCTGTCCATCCCGAATGACATATCGTAACAAGTGTACCATCGGAAAGAGCTTTCAATTTCACCTCCCTTCCTTCAATTCGACTAATACTTCTGGTGCAAACCATTCCGATAGACGATCCGCTTCAGTCCATGCCTTCCATACCAATTATAGATTACTGTTAACGACGATTTGTGATACTAGACTCATCTGGTCACCTCTTATCAGGAAGATTACTGTCAATTTGATTAAGTATATGTGATTAATCAGCTTGTAAAGTCTTCTAGTTTGCTCGCTTTCGGTTAAATTTCTCAAACAATAACAGCGGCAAATTAACGACGATTGGTGGATCATGCGGGAGAGGATCTCTTAAGAGGATGTGTACGTGCAACTTCGTTGTAATATTCACTTCAACAGGTTCATCAAATTTCCCTCGCAAACATGTATCTAACTTAAAATAGTCAACAGGATTACGACTCCATGGAATACCTGCTGCAAGTATGTAATACGTACCAGGTGAGATATCAGTAAATATGCATTCGTGATTGCGCATATTGAGCGCAGTACCGACGATGGGTTTCTGATCGGGAATGGGGCGTGGAAATAAACCTACAAATAATAGACCGCGAAAATCCGGTGGTGTCTCTAGTTGACAGTGAATGCACATTTGTGGTGAGGATGGCAATGTATCAGATGTTAAGGGTGTGTGTTCATATTGATTCATATGGGAGAATAACTCAGACGAAGTGGCTGCAAACTTCTTAGGTGATAGGCCGACGAATTGCTTGAACCGATGATGGAAGGAGCCGGCACTTCGGAAGCCTATCGAGAGCATAATCTTCGTTAGCAACGAAGGTTGTTTCAGCAGCGCTTGTTTACCAGATTCAATCCGCAAGGCGGACAAGTATTGGCGTGGTGAAATTCCCGTTACCTTCTTAAATATTCTAGTGAAGTGATAGGCGCTATAACCGACTAGATGAGCGAGTTGCTCTGAAGTTACTTCTTCATCAAGATGCTCCTTCATGTATTGAATAGCTAGCTCCGTCGCGTGGATATAGCTATGATGTGGTAGATGAGTAGGCTCTACGTTAACCATCTCCTTCATTATCATAGGGGGTTCATAGTGTGTAATATTAATAAAACCTATATATGTAGTATTTTAGGTTTTATTTGAACGCAGTACAATGCTTAGTTGAAATATGTAATAAGGAAAGCTCGAGGTGTGAAATGGACAGAGTAGCGAATATAAGAACTGAAGAGAAGAGATATCATGACTTGTGTTACGATAGTTATAATTTGTTCGAGCCAGGTTCCTGGTTACATAGACCCGTAAAAACGGTAATCGATCTATTAGAAGA
This sequence comes from Paenibacillus sp. NPDC058367, assembly GCF_042723305.1. Lineage (NCBI taxonomy): Bacteria > Bacillati > Bacillota > Bacilli > Caryophanales > Paenibacillaceae > Paenibacillus > Paenibacillus sp. NPDC058367. The sequence continues at coordinate 81,892 of NZ_JBHXIZ010000002.1, forward strand.
ATACAGAGATCAAGAATACTTAAGTGTATTAGATTTAGGAGCTGGGATTGGTAGAAATAGTATCCCCATAGCGGAATCCATGAAAAATAGAAATGGGAAGGTAGTTTGTGTTGATTTATTGGAGTCGGCCATAGAAAAATTGGAAGGTTATAGTCGAAAATTTGGAGTCGAACCATTTATTGTAACAAGACTATCTGACATTGAATATTTCATTATCGATCAAGAGGAATATGACATTATCTTAGCTGTATCTGCCTTGGAACATATAAGTTCGGAAAAAGCTCTGGAAAGTAAACTTAACGAAATGATTATTGGAACTAAAAGAAATGGAATTAATTGCATTATTATCGGATCGAACATACAAGAGGTAAACCTTGAAAATGGACAAGAACTAGACCCGATGTTTGAAGTGAATATACCTACAGAAAGAATGATTGATTTATTAGTTCAGCAGTACACTGGATGGGAAGTTAAACAACGATTTGTAAAACAAATAGAATATGAAATTGATAGAAAAGGCCACCCCGTAAAACTGTCAACAGATTGTATAACCTTTGTTGCTAAAAAAATATAATAAACACTAGGAGAGTTGTTATGCCTTTCACTTTTGCTCATCCTATTTTTGCACTTCCTTTTAAATATGTGAACCCAAAATACTTTAGTGCTACCGGCTTGATTCTAGGAAGTATGTCACCTGATTTTGAATATTTTATTATGCTTGAGCCCCATCACAGTATAGGGCATTCTATAACAGGATTATTTTTACAGGAAATTCCCCTATGTGTGATTATTGCACTAATTTTCCATTTTATAGTTAAGGAGATATTAATATTGCATCTTCCTTCGAACTATAATATAGATCAACGAGCGTACAATACCTTGAGCAAGTGGAGATTGACCTCTAAGGGCTGGGTAGTGTTCATCATATCTGTGATTATTGGTTTCTTTACTCACGTGTTCATCGATGGTTTTACACATTTCAATGGTTACTTTGTAGAACAATTTCCCCCATTAAGGGATATAGTGATTTATAATTTCACTCTTTATAAAATATTGCAGCATTCGTTTTCTATATTCGGATTACTCATGGTAACTTGGATCATAGTTAGGTCGTTGTATCGACATCGAGAAACGGTAACAATGATACCAACAGTTACAACAATACAAAAAAATATTTTCTGGACATCAGTAGTTGTTGTAGCGATAGCAGTAACTAGTATGAAGTTACTTTTTAGTTCGAGCAGGAATATAATTGGTATTCTTGTGGTTTCGCCTATTACAGGGGGATGTTTAGGAATATTGCTTGTATCGATCGTAATAAGAGGTTTACAAAAGACAAAATAATCATAATTCGATTCGTTAAATAAATTACGAGTAAGAATATCATCGCATCATTAAAGCATCCATTGGATGTTTTTTGAAATAATAGAATTTGTAAAATTTTGAGACTGCGGAGAAATGTGAAACAAATTCAATGGATGGTCCTATATTCAACTGTTGGCCATGGGGAGCCCTGTTTTTTATTAAGCACACGCCTCTTTGGGATGTAGAACGGACCGAGTGGATCTTATATCCTCCGAAATGCATGTTTTAGTCGAGCTTACGGGCAAATGTAAGCGAAAAACCGAATACAATGTGCCGCCGGTAACGTAACGAGCTAAATGTATGCGAAAAATCGAATACAATGTGCCGCCGGTAACGTAAACGAGCCAAATGTAAGCGAAAAACCGAATACAATGTGCCGCCGGTAACGTAACGAGCTAAATGTATGCGAAAAACCGAATACAATGTGCCGCCGGTAACATAAACGAGCCAGCGCCGTTATTCGCCCTGATTCACCCGGAATGGGCTTGTTATTAGGGAATAAGTGCAATATGGCCCGTCCCTAATATATGTGCTTATTTCATCGAAATAAAGGCTATACGGTTGGTAAGCGAAACCTCACACGGATACGAGTATGGAATTACGGATGTACTCAGCTTGTAACTTTACCTCCAAGGACGCCGTCAGGTGCTTTTTTTTATTATTTTAAAAATGGTTGAGAAATACATAGTTAATAAGGGGAACTTTACTTATAATATTATTTTAGCGTATTTTTCCAGTACGCTGTATTTTAAGCAACACTAGGCTGAAAGGAAGTTATCCCTTGTTTGAGACTTTGCTTTTAAATTTCTTGTTTTTATTGTTTCCAATCTTAATTTTTCTACTTTTCTTTGAGAATCGTGCTTTTGCTTATAATAGTAAGATTCTAGTTCTACTGTCGGCAGTGACCATGTGTCTCTGCATAGCGAAACCTTTTAAACTCGATATGGGCTTTATTTTTGATTTGAGATATATCCCGTTTATCATTGTGGCTCTTTTTGGTGGATACAAGAACGTTCTACCGCTATATATCCTTTTAAATATCTATCGATTCTATGTGGGGGGAGAGGGTACGTTACAATCCTTTCTTTTCGCCACTTCAATCCTAATCCTGGTTCCTCTATATAGTAAAAGGTTCTTAAAACTAGATTCGAAAAGTCGCATCATCGCGGCAACAATAATTTCTTTTCTGACAATGGGATTTTACCTAATTATATTAGGTTTTACACAGGGGAGTTTAAATCGGGAATATTGGTTTCTCACCTTAAATGCCTTTACGACGCATGTCGGGGTGATGTGTATCAATATGATCTTAATAGAAAAGATTATTACTAATATTAAGAATCGCGACCGAATTATGCAATCTGAAAGATTAAATGTCGTGAGCGAGCTAGCGGCAAGTGTATCACATGAAATCAGAAACCCGCTTACAGTGACCAGCGGTTTTTTGCAACTGCTGAATAAATCGAAGACGATCACAAAGGAGGAGAAACAGTACGTAGAGTTATCTCTATTAGAATTACAGAGGGCTGAAAAAATCGTGAGTGACTATCTTTCATTTGCTAAGCCGCAATCCGATAATATGGTTTATTCCAACATGCAGGAGGAGGCAGAATATACTAAGAATATCATCATGCCTTATGCCACTATGCACAAAGTAGAGGTCAAATTTAATTTTAAAAATTCGCTATTCAAAAATTATGATCGGAACCAAATACAGCAATGTCTTATTAATCTATATAAAAACGGAATCGAAGCCATGAAGGAAAAGGACGGTGGTACGCTGTTCATCGATATTTCGGAAAAAAAACAAAATATTATTATCAGTATTCGCGATACTGGCATTGGAATGACAAAGGAAGAAATATCGCGTCTCGGTAAACCGTATTATTCGACCAAAGCTGAAGGCACGGGACTGGGGATGCTTATGGTCTACAGTACCATTGATAAAGTGAAGGGCATTGTTGAAGTTGATAGTGAAAAAGGCAAAGGCACAACGTTCATTATCACCATTCCAACATAAGGGCAAGTTGCAGAGCGTCTCGTTTGCTGTTTATCCCCCACTAGGAGTGTGTAATACCTTTCATGAATGGATTTCGTGTCATAAGGGCAACGACCCTGTGCGAAGTCCCATCTGGAGGTGCAGCAATGGAGATATTTGTAACTATAGGTGTCAAACTGATCATTAGTTTCTTTGGTTTGTGGATCATTACCTTTATTACTGGCCGCAAGACGCTTAGTCAATTGACGCCACTTGATTTCCTGTCATCATTGATTTTAAGTGAGATTGTAGGGAATACGATATATGATAATGAGGTGAAGATCTGGCATCTGCTGTTTGCGCTTTTCATCTGGACCACTTTGTCTTATTTGTTTGAAAAGGCAACGACCCATTTTGTGAAGTTCGGGAACATGGCGGAAGGCCGGACGGTGTTGCTTATTGACGATGGCAAAGTGAATCAGGATTTGATGGAGAAATACGATATTGAGTTTACCCAACTGCTGTTTATGCTGCGGCAGCAAAATATTTTTTCTCTAAGTGAAGTGAAGTATGCTCTGCTCGAAACGAATGGCTCACTGTCGATTATGCGCAAGTCTGAAGAGGAGCAATCGGAGCAGTCTTCCTCTTTTTCCATTACAGTTATTGATAAAGGTAGGCTGCTGGAAGATTCGATGCGTGGCAGACCGATGAATAAGATACAGATCCAGGAATGGATCAGGGAGCATGGCTATCAATGCGTTGAGGACATTGCTTATGCTGAATACAAGGAAGACGGATCACTCTATATCATACCTAAAAACAAACCATAAACCTTGTTAATAGTAATATATTTTAATGGAGGTACATCTTTATGGGGATTTCTTTATGTAAAGCAGACGTAAGTGATGCGGAATTTATTCATCAAATGCAAGTCAAAGCCTTTATGCCATTACTGGAGAAATATAAGGATTATGAAACCAGCCCTGCCAATGAGTCCGTAGAAAAAATGATAGATCGAATTAATCAGTCTTTTACAGATTATTTTATGATTAAGAATTCTGATATTGTTGTGGGCGGTGTCCGAATCGTTAAAAAGGAAAACAATACTTACCGTGTCAGCCCTATATTTATTATGCCAGAATACCAGGGGATGGGGATCGCCCAGCAGGTTTTTGCAATCATTGAACAGAGATATAATGACGCGAAAAAATGGGAGCTGGATAGTATTGAGCAAGAGCAGAGGAACTGCTATTTATATGAAAAGGTAGGATATAAACGAACAGAAGAAACAAAGCAAATTAATGATAAGTTAACTTTAGTATTTTATGAAAAAACTATTGATTAAAATATAGACAGCGGACAGCTCGTGTCCACTGTCTTTTTTTGATTAAAATTAATAAACTCTAATACGCTTCACAAATAACGATAAAATTAATCCGATAACTGCAATTGCTGCGATAAATAAGTATGCATGTGTAATTCCTGCGGTTAAAATTTCAGGCTGTGCAGCAGTTGGATGTGTATTCGCGAATCGTGTTTGTCCGCTAGACATTAGTGTAACGGCGAACGTTGTACCAAGAGCACCTGCGATTTGTTGAAGTGTGTTCATAACAGCAGCCCCATCCGGATAGTATTTCACGGGTAACTGATTTAAGCCATTGGTTTGAGCGGGCATAATGACCATAGCTAATCCGATAAACATAGCGCAGTGTATTAAAATAAAGGTCAGGTTACTGGTTTCAGTAGAATTGCTTGTAAATAGAAAACCTGCAATGGTTGCGATGGAGAATCCAAGCGGCAGCAATAATTTTGGACCGAATTTATCAAATATTCTACCCGTAACTGGAGCCATAGCTCCGTTAATCACACTCCCTGGAAGGAGTAGAATTCCTGCAGCTGTAGCTGATAACAATAAACCTCCTTTTAAATATAACGGTAATAAAATGGCAGAGGATAAAATGATCATCATTCCTAAAAAGACCATTATCAGACCTATTGTAAACATAGGATATTTAAACACTCGTAAATTTAGCATCGGCGTTTCCAACTTAAACTGTCTTAATACAAACAGAATTAAGCTGATGACACCAACGATAAGAGGCAGATAGACAATGATTTCACTTAAAGCATGATCAGCGATGTTGCTAAATCCAAATACGATGCCACCAAATCCGAAAGTAGAAAGTAGAATGGATAAAATATCTATTTTAGGTTTAGAGATTTTGGCTACATTTTTGATAAATGTTAATCCGAATCCAAATGTAAATAATAATAAAGGTAAACTTGTCCAAAAGATAAACTCCCAGCCCAAATGATCCACGATCAAACCAGACAAAGTTGGCCCGATGGCCGGTGCGCACATAATAACAAGTCCCATCATCCCCATGACAGTTCCACGTTTATGTGCAGGGAAAATTATTAGAATAATGTTCGTCATTAGGGGCAGCAATAAACCAGTTCCCAAGGCTTGCACTAAACGCGCAATTAATAAGGAGGTGAAATTGGGGGAGAGGGCAGCAATTAAAGTACCAATGATAGATAATAACAAGGATGCTGTGAATAATTGTCTAGTGGTAAACCATTGCATTAATAGGGCGGATATCGGAACGAGGATACCTAATACAAGTAAATATCCTGTGGTTAGCCATTGAACCGTTGAGGCGTTGATTGAAAATTCATCCATTAAGTTGGTAAAAGCCATATTTAAGGCAGTTTCACTAAATAGTCCGACGAATGCTCCTAGCATAAGGGAGAAGGCCATTAGGGCGGGACGTTTAACTTGAACAGCTGCTGTTGATTCCATGATAGGGATAAACCTCTTTTCAGAAATGGATTCGTATTATTTTTGAAGAATAGATGATATGTCAACTATAGGGCAGAGGATATACATTTATGCCTCTCTTACATTATTCTGCACACGAGTTAACAAAGTTGTTAGCGCTGAGTACTCCGCAGGAGAGAATCCTGTCGCTATAATTTCGTTTAATTTGATCGTCACCTCATTGATTATAGTCTCTAATTTCCTGCCTTCGTCTGTGACAAAAACATTTACCGAACGACGGTCTTGCGTACTTGGTACTTTATGAATGTACCCCTTGTTCTCTAAGCTAGCGATCATTCGGGCAACACTGGCTTTATCCTTCCCAAGTTTATTAGCAATCTCGTTCTGAGATAGACCTTCTTTCTCAAGCAACAAAGCCATAAGTAAATGTTGTTCAGGCGCAAGCCGAACGGGTGCAAGCAATTTTGTTAAATAATTGGCTATTTCTAAGTGTAAATCTCGAATAACTAACCCTAGCGGGTCTTTGGAATCCATATGATCTCTCCTAATTAGAAAAATAGATGATATATCAACGTTTATGATTTGTTTATATTAACATAAAGTAACACATACATGTCAAGTCAAAGAGAAATCAAGTACATAGGATTAACAAAATTTATAGTAGAATTATAGACTTTGGTACAAGCGTGAAGACCTCTTCCACAATATATTGTTGTAAATACAGTGTAGGAGGGAAAATCATGAAGCAAAGAATATCTTCAATAAGAAGAGTCAAAAGTTCTTTGAGTAAAGGAATAAAAACGAAACGTAGTTCCGGAACGAAAAGAGTAGGGAAGTCAAGGACTCATATTAGACAAGCTAACGCATTTGAATTGCAAGTTTTTAGATTAGTCAACGAAGAACGTACGAGTAGAGGAATCGCTGCCTTAACTCTAAATACGCGGCTAACTGATCTTGCGGTTTTGAAATCAAGAGATATGAGGGATAATAACTATTTTAGTCATACCTCTCCAACTTATGGTACCCCCTCTCAAATGCTAGATCGATTTGGAGTGGAGTGGCGTGCTTATGCAGAAAATATCGCGGCGGGCCAAGCAACACCTGAAGCAGTAATGAGAACGTGGATGAATAGTACTGGTCATAGGGCTAATATTTTGGATCCTCGCTTTACGGATATTGGGGTTGGTTATGTAGGGGGAACTGCGACTAGTCAATATCAACATTATTGGACACAACTGTTTATTCAGAAACCATAAGAGATCACAGAGAAGCCACTCTATAATGAAATACGCCTCTGATTGTGTGTCTAACCATTGAGGTGAAGTTCATTTACGGGGTGGTTTGTTTTGTGTTTTTGAACTGCTTTACAGAAACCTTTCTGGAAGAATGTCGTCTAACAAGATATGGAATTTTGAGGAGGGGAACTATGCGTAAAAGATGGATACTTATAGGCGTCTTGCTGCTTATGGCAATCACTCCATTGATTGATGTCACAAAGGTACAAGCCGCAAAAGTATTGTTTGACGGAACTAGTAGTGCGGAGCAACTAAAAGCACTAGCTTCAATTAATAAAATTCGGCAACAAATGGGGTTGGATGAAGTGAAACTTGATCCTGCCCTCGTTAAGGCGGCGATTAATCATGCTCGCTATGCTAATGCTAATTTTACAATAAAGTCTGAAGGCGATTTATCTATAGAAGTGAAAGGTCGTGAGTTCTTTACCCAACAAACGCCTAAAGAGAGAGTGTTAACGTCGGGTTTAAGCGGAGAAGTAACGGAGATTATGGAAACCGTATATATGAAAGAGCGGGCCTATGATGAATTTGATATGGCTTCAGAGATTAACGAGCTAGCAGTTATGCATGATGCAGGGAAGTGATGCTGACCCCGGCAGTTGCTTCTATTGGCATTGCACGAGTGGGTAAGTCTACCGTGATTGTTGGTGCTGTGAAGTCAGAAGGCGTAATGACTACACCAGCGACTGCGAGCTTATTTCCTTATGATGGAATGACGCGAGTGTGGTCAGGCAACATTTACAAAATGAATGCACAGCAGTTAATTCAAGGAGAAGCTACAACACTTACGGTCTTTAGTAGTCTACGGGATGTAGCGGACATAAAGGCTAAACTAAGCACACAGGCAGGCAACCGCCACATTAGTATCCCGCTTAGTGTGAAGAAACTCAATTCTGGTTACGGGTATGTATTAACAGCGCAGCGTCAGTTGAGGGGGGATCGGGAGTATACCGCGGAGGTTTCATTTCAATCTGGTGGCGAAACGCTAGTGAAAAAATGGACCTTTAAGACAAGCCCATTCCTGTATCAGTTGAATATTGATGATATGCCACTTCTATCAGCACCGCCGCTAAACATTGTGAATGGTATTTCAGAAGTGCCCATGCGTTATCTCTTTGAGTTATTTGGAGCCAGGGTAGAATGGAACAAGGCAACTCGCACGATTACCGCTGAAAAAAATGGACTTTCTCTGAAGATGACCATCGACGATCATACAGCCTACATTAATGGACAAGCTGTGCAGATGAATAGCCCACCTCATCTATACGGTTACTCGACCTATGTTCCCCTCCGATTCATATCCGAAACGTTCGGATATGACGTTGAATACGATCCGATCGAACGTTCGGTGGACATTTGGACAGGGCTTTTATGAATATAAATAATCTATTTTTCCACATACTATATTGTAATTACAGATACTTCAACGACCCCAAGAGAAATTGGAGCAAGCTCGTTAGAACCCTTCAGCATCATGAACTTCTCTTAGTGACTGGAGGGAAGGGCAGCTTTATGATGGAGCGAAAACGACATTCGTTTAAAGCTGGTATGTTATTCTATATTTCTCCAGATGTTAAGCATTCAATAGAGATAGATGCTGAAGATCCCTTATGCTTTCTGTCCGTTCATTTCAACTATGCGAAGGTGAGCATGAACGAGGAGAACTGGGGAATTAGTGGTGATGTGGATTCACTCCATTTGCAAGCTGTATCCGAATTGAAGGATTATTATCAAGTGGAAGATATCTTCGGACAAATGATTCAGAGCTGGAATACTAAGCTGCCAGGGTATGAATTTGTAGCGAAGACTTTGTTACAGCAGCTTATCATTGCAATTGCTCAAAATACACAAAAACAAAGTCAAAATTACTCCACTTCATTAAAGGTGGAAAAAATTATTAATTATATGCATCAAAAGATCAATGAGAAAGTTAGCTTGAGCGAATTGTCAGATTTGGTACAGCTTTCACCTGCTTATTTATCGAGAGCATTCAAAGAGATTACAGGTTATTCGATCATTGAGTTTTTTAATAAAATGAAAATTGATAAAGCGAAAGAGCTGATTCTTGAAGGGGACATAAAAATCAAAGCGGTTGCGCAAACCCTTGGATTTACGGATGAATTTTATTTCAGCAGAATTTTTAAAAGAATGACAGGCATCAGCCCTTCGGAATTTCAGAGCAAAAATGTCCATGGAGTTTAGAATAATGCATGGTATAGAGCCAATCTGACTGTTAATATGAGGTTGTTATTGTTAGCAGAAAGAAGGCTTTTTTATGTCCATGTGGAAAAGGAATTTGATCGTTTGCTGGTTTGGTATGTTTGTAACGGGTGTAGGTATGAGCCAGATTGCGCCAGTATTGCCACTTTACATTAAGCATCTTGGCGTGGACAATGCCGATTCCGTTGCTCAGTTTTCTGGCATTGCTTTTGGGATTACCTTTATCGTTTCAGCCATATTTTCACCCATTTGGGGGCTGGCGGCAGACAGGTTCGGACGGAAACCAATGCTTTTGCGGGCAAGTCTTGGGATGGCGATTGTGATCAGCTGTATGGGGTTTGCGCCTAATGTGTATGTATTAATTGCACTAAGATTATTACAGGGTACAATAACGGGTTATAGTACAGCTTGTACTACATTAATCGCGACTCAGACGGATAAGGAACATGCAGGATATGCTTTAGGAACTCTTTCAACAGCCAGTATTGCTGGAGCTTTACTTGGCCCAACGATTGGTGGTTTCATTGCAGAGAGCATGGGTTTACAAAGTTCATTTTTTGTTACGGGTGGACTGATGCTGGTTGCCTTCATTACTACCGCTTTGTTCGTGAAGGAATCTTTTCATCGTGAAGATAAAAAGACGCTAAGTATCAAGGAGGTCTGGAGCAGTGTTCCAGAGAAGAGCCTAACGCTAACCTTGTTTGTAACCTTCTTTATTCTAACTGTTGCTTTATACTCTGTAGAACCAATTATTACGGTATATGTTACTCAGCTCTCCAAGAGTGCTAGTCATGTGGCTCTGCTTGCAGGGATGACCTTCTCAGCTTCAGGGCTGGCTAACATCATTGCTGCTCCAAGGCTTGGCAAGTTGTCTGACCGAATAGGTGCTCAAAAAGTTATACTAGTTGCGCTTATAGCGGCAGGACTTCTGTTTATCCCACAAGCGTTTGTTCAGAATCCTTGGCAGTTAATGGGTCTGCGTTTTCTACTAGGATTAGCGGCAGGTGGGTTAATACCTTCTGTGAATATCCTCGTTAAGAAAATAACACCAGATGCGCTTACAGGAAGAGTGTTTGGATTTAACATGTCGGCAGGTTATCTTGGCACATTTGCGGGTTCGGTTCTAGGTGGGCAAGTGGCAGCCTGGTTTGGGATCCGAGATGTATTCTTTATTACGAGTGTTTTGCTATTGATAAATGCAGGCTGGGTTTATTTTAAAGTGTATAAAAAACTAAGCTTAAATGGGAGAGAAGACAATGGAAGACTTAAAGAGATCAGAAACTGAATGTATTGATGCAAAGAAAACGGCGCTGGTTGTAATCGATTTGCAAAATGGAATTGTTAACATGCCTAATAAGGCTCCACATACAGGTGAGCAGGTGGTTCAGAAGGGCAGCAGTTTAGTTCAAGCCTTCACGGAAAAGGGGGCGTTTGTAGTACTTGTAAGAGTATCCTCGTTAGATGGACAGGATATGTTAAGACCGCAAACAGATCTGAAGATGAATGCAGGATCCATTCCAGAAGGTTGGGATACCTTGGTACCTGAATTATCTGACTTCAAAAACGCACATGTGATATCTAAACGTCAGTGGGGGGCATTCTTCGGAACGGATCTTGATTTACAGCTACGGCGTCGTGGTATAGATACAATTGTCTTGTGTGGTATTTCTACATCCATAGGTGTGGATACGACAGCTAGAGAAGCTTATCAGCTTGGTTACAACCAAGTTTTTGTGGAAGATGCAATGACTGCTTCTACGAAAGAAGAGCATGACTATGTGTGTAAAACGATTTTTCCTAGGATCGGCAAGATTAGGTCGAGTGGTGAAGTAATATCCCTGTTAAAATAGGATGAAAAGCCCTCATGCTCTCTGTAATCCCAGAGATTGTCATAAGGGCTTTTGTTTTAAATCATGTACTTACATGAAGATAAGGAGTAGTATCCCAGCCAAGAAGCAGTAATAAGAGAAGTACTTCAAATTACCTTTAGCCATAATCCCCATAAACCAGCGCATAGAAAAATACGTAACGACTAGTGTAGTAATAAATGCAATTAAGTATGGAATTGCTAGTTGCGCTCGGTTCGGGTCACTGGCAATATCAGATGCCCCCATAACAAGTCCGCCCAGACTGATTGGAATATACAGCATAAAAGAAAAGCGTAAAGCAGTTTCTTGCTTCATTCCCACAGCAATGGAAGAGATGACCGTTGCGCCTGAGCGACTTATCCCGGGAATAAGAGCTACAGCTTGGGCAAGTCCGACTATGACTGCATCCTTCGCTTTTAAATCCCCATCTTGTTTACGACCGCGAAGATTACGAATTAACCATAAAGCAACCCCGGTTACCAGCAAGGCGATGGACACGGTGTGTACTGACGAGAAGATCTCCTCAATTTGGTCCTTAAAGAACAAGGCTACGATAACCGCAGGCATGGTGCCAATGATAATGTACAAAGAGAACATAAAATCTGACTTATATTCCTCTTTGCGGGTCAGAATAAATTGAACGAATCCAGTGATCAATCTTCCGATATCTTTGCGGAAAATAAAGCAAATCGCAATTAGAGAAGCCGTATTTGTCAGGATTTCAAAGGATAGCCCATTCTGTTTTAAGCCTAGCAATTTCTGCGCGATGATTAAATGGCCGCTCGAGGAAACGGGGATTGGCTCAGTTGCCCCTTGAACAAACCCTAGAAACAAGTATTTAAGCCACAGTATAATATCTTCCATTTTTCCTCCCAGTATTTTTGTAATCTTTTTAATCATATCTCATTCAATGAAGAAATGACAATAGAACCATCGTGCCATATCGAAGTTCATCGCCTTAAATGAGGGCTTGACTGAACCAGTTATAATATTCTTGAATGGCTTGTTCACTAACCGAGCCTATCGCGAAAGTAAACTAAATGAGGTGGAACTATTTGTAGTTCATTAATTAAAATTCATCGGCAGGACATTCCGAAAGCCGCCAGCGTTCTGGCAGAAGCCTTCGCAAAGGATGATCCACTGTATCAGCATATTTTGCCTGATGAAACAACCAGACTCCGCGTATTAAACATTTTTTTTCATCGTTATATTGAGATGTTGTATCCTTATTCGGATTTACTAACGACGTCAACAAATTATGAAGCTGTCGCCTTGGTGTTCCATTCGGAGCGTCAGAGCGGGACATTGATTTCGAACGTCAACTATATGAAACAAATTGGGCTAGCGATTCTCAAGTGTTTACCGATTTGCCGTATCATTGGTGTGCGAGGATTTATTCGAGGGTTAGCCACTTTGCGCAGTATGAGCTCCTTATGGTTATCGATGTTTGGAGATCAGAAGTATATGCATTTGGATATGCTTGTAGTGCAAGAACGTTACCGTGGACAAGGCTATGTATCGAAGATCTTGAAGCCGCTGCTTGCCGAATGCTGTGAGAAGAATGCATTATGCACGTTAGAGACACAGACGCTAAGTAATCTTCCCATCTATGAGCATTATCAGTTCCGCACAGTTAAGGTTATCCCCTTACCCAACAGTACATTAGAGCAGTATTGCATGGCGTATTCTCCAAGCGTTACTGAGTAGTTATTAAAACGGGGCGTCCCATTCAGCCATTTCATGGCTTTTGGGGCAGCCCATTTTTTGATCATGAACTATATTTCGCAGCAGGGATGATTATTGTTATGGCTGTGCCATAACCTGGCTCGCTTTCAATGTGGATACCATAAGGTGATCCAAAGAGCAGCTGAATTCGATCATGAACATTCTGGATGCCAATCCCTGATAAATGATGTTTTTTGCTTACATTCACCTGCTCAGGAGCGTTCGGCATCCCTATACCATCGTCCATAATTTCGATGATTAAATGCTCATCCCGCTGGGAGATGAAGATTTGAATATTGCCGCTGACGTATCCAGGGAAAGCATGGAAAAACGCGTTTTCCACAAAAGGCTGAATGATCAGCTTGGGGACCAACAGCTCCGTACTGTCTTCAGAAATCTCAAAGTGGACACCGATTTGATCACCGTATCTGATCTGATTGATAAATACATAATGCTTTAAAGTCTCTATCTCCTGTTTTACAGTAATCATGTCCTCTGTAGATCCTAAGGTATTCTGAAGCATGGAGATGAGGCTATCGATCGTTTGATCCACCTGTTGGGTCCGATGCATGTTGGCTAAATATTTGATCGAACTCAGCGTATTATACAGGAAGTGAGGGTTGATTTGCATTTGCAGAGCATTGAGATCTGCCTTCCGGCGTTCCTGCTGTTCGTAGACAACTCTTTCGGTATACCGGTCAATTTCTCTAATCAGATGATTGTAGGCTTTGGTTAATACATTAGTCTCGTAGCTGCCATCTTCCTGCAAGGGATGCAATTTCAGACTGTCCCCTTTGGACGTTTTCATCGTATTGACTAACTGATTCAGGGGCTGAATGATTCGTTTACTAAGCCAATAGACAAACAACATGCTAATCACCAGTACAATGCTAACTACCTTGATGATTTCGTTTGAGATTGTATATAGCGGCGCAAATGCAGTTAATTGATCAACCTCCTCCATAATGTAGGCATTAAACTCCGGAAGGAAATACGAAATATAGGTTTGTTTATTTTCTGAATTTGTGACGATACCTCCTTGCTCCACAGCGTTCATGGCATTCAATAGAAGAACGGAATTATACGTGCTAATGGAAGCCTTATTGCTGCTGGAGAGAATCGTACCCTCTGCTGAGATAAGCGAGATATGAATGCCTTCCGAAATGTAGGGGCTGTATTTAAGATAGATGTTAAGCTCGTCCATAACAACGGCTGTATATCCGTACATTGAACCGGAAGCACTATCCACCAAAGGTTTCGTAGCAAAAATATAGTTTTTATAGGGTACAGTTTCTTTGAAAAGATCTGAACTGCTATGATATTGAATTCGATTGGGGATAACTCCATTAATCGTCATATAATCCGATACGATTTCATCCGGTATTTTATCCCATTTCAAGTTATTGCTTGAATAATGGCGTCCTCCTTTTCCCGGCATTGCCGAAACAATGATATGGGAGTTGTCGGGACTGAGGTAATCTTTGTAGATATCAATATATCTTCCAAGACTCATAACCAGATTGGTATGCTCAAGCGAGGTCAGAGCCGGCTTGGTAATATAATTTTTAAATTCAACACTACTGTTTATCTGCAGCATCGTATTCACAACCTGGTCATTGTATCGCAGTAAATCATTCTTTACCAAATTCATATTGGCGGATGAATTCTGGACGACTTGATTTAGTAGAATCCGCTCTGAAATTTTCGAGGAGGCCATGGTAAGGATGAAGGAGATTACAAGAATCCCCATTAACATAAGGATTAGAATTTTGATAAAGATACTATTCTTACGAAGCAAGCCGTTCACCTGTCTTTACTGGGAGATTTGAGTACGGAACTCCACAGGAGTCTTTCCAGTCATTTTTTTGAATACCTTCGAGAAATAATTATGTTCTGAGAATCCGGTTAAACGGCTGATTTCTGATACGGTTAAATTAGGGTCCAGCAGCAGTTCTTTCGCTTTATCTATTCGCACCCTGCTGATATATGTAGTTAAATTCTCTTGCGTTCGCTGTTTGAAATAAGAGGAGAGGTAACTATAGTTAAGATGCAAGGTATTTGCCATTTCTGATAATGAGATTTCATTAGCATAATGTTTGTTGACGTATTCATAAATCTGGTGCAGAATCATCGATTGTTGATCTGTTTGTTTCATACTGGATTTCAGTGCATCTAGGAATTGTATCAAAATACTCTCTAATTCATTGATGCTATAAGCTAAATCAATGGTTTTAAATAACTTTAGTCTGGACGAACCAAGCTCAGAAATGGGCTGCTTAATATGCTCAAGTGTACTCATTGCCGTATAGATGAGATTTTGACATAAACGTTTCAAGCTATATTCGTCATAGTCCTGTGTAGATAAGATTTTCAGAAAAAACGCTTTCAATTGTTCTCTGGCGTCATCTATAGCCAAAATCCGTAACAATGAAGTAAACTGATTCAGGTCGAAAGATACCTTTTCGCTAGGAATGAGAATTGCATTTTCCGGAACTACTACTTGTGTTGGGAAATAGATCAGTTTGCCAAGGTACGGTGTTAATCGCAAATGCGCTTCCTTAATCTGTTCTAAACCGGAAAATGGATTGGAAAGAATAAATGAGATATACAGAAGCTTTTCTTTCACGGCCTCAGCTAATGATTGAATTGATGTCGTTATATTTTGAGCTGCAGTCTCCTCATAGTTTAGGAGAATTAGAAATTCTGTCTTAAGGAATATAAAAGAATAGGTTAAGTTATTAGATAAATGTTGCTTTGCCAATGAAAGAAGGAGCTCCTCCATTTGGTTTTGACTCCACTCTGTTCTGGACAGAAGTAAGCTGTTGCTGGCTTTTGCCAGCATAAAGCAATTTCCTCGAAAATATTTTGTGAGCAAGTCTATAGATTCTTCATTTGGTAACGAATCATGTTCAAGCCATTGGGCAAGGATCAACGAAATGTCCAGATTAGGACGAATATAACCGGATGTTTGTAAGTTCACTGAACCACACAATGTCTGGATTAAAGTTATAAGCTCAGCAGAAGAGACTTTCGGTTTGAGTAAATAATCAGTAACGCCGTATTTAAAGACTTCCCGAACATAATCGTATTCACTGTAGCTGCTTAATACGATAATTTTAATTTCCGGATATTTCACTTTCATGATTTTTGAGAATTCTATTCCATCCATAACTGGCATCACAATATCGGTGATGACGACATGTGGACGTGTGGATTCGATATGGTCGAGCGCATCTTGGCCATTTGAGACCTGGGAAACGATTTCAATTCCATATTTGCTCCAGTTACATAAATGCATAATCCCCGTTCGAAGGATGGCTTCATCGTCTACGATCATCACCCGATAGGTTGAAACGTTATTGTTCATAGTAGGACACCCCGTTATTTCTCTTGTTGTATTTTTCTCATCATATAACAATCTTTCATATTACGGTATGGGATCTGGTTTGAAAAGCTATATACAAATAAAAAGTGCTATCGACCATAATTTTTACTAGGAAAAAAATAACATTTATTAAATGAACAATAATTACTACTAAGAAAGAACGAATGATTATTATACTTATCATTTTGAATTCTCTAAAATTAGGTTCAAGCGTTAAAGAATGAACCGCTTACATACAAAGTCAAAAGGGGTTGTAGAAATTGAAAAAATGGTTATCAGTATTGCTCTTAGTATCAATGACAGTAACGGTACTCGCTGCTTGCGGGTCATCAAATTCAGCGGAGAAAAATGAAAGCGGTACTACTAAGAAAAAAGTGATCGCTTGGGCCTGGGACCCTTCCTTTAATGGTGCAGCTTTAAAGATCGCTGAAGATCTTTACAAAAAAGAAAATCCTGATTTTGAGCTAGAGGTTGTTGAAATGGCCAAAACGGACTTGGAACAAAAGCTGAATACTAATCTGGCAGCAGATGTTAAAGACGGTCTTCCAGATATTATTCTGGTAAATGATCCTAATATTCAAAAATATGTAAACGCATATCCAAATACCTTCGCAGATTTTGGTGACAAGATTGATTACACTCAATTCTCTCCATACAAGGTCGATGCACTTAAGGTAGACGGTAAAATGTATGGTGTTCCTTTTGATATTGGTTCAACAGGTATGTTCTACCGCTCGGATTATCTGGAGGAAGCGGGTTTTACGGATGCAGACTTACAGAATATCACTTGGGATCGTTATATTGAAATCGGTAAAATTGTAAAAGAAAAGACGGGCAAATACATGGCGACCATTAATCCAAATGATGAAGCCTTAACCTCCATTCTTCTGCAATCGGGTGGATCGTGGTACATCACACCTGACAATAAAGGAAACTTTGTTAATAACCCTGTAATGACAGAGACCCTTCGTGTATACAAAGCGATTTCTGATTCCGGGATTGCTAAGCCTGTTACAGGCTGGAGTGAATTTGTAGGCAGCTTTAATGCTGGTGATGTAGCTACAGTAGTATCGGGAGTGTGGCAGGTATCATCTATCATGGATGCTAAAGATCAAAGTGGTAAATGGAAAGTAGCGCCAACGCCAAGATTGGGAATTGATGGTGGTGTTAATGCATCGAATGAAGGCGGTTCCAGTTGGTTCGTGCTTGATGGCTCAGCTAATAAAGATCTTGCGATGGATTTCCTGTCCAAAACAATGGGCTCTAGCAGTGAATTCTACGAGCGATTCTTGACCGAAAATGGCGGTGTGGGTTCCTTTATTCCGGCATTCTCCAGTGAGGCTTATGGTCAAACCTCAGATTTCTTTGGTGGTCAAGCTATCTACAGCGATTTCACGAAATGGTCTACAGAAGTTCCGGGGATTTCTCTGGGAATGTATACACAGGAAGCAAAAGATGCACTTAAAAATGAATTGCCAAACATTCTGAATGGCGCGGATTTGACGCAAAGCTTAGCTAACATCCAAAAATTGTTCGAACAACAGGTGCAATAAATATAAAGTTAGCAGGTGGGGATAGGATATGGAGAAAAAGTGGAATAAATCTACTATCGCGGGATGGCAGTTCGTATTATGGCCTTCACTGATCATAATGCTGTTTAGCTTCTATCCCATGATTCAATCATTACTGTTATCATTTCAATCAGGGAAAGGGACTGTGTACAGTTTTGTAGGGCTCAAAAACTATGTGCGTCTATTCTCCGACCCTATGTTTAGACAAGCGGTCTCGAATACTTTATTATACCTGGTTATTCAGGTGCCAATTATGTTGTTCTTGGGCTTAATCATTGCCTATTTTCTTAATATGCCTGGTTTGCGCTTTAAGGGGTTTTATCGTACGGCGATTTTTCTCCCGTGTGTAACCTCATTGGTGTCTTATGCAGTCTTGTTCAAAAGCATATTCTCTGTAGACGGTATTCTCAACCGTATGCTTATGTCCATTCATTTAGTGAGTGAGCCTGTTGGATGGCTCACTGACCCACTTTGGGCCCGTATTGTTATTATTCTAGCAATCACATGGCGTTGGACGGGTTACAACATGATTTTCTATTTATCTGCTATGCAAAATATTGATCCTAGTGTGTATGAGGCGGCTTCTATTGACGGAGCTTCAAAGACTCGGCAGTTCTTCAGTATCACTACACCAATGTTGAAACCAATTATTTTGTTTACAGCAATTATCTCAACGAATGGTACGTTGCAATTATTTGATGAGGTCGTTAATATTACCAATGGTGGACCGGGTAACTCGACAATGACGATATCGAATTATATCTATAATCTATCGTTCGTATATACTCCTAACTTTGGTTATGCGGCTACAGTCTCCTATGCCATTGTAATCATGGTAGCTGTGTTGGCATTTCTTCAACTTAAGGTGGGAGGCGAAAAAGATTGAGCAAGTTAAATAAATCAATCATTCATTTCTTTTTAATCATAGCGTCTGTCATTTCTCTATTTCCTTTTGTGTGGATGCTTATTGGGATGACGAATACTTCTTCGGATATAGTAAAAGGAAAATTCTCGTTTGGCTCAAGCTTTTCCGATAATGTAAGTCATTTATTTGGCTCGACCAACCTTGGCCAGGCGTTCTGGAATTCTGCTCTGATCGCGGTCGTGGGTACCCTCCTAACATTGCTGCTTAGCTCGATCGCAGGGTATGGATTTGAGATTTATCGGACGAAAGGTAAAGATCGCCTGTTTGGTATTCTAATGCTCTCCATGATGATGCCGTTTGCAGCGATCATGATTCCACTGTTCCGGATGTTCAGTAAATTTGGAATTTTAAACACGCCTGTAGCAGTTATTCTGCCTACCATTACAACCGCGTTTATGATTTTCTTTTTTATGCAGAATACCAAATCCTTCCCGCGAGAATTGCTGCAAGCAGGTCGTGTGGATGGGCTGGGTGAATTGAGATTATTCACAAAAGTGTATATGCCAACCATGAAACCAACCTATGCGGCAGCAGCGATTATTACATTCATGAGTAATTGGAATAACTTCCTGTGGCCGTTGATTGCGCTCCAAAGTCAGGATAAGAAAACACTGCCTTTGATCGTGTCATCGTTAGCTTCGTCTTATAACCCAGATTATGGCATGATTATGGTTTCCATAGTTATCACTACATTGCCGACAGTATTAATCTTCTTCTTGCTGCAGAAACAATTTGTGCAAGGGATGCTCGGATCTGTGAAGTAGTAACAAAATGATATAGTAGGGACGGGGGCATTTGATTGTCTCCGTCCTTATAAGATTTTGTTTAACAATAAATAGCACAACCTTCGATGAATTGATATAATAGAAACATATATTCGCGTACTTCAGAACCCTATACGGATGTATACGGGTTTTATTTTTATTTGGTGAGGATGGCAGAAAGATGAATTGGTCGGATTTTGGCGAACGAAATAAACGATTGAATCCCCTATGGAATCTGGGGGCTGGGATGAACCTTGGCGAAATCCAACCATACAAAGAAATGGTGTCTTTAAGCATCTTGTTGCAAGTCTATTATTTGGAGCTAGAATCCAATGAGAGAAGATCCAAGGAAGATATAATAGCGTTGGCTTGGACTGCATTGGAACGGTTCAATATTGCGAATCTCGGGACTACCGAATCCGTAGAACGTTTAGTAGACGGCCTGCTCTGGAGCGGAAATGGTGGGGACTTTGAATCCTATTATTATGATGATGCGGCTCGGCAAATGTCTGTGCAGAAATATAAGTATTTCATGGTGGATGAGGATGCGACCCGCAGTAGCTGGGAAGAGAGCGGCAGAACAATCTATCGTCTCTCCGAATATGCCATGGAGCTTATTTTTATGAGTCATGAGATTATCGAAGAGTTCCAGATAAGCATCAAGCTGCTCGAGATTCAGATGCATATTAAGCATGGACGTGTAACTCGGGCGCTTCAGGATGTGAATGAGCTTATCTCCCGGGTTCGAAAGATGACTCATGAGCAGCAGGAATACCGGAATGCATTGCGCCGTAACCCGAAGCATATTTTTAGTGAATTCGGAGTGGCCCGGCATCAGCGACTTGAAGAAATTCATCAGCAATTCGATGAGGAACGCAAGCATTTTGATAATATTCATCGTTCTCTGGCTCGGCTAGCCAATGACGAGAAAGATGTGATCGACTTTAATGAGATCCGCATTCTTTCTGAACGAGTCGAGCTCTCAAGGCGTGTACACGATGAGCTGGCTGAGATAGTCTTGAATATTTTCGAGGTGGAGACCAACTTAAGATTGAACTTTCCTGAACTATTCTGGGGAGCCGCAGGCTTTAATTTCCGTACGCATGTATGGGAGGAATGGGTTAAAGAAGAGGGGCTGCCAAGCGGTGACAGCTTTGAACTGCTGCTCGGCGGATTGTTTGCTCCGAATCAGGATTTTGTCTATCCACTTCCTTGGGCTTGGGAGGAGCAAGAGGTTGGTTTTATCCCGGATATAGTAATAGATGAACTTGAAGATGAGCTCTATGCTGAGAATGCTCAATATATTCCTAAAGGTATTCCATGGGCGGAAGTCGTTGAACTGTGGAAGCCTGTGTTCAGTGCGCTAGCCGAGCGGGGAAGCTTTACGTTTACTGCAGAAGCTTTTACCGAGGAGGAATTAACAAGATGGGCACGCACACCAGATGCTGTCGATCTGTGGGTGCAGTTTTTTCATTCAGAGATTACTGTGCAAGAGCAGGCTCCTGAGAACAGCAACGGATCCGATGAATGCCAGTTGCTAATCCGTTATGTACTTGCGGATGATCCTCAATTGGAGAGCCTGCGCGGCAAGCTATTGCGGACGAGCATTGCGCAAGAATCAGCCCTAAGGGTACGCTGGTCTGGTCTAGACATGAGCCCATATACTATTACGATCGTGGAGAGGTGAGAGGTTACTAGCATGAGTTATACATTAGAACAGGTACAGCAAGCTTCACGGCTATTTTTTGAATTACTTCGTAAAAAAGTAATCCCTCTCGATGATCCTGCGGCAGCGGAATGCCTGCAGGATGCAGGAACATATGATGCGCTTCAATATGTTGCCAAGGAGGCAGGCTGCCGAGTGATGAATTCGGGACACCGTCTCCATTTGTTGGTCAACCCACTCGGGTCAGTGTTCGCCACCAACTTTACCCAGTTGAAGAATAAATACTCACGAATTGAGCGTAAAACTCATTTACATATCATTAATATCATCATCCTTGTGTTTCTGGCCGAGATGGATCAGGACGAGACTCACTTTAAGTCCGGGCAGGACAGTATGTCCTATATACAGATATCAGATCAGGTGTCTTCACTTTTCCAAGCATGGATGCAGATGGATGATGAAGGTCGGTTTAGTCAGCAGTGGCGCTTGGATATCCAAGCGATGTCGAAGGTGTGGACTAACCTCTATATGCAAACTAAGAGTCAGGAAGAGAGCGATCTTCTGACAAGAGGCGCAGGCTCACGAATTGGGCTGATTCATGAAGGCATGAAGCTCCTCGAAGAGGAGAAGCTCGTGTTCATCTCGGAGTCAGAGAAGCGGATATTCCCACGGGAAGAGCTTTATGAGAGAATGCGGTATTTATATCATGATGTTGACCGGTATCAGGAATTGAAGAAACTCATCGGACGAACTTTAGCTGAGAAAGACGGTGCTATTAATGCCGCGGATTGAACGCATACGGATTACAGGACTTAAATACGAGAAAATGCTCAAGAAATATGATGATATGATTCTGGATCTCTGTAACGAAGAGGGGCCAAGCAATACGCTTATTACGCTTATGAATGGTGGCGGGAAGGGCGTACTGCTGCAATCCATATTTCAGTTATTAATGCCCAAAACGCCATGGGGAAAAGATAGTGAGAACCAGGTGGAAGCATTTTTTCATAATCATAAAAAACAACTTAAACCTTACACCTTTCATGTAGCTATCGAATGGCATCTGGACAACAATGAGCGTAATGAATATATGACGACTGGTATTGCTATGACGGCACATAACTCACTGGATCAGCAGGATATTAAAGTGGATTACCTTCTATACGCACTTACTGATTATGGCGATGCATCTGAACTCACCCTTTCGACGTTGCCACTCTTCGATGAAGAAACTGCTGAACCTACGAGTTTTGAAACGATCCAGCAATTTATACGAGATCGGCGAGGGGAAATTGTACCTTTTGGTAGCCATAGCTCGGATTTAAAAAGATATTATGATTTCCTGGCTACCCGGGATATCCATATCGCCGAGTGGCGCAATATGCGGCGGATCAATGGGGAAGAGGGCGGTATTAAAGGTTATTTTAAAAAGAATGATGCCTTTACCAACCATAACTTATTCGAAAAGCTAATTATCCCTGAGATAGGTTCCAGTCTAAATGAGGGACCCAAAGAAGAAGACAATACGCTGCAGCGGATGTTTATTGACACGGCGACAGTAGCTCAGCGTCTACCGATGCTTGAACAGCGGGAACAGGTCTATACAGAGTTTCTTGGCATGGCTGCACCTTTATACGAGCTGGTGAAGCTAGGAGTAGAGGCAGAGAGTTTTGTTCAAGAAACGGAACTTCGTGGGCGTCAGATCTTTACGGTTATTCATGAAGAACAGAGAAATGCGGAAGAAGAGCGAAGTAAGGTTGGTAATGAACTGGCGGGGCGTTATCAGGATGCGAAGCAATTGCGATTTGAGACGGACAATCTAAAGTATTTGCGCAGCAAGGAAGAAATGGAACTGAAACAAGATGAGTTCAAAAAGCTTAGTGATGATCAGAGACGTGCACGTGGACGGCTGGACGATTCCAAGGCTCAGGAGAAAAAGCTTGAAGTGGCTCATTTCTTAGCTAAACGTATGCTCCACACACGACAAATTGAGCAATGGCAGAAAGAAATTCAAGCAATCGAAGGATCTCTGGAGATGAAAGAACGTCAAGAGGTCATTCAGACGGCTAAAGAAAAGCTTCGTAAACAATGGGATGTGGTGTCAAGCCTCTGGCAACAAACGATCAGAGGATTTGGAAACGCTGAGCGGGCACTGGCGACTGAAGAAAAGGGTCTGCGCAAGGAGCGGGAGAGCTTTCTGTTGGAGTTAGCAGGCCTGGATATCCAAATTAATGAATTGACGCTATCTATCCGTCAATATACAGAAGAACTCGGAACATTCGCAGCTCAGCATGGTCAGGACGCTGCACATGCTCCGGTGGCAGCGCTTCAACGTGCGATTTCAGCTGCCAAAACGATAATTCTGGATATGGAAGTGCTAGAGGAACAGCATAAAGAGGCAGAGAACCGAAAGCTGGCACTGCATAAGAATCACGCAGAACTCAGCGAGAAGCATCGCTCTTATGAACGAGAGGCAGACGAGCTTGGGGCACTGCTTGATTCGCAGACCTATAAAGAATCACAATTATGGTCACAGATTGTTGTTCTACTGGAAATGTTTGATGAACATAATCGTTTGGGAGCTACTGGCCTTTTTGAAGAGCAGGATACGATTCAACTACGATTTATCCGAAAAATGGATGAAGTGGAGCAACAGACAAAACGTTCCAGACGAGAGTACTACAATCAGCTTATGGACGTGGAACTTCAGAACCAATCCTACTGGCTGCCGAATTCAGATATTCTCGCGGTCAAGGATACACTCGATTCGCTCAAGATTCAATCCACACCGGGCAGTTCCTATTTAAATGATCGTCCATACCTTGAACGTGAGGAAGAACTAGAGCGCTATCCACTCCTTCCTTATAGTCTGATTGTTACCCGGCGCGAAGCTGATAAAATCAAACCGGATTTGCTGAAGGACACGCTGCTGAAATCAGCGGTGCCAATCTTTATCCGTGAAGAGATGGTAGCTTCAGATCCAGTATCTTTTAAGCTTCTAGCTAACCAAGGCCCACAAATGGTACTGGAGCCAGATCGGTTCTTAAACTTTAAGAGCGGTATTCAGGCGAAGCTTAAGGAGCAAGAACAAGTGCTTCAGGACGCGGAGGCTTATTTATCGAAGTTGAAATCTGTGCGTCAGGAATATGAGCGGTTATATCAAACAGAGAACACTGTGACGATTACAGCCAAACGCAATACTCTTATGAAACTGCAAAGTGAACTTCAGCAGAGCATTATCAGTCTGAGCAACGAGATTAATGAGAACGAGAGCACGCTTGCTCGGATCGGTCGGGAACTTATCGAGAATAAAGCGCTTAGTGCAGAGCATGAGCAGAGAGCAGCAGCGTTGCAAGGTTGGATTGAACGTTCGAAGAAACATGAGCAGGATCAAAAGGAGAAGAAAAAGTATACAGATCGTAAGAGTCTAGTGAGCAAAGAGCTTGCGAGTAAGGACCAGCAACTTGAGCATCTTGAAGCGCAAATGGTAAGCCTTGGCGGAGAGCGTGAGAAATGGATGGGAGATGCCAAGTATGCTCTGTTTCCTAGACTGCAACATTGGTTCCCTGAAATTGTATTTCCGACATATCATCAGCTTTCGGATGATATGGACCCCACACCAATAGATCCTGTAGAGCAGAACCTTCTGTTGCAGCAGCTCAGTACGGTTGAAAGTCTGCAGCAATCTCTGACGGAGAATGAGCTTGAAATTCGAACAAGAGCCGCCCAGATTAAAGCGGCGAGCGAGAATCTAACGGAGCTTGAAGCCAGCCTGAATCAAGTGGATGAGAATTGGCGGAAGGTAACAGAGCCTGCTGAATCTACTGAATCCATTATGGCTGCAAGAAACCGTCAAAAGTCGGAAACTGCTTCACTGGAAGAAGACTATCAGATGGTTCACGACTCTTTCATCCGCTGCCAAACCGAATTGGAGAATTTGCAGAAGGAATTGCGTAAGGTAGAAAAAGGAATCAAAGAGAAACATGAGCGTGCCGTGGAAATTTGGAATGAGCTACTCGAGCAAAAAGAGGCGGACATTCAAGAGCGTTTCCAAGAGAATGAGCTCATGCTTAACCAGTGTAAACGATCTTTGGAACGAATGGATACGCTTATTCAGACGTTATCCAATCAAATCAAGATCATGAATGCACATATTGAGGATCGGGTCAATCTACGGACTGTGCCAGAAGAATTAATGCTGAGCGTAAGAGAAGGCTGTGAGTCACTGGTTGCTGACTGGCTTCTTCGTATTAAGGATAGCCGAGTTAGACGGGACGAGGTCTCCAGAAAGGTGAAGGAAGAGAAAAATTCATTAACCGGAAAACTTGCCAAAAACGAACGGAATTCTGAACTGGAGACCAAGATTCTAGATCGTTTAAATACGGTTCATTGGGATAACTTCGCTATTGCTCAGCAAGTCCTAGATTCGATGTTACGTAGCTCACGCGATCAGATTGAGAGCATTCAAAGTGATAAGGAGGATATGGACCTGTCCCGCAAGATGTGGGTCGCCCGGGCTTCTTATCGTGTAGTACAAATCATTGATATTATGAAGCGAATGGAACGTCGGATGATTATTCATAACGAGAATAATTATGCTTTCCCGCTGGTACGCCTGAATTATAAGAATATCAGTATACCGAGATCAAGTGATGAGGTAGAGCCGATGGTGAGCGACTATTTCAATCGGTGTATCAATGAACTACTCTCAAAATATCCAAAGATTGAACAAGTACCAGCGCTGGTAATCAAAGAGGTTATAAATGACGGACGAATCGTCTATGCGGCGCTTCAGAATCGCTTCCCGATTCTTCAGGTATATAAACCAGTAACGGAAAATTACTTCCTCTACGCCGCTCCGGAAGATTATCATTATTCCGACTGGGAGATCATCAATCGGGGTGCACTGGATGAGGCTGTCGGCAGTGGTGGACAACGCCAATCTGTACAGCTGCTGGTAGCCATGATGATCATGACGCATAAACGTGTAAATCGTGAGAACAAAGGGTGGACGGTCTTTTTATATGACAATCCTTTTGGAGAAATGGTTTCTAATAACGTGCTTGATCCCGTATTTGAAATTTCTAAGGCTCTAAAATTTCAGTGGCTGATTGTAACACCACCGGAGCTAGTGAAGAATGACGTTAGCGTTCGCTTTGGTGTGTACTGGCAGCTCTATTTCGGAGGTGTCAAAGGGGATATGTTAGAATCCACCCTAGTCAAGGGTGGAAGAAAGTTCATTCCTGTTTCGCTGTTTTGATCAGCAGC
The DNA here is from genome assembly GCF_042723305.1 of Paenibacillus sp. NPDC058367. Classification (NCBI taxonomy): domain Bacteria; kingdom Bacillati; phylum Bacillota; class Bacilli; order Caryophanales; family Paenibacillaceae; genus Paenibacillus; species Paenibacillus sp. NPDC058367. Next base: position 108,704 of record NZ_JBHXIZ010000002.1, read on the forward strand.
GTTTACCAGCGTCCATAATGAAAGGGGCGTACCGAAGTAGCATTAAGCTACTCCGGTACGCCCCTTTTTTCGCGTTTAGGATGAATTAGGGAAATTGTCCCTAATTGGTTTTTAGATCCACACCATATATTGGAATAGCTTCGTATTTTAATCCTAGGAGATGAATGATTATTTCGGTTTGCGTTCAGAAATATATGAGCCGGTTAGCGTCAAGAAGGTTCCCAGCAAAGTTGCCCAGGTGATCTTTTCATTCAGGATAAGGGCAGAGGCTGCCACCGTAACTACAGGCACAATATATATGTACACACTTGTTTTTACGGCTCCTAAGATTCCTACAGCCCGATTCCAGGTGACAAAACATAACGCTGAGGCTCCCAGTCCTAAAAAGAGGATGTTAGTAATATTTTGGGTGTCTTTGAATCTACTTAGATCCAAATGAAAATCAAAGATAAATAAAGCAGGCAGCATAAATAGGATTCCATAAAAAAACACTTTACGGGTAGCCCCAATCGTATGAACCTGTAAATCGCTTATTTTTCGCATTAATACAGAGTAAATGGCCCAAACCATAGGGGCTATGAAAGCCAAGAGGTCTCCAATCGGGTTCAGTTTTAGAAGAAAACTTCCATTTAGCCCGATTAAAATAATTCCTGACAGCGCAATTACAAATCCTATTATAAACTGACGGTGAAATTTCTCTTCCTCCAAAAAGAAGTGAGCAATCACAGCTGTGAAGAATGGAGCAATTGAGACAATCACGCCTACATTGGAAGCAAGGGTGTAGACTAGGGCAATGTTCTCTAGAAGAAAATATAAAGTAATTCCACATAATCCTGCTGAAATAAATAGTAATTCTTCCTTAAAGGATTTCGTTCGCACTGGACGTGAATAGATCAGTAACAATACAAAGTAACCCAAAAGAAAGCGGAAGAACAGAATTTCAACAGGCGTAAAATCCGTTAATAGTATTTTTGAAGAGATAAAGGTCGTTCCCCAGATGATAATCGTAATTAGTGCCAGCAGATGTCCCGTATGGGTCTTGCGTTGATCCATCATATCATGCGTTCCGTTGATCGCGTTTGTCCCGGCAGCTGAATAAATATACGCATATATTGCTTAGGGGTTAAGCCAATCAATTTTTTGAAAAAATTTGTGAAATGGCTCTGATCGCTGAATCCGGTTAGTGAGGCCACTTCTATGGGGAGTACTCCTTGTTCTAAAAGTCGCTTGGCCTGATTAATCCGAATGGTTTCCAAGTATCGATAAGGAGATATCCCTTTTTGTCTGGTAAATAAACGCAGTAAATGATATTTGCTTAAGCTTGTCAATTCACTTAATTGATTGAGGGTAATATTCTGCGCATAATGAGTCTCTATGTATTCGCAAATGGTTTTGATTTCAGAGGTAAGGTCTTGTGAAGAATAGAAGGGCTCTGCATCGGAATATTCCCTCAGAAGCTGCTCCAGGAGAAACAGAAACAATTCTTCTTTTTGAAAATCAGTTTGATCCTCTAATATCATTTGATGTAGATCGTGTAATGAGGTTGCCAGTTCACTTTGGTATAGCGCATTATGTGTGAACCGAGGCAAGTAGTCCATGCCGGTAATTTCAAGCACATACTTACGCATTATCTCAGGCTGAATATTGAAGGCGCGGTAATCAAAAGAGTTTCCGTCCATCGGTTCACAGGTGTGGGTATCTTGCGGATTAAAGATGATAACATCTCCGCTGTTAAGGATATGTTCTTCATTGTTACAAATCATAAGTCTTTTGCCTTGTTCAATAAAACCTATAACGTAATAGTCATGAAAATGGTTAGGGAATTTCTGCATGATCCCTTCAAAGCGATACGCCTCAAAATTCAAGCCGCTATCGAAGACGATGGTCCGAACTTCACGAGTCACTGCTGCACCTTCTTTTCCAGTTATGTATAAGCATTATAATGTGAAAATCAGGTGCATTCTTGCACGATGTTGCGATTCCGGGACTTCTTATGTTATATGACAGCTTCCTCTGGCTCTAAAATTTTTGGAATGGTTACCGTAAATGTAGTGCCTTGCTCAGGAACACTTTCTACAGTGATCGCTCCGCCATGATTATGTACAATATTCTGCGTGATCATAAATCCAAGGCCTGTTCCTGTTTCTTTTGTCGTATAAAATGGTTTACCAAGTGCTTTAATCTGTTCCTCTGTCATCCCGCAACCTTCATCTTGCACGCTGATACGGGCTTCGCTTTCATTTGTAAGCACATGAATATATATGTTTCCTCCACTATTCATTGCTTCCATCGCATTTTTAAGTAAATTAATAAATACCTGTTTCAGCTGATAAGCCTCACCATGGACCCATATGGAGTGATCTGTACAGACAGGGAGGATCTGAAGGTTTTTCAGTGCAGCTTGTCCATTCATTAGTGTGGTGACTTGTTCTAGTAAAGATAATAAATCCACTGGTTTACTGACATGCGTCGTTTGTGGCTTGGATAAGACCAGCAGCTCGTTGACGATAAATTCGATGCGTTTCAATTCTGACTCAATAATGAAAAAATATTTATCATTCATGCGCTCGGAAGAGCGAAGCAGCTTCATAAAGCCGTTAATGGCGGTAAGCGGATTTCTGATTTCATGAGCGATTCCAGCTGCTAATTGCCCTGCGGTAGATAATTTCTCGGATTGGATTAGCCGTTCTTCTTCCAGCATTTGCTGAGAGACATCTTTAAATATTCCGATAAATGCCTTGTTTCCATTGAAGATAATCGGTAATGTGAATCCATCCACAAATTTCTGCTGACCATTTAAGCAATTAATTAAGTAGCAAACAGAGCCAATCGTGTCACCACTGTAATATCTTTCCCTTCGTTCTTGGAGGATAGCATGATTGGAAAGGTCTACAATATTAGTAGTGGATGTACCCACCAATTGATTCAGGCTCTCCGCATGGATTAACTGTAAGCCCGCTGAATTCACATACTGAATAATCCCTTTTACTGTAATAACAACGGTCAGAGGTAATCCCTCTAGGAGTTGCAGGAATGATTTATCTTTTTCTAGTAGACTGCTTTCCGCTTCTTGCAGCTGATTTTCTATATGCCTGATCAAGGTCTTGTTCTCAAATTGAGTAAAATAATATAGGGATGCACCATTAGCATCCGAAACGATAGATATGGAGATCTCTATTGATAACAGCTGTCCGGTTGGTAGGTAGTAGTCCTGTTGGAATCGATGCGGATGGATGTTCATAGAGGAAAGAGACCTTCCAAGCTCAGCAATTTCATGGATCTGACTTAGAAGGGTTCGGACGGATGGTGAAGGTGTTATTAACTCGTTATGATCATATCCCAATAGGGTACTTAGGGCTGAATTCCATTTTAGGAACGTTCCATCTAACGAAACTAGAGCCATTCCAATTACAGCATGTGTAAAAGCAAAATCAAAACTTTGGAATTCATTGGACCGCACTGCTATTCACCTCTCATATTCTTTCCACTATATGTAATAGTCATAGTATAAAACATATAATCAAATAAAATATATAAATTTTTATATGATCGAGAATCGTTCGAAATAGCTATGTGTTGTTGTGAAAATAAGGGTGCAAGAGTCAAACGATTTCAGTTAGAATTAAAGGATATGTTGTATTTTTAGAAAGTGGAGGCGTTGTGCCGTGCAATCAATCGTTGGTGAAATCAGAGAAATTAATCGCTATCCAGTCAAGTCATTTGCAGGTGAACGATTGGAAACCTGTGTAATAGAACCGTATGGAATGTTAGGGGATCGCTTCTGTGCCTTTTATGATGAGTCAAAAGAGGGCTGGTGGCGGTATTTTACGGCTAGAAATAATCCTAAAATGCTTACCTACCAAGCGCAATTTATCAATGGAGAAATTCATGTAAGGGCTTCGGATGGACGAACCTTTGGGTGGGATGAGCATTTATTGGAAGAAATCCAAAGCCAAACTAAAACGCGAATTACCATGTCTAGTATAAAAGCTTCACATCCACAGCCTGAGCACCCGCAACTGTTATCGGTGGATGGCGCCAGTATTTTACTCATTACGGATGCTAGTTTGAAGAAGCTAGAGGCTGCGTGGGGTCATTCCTTAGATCAGCGCCGGTTTCGTGGGAACTTTGTTATAGCTCTAAGCGATGAATCTCTTTTCGAAGGGGATTGGATCGGGCGGCAGCTCTCCATAGGAGATGTTCAGCTACAGGTAGATAGTTTTTGTGAAAGATGTATGGTTATCACGATGGACCCGGATAGTCAGGAAAGAGACCCTAAGTTATTGAAAAAACTAAACCAAGAATTTGAACTACACTTCGGAGTGTACGCTTCTGTAGTTAAGACAGGGGACATCAGAATCGGAGACAAAGTAGAATTAATGGATTAGATAATGATATAAACGTCCTTTACATTCTCATATGGATAATTTACCCTTTAAAGGAATGGAAAATTCATAGCGGGAGGGAATGTATGAAGAAGAAAATAATATCCCTGTTGATGGTATCTTTACTTTTAGTAGTTTATCTTCCTACGAATGCATTAGCAGCGGATAGCAGCAAAACGCAAACATATGTGAACACTCAGAAGCTCGCGGCAGAGAAGGCAGCATTCTTAACGGAAAAGATAGGAACGACAAGTCTCCAATATGCTCTTATCGATGGCGATAATATCGTTATGAGCGGCACAGCTGGATACAGCCATGTGGAGAGCAAGACAGCACCAAGCACTACAACGATGTATGGAATTGGCTCGACGAGTAAAATGTATACGACCGCTTCTATTATGAAGCTCGTTGATCAAGGAAAGGTAGAATTGGATGCACCTGTCGTATCGTATCTGAATAATTTTACGATGGAAGATTCACGTTATAAGCAAATCACCGTACGAATGCTGCTGAATCATTCATCAGGTCTTGGGGGTTCGAACTTATCAAACTCTTTCTTATTCAATGATTCTGATTCTATCGCCAAAGATAATTTGCTGGCGACTTTGACAACTCAACGCCTAAAGGCAGATCCAGGAGCCTACTCTGTATATTGTAATGATGGATTTACGCTAGCGGAGTTGATTGTTGAGAAAGTTAGTGGAATGGACTTCACTACATTCATCCATCAGAATTTTACAGGTCCTTTAGGGCTTGGGCATACGAAAACGCCAGTAGATTCTGTGGATTCTAGACAGCTGGCAAGTGTATACAATGCTACCTATCCTGCCGCTTTACCCCAAGAGACGATTAACGTGATTGGAACAGGGGGCATCTATTCTACGGCTGAAGATTTGGTGCGATTTGCAACTATTTTCACTGGAGGATCGAAAGAACTTCTGTCAGAAAAATCAGTAAAAGCGATGGAGCAAGAGGAGTACAAGCGTGGAATGTGGCCAAAAGGAAAAGATAATTCGTTTGCGTATGGATTGGGCTGGGACAGTGTAAATTTATATCCATTCAATCAGTACGAGATCAAAGCTCTGACAAAGGGTGGGGATACAACTCTGTATCATACTTCACTTGTTGTATTGCCTGATCAGCAGATGGCAGCAGCTGTGGTATCTTCTGGTGGGGATAGCACAACCGATCAGATGCTTGCTAACGAAATATTGCTCAGTGCGCTACAAGAAAAGGGAGTTGTCAAGGAACTAAAACCTACACCTACATTTAAAGCTTCGAACAAAGAGGTTATGCCGCAGGGATTGCTGGAGTATGCTGGTGTCTATGCTGATTCTACACAACTGATGAAGATAGAGATTAGTAAAGCTGGGGAATTGAGTATATCTTCGATTATGGCACCTACATTTCCAGCTCAGAAATTTTCGTATAATACAAACGGTGAATTCTTAGATGCAACGGGTACTAATAAAGTCAGCTTTGTGAAGGAAAGCAATGGTCGTGTCTACCTTTGGATTCAAGGGTACGGGGTCATTCCAGGGCTTGGTGAGACTGCTCTTTCTCAATATTCGGCTGAAAAGCTAGAGGCAAACGCTTTATCCAATGAGGTCTTGTCAGCTTGGCAGCAGCGTCAAGGGAAATTGTATTTTGATGTCAGTGAGAAGTATAGCTCACAATTTTACATGAGTATGCCAGTAGCTGGAATTGCTATGTTCCCTGATGCACCGGGCTATATGGGCTCAAATAAAATAACTGGGCCGAATAAAGCTGAAATGACCGTGCAAATTCCAACTTTAGGTGGGCGCGATCTTGCGGATATTGTTTTTGAAAATAAAGAGGGCGTGGAGTATCTCAAGGTTGGAAACCAATTATTTATAACGCAGGATGCCATTAAACCTATCTATGCCGGCCCGCAATCATTGGTGACTATTCAAGCAGATGGATATGCGAGATGGTATGAAGTACCTGAGACAGCATCAGGCAAGTTGATGACAGTAGGGCTACCACCTAAAGGTTCCTTTGCTGTTTATGATGCGAATGGTGTGTGTGTGAATTTCTCTACTGTCAGTGGTCTTACGCAAGTTAAACTTCCGAGTAACGGGAAGATTGTATTTGTAAGCGATGTGGGTGCGAAGTTTGAATTGACAATCAAGTAGTAATAAACCATTTAAGTATATTTTATTAAAAAAGATCCTGTTATCCAGATAATATATCTGGATAACAGGATTTTTATTAGAAAACTCTATATTCCCTATTTAAAATTCTTAGAAAACTCTTTTATTTTATCTACAAAAATCCCCTTGAGCTGATCAGTACCTTCTTTGGGAGCCTTATAGGCTTTATAACCACCAAAGGATTCGATGCAAACCGCAGCTTGTTTTAGATCATCTGGGAAATTCTTCTCAATTAATTCCTCCGTAGTCTTTGGTTTTTCGTTACAAATATAGTAGCCCATCTTCTTATTTAGTAACTCATCTTTATTTTTTTTGATAAAATCACGAATCGCTTTATATATTTTCTCGTCTCTTACTCCAGCACCTAAAATAATGCTATCAAATGCCTCAAGACTTGGCTTCTCTATTTCAATATTACAGATCTTACTCTGAGGAAGCTCTTCTGATAATACCTTTGCGCATTGCTCTGTTGCCCCTGATTTTGTAGCGTATAGAATAAGTACTGCCATTGTGGTCCCTCTTTTCAGTTTAAATTGTTCAGGTTTCAAAATACCCTCGCAAATCGAATATCTTGATAATCGAGATATTATCTATACTATCGAAAATGCAGATCTTTTGTCAAGTTAGCAACAAGTTCTCATGCGTTAATCACACACCCTTATTATGGTATCACAGGAATAATTACGCTATCACTAACTACATCTTTTAAGAATCAAACGATAAAGAGGGGAGTGGAGATAAGTTGAGTATTATCGTAATGCTAGTCATCTATTTTTTGCTTGGAGTATTCGTGATTAAATTAGGCATCGATAATTCTAGAAGTACGCAAATATCAAAAGAAATATTAAATGAGTTAAGAGAAATCAAAGAACTAATGATAAGAAATAAATATGAATAACTTCTTAGAAGGAGGGCATCAGGATTGATCATTCCATTTTTATTATTAATTATTGCTTTTTCTGGTTTTTTTCTAAGGATATGGATTGTTGGCCCGGATAAAGAAAAACTTTCTGACGACGGTAATGAGCTAAATATAAAAGGTAAATTAATACTCGGACTTATTGGATTAATTTCGGTAATTGTCATAATGATAGCTGATGGCGTACAGGGGGTGGGAATGAAGTGGTTTTGGATTGTATTCATAATTATTTCCCTAGGATTTCAGTCATTTATTGATTGGAAATTTTTAAAGCATACGAAACAACATATCGTTTCACTGATTTTGTTAGTTGAAGGTGTGGTGTTAGTTTATTTCCTTTTCTAATCGTTTGTACCATAAAGCCTAATCTCCTGTCATCGTGCACAAGGGATTAGGCTTTTTTGCTTATTGTAGGATAAACGATCCTTTTGATTTATTGATCACTTTTTCACATAAGAGGAGGGTTAAAATCTACCCTAGTTTAAGTTATTATTCGCCTATCCGAATTCATGAATGGAGCTTTATAATCTCAAATGTAAGCGTTTCCTAAATGAGTATAAAGGGGATGAGGAGATGACGACAAAAGGGACAAAACGTTTTAAATGGGGATTTCTTATAGTATGGGTCATGTTAATGACGATCTTTACGTTTAATGATCTGAATCTATCCAAAGCTCTGTATAACGAACATGAATCGCGGTTTGGTTGGTTTTTTGAGGTATATGGAGAACATCCAGCTTTTCTAGTGTTATTCGCAGCTGGGAGTATTCTATTTAGTACGGTTAGAAATGAACGGTTGATAAAGAAGATTATGGTCCGTCTGGTGTCCGGATTATTCATCCTACTTAGTGGATTTGGTATTATAACGATTACTTTAACTCGTGGGTATGGGCTGGATGGGGATCATGTTATGATCAACAGTTTAATTATAACCGTACTATTTGCAACGTTGTGTCAATGGCTATTGAACCGTATAGCTGTTCAAACGCTCAGACAGTATAATCGTGCTGCTTGGGCAGCTATCGTGATCGTATTCGCGGAGATTCTGCTTGTAAATGTCCTCAAAATCTTTTGGGGCAGGATGCGTTTTCGTAATATGGAGGGCGATTATTCTCTATTTACAAGCTGGTTTCTCCCCCAAGGCATTCAAGAGAACGGCGTCACAACGGAAGCATACAAATCCTTTCCTTCGGGTCACTCTGCCAATGGCTGGACCATGATGCTGTGGATGATGTTTATGCCTTTCGCTAATAAATGGCGCAATATCATGCTTGTCTGTGCGGTAGTGTGGGGAATCAGCACCTCGACTAGCCGCGTCATTATGGGAGATCATTTTGCAACGGATGTATTATTTGGAGCATTTATTACAATTACTTGTATGCTGCTGTTCTGTAAGCTCTTTAAGGTTGATCTGTATCCTAATAGTCAACATACCGCTACCGCCCTGTTAAAAGATAAAAATGCCCCCTATTTTCGTTAAAATACGGACAGTTTAAAAGAATCAGCTTCAGTACAATGCAATTAAGAAAGCGCTAACAAAATGCGGCGCAGGGGAGATGGTAGTATGAATGAAAATCAAATGCCATGGAGAGAGCGAATCAGTTATGGGCTAGGGGATACCGCGTCAAATCTGATATTCCAGATGACAACACTTTACCTCATGTACTTCTATACGGATGTGTTTGGTCTGAACCCTGGTGCGGTAGCTGTGGTATTTCTTGTTGCACGGGTAATCGACGCGATCGTCGAGCCGTTCATTGGTGTCATGATTGACCGCACGCAAACAAAGTGGGGGAAATGCAGACCCTATTTTCTTTGGCTTGCTGTTCCTTTCAGCTTGACTGCAGTACTTATGTTTTTGACGCCGGATTTTGGTGATACGGGCAAACTTGTATACGCATACATTTCGTACACCGTGCTCGGTATTATGTATTCCGGTATTAATCTACCACTGTCTGCAATCCTGCCAAGTCTGACTAGTAATTCTAATGAACGTACAGTGATCAATACGGTTCGTATGATATTCGCCGTGATTGGGGTTGTTACAGTTAGTGCTGGAACGATGCCGCTTGTGAAAGCTTTTGGTGGTGGCGATCAAGCAAAGGGTTTTCTGGTCACCATGATCTTGTTCTCAAGCATTGCACTGCTGCTGTTTCTAAACATGTTTGCGAACACTAAAGAACGCGTAAAAGCCATTGATGAAAAACCGCTTCCGATGCGAGAAGGTGTTAAAGCGCTCAAAGGCAATGTACCTTGGTTGATCATGCTTCTGATGAGTTTGTTCCTGTGGATCACAACATCGATACAAGGACAGACCAGCATTTATTATATGACCTATTATATGAAAAAGCCTGAACTCATTCCTATCGTGAATTCGATGCAATTGTTGATGATATTTTCGATGGTGATCGCTCCTTTTGTAGTGAAGAAAATTGGGAAAAGGAACACAATTATTATGGGATCAGTGGTTTCTATCATTGGCTACCTTATTGCAATTACTGGGGGGAATGCCCTTTCTGTTCCGGTGCTGTTGGCAGGGCTTCTTATAAGCGGGCTTGGCATGGGAGTAGGAGCAGGTCTGATTTTTGCAATGATGGCCGACACGGTTGATTATGGGGAGTGGAAATCAGGTGTTCGGGCACAAGGCCTACTTTATTCAGCTGCTAGTTTTGGGGTTAAGGTGGGGATGGGACTCGGTGGAGCACTTGGTGGGGTGATATTGTCGATGGGTGGTTATGTAGCTAACTCCACGGCGCAGTCAGAATCCGCATTAGCTGCGATTTCATTTAACTATTTGTGGGCACCGATTATTGGCCAAATTATTATGATTACTTTGCTGTTGTTCTATCGTCTTGACAAGGATCAACCCGTTATGATGCGTGAGCTCGAGGAACGTCGCAATTCTTCTATCGCTATGTAAAGAAACTAGTCATTCATAAGGAGTGAAATGAACATGGTACCTAACATTCAAGAAATTATTGCACAAATGACTTTAGAGGAAAAAGCAGGTCTTTGCTCAGGACTAGATTTCTGGCAGACAAAAGCCGTCGAACGACTAGGTATTCCATCCATCATGATGACAGATGGTCCACATGGTCTGCGTAAGCAAAAAGCTGGGAATGATCATTTGGGTATATTCGATAGTGTCCCTTCTACTTGTTTTCCGGCAGGAGCTGGAATGGCTTGTTCTTGGGACCGGGAGCTAATCAAGCAGGTAGGCGCAGCCATTGGGGAAGAGTGTCAGGCAGAAGATGTCTCTATTTTACTGGGGCCTGGAGTTAATATTAAACGTTCACCCTTATGCGGCCGCAATTTTGAATATTTCTCTGAAGATCCGTATTTATCCTCCGAGATGGCAATAGGCCATATTGAAGGTGTTCAGAGCCAAGGCGTTGGAACTTCGTTAAAACACTTTGCTGCAAATAATCAAGAGCATCGGCGTATGTCTGTAGATGCAATTGTAGATGACCGTACACTAAGGGAAATCTATTTGGCGAGCTTCGAAAGCGTGGTGAAAAAAGCGCAGCCATGGACCGTTATGTGCTCCTACAATCAGGTGAACGGTGAGTATGCTTCAGAGAATCCGTATTTACTCACGGATATATTAAAAGAAGAATGGGGACATGAAGGGTTCGTAGTTTCTGACTGGGGTGCGGTGAATGAGCGAGCTAAAGGCTTAGCGGCAGGTTTGGAGCTAGAAATGCCGTCAAGTAATGGTGCCGGTGATCAGAAGATTATCGATGCGGTTCAGAGCGGAACATTATCTGAAGCAGCACTGGATCGTGCGGTGGGTCGCTTGCTTTCTATTATTTTCAAAGCTGTTGAGAATGACAAAGAAAATGCTTCCTATGATCCTGAGGCACATCACCAATTAGCTAGAGTTGCTGCCAGAGAAAGCATGGTACTCCTTAAAAATGAGGGTAGTCTTCTTCCTCTGAAACGTGAAGGCTCCTATGCTGTGATTGGTGATTTTGCCCGTAATCCACGTTACCAAGGTGGTGGAAGCTCACATATCAAGCCAACTAGGTTGGATGATATATATTACAGCCTTCTAGAAGAAGCGGGTTCATATGCAAAATTGAGTTATTCTCAAGGTTACGTTTCTGATAGCGATGAGCCGAGTCTGGAACTTATTGGGCAAGCCATAGAAGCCGCTTCACAAGCAGATACGGCGATTGTGTTCGTCGGATTGCCAGAGCGCTATGAGTCTGAAGGCTTCGACCGGACTCATCTTCGTATTCCAGAGAGTCAGATCCGCTTGATCGAAGCAGTCGCTGATGTTCAGCCTAACACTGTCGTTGTGTTGAGTAACGGATCGGCCATTGAAATGCCTTGGATCAGCAACGTCAAAGCTGTGCTTGAGGGTTATCTAGGTGGGCAAGCGCTTGGTGGTGCCATCTCCGATCTGTTATTCGGAAACGTAAGCCCATCAGGTAAGCTGGCAGAGACCTTCCCTTTGCAGCTGGAACATAATCCTTCCTACTTAAATTTCCCTGGCGAAGGAGATACCGTTGAATACAAGGAAGGATTGTTCGTAGGATACCGCTACTACGATGCTAAGCGAATTGCACCTTTATTCCCGTTTGGTTATGGTCTCAGCTATACAACATTTGCATACTCTGATCTTTCGGTAAGTTCGCACTCTTTGAAAGATACTGACACGCTGCAAGTAAGCGTGAAAGTTACCAATACTGGCGCTATGCAAGGCAAAGAAGTAGTACAGCTATATGTAAAAGACGTACTCAGTAATATGGTGCGGCCAGAGAAGGAGTTAAAGGGCTTCGCGAAGGTAGATCTGCAGCCTGGGGAAACGAAGCAGGTAAGCTTTACGCTTGATAGCAGAGCGTTTGCTTATTATAACGTGAAGCTGAAAGATTGGCATGTGGAAACCGGTGAATTTGAAATTTTGGTGGGAGCTTCTTCCCAAGAGATCCTGCTTGTTGAGTCTGTGGTTGTTGAATCAACTGTATCCCTTGCTAAATCCTATACCCGTAATTCAACTATAGGTGATCTTATGGGAGATCCACAGGCTGCTGCTATTATTCAAGCCATGCTGTCACAAGCTGGTGAGATGATGCCCATGCTTCAGGATGGCTCGGATATGATGATCGAGATGATGCGCAACATGCCGATTCGTGCAATGGTTATGTTCAGTCAAGGTGCTATGACGGAACAAGGGTTAGATGAGCTGATTAATCTATTGAATTCCAATAAATAAATCTGGGAGAGTGAGATAAAAGACATGATAGATTTGAAAGCTAAACCGTTTCATCTAGATGATGAGGGGATTAAATGGGTAGAACAAACCTTAGCCTCTCTGGATTTGGCGGGCAAGGTCGGGCAGTTATTTTGCCCGATCGGGTTCACCGATGACAAGACGCAGCTGGCACTTTTGACACAAGGGATTAAGATTGGCGGGATTATGTTCCGTCCCGGTCCAGGAGAGATGGTGCAAGAAACACATCGCTACTTGCAGGATACATCGGATATTCCGCTTCTAATTGCAGCTAATCTTGAAGCAGGAGGTAATGGTTCTGCGGCAGAGGGTACTTTCTTCGGCAAGCAGCTGCAAGTGGCGGCGACGGATAACACCGAAATGGCTCGTAAACTTGGTATCATTGCCGCGCGGGAGGGTGGTGCTGTAGGCTGTAACTGGGCTTTCGCACCCATTCTCGATATCGACTATAATTTCCGTAACCCGATAACCAACGTTAGAACATTTGGTTCTGATCCGCAGAGAGTGGCTCGCATGAGCAAGGCTTATACCGAAGCGATTCAAGATCATGGCATGGCGGTATCTATTAAACACTTCCCTGGAGATGGCGTTGACGAAAGGGACCAGCATTTGTTGACCTCTATTAACTCACTTTCAGTGGAAGAGTGGGATGCTACCTTTGGAAAGGTATATGCGGATTGTATAGAAGCTGGCGCGCATACGGTTATGGTAGGGCATATCGCTCATCCCGCCTATTCTAGAGAATTACGTCCGGGGATTACAGATTTGGAGATTATGCCTGCAACGTTAGCTCCTGAGCTTTTAAATGATTTATTGCGTAACAAGCTCGGCTTTAATGGATTAATTACTACAGATGCTACGCCAATGGCGGGATTCACGATGGCAATGAAGCGGGAGCTAGCGGTTCCGACATCCATAGCTGCAGGTTGTGATATGTTTCTCTTTAACAAGAGTTTAGAAGAAGACTTTGCCTATATGATGAAAGGAATTGAGACCGGCATTCTGACGGAGGAACGCGTGAACGAAGCAGTGACTCGTATTCTTGCAGTGAAAGCTGCGCTGGGACTTCATAAGAAGAAACAACAAGGCATGCTCGTTCCAGAAAAAGAAGCCCTTTCCGTCCTTGCTTGCGAAGAGCATGTGCGTTGGGCTCAGGAATGTGCAGATGAGTCAGTTACATTAGTGAAGGATACACAGGAGATGCTCCCCATTAGTCCTGAGAGTCACAAACGTCTACTGGTATTCACACTAGGAGGCGAGGAAGGATTATTCGGAGGGGCAGATATTGCACCGTACTTCATTTCCAAGCTAAAAGAGGAAGGATTCGAGGTAACGCTCTTTAATAAGAGTGAAGTTGATTTCAGTGCCATGTTCGGAGGTGTAAATGCGTTAACGGATCACTATGATGCTGCGGTCTATATCTCAAATCTGGAGACCCATAGTAATCAAACCGTTGTACGGATTAATTGGGCACCTCCATTTGGGGCAGACATGCCATGGTTTATTCAAGAAATGCCAACGATGTTCATTTCTGTAGCGAATCCTTATCATTTGATCGACGTCCCGCGTATACCAACGTTCATTAATGCCTATTCACCAAGTAATTATGTGGTAGATGCACTGATTGAGAAGCTTGTGGGACGTTCCTTCTTTAAAGGAATTAATCCTGTGGATCCGTTTTGTGGCTATTGGGATACACAACTATAATCAGAATTTATAGTCATCTGTAATAGTATCAAGCGATTGAATAGGATAGTTCTATTCAATCGCTTTTTTTATAATATAATAGGGCATAAGACATATATTGAGAGAGTGAGAGGAGGGTGCTAGTTGCAAAGCTACACCTACGAAAATATTGAGATGGACGATCATCTTCCGGTCCACATGTTTTTGCACAGTACCCATCAGGTCCCGAATCATTGGCATGATAGCATTGAAATATTATTCGTACTCAAGGGGAAACTTGAACTTTTCACAAAGGACAGATTTAGAGAGTTAAATGAAGAAGATTTGTTCTTGATTAATGCTAATGAAATTCATGCGATTAAAGCTGAAGAGAATAATTTGGTGCTAGCGCTGCAAATTCCAGTTTCTTATTTACTTCTGATTGAACCTCAAATCGAAAGAATGTTATTCGATTGTAATTCTGCGGCTGCTAGCTATGAAGAACAATCTAAGTTTGATGAACTTCGTACATTGCTGGCTGAGATGATGCTGCTCCACAATAAGCGCCCACAAGGGTATCATCTACGCATACAGTCCTGTCTTCTTAATTTAACTTATTTACTCATGCAAGGGTTTCGTGAACAAGACCAAAGTCCTGAGAAACATGATGATAAGCATCGTGAACGGCTATTGCGAATTACCTCTTATGTCAAAGAGAACTACAATCGGGCAATTAACATCCAGCAGTTGGCTCTTCAGGAGTATTTGACCGTTCCGTATTTGTCGCGTTTTTTCAAAGAGTATATGGGTACTTCCTTTACCAAATATGTGAATGCGGTGCGTTTGGATAAAGCTGTAAAAGATTTGACGCTTACCAATCTATCTATTACACAGATCGCTCATGATCATGGGTTTCCCAACCTGAAATCCTTTAATGCGGTGTTTAAAGAGTTCTATCGACAGACGCCTGGAGAATACCGGAAGACGGTCTTTGACGGACGCAGTTCATTTCAGAAAAGCAGTGTGGCCCAGTTTAACTACTTTGACATGAATCCCACACAGGCGTTTGAGTCGCTTTTCAAATATCTGCCTAACAAGAATTTATCAGCTACTTCCAATCTACCAGTTGCCCTTCATATACATAAGCAGACCCATGAGATTTCGGTAAAGTCTAACCAAAGCAAGGAGCTTGCGCATACTTGGAAGAAGCTCATGACGGTGGGAAAGGCCAAAGAGGTATTGTTTGCAGAGGTACAAAGACATATCAAGCAAATGCAACAGGAGATTGGGTTTCAGTATATACGGTTTCACGGTATTTTTGATGATGAGATGATGATTTATGGCGAGAATGAGCGGGGAGAAGTGAGCTTAAACTTTGCTTATAGCGATTCATTATTTGATTTTTTACTGTGCTCCGGATTGAAACCGTTTTTAGAGCTTTCTTTTTTACCACGCCAGCTTGCGGGAGAGGGAGCTACTTCTGTTTTTTATAAAAAGAGCTTGGTGGGTAGTCCTAAGGACCTCCGTAAGTGGAATCAGATGATTCATCAGTTTATTACACATTACATTCATAGATATGGCATTCATGAAGTGAGGCAGTGGTATTTCGAGGTGTGGAACGAACCGGAAATCCATATTTTTTGGCCAGATACTTATGAAGCTTACTGTGAACTGTTCATTTCAACATTTCAAACCATCAAATCCATAGATTCTGAGCTACGTGTGGGGGGGCCAGGTGTTTTATCTCTTACGTTAATGCAGTCAGTTTGGCTGACAAGGTTTATGAATGATGTGTGCAGACGAGGCGTAAAGCCTGATTTTATATCCTTTCACAGTTATCCGTATGATGAATCGTTAAGATCAACTCAAGTGATTCAGGTGGATTATGAAGAGAATCCGGATGTGTTGTTTCAGAAAATAGAGCTTTCAGCGGATACAGAATATTTATCGCGAGTCATTAATAAATTGAAGAAAACCGTATCGGAAGCTATGGGAAGTGATGTTCCTGAACTGCATATGACAGAATGGAATGCCACAGGCTCACACCGTGATTTAGTGAATGATACATGCTTTAAGGCAGCCTATATCGTGAAAAATGTACTGGAAAATATGGATGGTCTCCATAGTTTTGGTTATTGGACGGCTACGGATTTGCTAGAGGAGTTCAAAATGTCGTCAGAAACGTTTCATGGAGGTTTGGGGCTGATGACATATAACGGGATACCAAAGCCATCCTTCTACGCGTTTAAACTGCTTGCAAAGTTAGGCCGCCAATTCATTCATCAAGGGGAAGGATATTACATTACTAGTAGTGATATGGGGCTGCAGGTGATGATGTATGCTTACGCGCATATCGATTCATTGTACCAAAAAGGTGATGCCTCGCTCATTAATCGCATGAATAGATACGATGTGTTCGAAGAAGGTGGAGACATAGAGTTGACGTTGGAGCTTACAGATATTCAGCCAGGCTCGTATACGATCAAAAGACATACAATTAACAGACAAAATGGAAGCGTTTTCGACCTGTGGGTACGAATGGGGGCGCCTCATCCTATAGATGCTGACACCCTTAATTATTTGAAGCAAGCGAGCTGCCCGCAACTGACCTTTGAACAAGTCGAAATAACGAGCACCTATTCGTTAATTAGTAAGTTGTCTCCGCATGAGGTGCAGTTGGTGGAATTGATGCGCTTATGATGGGGTTATTTACAACTGGACAGAATCCTGGGTTCGTTAGACAAAGTTCCTCGGAGTATTGCGGTTGAAGCTTGGATAGCTCTGTGAAATAGTAGCTGATCATATGATTACCACTCGCCGATCCATTCTGAAATGACAGTGATAAAAAAGTGTGGACATGACTGTAATAGTACTTCGTTTCCCGTTTAGGTAGCCTGTATACATGTGGAGGCGCGTAGGTAACAACATCAAAGAGATTGGCATAACGGTAGCTCTTGCGGACATATTGTTTAAAAGCATTAACGAAGTTCGGATCGCCTACACGTGGTGAGCCATAGGTGAACAGATTCGGTGAGATGTGCGAGGTGTTGGCCGCAAGATCAATAGCACATAAAGTGGCGAGTGCTCCGCCAAGGCTGTGACCAGTAATGTATAAGGTCTTATCGGGAGATAACTTAGCGAGTGTAGAGATAATCCCATCGCGCGCTGATGAGTAGATATTCGTGAAACCGCGGTGGGTAAGGGTATCTTCTTTAATGTAATTGAATCTCTCTTGTGAGGCCATAACGTTTGACATCCAATCGGTTGTGGAGCTGGTTCCTCGGAAGGCAACGATAATCTCTTGTGGAGATTCCAAAATAAATCCAAAGCGTTCCCACACCTCGCTGATGGATCTTGCTTCAATCTTATCCACGATCTGATAATCTAATGGAACGACGAACGAACCATCTTTATTTGAGAACTGCGCATAGGTCTGTCCGCAGATAGCAGCTAGAAAGATAGCTCTTTGCTCTTGATCTTTTTTGGTACCCATGTGCATCCCGCCCTTCTTCCTAAACTATATTAGGGGGACGAGGGAGAGATTCCTATATCATGCAAGACCCTGTACTAATGAAAGGGCTAAATTCTACACCGCTTGAATACTTACTTCAGATGATCTGTTATTAGGAGGTTTAACGTTATGAATCTAACTTTAGTGTACGTAAATGATTAAATTACTACGAAAGTCAAAAGTTCAGCGACGCTTAATGATTTCATTTCTGCTGCTTGCTATTATCCCACTGTGTACCTTCGGCTTTCTAGCTTACCATAAATCGAATGAAGCAATCACCTCTAAGACAACTACCTTTGTAAATGATATATTACGCCTCTTAGGAAGCAAGATCGGAACAGAAGTGGCCAAATATGAGACTTTTGCCGATCAAATTATGTTGAATGGAGATATTCAGCAAGCACTGCTCCGCTACAATAGATTGAGTGATCTTGATATTAGTAACATACATAAGAAGTTTGAAGACACTGTGTTAAGCGATAAATTTTGGCTGTTTGCTACAATCAAAACACTACAGATTCTAACTAATAATGGACAAGTTCTGTACGATTATGGATACGAAGAATTTACTACAGAGGATAAACAGCGAATATTTGCTCAGGCCAAACAGAATAAAAGTGCAGATATCTGGACCACAGCCCATACGACAGCTGGTGATAATATCCTTTCATTGTCTAGGAGGATTCCACTTTCATATGGATCGGGTGAAACTGTAGGGTTCGTCATTATGGGGATTGATGAGGAATTATTCTCACAGATTTTGTTTGGAAGCATTAATATGGGACAGGGTAGTGAACAAATCATTATGAATGATGCAGGAGAAATATTGACGAGCAACAACCACTTGTTTCAGTCTGATCAAGATTTGGAAGCTAATCGTACTTTAAATCATTTGATTAATTCCCGTATGGAGACGGGGACAGTAACGCTGCGGGCAGAACCCTACTTTTTCTTAAATACACATAATGAGGTACTTCATTGGAATGTAATTAGTTTAATTCCGCAAGCCTACTTGAATATGGGATCTGTAGAAATTAGAAATGAAATGTTCTTCATTGCCGTCATATGTGTAGTTGTTTCATCCTTATTTGCAACCTTCATCTCTGTTAGTATCTCCACCCCCCTTAAGAAGTTAGTGAGTGGAATGAACCAGGTCATGCGAGGTAATTTAAAGGTAGAAATAAACGACAATCATCCAGATGAAATCGGATACCTTACAGGGAAATTTGAAGCCATGATCGAGGAAATCAAACTATTGATTGACCGTGTGGAGCAAGAACAGGCACAGAAGAGGGGTATTGAGCTACAAATGTTGCAGGCACAAATTAATCCGCATTTTCTATTTAATACATTGAGTTCGTTAAAATGGACGGCGATGCTAAGTCAGGCGGATAGTGTAAGCAATGGTTTAGGTGCACTGGCTGAATTACTTCGAAGTACAATTGTTCAGAAGAATGAACGGATAACGCTTGGGGAAGAGCTTCGGAACATCAAGAACTATGTAGTTATTCAACAAATTAGATACGGGATGTCATTACAGGTTGATGTGCAAATTCCTGAACAGTTATTAGATACTCAAGTGTTGAAATTTTTGCTTCAGCCCATTGTAGAGAATTCGATTATTCATGGACTAAGCGGCGAGAATATGGAACCTAGAATTACAATGACTGCTGAATTGAACGGAGAGGTGTTAAAGATTAAGTTAAGCGACAATGGGAAAGGGATGAGTGCTGAGAAGTTACAGGAGATATTGCAACTTAAAGATAATCATTCAGAGAATCGATTAGCAAATATCGGTATTGGAAATGTACGGGAGAGAATCAAATTACATTATGGAGACCCCTATGGATTAGAGATTTGGAGTAAGCCTGATCAAGGCACGGATGTTATCATCACGATACCTTATATTTCTACACTTCAGGAGGACTCAGCTGATGCGGATACTAATTGTGGATGATGAGAAAATAGTGAGGATTGCACTTAGTACACTAATTAAATGGGATGAATATGGTTTTAAATTAATGGGTGCTGTTGCAGATGGATACAAAGCTCTTGAGGTCATAGAGACAGAATCGATCGATATCGTGATTATGGATCTAGTGATGCCTAACATGGATGGACTTGAATTAATCCGAACGCTCAACGAACGCAAATTCACTGGGAAGTTTGTGGTGCTTAGTAATTATGATGATTATGCTTACGTGCGGGAAGCCATGAAACTTGGAGCAGAAGATTATATGTTGAAGCTGACGCTTAAGCCAGATGAGCTGATTGTCTTGCTGACGAAGATCTCGGAGCAATTATTAACGGAACGAGAGCTTAAAGAACAGGACATTCATATGAAAATTAAGCTTAATGAAACGCAGCTTCAGCAACGGAACAGCATATGGAGAGAGCTTCTTTTAGATCAGGAGCAGGACATGGTTTATTTGTTACAAGAAACACAGAAGTACGGGATACCCTTCGATAGACTTGCTGGTAATCTTATTATGTTAAGAATCGATGATTATGTGGAGGCGCTAAGTAACGGCAAAATTAATAACAAGAGGCTACTTAGCTTTTCTATAGCGAATATTGTGAAAGAAACCGTGTCTGATCGCTTTGCATTTGATTTCATAGAGATGGAGAGTAATCAGTATATTGTTATAGTTTATGAACAGAGCGGTTATTCTGACGAACCCAGTTGGTTACTGTTGATGAATAACTTAGTGCAGATGCTTAAGCTGTATTTGAATTTAAGTGTCAGCATTACATTAAGTGATGCATTCGTAGGTTTGAAGCAGTTGAGAGAACAATACACTTTGTGTCTGCGAGCATCTACAAACAACTTTTATACGGGGCCTGCATCTGTCTTGGTTGCTGGGCATTCAAAGTTAACCCAGTCACTACACTCCATTAATTATGTGGAATGGTTGGATCAAGTCAAAGCAGCAGTTGAAGTAGGGAACACAAAGCTAGTATTGGAGAATATAAGCATATTATTTAATGAGGCAAAACAAATCAAATGGGACCCTTCAGCCTTAAAATTTCACCTTTTGGGATTATTATCTGACCTAGACAACTTGATCTTAAAATGGAACACACAAGTACTATCGTCCACTGAACAAAATAGGGTAGGGGCAACAACGCTCTTAGAGAGTTTTGAGAGTGATATTTCACAAGCTGAGTCTATGGAAGGGCTTAGTCTATCTATTGAACAAGCGATGCAGGAAGCCATCAATCTATTGTATCAAGTTAAAAGTAATATTTATCGCAAAGAAGTACTTCGAATCACGGAGATTTTGCAGGAGAATGTTGAGAATAAAATAACGCTTGACCGTCTCGCTCAAGAAGTAAATATGAATGTTAATTACTTATGCCGTGTATTTAAGCAAGATACGGGTAGAAGCATTGTTCAATATATGAATGAACTAAAAATCAATAAAGCGATTGAATTGTTAAAGCTTCCGGGTACGAGGATTAAAGAGGTGGCTTCACAAGTGGGGATAGATGATCCGTTTTATTTTAATCGAGTATTTAAGAAGATCGTGGGGCTTAGTCCTTCAGATTTCCGAAAGAAATTACTCGCAACTAAATAAGTCCAAGGAGGAGGCACCTGTTATGAAATATGTGGAATCTATTAAAAAGAGTTTAATTTTCGCAGGTGTGATCCTATTATTATGGGCTAGCGCAGGATGTACTCCTTCAGATTCGAGCCTGAGCAAAATGCAATCCTCTCAAGTGAAACATGAGTTTGCGAACAAAATTCTGAACTTAGCAGTATTTGAGGGAGGGCAAGGAAAGGATTATTGGCTCGCGGTGAAACAACGATTTGAATCAGATTATCCAGGGGTAACTATTAATTTGACTTCAAGCCCCAAGATCATGGAAATACTTAAACCGCAAATCGCAGTTGGTAATCCACCCGATATCATTTATATCTCACAGAGTGAGACGACAGGTATGATTGAAGAAATGTTAAGAGATAAATTATTACTCGATTTGACGGATGTATTTGAAGGGAATGCTCTCGATAATCAAGAACCTCTTAACAATAAAATGCTGGATGGTATTTTAGATTATGCTAATCCCTTAGGGGATGGAAAAATTTATGCTGCACCGTTCTATACCTCACCAATGGGGCTAATCTATAACAAGACTCTTTTTGAGAAAAAAGGCTGGAAGCTCCCAGAGACATGGGATGAATTCTTGAAGTTAGGTGAGCTCGCTAAGAAGGATGGAAGATCACTATTTACCTACCAAGGTTTGTTTCCGGGTTATTTAGAGTCTATTTTCTGGCCGTCAGTGGCATCTGTAGGGGGGATGGAAGACGTCTGGAAGGCGGAAAATTATGAGAAGGATGCATTTAGGTCCGATTCCGTCAGACAAATAGCTGAGGTGTTGAGTGCTATAGCACAAAAAGGTTATGTCATGCCAGGAACCGTTAAGTTAAGCCATACACAAGCACAGGCTGCTTTTCTACAAGGTAAGGCATTGTTCATTCCCTGCGGAATATGGATAGAGAATGAAATGAAAGGCACTCCACGCGAAGAAGGATTCGAATTTGGTTTTCTCGCACCACCTGTGTTTAATAAGGGGGATCAGAGGTATGTCATGTCCTATTTGGATAGCCTGTTTATTCCCGCCAAGGCGAAGAATATTGAACTTGCCAAGGAGTTCCTGCGTTATCAATACAATGATGATATCGTTCAATTAAACGCGGAGAAATCCAAAGGTATAGTCACGGTTAAAAATGGTCTGGAAATCGTAAAGCCATACACTTCTCCAATATTCTATGATTCCGTTCAAATATCTCAAAAAGATGTAGCACCGATTGTTTTTCAATGGAAACAAGCATCGCAGCTAGTCATCAAAGACGTAGAGGCAATATGGAACCCCATAACTGGCCTAATGAGCAATACGCTGACTGTTAAACAGTGGCAAGATGAGGTTGAGAAAATAACCAAGAGTGTGCGGGAATTAAGTTCTTCTAAAGAATAAACCTGTTTATTGAGTGTCCTAAATCGTACAGGTTTTGTTCAATTCTGTTAATGGTAGCTTTAGCATTTAGCAGTGTAAAATTGGATTAACTATATGGGATTGGATGTGACGTGAATGAGTGTAGTCATTTCAACATTAACTCTTGAAGGCGCATTATTAGAAGGAGAGAATCCTCTTCCAATGTTCAGAAACAGAGACCATCATACAAAAGTGGGGGATAATGGTACACTTACGCCAGAATTGAGACAGCAGCTGGGTGAACATACAGGTGGGAGATATTTACCTTATCGCATGCAGGATCGATATACACGTGAAAGAAAACCGATGGTTATGAAGTCGATTGTATTGGAAAATGACATCTTAAAAGCAGTCTTTTTACCTGAGTATGGAGGTAGACTCTATTCGCTTAAAGATAAACGTACGAATAAAGATATACTGTATACAAATCCTGTCTTTCAACCGGCTAATTTAGCGATTCTTAACGCTTGGTTCTCTGGAGGGATTGAATGGAATGTGGGACAGGTAGGTCACACCTTTACGACCGCATCTCCCGTACATGCTGCCAAATTGATGGATGATAATGGCAATGAATTTCTAAGAATTTATGAATATGAGCGTTGTAAGAACATTTTTTGGCATATTGATTTTCATCTTCCTCAAGGGGCTAAGGAACTCTCTGTCTATGTAAGAATCATTAATGATAGCAAAGCGTCGGTTCCTATGTATTATTGGACAAATATTGCAGCACCGGAAACCTTGCAATCAAGAGTATTCTCATCCACTAGTAAGGTTATCTATATTGATCACCAAGTAAAGGGGTTTGGATTGGGAGATTTGCCAGTGCTTCCTTCAGTTCCAAATGAAGACTCGTCATATCCAATGAGAATTCCTTTCTCTAACGAGTATTTTTTTCAGACAGAAGCAGATTATAAATCCCCGTGGGAAGCGATTGCCTATGAGGATGGTAGTTTATTCTACGAACGTTCGACTAGCCTCTTAAGATATCGTAAGTTATTTTGCTGGGGCAACCATGCAGGTGGTAGAAGATGGTGCGATTTCTTAGCGAAGCCAGGCGAAGGTAATTATGTTGAGATACAAGCAGGGCTTGCTCCAACACAGATGCATGGACTAGATATGCCTGCGAATTCAATATGGGATTTCACGCAAATATTCGGTGTTACTCAGGTGGATGCACATAAGGCAAATCAAAGGGATTGGTCTGAGGCTCGGGATTTTATTGAAACGCAAGTCAATGAACAATTGCAAGAAGATGAAGTGTATATTCTTCATGAGAAGTTGCAAACTTATGCTAATTTAACACCATCAGAACTATTGCACTCAGGCTCAGGCTGGGGAGCACTCGAGGATATTCGCAGAAAAGCTCATGCTGAAAGGTCGATTCCGGATGGATTTTTATTCTTGGAATCCAGTATTGCAGCACCGCAACTTCCATGGTTAGCCCTGTTACAAGAAGGTGGTTTGCCAGAGGGAGATGTGCAAGATATTCCGGCCTCTTGGATGGTCCAAGAAGAATGGATGGAATTGCTTCGTACCAGTCTAGAGCATGCAGATAATCAAACGTGGGATTCCTACTTGCATTACGGCACTATGCTCTATGAGCATGGATTGGAAGATCAAGGTGTAACTGCATGGCATCAATCGCTTGAATTGAAGCCATCTGCTTGGGTTTATCGTAATCTGGCGATTACCTCTGAACAGAGAGGAGAGGCAGATCAGGCTCTGGTCTATTATGAACTGGCGTATTCTTTATACAATGGCTTTCCAGACAGAGCATTTGCAGATGAGTATATTAGCATGTTGATTAGAAATAAACAATTTGCTAAGGCTTGGAGTGTGTACGAATCACTTCCTGAAGAGTTCAGGCAAAGTGATCGTCTTCAAATTATTATTGGAGCTGCAGCTCAGGAGTTGGATCATAATGAATTCCTATTAAACTTATTCCAGAAAGAATTTGCTGTGATTCGTGAAGGTGAAGTTACGATTGTGGAGCTGTGGTATAAATATCAAGCTAAGAAGCTAGCAGAGAGCAGAAACAATGTATTATCTGAAGAATTAATGAAGGAAGCTATAACCTTAAATCCACCGCCTAATAACATTGATTTTAGAATAGTTGGAGCTTAAACCAAGAGAGAGTTTCGATGATTTTAATCGAAGCTCTCTTTTTTTTAGGATGCTGAAGGTGATTGAAATTTAGATAAAATTGTGCATGCTTTGTTCAATATCGTCGATGTTAGACCTGAGTTGCTTCGTTATATACTTACTTGTGAAAGCACTTTCATATTTGAGGGGGATGCTACACACGTGAAAAAAAGACAAAAGAAGCTCACAGGTTTGTTGCTTGCTATGTCGATGGTTCTAACGTTATTGGCTGGTTGTGGATCAAGCAATACAACGAACAATGCTGCCCCGCCTGAAGCAACTAAGGAGAACACCCCTACAGCTACAACTGAGGCTACCACCGAAGTTAAAGCTTCTGGACTAGAAGGTAAGGTAGTATTCTGGTCGATGTGGAGCAGCACAGAACCACAAGCGAAGGTTATTGAGTCTGCAGTTGCTGAATTCAAGGCTGCTAATCCAGAAGTTGAAGTGGATCTGAAGTTTACCGGTCGTGATATCTTAAAATTGATCAAGCCTGCTTTGGATGGAGGAGAGCAAATTGATATTTGGGAAGCCGATCCAGGTAGCCCAGCTGGTATTCAAGGGATGAGAGATTACGTTATGAAGCTTGATGATTTGCTTGCGGAGCCATCCATCGGAATGGAAGGCAAGTCAGTAAAGGATTCAATGATTCCAAGCTTGTTAAGCTGGATACAATCGCTTTCCATTAAGTACGGTTTAGAAGAAGGTATTTATTCGATTCCGCAGCAACCGTATGCAGTACTCTTTTTCTATAACAAGGAAGTGTATGAGAAGGCTGGGATAACAAAAGCGCCTGCCACTTGGGACGAATTCCTTGCAGATGCTGAAAAAATCAAAGCAGCAGGTTCAGCACCGCTTACCTTTGATGACGCATATCGGGACTTATTTATTGGATCCTATCTGGCAAATGCGATGGGGGCAGATTGGGTAAGCCAGCTTGTGCAGGATAAGACCGGTGAGATGTGGAATGATCCAATCATTCTTCAATTCGCTAAAGATATGGCTAATTTAAACGCTAAAGGTTTTTTCTCTAATAAAATTGCCGGAAGTAAATATCCTGCGGCTCAGCAAGATCTCGTGCTTGGTGGTTCTGCCGCTTATCTAAATGGAACATGGCTTCCGAATGAAGTGCTTGCCACCTCAGGACCAGATTTCAAATGGGGCACGTTTCAATTCCCAGATGTTCCAAATGGAAACGGTAAAGGTGGAAAACAAGGGTTGATCTTTGGATCTCAAGGGATGTTCATTAATAAATCGAGCAAGAATGCAGAGGCTGCTTTTGAGCTTATCAAACATATCGTTAGTAAGCAGATACAAGAAAAAATGGCGAAGGATGCACTTGCGATCCCAGCTACTATTGATTCTGAATGGCCTGCGATGCTTGCAGAAGCAGAGGCTGCTTTTCTAAATGCAAAAGAAAATATGCCTTGGGGTGGAGGTATTGGTGATGGAGGAGACTTTACGCTTGCCACCATTGTGCCTACCTTCATGGAACTTATCACTGGCAAACTGAAGCCAGAAGAATTCGGGCCGAAGCTAAGTGCGGAAGCTAAGAAATTCTACGCCGGTAAATAAAACATAACAGTTCCAAAATTCCCCTCCGTCACTTCGTTCCCTCTTCTCGAGTCTTTTTGTTCAATCTAGATTTTATGTAAATCTATATGTGGCGGTCAATAGCGGCAGCTGCATATAGATTTTTTAGAGTATAAGGAAGAATAAGTTGCACATTATGATGCGGGGGATACAAAGATGAGAATTAGTAAACCGATTATCATGCTATTCCTTCTGCCTGCTATCCTGGTTTATATGTCGATCTTTTTTTATCCAACCTTGCGGGCAGTGTTTATGAGCTTTTACGAGATATCTAATATAAACAGTAGTATCAGTGAATGGAAATTTATTGGTTTAGACAATTACTGGGGGTTATTTCATAATTCCTATTTTTTAAATTCTTCATTAAATGTGCTTAAGATTTGGATTATTGGTGGACTCATTGTTTTCGTTATGGCTTTTTTCTTCTCCGTGCTTATTTCCTCCGGCGTTCGTTTCAAAGGCTTCTGGAGAGCCTTGATTTACCTGCCTAATACTGTATCTGTTGTTGTCATGTCAGTAATATGGCTTCAGTATGTGTATAATCCAACCTTTGGATTGTTGACACATGTATTTCGCCTTCTTGGACTTGAACAATTAGCCAATATTCAATGGACGGATGACCAGCATTTATTTTTATCCATGCTGATCGCTTTTTGTTTTGGATCAATTGGTTATTTCTTATTAATTCTTGGTGCGGCCATGGATCGGATACCTAATGATTACTACGAAGCAGCATTATTGGAAGGAGCAAACACAGTATATCAGTTCTTCCATATTACTCTTCCGTTACTCCGTGATGTGTTTAAGACCACGCTGGTGTTATGGACGGTTACAGCCATTAACTTCTTTGTATGGTCTTCCATTTTCGGGAGAAATGATCCACATACGATGACTCCTGGCTATTATATGTACTTGAAGGTATTTGGTGGGGAGAGAATTTCTGATACGCAAGCTTTCAATGTTGGAGCAGGGGCTGCGATTGGTGTATTGATTACTGTTGCAATTATTGGCTTTTCCTTCTTGATTGGTCTGTTGTTTAGGAAGGATCGTTTAGAATACTAGGAAGGAGGAGACAATATGCGTCTTCACTCAATCACTCGAATCATTCGATATGTTCCATTAGTAGTCTGGCTTATCTTTACAATTATTATTTTTGGATACGCATTCCTTGCTTCACTCAGCACAACAAGAGAGATATTTACGAACAAACTACTGGCGAGCGGATTTCATTTCTCTAACTATACCCGATTATTCGAAGAAACGAAGATCGGCTTGTACTTTTTGAACAGTCTAGTTTATACGGTAACCTCTTGCGTAGGTATTATCGTTGTTGCAGCTCCGGCTGCTTATATATTGGGACGAATTCAGTTTAGGGGAAAAAGGTTAGTTGATTTAATGTTTATCTCGGCATTATCAGTTCCGGGGCTACTGATCTCGATCCCGTTGTTTTCGTTATTTTATTCATTGAATTTAACAGGCTCAACATTTACGTTAATCTTTGTATACATTTTTACGAATGTCCCTTTTGCTGTATTTTTGCTTACAGGGTTCTTTGCATCCATTCCGAAAGAATTGGAGGAATCAGCAGCGATCGATGGATGTGGGCCGATTAAAGCTTTTATCAAAATCATCTTACCTATGGCACAGGCTGGTATTTTGACGCTAACGATTTTTAATGTGATGGGGATCTGGAATGAATATTTTTATGCTCTGATCTTTGCTAATAATCCGGATCGACATCCAATAGCATTAGCTCTTCAATCCATCGTAGTAGGATATACAAATACTGGTAATTACTCGGGTATTTTTGCTGCATCACTTCTGGTGTTTCTGCCCACGTTTATACTTTATCTTCTTGTGTCCAGAAAGATCGTTGCTGGGATTACAATCGGTTCTGTAAAAGGTTGAGGTAATAACCACCTAATAATATAGGTGGTTATTTGCGCACCCATAAGGATTTCTTAGGAAACTTAACTTGCGACAAGGAAACCCATACAGTACACTTTCTTTAACTAGTACAAACCTAAGATAGCTTGGGAAAGAACTTTGAAAAAGGAAGTGTTAAATAGTGGATTTAGAGATGGTCATGCAGGAGCTGGAAGCGCTTGGCAAGGAACGAACCAAGAAAATATATATGTCTAATGGAGCAAAGGAACCGCTATTTGGCGTGGCTACCGGAGCAATGAAGCCAATCTTCAAGAAAACCAAAATAAATCAGCCATTGGCTGAGGAACTTTACGCGACAGGGAACTATGATGCCATGTATTTTGCTGGCATCATTGCTGATCCCAATGCAATGACGGAAGCGGATTATGACCGATGGATGGATGCGGCTTATTTTTATATGCTGTCCGACTTTGTAGTGGCAGTAACCTTGGCAGAAGCAGATATTGCACAACAAGTTGCCGATAAATGGATCGCGAGTGGTGAAGAGCTGAGAATGTCAGCGGGCTGGAGCTGTTACTGCTGGCTGCTTGGCAGTCGGCCGGATGTTGAGTTTTCCGAAAGCAAGCTTGCTGGTATGCTTGAGATGGTGGAAAATACGATTCATGATTCTCCAGAACGTACCCAATACGCAATGAATAATTTCATGTACACAGTGGCCGTATCTTATTCGCCACTTCATGATAAGGCCAGTGAAACCGCAAGAACTGTAGGGCCAATTGAAGTTGATAAGAATAAGGCAAAAAGTAAATTGATTCACGCGTACGCAAATATTCAAAAAGCAGTCGACAAAGCTCGGCTTGGTTTTAAACGCAAGCATGTAAGATGTTGATCTAGCAGAAGCTTCTAGAGAAGAAAAAGGAAAAAGGATTCCCTGAAACTTCACTCTGCGTTACTATATAGAAATGACTCCAAGTGGGAGAGAGAAGGGGGAAAAGCATACATGGGCAACTTATTGGAAATTTTGCACAAGGAAGTCGTACCGGCAGAAGGCTGCACAGAGCCGATCGCAGTTGCGTATGCCGTCTCCTTGGCGGCAGAGCTTCTCGAGGAAGAAATAACGGGGATTCAGCTGCATCTCAGTGGTAATATTATTAAAAATGCAATGGGAGTGGGCATCCCTGGGACAGGCCAGACAGGTCTGCCTATCGCAGCAGCCCTTGGTGCGGTGGTCGGACGTTCGCACAAGGAGCTGGAAATCCTATCAGGTCTGACTCAGGATGAGCTAAAGCTGGCAAATGACCTGCTTGATCGAAAGCTGCTAAAAGTGGAGATAATGGACACTCCTGAGAAATTATATATTGAAGCACAGGTGAAGACAGAGAATCATACAGCGACTGCCATCCTTGCTAAAGAACACACTAATATAGAATATCTGGCTCTGGACGGAAAAAAAGTGACACCTAAGAAGTCTAAAGCAGATTGTGGCAAGCCTGGACTTTCTGATACTGAAGCCTATGAAGGCTCTGTAGATCGGATATTCGAGTTTATAACTAAGGCTCCATTTTCAGACCTTAGTTTCCTCTTGGAAGGCGCTCGGATGAACAAAGCGATTTCCGAAGAGGGACTCCGAGGCGATTATGGGTTGCAAGTAGGGAAGAAGATGAATCAGCAATCTGCTGTGAATTTGTTTGGCAATGATGTAGCGAACAAAATTATAGCGGCCACTGCTGCGGCTTCAGATGCTCGTATGGATGGCAGCGCAATGCCTGTGATGACAACAGCAGGCAGCGGAAATCAAGGCATCGCCTGTACGCTTCCTGTTATATCTTTGGCGGAATTACTTGGCAAGGATGAAGAGACGCTGGCTCGGGCGCTTGCACTAAGTAATCTGGTCACTGTGCATATCAAGCATTATATTGGGCGGTTGTCGCCTTTATGTGGTTCAGGAATTGCAGGTGGAGTTGGAGCGAATAGCGGGATCATTTATCTCATGGACGGCACTCTTGAGCAGATCAAGCATGGGATACAGAATACGATAGCCTCTTTATCAGGTATGATTTGCGACGGTGCAAATTCAACCTGTGCGCTGAAGATATCCACCTCCACTAATACAGCGATTCAGGCAGCCACACTGGCGATGAACAATATTGCTCCTACAACCAAGGATGGAGTTATTTTCGAAGAGGTGGAAGACACTATCCGCAACATGGAGCGGCTGGTTCAGGAAGGTCTGGCGGATACTGACAAGACCATCTTAAATATCATGCTCTCCAAAGGCGGAGCGAATTAGCTTCCTTTAAGGTAATAACAGGTTAGAACATCATAATTTAAGACCGTCTGGTTCCCTACATGAATGGCAGGAGACTGGGCGGTCTTTTTATCTATTCAGTAAGGGTATTTGTTATTGCGAAGATTTGCATTAAATTTTAACATAACTTATTCTGAGATCATAAAGGCATAGACTGATGGTATAAAAAGGAGATATTATGACGGAGAAGATAGATATAGGATGGAACTTTGAGAACAGTTATGCTCATCTGCCGGAATCCATGTTTACAAGGATCAAACCAACTCCTGTGCGTAAGCCGGAGTTAGTTATTTTAAATGAACCATTGGCTACTACCTTAGGGCTGAATAGCACAGCACTACATAGTAAGGAGGGGGTTCAGAATCTTGCAGGCAATGAAGTCCCTGAAGGTACTGTGTCCCTTGCTCAAGCGTATGCTGGACATCAATTCGGACATTTTACCATGTTAGGTGACGGCCGAGCTGCACTGATTGGTGAGCAGATCACACCCCAAGGTGAACGCATAGACATTCAGCTTAAGGGCGCGGGAAGAACACCATATTCTCGTGGTGGCGATGGCCGAGCCGGACTTGGACCGATGCTTCGTGAATATATCATCAGCGAAGCCATGCATGGTTTGGGTATTCCTACCACTCGCAGCTTGGCAGTGGTAACTACTGGAGAAACGATTATTCGAGAAACAGAGCAGCCTGGTGCTATTCTGACCCGAGTTGCTGCAAGTCATCTACGGGTGGGCACCTTTCAATATGTTGCAGCGTGGGGTACTGTTGAGGATGTCCGTACTCTGGCAGATTACACATTACAAAGACATTATCCGGAAGCTGTTTCTCAAGAGAATCGTTATCTTTTCCTGCTTCGAGAAGTGATTGGACGTCAGGCTGAATTAATTGCCAAGTGGCAGCTGGTAGGATTTATTCACGGAGTAATGAACACCGACAACATGGCGCTTAGCGGAGAAACGATTGATTATGGTCCTTGCGCCTTCATGGATGTGTATCATCCAGAAACGGTATTCAGTTCCATTGACCAGCAGGGTCGTTATGCCTATGGCAATCAACCGGGTATTGCCTCTTGGAATCTCGCGAGATTCGCTGAGACTCTCCTGCCATTGCTGGCTGATGATCAAGAACAGGCGATTCAGCTCGCTGAAGAGGAAATTGCAGATTTTAAAGAGCGGTCTTACCATCACTGGCTCTCAGGTATGAGGGCGAAGCTCGGAATCTTCAACGAAGAGGTGGAGGATGTAGCGCTAATTGAGGATCTGCTAGATTTGATGCAGAAATATCGGGCAGACTATACCAATACCTTCCGTGCCCTAACTTTAGAGAAGCTGGAAGAAACCGCTCTGTTTGGTGCAGCAGAATTTACGAAGTGGCAAGAGTTATGGCAGGCTAGACTTAGCAGACAGCAGCAATCGAAAGAGGTTTCGCTGCAGCTAATGCGCAATAGTAATCCTGCGATCATTCCGCGGAACCACAGGGTAGAAGAAGCGCTCCAAGCGGCAGTACAACAGGAAGATTACAGTGTGATGGAGCGATTGCTTAAAGCTCTTTCCAATCCTTACGCTTATTCCCCTGAACAGGATGAATACTCGGCACTACCTGAGGAATCAGCACGTCCATATCGAACCTTCTGCGGCACTTGATTTGCTGATAATGATCTAAATAATGAGGTGAAGTAAGAATGTTTCATGTATATGATGTTCTGGCTAACCAGTTGCTAGCTAATGCGAATGATCCAAGTTGGTACGTGCCCTTTGAGGTAGCCGTAAAAGACTTAAGCGAAGAAGAAGCATTTTGGAAAGTAACGGAAGAAAGCAATAGTATTGCTGAGGTAGTGCAGCACCTGCTCTACTGGAATGAAACTTGGCAAACAAGGTATAAAGAAAAGAGTGTCCATGCGGTTCCTTCAGTGGATAACAATAATACCTTTGTCGTTGCAGAAGGAGTAACGTTCCAAGAGCTTCAACAACAACTCTTAGAAGTTCTTTTATGTTGGCAGGAACTGATTACAAAGGAACAATTGGATACCGATGTTCAAGAATTCCAAGGCAGTCAGTGGTGGGAAGTAATAGGCAATGTGACAACACATAACGCGTATCACGTAGGGCAAATCGTTTTTATTCGAAAGATCCAAAAGAGTTGGAATCGCACTATGAAGTGAATTGAAGGACGTTAACGGATGTACATTCATCTGGCTAACGTCTTTTTTGCGAATATAAATGAAGTTAAGTTGCCAAAAATACTTACATATACTTATAATTACGTATTTAATACTTGCAAATACTTACTTAATAACTTATGATGACTTTAGGAGGTGCATACATGATGTTTCAAGAGGAGAGATTGTTAAAAATACTCGAATATTTGAAACAACACCAATCGATGAGTGTTCAAGAGATCTGTACGCAATTTGATGTATCCAGAGATACCGCACGTAGGGATATTGTTAGATTAGTACAAGAAGGTGTTGTGATCCGAACGCATGGAGGGGTATCGTTACCTGAGTTACAAAAAGAATTGTTATCTTATCAAGATCGATTGATCGATGAATCTGAGAGTAAGCAGAGGATAGGGAAGGCTGCGGCGCAGCTTATCCAAGATCATGAGACTGTGATTTTAGATGTATCTACCACCGTGCAATTTGTAGCAGAACAGATCAGTGCGAAGGATATTACGGTTGTTACGCACTCGATTGATAACGTAGGGATCTTGTCACAGCGGGAGGATCTGCAAATTTATGTTCTTGGTGGTTACTTGAATGTGAAAAACCGCCTGTTATATGGCCCTTCTATTATCGATAAACTTAGTGAAATCCGTGCTGATAAAGCCTTTATTGGAGCATCCGCGATCCGTGCTGATGGACTCTACTATCCATATGAAGAAGATGTGCGGGTGAAGAGAGAAATGGCCCGAAGATCAGATCAAGTCATCTTAGTGGCTGATCACACCAAATTTATTGGCAAATCATTTTTCCGTCTAGACTTTGAGTTCGTTGACATTCTAATTACCGATCGGGAACTCCCCAGTGAGATCAGGGAAATTCTAGATCAGAAGAACATCACAGTGATTGAATGTCCAGAAGAAACTGAAGAGGCTCGAGAGCAAGACTGATAACAAAACAGAGGAGGATATTTATGTCTTATATTCTACAAAATGTACAAGTGGCGCTTCAGAATCGTATTGTCCCAGCGGCTAATGTGTGGATTTCTGAAGGGAAAATCATAAAGATAGATACAGAGGATCTTTCGATTCCAGAGGGACAATATGAACGGATCGATGGTGGTGGCCATTTATTAGTACCCGGGATGATAGATGTTCATATTCATGGCGCCAATGGCTTCGATATGATGGACGGTACGGAAAAGAGTATTCAAGAGGTCTCAAGTGCTTGTGCTTCATCTGGCTGTACCTCATTTTTGGCTACCTCTGTGAGTTCTACGCTAGAAGATCTTTTAGAAATGATTCGTAGTGTCAAGCGTGTGATCGGACATGAAGTGGGCGCAAAGATCGCAGGTATTCATTTAGAAGGACCTTACTTGAACCCGAAGCGAAAAGGAATGCAGAACGAAAAGTATCTACGCCACCCCAACTTAGAGGAAATGAACTTGATTTTTGAAGAAGCGGGTTCACTCATTAAGATGGTTACAATTGCTCCGGAGTTACCGGGAGGGATGGAGCTCATTTCCTTTTTGAAAGAAAAGGGTGTAGTTATAGCCATCGCTCATTCGGATGCCACATATGAAGAAGCTAAACAAGCCTTTGCGTCGGGGGCAAGTCATGTTACGCATTGTTTTAATGGCATGCGGCCTATCCATCATCGAGATCCAGGGGTAATTGTGGCTGCTTTTGAAGAGAAGCATGTAAGTCTTCAAGCGATTGTGGACAACGTCCATCTGCATCCTGCAATTATTCGATTAATGCATACCTTGAAAGGACCAGAAGGAATGGTCTTGATTACAGATGCACTGCAAGCTATGGGACTAGGTGATGGGGATTATATGTTCGGAGGCCATCATGTTACGGTATCCGAGGGGGTAGCGAGACTGAAGGATGGAACGCTAGCTTCAAGCACAGTGACTATGAATGAAGCTTTACGTTATACTGTCGAAACTGGAATTCCATTGATAGACGCCGTAAAGATGGCTTCAACTACGCCGGCCAATATTCTTGGACTTCAACAAAAGGGGACAATAACATCTGGCTTTGATGCGGATATGGTCCTCTTGGATGATGAATTTAAAGTGTGCTGGACAATGGTGGATGGTCAAATTTTATAAATCATGATGAATACAGGTTACTTCTGCTCAATGCAGTTGTAACCTGTATTCATGTGCGGTTATGCCAAATACACTTTTAAAATGCCGGTTCAAATGAGTTAAATCCACAAATCCACAATCTACTACAGCGGCATAGATATCCTTAGTTTTCTCAATGGACTGCTTGGCATGCTCTACCTTGCAATTTAAGAAAAATTGATAAGGTGATATTCCTGTATGTGTCTTAAACTCTCGGATAAATTGATATTTGGAAAGTCCAAACTCTTTACAGAGATCATCTAGTTTCAATACATGTTCTAAACTGCAGTACATCATTTCCTTTGCTTTTTTGACAAATTTATTATTTATCCTGTGCTCTGTAACTAGTTCAGTATTAGATACTACATGAACCAGGTTTAACAACAGCTCACTGCACAAGGACTCCTCTTTGCCATTCTGGATGGCATGACTTAGCGCTAATATGCACTGTGCCAATTTGTCATCGTATAGGATGGGAGAGGAGAAGCGAAGTTCTTTTTTTCCTAGGATCTCTTGTATCAAGGTTGGCTTGATATATAGCATGACATAATCAATACCTGCTTTATCATATGAATTGCCGTCATGCGTTTGCTCGGGATTAAATAGCATTACGCCATTTTTATGAGAGGATTGCAAGCTACCATCAAGGTTATATTGCTGAATGCCACGTAAGGTGACACCGATTGCGTATTCCTCATGGCAATGTTTTTTATAAGTGAAATCACTCATACTAGCTGACAATGTTAGGATATCTGCTGACTTTTTATAGTTGAATTTCTCCACGCTCTTAACCTCCACGACTTATAGGATTCCCGATATCATAATGGCAGAGTATACTAAAAATAGTGCCATCAGAGTATTTAGAACTTTTTGGTGATTTTGCAGAAATGCTCTGAAGATTGCCCCAAATACAACCCATGTCGTAAAAGCAAAAAATCCGATCACAGTTATAATTATAACAAACATAAATAAGGTGAGAGAAGAAGTATAGAATGGCATTACATAGCTGGGAATGACTGTTAAAGTAAATAAGAGCACTTTAGGATTCACAAGTTGCATAAGTAAACCCGACCGAAAATTGGCATTTGGATTAGGCTTGTCTTCCATTGCACCCATTTTAAAGATTTTATAAGCAAGATAGAGCATATATATACTTCCGACGACTTGCATAATGATCAGGATATTTGGGATGACCTCCACCAGAACACGATTCATCAAGGTAGAAAGGATAAGCAATAGACCAAAAGCCATCGTAGCCCCGTATACATACCGCATGGTTTTCTTAGCCCCTGAATGTTGCACGGAAGAAAGAATAACAATATTGGCAGGACCGGGTGAACATGTAACTACAATGCAATAGAGAAGAAAGGAAATTATATTCATGATGACCTCCAGTAAAAGTTGTCTTATGAATATAAACCTCATAACTTGATTGTTTATAGTACATTATTGCAGAGGAGATCAACATAATGAATGAGACAAAGCATTTAACTATTAGTACACTCACCGAGGGCGATTATGTATCTACATGCCGGGTATTTGAAGAATCAATATCGGATGCCTTTTACAAAGAGGGATTAGGTCACTTACTTGAGGATATACAAAGTGAAACCGATCATAAAAAGCAAAAGGCGCTATCTTCACTGGAACAGGCAAACTCGGATATTTATTTCTTTATCGCTAAAATCAATGAGAAGGTTGTGGGTACGATTTCCTATGGTCCCTGTGGTGAGACTATTCAAATCTGTACAGAACATCAGTTGGATCATTTGGGGGAATTGGGGAGTTTATACGTGTTATCAGGGGCAAGGGATTGGTTCGGCATTAATTAAGAAAATGATGATATTTCTAAACGAACAAGGGATCGAGCAATTTTGTTTGGATAGTGGCTATAAACGTGCACAAATCAAGTGGAAGCGTAAATTTGGGGCGCCTTATAAGGTAGTAAAAGATTATTGGGGACCCAATTCCGATCATATGGTTTGGTTGTGTAATGTAAGAAGTGATTAAATGGAAATTGTACATCATATGAAACGATAGCGTCGTAATATTATATATATAATGTCGCATTTTCCTACTAATAAAGGGCTTTGTTATGTGATATTTTATTAGTAGATGTCAGAATAACATATATACGGGAGGCACAAGCAAATGACGATAAGAATTGGTAAGATTAGCTATTGGCATGTACATGCTTGGGACTATACGAAGCAAGCTCAAGAACATGAGGATACTGTATTGGCTGCAGTTTGGGATGAAGATGCAGAGCGTGGGAAAAAAGCTGCCGAAAGCTTAAATGTTCCTTTTTTCGAATCACTGGATGAACTGCTTGCGCAAGAGGATATAGATGCCGTCATAGTGGATGCGCCGACCAATGTGCACAGAGATGTAATTGTTGCTGCGGCTAAAGCGGGCAAACATATTTTTACGGAAAAAGTAATTGCCCCCACACATAAAGAAGTTGAAGAGATCATAAGCGCAGTGGAAGAGAACGAGGTGAAGCTGACCGTATCCTTGCCACGTCTAAATGATGGATACGCATTAACGATTCAAGAGGTTCTAAGTCAAGAACTGCTCGGAGAGATTACTTACGTTAGAGTTCGCTTATCTCATAATGGGGCTACAGAAAACTGGCTTCCCGATCATTTCTATAGCTTGGAACAATGTGGTGGCGGAGCTTTGATTGATCTGGGCTGTCATCCTATGTATTTGACGAAGCTTTTCTTAGGTCAAGATGTGACCGGTGTAAGTGCTAATTTTGGTTATGTAACGGGCAAGGAAGTAGAAGATAATGCAGTGGTAACATTATTTACGAATTCAGGAGCAATTGGTGTGGTCGAGGCTGGTTTCGTGAATAGTCATTCGCCGTTTACCATCGAGGTACATGGAACCGAGGGAACTCTTCTTTACGGAACACCAGAGGATAAGCTTCTTCTTAGAAGTAACAAATCCGCTGACAAAGAGGAAGGATGGAAAGAAGTAGCGCTACATGCTAATCGTGAAAGCGCATTCCATCAATGGGTTAATCATATCCAAAAGGATACTTTCGCCACCGAGAATGTTCAAATTGCTGTGGAGCTTACGAGATTAATGGAGGCGGCGAATCGTTCTGCTAAAGAAGCTCGTATGATTCGGTTAGCAGATCTAGACGCTTAACCGGTCTCCACCTGTTAGGAGGATTTAACATTGAGTAACTTTCCCTATGAGATGATGTTTGAGAAGCATGATATGCTCGAAAGATTGGATATTTCAATCCAATGGGGACATTACGAGATAACAGTTCTTAGATTTCATTTGACCTCTTTTCCGCCGGGAAGAGTCATAGATTTCCATAATCATTCTGAATTCGAATTTCATTTTATTCCAAGAGGAAAGGGAGAAGTGACTCTTGGCGATTTAAAATACCCCTTGTCTGAGGGAATGTTTTATTTAACCGGACCGGGTGTCATGCACCGCCAAGAGGCGGATCCAGATGATTCTATGGAAGAACTGTGTCTACATGTGGACATCAAAGAGAAGATCAGAGAGGAGGTTGATCCTTGGGAGGTTGCGGAGGCTGAGACCTGTGTTCAGAAGCTAAAGCAGCTACCACTAGTTCCAGCGCAAGATTATCACAGCGCTATGAAATGTTTTCTTGAAGCCTATGAAGCTTGTGAAGGTAAACTAACGGGATATTATACTTCCATTAAACATCTCGTAATCAGCATTTTATTAAAGGCAGTAAGAGCGTATGATGCTGGTGGAATTCGAACAGAAGCGCCTGTTAGAGATATGTCAACCTATCGGTACCAATACGCAATTCAATATATGGAAGCTAATTATTCAGGAGCCGTTACCTTGGAGAATGTTGCTGAAAAGCTGAATATTAGTTCAAGGCAGCTGCAGCGAGTGTTTAAACAAGTTAACGCCGAACAATCTTTCAGTAGGGCGCTTGAGGATATCCGGTTGAAAGCGGTCTGCCGTAAGCTTGAAGAAAGCAATTGTCCGATCGAACAAATCGCTCAAACGGAAGGATTTACGAATGCTACATATTTGCATATTGTCTTCCGCAAGCGGTTAGGGATGACTCCAGCAACTTATCGAAATGCAAAACAAACTAATTAGAGTGAGGGTGAATGAAATGAGTAAAGTTTTTCGCGTAGGAATTATTGGATGTGGTGGAATTGCGAACGGGAAGCATCTTCCAAGTTTGAGCAGACAAAGTAAGGTTGAGATCGTTGCTTTCTGTGACATTATTAAAGAACGTGCTGAAGAAGCGGCAGAGAAATACGGAAGTTCTGAAGCTATAGTCTATACGGATTATACTGAATTATTGAAAGATCATTCCATTGATATTATTCACGTGCTAACGCCGAATGACGCTCATGCTGAGATCTCAATTGCAGCCCTTGAAGCAGGAAAACACGTCATGTGCGAAAAACCAATGGCCAAGACGGCAGCAGATGCCAAACGAATGGTGGAAGCAGCGAAACGTACAGGCAAGAAGCTAACCATTGGATATGACAACCGCTACAGAGAAGACAGTTTGTATTTGAAAAAAGCCTGTGAGTCTGGGGAGCTTGGTCATATCTATTTTGCAAAAGCACATGCCATTAGACGGAGAGCTGTACCGACATGGGGAGTATTCCTCGATGAAGAAAAGCAAGGTGGTGGACCGCTGATTGATATCGGAACCCATGCGCTGGATCTAACGCTGTGGATGATGGATAACTATAAACCAAAAGTCGTGCTGGGCACCAAATATCACGAACTGTCTCAAAAAGAAGAGGCCGCCAACGCTTGGGGACCTTGGGACCCTAAAAAGTTCACCGTGGAGGACTCAGCCTTTGGGATGGTCGTAATGGAGAATGGCGCCACAATTATGCTGGAAGCGAGCTGGGCACTCAATTCTCTGGATGTGCATGAAGCGAAATGCAGCTTGAGCGGGACTGAAGCAGGCGCAGATATGAAGGACGGACTTAGAATTAATGGAGAGAAATTCAGCAAGCTGTACACCAATAAAATTGAGCTTGGGGCAGGCGGTGTTGCTTACTATGAAGGAAAAGCAGAAAGTGCACCTGACATCGAATTAAGAAAGTGGATCGAGGCTATTGAACAGGATAAAGACCCGGTTGTAACACCTGAACAGGCTTATGTTGTTTCGCAAATATTAGAAGCGATTTATGAATCTGCACAAACGGGTAAGGCTGTGTATTTGGATTAGATTTTTGACAAGCATAGCGATATAGAGTAATATCCACTTGTGATTTAATTACAGGGATCTGAGACAAGACTCTCTCTTTACTGGGAGAGTTTTTTTGTTTTTTTTGCATGTTTGAATACTGGGTTATAGGGGTGAAGAGCATGAACACTGTAGAACGCAATCAAGTACTTATTGTGGAAGATGACGATAATATTAGACGGTTTATAGCTATCAATTTAACGAATAATGGGTTTGTGGTTAGTGAGGCTGCTTGTGGTGAAGCAGCATTGCAGAGCTTTGAGGCGAACCGGCCAGACGTTATTGTTCTGGACATCATGTTGCCGGATTTAAATGGGTTTGAGATCTGCCGGAAGCTAAGAGAGCAGGATGCTGGGGTCATCATCATTTTTTTAACAGCACGAGGACAAGATCTGGATAAAATCAATGGCCTTGAAATGGGTGCCGACGATTACATTGTGAAACCTTTTAATCCATTAGAACTGGTGGCACGGATCAAAGCGATATTGCGTCGTACAGAAACAGCTTTAAAACCGCAAAAAACTATCCTTCAAGCTGGACCGATTCGCCTGGATTTGAACTCGAACAAGATGTTTAAGCACGATGACATTATTGAATTAACCCCGAAGGAATTCCAGTTGATGAAGACCTTTTTAGAGCATCCGGATACAGCACTATCTAGGAATGAATTAATGAACCTGGTCTGGGGTGAGGATTTTATTGGTGATCCGAAGACAGTAGATGTTCACGTGCGTAAGCTAAGAGAGAAGATTGAAGAGGATGCCTCTAACCCGCATTGGATTGAGACTGTATGGGGGCTCGGATACCGCTTTAGAAAGGATGGTTGAAGAATGGGTATTCAGAAAAGATTAGTAGGAAGCTATTTTGTAGTGATCTGTCTTACTGTGCTCATTCTTGAGATTATTCTTAATTTATCTGTACGTTATTATTATTTTCATAATATAGAGCAAACCCTGATGAATCAAGCAGAACTGTCGGCTTCTTTTTATCAGCAATATTTTAGCGATGAGGATTTAGAGGAACAATCGGATAGGTTGTTAAAGGGCTTTGCCAGCCATTCCGATGCACAGGTACAGATTATTAATGCTGAAGGTCGGCTGCTGCAGGATTCTAATGGAATCCAAGGCGATTTTACGATGACAGATAATATGGATGTGCAAGCAGCCATAAAAGGGCAGCCCGGCAGTTGGAAGGGTGAGGACCCTGTAACGGAGGAAGCTATTTTTACGGTGTCGTATCCTTTACAAGCCAAAGGTAACATCGTCGGGGAAGTGAGGTTTATTACCTCCTTAACGGAAACGATACATACAGTAAATCAAATTGCGGTTTTGCTGATCGGGGTAGGTTTGCTCGTGATTGGTATCGTCACCTTGCTTGGATTATTACTATCTTGGACCATAACCAGATCCATTAAAGATCTGAAACAGGCAGCAGACCAAATGTCTGAAGGAGATTTTAGCATAAGAGTACAAAAGCGCTATCAAGACGAGCTTGGTTCCTTGGCAGATACATTGAATATGATGGCCAGTCGAATCTCGAAAAGTGAACAGCTTAAGAATGATTTTATCGCATCCGTATCCCATGAACTGCGTACGCCATTGACCTCGATCAAAGGCTGGGTAATCACCTTGAAGGCGGGTGGGGAGAGTAACCAGGCTCTGTTTCATGATGGGCTAGATATCATTGAATCTGAAAGTGACAGGTTAACTCATATGGTGGATGAATTATTGGATTTCTCCAAATTGGATAACGGAAGAATCGCAATTCACCTCACAACTGTGGATCTAACAGAGCTGTTGCAGCATATTGGCAGACAACTCACCCCTAGAGCAACCAGACAAGGCATCTTGCTCGAAGTGAAAATAGAAGAGAATCTGCCTGTCATTCAAGCTGACGAGAATCGTGTGAAGCAAGTCATGATTAATCTCATTGATAATTCGCTCAAATTTACTAGCTCCTCTGGTCGAATTCTTATTACTGCCCATACGGTTCCAGGGAAAGTTGTAATTACGGTTGAGGATACTGGGTCAGGCATCGCAGAAGCGGATTTAGAGAATGTGCGGCGAAAATTCTACAAAGGGGATCAACAGGCGTCAGGCAGCGGTTTGGGACTGTCCATCTCGGAACAGATTATTACGTTGCATCATGGCGAGCTGCGTATAAGCAGTACTTTAGGTAAGGGGACGATTGTCCAATTTGACTTGCCGATATAAATAGAGCTCAAATTTAACTATTTCATAACCACTTTCATCTCTTTCACAGATAAAATACTATATATGCGGACAAGCGAGGAGTCGATGATCCAAATGCCGAGCAAATTCATAAAGATAGGTGCTATGTTAACAACGATACTTTTGCTCGGAGGATGCGGAGTGCCGGCGACACCAGGAGAGCTGATTAAGCCTCCATCATCAGAAGCAAGCCTGCAGCGAGACAAAACGAGCCAGGAATTTATCAAATGGCTTCCCGACAAAGCTCAATTGATAACTCCGTTGGATGGACAAGAGGATAATGCTATCTCCTTTGGGGATATGGATGGAGACGGAATCGATGAAGCGGTAGTTGTATATGAGTACAGCAAAAACAAAGGTTCTTCTATAAAAGCAATGCTGCTTAGGCAGGAAAATGAAGCGTGGCAAAAGATTTCGGAGGTTGAGGGGTTTGGGTATGGCTTGGATTATGCCGAATTCTATGATGTCGATGATGATGGCCATAACGAGCTCGCGCTGGGCTGGTCATTGGGCGAGGCAGGGAACGG
Organism: Paenibacillus sp. NPDC058367; assembly: GCF_042723305.1. Taxonomy (NCBI): domain Bacteria; kingdom Bacillati; phylum Bacillota; class Bacilli; order Caryophanales; family Paenibacillaceae; genus Paenibacillus; species Paenibacillus sp. NPDC058367. Next base: position 151,797 of record NZ_JBHXIZ010000002.1, read on the forward strand.
GCTGGATATTTATACGCTGAGTGAAGATAAATTAAAGCTGTTATCGAAGAAGGCGTATCAGGACAAATTTGATCTGAGATAATCATACCACTTTATAATCCGCTGCACTTCAGCTTCATCTTGAAACAAGATGTATTAGTGCTCAGGCGGATTATTTATGATGCTCATTTTACAACAAGAAAAATACAGAAATTAAATAGAGGTTGTATCATGTTTCTCACCACCAAAATTGCAAAGCTGGACAGATCCGTACTGTTTCTCGTAACATGCCTAGTTGGTATTGGTACTGTTGCTATTTATGGCGCGACTACGGATACACGGTTAGATGGTCTTTACATCAGTTCGTTGTATTTATTTGCTTTATTTTGCATACCCATGTTATTCATCGCATTGGTAGATTATAAGATTCTATTAGGTTGGTTAGCATATCTCTTTTATAGCGTGGGTATTGGTCTACTTGTGCTAGTTAAGCTGGTTGGGGAGAACCTCAATGGTGCCGTGCGTTGGTTAAGTATTGGAAGCTTTCAGCTCCAGCCCTCCGAGCTGGCTAAAATATGTACGGTGCTGCTCATTGCTTATCTATTGGGTAAACGAGAAGGACAGCAGCTTCGCTTTTTTCAAGATTTAGTGCCGGTTTGTTTCGTTTTTTTAATTCCTTTTATTTTGATCATGGATCAACCCGATTTGGGTACAGCGCTCGTTTTTGCGGGCATATTGCTTAGTATGCTTTGGATAGGTAACATCCGTGCTCTATATATGATCTTGATCCTCGGTGTGGTGATTATTTCGATTGGCACGATATTATGGCTCTATTATGCCAACTTCGACTTGTTATCCAAGATTGTCGAGCCCCATCAATTGTCACGAATTCAGGCTTTTTTGGACCCGCAGAGTGATCCCGATAAATCTTGGCATGTCAAAAACGCAATGATAGCCATTGGCTCCGGTGGATTATCGGGTAGTGAAGGTATTTTTTTGCGAAAAGGATATATTCCATACGCGTATTCCGATTCGATCTATGTAGTCATCGGTGCAAAATACGGTTTTATAGGTTCATCCATTTTGCTGATGCTATATTTATTGCTCGTCTATCGAATGATCTTTATCGCACTCGAAAGCAGGGACCGTGCAGGGGCATATGTTGTCACCGGGTTTATCGCCATGATTATCTTTCAAGTTTCTGTTAACCTTGGAATGCATCTTGGATTGCTGCCCCTGACGGGGATATCCTTGCCGTTTATTAGTTATGGAGGTAGCTCGTTACTTACTAATATGATTGCGATTGGCATAGTGCTAAGTGTGAAAGTCCATAAGGATGAAAGCACGGATTGAAAAAGCTACTGGAACTGAGTGGAGGGAATTATGACTAACAAACGCAAGTGGACAACAACTCGTAAAATTCTGACGAGCATTGGACTTGTCTTAGGCGCAACGATTATCGGAATTGGAGTATATGCAGGGTATTTATACAAAAAGACGGATAACGCGATAGAGCGCATGGCTGCTCCAGTCAACGTCCAGCCAACCGCTGCCCCAGAGGAAAAAAAGGCGACGGTATCGGTTGAACCTATGATTTTTCTGCTTGCCGGGGTAGATAGTCGGGACGGTGGTGGTGGGGTAATGAATACCGATGTGCTAATGCTTGTCAGCTTCAATCCTGACACGAAGTCGACGAGTTTCTTATCTATACCGAGGGATTTGTTGCTAAAACCTAAATCGTTGCCCTCTCGCAAAGCTAATTATTATTATGCTTACCATTACATAAAAGATAAAACTGAAGCTATCCCTAATACAAAAGAGTTTTTCAGCAATTTACTAGGTCTGCCAATTGATCACATGGTTGTGGTGAATTTTGATGTGCTGAAGGAGACGGTGGACTTGCTTGGCGGGCTAACCATTGATGTCGATATGGATATGAAATATATCGATTCGGCAGATGGAACGAACATCAACTTAAAGAAGGGCTTGCAGAAGCTGGATGGCAAACATGTGCTTGATTTTGTGCGTTACCGCAAATCGAATCAAGGAACGGCTGAATCCTCCGATTTTCAGCGCAATGATCGACAGCAGCAAGTAATTAAGCAGATTCTGGATAAGCTAGGGAATTTCCAAGGCGTGTCCCAATGGGGGAATGTATTGGACATCATCGGTGAAAATGTGAAGACAGATATTCCACAAGCGGATCTCCAGCAATGGTTGTTGAACTTCCCCAAACTCAAACCAGATCATATCAATTCCTTACATGTGGAATCTCTTTGGAAGAGTCCATACGTGTATGTGAATAAAGAGGATCTTAAACAAGCACTTACTACTCTGAGTACGGAAGCGGGTGTTAGCTCCGAAAGCTCATTGCACTTGGAGAATATTGGGACGGTAGATTAAAAGGCTATCACTTAAACTGCTCTTAGGAGCAGTTTTTTTGTGTTCAACTAATAATCCCGATAACCAGTAAAGTAATCCGCCAACGGGTAGAGGCCTGACTTCCAAGCATAGTACCATGAACACAGCGATTATGAATCGTACATTGTTTTGGTTTACTTGAGAGGAGAAGGGAATTTCATGAAATACAGATTGGGTATTATGTTTCTAATTGTACTGACAGGGATGATATCGATAGCTGCATTTAATCCGATTATTGGCCCGCTTGCTCGAAATTTGGGACTTAGTGATTTTCAATCAGGATGTTTGGTATCGGTAGCGGGACTTTGCTGGCTGCTCGGAGGATATTTCTGGGAAAAACAAACGTTCATGAGCCGAAAATGGCTGCTTGCTTCGATCATGTTCGTCTATATGGCAACACTAGTCATTTTTGCACTGCTGGCTGATTATGCAGTACATGCTGCGAGCAAAACTAGCCTGTTTTGGAGTTTCTTTATACTTCGCGCAATCGCCGGTTTTTTCTTTGGAGGTATTCCAGCATTAGCACAAGCTTATGTTATGGGCTGGAGTACAAAAGAGACCCGTACTCAGGGAATGGCATTATTCGGTGCAGCCAATGGACTTGGCTTCGTAGTAGGACCTGCAATGAGCGGAGGAATGGCTTCGCTGGGACTCACCTCACCAATGTACGCCGCAGCCATATTATTATTCACCTTGGCTATTATATTTCTAGTGTTTATTCCTAAAGAAAAGAATATCGAGATCGAACGGCAGGCGATTTCACCTTCACCCAACGACAAACGGATACGCCTCTATTTATGGATTGGACTATTGCTATCGTTTGCTCTGAATATCGTGCAGGTTACTATCGGATTTTTTGTGCAAGACAGCCTTGGATACAGTACCCAGCAAGCCACACAGCTAATTGGAACAGGTCTGGCTATCTCGGGAATAATGGTGGTGCTCTCGCAAATTGTGATCAGCAAATATCTCAAATGGCATCCTAAAAAGGTGCTGCTCGTAGGGCTATTATTTGTGGCTTTGGGTCTGCTAGGCTTGTTATTGTTTATCAGATTTGCTTATGTGGACTTTACATTCTTGGGAATTGGCATCGGCTTTACATTGCTTGGCTACAGTGCGGGTGCTTCAATGGCGGTTCAAGACCATGAGCAAAGAAGTGTTGCTTCCTTTATTGCGGCCCTGCAAGGTGGCGGATCATTCATAGGTCCAGTTATAGGCACAGCTTTATACACCGCTAATATGGCACTTCCTTATTCTTTCTGCGTGTTGTTGATTGGTATTGTAGGTATCGCGAATTTGAAAAACAGATCAGCGGATCGTGTGGAGAGTTGTTAAATAGAAATGCTGCTCATAGAGTAGATTCTAAGCTGTCGAGGGAGTCTCGACAGCTTTTTTAGTCTGCAGATTTCTGCTGGCAGTGGCTTTATGTAGAAAATAAGGAGAAAGAGTTTTTTACCTCGTAACAGCCTTCCAATTAATAGTATAATAAGAACTCGTAGGAGTTATTTGAATAAAGTTGCATACATACTCTATTTGAGGAAGAAGGAGCTGAGAACATGACTGTTAAGACTACAGCGGAACAAATCCGCATTATAGAATATGATCCTTCTTACGCTAAGGCGGTTGCAGAAATGTGGAACCGTAGCAACGAAAGCTGGGGTGGAGGCACCAATCAGAGAACAGAGGATACAGTACGCCGCGAGATGGAAATCTCGTCCAACCTGAATGTGTTTCTCGCCGTTGATGGTGAGGAAGTGGTCGGCTTCTGCAGTTTTGCCCATTACCGTCAAGACGAAGGAGCTTTGTATGTTCCGCTGTTGAATGTACGACCTGATTATCACGGATACAAGGTAGGTCGTAATCTGATTTTGAACGCTGTTCGCACAACAATTGAAGCGGGCTGGCCACGTCTTGATCTGTTTACTTGGGCAGGCAATACGAAGGCCGTACCGATGTATAAGAAATGTGGATTCTTTTGGGAAAAAAATGAGGATTACGTTCATCTGATGAACTTTATTCCGACGGTTCTGCAAACGGAAGCACTCGCTTCTTATTTTGAACAGCTGGATTGGTATGCAGATAGTACCCGTGAACTGCCTATTCAGCCGGATGGCCGCCGGGAGCGTGGTTTTGATTTCTTCGATTACACTTGGCAAAAGGGAGAACTCTCCTTACGTGCAGAATTCGAGAAGACCGGTCGCGGCCTGACGGCTCTTGATACACCTGACTATGAAATCTCCACGGAGATTGACGATCACGATCTTGTATTCGGTTCCACCTACAAGATTCGCTATCACATCAAGAATCGTTCGGCGTCTGATCTGGCTATTGAGATCAAAGGCCAAAATGACAAAAATATTCGTTTTGTCTTGTCTGCTGCACCAACACTCGCGCCAGGAGAAACACTTATCGTAGAAGGTGAGTTCGAGCTTGATCCGATTCGTGAAGAGCAAAACGACAAGAAGACTCACCCCGTGGTTATGAGCAAATGGATCATCGGTGGCAAGCGCGCTGAGTTCCGCATAGGTGTTGCTCCTAAATTCCCGCTGAAAATGATGATGGAGTTGCCAAAGCGTGAGCTGTATCCGGGTCTTCCCGCTGAGCTATATTTGAATGTTGAGAATAATTTTGCAGCGGAAGCGGAATTTTCTTTTGATTTGCCTGAGGAAGAATTTTTGACGTGGGCGGATCGGACAGTAAGCTTCTCGGTTCCAGCTAAAAGTAAGGCTTCCATCCGAGTCCCCTTTACCCTAAATTCATATGGCCTTTATTCACGGGATATTGAGGTGACGGCCGTTCCGGCTGGAGAGAAGGCAGTGTCCTTCATCAGCAAATTATCTGTGCTAATGAAAGGAACACATGGCCGCTTTGGTGGGGAAAACGGGGATCAGTGGGTGGCTGTAAACGGCGCCTATTCCGTACATCTTAATAATAACGACAATGGGATGTGGATTGAATATCCCGGATCGAGCCATAATTTCTGGTTAACCCATCCGAAGTTAGGTAAACCATTCGCCGAAGAATTCTCGAAGAAACAGGCTAAAGAAGTAAAGATCTATTCCGAAGGAGAGGGCCAAGTTCTAGAGACCCTTTATGAATCGGATGAATTCCCGGGTCTGGAGATAAAAAGAGTGGCTAAGCTCTTTGCAAACGGAATCGCTGAGTTTTATAGCGAGGTACGCAATACTAGTAACCAAACGTTGGAAGAGGATATGTATCTGCTAACGAATTTCGGATTTTTTGGCAAACGGCTCATCCTGCCTTATCAGGGGCATTACGTAGATATGGGCGATGCTTATTCGGGAGATCCGAGTTATTGGGACAGCGCTCAAATTACGGAAAATTGGTTGTTTAGCAAGGAAGAAAATGTCACATGCGGCGTTTGCTGGGACCCTTCGCTGAAGCTGCTTCGTCCGGAGTATCCACTTGGACTGGAGCATAATCTTGGTCAAATCTCTGCTGGAGATGTCGTACGAACAAAGACGCTGGTGTTCGCTTTAAACACCTTCCTGAAGTGGTCGGATTTCCGCACCTTTGCACGGAAGCAGCTGGATCCGATCACACCGGTGTTGGATGATCATCTTGAATTAACGCTCGGCGGTGGAAATCCGTTTGCGGCGGGGGCGCTTCATGCGGAGTTCATCGAACGAAAGATGACTCCGCTTAATGGAAGCCTCGAGTTATATGTACAAACGGATAGAGGAGAGGAGCAGAAAGTCGCTCAGATGGATCTGCAAAGAGAGCAGAATCTGCACTCCGCGGGCTTTGAGCTCTCGCCTGAGGAAGCGGAATCTTCTTCAGAACACAGCCAATCAGGACAGAAGGTTCGAGTCGTCTATCGTGGAGAGGATCGTATTCAAGAGCGAGCAGGCCTCTGGTTCCCTCAAACGGAAACAGCAGCCGTTGTCTGTGGCATAAAAGAGGGACCAGCGGGTCCTATTTACACTGTGAGCAACGGAGTACTTTCTATTGCAGCTGCTCCTGATTTCGGCAGTGTTGTGCATTCCCTGAAGCACCATGGAGAAGAATGGCTGGATAGCTCCTACCCGGAAGCAGCACCACGTTCCTGGTGGAATCCTTGGCATGGTGGACTCGGTGTAGGTATTTCAGGCATAGGTGGATTTAGTCGTTTGGAGGAGCCAAGAAGCGCAGCTTGGACCGAGCAAATGGATGTTCAGGGCAATGTATGGAAAGGATTACGTATCACTACTTCGATCGAGAAGCAGGAAAAGAACCGAGGGATTGTTGTTAATCAGCATTACCTTATGCTCCAAGGCGTCCCTGTGCTCTGTGTGTTGCATTCGGTGACCAATGACAGCGGAATGACCCTGCCGAATTATTCGTTGTCGGAGGAGAATTATATCAAACCTTCGCCAGTCTATGCCGAAGGATGGATGGAATTCTCCAAGGAGGGCAAGTTCTTATTAGGAACGGTTGAAACCTATCTTGAGGCCAAGGGACTATTGCGAATTGGGGCATCTTCGCGTAAGGATATGCTGCATATGGTGAGCAGTCACCCGAATCAGAGTGCCTCGGCGTATGTGAACAATAAGGTATTTAATCACGGGGTGCATCATCATCTTCCGCTTCTCAATGGAGAAACCGTTTGGACACAGCCGTCCTTCCTGATCATGGGAGAACTCGCTCTGAATTCAGAGGATGTCCGCAGTCTTTTGAAGCTGACCTTTGCTAGACCTACTGACGAAAAGGAGATCTTAAATGCCGATCATTGATATTCACATTCATCTGTCGGACATCGACAGCTTTCATCAAACAGCACTGGATCTCTCTAAGGTTGATTACACTGCTGCCGGGCTCAAAGCGGAGTTTGATAAGAACGACGTTATTCTGGGCATTGGAATGGGGGTATCGGAGCAGACGAAGGGAGCTTTCCCTGACTCTACTTCCCCTAATCCGATGGGCCTTGACTTGGAAGACACTGTGCCGCCTTTCTTAATGGAATGCGTGGGGATCAATCCGAATATGCTCGGAGGCAAGGATGCTCAGGAGGAGCTCGACCGAATTGAGGCACGGCTGCAAGCGCCCGAGGTGGCTGGTATTAAGCTCTACGCCGGGTACTATCATCATTACGTTTATGACAAAATCTATTCACCGATCTATGAGTTGGCAGCCAAGTACGGCACGCCTGTCGTCATTCATACCGGTGATACGTACTCGATGAATGGATTGCTTAAGTATGCACATCCTCTTACGGTGGACGAATTAGCATTCCAACGACGTGATGTGAATTTTATGATTTGCCATCTTGGCGATCCGTGGGTGATGGATGCCGCCGAAGTGGTGGCCAAAAATCCAAACGTCTATGCCGATTTGTCCGGTCTTGTAGTCGGTGATCGGCCTCATTTTGAACGGTTCATGAATGAACCTCTGTTCATGGATCATTTTCGCCGGGCGCTGGTGTATTCCGACCACTATGAGAAAATGTTGTTCGGCACGGATTGGCCACTTGCTCCTATTGACCTGTATGCGGAATTTGTCCGTCGACTTGTACCTGAGCAGCACCACGAAAAAGTATTTTACGAGAATGCCTTCGCCTTATTTCCACGCATCCAGCAGCGGATTGCGGCGCTCTAAGCATTACGAACAAGCCATCCTTTAGTTCTTTCTAAAGGATGGCTTGTTTTTTGTAAAAGGATATTAACTCATCTAGCAACCCTATCATAGAGAACGTAGTCCCAAGGCTCAAGTGCCTTGGGATTTTTTTGCTAAGAGGGGTAGTATAAAATCATGCTTAACCGGGTTATTGTTTGTCCTGGATTATGATATACATGGGGTTTGTCTGCGAGGAATGTGATAGAATCACCTGATTTCAAGAGGTATTCATTGTTATTGACACGGAAAGACAATTCTCCGTCAAACACGGTGATTAATTCTTCGGTACCTTCCATATGAGAATTGGCATCAAGGTATCCACCCTTGTCTATCTCCACGGTATAACCTTCAAACCGTTTACTTTCTTCAAATGGAAAAGATAGATACACTCGATATTTTCCGTTATCTTCAAGCAGTGGCTGAATGTCACTTCTTAAGATTACTCTTGTGTCAGGCTTTGGGTAATCTATCAGCGCAGAAAATGAAATTTTTAAGCCATTGGCGATTTTCCAAAGGGTTGTAATGGTTGGTGTCGATTCGCCTCTTTCGATTTGACCAATCATTGTTTTGCTGACTCCTGTTAATTCCGCAACCTTTTCCAGGCTTAACTCTTTACTTTTTCTTATCTTTTTTATATTTTCCGCAATAATTAGATTTATTTCTTCCACTGTAATTACTCCTGTCTCCATTTACTTTATAACGATCGTGATATACAATAAAACGCACAAATGTACGTTATAACGTCTGATGAATACATTATAGCATACAAGCTGGAAGGGGAGATATAATTTAGTGTTTGTTTCTTTGTTTTTATATGCATTTGTTGCAAGTTTTACTCCGGGACCCAATAATATTATGGCAATGGGTTTTGCAAACCAAGTTGGGCTGAAAAAATCAATGAAATTTTGTTTAGGAGTAGGTACAGGATTTTTTATAATCATATTGTTATGTTCCTACTTTAATCTACTTTTGAATAATCTTCTTCCACAAATTAAATCTATTATGGCTGTAATAGGCGGAGTCTACATGCTGTATTTAGCATTTAAAATGATTACAAGTAAACAACCAGAAAGTGATGCAGCTGGAGATAAACACAATAGCTTTATTGCGGGAATGCTTTTACAATTTATCAATCCGAAAGGGATATTATATGGGATCACAGTTACATCAACATTTATCCTTACCTCTCCTTCTTCCTCTTTTAGATTATTGAGTTATTCTTTAATTCTTGCTTTCATCGGTTATATGGGCACTTTTTGTTGGTGTTTGTGTGGTTCTCTTTTCAAAAAAATGATATCTAAATATAGAAGTCAATTTAATGTACTGATGGGACTGTTGTTAGTGTATTGTGCAGTTTCGATAGTGTTGGGATGAAGGATTATTAAGGGAAAATCAATATTCGACCAATACTTTTTTATCTAGTTATCTTTTCCTTCTAAAGCTTATGATATTGATGTATTGTGGATAGATACGAGGACAAAGGAGATGCAATATGCTACCATCACTCACATTTCTTAAACTTCAATTGGAAGGCGTTCTGCGTAATAAATTCGAGCAGGGGCATCAAACCTCCGGTTATTTAGCTAAGTTGGAAAAGCTCCCAGCAAGCTATGATGCCTATCTAGAATTCGCTCATAGCTTGGCTGTCATTCCAATGAGGGACAACTGGCCTTACTATGAGCCGAACGATTTAGATGAGATATGGCGGGAATGTGATCCGGCTCGACCTCTAGGTCAGGTCGGGATTTTGAATCTGAAGGATAGCTCCAAGCGTGTAGAAGCAGGTTTCCTCGCTTCAGTCTGTGGCTCAATGCTGGGCAAACCGATAGAGGTAAATCCCAACTTGTCGGAATTACGTCAAGCCTTAACTTCTGTAGGGGAATGGCCACTGAATGATTACATTTCTGAAGAAATTCTCCATGCGCTGGATCGTCGACATTGGTCTTGGTTTGAGACGACACGAGGGCGAATTCGTTATGTAGCACCTGATGATGATATCAATTACACATTAATGGGAATGATGGTGCTAGAACAATTCGGTGATGGTTTTACGAAAAGAAATTTAAGGGATTTATGGTTAAATCACCTTCCGATAAGTACAACTTGGGGGCCGGAAAGGGCTATTTTGATGCGATCAGGGATTAGCTATTTGGAACATGATAAGGAGCTATTCAATCATTCTGAAATAGAGGCTTGGCCTGATTTTATGGTGCAGGGTACGGAACTATGCGGTGCGGCGATTCGTGCAGATGCTTACGGATATGCCTGTCCTGGTCAACCTGCTCTGGCTGCCGAGCTAGCTTGGCGGGATGCAAGCTTTACTCATCGTCGGACCGGCATTTACGCCACGATGTTCATTGCTGCTGCGATTGCTGTTGCTCACGTGCAGCGCGATCCCATTGAAATAATCAATACGGCTCTGCAATTCGTACCTAAAAGAAGCCGATTCTACGAGATTACTAAAGATTGCCTTGAGATGGTAGCGAATGCAGATGACTGGCTGGAAGCGTATCAGAGCATTAACCATAAGTATGCGAATTATTGTCATTGTGATGTTTATCAGGAAATAGGCACCTTAATTAATACCCTGCGATTTGCAGACAATGTTGGTGATGGAATATGCAAGCAGGTGATGCAAGGCAACGATACGGATAGCTTTGGAGCAACGGCTGGCTCTCTGCTTGGGGTTTATTTCGGTCCTGATGGCTTAGAATCAAGGTGGCTTAAACCTTTTCAAGATCGGATTCATACGGGGCTTTCTAATTTTCATGAGCAAAGTCTTTCTTGTTTAGCGGAACGGATGGGGCGTTTACCAGAGCTGCTGCAAACCGGACGATTTCAAGTTCAGCCTAGTGAGCTCTACGTGAGCAAGAATACGGATCTCGATACATAATAAGTTTACAAAGAATCCACAGCAACGAATGTTGCTGTGGATTCTTTTGCTTTTTATTTTTTGAATTAGCGATGAATAATTCAATCGTGCTTTACAAAAACTTTATTCGATTAAGTCACAACTTTGCCAAATCAGGAGGGGTCGTTATTAAACCATTTATCGTAATAGTAGCGCTATTGCTCGTTACAGCTTGTTCGGGTAATCAATCGGCCAACAACCAAATGACTACTCAACAAACGAAGGTTGGACATCATGCTGGCAAAACAGCTACAACAACAACCTTAACTCAAGCGTCTTCTATTTCCACAGAGAATGCTGGTAAATCAACGATTAAGGCTAAACAAGTACCCGGCGATGTAACGAAATGGCTGGATGGGTTTATCCGCACTACTCCACCTACAGGTGGTACAACAGGGGATCAAACCACTTATCCGCAAACATCCGCTAAGCCACAGTATTCTGCTAATCCACAATATTCTGCTAATCCGCAAACCTCCACCAATGCATCGGCATCTGTGCAGAAAGTATTGGAACTGGTAAACAAAGAAAGAACAAACGCAGGCTTGAAACCCCTTAGTTTGAATAGTGAGCTGTCGAAAATGGCTTTGGCTAAAGCGCAGGATATGTCCGACAACAATTATTTTGACCATCAGTCACCAACCTACGGATCTCCGTTCGACATGATGAAGGCATTTGGGATCTCCTATAATACAGCAGGGGAAAATATCGCCAAAGGCCAGTCGAGCCCGGAAGAAGTAATGAATCAATGGATGAATAGCCCTGGTCACCGTGCCAACATCCTGAATAGTTCCTTTACTGAAATTGGAATAGGTTACTATAACAGCGAGTGGGTTCAAGAATTTATTGGTTAGTGTGATCAGCAATCTAAACGTCACATACTAAAAGCTAATTTTTAAACCCCATGTCATTAGACATGGGGTTTATTTTTATAAAGGAGGGTAGTTAATTTCACAGATGGCTGGAAGATCGAAATCGAAGTAGATGATTACTATTTCGTCTGGGTCTTGTCGACATGCTCGGATGGTTGACCTTGCGATGATGGAGATTGCTGTGGTAGCCATTTTTGTACCAGTGGCCACATTAAATAAGTTATTGTGCCTACAATCAAGAAATTAAAGATAATGAGTTCTGAGGTACTCATGACGCGAAAAGAAGCCATTAGATTACGAAATGTTTCTTGTATGCTAAAGAGTGAAATGAAGTCAAGCAGAAAGGTCAGTGCTATTACTAAGATTAATAAGAGTATAGTTACGACGAATATTTTCATACCACTTCCCTGCTTTCATTGTTAATCTTCCAATAATATTTGCTGTTAATGGGTAGAATAATCACGCAAAGAGCAGCAAATAATGGAGAGAAAGGTGAAGGGCATGGCAAAGGATGGCAATGCAAGTGGCAAAAGTGCTGGAAGCAATCCACAATGGACCGTCCCTTCAATTCCGATTGATTCAACAGAATTAAGAGTCAATTTAGAGCAGATTCGACAAAAGACAGGGAATAGTGGAGATATAATTATTCGTGAATTTACGATAGGGGGCTCGGAGGAGGAGCTTCAAGCCGCAATTATTTATGTGGATGGCATTGTTAACAATACAACCATTAATCAATTTGTCATGGAAGTCTTGCTGAACGTCATGCTGAGTAATGAACAAAGGACATTAAATGATCTGGTTCAAGTAATCACAGATAAAATTGTTCCAATCGGTGGTCTGAAGACACTTGTTCAATGGGATGAACTCTATGATGCTTTGTTGTGGGGGCAGACCATTTTATTAATTGATGGATCGAAAGAAGCCCTAGCGATTGCTACATCGGGCGGTGAAGTCCGCGCCATAGATGAGCCTGGTACAGATACTTCTATTCGAGGATCTCGTGAAGGGTTTGTTGAAAGCCTAACGACAAATATTTCGATGGTTCGGCGTCGCATAAGAAATCCTAATTTATGGCTGGAATCGATGACATTAGGTCAAGTTACACATACCAGGATAGGGATCATGTACATAAATGGGATCGCGGATGATAGCATTGTTGAAGAGGCGAAGCGACGTCTCCGCAAGATCAAATTGGATAGCATTCTGGAATCAGGATATATTGAGAAAATGATAGAAGATCAGAGTTTTACTCCGTTTCCAACGGTCCTACCTACAGAACGCCCAGATACCGTTGCTGCTAATCTTTTAGAAGGAAAAATTGCAATTATGGTGGATGGAACCCCTTTTATGCTAATCATCCCAGCCGTTTTTAATCAATTCTTTCAAATTACAGAGGATTCTTATCATCGGTATGATATCAGTGTTGCATTGCGGCTGTTACGCATCGTAATGTTTATCATTTCGATGATTGGACCTTCTTTCTATATTGCAGCAACAACCTTTCACCAAGAAATGATACCAACGCAGTTAGTGATTTCGCTTGTTTCACAGCTAGAAGCAACGCCATTTACCGCGTTTGTTGAGGCGCTATTAATGGAGGTTATTTTTGAAATTCTGCGTGAAGCGGGTGTTCGTATGCCAAAAGCAATTGGATCAGCAGTATCCATCGTTGGAGCACTTGTCATTGGGCAGGCAGCTGTACAAGCAGGTTTAGTGTCAACAGCAATGGTTATTGTTGTTTCACTTACAGCTATCTCTAGTCTAGCGACACCTGTTTTCTCGATTGCTGTATCCGCGAGATTGTTACGTTTTCTCCTCATGATCAGTGCAGCAACGTTCGGTTTCTTTGGAATGATTCTTACCTTGATTATGATCATTGCACATATGTGTAGTTTACGTTCATTTGGTGTACCTTACATGGCTCCTTATAGTCCAATGATGCATGTAAAGAATAGTCAGATTCATGCACCTTTACCGATTTGGATGAGACATTTGGTTCCCAAATTGATGAAGAAGCCTACAACAGAGCAAGTGGGTGATCAAGATGGGACGTAGAATGGCACGGCTTTGTTTGTCGATAGTTATGATTGCTCTTCTTACGGGTTGCTGGGATAGTCGAGAGTTAACGGATATCGGTTTTGTGGTTGCGATGGCGATTGATAAAGGAGAAAAAAAGAACATTAGGGTTACGGTTCAGATCGTGAATCCAATAAATGTCTCAAGTTCACAAGGAGGAGGTAGCCCAATGCCTTTACCTCCAACCACATATTCAGCAGAAGGAAATAATGTATTTGATGCTACTCGCGTTCTCTCACAAAAACTTTCTAGGCAATTGCATTATGGTCATGCGATAGTTCTCTTGGTAGGTGAAGATTTAGCTACAACACAAGGGATAAAGAAGCTTTTTGACGGCATTGAGCGGGATAGTGAGTTTCGTCCTTCCGCTACAATGGTTATCGCGAGGGGAACGACGGGAGAAGAAATCATTAAACAACGAACGAGTCTCGATAATTCACCGGCCATTAAAATTAAGAAAATGGTAGCTGAAACCGAGAAAGCCTTTGGTGAAAATATTGATGAGAAAATATACCAAGTCATTCAAGCCATCGTCTCATCTGGTAAAGAACCTACGATTACTGGCATTCAACTCGATTCTACAAATAAAGAAGATAAATTAATGGCTAATGGGATTGCTACTTTTAAAGATGGAAAATTAATGAGGTGGTTAGACGGAAATGAAAGCCGTGGATTCTTATGGGTGTTAGGCAGAGTTAATTCGACATTGTTAACCATGGATTGGAATGGTCAGCCACATACAATCGGGATCGAGAATATACGAACCAAATCATCATTTCATTCAAGCTTTGATAAATCCGGTAAACCAATTATTGAGGTGAAGATTGGTGCGGATGCAAATATTGGTGAGGTTGATGTCCCAATTGATGTAACTAACCCGAGATTGTTTTTGCAAATTGAGCGCCTGTACATGCAAGCCGTTCATGATGAAGCGGTAGCCACGATTAAATTAATGCAACAGCAAAAGTCGGACATTTTTGGATTTGGAGAAGTGGTGCATCGTGATCACCCTAAGCAATGGAGAACGTTAAAGCGGGATTGGAACGATGTGACCTTTCCCACGATTGAGGTAAAAGTGAAAGTGGAGGCTTATTTGCGTAATACTGGGTTGCGTAATAGAACCATAATGGAAAGTATCGATAATAGCTGATAAATGAATTGTTCATAGAGAGAAGGAGTGACATTGGAAAAAGCAAAGATCAGTCCCCGTCAATTGCTTATCCTTGTATTGATGTTTGAAATCGTGAGCGCGATTATCTCCGGATTTGGTGCGGAAGCCAAGCAAGATGCATGGATCACCGCAATCCTCGGAATGCTCGGGGGAATTTGTTTATTTCTAATCTATCATCGATTGTCTTTATTTTATCCGGATCTTCCGCTCACGGAATATGCGAAAAAAATATTAGGGCCCGTTGTGGGTCGTATCGTCGCCTTGTTATATGTTGTCTATTTCTTGTTTAATGGGAGTTTTGTAGTCCGTGAATTCGCCTCAATGGCTGTATCCTTTGTTTTTACACAGACTCCCTTTCTCGTTATTATTGCTTTGATGCTACTTTCGGTTATGTATGTCATTGGAAAAGGTATTGAGGTGTTGTCGAGGACAGCAGAGCTCTTTTTTTCTGTGTTACTTCTTGTTACTGTCACCGGTCTAAGCTCGATCCTTACGTCTGGGAATGTAAATCTTCAAAATTTAAGACCTGTACTCGAAGAGGGATGGTTAACCGTGCTGAAGCAATCGATTCCAAGTACCGTTGTATTTCCTTTTGGAGAGATTATAGTGTTCTTGATGTTGTTTCCCTATGTGAATAAACCGCAACAAGTGAAGAAAACAGTGATTACAGGATTATTGATCAGCGGATCTTTTATCGCGTTTGTTACGATGCTAAATGTGTCTGTCCTCGGTGCGGATCTATTTACAAGAACACAATACCCATTGCTGACAACCTCGGAGTTGATTGAGGGAAGAGCTTTACTAGAACGATTGGATGTATTGTTTCTCGTCACAGCTATTGTCGGTGGTTTTTTCCGGATCGGCATTTATTTATATGCGACACTAATCGGTGCGGCAACATTGTTCGGTATTCCCTCCTATCGTAAATTAATGATCCCCGTGACTATGGTCATGTTTATTTGTTCCATTGCGATGGCAGGAAACTATGTAGAATTTATCTATACAGGATTACGTGTCGTCCGGTTCTATGTCCAGATTCCGATGCTGTTTATCATTCCACTAATACTTCTAGTGATGGGCTGGTTTCAAGAGAAGAAGAAGCTGAAATCTGCGAAATAAGGAGCTTATATTCTAGAGTTGCATTTATTAGCCTTTACAATTATACTCGTCATAGCAACTATGATCATATCAATTATCTGGAGGCTATACCATTGGAATTAGAAAAATACATAGGCGTAATTGTACACCGGGCAGATTTGAAGCTGAATAACTATTATCAAAAAGTGGTAAATCCCTTTGATATTACGGTGGACCAATGGGAGATCCTCGTTATTCTTTGGGAGAGTGAAGGGATTACTCAAAAGGATATTGCTGAAAGACTATATAAAGATCAGACGAACATTGCGCGTATGCTCTTCAAGCTTGAAAAGAAAGGCTTTGTTCATCGTGTAACCCATGAGACGGATAGAAGATCTTTACGTGTTTATCTAACCTCTAAAGGGCGTGAAATAAAAGATGAGATTCTTGCTCCCTCTCTTGAAGCGTATAGAAAGACCATTGAAGGGTTAACTGAGGAAGAGGTTGAAACCTTTAGAAGGCTACTTTCTGTCATTCATAATAATGTAAAGGATTTATAGTAGATTTTGTTTGTAAAAGAATAGATCGTCTCAACCCAATTAGTTGCTATGACTATTATCGTCAAGACCATTTGTTTTGAATCGTTTGTTTATTATCCAATACTTGCTATGGCAACTAATGCTTCGACAATTATAAGGAGGATTCAAAGATGAGAATAAGCAATAATAAAATCGGGATTTTTGATGCCCAGTACAGAGCGTTGACTATCGGTATTATTCTGGCAGTCACAACAGTAGCATTTGAAGGATTGGGGGTTACGACGATTGCACCAAAGGTGGCGCAAAGTTTGAATGCGATCCATTATTATGGTTGGATTTTTAGTGCATTTCTTTTATCCCAAATCATTGGCACAATGGTCATTGGACAGCAGATTGATAAGAATGGTGTATATAAATCATTTGTAGTTTCTATTCTAATCTTTGTTACGGGTATCATCATTGCAGCAACTTCCTTCAATATTTACATGTTGATCGGCGGAAGAGCTTTTCAAGGTTTCGGAGCAGGTGCACTTTTAACTTGTGTATACTCCAGCATTACTTTAAGTTACCCTGACAGTCTAAGAACAAAAATACTTGCAGCTTTCTCTAGTGCTTATATTCTTCCAGCATTAATTGGTCCTTATATCGCAGGGTTTTTAGCCGAAAATCTTTCGTGGAAGTTTGTGTTCTGGCTTGTTCTGCCGTTCATTGTTCTATCTGTATGCTTAACGCTCCCATTATTTCGTAAGTTACAAGCTGAAAATAATAATGCTTCATCGACGAAAAGAGGGACGTATAAAGAAATATACGCAATTTTATTAACATTAGGAACAGGGCTGCTATTAGCAGGATTAGGATTTTTACCTTCTTGGAAGGGGATTGTGATTTCAATTGCAGGGGGCTTTATTATGATTCAACCTTTACGGAAACTGCTGCCAGAGGGTGCTTTAGTAGTTAAAAAAGGTTTGTCGGCAACCATTGTTACTAGAGGGCTGTTTGTTGCATGCTACTATGCTGTTGAAACCTACGTTGTTCTAGCTCTAACAAATGTTAAAGGGTTATCGGCAGATGTTGCGGGCTTAATCGTTGCTGCTGGGGCTATAAGTTGGTCAATAGCAGCGTGGCTGCAATCCAAGCTTGATGAACAAGACCATGGGAGGGGCCGTAGACAACGGGTGATGATTGGCGTTGCATTTATGATTGTCGGAGTTGCACTGGTCATAACCGTGATAGGCATTTCAGGTAATGGAATCGTGCTCGCAGTGTTCTCACAAATACTTACCGGTTTTGGAATAGGGCTGGCACATCCAACCACGGGAGCCATTGCACTACAGCATGCCGAAGATGGCGATGCAGGTTCAATTTCAGCGAATATTCAATTTATTGATGCGTTTAGTCCTGCACTTAGCATCGGATTAGGCGGTGCCCTAATTACCGTTAGTGAATCCTTTGGATGGGGCGTAATGACAGGAATTCTCTTGGCCTTATCGATCCAGCTTTTTTTCGTAATTTTAAGCTTTTTAGCTACTTTCCGAATTGCGAAGAAGGCAAGCTTAGGCAGATAATATATAACTGTAATCTAAAATTGGATCAGAACTGTTGATTCTTATGCTTTTTCATGTGGAATCGAATAAAAGTGACCAACAGAATCAGAAGAAAAGGCAGGATGTATGCCAAATTAGTGATCAACGGCCAAGTAGTGTTTACGATTTCTGTGAGCTCAGATTCTTGTGTGTAAGTCGTTACTGACAGCAGAAGGCAAATAAAAGCAAGCGGGAAGACAATCAGTCTTTCATTTTCCAATCTGAGAAGCTCCTTCATGACTTTAATAAGAATAAGCAGCAGGATTGAAGCCTTGAAATAAAAGCCAATAATTAATGAAAAACCGATCACGGACTCGACCCGTTCTATAGTTTCCTGAAAATAAATTAACCTCGCCAACTGGTACAATGAATATTTTAAGCTTCCGGACAGGGGTCCCAGTACCATAATACTGCTAATGACAGAAGCAATTAACGTCAGAGCATTTATAAGGAGTGCCAGATACATTTGTTTTCCTAGCTTTGATTTATCTTCTTTATGCACAAACGGTAAAATTATTGAAAAAACGATTAGCTCGGAATAGGGAAAACCATAGACTACATATGCAGCACTCAGGATAGGTCTAACTCCATCAGGCATGATGGGCAGCAGGTATTCGGGATGATACAAACCTGCTACAAGAATCCAGACCAAGATAATAAATCCGAACATTAGAGACATTAAGACTGCGGCCATACGGGCAATTACTTCGATGCCAGCGAGCGCTGTCATGGCAATCGTTATAAAAAACATCGTATTTACCGCATAAGTAGGCGTTTCTTTTAACATCGTACTTTTGAAAAAGGTACCGATCTCAATGACAATTCCTGCGACATTCCAAAACAAAACACATGTGAAAGGAAGTAATAGAACGAGAGTCAGCCCATTTCCAAGCACAGCGCGGCTTTGTTCCACAAGTGATAGCTCTGGAGCTCGTCTATTTAAATATAGAATACCGGATAGCAGAAGCATTCCTGTGGCCGAGGCAATGATGAGAGAAATCCAGGCTCCATTGCCAGCAAAGTTAGTTAGTGAAGCAGGGACGATGACGATTGAAGAGCCTGTCATAAAGAAGAGAAACAGCATGGACATTTGGATAGAGCTAACACGTTCTTGCTTATTCATACGTTCCTCCTCTTTCTATACACTTATGAAATAGCCGGGTTGATCCAATGGACGATGTGTTCAGCTGGACCCGTAAGTAGATTGAAGAGCGAGTCCAAATTAGGCCATGGCTTTGCTGCTATGAAGATAAACCCGAGATAAAGAACCGGCAGCAGAAGGACTCCATAGACCACTCGATCACGAACGGAGGCC
This sequence comes from Paenibacillus sp. NPDC058367, assembly GCF_042723305.1. Classification (NCBI taxonomy): domain Bacteria; kingdom Bacillati; phylum Bacillota; class Bacilli; order Caryophanales; family Paenibacillaceae; genus Paenibacillus; species Paenibacillus sp. NPDC058367. Next base: position 171,357 of record NZ_JBHXIZ010000002.1, read on the forward strand.
TGTCTAAACTTTGGGAGGTCATGGGCTAGCATAGCGGAAGCTAATAGCAGTACACAGATAATTTGTCCCAGCATAGCTACTACTCCTTTGTCCCGAATATTGTACCTGAGTTCATACCAGTGCTTAACACTTTGACTTCAACATTGATATCGAATTCAGTCTGAGCAATCTTTTCCTTCCATACCGGCTCTAATTGTTTCCACTGTTGCGGATTTCTTTGATAGATCTGATTACCAATTCCAAGTGCATCTACTTTTTTTGTTTTAAAAAAATCGGTAGTATGTTTCACCTGCTGTTCTATCTGAGCTACAATTCGCTGTTCAAATTGTTTCATGTCTTTAGATGTTTTTAAATGTGAACAGCGTAATTCTCCGATTGTACCTTCAATTGCAATTTTTACACCGACGGAAACAGAACCATTGTTCACAGTTGGAGTAAGTTTACTGTTGAAGGTGAGCACTTCAAGAGATTCCTTTTTTCGCAGCGCATTTTCGGTCTCATTGGTGCAAGGGAATTCTAAGGCTCCATAGATATATCTGTCCATCAGCATCATGAACGCCTCAGTATCTTTCTCCTTCAGAAGTTCTACCATTTTCCCGTCTTGTATTAGCGCTAGTCCTGATATTATTGCTTTATTATCTACACTGGTCTTATGCAGGTAAGGTAGAACAGAAGTGTTGGAGGGACTGCACATTTGAATAGCCAGCTCATAGAGAGGGATTTTGGAAGTTTTTGCGGCATAAAGAGCACCACTCGTCTCCATTCTCTTATACTGTTGACCAATGGTTTGTTCAATAAACGGACTTACATCTAAAAAAGGCGCCGCCGCTTGTTCAGCAATGAGGGGAAGAACGGTACCACGTGGCTCTTGATCCCTAGAGAAAAAATCAAGCACTTCCCTTATGTTCACGTTTCTAGCTAATTGTTCACCGATTAAAATGACACGCATATGATCCCATTTGGCTTTGCGGCCGAATTTTGCAGGGATCTCTCGTATGGCTTCAAAAAAGGTCTCTCCACTCGTTGAAATATTAATCCCCTTGGAAGCTGGATTCCCTGACTGCCCCATTTCAATTTTGGTGGAAGGATTATAGAAATGAGTCGTTATCATAAAACGGTCATCTTCACCTTGGTCAATGGCTACTGCTTGTACATACCCATACTCGTCAAGTTCTTTATTATCCCAGCATCCGCTAGTTAGGCTGAGAACAAGAAGGCAGATTAGCATGGTAGTAAGTCGTTTCACTATATCTACTTCCTTCCTGAAGTCTTTTTATATAAATGACGACTACGAGGTGAATGAAGCAGTAGCTTTCTCGGCAGAACGAAAATTGAAAAACGTACTTTTTTAAGGTCAAGTGGAGCCAACGAGTCTAAATTCGGCTCGCCTAATGAACGCAAGGTAGTCAGATGAAGATAAATCAGTATAAAACCAACCATGATCCCAAGCCCTCCGAACGTTGCCGCAAGAATCATTAATGGAAACCGCAAGATCCGTAGTGCAATGGCCATATTGTATTGAGGGAGCGCAAAAGAGGCAATCCCCGTTAAGGCGACGACAATAACCATAACCGGAGAGGCAATTTGCGATTGTATAGCTGCTTGTCCTATGACCAATGCACCAACGATGCTGACGGCTGACCCGATCGGTCTAGGCAAGCGTATGCCCGCCTCTCTTAATAGCTCAAAGAAAAATTCCATGATTAATGCCTCGATCAAGGCAGGAAAGGGAATGCCTTCGCGCGTGTTAAGAATGGCAAGTAGCAAAACAGTGGGAATTAGTTCGGAATGGAAATTAGATAACGCAATATAGGTGCTAGGCAATAACAGCGCGATAATGAAGGCAGCCACTCTAATCAACCGTATTAAAGATGAAAAAATGGTTCGGTAGTAATAATCCTCGCTATTCGTAAAAAATTCCATGAAATTTCCAGGACATATCAATATGGAAGGACTTCCGTTTACCATAGCAATAATTTTCCCGTCAAGTAGAGCGGTTATAGCTGTATCTGGTCGTTCTGTGTAGCGGACTTGTGGAAAGGGAGAGTAGAGAGAATCCCCGATCCACTCTTCGAGATAGGATACGTCAATAATCTCTTCCTTTTCGATATCAGCTATGCGTTGCTTGAACTGTTGTAATGTTTCTGGTTTCACTACTCCATCCAGGTAACCAAAGGACAACGTTCTTTGAACCTGCTTACCGGAAGTGAAGAATTCAAACTTAAGATTAGTAGTCTTTAATAAGCTACGAATAACACCAATATTACGCTCCAAGCTTTCTATAAAGCTGATGTGTGGGCCCTGTACGGTTGGCTCAGTAATAGGCTCAGAGGTTTGACGCTGCTCAACATCAAGGGCATAATATGCGACTGCTTTCTGCCAGCCATCAAAGAGAATTACAACCTTTCCGTCAAGAATTCCCTTAACGGCCTGATTGATATTGTCCATCAATTCAAGGAGTGGGGAAGTAACCCCATTTTGTTCAAAGAAAGAGATGACATCTTTAACATTTACATCTGAGGTGGGACCTAGCTCATGCGGAACTAGATTTTGCAAAGTATCTTTAAAATGATTTGTAGGGTCAGACTTGGTAAGTGTATTGAAGTAGATTGCCAAGGCTTGATAGCTAAGATCAGGGCCATAATTCCAAGGGATAATCTTTAGATCTGAACAATTGGCAAAACAATCGCTAATCATCTGCAAATTGTCCTCGAGAGATTCAGAGATGGCATGGGACAAAGGATCCTTGTTTGAAAGCTCATTTTTGGTTTCTGTTTGTGGATGCAGCTTAGGATTTGCCGGAGGTATCTTGGGGCTGAAAAATTTCCGCATGCAGTTCTCCTTAATAAATTAGATGTTAAGTGATTTTTATCTTCTCCCTGATTTAGGAATTTATTCTAGGTAGGTGTGTGCTTTAATCTGAATGCAAATTTAGATTGATCAGATTGCTTTTTCACTAATGGAGCTTGATTCTCATATCCCATCTTTATGGGATTGGTCCTGGCAATGGATCTACTTATAATTGTTAGTAATTCTTAGACAAATATGAGTGGGGACGGGATCGGTATGATTGTTGCAAAAAATACAGAGCTAGCGGGCACCCGCAGGCGGCGGTTGGGTATGATGGCGGCTATTTGTATGGGAGCTTTTATTTCCCATTTTACAGCCGGAATTATGAATGTATCGCTTCCTTTTTTTGTAAATCATTTTCAGACGGAGCTTGCAAAGGGTTTGTGGATCACAACAGGGTACCTACTAGTGATTACTGCGCTTCTCCCTGTGATGGGAAAACTGGGTGATCGTTATGGGTTTCGCCGCATTCATAATCTCGGATATGTGATTTTTACAGTTGGTTCGATCTTGGTCGCTTTTTCACCTAATCTGCCAATATTGCTTACGCTTAGAGTTGTGCAGGGCATAGGTGCTGCGATGTTCCAAGCAACGAATATTGCGCTCATCACCATCCATATGCCGAAAGAGAAAAGAGGACATGCACTCGGAATTCTGAGTACGGCTGTCGCACTGGGCGGGATGACAGGCCCTATTGCGGGAGGGTTGATTGCGGAGTGGCTCAGCTGGCAGTGGCTATTTTTGATCCATGTTCCTGTGGCAATTGTGGCTACAGTTATGGCTTACCGGTACATTCCGAGCCGTGTGCAAGATCGTAAGCTGGGAACAGTCAGCATCGTGGGGGCTAGCTTGTTCATGGTATGGATCACCTTGCTTCTTCTCGTGATAACAAATGGGAGCAAGTGGGGCTGGGTGTCTACGCAGACGATGGCGAGTTTGATGGGGTTTATCCTGCTGTTGGTCACGTTTCTATTATGGGAACGGAGGCAAAAGACACCTTTTTTACCTCTTCGGGCGCTGAGAATTCCTTCTGTGGCGGGTGGCTTGATCGTTAGCTGTGCCTCTTTTATTCTTTCTAATACCTTGCTTGTCCTTATTCCATTTTATTTGATGGGAGCAGCGGTTCAGTTTTCGTCCTCCACGACCGGTTACATTATGGCGGCTTATCCCATTGCATTGGCTTTTGCAGGTCCTCTTGCAGGCTACTGGTCCGATCGTTATGGTTCTCGTCGGCTGATGCTTATGGGGCTGAGTGCTATGGGAGGCGGGTTCGTCCTGTTGCTAGTATTTTTAGAGAATATCCCAGTCTATGGAGTCGCTGCGATTCTATGTCTTATTGGACTTGGGATGGGGCTCATTGCTTCTCCGAATAATAGCTATATTATGCAGCAGACGCCTAAGGAACACGTAGGTTCAATTGGAGGAATAATTGCCTTAACACGAAATGCGGGGATGGTGTTTGGCTCAGCACTTGGACTTGGAATGGTGAGTGGAGAGTTAGGACAGGAGAGTCCGCTTCAGGCGTTCAAAATGGTTTTTGGGATTAATCTTTTCATTTGTATAGGCGTTAGTATAATGATGGTTGTTATCAATAGACGGCCATTTAAATCTGCTTGATCTAAAAAAAATGTGTGTGTAATCACAACTCAAGGTTTGGTGTTCTGTTACGTTGAGAGTAACGAAAGATTATCTAAATATGGAGGATAACGATATGTTTTGTTACCAGTGTGAACAGACACCGACTGGCGGTTGCACCGTTGTTGGAGTATGCGGAAAAAATGAAACCATTGCGAGTTTACAGGACACGATGATTTTTGCCTTAAAAGGAATTGCAGCTTATGCAACACATGCTCGGCAGCTAGGATATAGCGATCCTGAAGTGGATCGTATTACCCACGAAGCTTTGTACATGACCTTGACCAATTCCAACTTTAATACGCAGGAGCATTTGGAAATGGCGATAAAGGTTGGAGATGCGGCGGTTCGCGTCATGGATCTGCTGGATCGTGCGCATACGGACCGCTTCGGGATTCCACAACCAATCACAGTCAGCCAGAATAAAATTGAAGGTCAATGTATTGTGGTGACAGGGCATAACCTGTATGCACTCGAGGAATTGCTGCAGCAGACGGAAGGAAAGGGCATCAACATCTATACCCACTCGGAAATGCTACCTGCCCATGGCTATCCTGCGCTCAAGAAGTATAAACATCTGAAAGGCAACATCGGCAAAGCTTGGTACGATCAACGCAGACTTTTCGAGCAGTTTCCTGGTGCGATTCTTGCAACTACAAACTGTGTGATGCCGATTAAGGGTACGTATGCAGACCGCTTTTTCTCATATGAAGTAGCAGGGCTGGAAGGTGTAGCGAAAATCACGAATGACGATTTCTCCCCACTGATTAATCGTGCGTTGTCATTACCTGCGGCTGATGTAGAGTCAGATCTGGTACTTACGACAGGATATCATCATGAAACAGTAATCGGGCTGGCACCAGAGATCATTCAAGCTGTCAAAGATGGGCATATCCGCCGGTTTTTCGTCATTGCAGGCTGTGACGCGCCAGGTAAAGGTGGGAATTATTACCGCGAGTTGGCGACCTCCTTACCGAACGATACCGTCATTTTAACCACTTCTTGCGGAAAATTCCGCTTTAATGACGTAGATTATGGAACTGTTGGAGACACAGGCATTCCGCGTTATATTGACCTTGGGCAATGTAATAATTCTGGTTCTACGGTGAAGATTGCTTTAGCTCTGGCTGAGGCATTTGATTGTACGGTGAACGAGCTACCTGTCAGTATCGTGCTGTCTTGGTTTGAGCAGAAAGCAGTAGCCATTCTGCTTGGTTTGTTCAGTCTTGGCATTCAGGATATTCGCATCGGACCGAAACCGCCTGAGTTTATCTCGGATGGGGTGTTGGATGTGTTGGTAGAGCTCTTTGGATTGAAGCTGATTACAACTGCCGAGGAAGATATGAATGCGATGTTGGCGTTGTCGTAGGTTAATATGGGTGCTTAACACTTGAGACATATGGAGTGCTGTGTGTCATTGGTTAGGGCACAACATTTAATATTGTAAGACTAAGCTCAAGCTGAGAAAAAAGCTTGGGCTTTTCTTGCGTTTTGAAGATAAGCTAACATACAAACACACGTTACGACTGGGGGGATCGCTTTTTCAGGGTTATTGTCTACAGTTATGAATTGTATATTTTTATATTGTTTCGTAGCTGAGCTAAAAATTTATTTGCTGCATTAGAAAACACTTGATGTTTTTTCCAGATAATATTTAAATTAGCCTCTAATTTGGGGTTTAAAGGTTTAAAGCAAAGCTTGCTATCTCCTGATGTATTAATAAGTTTATCCAAGCACAATGCATATCCAATATTTTCTTCTACCATTCGGGCAGCATTGTAAAGTAGATTATAAGTTGCGACAATATTGAGATCCTCGATATTCGCTCCAAACCATCCTGTGAATTCGTTACTGACAGCAGTTTGACGTGAAATTAACAGTGGTTTATTTATTAAATCTATTGGCTGGATGAACTGCTTGTACGCTAGAGGACTATCTTTGCGCATTAAAACACCCCAAACATCAGTAGCAGGTAATTTTATATAATCATATTTTTGTTTATCTGTGGGTTCTATGACAATGCCAAAGTCTAATAATCCACTGTCTAACCTACTAGTAATATCGTCAGCATTACCACTGTATAAATCAAATTGAATACTTGGATAATGTTCAAGTAATTCTTTTGATGCTTTGGCAATGAAATTCATAGCTTCTGTTTCACCACCACCAATGTGAATTTCTCCGCTAATCAGTTCTTTCGATTCTTTAAAACTGGCTTCGGTTTTATCTACTAGCTCAACGATTTCCTTCGCTTTTTTAAATAAGTACTTCCCTTCATCTGTTAAAGTAATTTTCCGATTACCTCTTTCAAATAAAGTTGCTCCTAATTCCATTTCAAGGTCTTTTAATTGTCTTGATAATGTAGGTTGGGACAAATGCAGCTGTTTTGAAGCAGCCGATATATTCTCTTCATTCGCTACAGCAATAAAATAGCGTAATACACGAATTTCCATAACAGTCTCCTTATTATATCTATGCTTAAAAGGCATAAGAGTGTATTTGGTATAAGTATTAGTCATTTGAATCATATCAACTTATGATGTGAATGAAAAGGGATGTGAACAAGGTCGCTAACATATGAATCGAATTATCAGAAGTATAATTAAATTGGGCTGGTGATTTTTAAAAATGGAGATGAAAGAATTTATTGATTTTTGTAAGAAGGGAAATTCAATTTCGGGTGAGGATAAAGAATTGTATGGATTATTAACTCAATGCAGTTATCAAGCTCAAAAGATCACCATGGAATTGAATACATCCTATCATTCAAAAGAAGAAATAGTGGAGATTTTTAGTGAACTTACAGGCAATAAAGTTGATTCGTCGTTTATGTGTTTTCCGCCGTTTTATACAGATTTTGGGAAAAATATCACTGTAGGGAAGAATGTGTTTTTCAACATAGGCTGTTCCTTCCAAGATAGAGGTGGAATTAATATAGGGGACGGTACAATGATTGGTATGAATGTCACGATTGCTACTCTTAATCATGGGTTACCTTTAGAAACGAGAAATGTAACCTATCCCTCTCCAGTTATCATTGGAGACAATGTATGGATTGGGTCAAACGCTACCATACTGCCCGGGGTGACGATTGGAGATAACTCTGTTGTTGCGGCAGGAGCAGTTGTCACTAAAGATGTTCCAGCGAATACTGTCGTTGCAGGAGTACCGGCAAAAGAGCTTAAAAAAATTATTAACAATTTGTAATACATCTTAAAAACTCAAGCGTAATGCCGCTTGAGTTTTTTCATGCAAGTATATTGCATTTCGTTGGTAGGTAATCCAGGCACACAAGCCAAATCGATCATAAAAAAGATTCCCATCAGTGATTATTGGCGGGATATTGTTATATAATCAACCCCATTTCACGGAGTCTATCTTTAATTTTCTTTATACGAGCTTCTTTTTCGGTAGCTTCAGTTAATACCACCACAGATGTTTCGTTATACTTTTTTATAATCCTCTTTAAAGTTAATTCTTTCATATCCTTTTTACTCTGCATTGTAACACGAGGGACAATGGTATGGTTTTCTATGGTCTTGGGATCTGCAGAAATTCGTTCTAGTAAACGAAGTAGAAGCATCAGTCTTTTGTGTCCCAACCTCGGAACTTGGTATAGTTTTTTCCATGTGGAATTTAGTAGGTGATCAAGGTTTATATATCCCTTGCAGTATAGAGCATTTATGAGGCCCGTTAAATTTGGTCCCTGCTCTTCTGCATAAGCAACAGTTGCAATACAAGCAATATCCTTACTATAAAGATGCGCTGGAAGTGGGAAAAATTGTATTAATGCCGCATTTCCATCGATGATGTCATTCATGATGATTTACCTCCATTAAAAATTTTTAGTTATTATTCACGTATAGAATTCTGGTGAAGGTTGTGCAAAATATTATTACACTCTGCATTATTAAAACCCAAGCTACTGATCATTTTCTGAACATCACCAAAGCCCATTGTATGAGCATGTAGTATATTCAGAAGATTTTACTATTTAATAAGTAACAATCGACTCCAATATTCGCTGCTGCGCTTCGTAATCAACGCTAAGTAATGGTATGATGTAGGCATCAATTTTATGGGGTGCACTATGATGGATATTCGAATCAAAGAACTGCTTGATGCTACACAGCAAAAATATGGATTGGACAACTACTACTTACACTCTCATGAAATTTATCGCGACGTTACGATACTGGGAGAGACCAACTATTTTCTTAGTATGGAATGGTTTCCTGCACATATGAAGGAATGGAAGGGCGATTACAATCCGGAAGGAACTGCCGTCATCACGATTGACCTACAATCCCGCAACTATAAAAGTGTGATTTTTGTTGGCGGGATATCTTATGCGAATGGGACACCATTCCAAGATATAGATTTTAACGGAGTCATCCGGTGGATTGAAGATGAGGCAAGGATTGTATACGGTAAACAATTTCACTTAGAGAAGGAACAGATTGGAGAATATCATTTTATTGAAAAAATAGGTAGCATACCAGTCACTCCTGGTGGACGGATCGAGCTTCGCTTCGATGCGGAAGGCAGGCTTGTTTTTTACAGTGTATATGGCCAGTTTCCTTCCAGCTCCCTTGTGCATAAAGAGAACTATACTCTCACACTTCAAACGATAGAGCCACAGGCGAGGAAACAACTACAGCTTATAGAATATCCGGTGTACGAGACGAAGCAACTCCTGTCGATCTATGGGATAGAAGAAATCTACATTACAAATGACGGAACAACCACCATCCCATTTGAGTTTATATCAGGTACGAGAGCACGACTGAATATTGATCAAGTAATCCATTGGGAGCAACAGAATACGGAGCTGGAGCCGTTCGAAAGGACGGAGATACGTCTACTTGAGGTTGTTACCATTGAGCAGGCAATAGCTAGTGAGCCGCATCCGGACTCATTTCCTATCACAGACGCAGAACAAGCCGAATGTATAGCCGCAGTCGAAGCTGGTTTAAGCCAGCTCTATCCAGATGAATCCGGACAATGGATACTGAAGACTTTACAACGGGAAAGAGGACATATTCAGGCAACACTGAGGATGAAGGCGCCAAGTAATCGTATATTCCAGCGTAAGATCCTCCTGTTCATCGATGTGCAGAATTATAAGGTTATAAATTATATGGATAACAAGCCAATGCTCGATATGTTTGATGAGTTCAAGAGCGAAGGGGAAATTGCTGTGAGCCATGACGAAGCTTATGACAAGCTCAAGGGATGGTTCGAATTAACACCCGTCTATGTGTATGATCCTGAGCAGAAGAAGTATGTGCTGTGCGGGAAGTTAGATTGTAATTATGCTTTGAAGGCTACTAGCGGAGATGTGGTGGAGTTGAATAGCTTGGAATAATAGTGCCAGCTTCCTTATACGAGTAGGATGAATAAAGGGAATGAAGTATAGTAAGGTGATGCAAATATAATAATATGATTAGAACTTACTAATTTTGTGAGTTACTTTGGGAGTTGAAAATATGTCGACAGCTACAGGAACCAAGGAAAATCCTTGGAAATTAAAGACACCACCGCAAACATCCGAGTATGAAATGTACAAGGTCCAAAAAGACGGTAAAGAAATTATAGTTTGCACTGTAGGGAAAACGGTTTTGCATTATGACTATCGCTGTATTGAAGATCTGCACGCCATGCTTGTACAAAATGGTGATTGGATGGAGTTAGGAAGTGCTGATGAGCAAAAACCAGCAAAAGAAGGTACCGTTGAAGCATGGGGGCGTTCACCTGAAAACCCTGTTGGCGGTTGGTATGGATTAAAGAAGGGACTTCGGGGGCGATTCGGAATGTATATCCCACCGTTGCTCGAAGAATTGGGTCTTGCGGAAGTAGAGCATAATCCAAGAAACAATCGGATGAAAGCGATCTTGTAAACGAAGGAGAGCCTAAAGGCTCTTCTTTTTTTGAGCCATGCCCCTAACCGGTGGTCTTTCGTACACATTGCAGTGATTAATTTAGTTACAAAACGTTTTTTTTAGTTACATAAACTTTCAAGAGCAGGGCCTTTGCCGTTAAGCTGATTGTAAAAATATTCACAAGGGGGCAAAGCTATAACATGAATAAAAAAGTAACCACTGCTCTTATTCTCGTTCTCTCAGTCATGCTTGTTATCACAGGATGTGGCAACAGCAACAGCAGCAATGGAAACGGGAACAAGAACACCAGCAAGATCAACGAGACAAAGGAAACTGAAGCCGTTTCGGGAGCATCCAAAGCTAGCTATACACCGTACGATCAACTAAAAGATAAATATGACATCATCATTATTGGTGCAGGCGGTGCCGGAATGTCTGCTGCACTTGAGGCGAGAGCAAAAGGTATGAACCCGGTTATTTTTGAAAAAATGCCGGTTGCCGGCGGAAATACAACAAAATCATCTTCGGGAATGAATGCTTCTGAAACGAAATTTCAAAAAGAGCAAGGCATTGAAGACAGCAATGATCTGTTTTATGAAGAGTCCTTAAAAGGTGGCCATGATACGAACGATAAAGAGATGCTTCGTTTCTTCGTAGACAATTCCGCAAGTGCGATTGATTGGCTGGATTCTATCGGGATTAGATTGAATAATATCACGATTACAGGCGGGATGAAAGAAAAACGCACACACCGTCCTGAAGATGGCTCTGCAGTAGGACAATACCTTGTCAAAGGCTTGGTGAAAAACGTACAAGAACAAGGCATTCCCCTTTTTGTGAACGCCAATGTCAAGGAAATTACCGAAAAAGACGGTAAGGTCAATGGCGTCAAAGTTATCTTTGACCAAACGGAAGAGAAAACGATTACAGCGTCTGCTGTCGTGGTGACAACCGGCGGTTTCGGCGCCAATTTAGACATGATTTCAGGAGTCAGATCTGATTTGGAGGGGTACGTTACCACCAACCAGCCGGGCAGCACCGGTGACGGTATCAAGATGATTGAGAAGCTCGGCGGTACCACAGTCGATATGGATCAAATCCAAGTTCACCCGACTGTGCAGCAGGAAAAATCCTATCTCATTGGGGAGGCTGTTCGTGGGGAAGGAGCGATCCTGGTTTCAAGTGTAGGCAAACGTTTCACAAACGAACTGGATACAAGAGATAATGTCACCGCTGCAATCAATAAGCTTCCTGAGAAGTCTGCGTTTCTTGTATTTGATTCCGGCGTAAAATCTCGCGCTAAAGCGATTGAACAATATGAAAAAATGGGCTTCGTTATCGAAGGAGATTCGATCGAGGCTTTGGCAACAAAAATGGACGTACCGGCAGATCAGTTGAAAACTGCACTAGAGACCTGGAACAGCGCGGTGACGAATAAACAGGATGCCGACTTCGGCAGAACAACCGGAATGGACAATGACTTGTCCGGCGCGCCATATTATGCAATTAAAATCGGCCCGGGAATTCACTACACGATGGGAGGCGTGAAAATCAACACCAACACAGAAGTTTTAAATAAAGACGGACAACCGATTCCAGGCCTTTTTGCAGCAGGCGAAGTTACCGGAGGCTTGCATGGTCAAAACCGGATCGGCGGTAACTCTGTTGCGGAAATCATTATTTTCGGCCGCCAAACGGGTATAAAATCCGCTGAATTCGTAAAAGCACAATAAGTTATCCCCCTGCCTCTTTTCGGCTAGGCAAACAAACGCTTGGGCTCATCTTAGCCATGCGTTTGTTGTTTTATTATAAAGGTGTAGCGTATAAGGTCATAGCCAGCCTTGCACGTATACGTTAGAATGAAGAAAAATTTCCGGAGGGACAGCTGATGAAAATTGGCAAACATACACTTCGGCTGCAAACAACAATTACTTTGATGATTGGTGCAGTTCTTATCATAATGCTGCTAGTGGTCTATGTGCTATTTAGTATAAAGGTTTCCTCACAAACAAAATCCTCGTTGGAACAAAAGGCTGTGATCATTTCCCGTACGTTATCGCGTAACCCTCTAATTATTGAAGCGTTAAACAAATCACGCAGCTCGTCTGAATTGCAAAGCTACACTGAGGAAATCCGATTGTTGAACAATGTGGAATTTGTTGTGGTCATGGATATGAATGCGATCCGATATTCCCATCCGGACAAGGACAAAATTGGTAAGCATTTTATCGGTGGCGACGAAGCCGCAGTCTTGCAGGGGCAGGAAAGCATTTCGGAAGCCGAGGGTTCTTTGGGCCCATCTGTAAGAGCGTTTTCACCTGTCTTCTCTGCAAGTGGGAAACAATTAGGAGCGGTGGCAGTAGGGATATCACTGGGAAACATCAGACTTGCCATAAGAGAGAACGTGGGAATCCTTTATTGGGGATTGCTTATAGGCAGTCTAATAGGGGCTGCGGGAGCATTTCTGCTGGCACGTGTTATCAAAAAAATGATGTTTGGCATGGAACCGGCCGCTATTGCTAAGCTTTTGGAAGAGCGTAACTCCATGCTACAGTCAGTTAGGGAGGGAGTCATTGCCGTTGATAAAGAGTCACGTATTACTTTGATTAATACAGAAGCCAGGCGTTTGCTTGCAGCCATTGGCATGCAGGATGATCCCTTGAACCAGTCGGTAGAGAGCTTTTGGCCATCACTGCGGATGAATACAGTGCTCAAAACCGGTGAAGCCAGCCAGGACTTGGAGGTGGAGCATAGCGGTGTTACGTTACTGGCAAACGTGGTTCCCATTCATGTAAAGGGAGCTGTAGAAGGTGCAATTGCCACATTCCGTGATAAGACGGAGATCAGCATACTTATGGAAAGGTTATCTGGCATCTCCTTATATGCTGAGGCATTGCGTGCCCAGGCGCATGAGTTTATGAACAAGCTGCATGTAATATTAGGATTAACACATATGAAAAGGTATGATCGGTTGGAGGCGTATATAACAAGTACTGTCACAACAACACAGGCAGAGATGGGAACGGTGGTGAGACAAGTGAAGGACCCTGTGATGGCGGGATTTCTATTGGGTAAGCTGAGCCGGGCCAGAGAAGCCGGAGTTCGACTGGTGCTTCTGGAGGATGGGGTTCTGCCGGAGCCTAGCGATCCGGAACGCTCCTGCCAACTCATTACGATAGTCGGTAATCTTTTGGATAATGCAATGGAAGCGCCGGAAGGTAGAGGCAGCAAATATATTCATTTCAGCTTTCAATATCAGGATAAGACGCTGATAGTTACGGTTAGCGATAATGGAAGCGGTATCCCAGATGAGAAATTGCCGTATATTTTTCAACAGGGGTATTCGACAAAAGGACATGACCGAGGCATAGGCTTGTATCTGGTTGAGCGGAGCCTTAAAGCTATGGGAGGTAAGATTGTTTGTGAAACAGGAAAGGGAGAAGGGACCCGATTTACGGTTAGTTTACCCTATCGAGCAAAGAGTGATGGTCAATGATTAGTGTATTGATTGTAGAAGATGATCCGATGGTAGCCGAGATGAATAAATTCTATCTGGAGCAAGTGGAAGGTTTTCAGTGTAAAGGCTGGGCAAAATCAGTGGGTGAAGCTCTGATCAAATTGGCAGATGAGTCTTTCGAGCTGATTCTGCTGGATATTTACATGAAAGAGAGCAATGGATTGGAGCTGCTGTCCGCTCTCCGTCGAGGCAGCAAACGAATAGATGTGATTATCATTTCGGCTGCGAGCGATAAGGACAGTATCCGAGACGCGCTTCAGAACGGTGCAGTCGATTACCTTATCAAACCGTTTGAGTTTGAACGGTTTCTCGCAGCCCTTTCCGCCTACAAGGAGCAGCATTTCCTGTTCCGTAATCAGGATTCCCTGGATCAGTCTGAACTAGATAAGCTAACCGGGTATAGGAAAGAGCCCTCGGTCGTTCAGGATTTATCTAAGGGCTTTACCCGGCATACACTTCGGACGGTCTGGAAAGCGGTGGAGACCCATAATGCAAATTCCTTTAGCACTGAAGAGATTGCAGTTAGTTCCGGAATTTCGCGGGTTTCGGTCGGGAAATATCTTGCCGTCCTCGCGGATATGGGAGCGCTGAACAGTGAATTGACCTATGGCACCATTGGAAGGCCTGTACAGCGATATCGCATGTCTTCCCGCGGTAGTTCTGTGATTTCTAAATTCATATAGCCTTTTGGAGTGGGCCGCCGGTTCCGAGTTTTATAAGGAATCGGCGGTTTTTGATTGCTTATTTTTGATAGCGCTTACTTTAATAATTTTTATAATTCAATCAATAATTACGTAAAAACAAAAGCGCTTTCATTTCCGCTACTATAAGGCTAGAAAAGAGTTTAGGAGGAAATGAAAAATGCAAAATACGATTCCATCACCTGTTTCCAAAGGAAAGGAAGGTCCCCTGCCAGAAAAGGCTGCCTTCATTCAAAAATGTAAGCAATTTAAGGTCGGTGTCTTTCCGCTCCCTGTGTATCTAGCTCTGGCAGTGGTCATTCTTCTTGCAAGTGTGGCCGGGAAGCTACCGAATGACATGATTGGAGGGTTCGCTGTCATTATGGTTCTGGGTATTCTGCTGAGTGATATCGGTATGAAACTTCCCTTGTTGAAAAATATAGGCGGCCCCGCAATCATGGCCCTTATGATCCCATCCCTGCTGATTTACTTGAATTTGTTCAACTCTACTGTGACAGACGCTGTCACTACATTGATGAAAGAGGCAAACTTCCTGTACTTGTACATCTCCATCCTGGTGAGTGGCAGTATGCTCGGCATGCACCGCAAAACATTGGTAGCGGGTATTACGCGGATCTTCATCCCGCTGATCGTCGGGACGATTGCAGCGGTTCTCGGCGGACTACTGGTAGGAATGCTCACAGGTTATAGCATGTATCATACTTTCTTCTTTATTATCGTACCGATCCTTGGCGGTGGAATCGGTGAAGGCATTCTTCCTCTCTCGATTGCATACTCAAGCATTCTGGGTGGACACGAAGCGGGTTATTACGTATCGCAGATGATCCCGTCGGCAATTATCGGCAACGTATTCGCCATCATTGTGGCGGGCTTCCTGAAACGTCTGGGCGAGAAAAAGCCCCATCTAAGCGGTAACGGTACATTAGTCAAATCCGGTGACGATCTACAGCATGACAATCCGGATAGCAAACCCAAAGATTTCATGATGATGGGTGCGGGACTTCTGATCGCATGCAGTTTCTTCATTGTTGGGGCATTGCTTGCAGATTATGTAGGGATACCCGGACCGATTGTCATGATTCTGATGGCCGTACTGATCAAATGTGTCAAGGCGCTTCCCGAAAGATTCGAAAATGGGGCTTACCAGTTGTATAAGTTCGTTGCTGGTAACTTGACATGGCCGCTCATGGTAGGTTTGGGCATGCTATACGTTCCTCTGAAGGATGTAGCTGCCATTATCTCTCTACCTTATGTGCTGACCTGCCTCGCCATCGTCTTCAGCATGGTGGTTTCCGGCTATTTTGTGGGAAGAAAAATCAATATGTACCCTGTCGATGCGGCAATTGTAACCGTTTGCCATAGCGGCTTGGGTGGAACCGGAGATGTAGCCATTCTCTCTGCCTCCAATCGTATGCAGCTCATGCCATTTGCCCAGATCTCCACCCGGATCGGTGGCGTCAGCACTGTTATTGTGGCAACTATTCTATTGCGGTTTTGGAGCTGATTAGGATGTCAAGCATACATCCAGAAAGCTTATAGAGAAAAATATATTGCAATTAACAGGAGGAACAGTAATGAAAATAATGGATGAAGTAATGAAGATGCATGTTGGCGGCAAGCTGGAGACCGGCTTGAAGAACCCTATTCGAAGCATGGAGGATTTATCCAAGGTATATACACCCGGAGTAGCTAAAGTGTGTCAGGCTATCGCCGCAGACCAAGATAAAGCATACGAATATACGATTAAGAAAAATTCGGTGGCTGTCGTTAGTGATGGAACAGCTGTACTCGGACTTGGCGATATCGGTCCCAAAGCAGCCATGCCGGTCATGGAAGGCAAAGCAGCGTTGTTCAAACAGTTTGCAGATGTGGACGCTTTCCCAATCTGTCTGGATACAAAAGATACCGAAGAAATTATCGCGATTGTCAAAGCAATTGCCCCTACCTTCGGAGGCATTAATCTCGAAGATATTTCTTCGCCTCGTTGCTTTGAAATTGAAGCGAGACTGAAGCAGGAGCTCGATATTCCAGTCTTCCACGACGATCAGCATGGAACGGCGATTGTGGTACTGGCTGGAATTTTGAATGCGTTAAGAGTATGCAACAAGGACATTAAGAATGTAAAGATAGTGGTGAACGGTATTGGAGCTGCCGGTATCGCCGTATCCAAGATGCTCCTGCATGCCGGTGCTGTAAATTTGATCGGTGTGGACCGCCAGGGCGCAATTAACCGTGCTGTCCATTACGATAAATCGCATTGGAGCGAGTTTGCACTAATTACAAATCCACATCTGGAGATAGGTTCCTTATCTGAAGTTATTCAGGGTGCCGATGTATTTATCGGACTATCCGCCCCTGGTGCCTTAAAGCTAGGTGATGTAAAAAGAATGGCTGCTGATCCGATTGTATTTGCCATGGCCAATCCTACTCCGGAGATTGATCCTGAAATTGCCGCGCCTTACGTCAAGGTTATGGCGACAGGGCGCTCCGATTTTCCTAACCAAATCAATAATGTTCTCTGTTTTCCCGGTATTTTTCGTGGAGCCCTTGACTGTGGCGCCACTGAAATCAATGAAGATATGAAACTGGCTGCTGCAGAGGCGATATCTTCAGTAATTGACGCCAGTGATCTTCATGAAACTTATATTATGCCGAATGCGTTTGATCCACGGGTAGTGGAACGTATCCGGGAAGCGGTTATTCGAGCGGCGCTCAAGAGTGGTGTGGCAAGAATAGGTACGTTAATGGAAAGCAATAATACATGATGTTAGGTAACTCTGCCTTATGCTTGTTTCTCCATTGGCAAGAAGAATATCCAAGCATGTCGGCGTAGGTATAACGCTTCGCGGTGGATTGCTGCTAGCGATCATTGGTTTGGCGTCTATGGGGATGATTTCTAATCTGCCGCTGCTTATTGTGATGAGCATCCTTTTTGTGGGGGGATCGCACTAGCCGTTCCTTCACTTGTTTCGCTTGTTGGGCAAGTGGGCGGCAAGATGCGCGGGATAGCTGTATCTGTATATACTTTTATATTGTTTACAGGCACAAGCTTTGGTCCGATTATCTCGCTTCAATTGATGAATCATGCAAGTTATTTAATTACATTTCTTCTATTGGAATGTATTCTGTGCATTGGGTTGATAGTAGCATGTCTTATTCATCATGAGGAAGCAGGGGAGTTAAACAGCTAGTAAATTTGTGATCAATAAACAAAAAACGATGAAATGACATCATAACGATTGTTTATTCAAGGTAACTTCATTTGAAGTTACCTTTTTACTTTGAAGTCACATGGGACCCGCAATGTGGTCTGGAGAAGCTTATGTCCTAATGAAAATAGTTGTTTAAAAATTTGATATACGCGCAGAGAATTCCCGGTGAATAACGTCAAATAGAAGTAGATGTTAAAAAAGATTAAATGTGATTCATTATGTTCCTTGTTGCAGTCGAACAGTCTTAAGATTTTTGTAAGAATCGGATAAGAAAAAAGAAAGTTCCGTTATGTACAATGTATGAAATGAGAGACTATAACCGTATTAAGGATGGTGGATGAGTTGGGTTTCAAAATACGTAAAACCACAGTGCAATCCGTCTGGATGATGTGGGAAAAAGCTTTTGCGTTGCTTTCACATTTTCGCGGATCGCATAAGTCGAGTTTTGGTATATGTACCGTGATGCTAAAAAAACACCGGGGACAGCCAATTGTATGCCAGGACACCACGGTCATCAACCAGGGGGAGTGGGTGGGAGAGCTCCACCTCGATAATGGAAGCATCCTGAAGTTGATCCAGTCCGAAGGATCGGATCGTGCTGCACTCCAAACGGCTCGCATGCTGCGTAAATCAATGCAGCAAATCAATGAAGCCTTCGAATCGCAGTCCGAGTTCAGGCAGGTCAAGGCTTTATTGGGGATTACACTGCTCCATCGGGGATTAACACACGGTCTTGGTTTTGAACAACAAAATATAAAGTCCGGTGTTTTTGAACGCATCACCACCATTTATCTTCGATTGCTGCTGTCTGCTATGCATCCGGAAGGGAGACACAGAATCAGTCGGCGAACCGAACAACTGGTCCCGATGCTACTGATTCATTCACGGGCCTCACTGAAGAGTCGGTTCTCACCCGGACAGAACTATTCTGGATAAGTCTTAAGCTTGTTATATGGAGGTGTAATTATTCTTACATATTTAATAGGAGGGATACTATGTACCGCCACTCTTTACATGTTTATTCCGAGTTTGATTACGCGAGTGAGCGGCTTTGGTGTCTTTCGCAAAGGAACGGTAAAAAAACAGGTGGCATTCACTTTTGACGATGGGCCACATCCGAAATATACGCCGATATTGCTGGATTTATTGAAGTTGCATCAAGTGAAGGCTACTTTTTTCGTGCTAGGATCGAGAGCGGAGCAGTATCCAGACCTGATCAGAAGAATGGATCGGGAAGGCCATCAGATTGGCATCCATAATTATTGTCATACCTCTAACTGGCTGATGCTGCCCCGTACTATTAGGCGAGAACATCTGGACCGCTCTGCTGATATTATAGAGTCTATTGTCGGAACCCGACCCAATCATTACCGTCCACCCTGGGGATTAATCAATCTATTTGATTTCTTTCGATACAAACAGTATCGAATTGTTCTATGGTCGCTGAAGGCAGGCGACTGGAACACCCGGGTCTGTCAAACCCGGATGCAGGCCACTCTGTTAGGTGGAATCACCGATGGCTCCGTTGTCCTACTTCACGACAGTGGTGAGACTGTGGGCGCGGACCGGCATGCTCCTTATTTTATGCTGCAAGCTTTAGAGGAAGTGCTAAACCAACTGCAGGCAAGAAACCTGCAATTTGTTCGTCTTGACGAAATGTCTTGATGTATTCCAGTGTTTTTGCTGTTAAGACTTAAATTGTTTGCGGAAGCAGAGCGGCGAGATGCCCATCAATAATTTGAAGGTTCGTCCAAAATGGGAGGTGTTATCAAACCCAACCATTCCCGCAATTTCAGTAACATTAAAAGAAGAGCCAACCAGCAAATCACGCGCTTCTTTAATGCGGATGTTATTGATATATTCAATGAAGCTGAACCCGGTGGCTTCTTTAAAAGTTCGGCATAAGTAGGAAGAGCTTATGTCGAATTTCTGTGAAATCTCACAGAGCTTAAGCGGTTCCATATAATGTTGATTTACATAATTAACGATGTCCAGGACTTTCTTGTGTGTACGATTGGATTCCACCATTGGAGCAACACGGCTGTCGAATAGTTTACGATTAAGATAGAGGAGCAACTCCACCAATAATAGTTGTTGGTACTGTTCATATCCGCGGGCTTGTTTCTTCCCCTCCTGAATCATCTTCTGAAAAAGCTGTTCGATGAAATACTGATCTATACCGGTCATCTTCAAAGCGCGGTAATCACTTTTGAACAATTCGAGCAGTTCCTCACTTTGACCACCGGTACAAAAATGCTGCAGGAATTCTTTTTTAAACAGCAGTGTAACCCGTTCATACATATTGCAGCCGGAATTAACCAGTTTGTGCATTTCGTGAATATCCATAAATAGCAACGTACCGCCCGCAACCTGGTAGGTTCTGTCCCCTATAAAATAATAAAAATCCCCGGATATTAAATACAGAATCTCATATGCATCATGATAGTGTCTTGAAGGCATGCTGGTGTATACCTGTTTCTTGCGGCTGATCTCAAAAAGAGTAGACTCATAAAATACCGGTTTCATTCAGCACCTCCTAAGAGGATTGTAGACTTAATCTAGGGGTTATAGCAATATATGTATAAAAAATAATAATTACAAGAAAATACGTGCTGTTTGGACAAACTTTTTGAGATAAGCTTAAATTGAATTACCAAGTGTTGGAAAAAGGAGGGTTGTCATGCTCAGCTAGGTTGGGGATAAGGTTCGCTGCCACTCAAAGTTAAAGCGCTTAAACTATTTAATCAAAGGAGAGATTGCGGTGCTTAATTCAACGAATAGTAAGGTTTCCAAGAAGATGAAATTTTCATTGTTGATCCTGCTCAGTTTTTCAATGATTTTTTCTTATGGCTATCTGTCCAGTGCATCTCAACAGAAAAGTTATGCGGCAGGGAACCCTGATTCTAATTTCTCACCGGCAACACTTCAATTCTTGCGCGACAACACAGGTCTGGATGGTGAGCAGTGGAACAATATTATGATGCTTGTCAACAAACCGGAGCAGGACGATCTGAACTGGATCAATTTTTACGGATATTGTGAAGATATTGATGATGACCGCGGGTATACGATTGGAATATTCGGTGCGACTACAGGTGGCTCAAATGATACCGGTCCCGACGGTCCGGATCTGTTCAAGGCATATGATGCTGCCAAAGGCGCGAGTAATCCTTCGGTTAAAGGCGCATTGGCCCGGATAGGTGTCAAGGGTGCGATGAAAGGGAAGATCCTCGAAATCAATGAAAGCGAAGAGAGCTTCTGCAGAAAAATTGGCAATTTGCAAAATGATCCCGAGTGGAGAGAGGCTATGTGGAAAACGTTCTACAATATCTACATTAAATACAGTGTGGAGCAGGCCCGAAATCGCGGCTTTAACTCGGCATTAACTATTGGTTCCTTCGTGGATGCTGCGCTGAACCATGGAGCAACCGGCGGCTCCGAGACTCTTCAAGGGCTTTTGGGTAAATCAGGAAGCAGCACCGATGAGAAGACTTTCATGACCAAATTCTATAAAGAACGGACCAAGATTGTGGATACTAATGAGTACAACTCTCCGCCTAACGGCAAGAACCGTGTGAAGCAGTGGAGCAATTTGCTCAACATGGGAGAGACAGACCTGAAGGGTGCAGATTCGGCAGTCCTTCAAGTCACCGACTGGGAACTCCAATAACAGGAATGTGAGAGTAGACAAAACCGCCGTTCTTCTTGGAGACGGCGGTTCGATGATAAGTGAGATTAATGAAGAGGGAGATGGGTCGAATGGATAACCACCAATCTTATCTCAAAAACAGATTTCCCAAGGTAATCAGTCTAATGGTTATAGGTTTGCTGCTTGCCATGGAGTTGACCGGTTTTGTTTCAGCAGGAAGGGAGGGAAATGAGGAAGATCTTGCAAGCGAAGTAACTGCAGCTCAGGAAACGATTGCCCAGTGGATTTTTAAAGACAAAGGCGAGAACGGAGTATTTCCGGCTACAGGCGGAGTATATCAAACGGCTTCATCCATTCGTGATATAGGAACAAATACGGATGCATACACCTATGAGCCCAGTGAGAACAGCGTACGCAACCAGGGCTGGCATGAAGGAACGGGCACTAAATACTGGCTTGCCACGCTTTCTACCCAAGGCTTCGAAGGTATCCTCCTCTCTTCACAGCAAACTTCTTCAAGTACAGGACCTAGGGATTTTAAGGTGCAATACAGTATAGATCAGCAGGAATGGACAGATGTTGCGGGCGGCAACCTTGTTCTAGCCCAGAACAATTTTAATTGTTCCAATAATTCCTGCAAATTAACGAACCTCGTTTTGCCTGCGGGAACAAACAATCAAGATGTACTCTATATCCGCTGGGTGGTTAACTCTACGAAAAGCGTAAGCGGGGGAACGGTATCCAGCTCAGGCTCAAGCAGAATCAAAGATGTGGTAATTAAAGGAACACGCAGCAGCGGCGAACCAGGAGACACTCCCACACTTGAGGTAAGCAAAACTCCCGCTTCAGGGGCTGCAGATGTTTCCCTTAATGCAGAGATCACTGTGAAGTTTAATAAAGCCATCAGTCTCGACAGTGGCTATCAAGTTGTAATCACAGAAAACAATGTTCCTCTTAACAACATCTCTACTTCGCTCCTCGGTCAAGACTCGGTTAAAGTCAGCCACCCTAATTTTATTGCCGGTAAAACTTATAAAGTGACCATCCCAAAAGAGCTTGTTAAGGGGACTACGGATGGCCGGACACCGGAAAACGATATTACCTGGAGCTTTAAGACGAAGTCTCCGGATATCGGCAACAAAACACCAACTCTGCTGAACATGACTTTTAATGGGGACCCAAAGACAAGTATCGCCTTTGACTGGTATACAGCCGAAACTGTCAGAGGTACAGTAGTGCAAGTGGTGGAGGCCTCCAATGCGGGAGGAAGCGAGTTCCCGGAACAACTGGCAACTTCTTATGAGGGCAGCTCAACAGTTATTGAAACCTTAATGATATCAGGAGACAGAAGTTCCAAGAAGTATAAAAAGTTCGCCAGCCATAAGCTTATTGCAAGCGGTCTTATGCCTGGAACTAAGTATATCTACCGGGCCGGTAACGGTGATGCAGACGGCTGGAGCGAGGCGGGTTCTTTTACCACGGACAAGGCGGATAATCAGGATTTCCATTTCCTCTATGTAACCGATACCCAAGGCTCAAGTAAATCGAATTTCGATCTGTGGCAGGATACTTTTAAGAGAGCTATTGAGAAAACGGTAGATCCCAAGTTTGTTCTTCTTACAGGGGATCTAACGGATGACGGTGATCTGGAGCAGCTGTGGCAGTGGTTCTTAGGTGTGCCGAAAAAAGAATTTGCCAATGTGCCATTTGCACCGATTATCGGCAACCATGAGATAGAGGATTATCCGAATAATAACTTCTATAACCATTTTAATCTTCCAAAAGATGTCGGGACGGGTGCTCATGACGGGTCGGTATATGCTTTCGAATACGGCGATGCACTGTTTATGCAGATCAATTCCCAGTACGAAGGAGAGGTCAAGCCGTACAAAGCAGATATTCAGTTCACGAAGCAATTGGAATGGATGCGGAATCAGGTGGCAAAGACCGATAAGAAGTGGAAATTCGTCTCTATGCATAAGGGAGCTTATTCCTCAGGGGATAATGCTTCGGCAGAAAGCGACCGGGTAGAATTTTACCGCAAATATCTGATTCCTGTATTTGATGAGCTGGGTGTGGATATGGTGTTTGAGGGACATGACCATATGTATATGAGGTCTTTTCAAATGCTGAACAACGTTCCGATTAAGAATGTCATTACCGATGAGCAAGGAAATGTGCTGAATCCCAAAGGGACTGTGTATCTAATGGGCAACTCGGCCGCTTCGAAATTCTATGCTATTAATCCAGACGCAGACACTTTTTTTGCAGCAAAAAACGATCAGCCCAACAAGAAAATGTTCGTGGATGTTTCCATTACAAACGATGTGCTGAAATTTACATCCTACACAGCAGTTAAAGATAAACCCCTTGCCGTCTATGATGCTTACAGTATCAAGCGGACTGACGTCAAACCCGGCATCGTCGAAAATCCAAGCGCAGTAAGACAATCAGGGAACCGTGCAGTTCTTTCGTGGAAAGCACCAACAAATAGCCCTGAGCCGGTGCGAGGTTACCGGATTTATGAGAAAAATGATAAAGTCAGCACAAATTGGAGCGTGTATGTGCCGACGGTAAGCGGTCAGACGAGTTACAGCTATACATTAAACGGCATAGATTCTGCTAAAGCCTACAATTTCGTGATTAAAGCAGTGGGGACAAGAAATAATTCGCTTCCAGCAGAGGTAGGAATGCAATGAATCCTCGAAAAACAAAATTACTAACCGAATGTACCCTGGTTAAAAGACACTAGCTCACGCTAGTGTCTTTTTCCTTCCAAGGGCAAAGACCTATAAATATTGCACCTTATGTATATTTTATCTGTGTTTCGGAATTTTAATCCCCTTTATAATAAGGTTTGTAACAGGGTTGGTAGGCCGGCCGAGCTTTACAAAACGAAAAAGAAGAGGAAGCTACAATGTCAAATGAAGCAGGGAAAAAAATAAAGCTTTCACGAATCGGAAATTCGCTAAGGCAACAGAAATATCTTCAACTTATGGTGCTACCTGGTCTTATATGGCTAATTGTTTTTTGCTATATCCCTATGGTCGGACTTTTTGCAGCATTTTTTGATTATAATCCTTTTCTGGGAATTCTAAAGAGTCCATTTGTAGGCTTCGCGCACTTTAAAGAACTGTTTCACGATGAGTTGTTCTGGAATTCGGTAAGAAACATGTTCGGGTTAAGTTTAACGAAGACGGTTTTTGCCATCATCATGCCGATTTTGTTTGCCTTAATGCTTAACGAAATCAAGAATATGACCCTGAAAAAAATCGTTCAGACGGCGAGTTATCTTCCGCACTTTATCTCGTGGGTAGTTGTTGCAGGACTGTTTATTATGTGGCTCAACACCGATGGCATTGTCAATCATGTACTGATGTCGCTTGGTTTCACCAATGAGCCCCAAGCTCATCTGAATTCTCCCGGAGGCTTCTGGATCTGGATGGCAATTATTGACACCTGGAAAGAGACCGGGTGGTGGGCGATTATATATCTCGCTGCCATTGCTGCGATTCCTGTAGAACAATATGAATCTGCTGTGGTGGATGGAGCAAGT
Organism: Paenibacillus sp. NPDC058367; assembly: GCF_042723305.1. Classification (NCBI taxonomy): domain Bacteria; kingdom Bacillati; phylum Bacillota; class Bacilli; order Caryophanales; family Paenibacillaceae; genus Paenibacillus; species Paenibacillus sp. NPDC058367. The sequence goes on from NZ_JBHXIZ010000002.1 coordinate 196,359, forward strand.
CGCATCAGAAGAATGATTAGCATCACTATTCCGTCCATTAAATCCACAATTATGATGGTAGTTATCCTTAGTATTGGAAGCATGATTTACGGAGGACTCTCCGGATCAAATCTGCAGCAATCTCTACTCTTTGGGAATTCGCTCAATTATGACAATTCCATGATTTTGGAAACCTATATCGTAAATATGGGGCTTTCCCAAGGTCGCTTCTCTTATGCTATTGCTGCAGGGTTAATCTTATCATTGTTATCGTTTGTGCTGTTCAGTGGAGCAAATGCAGTCAGCCGTAATTTAACAAACACCAGTTTATATTAACAAGCAAATTCCCGTATAAAGTGAACCGTCAGGAGCGAAGGAAATGAAGGGAAATACAGAAGACAAAGTCATCAACATAGTTCTGTTTATTCTTATGTCGATTGTCACCCTGGTAACGTTGTATCCATTGTACTACTCATTCATCATATCCTTGAATGATGCCAATGACATCGCCGAAAAAGGCTTCATCTATTTATCTCCAAGAAAATTCACACTTGAGAATTTCAAGATTGTTTTTACAGAGAGCAAGTTAGCTCATTCATTCCTAATTACAGGGGCGAGAACGATTTTGGGTACAATTGCAAGCGTATTGTTTACTGCTTGCGTGTCTTACCCCTTATCTAAAAAAAACTTGGCCCTTAGAAGCTTCTATATCCGGACGGGTGTAATCACCATGTATTTTTTTGGTGGAATCATTCCAACCTATCTGCTGCTCAACTCACTTGGATTAATTGATACCTTCTTGGTGTATATCATACCTTCCCTGTATTCATTTTTTAATGCCATTTTGTTTATTAACTTTTTTTCCTCCATTCCCGATGCGTTAGAGGAATCAGCCAAGATAGACGGTGCAAATGATTGGCGTGTTTTCTGGAAAATATTCCTTCCGTTGTCTGCGCCGATTCTGGCCACCGTGTCGTTGTTCTATGGAGTACAGCAATGGAATTCATGGTTTGATGCAGCCTACTACACCAATTCACCAGACCTGGCCACCCTGCAACTGGTTCTTTATCAGATCATCAGTCAATCGGAAGGAGCCGCGATTGCTGCAAATTATCTCGGAGCCGGTAAGCAGAATATTAACATTATTGATTCCATGAAGTATGCAACTATGGTTGTGTCCGTCGTTCCGGTAGCTCTCGCGTATCCATTCCTGCAGAAATATTTTGTCCAGGGCATGATGGTGGGCTCTGTAAAAGGATAATGCTCGATATCTAGGTCACTTGCCTTGATATACACACAAAAAAAGGGGGAAAGAAGATGAGTAAGGGAAAAAGGATTGTGTCAATCTTTATGGCAGTAATGATGGCTGTTGTTTTTAGCGGGTGTCAATCGAATAAGGATGCGGAGAGTTCAAGTCAGCCAGCAACGGGTACAGAAGCAACTGCGGGTTCGGAAGAATTGACGCAGGAACCTCTAGTTATCAAGCATTTCTATAATTATGACTGGTTCAATGTCGATTGGACAAGTTCGCCCTCCGGTCAGGAAATTCAAAAGCAGGCCAATGTAAAGATTGAATTAAGCAAAGCAACTTCTGGTGATAATACCAAGCTAAATATGATGGTTGCTTCCGGTGACATTCCTGATTTGATTACAACCAACAAGGATGATCCCGCCATCGATTTAATGATCAAGAATGGCATGGTTTTGCCGATTTCTGATTTTATTGATCAATATGCGCCTGAGATTAGGGAGCAGAGTGAACCAGAGGTCTTTAAATACTACAACTATAAGGATGGAAAGCAATATTTCTTCCCGTCGTTTCTCGTTACCCCATATGACCTTCAACAATCAGATTATAATACGGTTAGCGGAGGTGATGGAGTAAGCGCTATCAGAAGTGATGTTTATGAGGCAATCGGAAAACCAGATATGTCAACGCCTGACGGATTCTTTAATGCAGTGAAAGCAGCAAAGGAAAAGTTTCCTAAGCTTACCGGCTGGTATTTCGGGGCTTTCAACAAAGATCTGACCTTCTTTAAAGCAGGTGAATTTCAAGGTTATATGTTCCCTGCTACCCAATTCGGCATCCATGTATATGATGTAAACGCGGATGGAAAGCTCACATCGGGTGTGCGTAATCCGAAATTCACTGAATTCGTAAAGTTCATGAATAAAATGTACACGAATGGATTAATGTCCTCTGAATCATTCGTAGATGCGCAGGATATTAAAGAAGCTAAGAAACAAAAAGGGGATACGATCGTATTCTCCGGGATCGTGAATGATTTTAACGAAACGATCAAAACTCAGGATAATCCGGAAGTGGGCTGGGAGCCTCTACCGTATTTCCCGGATGGTAAGTATTTCAAAGATGGCTCTGGTTGGACAGCTACGCTGATCTCCAAGAAAGTCGCTGACCCTGAACGGCTGGCTAAATTCATCTCTTTTATGACTTCTCAAACAGGTAGAGAGCTTGATGCTTATGGGGTAAAGGGCGTTCATTGGGAGATGAAGGAGATCGATGGGAAGCAAGTACCAAGACGGACTCCGGAATTCCAGACCTTATACGAAACCGACGGAAGCAAATATCAGAAGGAAACAGGGGTATCCACCTACTTTGCTTTCTCGGATGACTATATCCATGGCAGAATGGCTGCACTTACCGATTCCGAGAAGACAGATTACAGAAAGAACTTGGAGAGCATTGTCAAGCCGCACAAAGAAGCGGATATCGCATTGGGACTTATTCATCCATTGTCCACTTCTGAAGAAGGGATTATCCAAAATAAGCTCAATGAGCTCTCCAAAGCGTACTACCCTAAAATGGTTATGGCCAAGAACGAGGGTGCCGCTTTAGATACCTATAATGAGTTTGTGAAGAAGGCGGAAGACACCGGTTTGGCAAAACTGGAGGCTGCTTGGACCGCTAAGTATGCGGAGTTTAAATAAGTCAGCTTAGCAATAAAATAATGTTAATCAAAGAAGTGGATGAGTGTGACGAGAATCAGGCTCATCCTTCTTCTTTTCGCAAGGAAAACTCTTAAATCCACTACAAATCCGCGTTATACGTTTATTCGGGGGATACAATGAAGGAAACCATTAAAATCTGCAAAAAAGGGTATGACATTGTCATCGAGAAAGGTTCTGGCTGCATCAGGGAATTGTATGACAATAAAGATGCTAACCGGGTGAACCTTGTTGACCGCAACAGGCGATTCGGGAGCTTGGCCGCAACCTTTAAAGACAAGAAATCATACCATACAGAAATAAGCCATGTCGCAGAGTCCAAGAAACACATCGTTATAGATGACCAACTCATCACCCATTCTTTTTCTTATCTGAGAGGTTCCTGTGCCGTTTTTACCAATTTCGAATATAACTCCACCTTAAAATACGAATTTATGGACGAGTTTTTTATCCTTTCCATTGAAGCTGCAGACACGAATATCAGCCAATTCGGCATGAACCTTGACTTCAATTTTTTAGGGAAGTTAGGCACAGGATATGAGGATCAGGTGATCCCGACATCCCCCTATACCTCAGCAGACGGCAAAGCCTCCTATTATCTAATGACAAGGCCTAACGGCAGATGGGTTCTGGTTACCTCACCTCAACCCCTGGCTGGGTGGCGACTGGAGTATTCTCCCAATAATTTTGGACATTTTATTCTCGGATTGAAGATGTTTGAGAGCTTTGATGATGTTTTTGTTTCAGATTCAGGCACGAAACAAAAACATACGATAGCCCTTAGGATCGACTTTCCCGACACGTACAGGGAGGCCATGTCGCTTGCGAGCTCCGCCTTGGGATCCCCTGTTCCCTATTTTCCGGTTGCAGGGGGAACATTGGGGACAGAGCTTCCCATGACTATTGAAGGAGTATATAACAAAATTATCCTTCATTCACCATCAGGTAACAGCACGGATATTACAGAGCATGTAGTAGAAGATAGCGGAGTATATCAGGTTTCAATTAGGCTTTGTGAAGAGGGATTCTACAGGGTTGAAGCATTTGGAAATTCCCTGAACAGCCTGGACTGTGTATTATTCAGCTTCAGCGGTTGGAACGAGCTGTTCCGCAAGGCGAGCAGTACTATCGAACAACCCTATCACTGTGATGAGAATCTTGCTGAGGGAGGGGTGTGGTGCTGGGCTCTGTGTGAACATATCAAGCGGTTTGGGGTGGACCCGCAATTGGCGGACAGGGTTTTAGAACATATTGATCATAAAATATTGAATCTGTCCGGAGTCTCCCCTACGCCAGGATGCTCCATCGTACCTTATCCGCACAGGTTTGAGGGTCGGGAATATGGGCCTTACCATATCTTCGAGTCAACCCGAATACAAGAGCAGTTTTTTGGGGTGTCTATTCTTCTATCTGCTTATCAAGCATTTGGCAATTCAAGCTATCTGGAGTATGCGATTGATACCTTGCTGAACCTGCTCCATGAGCATATTGCCGAGAATGGGGCCATCCTGTGTTATGAGAAAGGAAGAGAGATCGATTATACCACCGTATGCGCCCCTGTAATTGCAGTGGTGGATATGGCGAAGGTGCTTGGGGAGAGGAGAGATCCCAGAGAGGCTGTCTTTCAAGCAGCAGCCGTGAAAATTGCGGATTATCTGCTGCAACGGGGATTTCATTTCCCTACGGAGGGGGATCAGGAATACTCACAGTCGGAGATGGAGGACGGCTCGATCTCCTGCACGGCATTATCCGTTCTGTATGTTTGCTTTCACATTGAATTCAAGCATGAATACATTCGATTTGCCGAAAGTATTCTACGGCTTCATGATGCCTGGAAGATGTACACGCCTGATGCCCGGATGTACCAGTCATCCTTCAGATGGTGGGAGACCATCTGGGAAGGCGATCAGGACGGCCCGTGCATCAATGCAGGACATGCCTGGACGATCTGGCGGGGAGAAGCCGATTTCTATTACTCACTCCTCACAGGGGATATGAACAGGCTCCTCTCTTCCTACAATGCTTATCTAACCAATCTCAGCAAGATTCAACAGGATGGCACTGTATATGCCTGTTATATTCCGGATTATATTCCTTATAGCACGGAACCTGGGGTGCTGGTCCACCGATACCCGCTGAAGCCAGACCATTCTCTCTCCAGGTATGTGTGGCCGCGGGCAGTGGACACCTGGTTTAAATCGAGCGGCATTCACAGCCAGAAGGGTAAGCCGATTGCTTTGAATGGTGAAGTTACGTTTCATGAAAATTGTCTGGTTTTTATGAGCACGGCTCCCGAGTTTAGTTATTTTTTTGTTGGTGATATAAGGGGAAGAATCAGGCTTGCTACAGAGAAAAGAATCACAATCATATCTCAAACAGAGTATTTGTCAGTATACCAGGGTCGTATTGAGGCTGCTCAGGGAATCCGTTGCGAGATTACACCGGAGAACAAATGGATTGAAATTGAATTAGGGTAATCTCCCATGCAAGAGGGCAGTAAAGCTCAAAAAATGTTCATTTTTTGTCGATTTCAGTAAGTATTGATATAATAAATACGGTCGCGGCAGTGGATATTGAGGGACAGAGAGGGACGAGTTATGTTAAGAATGCTTCGGGGACCCGTAAACACCAGCTATACTTGGAAGATCATGATTTCCTTTGTGCTTGTCCTTCTCATACCCGTAACCTTGTCGGCTGTTTTTATCTACATTCGGTCTGTCCAATATGTGGAGGATCAGTCTAAGACCGCCCTCAAGGAAGCCTTGGCAAAAGAAAAAGAGAATGTGCATCAAATTTTTAACGATTACCGAAAACTCGGGAGCCAAATTGCGCAATACCCTTTGCTGATTTCATATTTTGATGATTTATATATGTCCGATACCAACAAGATTGATTTTTCCTATCATTACCTCAATTCTTTTATGGATTGGGTCCGCAGCCTGGAGACTACGGAGTATCACTTCCGGTTCTTTACTGCGAATGACAACACCTTTCAGAATGAATGGATTTACCATTCTAAGCCTTATGGTAACGAAGCATGGTTTGAAGAAGCGATCCAGGCGACTTACAGCGCTCCATACTGGGAGAATCTCCACAAAGCCCGTATTTTGGATTATGACAAAGTCAAAAACCCAGCGATTCGCGATCAGGAAATCTCCTTGTTCGTGCCTATGTTATCCTATACAACCAACGATAGAAACACGCTGCTGGAAATTTTTATTGCACCTGACGCTATTTTTGGTGGTCTCGGCAAGATGGAGGAGTTCAAACAGGGAGCCGTGTTCGTATATGATAGCGTAGGTCAACTGGTCTATGAATCCAATCATCACCCGGCAGGTGTTCTCTCACAGCTATCCTCCCAATTAAACAAGGCTGAACAAAGTACATCCAATTTCGTTACGAAGGTGGGAAGCCAGTCCTTTCTGACGGAAATCCAGACTTTAGAGAATCCTAACTACAGAATTATTGGAATGTTTCCTCAGAATCTAGTTATCCAAGAAACCACGAAAGCGCGAAACACCTTCGTAGTTTGTCTCGTAGCCGCACTTATCTTGATGATTCTCATCTCCTATGTTTTTTCCAGAAAACTGATGAAGAAAATAAAAAGGCTCGTAAAGGTCATGAGGAGCGTCCAGAAGGGCAACCTGAATACCCAAGTGGTAATTGAAGGGAATGATGAAATTGACGAGCTCGGCAAGGATTTTAATAGAATGCTTAACAGGATAAATGAACTGATCGAGACGGTATACAAAACGGAAATTCTTCAGAAGGATGCGCTGTTGAAAGCGCTTGAGAACCAGGTGAATCCCCACTTTCTGTATAATACGCTGGAGACCATCAAGATGATGGCCGAGATCAACAGGGAAAGGGAAATCTCCGATGCGTTAACCTCATTGGGCGCTATGGTCCGCTACAATTTGACAAAAGACAACAGGCTGGTCCTGATAACGGAAGAAATCGAACAAATCAGGAGCTATTGCAGTTTGCAGAATTTGATGATGAACGGCCGATTGGAGCTGGTATGCTCGATTGCAGAGCAGATATATTCGTTAAAGATGCTGAAGCTGATCCTTCAGCCGATCGTAGAGAATGCAATCCTCCACGGGTTTCGCAACTTTGATGGTCAATGTGTCATCAAAATTTCGGCCGAGGTATACCAAAATAATATCCGATTCACAATTTGCGATAATGGGAACGGCATTGAGCCCGGGAAGCTCAGAGCCTTGAGAGAACGGTTGGAAAACAACCATAAAAACAGGTTATCCCCAGGTGAGAACGAAATCGGTCTGTCCAATGTCAATGACCGGCTTAAGCTGGCGTATGGAAGCTGCTATGGTATAGAGATTGAAAGTGAAATGAGGGAAGGAACCCGAATTTATATCAGCATTCCGGTTATTGATTAACCAAGGAGGGATGAACGTGTATTCATTATTGATCGTAGATGATGAGAACATCATTAGAAAAGGGTTGCGAGTGATTATCGACGATCTTGGGTTCTCGTTCAGGGAAGTGGTGGAAGCCGAAAATGGAGTCCAAGCTTTGGCAATATATGAGAAACACAAGCCGGATATTATTATAGTCGATATTCAAATGCCTCATATGGACGGTATTGAATTTCTTAAAAAAATAAGGGATATAGGTGCTGATAGCCGGGTTATTATTTTCAGCGGCTACAGTGAATTTGAATATGCCAGGGAAGCTATTCGTTTTAAGGTTACCGAGTATTTGCTCAAACCGATCAAGAGACAGGATCTGGAGGCTGCCCTGAAGAGGGCTTTGGACGATCTGGACCAGGAAAAGGGAACGGAAGAACTGCCTCCTGGGAGCCTCTCCGAGACAGATGGGAATATGCTTAAAGATATGCTGCTAAGCGCTGGTGGGAGCGATGAGGTCTTTCAAATGTTTTTATCCGAACGAAGGATTGAAATGCCTTGCCCGCATTTCATCATTTTATATGCACAGTTTACCCACCTGCAACTTTTTTCAGATGCCGGACAGGGAAGTATTCTCCCTGCAACTATGCTCGGCAGTAAGCTGGTGGCAATGTTTCCTCAGGTACTATCTGTTCCGCATGTGAAAAACAGTGTGATCTCTATCATCAACATAAAAAAAGGAGACGGTTTGAGAGAACTTCGAGCCTCCTTAAACGAAATGAATGAATATCTCCGGGAAAAAGGGCTTCGAGTAAACTGGGGAGTCAGCGGTATTAGCAGTAAATCTGTGCCTCTGTACACGCTGTTTAGGCAGGCCAAAGCCGCCTTCATGGAAAAATTGGTATACGGCGAAGGGAATATTTATTTTGCAGATGAACTGCCTAAACTCGCTGACAGGTTGCACTTTAACGAATCTGATATTACCCAAATGATATCCATGCTCAGAATGATGGACACCGGGAGGCTGGAAGTCTTCATCAATCAGAGGTGCAATGAGACAAGTATAAAAGGAATGGTAACGGTGAAGGAATACCAGGACAAGCTTTGCAGCTTGCTTATACAGGTGGGGTCCGGTATAAACGGTTCCGAAAAGGCCGCTGTTTTTATGGCTAATAACATCTATCAATTCGTGGAGGAACTGGAGGAATGTACTTCTTTACCGGCGGCCAATAAGCGCTTTATTGATACTTTAGTATTGATAAGTACCTATGACCATAAAGAAGGAACAAAATCAGGAGACAATAAATCAATTGCGCTTGTCAAACTATTCATCCAGAAGAATTTCCACAAGGTAATCAATCTCGATATGCTGGCAAATCAGGTTTCCATGAATCCTTCCTACTTCAGTGTATTGTTCAAAAAGGAGGAGGGCATATCCTTAACCGATTATATTGTGAATGTCAGAATAAACAAGGCAATGGAATACCTAATAGATCCCCAGTTCAAAGTGTACGAGGTCGCAACCAAAACCGGATTCAATGATGAGAAGTATTTCAGCAAGGTATTTAAGAAAAATGTGGGAATTACACCTAAGGAATATAAAGAAAAAAGCATATTCCACATGTAGGTTTATTTTTAACAACAATAAATGCGATTTCAATAAATATGGCACGCTTTCTTGAAATTTTCCATTCTTTTTTACAGGCAGTGTTGCTAATATTCAGATTGTAGTCCCCTACAACACAAGTTTAGAGGAGGAGAAAAAATGACTTGGGCTAAGAATAGGTTTTATTGGATGTTTTTTTTATCTTTTTTGGTAGCGTTTACAGTCGGTTATGTCCGGCAAGCCGAAGCAGCAGGAACTAGTACAGTCTATCCGTTTCCCGCAAGTCTCGCTTCAAACAGCGATTTTCAGGTGTGGGTCGAAAACACTTCATCACCCGTATGGACTGCACCGGGAATGGCCGCTACCCCCAAAGCAGTTACCAGCTTCGCATTCACGGGTACGGTGACTGTTAAGGTACAGTACAAGTCCAATTTCACATCAGCTAATATTATGCCTTCCCAATACGGAATAACGTATACTAAACCGGCGGCCAACCAGCTTCAGTTCACGTTAAACGATTATAAAAAAAGCAAAATTATTATTCGGATCGACAACGATCCGAATAAAGAGCTTTTCTTGTTCGGGGATCCGCCTGTAGCGACGCCTCCTGCCGGTGCAATCGTCTATCAAGCAGGGGCGCATTATCCCGCTAATAATGAACTCACGATGCAGGACAATCAGACGATTTTCCTCATGCCGGGAGCTGTTCTGCATGCCAGAATTGATACCGCTAACAATTCCAACCTAAAAATTCTGGGCCCAGGAATTGTTGTTGCCTATGATACAGGTGTGAATCCGAATGAATCAGAGTTTGAAAACAACATGGTATTCTATAAATCCAACAATGTTGAGTTGCGGGATTTCATCCTGGTACGAAATTTTAACGACAATCTGATCCATCAACTGGTTGTACGCAATACGGACAATGTGTCCATAGACAATGTTAAAGTTATTAGCGATGCTAGATGCTCTGACGGTTTATCGCTTGGTGGAAATAATGGGGTAGATGTTAAGAATTTCTTCAGTGTATCCGGTGATAATAATCTTGTCATTGGCTGGTGGGGCAAAACCGATAATGTAACGATCGATAATTACATTGCTTATTTCCCCGAACATGCCGGCATTGCTCAAACTTCAGCCATCTTCGCTCAGGGAATTGAGGGAACTAAGCCGGGCGAGGATACCAGCTCGATTGGAACTGTTCGCATTACTAACTTCTATGCCATAAAGCAAACAAATGTACTGGGAAGCATATGGGGTAAAATTCAGGACAATATCGATAATTTTACGATCGAAAATCTCTATACCGAGCCGGGTTCGACTAGGGACAACTTGCTGTATTTTGACCTGAATGTATCCTCCAATAAAAATTTCAACCTGAAGAATGTATACTTTGATAAAACCACTGGAGGCTATCTTAGTGATAAATATTATGTAAGATTTGACAACGTATATTATAAAGGCAATTTGGTCGCCAATACTTCCGCTGCTAATGTTACAGGCTCTGGGAAAGTTCAAGTGTTGAATGGGACATCCGGGAAGCACTATGAATTTGAAAATGGTCAATTGAATGGGCCAATTGCCGCCAATAAGAATTATGCATCCTTTGGAAAAGCTGTGGCCGTTATGAACAGTGTAGGGAGTTTCGCGGAAGTTACAATAGATGTGCCTGTAGCCGGAGACTATATACTGGATATTGCCTATGCGAACGGATCGGGGGCGGATGCCGCCCAAAGCGTCTATGTAAATGGAATTTATAAGTTCCAGGCATCATTCCCCAAGACAAATGCTGGATGGGACCAGTCTGCCTCCTCATGGAAGAAAGTATCTGGCGTCGGAACGGTAAACCTGCAAGCGGGGACCAACAAAATTAAAATCCAAAAGGATTCCAATGACCTCTACACAGCAGACCTTGACTATCTTGAGGTAACTTTAAAGCCTATCCATGTGGAGATGGAAAGCGGAACCGTTGAACCGTTGGTGGAGGCGCCCTGATTATAAACAAGTACTATGCCTCCGGATTGAAGGCTGTAGGGGTTATGGATGCTGTAGGAAGCTATATCAATCTCACCGTAACCGTTCCGAGTGTATTTGTTTTACCAGGCTCAATTGGTTCCATTTGAGTATAAATGTTTTCATGTATTCCCTCCGATTTTAATATGGAAATATTACTAAGCCCAGCCAGCAGTTGTAATGAGGTAAGTTAATATTTAACGTTAGTTTATCATGAAAATTGTCGGCCATGTACGAGTGCCAAAATTTGTGAAAAGGTAATTGAACGATATGATCGAAACAGTAAAAAACCACGAAGTACAGTTTCACTGTATCTCGTGGTTTTTTAAGATTTAGGTATTTAATGTTTTTATTACAACATTACTTTAACAACCATAGCGCCGGGGAATTAGCAGGCTCCCAACCGGTTAACGATGTATGGGCTTGACGACATTCATACACAGAACCATCGTAGGTTACCAATATACCGACTGTGTAAGGGGTATTGGGTGCCCAAGCTGGGGCTGTAGAGGCTGTAGCGGTTGTGCCATTGATGGTGCTGGCCACTGATTGATTGCCTGCGGCGTCGAAGGCATGTACATTGAACGTATATGTTGCACCGGCGCTAAGACCTGTTACCATATAATCCGTTGTGGAGCCAGGTACAGTGGTGATTAATGTCGTTCCTCTATAAATACGGTAGCCTGTAACACCAACATTATCCGTTGACGGATTCCACATTAACTGAATGCTGGAGGATGTTGGTGTCCCCATAACATGTAAGCCGCCGGGGGCTGTGGGTGCTTCCGTATCATTACCAACGGGTGCATTAGTAGTAACACTGACGGAATTGCTTCCACTTGAGACATTTCCAGCAGCGTCTTTTGCCTTGACACTAAAGGTATAGGCAGTATTCGCGGTTAATCCAGATACGGTGTAATTTAATGTAGTGCCGGATACGGTTGCAACCAATGAAGTTCCGTTAAATACTTGGTACCCTGTTACACCGGTATTATCCGTGGATGCGTTCCAGGCTAAGGAAACGCTGGTGGATGTTTTTGCAGTTGCCGTCAAAGCTGCTGGTGCGGAAGGAGCTTGGGTATCGACAGGGTTGCTTCCGCTAAAGTTGACATCAATGACATTATAGAAGGCGTTCGGAGTATCTGCGACTTCCCACACAGCCAAGATGACGTGGTATCCACTACGTTCCGGAACGTTAAACGTGTCTGAGTAAGTGAAGGGTGGCTGTACACCTCCATAGTTCACCGAATAGAAAGGAGTCAGGTCGAATGAGTCCCGAGTAAGAGCGGCGTTAGGATTCCAGTCGGGCTTTGTAATATAGTATTTCCAGCTGGCCGTTGAATGAGCGGCAGTCAGTTTCCAAGTGAATGTATTTTGTCCGGCAGATATATTGACTTTAGACCAGCGTGTAGCTGATTGTTCATCAAGCTTAGGAAAAGCTCCGTTAGCGCTTGCAATCTTCCCGTCTGCTGGTCCTGCAGCAGGGAACCCCTTAGGGGCCTCTAGACTTTGGGGCTCATAAACAATCGGGCCACAATCTGTATTTTGTCCGGATTTACAGAGTGCAGCCCGGCTAGCAGGTCCTTCAACATAACCGTGAGAAAAGGATCTTTCCGGGAATAACATTACAACCAATGAAAAAATCAAGATCATACTCCCATAAGCTAACAACTTTACCCTAGGTGAATGAGAAATGCGAATAAATGACATTTTATTCCTCCTTTTTTTGAAATATGCACTACGAACGAATGTTACATTCAGAACCGAACGTCTTGTCTCAATTACAACTCCTTTCTTTGTTGAACGTATTTATATAAACTCACAAAGAGCTCATATATCGACATGAAAGGTAAGAGAAAAAGGTGCGTAGGGCTAAATTCATTGAATGATAACAATTGTTATAACACCACAGTGATTATATGCAAATAAATGGTATTTGTCTACCAAAATTAGAATTAAATGAGAAAAAATAAACTGTTTTTAGTATGAAATGACTTCCTCGGAACCTGATCTACATTCCCCCTATCTTTCCATATAATTCTTGAAATTTGAAAGATTTACTTTAAATTATGATCAAACGATTAATATACCATTTTCTTAATTCATCTCTCTTTTAATTTTCTTCTTTTTTTGTAATGAAAAATGAAAACTACTGTATGTAAAATAAAGAGGGAAACTATATATTATTCAGAAAATTACAATAACAACGCTTTCAAAGGTTGCTATTTTTGGTTTTATTTACTATTATTAGTTGGAATTACTAACAAAGGATGTAAGTGATTGAAATTAGTGTGGGATTAACTGTCTGGAGAACAGTTCAATTCATAGAATTATAAGCTTTAGATAAATAAAAAGGAGTGAGGAGATGCAATACTTTTTTTATTTGTTAACCTTCATTTTTATTGGGTTTCAAACTCTTTACACAGTCATCCCTTTATTTTTCAGTAAAGTTAAGAAGTTGAATAACGATTGTGATGAAAAATCGATTTCCGTTTTAGTTCCTGCTTATAACGAGGAGCTCACTATTAAGAATTGCATAGATGCAATGGAGGGCCTAAATTACTGTAATTATGAAGTCATCATTATTAATGATGGTTCAAAGGATAAGACGTTTCAAAAATTAAATGAGCTTTTGGATTTATCGATAAGTGATAGAGAAGCAGAGGGTAAGCTTTCATACGCTGCTATAAAAGGAATTTATTTTTCGGAGAAATATGAAAAAGTATTTGTAATTGATAAATTAAATGGCGGAAAGGCAGATTCTCTTAACGCCGGCATCGATTGTGCGAATTCTGATGTTGTTATCACGCTGGATGCAGATAGCATGCTGGAAATAAACTCTCTTAAATATGTAAATCAATATTTTCAAGATGATAAGATCATCGCCTTAGGTGGCACGGTAAAGATCGTACAGGGCGCTGAGAAAAGGAACGGAGTTATCCAAGATAAATTTACTGGTAAAGGTATTATAAAAAGCCAAGTTATCAGCTACATCCATGGATTTTATGTTAGAAAACTAACACAATCCGTTTTTAATTCAATTGTCGTTATTTCAGGCGCATTTGGTGCTTTTTATAAGAGTATATTGGTGGACGTTAACGGGTTTAGAAGTACTGTAGGCGAAGATATTGATATTACCTTGAAAATTCACGAGTTCATTAAAGCGAATAACTTGAATAAGAAGCTCGTCTACGCGCCAGAAGCCGTATGCTACACGGAATGCCCAGAAAACTTAAGTAACTTTTATAAACAAAGAATACGCTGGCAAAAAGCTTTTGTAGATTGCATATTAATCTATTGGTCTAAATTATCGCGAAAGTTTAGCGTTGGCGTCAGTCTCTTTTTTGCTATTGATGGTTTTGTTCTAGGTACATTAACAGCATTTACAAGCGTTTTTTATCTCATACAATCGCTCTTTCAAGGTACAAATTTATTTAAGGCAGTTATTCTCTTGTTGTCTGTTATTGTCATTAATGCACTGCAAATCGGGATTTCACTCTATTTATGCAAAAAATATGGCAGCAATTATTCAGTTAAAGATTATATTAGGATGTTTTTGTTTAGCCAATTTGAATTACTAACCTATCGAAATCTGCTGCTTTATATGAATATCGTAGGCACGTTTAAATACTTTGATAATGACGAGGGCTGGGGATTCGTTGAGAGAAAAGGTGTATCAAGTATCAGCTAGTCTCCAACTGAAACTATCAGCAAACTATTCATCGGGAGGTATTTATGAATCATATATTGAAAGATAAACGAATTATATTTATAGATGTATTAAGAATAATATCCATTATAGCTGTCATCATTCTTCACTACACTGCAGACTTGCTTACAAGGACAAATGATTTCAATACAACCTCTTGGTGGATTAGCAACTTTTTTAATTCGATATCCAGATTTGCTGTACCAGTGTTTTTTATGATAAGTGGTGCGATGATCCTTAGAGTGGAAGTGAAATCATATCGGCAGTTTTATATTAAAAAAGTAATTCCTTTAATCATTTCCTTAGTTAGCTGGTCACTCATTTATGCTGTATACACCCAATATTTCATTCAAAAAAGCAGCATGGGCGTTTATGATTTTTTTATTCATTTTTCGTACGGTTTAATTTTTGATAAGAATTATATACATTTATGGTTTCTATATGCAATTATTGCGATCTATATAACAGTTCCATTAATTAGTAAGTTGGTAAAAGTGTGCAGTGAAAAGGATTTGAAATATTATCTGCTGATCTGGTTCCTGATAAGTATGGTTTATAAATTCATCTCCGATCTTGTATTCAGATTGACCTCCGAATATATCAATATTCCTATAACTAATATACCTTTTTTTATGGGTTATCTAGGATATTTTATCCTGGGATATTATCTCTTTAACTATACGATATCGATGAAAGCCAAAAATCTTTTCTTTAATTTAGGCATTATATCCTTTTTTGTTACGCCATTAGCGACCTATTTTTCTTCCTTGTACAGTGGTGTGTTAGATGAAATGTTCTATGGCAACTATTCACTCTCAACATTTTTTATGGCTATTGGAACGTTTATCTATTTTAAAGAAAAAGAAACTGCCATTAGCGAGAAGTTGAATTACAAAGTCAAAAAAATAATCAGCTCCATTTCCAAGGCTAGCTTTAGTATCTACTTAATTCATTTGTTAGTTGAAATATTGGTATCCAGAAGAGCAGAAATACAAGCTACTCTACTCCAATCCATATTTAACCTTACTTTTAATGTCATTATTATATTCTTATTTAGCTATGTCACGGTTAAAGTTTTAAATCTAAATAAATATATTACACATGTATTATTTGGGGGAAGAAGTTAACATGATGAAAATAAGTATATATACAAAAATCTTCATAGCTATATTAGCTATAGGCATGGGAATTTATTATTACACTCTCAATGATTCAGACAAAAAAATAACCTCCGTGTACATACCGTTATGGAAAGACTTTAAAGATCTTAATCTAAAAGACAAAAACATTGATATCGCTATTCTCGCCTTTGCCAAAATTGATAAAACCAATGTATATTTTGATCTAGACCCTGCTAAAAATGAGATTATTAAAGAAAATATAAAGAAGCTGCAAGCAAATAATAAAAAAACGAGTTTCATACTTGGTGTTGGTGGGTATAAAGCGGACGGATTCTCCGATGCTTCAATGGATGAAAACCGGTACTCCTTTACTGAGAGTATGATCGCAATGGTAAAGGAGTTAGATTTAGATGGGATTGATATAGACTGGGAATATCCAGCCTTTGATTCCTGGAATACAACTAAAGCCAGACCGGAAGATACCAAGAACTTTACTAGTCTTATGAAGGAACTTAATGAAAAACTGGATAGACTGCCGCGTAAAAATAAAAATTACTATTTAACCTTTGCTGCTGGAAATGAAGATTGGTTCTTCAAAAACGTTGAGGTTAAAGAAGTAGAAAAGTATGTGGATTTCATTAATGTCATGAGCTATGACTTGACTGGAGCTTGGTCAGATACAACAGGGTATAATTCGAATTTATTTATAGATAAGAATAAGAAGAGCAAAACCAGCGTGGATCGTATTATTCGTTTATATTTAGATCGTGATGTTGATCCGAGCAAGCTTCTCCTAGGTATTCCAGCTTATTCCTACGGATGGGAGAATGTTAAAAGTGATGTGAATAATGACGCCTCATTTTTACTGGGTAAACCTATCAATATCGACAAAGTAGATTTAAGCTACAAGACGATAAAAGAAAAATATATGAGCCAAGATCGATTTAAACGATACTTTGACGATACAGCGAAGACTGCTTATTTGTATGATGGTGATACTTTTATTACGTATGAAGATAAAGAAGCCTTGCAGGCAAAAGTTAAATATATCAAAGATAAAAAACTGGCTGGTGTCATGGTGTGGGAGTATTCTCAAGACTCTGACGACGGCATTGTTAAGTACTTATCTGATAATCTGAACAAGTAGCTACTGTTAAATAGAAGATTATATGGACAATAATGTGTTAAGGCGTTAGGGATGCAGCCCACTATCAGTAGCACAGGTCAAGTCAAAATATGCACAGAATTTAATATATTAAAAGAGAATAGGTGCTGCTCTCGCAAACAATCCTCCTTTAAACTAGAAACGTACTTAACAAAATCTGCTAGAGGAGGATTCAAATGCGCAAAAAGGTTATCGGGAGAATTTGCAGTACAGTTATGGTTTGCAGTCTGCTTGCAGCAGGCAACGGAACGACCTACGCCAGTGGCGCCAATAACTCTGATGCTCCTACAAACAATTCAGTCAAGAACGTAATCCTGTTTATTACGGATGGGATGAGCTTATCCGATGTGAACTTGGCCAGATGGTATCAGGGAGGACAGGCGCTTGCAATGGATAAGTATTTCAGCGGGCTGGTCAGAACCTATTCTACGGACTCACTTACTACAGATTCCGCTGCGGGAGCTACGGCTTATGCCACAGGCCATAAGGTTAAGAGTGAGACGGTCTCCATACTGCCCGACCGAATCACGATGCCGTTCGTGGACGCAGTTAAGCCAGAGGACGTGAACAAACCTCTGCTTACGATTATGGATGCAGCGAGAATGGCAGGGAAAAGTACAGGAACGGTATTTACTTGTGAATTAACGGATGCGACGCCGGCTACATTTTTAAGTCATGCCTACACGCGTGACAATGCGCAGTCTATTGCAGAACAGATGGTCTACAGTGGTGTAGATGTTCTTCTCGGGGGTGGGTCCGGGTATTTGGTACCCGGCAAAGAAGACATTAACCGTAAGGACGGAGAAGATTTAACCAAAATCCTGAAATCAAATGGATATGAATACGTAACGGATAAAGCAGGTTTAATGAATTCTAAAACGAATAAAATCTGGGGGCTGTTCAACCCCGAAGCACTGGATGCTGATTTTGATCTGAACCCGCAAAAGCAACCGAGCCTTGCTGAAATGACCAAAGTAGCGATAGAGAAATTGTCACAGAACGAGAAAGGTTTTATTCTGATGGTCGAAGCAAGCCAGATTGACTGGTATGGTCATGATAACGATCCGGTGGGGATTATGAGTGAGACCTTAGCGTTTGATAAAGCTTTCAAAGCCGCTGTTGATTTTGCAGAAAAAGACGGAAATACAGCAGTCTTGTCCGTTTCGGATCATGCTACTGGCGGGCTCAATATGACGAACTATGATTCCACCAAAGACCTAGTCTCCGTGTTGAAGAAAGCGAAGCACACCAGTTATTACATTGAAGGCAGTATTAATGAGCACAATTTCAAAAAGGTCCTAGCGGATAATTATGGACTTAGTGATTTAACCAAAGAAGAAGCGGATCAAGTCAGATTAGGCATGAAAGATAACCTTTCGCCGGTCATCGGTAAAATCTTGGGGAATAAGATAGGCGTAACCTTCTCTACGGATGATCATACATCGGAAGAAGTTGGATTGTTCGCCTACCATCCGGCTAATTATAAACCGACCGATTTCGTGAACAGCGGTGTAATCCAGAATACGGATGTGAATAAGTATATTCAAGAAGTGACCGGACTAAATCTGGCGCAGCTTCAGGATACACTGTACGTATCCAGTGATAAATTCAAGGCCAAAGGAGCTACGATCACCCTAGACAAGACCGATAAGACTAATCCGGTGGTTGTAGTGAAAAAAGCAGGCCAAGTTCTCAAGCTGCCTATAGATAAAAACATCGCCATTCTGGATGGCAAAACAACGAAACTCAATGTACTGACAGTAATGATTAAAGATAAAGTGTGGGTTTCACAGGATGCATTAGACTTGATTCTCTAATTATTAGAGTTCATGGCATGATTCTTCGACTAAAAGTTAAAATGCTTAAACCCGAAAACCCCTTTTTTATGAGGGGTTTTTTGTTGCAGGCTTTGTTCCATAGGTCATCAAGCGCCAAAGCTTTTCTAAAGGTCCCATGGAAAAGAACTTGAACAAGATGGTACTACAAATGATTTGAATAATATAAATCAGAACAGCGATGTAGAGAATATCTTTGGGTGAAACGACTTCGAGACCTATCATTGAAATGATTGCCGTCCCTATAATGCTTTGAGCTACATAATTTGTAAATGCCATTTGACCCACCCGTGATATGGGTGTCAGGAATTTCACCATTTGTTTGTTTTCTAATAGTAGAAATAATGTTGTTAAGTAAAACAAAGTGGTTGGAAGTGATCCTAAGCCCGTAACTGAATCTACATTGCTGCTCCCGCTTTGAGAAGCGTTCCAAATCCATAATGAGATCCCACCGACCAAAAGAAATGATGCTATTTGAATCCATCTAATTGGTTTTGATAATTCTTGTATATGTGTCAGCCAACCTGAATTTGCAGTTAAAAAACCAGCTAAAAACATAATAAAGATTTGCATAGCGTCATTAGAAAAAATATCAAGGATAGATGAGATTGCCCCTTGAGAGGGTAAAAATATTTTTACCATCAAGGAAATGATGTAAATGGATGTCATACCCATAAGCCACTTTTTAAGTGTAGAAACCGTTGTGTGATAAAAAGGGATCAGAAACAATCCGATAATGGCGTATACGGGTAGAATGGTTCCCCAAAAGATAAATACATGAAGGAATGAAAAAATAGAAAAGAACTTTTTTTGTACGAAGATGATTATCAAAGTATTGATGATTCCATTAATGCCACTATAGTCTGGTAAAGGATCTCCTTCAATAATAACTTTAAAGGCTCCAACATTTATCAGCAGAATGCCAAAAAGAGCAAGTCCGCGAATGATGTCGAGTGAAACGATTCTTTCTTTTTGTGAAATCGAGGGATTCATTAAAAGTTCTCCTTTGAAAAAGGTTTCATTTGCTTAGAAGTCAGTATAAGTTGCGAACCTTACATTAAATTGATGCCAACATTACAGGATCCTTAAATATGATGAAATGTTCCAACTTCAGTTGAATTAGAATCAGTTTTATGGTTAATATGAATACTAAATAATTATGGGGTGTGAACTAGAAATGTCAGCATATACTCAACCAATCTTTGTGGCAGCGATCTTTTTTGTGGTTTTAGCATTCGCCTTATTTATCCCATGGCTCATTTATACCTATAGAAAGTATAACTATCTGCCATTTTCTACCACGTTAATTTCATTTTCGTTTATTTTTTACTTTCTAGCAGCGTTATTTTTAGTCTTGTTGCCGTTGCCAGAGATACGCGATACTTGTTCACTACAAAAACCGGGCACACAACATTATTCATTGATGCCATTTCAATTTATAGTGAGCACCTTAGGGAATAGTGGTATCGTGTTATCACAGCCTGCAACTTATAGACTGTTATTTAGCCAACCCTCATTCTATCAAGCTTTTTTTAATTTCTTGCTATTATTACCTTTTGGTGTTTATTTGCGATACTTTTTTCAAGACAAGAAACACTGGAAAAAAGCGCTAGCAATCACGTTCTTATTAACATTATTTTATGAGATAACACAGGTAACCGGCATTTACGGGATTTATAATTGCCCTTATCGTATTTTTGATGTGGATGATTTATTGTTGAATACTACCGGCGGGGTACTGGGCTTCTTTATTGCTCCAGCCGTGTTGGCGTTATTCCCATCAAAAAAGAATATTAATGAGAAAGCAGAAAGATTATTGGCTCTTGATGAAGTAAGAGGGATGTCTGTGTTGCTGGCTGTTATTATTGATCTATTTATCAGCAACATATTAGTTAAAGTTGTGTTGAGTATGACCAACGTTAATATGGTTAGTGAATTTATTGTGAGCACAATTACACTATCTGTAACCTTGTTTATTATTCCATGGATTTGGAATGGATCGACAATCGGTACGAAAATAATGCGTTATCGCTATGACAGTAAAATAAGTCGAGTGGAAACGAACAAGCGGTTATTTAAACGCTTTGGTGCCATTTACGCGATGTACTTCATAACAGTCATTGCGAATACTTTGAATAACGTGGAACTATCAATGGATTCTCCATTTTATAAGGCATCTATATTCTTAACGTTAGGTGCAGCATTGACCTCTATCATTTTAACGATCGTGTTGTTCATTCATGTTATATTAGTCGTGTTTGGCAAACAAAAACGCCGCTTTTACTTTGATGAAGCTTCTGATTTATATACAACGAGAAAAAAATGAATTTTTTTCAATCGTAAAGGGGTACTCCGTAGTCTTAAATGGCTACTGGGTACCCCTTTTTTTTGGATTTAAGCTTATTGTAAGGTTGGCATGAATTTGCTGTAAGGTTCACAGCCTATAGTATAAGTATCAGCAAATTATGAGGTGAAATGAATGGAACCATTATTAAAAGTAGAAAACATAAAAAAAGTGTACGGGAAGTTAAGTGCTGCTTACACAGCCTTAGAAAACGTGTCTTTTGACATTCATGAAGGTGAGTTTGTAGGGATTATGGGACCTTCAGGAGCGGGGAAATCAACCTTGCTAAATTTGTTAGCAACTATTGATTCCCCAACTGAAGGGAAGATTTATATGAAGAACAAGAGTATTCATGATATGAAGGAAGCAGCCTTATCAGACTTCAGACGTGAACATCTCGGCTTCATCTTCCAAGATTACAATTTACTCGATTCCTTGACGGTAAAGGAGAACATATTGCTTCCTCTGGCGATTGCTAAAATTCCAGCGAAGAAAATCAATCACCTCGTGACTCAGATTTCTAAAGTATTTGGGATTGAAGATTTACTGGCAAAATATCCTTACCAAATCTCTGGTGGTCAAAAGCAAAGAACCGCTGCGGCTAGAGCGCTCGTGACAGAGCCTGCACTGATTTTGGCTGATGAACCAACAGGTGCGCTTGACTCTAAATCAGCAACAGATTTATTGGAAAGCTTAAGCACTTTAAATGAAAATAACAACTCGACCATTATGATGGTGACTCATGATGCCTTTGCCGCAAGCTTCTGCCGCCGGATTATTTTCATCAAGGATGGCTCTTTTTCTACAGAAATATTTCGTCGTGATCAGACACGCAAAGCCTTCTTCCAAGAGATCTTAGATGTTCATGCGGCCATTGGGGGTGAGGTAGATGACGTTATTTAGTCTAGCAAGAAAAAATATAGCCCGAAACTTTTCGCAATATTTTTTATACATTGCATCGATGGTGTTTAGTATCATCATTTACTTTACATTTGTGACCTTAAAATATAGCGATACGATAGCAGAACAGACGGCTTCATCCCAAAAACTTGGTTCACTAATGAGTGGGGCGGCAGTCATTCTCATCTTTTTCGTGTTCATATTTATAGCCTATTCCAATTCATTTTTTATGAAAAAACGTAAAAAAGAAGTCGCATTGTATGCGTTGCTAGGGGTACGTAATCGTCAAATAGGCTTTATGCTCTTTTTCGAAAATTTATTGTTAGGATTGTTCTCTTTAGTAGTAGGAATTGTACTTGGGTTCCTATGTTCAAAAGGATTTATGACGATTTTAATTCATTTAATGGGTTATGACGTTGTAGCACCCTTTACATTTTCAGCGGTGGCAGCGATGAACACGGCTATCGTATTTCTGGTTATTTTCTTAGTAACATCGTTTCAAGGCTATCGCTTGATCTATCAATTTAAGCTGATTGATTTATTTCATGCTTCCAAAAAGGGAGAAGTGGCGCCTAAACCATCTATGATAGTAGCTGTTCTTGGAGTGTTACTCATTGTCTTGGGTTATTGGCTTGCAATGCAGGACCTTTTCACTTCTAAGGTATGGGGAAAAATTGGATTCCCCTTGACTGTATTAATTATTTTAACAACGGTTATTTTGGGTACATTTTTATTGTTCCACAGTGTGACTGGCTTTGTGTTAGCAATGATTAAGAAAAATGAAAGGTGGCTTTGGAAAGGCCTTCATGTCATTACTATTTCTCAGCTGCTCTATCGTATTCGTGGGAACGCACGTACATTAACTGTGATTGCCGTGTTGAGTGCTACGACAGTAACTGCCGGTGGAGCGGTCTATGGCCTTTATTACAATACGAATGACTCGGCGAAAACGATTAATCCGAATACCTTTATGTATCAGTCGATAGATGCAGAAATGGATAAACAAGTGAGTGCTGTAGTATCAGCTACAAAATACGATAAAAATATTGAAGCACTATCCATTACGTTTCATACGAAAGAGTTAAACTCGCCATCAGCATTCGATAGCTCTGATAAAAGAGAATATACAGTTATCGATGAAAAAACATACAACCAATTAGCAAGTCTACAACATAAAGAAAAATTAGATGTAAAGGACAGCTACGCGGTTATTTTAGATATCGGATATGACAAAAGGTTCTCACCAATATATACAGGAAAAACTATAACAACAGGCAACGGCCATCCTCTCACATTCCAAAGCTTTAAAACACAAAGCGTATTGAATGTAGGTACAGCAGGTATAACCGTGGTAGTCTCGGAGGATCAGTATAAAGTGTTGCAAAATGATGGGGAAGTGCTGCACTATCGTGTTCTTGGGGTAGATGATGCTTCTGTGGATTTATCTAAAAAAATAGCAAACCAATTACCTGAAGAAGCGTTATTTTCAAGTGGTCCACAAGATTACCAAACAAGTTTGGAAGGTGTGGGGTCTCTACTGTTTATCGGAAGTTTCCTTGGTCTAGTATTTCTGGCTGCTACAGGCAGTATCATTTATTTTAAGGTTTTAACAGAGGCAGAAGAGGATAAATCACAGTACAATATGCTGCATAAAATGGGTGTCAGTGCAAAAGAAATGCGAAAATCCATTGCGTCACAGGTATTCGTTATCTTTGTTGTACCGCTTGTAGTAGGGTTATTGCATAGTGTAGTGGCTTTAAAAGCATTCTCTAGTCTATTGATGATGGATTTGGCAAAACCTGTGTTGCTCTGGATGATTGCTTATACCGTAATTTACGGGTTGTATTATTTATTAACCGTAGCTTCTTACAATCGAATTATCACACTAAATAATAAAACAGAAGGATGATTGAGATGAAAAAATTTCTAATTACTATGGGTATTTTGTTTGTTATTGGAGTTGTAGGGGTCTTTGCTATAGCCAAGATTGATTTCAATCGCTTCAATGCCGAAAATTACTACTTACAAATCACAGAGGATGGGGAACCCCACGAATATAAACTGAGCGATGGTTCAGTCATGACCTCTTATTCTTATACACTAGAGGCTACAAATGCCAAAGGTAATACAATTCCACTGGAATTTAATGCACAAAAAAATCTTCGTAAAGGCGCCTACTTGAAAATGTATGTAAAAAAAGGTGATCAAGTCTCCTCATACGATGAAGTGAAATTAGAGGATATTCCGCTAAAGGCACTAAAAAACTAATAAATTGAAGAAGGGCTGTCTCCAATAAAGTAAGTGGAGAACAGCCCTTTTCTCTGCCTAATGAGTAAGTAAGGCATTTGAATTATAAAAGTATAGTAATGGTGGTACCGGTATTTTCATCGCTCGTCAAATCGAGTTTCCCCTCATGAGCCCAAATAATATCTCTGGCGATGGCCATTCCTAACCCAGTTCCATGCTTACTCGTTGTGTTTGTACCCCGATAGTAGCGTTCGAAAACCTGTTCCAGATCTTTAGCTGGAATACCCTGGCCATTATCAGAAATTGTAATTTGGGTATGCGGACTAATGGTTTCCACTCGAATCTTCACCACAACATTTTCATCGTTATGCACCAGCGCGTTGTAGATAAAGTTAAGGATCGCTCGTTTTAGTAATTTTTTATCTACTTTATGTACGGCTTTAACCACATTTGCCTCAAACTCTATCTGCCGTTCACCAAAGGTCGGGTCATTTAAAAGTTCAATCGTCATTTCTCGTAGAAACTGAACGAGATTCACCTCTTCAAATTGCAGGGATAGCTGGTGATTACGCAAACGCGTCGTTAAATTGAGGTCATCTAACAAATCTTTCATATACATCGATTTACTCTTGATAATTGCTGTGTATTCCTGTAATTCTTGTGCTGTTAAATCTGTGGCACTGTCGTTTATAAATTCTGCATAACCTTGAATAGAAGCAAGTGGTGTTTTCATGTCATGTGAAACATTACTAATCCATTCCTCACGCATTTGGTCGAGATGCTTACGTTCTTCTTCATGTCGATCGAGCTTTTCTGATAGTTCATTCATGTTTCGGAAAACTTCTTCATAAACGCCTTTAGGAGTAGGCATTTTCTTAAAACGTCGCTCCCTAAGCTGTTGAATACCCTCTATTAATGTATGAAGGGGTGCAGTTAACTTTTTCCCAAATAAAAATCCAATGATGATTACAATAAGCACATCAACGATTAAAAAAATGAAAAGAAAAACATTAACATCTTTGAAAATTTTAGCGTAGTCATAGGTCATTACGTACCGGCCTATTTTTGGATTATTAATCCCTAAAAAGTAACTGAAATTTTGGGCTTCGCTGACAAAAACCGTCGTGCGTGCATCTAATTCTTTATATTTATACATTTGTACAATTTCAATAGGAGAATACTCTGTTTTCAATTCTTTAGGGGTATAAAAGGCAGCTGCTTGCTCCCCTTGGTCATTCAAGAATTGTACCCAGGCGCTCATTTCTTGTAGTTTTTTGAGACCTTCTTCATTCACAACAGGTTTGCCAGCCTGTAATTCTACGTATTGTGAAAAGGTCCGGCTAAAGGTTTCTGCAGATGCTTCTTCAGTGCCAAAGTTATTATTATTTACCTTTATAACGAATAAGGAAAGGAACAAAATCGCGTTTACAATACCAACGATCACAACAATAGTCATAACCGATCTTAAAAAGCGGAGTGTCAATTTCCATTTCAACTAGTCTCACTCCTTGGTATTTAATTTATAACCTAACCCTTTAACCGTCAAAATAAAGGAAGGATTTGAAGGGTCGGCCTCAATTTTTTCGCGTAAGCGCCGAATATGTACCATCACTGTATTATCGGAACCAAAAAAATCTTCACCCCATACCTGTTCAAATAAGGTTTCTTTGCTTATGATCTGATTCGGATGATGCATGAAACAGCTCATTAAACCGACTTCTTTGGCGGTAAGCACAAGGGGTTCGCCATTCTTTTTTAATTCTGTCTCATTGGCACTGAGCTCAAAGGGGCCCACTTGCAAACTTTTCGGAGCCTTTTTTTCCTCTGTAAAGCCAGCTCTTCTCAGTTGTGCCTTTACCCGATAGGCAACTTCTTTGGGACTGAACGGTTTAGTAATATAATCATCGCCACCTATCGCCAGTCCTAACAGCTTATTAATTTCCTCATCCTTTGCAGACATAAATAAGATCGGTGCATTTGATGTTTCCCGAATTTTTCTGCATAAGTCATATCCTTCTCCATCTGGTAGCATAATATCTAGCAAGATAAGTTCAGGATTATACTCCTGAAACTTGTCCCAGGCCTCTGCAACTGTCCCGGCAGTTACAACGTCTGCAATACCTTCTTTATGTAAAACTGCCTTCATCAGACGAGCTAAATCATCTTCATCGTCTATGATTAATACCCATTTATGACTTGCCATTTGTTTTCCTCCAAATCCGTCTTTATGTACATTATTACATTATAAAGGACTCTTTATTTCTTGCGCAAAAAAATCGCAAAAGAAAGGCTTGCATGAAGATGGGTATTACTTAGACGAACATAGCAAAGCAATATTCGGTGATTTATTAAAATTCATTCTAGATATAGCCAAATCAGGTAAGGAGGAGAAATTGTTACGCCCCCTGCCTTCCATGGTATTGATCTGCACTGTATATGGCCCTTTGAAGATGTTCGCTAAAATGATGGAAGAAGGTGAGTTACTGTATTCGCTTGAACTCGAAGAAGAACTTGCAGACAGCTTTTGGAATGCCATTAGATTGCAGTGAGTCTGCTGATTTTCCGACTAAGGAGCATTAGGTTCTTTTGTCACTACGTTCAGAATGAAAATTCATTCCGAGAAATGAGAGGAAGGTATTAAGATACCTGATACTGCACAAAGCGCTCTGGCAAATATGATGTTAAAAACCATAAATGAGAGTAACAAAGAAACATTTGATATCATTGCGGTATTTAACAGCGGCAGCAATAAGGCCCTAACCGATACAAAAAAGTATTCTATTGCCTCAGTCATCAAGGCATTGCAGGATAAGAAATCCTAGCTTGGAATCACCAAAATGACTACATACCTAGATGGCAAGGAGTTGGAGAAGCAGTTAGTCTCTGAAGACAAGACGACGATTCTGACCCGGATATCTGTTGATAAAAACGGTGCTACATCAAAGAATGTAGTTGACAAATCGAGTCATATTTAGACGGCAGTAAAATTAAAAAATACATGCGTTATACGTATGCTGAGAACAATAGAAAGAATCTTCGGGGACCTTTGTGGTCCCTTGTTTCACCATATCAGAAGGTATATAATTATCGACTATACCTTACAACTTTATTACGCTATAATCAACGTAAAGTCACCAGATGATCTAAGAGTAGGATGATTTTAATAGATTAATTAATATTTGCTTTTGATATGCCAAAACGTATTTTGTTATTGAAATAGGTTGTTTATATTGTTTATGATATTATTAAAGGTGTTAATTAAATCTAGAGTAGGTAGATTATGAGTCTAAATGACAACGTATTAATTAAAATTCGTGATATGCGAGAGAGTTTTACACCAGTTGAACGATTGGTCGGAGATTACATATTAGAAAATACGGAAGAGATCCCTCATTTGTCGATTAAGGAATTGGCTCAATCGAGTAAGACAAGCGATGCATCTGTCCTTCGTTTCTGTAAGACGATGGGTTACAGCGGGTACCGCAATTTTATTGTGAGTATATCTGCATCTTTGGGTTCTCGTGATGAGGATTCAAAGGCTCAATATACAGATATTCAGCCAGGTGACGATCTCTCGACAATTATATCAAATATTTCATTGAATAATTGCAAGTCCATTGAGGATACGCTTAGTGTTATTGATCGAAAAGAAATTACAAGAGCTGTAGAATTACTATGTCATAGTAAGCGAATTGTTTTCTTTGGAATAGGTGCTTCGGGACTCGTTTGTATGGACGGGGAACAGAAGTTTTCGCGAATTAATAAGATGTGTCATGCCTATACAGATGGTCATAGTCAGCTCACGGCAGCAACTTTACTTGAGAAAGATGATGTTGCCATTTTCATTTCTAACTCTGGAGCAACTAGTGATATTATTGATGCACTGGAAATTGCCCAAAAGAATAGAGCGAAATGTATTGCGATTACGAAGTACAATAAAAGTGAGCTTGCGGAGCGGGCGGATATTGTACTGAGCATATCCACACCTGAAATAACAATCCGCAGTGGGGCTATGGGCTCGCGTATTGCGATGCTTACGATCATCGACATATTATTTGCTGGTGTCGCAAGTGCAGAATATGAAGAAGTAAAAACCTACTTAACAAAAACGCATAATATATTAAAGAAAAAACTTAGAAATTAGGTTCTGATAGAATGAATGTGGAGGAAAGCATTGATCATGGATCAATGCTTTCTTTTTTTTGTATTTCATTCACTTCGTATACTTAAATATACTATTTATCAATCCATGTCAGATTATCTACATGATGAATACGTTGATCTAATGAATATAATAAGTAGTTTAATTCAATAATTAATAGCTTGGCACACAATTATGAGGAAGAAAATGAATGGAATCGAAGACGAAACATCATCCGGTTGAACACGGATGATGTAACTTTATGTTTCGTTTGGAGCGATAATCAGCAAATAATACATTTTTTTAAATCGCTTTAACCTTAGAGCCATAGCGATCAAAGCAATTGTTAAAAATTTAAATTGCATCTTGTAAGCGCTTTATAAATGTGGTATAACATAGTGTGTAAGGAATGAAATAAAACATCAGAATTTATTTTCTTTATGAAATTATATTTCAAAATCTATTGACGAAGCGATGGTGTTGTATTAGTATAAGAACATACTAATTGTAAGTTAATCTAACTCGTTTTGTTAATTACATGACAGATTAAGACTGGGAAGAAGGAGGATGGCTATGAATGACTACCTTGCGGGATTGACAACAGAGGCTGTGAATCCAGACACGTTAATGATTGATGAATGTACTACGGAAGAAATGATCCAGTTAATGAATCAACAAGATGCACTGGTCCCCAGAGCTATAGCTGAGGAGATTCCGCAGATTGCAAAGGCGGTAGATATTCTACATCATAGGTTGTCTAATGGTGGAAGAATGTTTTACATAGGAGCTGGCTCATCAGGAAGATTAGGTGTTCTGGATGCTTCCGAATGTCCTCCTACCTTTGGTACAGATCCTTCCTTGGTGCAGGGCTATATTGCTGGTGGTGATATTGCTTTGCGTACTGCGGTTGAAGGCTGTGAAGACGATATGGATGAAGGGATCGCATTAATCGAAAGCATTGGTGTAACAAACAAAGATGTACTTATTGGGATTTCGGCAAGCGGTAGTGCAAACTACGTTATTGCAGCTTTAGCGAAAGCAAAGGAACTTGGAGCAGCCACTATCGGTGTTTGTAACAACAGAGGCTCAAAGTTCGAACCCATTGTAGATGTTTGTATAACACCTGTTGTAGGACCTGAGGTCATTAGCGGTTCGACTCGATTAAAGGCAGGAACTGCTCAGAAGTTGGTGCTTAATATGCTGACAACATGCACAATGGTCAAGTTAGGAAAAACGTACAACAACTTGATGGTTGATCTGAAGGCTAGTAATTTTAAGCTCGTAGATCGCTCGATTCGTATCATCATGAACACGACTGGTGTAGATACATCAACCGCCGCAGAAACACTTGAAAAAGCATCTATGAACTGTAAGCTGGCAATTATGATTATTAAATCGGGGTTAGATGCAAAAGAAGCAGAACAAGTACTTAACGCAAACGGAGGACGCTTGAAACAGGCAATCGCATCATTGGTTTAGGTGTGAAAAGTGGAATAACAGGATGGATGCTATTAATAATTGAGGAGGCTGTTTTCGATGAAAAAAAGATCACGTGGATTAACTCTGTTTTTGTCAGGAATCATGATGGTATCACTATTATCGGCTTGCGGAGGAAACGGAAATAACGCTCCAGCTTCTACAGATTCCGGTAACACAGGAACTAGTAACGGTGGTTCTGAGCCTAAAAAGGATACGATTACAGCACTTTTACCTCCGATATCAGCGAACTATCAAACACGTTTTGCTGATATGGAAAAAGAATTTAATACACTACATCCTAACTTGACTTTGAAAATCGAGCCAGCGAGCTGGGAAGATATGACGCAAAAACTTGATACTCAAGTAAATGCAGGTTCTCCTCCAGATATTGCTTTTATCGGTGCTTCAGGAATTTCGAAATATGCAGCACTTAATGTACTAATCGACCTTAACGGTGCCCTTTCTGATGAAGCGAAGGCGGATTATGACGAAGTTCCATTGAAATATTTCCAACTAGGTGACGCTCAATACGGCCTACCAGCGTATATGGAAATCCACACTATCGGTGGTAACAAACAATTCCTTGAAGAAGCCGGAATTGATTGGAAAAGCATTCAACAAAACGGTTGGACTTATGAAGAGTTCCGTAATGCAATTTCTAAAGGCGTAGTGAAAAATGATAAAGGTGAAACTACTCGTTATGGTTTCGTGTTCGCAACATCTGGTGTAGCATCTAAAGACTATCTAGCTATTCTTGCTAAAACTGCTGGTTTACCAGATTACTTCGATAAAGATCTTAAATATACGTATACAAGCAAAAACTTCTTGGGGCTACTTACATCTATTCGCGAAATGATCAACGATGGTTCTATGCCTAAAGAGCTAAGCTCTATCGATGCTGGTAAACGGTGGAACATGTTCCTAACGGGTCAAACGATGATCACAGGTAAAGGTTTATCTGCATTTGAAAACTCTGCTCGTCTAAACAATGAGAAGATTAAAGCGAACGATGGTTCAGCTGTTGCAGATTCTATTGAAGTTGATTATATTTCACTTCCAGTCCCAACATTCAACGGTGCCGATTATGTCCCTACTTCAATCGTTGATGGTTATATCGCACTTCGTGGTAAAAAAGCTCCATCTGAAGAGCACATCAAAAATATTGCCCTAGCAACGAATTTCTTGTCTTCTGGTTCAATTGCTGCTAACTACAGTAATGAGCTGTTCTTATCACCAATTACTGAATCTGCACGTAATGCAGAAGTACTTGAAAAATTCCCTCGTAACGAAGATAACGTTGCTGCAGGTAAAGCTATGATGGCAAAAGCGCTTCCGGCTCGTACAGATATTCCTACTGATCTGGCTGCTGAAGCATTAAAAATTGAAACAGAAGTTATTATTCCTAAACTACAAGCCTTACTTGCAAATGAGATTGCTCCACAAGAAATGTATGATGCAGTTAAAGCAGCTGCAATTAAATCTTTCGGTAAAGATGGTATTGTAGTTGACTAGTCTGTCTTAGGCTGACATGTGAAAGCTGTGCGTAGCTAGAACGTACAGCTTTCCTTCTAAATTAGCTAGAGCTTGTACTGTTTTTAGAAGAGAGGTGCGACCCAATGAATCAAACGTTGACTAAAAGAAAAAAATTGAAACTCGAAAGTGACTCAGGTTGGGGATACGCGTTTATCGCAGTAGCACTTATTGCGTTTTCTTTATTTACCGCATATCCAGTCATCAATGCTTTTATTATCAGCTTACAAAAATATGGTCCATTAGGATCCACTTTTGTCGGCATGGATAACTTCGTTAACTCGTTTTCAGATGAACTTTTCTGGAAAGCACTGAAAAACACGTTAGTATATACGCTATTAACTGTTCCGTTTAATATTCTTCTATCATTTTTAATTTCAATTTTGATTATTCCTTTCAAGAAAAAAACACAAACGATCTTTAAAGCACTATATTACTTGCCAGCCGTAGCATCTGGTGTAGCGCTTTCTGTTGTGTGGCTGTGGATCTTCGATCCGTTAAAATCAGGTATTGCTAATAAGCTCGTGAGTTTTTTAGGTATTGAAAATCAAAACTGGCTTGGTTCCAGTGCAACTGCAATGTTCTCACTTGTGTTAATGTCATGGTTATCAAGTCATGGTACAGCAATTATTATTTATATAGCCGCATTACTCGCTATTGATAACAGCTATTATGAAGCAGCTGAAATTGATGGCGCGTCTTTCCTGCAAAAGCTTTGGTTTATCGTTGTCCCTTTCCTTAAGCCAACAACGCTATTCCTACTTGTTACTGGTGTTATCGGTTCCTTCCAAGTATTCCAAAACGCTTATCTTATGACAGGCGGTGGACCAGACCATGCAACAACAATGGTAGGTTTGTTAATCTTTAACAATGCGTTCACATATTTTGAGTTTGGTGAGGCAGCGGCACAATCATTAGTTCTAGCAGCGATTATCGGATTTATATCATTCCTTCAATTCAAGTTTTTAGGTAAAGATGTAGAATACTAGGAAAAGGAGCAGAATACTATGGGTTTGTACAACAACAGCTTAAGAAGCAAAGGGTATCTGTTCATACGTAATGGCGCAAACATTACGTTCCTTATCCTATTTGCCGCAGCTACCATATTCCCGATATACTTTATGGTCATCTCCTCGTTCGGTGATCCGGTAGAAGCTGGTGCAATGAGCTATTCTATCTTACCATCGAAGATTTCATTTGATTCCTATAAATTCTTCTTTAACTTCAGCCCACATACATGGGACTGGTTATTGAATTCATTTATAGTGGCAGCGTGTATTACGGTATCTAACGTATTTTTTGCTACACTCGCTGGATATGCTTTTGCAAAAATGAAATTTAAAGGAAAAAACATTTTGTTCGCTATTTTGCTGGGATCTATGATGATTCCTGTTCAAGTCACACAGGTTCCACTATATATTTTGATCGTAAATATTTTTGAATTACAAAATACGTACACGGCGTTGATTATGCCGAGCATAGTAACGGTATACAACATCTTCTTGGTTAAGCAGTTCATGTCCTCCATTCCAGTTGAAATTATTGAATCTGCTAAAATCGAAGGTTGTTCACAGCCTAAAATCTTCTGGTATATCATTATGCCTTTATCTAAAACAATTATGGCAGTACTAGCAATCCTAACGTTTATGGCGGCATGGAATGACTTTTTCTGGCCGTTCCTAGTAACGAATACGATGGATATGCAAACCATTCAGGTCGGCTTGAAAAACTTTCGCTTTGCGAATACAACTTACTTTGCACCGATGATGGCGGGGGCAACCATTTCAGCAGTTCCAATGTTTATTTTGTTCTTCAGTTTACAAAAATACTTCCTTGAAGGGGTAACAGTTGGAGCGGTGAAAGGTTAATGAACAAACAATCAAAAGTTGATGCAACATACTTAGTTGGCTTGATGTCCGGTACATCAGTAGATGGTATTGATGCAGCAGTAGTTAAGCTTTTCCCATCAGCCGAAAAAGAGCATGGAGTAGAGATTGAATTACTGGCTTTTGAAAACACACCTTTTGAGATGCAAGTTAGAAACTCCATATTTGAGCTTTTTGATCCCGCTAGCGCTACGATTGATAAGGTTGGCGCAATGAATATGTGGCTTGGCGAATTATACGCCCAAGCCACATTATCCGTTATAGGGAAATGCGGCCTTTCGCCTTCGCAAATATTCGCAGTAGGATCGCATGGTCAAACAATCTATCATGCTCCGGATGAGAATGTTATGGGCGGTTATAATCTGCATTGTACCGTTCAGATTGGGGATGGTGCAGTTATCGCCAATCGCACAGGAATTCCTTGCGTATCAGACTTTCGAGTTGCTGACATGGCAATGGGTGGACAAGGAGCTCCGTTAGTACCATTTACCGAATACTTATTGTTTAACAATCCAAAGAAAACACTTCTGATGCAAAATATTGGCGGAATAGGCAATGTGACTGTTTTGCCTGTAAATGCCTCACCGGATGAGGTATTTGCTTTTGATACGGGTCCTGGAAATATGATTATCGATGGCCTTGTATCGCAATTATTTGCACCAATGACAATGGATGTTAATGGCGAAATTGGTGCGGGCGGTCAAGTGATTGATGAGCTATTGAAATGGATGCAGCAGGATAAATATTATACGATGCCGTTACCAAAATCGACAGGCAGAGAACGGTTTGGCCAACAATACGTGGCACAAATTATTGAAATGATGAAGGTTTATAACTGGAAAGCAGAAGATGTTGTTGCAACAGCTACGTACTTAACTGCCTGGAGCATCGTCGATAGCTATGAACGGTATATTGCACCGCAGCACCAGGCTGAGCAATTGTTAATTGGCGGCGGTGGAAGCTATAACAAGACGCTTTTGCGTGATTTACAGCACTTATTTGCACCGCATAACGTGCAGGTGCTGACGCAGGAGGATATCGGTGGTAATAGTGATGCTAAGGAAGCAATTGCTTTTGCTCTGCTAGCGTATTACACGATGGAGCGCTTACCAAACAATATCCCGCTAGTAACTGGAGCTTCACAGCCAGTAGTAATGGGCAAAATTTCCTGGCCCTATATTGGACGTTCACAGGAGGCTTAAATGTTGCAAATCAGACCCTTTTCAATTGAAGATCACTCTGCAGTTGTAGAGCTTTGGAATCGTGAGGCTACAAAATATGATTATAAGCCATTTACAGAGCGAGAGTTTCAAGATACATTCATCGACCATCCTTATTTTGACGCTGACTGTATATGGGTAGGCAGTGACGAAAAAGGGATTGTTGGTTTTGCAGCTGGCTGCTGCGGCTCTGATCTCCCTCTTGGAGATGTGGCGGGTTATATTACGAGTGTTATTATAGATACCCATGTGGCTTCTCTGGAGCTTTACGATGCTTTTCTATTGCGTTTAGAAAAAAGATTCCAAGAACTTGGGAAAAGACAAGCTGATGTATTGTTTTTCAACCCTGTTAAGCTGAAGTGGAGTATTCCAAGTGCACCTCAGCATGAGCATAATAATGCCCCGGGCATCAGTAAGGACCTGCCATTATATGAAGCTTTAATGGCTAGAGGCTACGAAGATCGAGCGACGCAATGCGGCATGTATTTAAAACTCGGAAGCTTTATAGTTCCCGAAGATATTTTAGATAAGGAAACCAATGCAACTAGCAAGGACTATTACATTACGTCCTATGTCCCTGATTTACATACTGGGCTTGAAGCAACGCTTGCTGCCCTGCAAAATCCGCAGTGGAAGAAGGATGTTGTTACTTATGTGAAGGTTGGCGCACCGCTTGTAGTAGCTGTGTACGGAAACGAGGTTGTGGGCTTTGCAGGTCCAATTATTTCGCAGCCTGATGGAAGAGCATTTTTTTGCGGTATCGGAGTGCACCCAGAGCATGAGGGGCATGGCCTTGGCAGTGTATTATTTTTCCGAATGGTTGAAGCTTTTCAAAATGTGGGCTGTCAATATATCTCTCTATTCACTGGAAATAATAATCCGGCTCTTCGAATCTATCAAAAAGCGGGCTTTACTATTGAAAAACAATTTTCTATATTGCGGAGGGAACTTTAAAGATGAGCGAAAAATTCACAGTATTAGCAATTGGAGCACATGTTGGTGATGTGGAGCTAGCTTCTGGTGGTGTACTCGCAAGTCATAGTTTAAAGGGAGATCGCATTGTGACACTAGCGTTAACTGCGGGTGAACGAGGGGTCCCGGCAGGACAGGATATAAAGGAATATCGTCAGAAAAAAGTGAAAGAGGCACAGGTTTTTGCGGATATGCTAGGCGGTGAAGCCATTGTATTCGATGATTATTGTGACGGAGAGTTGCCTGACAATCAGGAAATTCGTATGGAGGTTTGTGATGTAATTCGTCGCGTGAAGCCTAACATTATTATTACACACTGGAAAAACAGTATGCATAAGGACCATGCGCTAACGCATCATATCGTAAATGATGCCCGTTTCTTCGCAAGTCTATCATCCTTTGAACGAGCGCTCCCCGCGCACTTTGCAGCAAGATTATATTACTCCGAAAACTGGGAGGATGCGGTTGATTATGTCCCTTACGTATATGTGGATTTCGATCAAGCGGCATTTGATCTATGGATAGATGCTTTAAGCAAGCATTGGTTTGTGACGAATAGCAAATCTTTCAAATACATGGATTACTATAAAGCACTAGCAGTTGTTCGCGGCTGTGAAGCAAGAAAGACATATGCAGAAGCATTTATGGTGCCTGCTGAAACGGTGAAGGTTAGGCAGTCTAGTCTTTGGTAACTATTTAACTAGCTAAGAGGGAGTGTTTCTATGTATAGCAGGAAACATTCCCTTGTTCTATCCATTTATGCGAAAAAGCAGCTAGGAGGCAGCTTCATATGGTGTTAAATGGGATTGATTCTATAACGAATTATCGTTATTTGTTCGAAGGTAAGCGCGTAGGATTGATTACAGCGCCGACAGGTCTTACGAAGGATTTTGCATCAACGATTACTATATTACATGAAAATTTTAATCTTGCTGCGATGTTTTCACCTGAGCATGGCGTTCGCGGAGATTTGGATGCAGGGGCAGTAGTAGATACTTACACGGATCCTTTTACGAATGTTCCAGTCTATAGCTTGTACCGTAAAGACTCCAAGCGTTTAACAAAAGAAATGCTGAATGAAGTAGACATCATTGTATACGATATTCAAGATGTTGGTGTACGCTATTACACATTTATTTATACGATGCTGTATGCACTTGAAGATTGTGCAAATGCAGGTGTAGAATTTGTTGTTCTTGATCGTGTTAATCCGCTTAACGGGGTAACGGTAGAAGGGAATGTCTTGAAGCCCGGCTTCAAATCATTTGTTGGAAATTACGAGCTAGCCGTGCGATACGGATTAACAGCAGGTGAGGTAGCAACGATGGCAAATGATCAAATGAATTGGAATGCATCGCTGCATGTTGTTCGTTTGGAAGGCTGGGAACGGAGCATGTCCTTCCCGGATACAGGATTAACTTGGGTTCATCCTTCACTTGGAATGCCACGATATGAAACAGCTTTATTATATACAGGAACATGTTTATTTGAAGGCACGAACTGCTCGGAAGGACGAGGCACAACGTTTCCGTTTGAAATGATTGGTGCTCCGTTCATTCAAGCGCAGCAATTGGCAGATGAGATGAATGCAAAAGGTATCCCGGGTGTGCTTTTTCGTCCAGTTCATTTCAAGCCAACGTCATCTAAACATTGTGGCGAGCTATGCGGCGGGGTACAAATTTACATTACAGATCTCCAAGTGCTGAGGCCTTTAGAAGTTGGGGTAACCTTATTATTTACGATAAGAGATTTGTACGAGCAATTTTCATTCCTGCCTCCTGTGAAGGAGGGCTCTCGTCCATTTATCGATTTGCTGGGGGGAGACAACATGTATCGTACGGAAAATATGCAAGCCAAGCAGCTGCTTGAACAGTTTGCAGCGGAAAGCAAGCAATTTGCAGAAATAACACAGCAGTATCATTTATATCGCTAGAGGAAGGTGAATAATTGATGAGAACAATAGAACATATGAGCTTGCGCGAAAAGATTGGACAAATGTTCGTAACAGGCTTCCCTTCAACCGAGATCACTCCTGAGCTGAAGGAAGTTATTGAGCATTATAAAGTCGGCAATATTATTTTATTCTCACATAATATCGACAATAAATATCAATTAGGCGAGCTTGTTACTGAGCTGCAGCTATGGTACACGACACATACTGGTATCCCGGGTTTTATTACGATCGACCAAGAAGGCGGTCGAGTCACTCGTATGCCTAAAGACGCGACCAATGTTGCTGGAGCCATGGCAATTGCTTCTTCAGGACGACCTGAAAATGCGTATGCAGCAGGCAGAATGACTGCCAGAGAATTGAAAGCATTAGGTATTAATTTTAATCTAGCTCCAGTTATGGATGTTAACAATAATGCATTGAATCCAGTCATAAATGTTCGTTCATATGGTGATTCTGTTGCAACAGTATCCCAGTATGGAATTCAAATGATGAAGGGATTGCTCGATGGAGGCGTCATGTCCTCACTTAAGCATTTTCCAGGTCATGGTGATACAAATGTCGATTCACATATTGGCTTGCCTACCATTGAAAAAACACTTGAGGAATTAGAGCAGCTTGAGCTGTTGCCGTTTAAGGCCGCAATTGAGCAAGGCGCTCAAGCGATTATGAGTGCACATATTTTATTTCCGAAAATTGAAAAATCCGGTGTGCCCGGAACTATGTCTCATACCATTATTACAGAGATATTAAAAGGAAAATTAGGATATAAAGGGTTAGTTGTATCGGATTGTTTAGAAATGGACGCGATCAAACGATACTATGGTACGGCAAAAGGAGCGTTAGGAGCTGTTAAAGCAGGTATTGATTTGGTATTCATTAGTCATACTCCTGAGACAGTGAAGGAAGCGATTCATTTGATCGAAGAAGCTGTAGCCACCGGTGATTTGGATGAAGCGCTAATTGATGCAGCTGTTACAAAAATTTTAGCTTATAAAGCACAATATGCGACGATTGAGGAGCTAGATTATGAACTAGTTGGCTGCGATGTACATCGCCGAGCAAATGAGCTAATGCGTACGGAAACGATCTGCCTCATTAAAGGTGAGCTCCAGCCCATTCATACCGGTGACGAGCAAATGTTATTTATGGGTTCCTATTCATACCGCACCGATCTTGCGTCCAGCAGCTTGAATCAAGCTCTTAGCTTTCCGCAATATATGGGGGAGCATTTTAATACAGCTTATGAGATTATCGACATTGACCCGAGCGAGGAGCAAATCAACGCTGCGCTGCCAAAGGTACAAGGCTACAAGCATATTGTTATCGGCTTGTTCAATGCGCGTGAAAACAAAGGTCAGCTTGCGCTTGTTCAGAAGCTGCTGGCTGCAGGCTGCAAAGTAACGGCCATTACATTAGGTCGCCCGTATGATTTACCGTTAATCGAAGGCGAGTTCTGCGGAATTGCGGCATTTGAGTATACACTTGATGCATTCAAATCACTCCTTCCAATCCTAAATGGTGAGGTTGTACCCACCGCCAATATTACGATACAGATGTAGATAAAAAGTACAACAAGGGGACATAGGTATGGCATTTATCGTTGGAATTGATGGGGGTGGCACGAAAACAGCTGTCACCATTACGCATGACCAGGAAGACGCTTTATTCACCTTTACTGTGGGGCCTATTAATTATAACGGTGGTGATGCTGATGCTATTGCCGCCTCCTTTGAGGAAATTTTTAGTCAAACGAAGCTCTACTGCGGTAATTTACAAGAAGTTGCTCATATATGTATAGGTGCGGCAGGAATAAGTAATCCGCTGGTCATCAATTTTTTGGAGCAGCATGTGAGAAATAACGGTTATATCGGGCCAGTAACGATTACAGGCGATCAAGAAACCGCATTATACGGGGCACAAAATGCGATGCAAGGCATCATTCTCATTGCCGGTACAGGATCGATTTGCTTTGGGGTCAATGAAAAAGGAGAGCAGCATCGCACAGGAGGCTTTGGTCATCTGATTGATGACGAGGGAAGCGGTTATAGCATTGGGCGCGATCTATTATCCGTATTAGTTCAAGTGGAGGACGGAAGAATAACCGATACGGTCATCCCAGCGATGGTATATGAGCACCTTGGATTAAGCACTGTGAAAGAGATTATTGGCTTTGTTTATGATAAAAATACGACGAAAAAAGATATTGCGCAGCTCGCACCGATTATGACGACCGCATGCGAGAAGGGCGATGCACATGCAATAGCGTTAGCGGAGAAATGTGCAGCCAATCTATATGAACTTGTTGTGCCTGTTATTGAACGGCTTAAGCTATATGAAAGTCCGATTGCGATTGCAGGAAGTGTGCTGCAAAAGTCTCGCTTTGTGAAAGAAGCCTTGGAGCGAAAGCTCGCACAGAGCTACCCGCAAACAAAGCTGATTTTGCCGATTAAGGATGCAACCTACGGTGCTGTCCTGTTAGGAAGATCAAAAATGAACAACGACTAGTTTTTGTCGCTATGGAAAAATAAGGGTGTGTCATAAGTCCGAGCAGTTGGACTTGCGACACACCCTTATTTTAAAATGGTAGGAATCAAAAATGGCTTAAAATTTATCGGTCAAATAAAAAACGGCTTGTTGTTTCGGAAATAGAGCTTGAAGGATGTTAGCGTGCTCAGTACTGTCCTTTGCTGCGCCTGCTTCATTATAGCCGAACATGATATAAGTCATTAGCTCGCGTTCATCTACTTCTATTGAAGTATAGGGATTGGTATGATTACTAGCATCGGAAACAGAAAGCTGCTTTTGCTTATAATCCAAGTAGATACAGTCCTCATTGCTGCGAAGTACAATATGCAGCTCCTGGTCTGCAATTATGTTGCTACGGTTTAGGCGATCTTCTAATTCAGGCTGAAGCTTATGGAAAGTTGAACTGAGATTGATCATTTTCCACATCGCCATATTGATTTGAATTGAATTTGCTTGATGCTGTTGGTAATAGGAATATAGCTTATGGTCCTCTGGGAGCATCGCTAATATTTGCTTTGCATTTTGGCGCAGCTGACATAAGGCATGAAACAAAGCTTCAACGCCGTTTTCGGCTTCGTTCAAATACAATAATTCATTAATAAATACTTGTTCAGTATCTTTCTTTTCAATGATGCCATAAGCGACGATTTTTCCATTTCTGCGAAGGAGCAAGCAGTCAACTTTCTTCCATTCCGGCCAGGTCAATAAATCATTCCAATACGTTCTACTTCGGATCACGGTGTAGGTACGATTCTTATTGAATTGTTCATAGATGAAACGGATATCATCGAGATAACAGGCTTCAAAAGGAATGATTTCATCACTGTTTTGCTGCTGCTCCAAACTTGCTGGTTTTTCAATTGCGAAAGCAGTCTCCGGAATAAGTCTCCAGCCAGCTTTTTCATAAAACGCATGCTTGCTAGCCAAAAGCAAGCTTATATCATAATCGGTTTCTTTCATATAGTTGGTCTGCGCATGAAGAATTTTGTGTGCAAGCCCCAGCCCGCGGTAATTTAGATCTGTACCGACACTCCCCATTGCACCCGTTTTCAAGATCGCTTGACCGACTCTAATATGAAACGGAAAAATTTGTACATTAGATGCAATCTTATCGTCAACCATCGCAAACCATGTTGTATCTGGATCATATGTGGTGTCTAGGTCTAATCTTTCTTGGAAAAAAGCTCGGCCAACGGAAAAGCATTCATCTAAAATATCGTAAATCTTTTCAAGCTGCTCTCTAGTTGGATGGTTCATTACGATGATGTTTGGTGTCGTCGTCATCTTTCATTTTCCTCCTGCGACGTAATGTTGGGATAAATTTAATAAATAAAAAAACGGTTTTTTGGAATTTAATTTCTTATTTATAGTTTAATGTTGAAATAAAAATTCGTCAATAATGGAACGTGTGGAATCGTAGAAGTGATACAAAGTTTAGATTACTCAATATAGTCTAAATGAGTATTGGGAAAATAGCGACTTCGGCTGAGCAATTACAAGCACAAAGCGCACAAATGAAGGCGAAGCTTAAAAAGAAGAATGATAAACCGTTCAAGAACTTTTTGCGAAAAATGGGAAATATTTTCATACCAATGATTCCTACATTTGTTGGAGCAGGTTTAATTGCGGGGAAGTATGATTTCGCAAATTGAGCTAGACTTAAATGAATTGCCAGAATCAGAGAAAAAAGTAGCGGAGTACATTCTTGCAAATGCTAAAGAAGTACTGCATATGACCATACATGAGTTAGCGACAAAAGCGGAGGCAAGCAGTGCCGCGGTTGTTCGTTTTTGTCGGTCGCTTGGAATAGAGGGCTTTCCAGCGCTGAAAATCCGTTTATCCGCGGAGGTAGAGAACACGCCGCATGTTAGATACTTTGATGTTGAATCGAATGAAACGTTGATTCCATCATTGATAAATTGCTGTCGAACACCATACTGACCTTTCAGAATACGGCCAGTTAACTGGATGCACAATCTATGAGCAGGCAGTGAACCTGTTACAACAAGTTGAAGTGATAGTGTTTTTCATTTTAATGATTTAAAGATTAATTCTCCAAGTTATTGGAGCTATTTTTGCACATAAATCAATTAATTTAATTCAATTGAATTAATCAAATGAATGAATTATACTTGCAATGTAACAGGTTCATTCATGACATCTATTGGAGGGGGGCCATTCGCATGTATACGGTTGGACGATGACAAAAGGCAACGATCAGCAATGAACTCTGGAAAGAAATAAACGTTAGGAGGAGAAAGAGGTATGAACAATCAAGATACTAGAATCCCTACCTACTCACTTGCGGAAAGAGATCGTAGATGGAACATTGCAAATCAGCTAATGGAAGAAGAGCATGTGGATGTATTGATTGTGTATGGAGATCGAGAAGGTGCGTTCCCTGCTGTATTTAACCCGGACGCCTACTTTACGAATGAGCGTCCAGGTTCTATTGTCATTTTCCCTAAGAATGAAGAGCCGATCTCTGTTGTCTTTTTAGCCACTGCTGTGGAAGATCATATTCAAGCTGGATATACGAATACGCAAGGCTGGATACGCCCGGAAAATATGTATGTCGGAAAAATGGGTGCGCACATTGTCAAGATTATGGAAGAGAGAGGACTTACAAATAAAGCATTTGGTGTGATTGGCTTAGAGCCTTATCCTCCCTATTACTTTGATGGAGCCATGCCCTATAATACTTGGCAAACGATCCTAAAAGGATTACCGAATGGGACCTTTAAGCCTGTGGGACACAAATTTTTCGCACTGTCTTCTGTGAAAAGTCAGGAGGAGATCGCGGTATTAAAATGGTCAGCGAACGTTGGGGAAAAAATGTGCCAGGCGATGCTTGAGGCAACGAAGCCAGGCGTGAGAGAAAATGAGATCTATGCGGCAGCGATGAATGCTTGTGCGACCCATGTCGGGTTCACGACAACGATATTAATGGGATCAGGACCAGAGTTCGTAGGATGGGGATTGCCCGCATGGACATATCGACCAGAGGAGCCGCGGGTGATCCAAGAAGGAGATATTATTTTGGCCGAGGTATTTTCATCATTCGGAATGCTAGAGACGCAGCATCAGCCTTCAATCGCTGTAGGAGCTGTGCATCCGGATTTTGAGCGGGCGGCAGCGGCAGCGAGACAATCGTATGAGAACGGAGTAAAAGAGCTGCGGCATGGGGCTACTTTCGGAGACGTGGTTAAAGCGATGAATGAGCCGATGCGTGAAGCAGGAGGTTGGCACGTTCATCCGCTTATTCATTCCATTAGTCCATTTGGTCTTATTGGGGTTGGCGATGAGATTGCACGGTTGCCTGAGGCGAGAGAGTACGGGAAAGTGCTGCCGATCCCATCCATAGGGTTAGAGACCGAACTCAAGACAGGAATGGTGTTTGCATTTGAGCCGAATTGTGCGATTGGTAAGAAGGTCATTAATCTTGGCGGAACGGTGATCGTGGGTGAAGCTGGGGGGATTGAACTAAATAAAAATTCTACTCAGCTGATGAGGGCAACTTGGTAAAATAGCAAAAGGGTACGTATAGAAGAATGTTTATGTCTTCGTTACGTACCCTCATTTTTAATGAGAATAGCCGCTGCATGTACGAATCGACATTTCGCCAAGCTCCTTGGCGATCAAAGCAATGTGTACTTCATCCAAGTCTTGAATCCCTTGGCGTCTCAAATAGGTTTCCTTCGCCACAGAGAACGCAACCGATTGTCCAACAATTGCATGTGCGATTAATATCGTTTTTGGATCTTTTGCGTCTAGATCCATTAATTTACTCACCAAGACGGCAATCATCTGATGTAGTGGCTGGA
The DNA here is from genome assembly GCF_042723305.1 of Paenibacillus sp. NPDC058367. Taxonomy (NCBI): domain Bacteria; kingdom Bacillati; phylum Bacillota; class Bacilli; order Caryophanales; family Paenibacillaceae; genus Paenibacillus; species Paenibacillus sp. NPDC058367. Next base: position 240,150 of record NZ_JBHXIZ010000002.1, read on the forward strand.
AGAATTGTTCATACAAAATGTCATAAGCCTCTGTAGGCTGCATCTGCTCTCTTGCGATAAATACACTTCTTGCATTGGCTTCATGATTACCAATCATCGTCTTGGAAAATTGCGTCATGACTTTTTTAAGAGCTTCTGCGGCTTCTTCTTTTGACCGTTTCTCAATCTCTTCTGTCTCAATTAAAGCCTGCTTCAAAAAATTATCTTGAACGGCTGCTGTCAAGCGACGGGCAACCGCTAAGTACAATCCTTTTTTTCCACCGAAATAATACGGAATCGCCGATTGGTTCACACCAGCTTCATCTGCAAGGGTCCGCGTACGTACGCCTTCATAGCCATTTAATCCAAAGATCCGCAGCCCTGCTTCTAATAAACGAGTTTGGGTGGAGTCTTCATTTCCTTTATTCATATCGTTGCTTAGGTTTGTATTCAATGTCCATTCCTCCATACTGTTGAGTATAATTAATTCAAATGAATTAATCAAACTAACTTCCTTTATGAAGTGACGGATTGTACCGAGCAGCACGGCACATATGCTTCCTCTCCATGACCAACAGCGAAAAAAGAAGAAATATTGAGCCGCTCTAGAAGAAAAAGAGTGAATAGCAGTCTCCAAGCTACTCTGACTGGCCCTTTATCGCTCAATTCATGTCCGCGCAAATCATAGCGAAGAATATGATAGTGTTGCTTCAAATAAGAAACAATCAAATCCCAGGAACGTAAATTCATACCCGCTCCGTGGATAATCAGGATAGCGTCTATTTGTTGGTTAAGAGAGTTAGAGTGAAGATATTCATAATAAATGTTCATACCATTTCGATCAATATAAGGCATATGCTGTTCAGTTTCCTCTCATCATTAAATCGTAAGAGTAATCACATTCAGCACCGAGTGTCACTTTAGCGTCCATAGGAAACACTCGACAAGAGTTGGATGATGTTTATTTATTACCCACACAAGTCATCCAAATTGCAGAATATTTAAAGTAAGTGTCCGAAATCCTATCTTTTACCTACATAGAATTTCAAACAGATGTACTTGCCATAATTCAGTTGTCAGATGAGTAGCTCTATGTAGCAAAAAAACTGGATAAATTGTTAATTTCATCACAATAGTCACTAAAATCGATTATAATAAAATTTATGTTCAAGTCGATTCCTTATCCTAAGTTAATAGGATATGCTATAGAGTTTTCAAATAAACACTTATGTATAAGAGGAGGCGAATGATATGACGATAATGCCTGTTATAGTAATGATCCTTGTATTTGTACCTGCCATTGTACTCATGGTAAGCATGCCTTATTTAACAAGAGAGACGATTAGTTTTGGGGTCAACGTCAGCCCTGTACAATTCCAAAGTGAGCCTCTGCACCAGATGCGGAAGTCATATGCTAGGATCAGTGCTACCTTGCATACCATCTTGTTCATTGTTTGTATCATCTGTCTACTATACGGTGATGAACATTCCAAGCAACAAAGTTGGATCATTGTCACTTATTCACTCGCCATGGTCGGAATCTCCCTAGTCATAAACATTAGCTATCATTTCAAAATGAAAAGTTTACTACCTATGCTGCCTATTGCTCTGGAACCATCGATCATGGCAGTGGACACTGGATTTCGGAAAAGAAACATTGGCTTGTCTAATAATTGGTTCCTCATTCATGTTTTAATTACTGTTGTTAGTATTGTAACTGTGCTATACAACTACGATCTGATTCCTGATCAGATTCCGATCCATTACAACAGCAGTTGGAACGTAGACCGCTATGCAGCTAAATCTTTTAGTTCTGTGTTTATGCCTACGATAATGCAAGTGTTCATAACACTTTTGTTCATATTTGAGAATTGGAGTATTCGCAGAGTAAAGCAGCAGGTTCAACCCAATGATCCTAACCGTTCCATCAGACAAGACGCAACTTACCGCCGTACTTGGTCATATTTTATGCTTACAGCAAGCTTCTTAATGGTTATCCTGTTTTCTGTCGTGCAACTAAACATGATATCTCTGCTTAACATGAATTTCGCTATCCCTATTATCCTAATCATAATAGCCCTTATTATCCTATACGCCTTGGCCTTAACGTTCTGGGCTGGTCAGGGCGAAAGCCGCTTGGAGCGATCTGCCGATAGCTCCAATGTCAGACCTGTCCATGATGATGATAAATGGCGATTAGGTATGATTTATTTCAATCGTAAAGATCCAAACCTAATCGTCAAGAAAAGGCTCGGAGTCGGCTGGGGATTAAATTTCGGTCACCCAGTAAGCTGGCTGTTTTGGCTCGGAATTATTGTACTGTTAGTTGTGGTGCGGTAACAAGGCTTGGAGGTTAATACCCACCGGAGTATAGGCGAAGTTAGAGTTTCGAAACAGAATATTTACCGAAAAAAACGCCTAAAGGGCGTTTTTTATTATCTTTAAGTATCTCAGTAATATCTTTTTTGAATTAAATCGCATATCAAAGAGTATTTCTCGTATTAATATCTCTTTGTTACAATCAGATTGTTATCTAAAGGAGGGTATATATTGAACTATCGCAAATTAGGAACGAGTGGTTTACATCTAAGTGAGATTGCTTATGGTAATTGGATTACACATGGTGCTCAAGTGGACAATGATACTGCCCATGCTTGTGTTCTCGCTGCATTGGATGTAGGGATCACAACATTTGATACTGCAGATGTATATTCCGATACGAAAGCTGAGATGGTGCTGGGCCAAGCATTAAAAGGAGTGCACAGAGCTGATATTGAATTGTGTACCAAGGTGTGCCATCCCACAGGGACGGGACGTAACGCAAGAGGTCTGTCTCGCAAGCATATTATGGAGGCGTGCCATGCTTCACTGAACAGATTACAGACCGATTATATTGATATCTATTATGCGCATCGCTTTGACGCAACAGTATCCCTTGAAGAGACCTTCTTGGCTTTTTCGGATCTGGTGCGCCAAGGTAAGGTTCTCTATGTCGGGATAAGTGAGTGGACGGCGGATCAGATAGCAGAAGGTGCTGTTTTGGCGAGGGAATTGAAGGTGCCATTGGTGGCTAGTCAACCTCAATATTCGATGTTATGGCGCGTAATGGAGACGGAGGTAGTTCAAGCTTGTGAGCGGGAAGGGATTGGACAAGTGGTCTGGTCGCCGCTTGCTCAAGGGATTCTTTCAGGCAAATATATGCCAGGTCAACCATTGCCAGAGGGTTCTCGTGCTTCAACAGCTGCGGGCTCACCTTTTATGAATAAATTGGCGGGTCAATGGCTTCGGACTGAGGTGCTTGAAGCGATCTCGAATCTCTCTACCATCGCCAGCAAAGTTGGGTTGACGCTTCCGCAATTGGCTATAGCATGGGTGTTGCAAAATCCACAAGTCTCATCTGCAATTATTGGGGCATCCAAGCCTGAGCAAGTAATAGAAAATGCCAAAGCTGCGGGAGTTCGTCTGGATAGGGAAGTGATGATGCAAATCGATAGAGTGCTAGAAGGACTCGTTGAACGTGATCCTAGAAAAACGGGCTGAATATTATATCATTCACCATTAATAACTTCTGAACTCATTTGTCCTATGATCTCTAGTAACGCGGATAAGGAGGCACGATCGCAATCGGTTCTCCAAGCGGCATAAAGGGGAATCGATGGTGTGCTTTCTTCAAAGGGACGAAATGTGACACCTTCACGCTGAAAAATAGTAACTGAAGAGGGCACAATGGAAACTCCAAGATTAGCAGCTACCAAATTTACAATGGTGTACATCTGAATGGCTTCCTGTACAACATTCGGATACATGTCGTGTTGGGCGCAGAAGCTCATAATGAGGTCATGAAAAGGAGCTCCTAAATGACGTGGGAACGATATAAACGGCTCTAAAGCTAAAGAGCGAATGGATAACACCGGTAAATGAGCTAGGTGATGCTGCTCTGGCAAAACGGCAATAAGCGATTCATTGACTAAGGGACGATGGTCGATATGCTTGCCCGACTCTGTATAACGTACAAATCCAATGTGAATCGTTCCTTCATGTAAAGCCTGCCACTGCTGAGCAGACGTCATCTCATGTAATGTGAGTTGTACTTGTGGATAACGTTCCCGAAACATTTTTAACATATCGACCAATACTCCACCAGCTGCAGAATCTATAAATCCAATGTTCAAATGTCCGATAATTCCTTGATCGACTAATTGTGTTGTTTTAATAGAGCGTTCCAGTTGAGATAAAATGGATTTAGCCTCCTCTAGAAATACCGCCCCCGCTGGCGTTAGACGAACTTGTCTTTTGTTCCGTTCTAATAGTTTCACACCAATCTCATTCTCCAGAGCTTGAATTTGCTGGCTTAAGGGAGGCTGTGTCATATTCAGCTTCTCTGCTGCACGGTTAAAATGCAGTTCCTCTGCTACTGCGATAAAGTATTGCAATTTTTTTATGTCCATACTGTTCAATCTCCCTTGAAATGCTTCTCCAAGCAAGTATAAGGATCTTTGAACGAAAATGAAAGGAAGGGCTCATCGTCCCCCCATAAGCCTCTCACCCCATCTTAATTTTTGACAAAAAACATTATTGCAATTGGATCGTAGAATTTGTTAAAGGGGACTAGAGATGGTTTTATTCGAGTGCACGATGCGCTAGACTAGATATGACGAACTGTTTAGATTGGTCATAAGGGGGAGAACGACGATGATAAGAGGATTAACAACAGCAGGCTTGGGTGAACTCAGTTCTAATGAAGAATATATCAGACTTGCGAGCCAATTCGGCTTTCAGTCGATAGACGCAAATCCATTAGAGTTAGTGCAGCAGTATGGTAAGGATGGGGCTGTTCAATTGCTGGAAAGCCATGGAATCATGCTAGGATCATTTGGTTTAGTGGTAGATTGGCGCACAACAGAGGAAAGCTTTAGAGAAGGGTTGAAATCGCTTACCCAAATGGCTGAGGCCGCTGCTGCATTAAATTGTACGACATGTTGTACATATATTTTACCTTCGACAGATCTTCCGGTCGCAGCTTTTATGATTGCAGCCACAAGACGTTTAAGACTATGCGCGGAAATATTAGGCGCTTATGGAATTACATTAGCATTAGAGTTCGTAGGCCCTCATCACTTACGTACACAATGGGCAAATCCACTGATCTGGACGATGCAAGATACGTTGAGCTGGATGGAGACGATTCAAGTAAGGAACATCGGATTGTTATTGGATTCTTACCATTGGCATACGAATGGATTAACGAGTGAGGATCTGTTGAAATTACAACCGCATCAAATTGCATATGTCCATATTAATGATGCTAAACCTCTACCGATAGTGGAATTGTTAGATTTCGATCGATTGTATCCAGGAGAAGGTTCTATTGATCTCACAGGATTCTTGGGAAGCCTGAAAAAGATCGGGTATACCGGTGTGATCGCCCAAGAAGTTCTGGCGCCGGCTTCCGCGCAAAGTTCATCTGAATTATTTTCTCGTTCTAAAGCAGGCTTCGATAAAGTATTCTCATCATTGAAAAACGTACCCATATAGATTGAACTTGAAAATATTCAAAAAAGGGAAAAGTGGTCGAAGTCCAAACATTCTCTGGAGTCGCGACCAACCCGAAATAGGAAAATCATCAGATCAATCTATATAGCATTTGATGATCTCGCGTAAATTAAGTTCTATAAAAACTTCTGCCAAAGTGTTGGTAGAAGTTTTTTTCTGTTAGCAAACGCTCTCCCCATGTGATAGTATTTCACTAAAATACGGAGATGATTATTTAGCGGATCCAATGTTAGTGAGAGGGGAACAGTCGTGTCGATTCGGATAAAATTACTGTTATCTTATACGGGAATGCTAGTCGTTAGTTTACTTATCATCGTAATGACGGCAGCTTTATTTACAATTGCATCTACAGGAGATGTTCACAGTCTTCGGGATTTTTATAAAGTGCACTATCAATTAAATCCGTTGTCGGAGCAAGAGGAATCTATTTTTTTAGAATTAAAGTATTTAGCCAAGCATGACCCGGATGAATTGCAGAACAAGGATTTGTTACTGGAATATGATTTTAAGCTAAAGACTGAGAAAGCGGGACTATTTGTAAGGCGAGTGAATGACCCTGTTTTTGAATCGCGCACCTTCAATCAACCTGAATTAAAGGATGCTTTACCTCCTTACGATCTCAATAACTATCAGATTCGTAACACGTTTAATATTAAAGAAAGATTTTATGGCTATGCCAAATTTGACTTTAAATATTCGGATGGGGCGAAAGGCAGTGTTTTCGTCATCAAAGAGCATAGCCCTTTTGCGGAACTCACACGGAGGCTGCTACCGATCTTTTCATTGATATTAATTGGCGTTCTTGTGATTGCGAATGTGCTATTATATCGCTGGATTACACGAAGTGTTATTAAGCCACTGAACAAGTTAAGGGATTCCGCAGAACGAATTCAAGAGGGTGACCTCCAATTTGAACTTAACCTGCAGTCCAAAGATGAGATTGGGGAGTTAAATAAAGCGTTTGAGACGATGAGACAGAGGTTGCAAGAGTCAGTGAACCTTCGTCTGCAATATGAGGAGAATCGGAAAGAATTAATCTCAAATATTTCACATGATTTACGTACTCCGATTACGAATATTAAAGGGTTTATTGAAGGCATACGAGATGGTGTCGCCAATACACCTGAGAAGATGGACATGTACGTCGACATTATTTATAACAAAACTATTGGAATGGATAAATTGGTTGATGAATTGTTCCTTTATTCCAAGCTGGATTTGAATCAGGTTCCGTTTTCGTTCGAGGCTGTGGATATTATTGCATTCCTCGAGGATTGTATCGAAGAGATGCGCTACCATAACGAAAATAAAGGAGTTTCATTTCATCTGGACGACCATAACTCCGAGCGTATTGAGGTTATAGCAGATTTGGATAAATTAAAGCGGGTATTACTGAATGTAATTGGAAATGCGCTGAAGTATATGGACAAGCCGGACCCTTTCATCCGTTTTTCTTTGCAAGTGGATAGCGAATGGGTGACTGCTGAAGTGAAGGATAATGGAATGGGTATTGATGCCGAAGCTCTTCCACATATCTTTGAACGGTTTTATCGTGCAGAGCCTTCTCGGAACCTATCGACAGGCGGTAGCGGACTTGGTCTTGCGATAGCTCGTCAGATTATTGAAGGGCATGGTGGGTCGATATGGATGGAAAGTGAACCAGGTGTGGGATCAAGCTTGTTCTTTACTTTGAAGCGAACGACCGATGAAGGAGGATTTCATTCGCATGACAAGGATTCTGATTATTGAAGATGAGGCAACGATAGCGCAATTGGAAAAGGATTATTTTGAGCTGAACGGTTTTGCCGTTGATATATGTCATACAGGTTCTGAGGGGCTTGGGCAGGCTCTTGAAGGGGATTACAATCTTATTATCGTAGATTTGCAGTTACCTGGCATCGATGGCTTTGAATTATGCCGCCGTATTAGGGAGGCTAAGGAAGTGCCGATCTTTATCGTATCTGCGAAAAAAGAGGAGATCGATAAGCTTCGGGCGTTTAATCTCGGAGCGGATGATTATATTACGAAGCCCTTTAGTCCAAGTGAATTAGTGGCAAGAGCGAAAGCGCACCTAACTAGATATGAACGCATGCTCAGCAAGCTAGAGCCAATGGAGAAGCATGAGCTCCAAATCCGTGGAGTTCATATCGATAAAAATGCCCGCAGAGTGTTTGTACGTAATCATGAGGTTTTGTTTACCGCGCGGGAGTTCGATGTACTGGTCTTTTTAGCGAGTCATCCGAATCGGGTATTCAGCAAAGATGATTTATTCGAACGGGTCTGGGGGATGGACTCCAGCGGAGATATCGCAACGGTTACGGTTCATATTCGCAAAATACGGGAGAAGCTGGAATCGGACCCCTCGAACCCACAGTATATTGAAACAGTGTGGGGTGCGGGATACCGATTTACGGTGTAATGGCATTTTCTTGACGATTTTCGATATTTTTAAGCTCTAGTTAATACTTTATTAATAAATCGTTTCTGGGGAGTTTATTTCTTTCAATTATCATTTAGTTATAGACATGAACAACAAATAACTTAATGATCTTAGGGGGAAATATAGTGAAAATCGTAGCTAAAAAAGCAGCAGCATTAATGGTCGCAGCAACACTAGGAGCAACCTCTTTATCCTTTGCGGTGTTAAATGTACAAGCAGCACCTACATCAGGCAACATAGGAATATCCGCAGCTGCATCTAAGTTATCAGATAAAGAAATTCAAGAAGCCGTTGAAGTACTTGCGGGATTAGGTGTGTTACAGGGCTATGCAGATCATTCGATGGGTGTGAACAATCCAATCAATCGTGCAGAATTAGCGAAAATGGTAGTATTGACTTTTAAATTACAAAGCACTGAAGAGAACACTGCCCCAATCACCGATGTGAACTCGAACGTATGGTATTACAAATATGCGTCAGTACTTGTTGGTTTAGGGATAATGGAAACGGAAGATGGTAAATTTAGCCCTAATAAAACGGTAACGGATGAAGAAATCGTGCAAGTTGTATCGAAGGCGTTGAAGCGTGACGTCTTATCGGTTAACTACTGGGTTAATCAATTGAATTCTACTACTGAACCCGCAACACGTGGCGAAACAGCGGCCTTACTGAATACAGCACGTAAAGCAATGCCATCCGATAAAGCTCAAATTACAAGTGTGAAATCGATCAATGAAATTACATTAATCGTAACCTTAGATGCTCCTTTGACAGCTGAGAATGAGGTGTTTGCTAAAGTAAAAGAAGATTTTGTATTCAATGACGGTCTAACCTTAACGAATATGCCGCGGCTGAAATCGGGTTCTGTTGCAACGTACATTGTTCCTACATCGGTGCAAAAAGCTGGAACAACCTATAATTTAACGTACAAAGGTAAGAATGCAGGATCATTTGTAGGAAACGCAGCCAAGGTGGATATGACAGCAACCACTCAGGTAACCAGCGACACCTTTGAGATTGAAGCACTGAAAACAAATGGCGTCATTGACTATGGATATGTCATCTCTGCATACAGTGGTGGACGTGGTGCTAACGCATTTGTTTTGGATGAGAACAACAGAGCAAATGGCATCACGTATCAAATCATTCCTTCCATGCAAGGTAGACAAGTAACGATTACCCCAGAAGGTGGAGAATCCATCGTTGCCAAGTATGTTCCATTTACACAATCAACAGATGGTAAGATTGAGCCGAAATTCCGGCTTCCTGAAGGACAAGTCTTGAAACCGGGTGTGAAATATACCGTAACATCTGACTGGGCCAATATAGCAAATCCTTCATTCGAAGCAAAAGAAATATCTCCACTGCAAATCTCTGGCGCTGAAGCTGTCAGCGATACATCCATCAATGTATCCTTGGCTCAAGACCCTGGCGATGAATTGTTTTCGGGCCGTAGTGTACAACTAACCGCTCCAAACGGAGACAAATGGGTTGCAACCTATAAATTCTCCAGTCGTAAAGGTGCCGTAGGTGTATTCGATATTACGAATAGCGGTAAATTGGCTGCTGGGACAGTGTATACTGTAACACCACTAGGCGCATGGGCAACCTCTCAAGCCACATTCACTTCGAAATAAGGCGAGTCTACATGAAAGGTGTTGAATGTCATGCGCTTTCTCGTCTTAACACTCTTCCTCTTTATTTCAGGATGTCAGACCGATGATTTCAAGGTGTTAAACAGCCAAGAGCAGCAATCAACTCAGGAGGTGAACAATGAAATGGATAAGCTGAACCAAGCGTTGTTAGCTGCTACCCGTGAAGGGGATAAGGAGCTTATAACAAAACTATTAACAGACGGTGCAGTTATTGATGTTACAGATAATGAGGGTAGAACGCCCGCTTTAATCGCTGTACACACGAATCAACTGGATATATTCAAATTATTGCTTGAACAAGGTGCCAACATCAATATCCGCGACAATCGCTCGGATAATCCACTTCTTTATGCAGGCGCTGAAGGAATGCTTGATTTTGTGAAGGTATCTATTGCTGCAGGTGCTGATACCTCAATTGTGAATAGGTTTGGGGGGACCGCACTCATCCCTGCTGCAGACCGTGGTCATGTGGATATTGTGAAAGAACTTCTTACAAGTTCTGACGTCAATATTGATCATGTCAATAATCTGGGTTGGACTGCATTACTAGAAGCTATCATACTAGGCGATGGGGGCAAAGAACATCAGGCTATAGTGCAATTGTTAATACATCATGGTGCTGATATTCATATAGCAGATTCTAACGGAGTTAGTCCCTTACAGCATGCGCAAAATAGGGGTTATCAAGAAATGGTAGAAATGCTAATGAACAAGAGTAGTGATTCGATATAATTTTTAAAAAAGGAAACTCTGATCAATTTGGAGTTTCCTTTTTTTGTCCTTTGAAACTAGGATTACCCACCTCTATAAACCTCATAATATAGTATAATCAGACTATAATATTCAATAGTGGAAGATGGGAATATAGCACTATTAAATTTATCGAAGAATGAGGCGTACATGAGAACTTCGGAGAATAAAATTAAGTTAAGTCATATGTTATACATAGTAGTATTTATCGGTCTCTTGATTGTTGTGCGATGGGGCTGGCATAATCATTTTTCGTTGTCCAATCCACCTGCTGTGAAACAAGGTGTATTAGATTTACGTGGGGTGGATATTGAATCACTAAGCTCCTTTCCGCTGGATGGTGAATGGGAATTCTATCCTGAACAATGGGTGAACGCTACCAATATTAACAACGCTACGAAATGGCAGAGGCTTCAGGTGCCGGGTAACTGGACTTCTAAATTCAATCCAGCAGATCAAGAGAAGGCATATGGATACGGAACTTATCATTTGCGTATTCTGCTGGATCAACCCTTGTCTGAGCCGCTTAGCTTTTGGTTTCAATCGGTCTATACTGCTTCTGAAGTGGAGATTAATGGAACAGTCCTCTCACGATTCGGTAAGTTATCTGAAGAGAAAGAAGGCCATGTTTCTGTCACGAAGTCATTCTTGATCAGTTATGTACCGACAGATCAGAACCAAATGGATCTATTTGTTCGAGCGTCAAATTACGGGTCACCGTTAAAAGGAGGCATTGTTAGGTCTGTAGAGTTTGGCATTCAACATGAGATTGATACAGTCTACTGGAATTCCATTGGCTTGCAGCTAATTGTAGGGGTATTGCTCTTGATCCACGGGCTTTATTTACTGATTATTTATTTGATGGATGTGCGGAAAACAGAGTTGATTATTTTCTTTTCGATGATGGTCGCAGCAGCTGTTTCTATTGGGGTTGAGCATAATGGACTATTGTTCCGGTTTCTTCAAGTTGATTTTGCCTGGACATTGAAGCTAAAGGTTCTTTCATACATAGGGTTTTGCTTGTTCCTGTTCCTCATGGGAAGAGAGCTCTTTGGGAACCTGCGGAAAGGTAAGGCTTTTTATAGTTATATCCTCTCACTCCTCGGTTTTACCCTATTTATAATCTTTGGTCCAGAAGAGACAGTGCTGTATTCGATCGAAAAAGGGGTCTATATGATCCTGTATTACATTCCAGTATTTTGGACGGCTTATTATTTTATGAAAATGGTATTTATTCAAGCTGAGGGAGCTCTATTTTTATTATGTTCAGTGCTAGCTGTGATTAATAATATATTGTGGGCGTCTGTCTATTACGCAGGAACCTCACAATTCATGTTTTATCCTGTAGATTTAATTGCTGCACTTGCCGCTTTTTCTACTTATTGGTTTAGGAGATATTTTCATCAATCCCATCAAAATGTGTTACTGAATGCTCAATTGGCTGAATCGAACAAATTAAAGGATCGTTTTTTGGCCAATACATCTCATGAACTACGGACTCCTTTGCATGGGATTATGAATATTGCTCAGAGTGTGCTCATAAGAAAGAAACATGTACTGGATGAAGAGAGTCAACGTGACATGGAACTGCTAATAATGGTCAGTCGGCGGATGTCGCTCATGCTGAACGATTTGCTAGATGTAGTGAGATTGCAGGATAAACGGATTGTGATGAACATCAAGGTGGTGCAAGTAAGGTCCTTGGCTGAGGGCGTGCTGGATATGTTACGCTTCCTGACCGGTGAGACTAAGGTGGAGCTTCGCATGGACATTAATGAGGATTTGCCGTGTGTATATGCTGATGAGGAACGATTGGTACAGATTCTGATTAATCTAGTTCATAATGCGCTTAAGTTCACCGAACAGGGAAGTGTTGTACTGTCAGCAGAACAAGTGGATGGGCAGGTATGGATCCATGTTACGGATACAGGAATTGGTATGGATGAGGCACTGAGAAAGCGTGTATTTATGCGTTATGAACAAGGAGCTTACGGTGAAGGTGGTATCGGTCTGGGTCTTAGTATTTGTAAAGAGTTGGTTGAGCTGCACGGTAGTGAATTATTATTGCAATCGCAGCCGGGCAAGGGAAGTAAGTTCAGCTTCAAATTACCTGAAGTAAATGAGAGTGTACAGTCTTCCATTTCTGATATTCATATAGAAAAAGATACGGACCCATTGTCACCTTTCAGTGAATGGATCACTGCTGAGGTATCTACTATGGTGGCCGCCACATACTCCACGAAGGAAGTAGAGCCACTCTCGAATACAGACGCTGATATTATTCGTGTTCTGGCGGTTGACGATGATTCGGTCAATCTAAAAGTTTTGCAAAATATTTTGTCAGATGGAACATATCAGATGGTGACTGCGACTTCTGCACGTGAAGCGCTGGATAAGTTAAACCATGATCGATTCGATCTGATCATCGCTGATGTGATGATGCCGGGTATGTCTGGTTACGAAATGACTAGATTAGTCCGCGAGCGGTTTACGATATATGAATTACCTATTATTCTACTGACTGCACGCAGTGAGCGGGAAGATGTCTATGCAGGCTTCTTGGCTGGAGCAAATGACTATGTTACCAAGCCGGTAGATGCAATGGAGTTGAAGTATCGTGCCTTATCCCTTTCATCTATGAAGCGAGCGGTCAATGACCGGTTGAGGATGGAGGGTGCTTATTTACAAGCGCAGATCCATCCACACTTTCTCTTCAATACACTGAATTCGATCATGTCCTTAAGTGACTTTGATACTGCCAAAATGAGAGAGTTATCAGATGCGTTCACAGCTTATCTGCGCATAAGTTTTGACTTCTTAAATGCAGGCAAGCTCGTTACGCTGTCACAGGAGCTTGAGCTGGTGGAGAATTATATATATATCCAGCAGCAGCGTTTTGAGGAGAGACTCCATGTGGAATGGAAAGTAGATGCGAATCTTGAAATGTTGATGCCTCCGCTTACGATTCAACCACTAGTTGAGAATGCTGTTCGACATGGCGTTTTAAGTAGGGCTAAAGGTGGAACACTGCGTATTCATATTGAGACACGTGCGGATGCTGTCCATTTTAACATTGTAGACACAGGGTTGGGAATGGAAGAAGCTCAAGTCAGCAAGCTGTTAAATCCAAAAGGATATAAGAATCAAGGTATTGGACTGCTTAATACGGATAGAAGATTGACACAACTATATGGACGTGGCTTGCAAATTCAAAGTATCCCTGGTTTGGGAACTACGGTGTCATTTATCATACCTGATAAAGATTGATTGTGATCATGGGGGAACTCCTTGGAGTTATCCCTTTTTGTTGTTTTCTTTAGGAAATTATGTGAATATTTCACTATTGTTGTATCATTGATTGTAAAAATAAAAGCTACCTGCCATTATTACAGAGAAAGGAAAATTTGTAATCAAAAAATCATTCATGATAGGAGAATTAGAATGACTAATAACTTATTTGTAAACGAGACAAGAGAACAACTGAGCTGGATGAATTGCCCCGAGCGTTGGGAGTTTACAAACTTAGATGAGCTTACAATAATTGCACCACCTAAATCGGATTTTTTCCAAGACCCGGCAGGAAAACATATGGTAAGCTCAGCGCCATTCTTATCTACACCTGTTGGAGATTCATTTGAATTGACAACCAGACTTCGTGTCGAAATGCGCCATAAATATGATTCAGGATGTCTCATGTTTATGATGGACCATTATAACTGGGCCAAAATTTGCTTTGAGTTTGACGGACAGTATCCCATAATCGTGTCTGTGGTAACAAGGGAAGGGATGTCTGATGATTGTAACTCCGTACAAGTTGCTGTGGATAATCCATATTTGCGTATCACCAAGCAAAATCATTGTGTTACTTTCTCCTATTCAGAGGACGGAGCGAACTGGGCACTGATCCGATATTTTGGAATGAAGGAAGGTGCTGAATGCGTAGCAGGTGTTGTCGCGCAATCCCCGCAGGGTGAAGGCTGCTCGATGAAATTCGAGTATTTGAGTTTGTCTGAATCGAAGGGTGAAAGCCGCTTCTAATGGATCAATTTTTAATAAACAATCCTTTTCGGTCTAACTGTAATTGTTTTGAAGTGAATTGGATGATGAATTCCTCCACGGCGGATATGGTAGCAATGATACATACAAAGACATTCCAAATGGTGTGATCGATGTGGAGAAGCCATAGAGGAGTTATAAATAAGAGGAGTCCGGTCAGTTTATTGCCATAGGTGTGAATGCTTGCGTAAGTTTTGAATCTTCGGAGGGCAACTCCTATCGATGTTATACGGATGACCGCGATCATGAAGATCCATATCATGATTTCGAGCGTAAGTCCCAGAAGCGGATATAGTGTAAATAAGGAGACCGCTAACAGTATCATGTCGGCTGCGGAATCCAGTTTTGCTCCAAGGCTACTTGTTGTGTTCGTCATTCTAGCAATAGGTCCATCGATCAGATCGGTGACCCCGCAAAGGATATAAATTACAAGGAAGGCCAAACTTAGCGGCTTGAGGAATAACAACAACATTGCCAAAATGATTCTGCCAAACGTAATTCCATTGGGTATTCCCTTCATCATTCAATCCCACCTTTGTAAACGACCTTATCTTATTTCTATTTTACCAGAGGAGTGCAAATTCTATAAAAAACAAGCCGGAGCGATTGAATCACGCTCCGGCTTGTTTCTATGTTTGTTAAAGCTTATTGCGCGGATACAGACTTGAACCATTCGTTAACTTCTTTAGTGATTTGGTCACCGCCATTGGATTTCCAATTGGCAACGAATTGGTCAAAGGAGTCTACTGGCAGTTTGCCATAAATAATTTTGTTGAAAGTTTCCATTTCGGACTGACGAAGCAGGTTCCATTTGGAAACCATCGTTGGTGTAGCAGCACCAGTAAAGTAGTTTTGTTTACGAACGTCTAGTTGTGACATAACCACTTTTCCTGCCGCCCAGTTTTCTGGTTTACGGAACTCTGCCATTTGTTTTTCATAAGGTGTTACAGGTGTCTCGCCGTCAGCAAGTTTAACCAAAGTCTTCATAAACAGATCAGGAATACGGGCCGGACCTGTTAAGAATGGGAATTCATTGGAGAAGTCTTTAATCTTGTCTTTATCACTTGTTGGTTCTCCATCAATCATATCCCAGTCGTAACCTTTAGCAAAGCCATATTCATATTGACTGCCTGCAGCAGGGTTAGCTAAGTTATCAAGCAAGTAGTTATAGTACAAGAAAATAGCTTCTGGATGCTTAGCATCCTTGTTAATCATGATACTAGCATTTACACCGGAATTCTGCCATTTGGTTCCAATCAAACCATCTGGTCCTGCTGGAACCGGATAACCTTTAATCTTCGCTCCAGGTACATTCTTCATAAGATCGGGAGCTGGCCAGTCTGGAACCCAGTTGGCGCCTGGCAGAATACCAGCTGCACCTTTCGTGAAGCTCTCAGCGGATTTACCTTCATCCCAAAGGGCGGAGTCCGTGTGAATATATCCTTTATCCATCCATTCGCTAAGCTTTGCGAGTGCTTGCTTAGCACCTGGGTTAATGGAACCATATTCAAGATTGCCATCTTTATCTTTGTTCCATTGTTCCTCAATTGTACCGTATGCCCCGAATAACCAGTCTAGTTGGCCCATCCAGGTATTTGTGTTGTTTTTCAAAGAAATTGCAAGCGGGTACACATCTTTAGGCGCTAACCCATCAGGGTTTTCGTTCTTAAATTTATCCATGATGTTCTCAAGATCGGCGATGGTCTTAGGCGCTTCCAGCTTCAGCTTTTCCATCCAATCTTCACGTAACCACAAGAGCGTATCATCATTGTCGGTATATTCAAGGATCGGCAGATTGTATTTCTTACCGTCTTTAGTGAATGGGTACCAAAGTTCTGGATGTGCTGCAACGTGATCTTTCAGAATTTTGTTTGCATACTTATCAAACAACTCATCAATAGCGATGAACTGACCGGAATCAATAAGCTGATTGGTCAATACTGCGTTAGTTGGTGCAAAAACGAAATCAGGAAGCTTTTCGCCGGAAGCAATGGCAAGTTGAAGCTTTTGTCTGTATTGATCGTCATTTGCAGGATACCAAGTATCTTTATGCTTCATACCCAATGTTTCAAGCATCCAGCGATCGTGAACGTTGTTTTCTTTGGTATCACCTTGAACATACTTCTTAGGCATCAATACGGCACTGAACTCGATCGGTGGATCGTATTTGCCTTTTGCGAAAGCAGCATCTGCTTCGGATTGGGTATTATTGGTAGCGTTACCATTTTTGGCATTCTCATTAGATGTGCCGCTACTGCCACATGCTGTGAGAGAGATAAGTGCTGTGACCGTGAGAACCGACCACATTTTCTTGAACTTGATCATTCTTCAATTCCCCCTACTGTGTATGATCTTTACAAGTGTAACTTTAACAACTTGTCGGGGATGTCATCTATATGAGATTTTTAGTTTCGATAGGACTCTATCATGTTATTTGTTAGTATCTCTATATTCCTGCGGCGTTACCCCAAACTGCCGTTTGAATACTTTGATAAAATAAGCAGGGTCCATATATCCAATCTCCATGCTGATTTCATAGACTTTTTTATTGGTGGTCTTCAGCTTATGACAGGCACGATCCATCCGCAAGCGCGAGATATAATCGCTAATGCCTTCACCTGTTTCAATCTTATAAATTTTTGATAAATGGGTCGGATGGAGATTTACATGGTCAGCGAGAACACGTAATGATACATCATCATGTAAGTTCTTATCCGTATAATCTTGAATTTTCTTTACATACTCGGAACGTATGTCTTTGATTTCGTTGGATGTGCCTTCTTTTAGATTGGCTAGAACACTTAGCGACCATTTTCTTAGTTTACTAATGCTGGTAAAAGCATCCCCACTTTGTAACGCTTCTATATCGGTCCCCATTAAGTTTGCTAGCGTATGACCATTGCGATGTGCAAGATTCGTGAAAGAAGCAGTAATTAAAAAGCCAGCTTCCATGCAATGCTCCCAGGATTCAGACCATTTCTCATCCAGCTCGGCACAGACGGCAAGCAATTTCTCTTCGGCCGCATCCCAATGTCCACTCTCCAGTAGATGAATCAAAGAGGGTGGAGTATAAAGAGCGTCTAAAGGCCCTTGTGTTGAGGGAAGCTCCAAGTCACTGACCCGCATAATGAATTCTCGCTCATCTCCGACAATTTGGCGGAAAGAGGCGGAGGCCTGATGAAAACGATTCGACAGCTGCTCAGGAAACTTGAACCACTCCGTGATTACAATGGATAGTGAGCCTTTCAGAAATTGCTTGACCTTATATTGAAGTTGTAAAGAAAGCTTCTCTAATATGGATTCTTTTCCAAGGTCAGCTCCTTGTTCTTTAAGCTGGAGCAGAAACACAAGATATCCATGTTCCTCTTTAACGCCCCAGACTTCCATAAATTCTCCCATAATCTCTTCAGCCATATTAATAATCGCATATTCAATCAAGGTTTGATCGGTATTATCAAATTCTCTGAATTCTTCTTCCATTCGTACCAGCATCAATGCGGCTTCTCCGGATTGAAAGGGCAGATCGTAACTCACGAGCTTCCGTTCCCATTCACCGGCTTGAAAACGATGACCTTGTAAGGCATCCAGTAGCAATCGCCCCCGTAAAACAGGGAGGTTCTCACGGAGGGTAAACTGGGTTCGTTTAAGAGAACTTATAAGCTCCCATTCAGCATTCAATTGATTGATCGCATTTTTGACTGCTCCGAGCAATTCGTCATCAGTCGGCGGTTTAAGCAAGTAATCCACGGTCTTGTTCTGAAGTGCTTTTTTGGCATAATCGAATTCTGAATGGCCGGATAAAATAATACATTTAATTTTTTTGTTATGTTTTCTTATCCGCTCTATCAATTCGATTCCCGTCATTTCTGGCATTTGAATATCTGAGATTACTATATCAATGGGATGCGTATCGATAATTTGTAGCGCTTCACGTGCGGAATAAGCTTTATGCACATGTTCAATTCCTAGCGTATGCCAGGGTTTAGTCATGGAAAGATTATCTACCCAGTGTGCTTCGTCGTCTACTATGATCATCTGCATGTTGTTAGTCTCCTTGATGTTCCTTTAATTTATAACTATCATCCTCAATTGGGATTTCCCAGATAATTTCTGTTCGGAATCCACCGAGAGGGGATGGCTTGAAGGTAAGACTTGAATGATTGCCGAACAGGTGAATGATCCGCTGATTTGTATTCCAAAGACCACAACCCATTTCCTCCTGCAAAGGCTCCTGCATTTTACGGTTTAATGCTTCTAGCTGATCGGGATTCAAGCCAGGACCATCGTCATCGATATAAATTCTACAGAAACCGTTTGACTTCTCACCACTAATCTTGATCTCACCTGATGAATAGGACTTCGCTACTCCATGAATCACAGAATTCTCCACCATAGGTTGAAGCATTAGGCGAGGTACAGATTGGCTAAGCATATCCTCAGGAATATCAATATGATAATCAATTCTGCCATTACGCAGTTTCTGGATATCTAAATAGTTGACCAAGAGCTTGATTTCTTCCTCCAAAGAAGCCGTCTCCCGTTCCATCCGGGTGGTATAACGATAGTAAGCACTTAGATTATAAGCCATTGAGACGACTGCGTCCTCATCTTTCATCTGGGCCATATTGATAATATAACCAAGACAGTTATAGAGAAAATGTGGATTAATTTGCGCTTGAAGCTGCTTGAGGGTAGCTTCTCTAGCACGGATCTTTTCATTAAATACATTTTCTATCAGGTCTTGAATTTGATGGGACATATCGTTAAAACGACGGAACAGAAACGAAAACTCATTTTGCTCATTGCTATGAAGCCGTACGGAGTAATCTCCTTGCTGTACGCGCTGTAAACCACTGACTAGTTTTTTAATCGGATATTGAACGTTTCTATACAGCAGAATGGAAGAGGATACTCCCACAACAAACAGCAGAATCATTGTGATATAGAATAAATCTCGACTAAGAGAAATCGGTTTGAGAATTTGATAAAGGGGGACAACATCTACTAGATGCCAATCCAAAGAGGCTGATTTCACAGAACTGACCAAATAGTTCTTCCCATTTAGCTTCACTACATCCTGAGTTGTATTCTCCGGAGAGTGATTATCCAGGTAATTAACTAGTTCGTCGGATAGCTGCTTGTCCGCGCTACGGTTGAGGATCGGTTTCTCCCCTTTGTGATAGAAGAACGGATCGCCTTGCCCACCTGCTTTGTACGAATCGAGCATGTTCTGAATGTTCGTATAACTGAAGCTGGCTTCAATGACTAGGCTACTTCCTGTTAATGTCCCCGGCTGAGCTAAGGAATCCGTTAAGAACCAGTAAAAGGATTTTAAATCGCCTTGAGATTCCACACCATGATCACCATACGTCCATCTTCCGCTCATATTTGCTTTTAAATAATCCTCATCATACCCGATGGGTCTGTCGTAATTGGCGATGACATCTTTATTCTGCTGTGAATGAACGGCGTATCTGGTCGGCCAAATATCTGTAACCCCAGCTTGAAGCACCATCTTTTCCTGGAGAATATATCTGGTCTGCATCTGATCATATCGATCTTCCCATACATTTAGTCCATTGAATGCCCTGACGTTGGGATCTCTTGAGAGAATAAGGGTGAAGTCCATCATCTGATTAATTCGAGAATCGATCTGATTGGATAAAAAAGTGAGTTGTTTCGTATTGGACGTCTGCAACTCTTTGCCAACAACCTCGAAGGTGACGTTATTTGAAAAGGTATACATGATAATGATGGGAATGAATAGGAGTATGATCAAGCTGTTTATTTTGGCAAACAGACTAAACCGAGATTGTAAGTTTCCTCTAAGTATTGTAAAGCGCTTCCATAAATTCATAAATGCCCCTCCAGATGTTGTCCTAATAAAACCCTATCAAGCCTAACAATGTTATATAGTCAAACCTGAGAAACGCCTGATACTATTTATAGCAGAGATCCCCATCACACACAAAATATTTTTTTTGGGAACAGGAGAGAGCTATGGAGGCTAATATGGAGGTTAACTCGATACCACAGGCGAGCCTAGAAAGTCAGCCGAGTAAAAAAAGAAAAAAAGGCTTTAATCAACCATGGATTCTCCATTTTATGGTGTTGCCAGCGGCAATCATGGTTTTTATTTTTTCTTATATTCCGATGTCCGGAATTCTTATGGCATTTCAAGACTATAAACCTGCACTAGGTTTTTTTGATTCCGAGTGGGTCGGACTTAAGCATTTCAGGTACATGTGGGAGAATGATTATTTCCTGTCCATTACGTGGAATACGTTATTTTTTGCTTGCTCTAAAATTGTTTTGAACTTGATTATTCCGTTTATCTTCGCCTTATTGCTTAATGAGGTAAGAAGAATGGGCCTTAAAAGAACTATTCAAACACTCGTTTATCTTCCGCACTTTCTGTCTTGGGTTACACTTTCAGGGATTCTCATTGATATCCTTGCTCAGACAGGTATTGTCAATCAATTCCTCACATCTGTATTCGGCATCAAGCCGATTTTCTTCCTAGGAGACGGCAACTGGTTCAGGTTCACTATCATTGCTAGTGATGTTTGGAAAGAGTTTGGTTTCAATACGATTATCTTTTTAGCGGCACTTTCGGGTATCAATCCATCACTTTATGAAGCTGCTGAAGTGGATGGGGCGGGGCGTTGGAAACAAACGATGTATATCACAATTCCTGCGTTAATCCCAATCGCTATCGTAATCGCCACCTTGGCACTGGGTAATGTGCTCAACGCAAACTTTGACCAGATCTTTAACTTGTACAGTCCATTGATCTATCAGCAGGGAGATATCATTGATACTTTCGTGTATAGAGAAGGTCTACTAAGCGGACAGTTCAGTTTCGCAACCGCAGTTAATCTATTCAAATCGTTAATTAGCTTAGTCTTAATTGTAGTCTCTTACCGACTTGCTTATAGATTTGCAGGGTACAGAATTTTCTAGAAAGGATGACAACTGATGTACCATAAAACAATTCCATATCGAATATTCAGTATTATCAATAATGTGTGCTTGACTATCCTTTCCGTGCTCTGCCTGCTACCTTTGTACCACTTACTCATGGTATCTCTTAGTGCATCCGCACCTGCTAATGCTGGATTAGTCACATTCTGGCCGATTGGCTTTACCTTTGAAGCCTATGCAAAGACGTTTAATAATGTCAATTTCCTTAACTCCTTGTGGGTGTCTGTGGAACGGACAGTACTCGGAACAGGACTAGCGCTGGTAGTAAATACGGTTGCAGCTTATGCGCTGTCTAAGGAAACAAGAGTCTTTCGTGCAAGAAACGTTTATCTTTGGTATTTTGTTGTCACCATGCTGTTCAGCGGTGGTCTGATACCGGGTTACATTCTAATTCTGAAGCTTGGTCTTATGAATTCATTGATGGCACTTATTCTTCCTGGATTAGTTGCTGTATTTAACATCATTTTGCTTCTGAATTTCTTCCGTACCGTACCTAAAGATCTTGAGGAAGCAGCTTTTATTGATGGGGCAGGACACTTTCAGACCTTTGTGAAAATATATTTACCGGTCTCCTTACCTGTTATTGCAACCGTCTCTCTATTCCTTATGGTAGGACACTGGAACGCTTATTTTGACGGTATTATTTATATCAGAGATGCAGACAAGCTTCCGCTAGCGACGTTTATGCAGACGATTATCGTTCAGGCAGATATGTCTAAGCTTGATCCGGCAGCCGTTGCTAATTTATCACAACGAACCATCCGGGCCTCGCAGATTTTTATAAGTGCTTTGCCAATTCTATTGGTTTATCCATTCCTGCAACGTTTCTTTGTAACTGGGATTGTGGTAGGTGCTGTAAAAGAATAATCTCTTTTTAGAAAAAGAGTTTGAAGAAGGAGCTACGGTTCTAGTCCAAGACTAGAACATGTAGCTCTTTTTTTATTTAGATGGATTTCATGGCTAAATTGGATAATTATTGAAAACAATAAAAATATTCAGAAAATTTTCATATGACGATCAAGCTAACATAGGCTATAATGAGGTCTAAAAAAGAAAAAAAAGAAAACGGGGCATAAGAATGAATCAATTTAAAGGTGAAAAAAATCTTCTCTCAGAGAAGAAGGAGCGTTTCTCTTCCGCCGGCTTTATTTTCGCAGCGATTGGGAGCTCAGTAGGACTGGGGAATATGTGGAAATTTCCGTATATCACTGGGGAAAATGGGGGAGCGGCTTTCTTCCTTCTCTTCATTGTATGTTTAGTGTTGATCGGTTTACCCGTATTGTTGGCAGAGTTGGCCATCGGTCGTAGCGGACGTGGAAGCGCGGCTACTGCATTTGTACGTGCCGGAGGCGGGAAGAACTGGATGGCAGTCGGATTTCTGCAAGTCCTTGCACCATTTTTAATTCTTTCCTTTTATATCATTGTTGCAGGATGGACGTTGAACTACGCAATGATTGCCTTCAATGGACAATTGTTCAGTTCCAGTAATTATGCAGGTGAATTCAGCTCCTTTATATCTGGACCTATGCCAATTGTTTGGCAGGGGATAGCAATCCTTATAACGGCGGGTGTTGTTATTCTTGGAGTATCAGGCGGGATCGAGAAATTTAATAAGGTATTGATTCCTGGTCTGGTTGTTCTCCTAATTGTATTGATGATTCGTGCGGTTACCTTACCAGGTGCAAACGAAGGAGTAGCCTTTTTCCTAAAACCAGACTTTTCGGTGCTGACGGCGGAATCTGCGTTAGTCGCTTTGGGACATGCTTTCTTTTCATTGTCGCTTGGGATGGGAATTCTCCTGACTTACGGCTCTTATGTGGATAAAAAACAATCGCTAGGAACTGCTGCACTCGCAGTCGGGGCAGGAGATTTGTTATATGCGTTTATCGCAGGATTGATTATTTTTCCGACGACATTCTCATTTGGCATTGCTCCTGATCAAGGTCCTTCGCTAATTTTCATTGCTTTACCAGCAGCTTTCTCAGCAATGCCATTTGGTGCATTCTTTGGTGGTTTGTTCTTTATCTTGCTGGCGATTGCCGCTTTAACTTCTGCCGTATCTCTGCTTGAGGTGCCTGTATCTTTCGCGATGGAGCGCTGGAATTGGAGCCGGAAACGTTCAGTTTGGATTTTGTCATTAGTATGTTTCCTCCTCAGTGTTCCTTCGGCGATGTCACTGGGAATGGTCCCTGAGCTATCGTTTGGCGGCAAAGCGTTGTTCGATTGGGTGGATTTTGTAACTTCTAACATTATGTTGCCACTAGGCGGTCTGTTGGTTACCATCTTTGCCGGTTATTTCTGGAAAGGGGCAGCAGAAGCGGCTGGGCTTAAGGCAGGTTGGTTCCGCGTTTGGTTATTTATGCTCCGGTATGTTGCGCCGATTCTGGTGTTCTTGGTGTTGCTTCATACTTCAGGGATTATTAAATTTTAATTTAATTCAATTTCTAAAAAATCATCAAAAAAAGCTCTACGACCCTTGTGGTTGTAGAGCTTTTTTTGATATTGAAGATAAATACATTATTCCTCTAAATCCTACTTGACTAGGTGGATTAATTGGAATATAGTATAAAAAAAGATTGCACGAATCAATTCAAAACTAATAATTGTATACAATTATACAAATATATTGTTGAGGCTCTTGCCCGACAGATTATCGATGAGGAGCTACATAAATATGGCGATACGATCACGTAGGTTGTCAAAGGATAATACCTATGATGCATTAAAACAAAAAATTATTGATAGTGAATTAGAGCCGAATCAACCTGTACATGAAGAAAATTTGGCAGCGTTACTAGGGGTTAGTCGTACTCCACTAAGAGAGGCAATACAGAGATTGGAGAACGAGGATTTTCTCATTCGACAGCCAAATGGAAGACTGCGGGTGGCTTCTGTGACACTCAAAGAGGTTGAAGAAATATTCCAAATTCGCAGCATGCTTGAAGGCTATATCGCAAGAAATGCAGCTAAGCATGCTACAGAGAACGATATTGTTAATTTAACGACGATGATTACAAAAATGAAACACTCCTTCCAACTTGGCGACAATCAGAATTTTGTAACCTATGGATTTGAGTTCCATGATTATTTATCAGAAATCAGCGAACTAAAAACATTCGAGAAAGTTCTGAATCAATTAAGAGATCATTCCCTTCGCTATTGTAGATTCGTCTCCATGCATGGAGATTGGAATACACAGGCGGATGAAGAACATGATCTTATCTTGCAAATGATCGCTGACCACAATGAAGATGGCGCTGAAAAAGCAATGCGAAATCATATTTTAAGCAGTCTAGCTACTGCACTTGACCGGATTAAAGGTATTGAAGAAAAGTTGGAAGCATAAAGAAAGGGGAGCACTTTACTATGAATATACTTAATGAGGTTGATCAAGCATTAGCGAATCAATTAATTGATGTTCGTAGAAACCTACATAGAGAGCCTGAATTAGCTTATGAAGAATTTAAGACCACAGAGAAATTACGGGAATGGCTGACCCATGCCAATATTCATATTCTAGACCTTCCTTTACAAACCGGACTTATCGCAGAGATCGGACAAGGTAATGGACCTGTTGTAGCTATTCGCTGTGATATTGATGCACTTCCGATAGAGGAACAGACTGGATTATCTTTTGCTTCTGAGATTCCTGGAAAAATGCATGCTTGTGGGCACGATTTTCACACGGCTACGATTCTAGGAGCTGCCTTATTGTTAAAGGCACGTGAAAGTGAATTGCCTGGCAAGGTTATAGTATTGTTCCAACCAGCAGAAGAAACAGGGCATGGAGCGGAGAGTGTCTTAGCATCAGGAGGACTCAAAGGTGTTGACGCTATATTCGGTTTACATAATTCACCAGACCTGCCTACAGGAGCTTTTGGAACAAGAACAGGAGCTTTAACTGCAGGTGTTGATCGGTTTGAAATTACGATAAAAGGTGTCGGCGCTCATGCTGCTTATCCTGAAAAAGGTGTGGATTCCATTGTCACTGCGGCTCAGATCATTACCTCGCTACAAACCATCGTAAGCCGTCAAAATAGTACCACTGAACCGGTTGTGTTAAGTGTCACCAGAATTAATGGGGGCTTCACATGGAATGTCCTGCCGGAAAAAGTGGAATTAGAAGGTACGGTGCGAACTTACAATGAAGAGATTCGTCGCCAGATTCCAATCCAAATGACCCGAATCATCGAAGGAATTGCTGCAGCTGCTGGGGCAGAGGCTAAGCTACATTGGTATCCAGGACCACCAGCAACGATTAATCATGGCGAATGGGCTGACTTTACCAAAGAGGTCGCTTCAGATGCCGGATATATAGTACATGACATCCCACCGCAAATGGGAGGAGAAGATTTCTCCTTTTATTTACAACAGATACCGGGTGCTTTTGTAAATATAGGATCAGGCCCAGCCTATGCTTTACATCACCCTCGATTCGATGTGGATGAAGCTGCGATTTTACCCGCTGCGAAGTACTTCGCTTTATTGGCAGAACAAGCGCTGGTGAAGCTACAAGTCAAAGCTTAATTGATCTCCTAGACCTAAATCCTAAAGATGATTGAGAGGAATGTATATGATTGAACTAAAGCAGGTTTCCAAAACGTTCACTCGGAAAGGAATCACGATTGATGCTCTTAAAGGGATCGATTTAAAGGTCGATAAAGGCGATATCTTTGGCGTTATCGGCTATAGTGGTGCGGGGAAAAGTACATTAATTCGTTTAGTCAATTATTTGGAAAGACCTACTGAAGGACAGGTCTTCGTTGCTGGGCGTGATTTAGGAACCTATAACGATAAAGAGTTACGGGCGGCTAAGAAGAATATCGGCATGATTTTTCAACATTTTAATCTATTAGAATCTAAAAAAGTATTTGATAATGTAGCGATTCCTCTAGTTCTCTTAAAAAAGAATAAGAATGAAATCCGCCAGCGTGTACAAGAGTTGCTAGAGTTTGTTGGATTAAGTGACAAAGCAGGGAGTTACCCTAGTGAATTATCAGGTGGACAGAAGCAGCGGGTCGGGATTGCCAGAGCGCTTGCCTCGAATCCATCCATCCTATTATGTGATGAAGCGACTTCTGCCTTAGATCCACAGACGACACATTCTATCTTACAGCTATTAAAAAAAATCAATGCAGAGTACAACATTACTGTGATGATCATTACACATGAAATGTCTGTCATTCAAGAGATTTGCAACAAGGTGGCGGTGATGGAAGAGGGCCGAATTATTGAGCAAGGAAGTGTTCTAGATGTATTCGGTAGTCCGAAGCATAAGACCACACAAAATTTTGTGAAGACGGTTATTCAGAACAGCATTACGCCAAGCGTCCAAAAATCCATCAAAACAGAACCCGGAAGTGTTCTTTATAAACTTAATTTTGTTGGAGAAAGCGCCTCTGAGCCTATCCTGTTCGAGATGATTCGATCCTTCGATATGAAGGTCAATATTTTATTTGCGAACACGACCGAGATTCAGGAAACGACACTGGGTACAGTAATTATTCAATGCAGTGGAGATACAGCTGAGATTAACAATGCGTTATCTTTCTTAAAACGTCATGGAGTCGGTGTAGAGGAGGTAGAATCTAATGTTTTCGACCACATTAACAGGTGATCAATTTCTGCAGGCGATTATTGAAACGATTCAGATGGTTGGCGTCTCCTTGTTTGTTGGCTCATTGATAGGGATACCCTTTGGGATATTGCTTGTAATCACTCGTCCTGGTGGGGTTTTGGAGAACAAAGCGCTTTACGCCATACTAAATCCGATCATCAACATTATACGCTCTCTGCCTTTTATTATTTTACTTGTAGCGATTGTACCTTTCACACGTTTAATTGTTCATACTTCGATTGGGACAAGCGCAGCGATCGTACCTTTAATTATCTATATCGCACCTTATATTGGCCGTTTGGTAGAGAACTCCTTGCTTGAAGTAAACCCGGGAATTCTTGAAGCTGCTGAAGCGATGGGGGCTACGCCATTTCAAGTGATTTGGTACTTTTTGTTGCCAGAGGCGGTTGGATCATTAATTCTGTCTTTGACAACGGCGACGATCGGGTTGATCGGTGCAACTGCAATGGCTGGAACGGTAGGGGGCGGCGGTGTCGGCGACTTGGCGATTGTATATGGATATCAACGTTTTGATACGGTTGTCGTGGTAGCTACTGTTGTTATTCTCATTATTTTAGTGCAAGGCATTCAATCTTTAGGCAACACGCTAGCAAGAAAAATTCGCCGTTATTAGTCATTACATATTCCGGGAGGGAGTTTGGCAGATGAGTGAATGGAGCAAGCAAGATCGATTTAAAGCGATATTATCTGGAGAAAAGGCAGATCGCCCAATTGTAAGTGGTTGGCGGCATTTTATCGACAAAGAACAAACTGCAGATGATTTAGCGCAAACTACGATTTTTTTTACGAAACAATATGATTGGGACTGGGTCAAGATCAATCCTAGAGCAACTTATTTGGCGGAAGCTTGGGGCAATCAATATGATTTTACGGATTATCAGACTGTATTTCCAAGGCAGCAAACAACAGCAATTCCATCAGCGGTTAATCTATGGGATATCGAAGTTAAAAAGGCGGTGCATACAGCTTCCTTGGCCGAACACTTAGAGAGTGTTAGAAAAATTCGTCAAGGACTACCTGATACCCCACTAATCCAAACGGTATTCTCTCCATTGACTGTATTGCTATTTATTGTAGGACGTTCTGCTTATGTTACAAAAACAGTGTTTGGCATTGAGCATCCGGTAACTTTGGAGTCGTTATTTAAGGAGCATCGTGCGGCAGCGCACCATGCGTTACATGCGATTTCATTAACCTTAGCCGATTATGTACAAGAGCTGCAGCAAGTGGGTTCTGACGGTTTGTTCTACGCTGTGACAGGCACCGCTCACCCAGGATTATTTGATGAAGCCATGTTTGACGAGTTCTCCAGACCTTATGACTCTATTGTCTTAGAAGCTGCAAGCTACGGCAAAAACATTCTTCATACTTGTGGGGCTTATGCCCAGCCTGAGAAATTTAATGATTATCGAATTGATGGGATCAGCTGGGATACTGTAGCCGAGGGGAACCCTGGTTTAGAGGCGGATCTTAAAGCTACTAAAGTAGGTGGCGTCGATCATGCGTTGTTCGCTGTAAACGATATCGCACAAATTAAGCAGCAGGCTAAAGAAGCACTGACATTAATGAAAGACCAGCCTTTTATTCTTTCTCCAAATTGCGCTATCCCACTTAATGTGACGGATGAGGCGTTAGCACAACTAAAACAATCTATATTTGAATAGGAGATGAAGTTATGAAAAAGTTGATAGTAGTGTTGATGATAGGGGTTCTAGCGGTGTTGACGGCTTGCGGGAATAGTCAATCCGATAATTCTGGAGATAAGAAGAAGCTTACCATTGGATTTGGTGTGGGAACCTATGAGGAGCAATTCCGCCAATCGATCCTTCCGATCCTAGAGAAACAAGGCTATAGCGTTGAAATTAAGTCCTTTTCGCAAAACATGCAGGTCAATCCTGCGATGAAGGAAGGCTCCATTGACGCAAGTATCTTCCAAAGCACAGCATACATGGAGGCAATCAACAAAGAAATCAAAGCAGACATGGTAGGAATTGCTTATGCGCCTGGTGCACCACAAGGTCTTTATTCCGTAAATCATACTACACTTGACGATGTTAAAGATGGTACAACCGTAGCTGTTCCGAATGATCCGGTGAACCAAGAGCGTGCACTTCGTATCCTGGAAGAATTGGGTTGGATCAAGATTAAAGATGGCGCAGGCGTAGCTGATTTTAACATCAACAGCATGGAACCGGATAAATATAACATTGATATTAAAATATTGGACCCTGCTCAAATTCTAGTTTCACTGCAAGATGTTGATTACGGCGTTGTAAACGGGAATTATATTGCTAATTCAGACAGAAAGATTACGGATGCCTTGAAAATTGAAAATACGCCTATGGAACACAGAATTATCGTATCGGTTAATAAAAAGGATGAAAATACACAGTGGGCGAAAGACTTGAAAGCAGCTTATGAAT
The DNA here is from genome assembly GCF_042723305.1 of Paenibacillus sp. NPDC058367. Taxonomy (NCBI): domain Bacteria; kingdom Bacillati; phylum Bacillota; class Bacilli; order Caryophanales; family Paenibacillaceae; genus Paenibacillus; species Paenibacillus sp. NPDC058367. The sequence continues at coordinate 269,628 of NZ_JBHXIZ010000002.1, forward strand.
CTAAAGAGTTCGAAGAATATATTCGTGGAATAGAGAAATATGATGGTTTCATTCTGCCTGAAGCATGGGACAACAATTAAGTAAGGAAGTGAACGCAAGTGACACAAGAAAAGATTCATTTTATTGGTGGAGGACAGATGGCGGAAGCGATCATTCGCGCATGTATATCCAACAACACCCTGTCGGTAGATCAAATTAGTGTATCTGACATTAATGAAGCTCGTCTTCAGTTTTTGAGTACCAAATACGGAATAGATACGAAGAGCTCACAGGAGCAAAGCCTATCTACTGCAGATCTGATTGTGGTTGCGGTGCGCCCACAGGATGATTTGACTACACTTGGACAAATTGTACAACAATTCGCTTCACCTACCGCAGTCATCTTATCGATTGTGGCAGGTGTGACGAATGTCCAATTAGCAGGTTATTTTGGAGCTGAGAGGTCCATTATCCGTGTCATTCCAAATACATTGACGGATACAGGCTACGGATATAGCGGTGTGGCATTAAATGCTTACGCTAGCCGTGATCAAGTGGAGCATTTCTTACTCGGATTTGGTAAAGTGCAATATCTGGATGAGACATTCATGGATATTTTCACTGGATTTGGTGTGGCTGGCCCCAACTATATTTATTATTTCATTGAGTCTTTTGTAGATGCAGGTGTGCTTGCCGGATTGCCGCGTGAGCAAGCCTGGAATGTTGCACTGGAGAATATGATGGGATCGGTAGCTATGCTGCAGCAGACAGGGCTGCATCCAAGACAGCTGCTTGATATTAATAATTCACCTGGCGGAGTTGGGATGCATGGCTTGTACGAATTAAATAATAGTGATTTCGCAGCAGGTCTGCAAAGAAGTGTTCTGGCAGCTGTGAAGCGTACTACTGAGCTAGGAGTGAAGTAATCATGGCAACAGTGAAATGGGATCACTTAGTACACTACGTCAATGATCTGTCTAAACCGGTTGAAATCTTTAGAGCTCATGATTTGGTTGCTTTTAAGGGGGGCTCTCATAAAGATTGGGGAACCTATAACGCATTAAGTTATTTCGGGCTAACCTATCTCGAATTTCTGGGCATTGAGAATCTTGAACTAGCAGAGGCGACTGAACATAATCTAGTGGTGAAAGACGCTGTAAAACTTCTGCCGGAGCATGAAGTCTTAAGCAGAGTAGTTATCCGGACAGATGATATTGAAGAAGTAGCGGCTTCCATGAAAGCAGCGGGTTTATCACTATCTCCAATCATCGATGGGAAGCGTCTAGATAACGAGGGAAGATTAATCGAGTGGCGCATGATGACTATCGGTGGTGACTTTCAAGGCCTAGTCTATCCGTTTATCATTCAATGGAGCGGGACAGATGCAGAGAGGTTAGAGAGATTATCATCGTCTGGAGTAATCCAGCCTCATCCTGCAGGTCATGTTGAAATCGTGCGCGCTGTATTCCATGTCTCCGATCCTGCAGCTACCGCTAAACATTGGGGATCGAAATTCGGATTGCCTGTAGCAGAGTCAGGGGACGGTACCTTCAAACTTGCGATAAGAGATAAGTCTTTTGCTTTCGTGCAAGGGGATGAGAACCAGTTCAAGCAGGTGATTTTTGAGACTGATTCGTTAGCGCTGAAAGGGAAGACGGTTCAGATCGGTGACGGGGAGTATGTTTTTGTTTAAAGGAAGTAGCATATTTACATTTTTGATTTCTTTTTAAATACAAAGCCAGACCACCAAGCAATGTACTTAATTGCTTGGTGGTCTGGCATTTTTGCTTAAGAGGATGTCTTGCGCGTTTCTAAGGGTCAAGAGGGTAAATACACTATGAGCATTTGTGGGAGAGATCCGGTGTTTTTCAGATTTTAATTGTTCATAAAAGTGGTTGTATAACGTTTTGTGAATATTTATAATAATGGTTAATTGTGGAAATTGGGAATATTAGTTATGAAATGGTTTCCGGAAACAGTGTTGAAAATAGGAAAGTGTTAGTGACGTGGGTCAGCGAGGTCAAAAAGTTCTAGGGGGTCGTTTGTGTGAAAAGAGCAGTACTAGTATTCTTTATTTCTTTATTTATTCTTTCGGGATGCAGTTTGATTAGTGAAGAACCAGATTATTCGAAAGAGAAAGCTGAGGTTACTTCCTATCTGGAGCAGACATATGGTCTCCAAATTGGAGAAGTTGATGTGTGGTACGAAAAGTATGAAAATAATGCTCACGGTACTAAAACAGGAGATCTTATTGCCGAGGCCTTTGACAAGAGAGACCCTAGCTTAGCTATTCAAATCCAGAAGCGCCTGGAAACAGGCAAGTTTGAAGATAACTTTAATAATGATGCTTTCGAACTGAGACAAGAAGTTTTCAATATTCTAGAGAAGTACAACCCAGATAATCATCTTAATAAATATCAAGGTATCTATCCTGAAAATATCTCAGGACCAGTACTTATTAGGGACAGTTCTACCGACTTGCACTTAGGTGTGATGTATGATCGCATCGACATCGACAAGCAACTAGAGAAAAACTGGTTAGCAGAGGGGGAAATTATCTCAGCGCTTATTAGGTACTTTGAAACTCACCCGGATAGTGCTCATAAAGAAATAGAGTTTTCGGTGGATTACATGTTTTATGAAAAGGGTAATTTTGATATGGATAGCTATATAGTTGATCATAAGAATAGAGGGTATTTTGGTACTTACGAGGGGTTGATTGGAGTTATGCTTGACAATTACGATCCATATATAGATGCTTTGGATGAAGATGAGAAGCCCAAAGTTATTTTCAAGTATCAGATTTATAGCGGAGACTATTCAAGAATCACGAATGTCGAAGACTACAAGAAAGCTGCTCATGCCTTCTGGGACAAGTGGTATCCAAATGGATGGGAGCGTTAATATCTGTTGCATCAGACGCATACACTTATCGCAAAAATGGTACGTTCGAGTATAACTATGTGTATCGCTTTTGGGAATCCTCCTTCATTTGAAATCCTCAAATAGCCTTACACCAATCATTTGAACGAATTGCTTAGCCGCAACGGATAGCTTTCTTTCTGTCTTAGTGGATCGTGAAGAGGCATATGTACAAAGGTACAGTCGATTTCACCATCTATTAAATGCTTAGTGATCTCAGGTGTCTTCCCATGTGAGAGACGAATGAGGTTGGAGAGATTAACATCGTCCAGATCCATCCACCCTCAACCTTCTGGGCATGTTGAAATCGTACACGCTATATTCCATGTCTCCGATCCTGCAACCACCGCTAAACATTGGGGTTCGATATCGATATACGGAGTGCCTGTAATAGAGTTAGAGGACGCTAGCTTCAGCCTTAAGATAGATGATAAGTCGGGCATCGCTACTTCGAGCAAGTCTTTTTTATGTCCAATGACTAACCTTAATCTATAATGTTTAATATCGATGGGAATGTGATTTTTGTTTGTCAGCACGTGCCGTGTTTTTCCTTCGGTTAATTAGGTGATAGTCCATACTTTTAGAATAGTGGCGCATATTATATTTTAGGAAGTAAAAGGGAGGGATAATCAATGAGCGGTGGAGTTGGAGGCAGATTTACTTCTACTGGAGAAATTTTGGTTCTTTATATCTTATTGGTAATTATATTATCTGCTTGTTTCTTTGTATAATAGCAGGCTATCAGAAAGAACAATAGCCACTGTTCCAAGGCTATTGTTCTTTTTTTGCAAATGTTGATGGACATGCCAATCCTTTATTTCGTTCCAATAACGAGAATAAATCCGATGTATTCATGATAACGGTCCATTATACTGTTGTACTTACTGATCACTTCCCAAATCGTATGGTCAAGAAAGGAATCAGTATCCATTTGTTGATAATGGTCTGGATGCTCTGTAAGATCCTCACTTGATTTAGGAAACAAGAAGGGACCATCTATCTGTGAATGATAAAATCCCATAGTGTTTACTAATGCTGACCATTTATTAAAGTCCCATAGATTCTCAACATGATAAAATGTACTAATCACTTGATTGATTTCTGTAGACATAGGTTTATATTGAATCATTTCTCTATCAAAAAGCTTGCCTCCAGTCCGCAAAACCCTATAATATTCCGAAAATGCCTTTTCTGTATCAGTGAAAATGGATACAGACTCAACAAGAATCACATCAAATGACTCGTTAGGAAAAGGAAGCGAACTTGCGTCACCTACTAAGAATTGAATTAAAGAATTCTCTTTTTCAGCCCGTATTTTTGCTTTTGAGATCATATCTGGGTGAATATCTATACCTATTACATCATGACCTTGTGCAGCTAAATAACAAGATGTTCTGCCAGTGCCACAACCAACTTCAAGGATTCGGGAAGCAGGTGGTAGCGGATATTGTTCAAACTGCTTTAAAGTTGCAGTAAACCCTCCAGGATGAGCATTTCCAACACCTAATTTAGCAAGCATATTCAAATATTCCATGAGTGTAAATTCCTTTCACTGCGGGTCTTATTTTATAATATGAAAAAAAAATAACTTTGTACCGCAGTGCTAAATATTAATGACTTAAGAACATACATAAAAAGAAAATGTTGGTTTATTTTTAAGTTAAAATCCAGGTCGTCAAGCAATGTGCGTAATTGCTTGACGATCTGGATTTTTTTGCTAAAAAGGATATGAATGTCCGTTCTTTTAGTAGTCTCCGATTACGAGTTGGGGTTTTATTTAATTTATTCAAGAACACTTGAAAATAATGTAAATGTAGAGTATTGTAAGTGATAAGTAGTAAGTAGTAAGTAGTAAGTAGTAAGTAAATCAAAACGCTCACCATACGGAATAAATATCATCCAGTAAATACGAATTTATGGATAGGGGTGGATGGTTATGATGGATTTAAAATTAGCACCAAGTTTTTCAGTGATCGCGCTTAATGCACAGAGAAGTCTTCATATGACTACTGTCAAGAAAGTGTCTTTACGCTGTATGGCAGCAGCGGTTATATTGGAGCTTTACTTAGAGGGATGTTTTACGCAATCAGAGAACAAGTTAACTTTGCCCAAGGAAGGATTGGATCAAGCTCATTCAACACTTTATAGAGAAACGGTTCTACAGCCCTTGCTTCATAAACATGCTGAAGTGAAGGGTGATCTTAATTGGTGGGTAAAAAAGGCCTCCATGCTGTCTAACAAACAATTAAAAAAGTTCGAGACCGCGATTTCAGATTATCTTAAAGCAATGGATTTGCTTGAAGATATCCCAAGTCTGTTAGGGAGCGACATGTATTTTGATACTGCCGAAGTTGAAGTTAGAGCGTATCGCAGTAATATGGAGGCGTACTCAAGCATTACAGAGAACATTCGCGCAGAGATTTTGGAAGAGGGTTCAGTAACGGATGAGGTCATTTGTATGCTGTGGCTGCTTCGTGAATGTGGATGCATGCATGATTTCTTCTCGCTAAATGAAATAGAAAAGGTAAATATCAAACTACATGATCTATACCAAAGTAATGTATGGGCAAAGGCATTGCTTCCAATACAAATTCGCCATGGAATTGAGCTGGGAATCAAACGCTTTTTAGAATTGAAGACAAAGTTTGCGAAGACTTTTATCGGTAGTAGCATCAATCTTTTATTCCCTGCCCTAGAGCCATCGCGAGCTGTCTTTATAGAAACAGAGTCTTGGTTTGATAATTCTAATCAAAGACTAGACGCAGTTATTACAAGATTATTGTCCTATGGACATGAAGTTAAGGTGATGGAAAGAGGATCGATTGCGACCCTTAAAATTGATAACTTGTTATACGATGCGATCCCGCATTTTGTAATGATGAAAGTGCCAATCCAAGGTGTGCGTCTTGTTCCGAAGCGCCCGCTGTAAAGGAGTTGGTTATCAATGTCTAGGCAACGTTCCATGGAGAATATTTTGGCTTCAGAGTATGTATCTATAGGTGAATTGGTAAGAATCACAAACTCTCGTTATAGTACACTCAAACATTACACAGAAGAAGGCATGCTTCCCTTTGAACAGGCCGAGGAGAATTTAACACGCAGATATAAAAGAGAGGAAACCGTCGTACGCATTCTTTGGATCAAAGAGATGAAAACAAACGGTTTATCTATCCCGCAAATTAAAGAAGCTCTAGGAATGAATTAAACATCGGGATTCCCGGTGTTTTTGCTTTTTTAGTCAAAGAATTATAAACCCTCAGATAGCCGTGCCCCAATCATCTGAACAAATTGCTCAGCCGCAATAGACAGCTTTCGATCCCGTCGTACTGCAAAACCTATACTGCGAGGTAAAAGCGGATCTTCTAACTTCAACTCATGAAGCTTTCCACTGTGAAGATCCTCTTGCACGAAAGAACGGCTGATAAAAGCTGCCCCATACCCTAATCTGGCGAACTCTGCTAGCAATTCTATACTCCCTAATTCAATATCTGGAATTACCGATAATCCCTTAGTCGCAAACCATTGTTCAACAAATACTCTAGTGCTGCTCCCTTGAGAAAATAGGATTAAAGGCAGCTCTGACACTTCTCTCATGGTTAGTGAACGACTAGCTAATTCTTGATAGGCTTCACCTACTACAAAACAATCCTCTAACACAGCCAGCTTCTGTATATTTAGCAGTGGATCGTGAAGCGGCATATGGACAAAGGCGCAGTCGATCTCACCATCTTTTAAACGCTTAGTGATGTCTGGCGTCTTCCCATGAGAGAGACGAATTCGTATACCTGGGTATGTGCTATGAAAGGTATTCAACTGCGGCAACAAAAGATGCTTGATCAGATAATCACTGGCTCCGATTCGTATTTCTCCCTCATTTAACTGCTTCAAGCTCTGCAGATGCTTCTGTGCAGAATCCAGCATGGAAAAGGATTGCTCCACATATTCAAATAGCGCTCGTCCTTCTTCTGTAAGCTCTACACCTTTGGACAGCCTGTGAAATAGCTTCAGTCCTAAGGCTTCTTCCATTTGTTTAATGGCATAACTCACAGAAGGCTGTGTAATATGTAGTTCCCCTGCAGCTTTTGTTAAATTTCGATGACGTGCCGTTTGCCAGAAAATACGATACCACTCCAAGTTGAACATGTGGTATAGATCACCTCTATATCATTATAGTAAAAATCCAATTTCATTTATTTCATTTCATTCATTATAATCAGGCTAGAGGAATAATTCAAAGGGGTGGATGAAGTGGAATCCAATCAACCGGACTTAGAAGCACGTTCTCCATGGTCAACGAATAGCGATAAACACATAGTGAAGATTAGCCCAGCGAAAGCGGTAATCAATGGAACGATAGCCATATCAGGAAGCAAAAGTCTGACGAATCGGGCCTTGGTAATCGCTGCTTTAGCTGATGGACGTTCAGAAATAAAGGGAATATTAAGAAGTGATGACTCTTACTGGTGTATTGAATCATTAAAGAAACTGGGGATTCCCGTTGTGATAGAAGAAGAGACAGCTGTTGTTGATGGATGTGGCGGCAACTGGCCGAATCCGACTGGTGAGCTATATGTAGGAGCGGCTGGTACGGTTGCGAGATTCTTACCCGCTGCACTCGCGGCAGGGACTGGCACTTGGACAATGAATGGAAGTAAACGGCTTTGTGAGCGACCACTCGCCCCATTACTCGACGCATTAACGACCCTGGGTGCACAATTTGAGTATAAACAAGCCGAGCGTTGTTTACCTTTTACATTAGAGGCAAAAGGTCTGCAAGGAGGAAAGGCAACGCTGCCCGGCTCCACTTCAAGTCAATTTATAAGTGGATTACTGCTAGCCGCACCGTATGCCAAAAAACCGGTAACCGTGTATATTGATGGAGAAGTTGTGCAAAAAGATTATGTCGAGATGACCCTTACCATGATGGCCTCCTTTGGTGTAACACCAGAAGCATCTCAGGATGGTCAATCGATAACGGTTCCTACAGGAAAGTATCAGGGACAAGCGATCACTTTAGAGCCTGATGTATCCACATGCTGTTACTTCTGGGCGGTAGCTGCGCTTACGGCAGGACGTGTACGAATTGAAGGGATCAATGCTAGCAATACAAGTCAACCTGATATCGAGTTCTTAGACGTTCTGGAGGTAATGGGCTGTACCGTTGTTCGTGGGGAAAACTTTGTTGAAGTACAAGGTGTCCCACGGCTTAAGGGTGGATTCACAGTGAGTATGAAGAAATGGTCGGATCAAACACTAACAATGGCTGCTATGGCTATTTTTGCAGATGGACCAATCACTCTAAAGGATGCTGCACATATCAGACATCATGAATGTGATCGGATATCCGCGATATGTGAAGAAATAAGTAAGCTCGGAATACGTGTGGAAGAGTTTGAGGATGGTCTAACGGTATATCCGGGTCAGCCAATCCCAGCTTTACTAAATTCTCATGACGATCACCGGATGGCTATGGCGCTTTCTTTAATCGGCTTGAAGATTGAAAATATTCAGATTAACGACCCTGGTTGTGTCTCAAAGACCTGTCCAGATTATTTTGACCGGTTGTCAGCGTTAGGCGTACAGGTCCAATACTAAATAAGGAGTGCATATATAATGGCAGGAAATACATTCGGTGAAGTGTTCAAAATTACAACCTTCGGTGAATCACATGGTGTGTCGGTAGGGGTCATAGTGGATGGTGTAACACCAGGCGTCGAGATTAACGAAGCGTATATACAGAAACAGATGGATCGGAGAAAACCGGGCCAATCTTCAGTGACTACTCCTCGTAAAGAATATGATGTTGTCCACATACAATCTGGAGTATTTGAGGGAAAAACAACAGGTACACCGCTCTTTGTAGTTCTTCAAAACCACGATATGAGACCAGAAGCGTACAGCGAGATCCAGGACGCTTTTCGTCCGGGCCATGCCGATTTTACTTATTTAGAGAAATACGGCATTCGGGATCATCGCGGTAGCGGACGTGCTTCAGGTAGAGAAACTGCGGCAAGAGTGGCCGGAGGTGCGATAGCTCGTAAGTTGTTAGAGAGAAGAGGCGTACAGGTAGTAGCGTACACACAAGAAATCGGAGGCATAAGATGTGAATCCTTCGATGAGGGTGTGATTGAACAAAACGCTGTCCGTGCCTGTGATCCAATTGCAGCTGACAAAATGATTAAAAAAATTGAGGGGTTAGCCGAGATTGGGGATAGCTGTGGTGGCATTGTAGAATGCCGTATTCGTGGCGTGGTTCCGGGTCTTGGAGAGCCGGTCTTTGATAAATTGGATGCAGAACTGGCGAAAGCTATGCTGTCCATTGGCGCTGTTAAAGGGATAGAATTTGGAGCTGGCTTCGAAGCAGCAACGATGCTGGGGAGTGAGCATAATGATGCGAGGAATAACGATGGTTTTCTAACTAATCATTCCGGAGGAATCATCGGGGGGATTAGCACAGGACAAGAAATCGTATTTCGGATCAGTGTAAAGCCTACTTCGTCCATCTCTGTGCCACAGCAAACGACTAACATCAAAGGGGAAGAACAAGAGATACGCACCGAAGGCAGACATGATCCATGTATTTGCCCGAGAATCGTACCTGTCGTAGAGGCTATGGCTTGTTTAGTACTGGAGGATCAGTACAAACGACAAGCCGCTATGCTTGGATAATACAAAAGCGGCATAGCCCATTAGCACATATTGCGCTAATGGGCTTTTTATTGTTCACGCATCGATTTCACCCCATATAGAAACCTCATTTAGTATATTATGGAATTAGAAAAACAGAAAAGAACTCATTCAATATACAAAATACAAAATAAAGGAGGGGCGTTAATAAACAACGACAGAGAACCAGTAAAATTTCAAAAATAAACTAAGAACGGGTTAAAAAAGGTGGTTTTATGAGAATATTCACGTTAGGTATTGTAGTATTGATGTTATTTGCATCTGTTGACCGTCAGAGAAATTAGCAGCAGAAAGCTTAAATGAATTGGCTAATCGTAAATTTTCTATAAAAGAAGATCAGATCCGTGAAGATGATTATGATTCCATTGTGACCTTTGGTAAAGCCTTCATTAATCTATATACCGGAGCTGTTGCAAAACAAGAAACTGTAGTATTTGAGAACTATATCTCGAATGCAAATCTTCTTAATTTCACAAATAAAATGTTGGAATTGACACAGAAGCAGAAATTGAGTGGTGCCAGTAGTGTGAATTTCGGCCTTGATAATGAGTTTAAGGAAGAAGTGTTTAAAAAACTTGATAAGAATCTTTACTATTTAAGCTTACCTTTTTCAAGCGAAGGGTCTGGAATGACTTGCAAACTATTAGTTCAATCTTTAAACAAGTCATTGGAAATTGTTGATTTGTACTTTGGATACAAAGATGGTGTAGATACTTTCACAACGGGTCACCCTGCAGAAAGGAAGATTAACAATCCACAAATATGGGATGATCAAGAATGGGTAGACGGTGTTTCTGAAAAGCTTGAACGATATGAAACCGAACTCTCCGTCAAGTAGACAGTAGAAGAATAGAGGTCCGAGCAGCTACTTGCTTTCAATATTCAGCGGTAACAATAAAAGCAGCGGTATGTTAAGTCTGTAGTTTCCAGCCCTAGCACCGCTGCTTCATTATTTAGGTATTCTAATCTAATTCTGCTATTATTTCAGGGCTTTACCCAGGATTCGTTCAGATCCATTTCCCGAATACAATCAGCCGAGTCATTCCTGTTGTTACTAATCATTGGTGTGACCGGGTACACCTGCATTTCATCTGCTGAATAAGGCCGCAGAATCGGATTCAGTGCTTCCAGATCATTTGTCTCCTCATCAAGCCATCGAGTGATATCCTGTGGGGACAAAATCGCCGGCATCCGGCTCTCAAATTCGCTAATCAGTGGATTGGCATCTGTCATGACCAGAGAGCAGGTGCGAAGAGGCTCCCCGCGCGTATCCCGCCAAATTTCGTATAGACCAGCCACTCCGAACATACTGCGATTATTCATGACTACCCGAACTGGATAAGTCTTTTTGCCTTCTTTTTTCCAATAGTAAAATCCATTACAAGGGATAATACAGCGCTGCTTGTCCACCATCTTGCGATAGGTTGGATTCTGATGCACATTTCGGAGATCCGCATTGATCGCATCTTTACCCCAATAAGGAACGAAGCCCCAGCGGAACTCATCCAGAATTCGCTCACCATCCTGCTGTAATACAACAGGCATATCCTGTGTGGGACTAATATTATAGCGGTCTTTATAGTAGTACATCACCCGTTTGATTTCAAAATGATCCCTAATGTCTTGTAGTTCGGCCGCCAGAGAAAAACGTTGACACATGAAACATCAGCCTCCTTTTGTTTCGTAGTGTTTGTAAAAGGAGGTAAATTATTCATGATTTCCATGGTCCTATTTTAGCAATCACTCCGTTTCTTTATAGCTTAACCTAGCTCCTCGGAAGCTTCCCTCCATATTGCGCCCTTAGCTGCTGCAATTTGTCCAGCTTACTCAGACTACTCTCCCTGTTTACTAAGCCTACCCCAAGAATCAGATTCTCAATAATATACGTGGGACCGACCATGGAGTGAAACTCCCAAACCTCACCTCTTCCGGCATACAGTACAATGTCTGCATCTTGGGATCGAGGATACACGAGTCTATCGGTGATCAGGATGACCTGGTAATTAGCTTCACGTGCATGGTCCAGAATCACTTCGATTTCAGGTAACAGTTGAACGAATCCAAAGACAAGCAATACATCTTTTTGATCAGCATGCATTAAGGTCTCTAGCAGTTCGTGACCGCTGGGGGCCATTTTTTTCATCTGTATTCCAAAACGTGCCATACGATAGATCATCAGCTCTGCCAGTCCAGCACACGGACCAGGGCTATATACATACACAATTCGTGCTGTCGACAGAGCATCCACTGCGCGCTGCAGCGCCTCGTCGCTTAAATAGCGGCGTGTTTCTTGCAGATGATGTAAGCAATTGTCCAGCAGCACTTGAGGGAGTGAACTATCATCCGATCTTTGCATGGCATCACGCATTTTTATGGAAGGAGTAGACTCGAAGCGGAAACGGAGTCTGCTCTTGAAATCCTTGGCATGCTTGTATCCAGCCGCTTTCCAGAACCGTGAGACAGAGGCGATACTTAATTGAAGCTCATCTGCCATTTCCTGTTCGGTCATGTAGACCACACGTTGCTCATTTTTTTGAATGAAGTCAGCAATAATTCGTTGATTTGGTGAGAAAGCGCGACGATTCCAATCCTTATACAATCTCTCATTCCTCCTAATATGAAGCAATAAATAGAATATAACGTGCGAAGATGTTGTAAATATTTTTACAACGTTAAAAATACTGAAAAAAATATTACTCCCATTTAACAATTGGTAAAAGTTGTGTTGACATGACCTTCTTATAATAAAGATAAATTCCTGTAGGGAGGCCAAATATTCATGAGTACGATAAAAACACGCTACACGCTGACCCAGTCACAAAAAATGATGATTTTTGTATTGTCGATGTCGCTTTATGGCTTGTCCAATATGTTTACGGAGCTTGTGCCTGGGATCAAACTAGGCCCCATTGAATTATCGATTGAATATTTCGCTTTCATTCCTTTGACCTTATGTATGCTGTTCCATCCATTGTATGCGGCTATTGGGGCAGCTGTAGGTGAAGTGATCTTCGGGGAACTAATGTTAGGTCAATTTGGTGGGCTGGGCGAATTGGAGAAATTCATCACTTTCTCATTGGCGATGTATACTGCTGGCCGTATGGTATCTGATCCGAAGAATCGTAGACAGGTTGGAGTGGCGGCGATTACTGGCGTAGCAATTCACCAGTTCTTCAGCTCCGTTGTGGATATAGTGAAAGTATGGGTGGGTGTAGAAGAACTTGAAGCTGTTAAAGGTCTGGCAGAGAGTATCGTTGTAATCGAGGGAGTTGGCTTTTTGAACGATGTACTCTTCTCCGGTATCTTGTTCGCCTTAATTCCAACTATGTATCTGGTTCCACGTTTATATGGAAAAATCGAACCTTTGCTTGGTATGAAGCCGCGTGAACGGAACATGAAATATGCAACAGGGGCTTGGTTATCTCCTAAGCTCGTTATTTTTGGAACGATTATGGTCATGGTTGCGCTTGGATCGGAATTGCTCTCGGAATCCGGATGGAACTTTGGTGACTTTGAGTTTGCATGGGCAGAGTCCAATGAAGAGAGCTTAATCTGGCTGAGTATGCTGGTAGCGGCAATTGTTGCAGCAACAGCGATTATATCCCTGATTCTGCGTTCTGCACGTAAAAGACAGGAAGCGGGTCAAGTAGATGCGTAATTCAATACTCGAACTGAACGGAGTTACCTTTACTTATCCAGGAGCCGAACAACCTGTACTGCAAGAAGTATCCTTGCGGCTAGAAGAAGGAGATTTCATTGCTATTATCGGCAGTAATGGTTCGGGAAAATCCACGCTGTGTAAATGCTTTAATGGCCTGATTCCTCATTATTACACAGGGGACTTCACTGGAGAGGTGACGATCTGTGGACAACCGGCGGATGGGAAAAGTGTAGCTGAGCTTTCCAAGCATATAGGGTATGTTTATCAGGATTTTGAGAATCAATTGGTGCGTCCGACGGTTCTTGATGATGTGTCGTTTACGCCACTCAATTATGGATTTGCCGATTACAAGGAACGGGGAGAGCGAGCACTGGCACTAACCGGACTTAGTGATTTAAGAAATGAATTCATCTGGCAATTGAGTGGCGGGCAAAAACATTTGCTCGCTTTAGCCGGAGCACTAGCGATGGATCCAGAAATTCTGGTCATTGATGAACCGGTAGCTCAGCTGGATCCGCAGCATGCCCGCCATATCTATGATATTTTGCGCCGTTTGAATGAGGAGCATGGGAAGACCATTGTAGTGATCGAACATCATGCGGAATTTATTGCAGACTATTGTAAGCATGTTGTCCTGATGGATAAGGGGAGAATGCGCTGGCAGAAGCCGGTGCGTGAAGCCCTCTCATCTGTAAAAGAACTGCTGGAGCTGGGCATTTATCCCCCCGATGTGACTCGGGCAGCTTGGCTGTTGCAATCTGATGCGCGGCTAACCCAATTCCTTCCCTTGAGTGCTGAAGAAGGGAACGCCCACATGATATTACGGCAGCATGCGATCCAGAGAAATGATCCATCTGACTATATGAAGGAGCAGTCCCTTACTGTAATTCGGGAAGAGAAGAGTGTCGTTCAGATGGAGAATGTACACCTCTCATACCGTACGATTCATAAGACGAAGCATCCAGTCTTGAATGGTGTTCAGTTAGATCTGCGGCAGGGTGAGTCTATCGCTCTTATTGGCAACAACGGAGCGGGCAAATCTTCTTTAATGAAGCTGATTGCTGGAATTGTCAGACCTACAGCTGGAACCGTAAATGTGAAAGGGATGACCGTGAACGGTCTGCCACCCGAGCGTCTCTCCAGTACCGTAGCATACGTATTTCAGAACCCAGAGGAAATGTTTATTGAGGATTCTGTACGCAAAGAAATTGCTTATTATTTGAAGGCACGGAAGCTACCAGACACAGAAGAGAGAGTAGCAAAAATGCTAAAAGCTTTCCGGCTCAATGAATTAGCAGAACGTGACGCTCGACTTCTGAGTGGGGGTCAGCAGCGCCGAGTATCGCTAGCCATTGGTGCCGCTGTTCGTCCTGCCGTCATGCTGCTCGATGAACCAACGGCGAATCTGGATATTTCGACCAAACAGGAAATGGTTCATGTGCTGGATACACTTCGCAGTCATGTTGAGACAGTGGTGATCGCGACACATGATATGCAGCTTGTGTCTGAATGGGCGACTAGGATTATCGTTATGCATCAAGGCAGGATTATTGCTGACGGAACGAAAGATGAAATCTTCGCTGACGGACTTCTATTACGGAGGGCGGGTCTGGCTCAGACACAATTGATGGAGCTGAGTCGTATGCTCGGTTTGCCCAAAATTTGCAGCAGCTTAGAGGAATTCATAAGTCTAGTGGAAGTGAAAAAGGAGGTAACTGCAATCCATGGAAGCCGTTAAACGGGCACTTGACCGTATATCTGTAGAACAAATTAAACTGGAACTCTTAGGGACTGCTTATAACAGCAGCAGTACTTTTCTGGGGAGGCTCGACCCGCGAACGCTGCTACTTTGGTATTTGTTCTTTGCCATTGTGCCTTGGTTTGTACATAACCGTACAGTTCTATTAGGGATGATCGTGCTTATGGTCTTAACGACTGTCCTCTCCCGAGTCAGCCCATACATTATTTTTATATTGTGTCTGGGATTAATCAGCCAAATTGGGTGGATGTTCATCCTGTCTCTCTTTTTCGGCGGAGGAATTGAATCGTTGCTGCCTATGTTGACGCTGACACTTAAGCTTTCAGTGATATCACTAGCGAGTATTACGGTGTTCTCCAGTCTCGATCCGGAAAGACTTAGCGACGGCCTGCTATCCTTAGGGATTCCTGATACATTTGCTTTCAGCTTATCTTATGGTTATCGTATTTTGCCTACGTTATTGGAGGAATTCCATCAGATTTTGTTATCCTTCAGACTGAGAGGGCAACGACCGCTGCAACATGGTTTGTTGTATTGGAGAACAGCAACGTATTATTTGCGCATTGTGATCCTGGCTTTTTATCCACTCATGCTAAACACCGCTAAACGTTCCCGGACCACGATCGAGGCGCTTGAGACTAGGGGATTTAGCTACGGTCTGAATAATAAGAAAGTGAAGAAGATCAAGTTATCTTATTTGAAAATGAAGTGGTCCGACTGGTACTTTTTATCCGGATCCACCGTTTATGTTATTTTGCTTTTCTGGATCGGCTACCTCTACCCTAAACTGGTGTATTAACATCACTCATAAGCTCAAAGGAGACGAATTAGACATGAATATTGATCTGCATACCCACGGTAAATTATCTAAGAAATCGACCTTTTCCCCTGAATATTTTGCTGAAATGATGTTTGAGGCGAAAGCGAATGGATTACAGGCAGTAGCTTTGACCGAGCACTTTAACACTTCTAATTTCTTTGCGATGTATGAGACGCTGGACCAGACTTATCCTTATAACGGACATTATTATGATGTAAACGGACTTAAACTGTTTCCAGGTATGGAGGTGGATATCGCGGAGACAGGTCATATCCTGCTGATCGGTCTTAAGGAGAATGTTCTAGCAGTTCGCGCTTTACTGGATGAGCATACTCAGGAGGGGGATTTTATTCCTTTCAAGGATCTGCTGGACATGGCTGACGAACATAACCTTTGGAAAATCGGAGCTCATCCTTTCCGAACTTCTACGCCATTACATCAACTGGACCCGGAGCTGCTTCGGAGATTAGATGCTTTTGATTTCAATGCAAAGGATATTTACATGCAGGGGGCAGAGACTTATAAGAACCTGATCACACCATTTGCTGAAAAGCTTGGTGTACCTGTGATTGCCGGTAGTGATAGTCATCAATGTCTGCAATATGGGAGTGTTCTGAATCGGTTGAATATTACCTGCTCGACGGTTGAGGAATTGAAAGAAACCATTAAGCAAGGAAACTACGAAATTGAGCTTTCGCCTTGTCTTCACACCAAAGTGAAAGCTTCGGTCATGATGAAGAAACTTTTGAAGCAGCTCATTGGTGAAGCACCTTCCAGAGATGATGCAGAGGTTGGTAACCTGGTCTAGCCGATTCCAAACATTCCTGTTATACTTTTTTCGTGAATGTAATCGGAGGTGGTACTGTGCTAATGCTGGTTTGCCCATTAGCTAGAAGTTCCTCACGCAAAGCCTAAATTAGGGCGATACTTTGCGTGAGGTGCGATAGGATGGATGATCGCCCAAACTAAATATTATCGTTTCTAATAATGGGCTTTGCACCTTATGAAATTACAAAATATAAGGGGCTGAAGAGCAATGAATACACCATTTATTAGAAACCATCAATATAATTTTATTAAAAAACAAACAGACTTCCTTCTAAAAACACTGCGAACTGTAGCGGATCGAAGAGTCTTGGAGACGGTAAGATATCGTTCATCGTTGAATGTAGTAGAAGCTTTTTCAACACTAAGTGATAGTCAGCAACAGTTGCTGCAACAAATATCTGCCTTTGAGACTGCATACGATTTTCAGAAGTATCTTAGTGGATTAGAGCCTTATTTAGAACCTTTTCCACAGATTACACCGAAACAGATTCAGAAGTTATTCCCTAAGAATAAGAAGCTGAAGGTACCTGATTTATCAGCAATCGACTTTCGATATATGACATATTTGAGCTGGATAGATATTGCTACCAATAAACTATTTATTGTATATCCGTTCGAAGGGCAGTTTATCGGTATTGAGGGTAGAATGACACCAATGAACAAGAAGGGGTATTGCCTGTTCTGTAATCGGCAGCAGCAGCTCGCCTTCTTTACGGTCAAGACCAGGCTTGCAAAATCTTCGCCGGATGATTACTCTTCCATTGGCCAATATATTTGCATTGAGAGCCAAGAATGTAATCATAGGATTACGGATACAGCAGCACTAGAGAGATTCATTCTCTCCACTCGTGCATAATGTTAGGATTAGCAAAGGCTGCTTTTGTAGGTAGCTTCAGACTATAGAGCAATAGGGTTTTGAAACGAATGATTTCCGTTTCGAAACCCTATTTGCTGTTCGTTCAATTCTGAATTAATTATTTTGAATATTGTTGAAATAGAAACAAAAAAATAATGTGATATAATATTGTTAATGCAAGAGTGGGTGGGAGGACAGGTCATGAACAAAGAAGATCAGATCCTAACGGGTGTCAGGGACATATATAATAAGATGGTTTGGCTTAACAAAGATAAGATGGAAGGAAGCCTTAAGGGTTATACATCTTCCGAAGTACATTGTATTGAATACATTGAAAAAAATGTAGATTCCAACGTAACAAAACTTGCTGAGTCCTTTTTTATGACTCGCGGTGCCATAAGTAAATTAACTAAGAAACTCATAGAAAAAGGCCTGATCGAAAGCTACCAGAAGTCGGATAACAAAAAAGAAATCTATTTTAGGCTTACTGAGCAAGGAAAAGTAATTTATAAAATCCATGAGGACCTTCACAAAGAGTTTCAAGAGCGGGATAAAGCCGTCTTTGCGCAGATTACCGAGGAACAATTTGATAGTATGCTTAGTTTCGTGGAAAAGTATAGTAGTCATTTGGATGCGGAAATAAAGAAACAGGGTAAAGATATTTAATCGGAATAAAATTTCAATAATGAAAATGAAACCACATGCAGTCGGGCTCTATGGAGAACGGCTGCATTTTTATTGTTATTATTTTGTTGACAAGGAAACAAAATGACGATACGATAAACATGTTTCCTAGGAATCAAAACAGTAACTTTAAGGAGTGAACATAAATGTCCATATTTAAAGCACACAATGAACAGAACACAGGACAATCCGTAGATAAACACGCATTAATATTCGGTCTTATCTCTGTGTTTCTTTGCGGAATAGGCTTTAGTATCATAATGCCTGTCGTCCCATTCTTAGTGCAGCCTTATACAAGCAGTCCTGGAGAACAAGCAATAGTTGTTACGATGCTAACCTCGGTATATGCAGTCTGTGTATTTTTTGCAGCCCCCGTACTTGGAGCTTTGAGCGACAAATATGGCCGGCGTCCATTACTCTTAGTATGCCTGTTGGGTTCCGCCGTCGGGTACTTGGTTTTTGGCATAGGAGGGGCTCTATGGGTACTATTTGCTGGACGTATAATCGAAGGTATAACAGGCGGGAGCATAAGCACGATCTTTGCATATTTTGCAGACATCATTCCTTCGCAGCAGAGAACCAAATACTTCGGATGGGTGAGTGCAGTTGTAGGTGTTGGCACCGTCATTGGCCCAACGATTGGCGGATTACTTGCTAAGTTTGGTTATTCTGTTCCCTTGTATTTTGGAGCAATCATAACTTTATTAAATGTTGTTTATGGATTCTTTTTTATGCCAGAGAGCCTTGCCAAGAAGAATAGACTGAAGGAGATTACCTTTGTAAGACTGAATCCATTTTCACAGCTTGCAAACTTACTTTCCATGAAAAACTTAAATAGGCTGCTAGTCTCAGCGTTTTTACTCTGGATTCCTAACGGATCTTTACAGGCAGTATTTTCTCAATTTACGATGGATACTTTCAGCTGGAAGCCTGCACTAATCGGACTTATGTTTTCGATTATGGGTCTCCAAGACATCATTTCACAAGGTTTGATCATGCCAAAGCTTTTGAAGAAGCTTAGTGATAAACGTATAGCAATTCTTGGAATGGCTTCGGAAATTATCGGTTACAGTTTTATTGCGTTATCTGCGTTGTTCTCATTCTATCCTCTTTTTATCGCTGGAATGTTTATATTTGGCTTTGGGGATTCGATCTTTGGGCCTTCATTTAACGGGATGCTTTCCAAGTCTGTCGATTCTAGTGAACAAGGTAGGATTCAAGGAGGTAGCCAATCTATTCAGGCTTTAGCAAGAATGATTGGGCCTATCATTGGAGGTCAGATTTATGTATCACTAGGCCATGCCGCACCCGCATTTATGGGGATGATCCTTATAGCAGCAGCCATACTCGTTTTGTATAAACGTCCGGATGTAATTATGTAAACTACCTACGTTTAAGAACATATAAAAATAGGGTTTCAGAACTCTGGGACAAGTTCTGAAACCCTATTTGTCATAGTTATTGTTTGTTTTTGGAATCTTTATTGATAACCCGTGCAGGACGAGTTACCCAGTTCGTACGATTCATCGGTTTAACTGTATCAATTCTGGCATTTGACGGTTCACTTGAAGCTTCAGTCGCTTCTGTTTCAGTAGATGTTGTAACTTCTTGATCCACGCTTTTTTTTCTTGATAGTCCTGTTCCATCATGCTTGCCTCGGTTCCATACTCTTCCCTTACTCATACATACACTCCATTTCTATACGCTTATTCATAAACCATATCATATTAGGACAAGTTAAGGAAGAAAGACATAAGCACAAATTGAAGGATTTTTCAAGTTATATTGGTTACTGGAGATTTCATTTGGCGATAGCTATAATAGTACTGATATTGAAAGGAGAGTACTTATATTATGGCAATCAAGATCATAACAGATAGCGGTTCTGACCTACCCCTTGACTACATGGAGAAGTATAATGTTTCCGTGGTCCATCTACCGGTTCATTTTGGGCATGAGTTAATGCCTGCGGATACGGATACGAAAACCTTTTATGCTAAAATGAGTGAATCCAAGGAGCTACCTACTACGGCAAGTCCAAGTCCAAACCAATTCCTTGAGACATTCAGGCAAGTAGAGGAAGGTACTGACATTATGGTCATTTGTATGTCCTCTAATATTAGTAGCACTTATCAGACGGCTATGATCGCTATGGAAATGTACCAAGAAGAAGGACACACCAATGCGATAGAGGTTATAGATTCCAAGACCTTTTCTGGCGGGTTGTCGCTGATCGTGGGCCTTGCGGCGAAGTGGTCACAGACTTGTTCAAGTCTGCAGGAACTGAAGGACAAGGTGCTTCAGCAAATGGATGAAGTTCGCGCATATTTTACACTGGATACACTTGAGAATGTAATGAAGGGCGGACGTCTAAGCCGTATATCAGGAGCGGTTGCTTCCGTGCTAAATATCAAACTACTGCTTAAAATCAGCGAAGAGGGTACTGTTGAGGTAGTGGAGAAGACCCGGGGTCTTCCAAAGGCATTAAACCGACTGCTTGCGCATTTGGATGAGAAGCAGCATGACTACGAGAAGGCTGTTATCGCTATAGTACACAGTAATTGTGAGAAGCTTGCACTTGAGATTAAAGAACGCATCTTACAAAAGCACCCGTTCAAAGAAGTTTTACTCTCAAGTATGGGACCTGTAATGGGAACCTATGCGGGTGAAGGTGGAATTGGTGTTGCTTTTTAATAGGACTCCGAGGGCGTTTATATTTGCCAGCAGGTGTTCAGATTTCTGGAATTATACGATCGTACATGGGACGAGTTCCTGTGTGCGATTTTTATTTAAATATAAGAATTTGATGGATGTAATAATTTAGCTATTCTTTAGATTGCGTTTAGGTGGGTTTAATAATCGAAGATTATAGTTAGATGGGGTGATTACTGTGTATACAATTCTAATCGCAGATGATGAAGCAGAAATTGTGGAATTGTTGAGATTATATTTAGAGAAAGAGTACAACATTGTGGAAGCGAACAGTGGGACTGAAGCGTTAATGCAAGTGCAGAACCAAAAAATTGATTTAGCGATTCTTGATATTATGATGCCTGGTCTAGATGGACTGCAATTATTGAAGAAAATTCGTGAGTTCCATCATTTCCCGGTGTTGTTTTTATCTGCAAAAAGCGAACATTACGACAAAATACTGGGACTTGAACTCGGTGCCGACGATTATATTTCTAAACCGTTTAATCCATTGGAAATTGTAGCTCGTGCAGGAGCTTTACTGCGGCGGGTACATCATTTTGACGCACAGATTATTGAAGAAAAGGCAGCTGAACAAATTGTGTTGGGAGAATTGAGGCTGGATCAAAGCCAGTGTCTGCTCTATCGTTCAGGAGAACCCGTCGTTCTTACTTCTACTGAGTACAAAATTCTGGAATTAATGATGAAACAACCGGGTCGGGTCTTTACACGAAAAAAAATATATGAGGCGGTATGGGAAGATTTCTATGTGTACGAGGATAATAGTATCATGGTACATATCAGTAATATCCGGGAAAAGATCGAGGAAGATTCCAAAAAGCCGGTTTATTTAAAGACTATTAGAGGGCTGGGATACAAAATTGAAGCGCCTATGGAGCAATAGAGATCAACGACCTTTACAATCATCGCTGACGCTGGATTTTTTGTTATTCATCTGCATTTTGTTTTTTCTTGTGATTGTTTATTATTTGTTCATTAACCTTGATGTGACCCATATGTTCGAAAAAAATAAAATCGCTGATCCTGATTTGAAGGTTGAAGCGAGTGCCTATCGAGATAATCTGGAGCATGGGATAGAAACCAAACGGCTTCTGCGTAGCGGTGGGTGGATTGAGATCTTGGGTCAAGACAAGAAGGTCATCGACGTAGTTGGTGAGAAGAAAGACGATGTAACACAATATACCGACAATCAGCTCTTAAATAACCTGGAAAACGGAGAAGATCAGGCGTACTTCTACTCGTTGACTACACGTAATAATGAGAATGAATCAGAGTGGCTGCTTTTGAAAATCCCTAGAGAAGTTATCGACATTTCAATTAATAGTGATCCATTAGTTGAATACTTCAACCACTCGCTTTCATACTATGTTTTTTTAGGAGTTGGAATGGTTCTCTTGCTTATTATCGTGTACAGCTATTGGGTGGCACGAAGAATAAGGAAGCCGCTGCGTATTATTACGCTTGGTTTGAAGCAGATGATTGAAGGAAATTATGATACTCGTATCTCGCTATATGCAGAGAAAGAATTTTCGCAAATTGGGGAGACTTTTAATTATATGGCGGACGTAATTGAGAAGACAACGAAAGAAAAACGTCAAGCAGAAGAAAGTAAGAAACGCATGATGGTTGATCTTTCTCATGATCTGAAGACACCCATTACGAGTATACAGGGGTTTGCACAGGCGTTGGTTGAAGGCCGTGGTGAGGACGAAGAACGCCAGAAACGGTATTTAACCTATATCTATAATAAATCCTCGCAAGTGACCAAGCTGATTCAAAATATGGTGGAGCTACTTAAAATAGATTCCCCAGATTTTTTACTACGAATGGAGCGTCATGAATTGGGCGAGTTTATTCGTGAAATCGTTGCAGACTCCTATGGTGAGATTGAACAAAAGAACTTCATCCTGCAGCTGAATGTTCCTGAACAGGAAGTGTTCGCAAGCTTCGATGCGGAGCTACTCTCGAGTGTAGTTCATAATTTGATCTCCAATGCTTTGACCTATAATCCGCCAGGCACTCATCTACGAGTGGAGGTTATCCCCTCGGAGAGCGAGGTTACTATTGAAATTGCAGATACCGGAGTAGGCATTCCTGAAGAGCTTTGGTCAACGCTTTTTGATCCGTTTGTTCGAGGAGATAAAGCGCGGTCAACTACAGGTGGAACGGGTCTTGGTTTATCCATTGCTATGAAAAATACAGAGAAAATGGGTGGAACGCTTCATCTCAGTCGCGGAAAGAAGGAACCAACGGTATTCACCATACGTATTCCCAAATAACGAGATGAAAGACACCCGAAAATAGAAGATAGGAGAGAACTATGGCTAAACTGAACACATTCATTCGAGTTTGTATAGCGATCCTTTTGGTGTTAGGCATCGTATTTTTAGGCTCACAAGTTAATTTTATTTTCAGTCCAATCTTGTCTTTGTTCAATGTTATTATCGTGCCCTTAATGTTGGCAGGATTTTTCTATTATTTACTCCGACCTCTAATCAATACTTTGGAGAGATATAAACTAAATCGCTCTGTTGCGATCATCATCGTATATGTGGTCATTGCATTGCTCTTGTTTGGTTTTAGTATTGGAGTATGGCCTTCACTTCGAACACAGCTAATTAATTTTGTCGATAATATGCCAAATCTGATCGCAGCCGTGAATCAGCAGTTATTGAGGCTCGAGGACAGTGGATTCTTGGCTTCTATTATCCCAGCAGATATGGATCTTGCTTCCCAATTGACTGAATATTTGAATAAAGGATTTAATCTGATTTCGAATTACGTAACGGGTCTATTCTCTTTTGTTTCAAATTTCGCGATTATTTTATTTACCTTTCCTATTATGTTGTTTTACATGCTTAAGGAAGGTGGGAAATTTGGTCGTAAGATTGTAAGTTTCTTTCCAAAGAAGTATCGTGGAGAAGGGACTACAATGATGAGTGAAATTGACAGTGCGTTAAGTGGATTCATTGTTGGTCGGGTATTAGTCAATCTGGCACTTGGTGTTCTGATGTATATTGGTTTCCTTATTATTGGACTACAGTATGCATTGTTGTTGACAGTGATTGCTGTTGTGATGAATTTTGTACCTTTCATTGGTGCAATTCTCTCCAGTATCCCAATTTTCATTATCGGATTCATCCAATCGCCGTCCATTGCAGTATGGTCCATCATCATCGTTCTTGTAGCTCAGCAAATTCAGGATAATCTGATTGCTCCTTACATTTTTGGGAAAAAGCTTGATATTCATCCGCTGACAACGATCATCTTAGTGTTGGTTGGTGGAGATATAGGCGGGATTATTGCGATATTGCTGATTATTCCATTGTATATGATTGTGAAAATCCTCTTGACCAAAGTGTATAATTTGTTTGTTAAGAACCACAGGGCAGAGTCAGAGGTAGAAGTAGAGGTAGAGGAGAGCCTTTAATATCTCTTAAATTAGCAAATATGGAGGTTGTTTATATGAATGAAGGAACGGAGCAAGGATTAATTCATATCTCAGATGATGTAGTCACATCGATCGTTGGACAGGTGGTTCTGGAAACGCCAGGTATTGCCGGGATGTCAGGAAGTAATATTTCGGACAACTGGGCCAAACGTTTGGGCGGTAAAAATGTGAAAAAAGGATTGTCTGTAGAAGTGAAGGAAGTAGACGTTGCCATCGACCTGCGGGTTATTGTTAATTACGGATGTGTGATTCAAGAGGTCTGTTATATGCTGCAAAAAAATGTGCGTAATGCTGTGGAGAATATGATGGGCTTGTCCCTTGTTTCGGTAAATGTGAAAGTTGAGAAGGTAGCCCTTCCAGTATAAGGATATCTCTCAAATAGGCACCGTGATACAGGCTTCTGCATAGAATGGAGCAAATCCATTTACGGAGGTCAGAGCATCCATGTCGACATATAACACTGGGCAAGAGCAGAATGTGATTTATCAGGCCGATCCTACGGTGATCCGGCACCTGCACGGTGTCCGTGATTCCTTGCATCAATCTTGCAAGCCCTACCTAAACCATAGGGTGAATGTACAGACTTTAGATGGCTTAGTGCATGAAGGCACTATTGCCGGAGTAGATAATAAACATTTGTATTTGAACGTTGCAGTAAATGGGCAAATGCCACGCGGATATTATAACCCTTACCAACCGTATCATCCGGGTCATGGTCATGGTCCGTATCCCGGCCCGGGTCCTTACCCAGGTCCTCCTAATAATAATGTGATCTTGCCGCTTGTGTTGTTCGAACTGCTTGCTATTTCTTTACTCTAAAGTTGAATTCTATTGAATAAGAGCATGTACTGGTTTTGCGATCGTACGTTGACGCGACTAGTCATGTTCTTTTTTTGTGTAATTGATGTGTACTCTTGATATAATTGCTGTAATACTGGAGGTGTCATATGATTAAATATCCGATTTTGAACAAGAATGCGACAATAGGGGTAACAGCACCTTCATCTGGAGTAGGCGCTCAAAATGCAGAGTTAATTAAGCTTACTTCAAGCCGTTTAGAGTCTAAAGGATTTAATATGATTTGTGGGGATACGGTATGGACGCAAGAGAAAGCCAAATCCGCACCGGCCAAAGTTCGTGCTCAGGAGTTTAACGAGATGATGGGCAGTGAGCATATTGATATCCTTATTCCGCCTTGGGGCGGAGAGTTATTAATTGAGGTTCTTGAATTTATTGATTTTGATACCATGAAGGACAAATGGATCTTAGGTTATTCAGATATTAGCGTGCTGTTGCTTGCAGTTACTTTAAGAACAGGGATTGCCACGGCCCACGGAACTAACCTTGTTGATTTAAGAGGAGAGTATTCAGATGATACCACAGCCATGTGGGAAGCGGTTCTAGAGACGAAAGCAGGGGGTTCTATTGTCCAGCATTCATCGCTTAAATATCAGGGGGAATGGCAACATGATGCTCCTACGCCTTATGTATTTCACTTGACAGAAGATACCCGTTGGAAGACAGTATCCTCTGGTCCTGTAACTATGAAAGGGCGTCTGCTAGGGGGCTGTATAGATGTAATTAGGCATCTGATTGGCACACCATTTGGCAATCTGCAGCATTTCCAAGAACAAATGATTAACAATGAACCGATCCTATGGTATTTGGAAAACTGCGAACTGAATACGGTTGATGTACGTAGGTCATTAGTTCAGATGAAGCTAGCAGGTTGGTTTGAGAATTGTTCTGGCATTATGTTTGGCAGAAGTCCTGCTAATCGACCAGTAGAGAATTACACGGCCGAAGACATCTACGCAGAGCTTTCTGAGGAGCTCCAGGTACCTATTGTGTATGATATCGATTGTGGTCATATTCCACCGCAAATTACGCTGATTAACGGTGCGTACGCTGAAGTTGATGTGACGGACAGAGTAGGAACGGTAAAGCAATTTTTCTATGAATAGATGCATACAAAAAAAAGGGACAACCATTTGGGTTGTCCCTTTTACTATTAGTTCTGTGTATTTACAATTGCAGTGATTTCCTCATCCAGGTCTAGCCTTACATCTTCGCGGTATGCACGAATGCCATATTCGCTAAGCATGTAACGTAGAATCGCCTCGATCATGTTGGACTCAACTAAATATTGACTACGTCCCTGTACCCAAACCTCAGCAGAGTATCCGGTGTCTTCTTCCCAGCTCAGTTCTACTTGAACATCTTCAGGGCGAACCGCTTTACGTTCAGCCATGTGTAGGCAGAGGGCATTGATGATCTCATCCATGCTTAGAACCATTGTTGACATTAGTAACGCCCACCTTGATCTTCTAAGCGACGACGTTCTTTTCTGCGACGGAAGAAGGACATCACGAGCATTACGAGCACATAGATAGCAAGCATATTAATGACGAATCCTAGAATGTTACCGAAGGCACCCATACCGGCGAACATTCCGCCGAACAGTAACCCAGCCAAACCACCGATCATCATACCTTTCATTAAGCCACCACCGCTGAAGAATCCCCGTTTCGTATTCGCAGTAGATCCTGCTGTGGAGCTTTTAGTGCTATCGCTTTTTCTTACGTTATCGGTTGTTGATTTTTTTGGAGTTGTTGAATAGCTGCGAGTGCCGGATTTAAAACCGCCACCACCTCGCTTCGCATCCACAAAGTTCGGGGTAGCTACGGCGAAAAATAGAGTAAAGGCCATTACAATCATCATTACGCGTTTCATTGGTTTCATTTAGTACGAAAACCCTCCTGTGAGTATGAATTTGTGTGCATGTTCAGTATTACGCAGCTAGTCCTACTAGGTTTCAATTTTTATTTAAAATATAAGAAAGTATATGCTTGTCATAATTTATACTTTTTTAATCAGAAAAAAAGCGTGGATCCAGGATCCACGCAATTAGCAGATAGAAGGTAGTTACTTAAATCATTTATACCCATCAACGACAAGCTCAAGCGCTCCGGTAGCCGGATCGATGATCATGCCATGCACTGGTACATTTGGGGGTAGTAATGGATGCTTATTGATCAGATTCACAGTTTGGGATACCCCTTCTTGGATATTGTCAAACCCGCGTAACCACTTGGTAAGCTTGATCCCGGAATTCTCCAGCGTGTTTAGCACCTCTTCGGATACTCCGCGTTCTTTTATGGAATTGATCATATGATCTGCATTGAGGGAAGCCATACCGCATTCATAGTGCCCAACAACGATAACTTCCTCCGCGTCAAGTTCATATAACGCAACCATGACACTACGCATAACACTACCAAAAGGCTGAGAAATAACCGCTCCGGCATTTTTGATGATTTTAACATCACCGTTTTTAAAATTCATCGCTTTTGGTAATAGTTCAACCAGACGGGTATCCATACAAGTGATAATCAACATTTTTTTATCTGGATAGCGGCTTGTTAAATACGCTTCATACTCTTTATTCTCTACAAAACTCTTATTAAAGTTAATAATATCGGATACATGGCTCATGGCTATTCTTCCTCCCTAAAATCACTAGAATGTACTTACATTACGCATATCTCTTACCAGGATATTTTTTCCGTAAATCTGTGAATCACTGTCTAGCTTAAAGGAAGAGAATCTTTCCTCGGCATCCAGACGCATCTTGTCTTCATAAAAGATTTCCTGCTGGCGGCTTACGATAAAGGGAAGGGAATCACTTTCAATCCTGGAATCTCCGTCCTCCACTTCTGAAACAATCAGTAATACATTAATTCCGTCACACCCGCAGCCTTCCGTATCATAAAAGAGCTTGAAAAATCCTGGCCGATCTTCAAGCCTTTCCTTCAACTTCCTTTCTGCGAGAGGTGTAACTTGAATCATCATAGCCTGTTCACGCTCCTTTGAATTTTGTGCGAAGCAAGATCTGCTTCTTATGTAACCCATTGAATATTTTAAATTAGAGATGTAATCTCTGAAGTTGATTATACTCATTCAAAAAAGTATCATCAAGAGGAGTCGGCAAAACAGAGAAAGCAGGTGTAATAAAATGGAACAGCAAGTGAAGGAACAGTGGGAGAAATTTAGCGAGTTATTATCAAAAATAAGTGGATATTCAGAGGCCATAGAATTACTTCACTGGGATTTACGCACCGGTGCGCCACGTAAGGGAGTAGAGGTTCGTTCGGGTACGATTGGGATGCTGAGTGGAGAACTGTTCAGACTCGGAATTTCGGAGGAGATGGGAGATTTTACAACATTTTTTACCCGTCCTGAAGTGATTTCCCAGCTATCACATGATCAGAAGAAGATCGTTACCGATTGCCGTAAAGAATATGAGCGCAGCAAGAGCATCCCTTCCAAAAGATTTGAGGAGTACGCTGTCCTGTCCGCACATTCCCAAACCATCTGGGAAGAAGCCAAGGAGAATGATGATTTCGCTACTTTTGAACCTTACTTAAGCAAGATAGTTGCTCTAAAGCAAGAATTTATCGATTATTGGGGTGTAAAAGGAACGCGGTACGATACGCTTCTTGATATGTATGAGCCTGATCTTACGGTAGAAAAAGTGGATGAAGTATTCAGCCGCCTGCGCAGCCGTTTGGTACCATTGGTAGAAGCTATCGCTGCTTCGCCCAATAAACCAGACACAAGCTTCTTACAGCAGATCTTCCCTAAAGAACAGCAGGAAAAGTTCGGCAACTTTATTTTAGAGCAAATGGGCTACGATTTTGACGCAGGTCGTTTAGATGAGAGTGTGCATCCTTTTGCAACAGGATTGAATCCAGGCGACGTTCGTATTACAACCGCTTATCTGCTTGATAATGTGACTAGTGCCATATTCAGCTCACTACATGAAGGTGGACATGCGCTTTATGAGCAAAATATCAGCAAGGATTTTGTTGGAACACCACTGGCACAAGGTGCATCGATGGGGATTCATGAATCTCAGTCGAGACTATGGGAGAACATGATCGGACGCAGCCGGGCTTTCTGGCAACGTTATTACGGAGATCTTCAACAACAATTCCCGGAACAGCTTGCAAATGTGGAGTTGGAAGATTTCTACCGGGCGATCAACAGCGTGGAGAACTCATTTATCCGCATCGAAGCAGATGAGCTTACATACAATCTGCACATTATCGTGCGTTATGAGATCGAGAAGCTTATTTTTAATGAAGGCCTTTCTGTAAAAGACTTGCCTCAAGTATGGAATGCTAAGTATCAAGAGTATCTGGGTATTACTCCGCCATCTAACGCACTTGGTGTGTTGCAAGATGTCCATTGGTCTGGCGGGGATTTCGGATACTTTGCTTCCTACTCCTTAGGTAATATGTACGCTGCACAGATTCTGAATACACTTCGCAAAGAGTTACCGGAGTTTGATGAGTTAATTGCTGCAGGGAACCTACTACCTATTAAAGAGTGGCTAACCGATAAGATCTATCGTTTCGGCAATAGCTTAACGCCTTCACAAATTATTGAGCAAGTAACGGGGGAACCACTGAGTCCAGATTATTTAGCTGATTATTTAGAAGCGAAGTATACGGAGATTTACAAACTGTAATCCAGTAGGGTACGCGTGGTATAATAGAAAGAAAGCTTAGACGGAAGGATATGGATATGGCAAATACTCACACCTACAGCCGGAGAGAAGAAGTCGCGAATGCGATTACGCACGGGATTGGAACGGTATTAAGCGTGGCTGCACTTGTTCTGCTTGTTGTTTTTGCAAGTCTGAAAGGAACGACATGGCATGTGGTCAGCTTCTCCATCTATGGAACGACAATGCTGCTTCTGTATCTGAATTCAACACTAGTGCATAGTCTCAAAGAGGGTAAGGCGAAGGATTTGTTCGAATTTTTCGATCATTCCGCTATTTATCTGTTTATTGCTGGCACGTATACCCCCTTTTTGTTAGTCGCCATTCGGGGAACGCTTGGATGGAGTTTGTTCGGCGTTATTTGGGGAATCGCAGTGTTCGGTGTTTTCTTCAAGGCATTTTTTGTTAAAAAGTTTCTGTTCATGTCCACCATATTCTACATCGCAATGGGCTGGCTGATTGTAATCGCTTGGAACCCTCTTTCGGCTGTTGTAGCAGACGGAGGAATGATCCTGCTGATGGCTGGAGGTATACTCTATACATTAGGTACTGTTTTTTATGTATGGAGAGGGTTTCCATACCATCATGCGATTTGGCATGTATTTGTCCTTGCGGGTAGTGTCACACACTTCTTCGCCGTATTGATTTATGTACTGCCGATCCAATAATTTCAAGCGTATTTATTGCGTGAAAAAGGGATTTTTAATAAAGAAAGAGATGACAAGCAAAAATGCTTGACATCTCTCTTTCTTTTAGGTATCATAAGGGACGTTGTGAAGGTGTAAAGTGTTTTTCCTTGACGAAGGGAGTGCCCTTAATGAGTCAGGAGAATAGGCTCGAGAAAACGAATCGTATCAATCTGCTTTTTGCCTTTTATGAACGACTGCTTACAGATAAGCAGCAAACGTTTCTTAAATATTATTTTCACGACGATTTTTCCTTGGGAGAGATTGCTGCTGAATTTGAAATCAGCCGCCAAGCCGTTTATGAACATATTAAACGGGCGGAGCAAGTCCTAGAAAATTATGAAGAAAAACTTGGTTTATTAGTGAAGCATGAGAGTCGTACCAAATATTTAGAAGAACTGCGCAGACTGCCGGAGAATGGGATGCTGCCTGAGCAATATAAACTTCGGTTCGCGGAGATCGTGGATCGCTTGCAGAGGTTAGAGTAGCATGAAGGGAGAAACTGCATATGGCGTTTGAAGGTTTAACCGGAAGATTGCAGAATGTGTTCAGCAAGCTGCGCGGTAAAGGTAAAGTATCCGAAGATGACGTAAACGAAGCTATGCGTGAAGTACGGTTGGCCCTTCTGGAAGCCGACGTTAACTTCAAGGTAGTTAAAGAATTCGTGGCTAAGGTGAAAGAAAAGTCTATTGGCACAGAAGTGATGGACAGCTTTACACCTGGGATGGTCATTATCGACATCGTTAACAAGGAACTAACCGAGCTGATGGGCGGAAGCCAAGCGAAGCTGGCCAAGTCGAACAAGCCACCAACTGTCATTATGATGGCGGGTTTACAAGGGGCGGGTAAGACAACCACTTCGGGTAAGCTGGCGAAGCTGTTACAGAAGGGCAATCATCGTCCATTGCTTGTTGCGGCAGATATTTATCGCCCTGCTGCGATCAAACAGCTTCAAGTACTTGGAGAACAAATTAAAGTTCCAGTATTCTCGCTAGGTGATCAGACTAGTCCGGTAGAGATTGCCAGACAAGCTGTACAACATGCGAAGGATAACGGACTTGATTATGTAATTATTGATACTGCAGGCCGCCTGCACATTGATGAAGAATTGATGGAAGAACTGAAGCAGATTCACAACATTGTAAATCCTGATGAAGTTCTGTTAGTAGTAGATGCAATGACTGGTCAAGACGCCGTGAACGTAGCTGAGAGCTTTAATAAGCAGCTTGAGCTTAC
The DNA here is from genome assembly GCF_042723305.1 of Paenibacillus sp. NPDC058367. Taxonomy (NCBI): domain Bacteria; kingdom Bacillati; phylum Bacillota; class Bacilli; order Caryophanales; family Paenibacillaceae; genus Paenibacillus; species Paenibacillus sp. NPDC058367. The sequence goes on from NZ_JBHXIZ010000002.1 coordinate 301,478, forward strand.
AGGGGTTGTATTGACGAAGCTTGACGGCGATAGCCGCGGTGGTGCTGCACTATCCGTCAAAGCCGTAACTGGTTGCCCGATCAAATTCGCTGCGCTAGGTGAGAAGATTGACGCATTGGAGCCGTTCCATCCGGAACGTATGGCTTCGCGGATTTTGGGTATGGGTGACATGTTGTCGCTGATTGAGAAAGCTCAAGCGAACATTGACACTGATAAAGCTAAGGAAATGGAACGTAAGATGCGCAATGCAGAATTTACGTTTGATGATTTCCTTGAGCAAATGGATCAGGTGAAGAAGCTTGGCCCGATCGATCAAATTCTTGACATGCTGCCTGGCATGAACAAAGCCAAGGGCATTAAGGATTTGAAGGTTGACGACAAGCAAATGGGCCGCGTTGAAGCCATAGTTCATTCTATGACTAAGACGGAAAAGCGTCAGCCCGAGATCATCAACCATAACCGCCGCAAGCGTATTGCTGCTGGTAGCGGAACTTCGGTTGCCGAGGTCAACCGCCTCATTAAGCAATTTGATGAGATGCGTAAGATGATGAAGCAATTCTCAGGCATGATGGGCGGAGGCGGCAAAGCCTCTAAGAAGAATGCGATGAAGCAGCTTAAAGGTCTAGGTGGAAAAGGTATGAAGTTCCCTTTTAAATGATCTTGCTGTACTAATATCTCGAAACTATTATAAGGAGGTGATTTTTCGTGGCAGTACGTATTCGTCTGAAAAGAATGGGAGCGCATAAAGCGCCTTTCTATCGTGTAGTGGTTTCCGATTCCCGGTCCCCTCGTGACGGTCGTTTTATCGAGGAAATCGGTTATTATAATCCGATTGAACAACCGGCAGTAGTTAAGATCGATGAGGAAAAAGCTCTTAAATGGCTTCAAACAGGTGCGCAAGCATCTGATACAGTACGCAACTTGCTTTCCAAAGCAGGCGTAATGAAGAAGTTTCATGAGCTTAAGCAACAGAAATAATGACTGATTGCGAGGGTCCTCTATGGAAGAATTAGTTGGAGTAATTGCTAAGGCTTTAGTGGATCATCCAGAAGATGTGACGGTACGAGCGGTGGAGAAGGATCACCTAATTGTCTATGAACTGTCCGTACATCCTGATGATGTTGGGAAGGTCATTGGCAAACAAGGAAGGATCGCTAAGGCGCTCCGTACAGTAGTCACATCTGCAGCAGTCAAGAGCGATAAACGCGTAACTGTAGATATTTTATCTTAAATGATGCGTACAATGAGGGGCTAGGGATAGTATATCCCGGCTCCTTTTTGTTCAAATATAGATTAGATGAAGCTCGTAAAGGAGAGGGTTGTATGACAGAAGAGTTAACCGTAGGCAGACTTGTGAATACGCATGGTATTCGTGGGGAGATTAAAGTGCTATCCCATACCGATTTCCCTGATGTTCGTTTTGCTGCAGGTAAGAAGCTGCAGGTGATCCCTGCAGATGGCAGTTCTAAATTCGAAGTAACTGTAGAATCCGCTCGTGAGCACAAGGGTATGTTCATCGTTAAGCTCAAAGGGTATACGAACATCAATGAAGTGGAAAAATATAAAGGAAGCCTCCTGAAGGTTCCGAGTAATGATCTGGTTGATCTCCCTGAGAACGAATACTACTTCCACCAAATCGTCGGTTGTGAGGTATACACGGATGAAGATGAAAACAAACCACTCGGTACGATTACAGAAATCTTGCAGCCTGGTGCGAATGACGTATGGGTTGTTAAGCCTGCAAAAGGACAAGACATTCTAATTCCTGTAATCAACGATGTAGTCCTGAATGTGGATATAGAAGCCAAACGAATTATTGTCCATTTGATGGAAGGGTTATTGCCATGATGAGAATTGATGTGCTAACGCTCTTTCCAGAAATGTGCGAAGGCGTATTCAGCACAAGTATTCTTGGTAAAGCACGTGAAAAAGGAATCGTCTCCTTAAATGCTGTGAACTTCCGTGATTTCTCGGGAAATAAGCATAATAGTGTGGATGATACACCGTATGGCGGTGGCGGGGGTATGGTGCTCAAGCCTGATCCGATTTTTAATGCAGTCGAGCATGTGCTTGGTATTACACCGAACGAGGAAGATCACAATCGATCTGATGAAGTGGGCTCTGTGAAGCCGCGTATCATCCTTATGTGCCCACAAGGAAAAACTTACAATCAGAAGATTGCAGAGGAACTGGCGCAAGAGCAGCATCTAATCTTCATATGTGGGCATTATGAGGGATATGATGAGCGGATTCGTGAGCATCTGGTAACTGATGAACTTTCAATGGGTGATTACGTGCTAACAGGTGGAGAGCTGCCTGCGTTGACGGTTATAGATTCCATAGTCCGGCTTCAGCCAGGAGCACTTGGAAATGAAACCTCTGCGATATCTGACTCGTTCAGCACTGGACTGCTAGAATATCCACACTACACACGTCCTGCCGAGTTTCGCGGCTGGAAGGTACCGGATATTTTGCTGAGTGGTCATCATGCTAACATCGACATATGGCGGAGAGAGCAGGCACTGCTGCGCACGTTGGAACGCAGACCGGACCTGCTTGAGACTGCAGAACTTACATTGAAAGACAAAAAGACACTGGAACGTCTAAGAAATGTGGACAAACCGGAGTGATAATTTAATGAAACAGGTATATTTGACGTCTTTTTAACGTATCTTACGTTGAGGAGGCGTTTTTGTTATGTGTACCTGAGAACAAATAAAATAATAGTTTTCAAAATAATATGAGTATTGGTGCGTTAAAAGCTTCTTTTTAGGGTAATGAATAGAGGTGCCGCACTAATATATGCAGCTGATAACGCAGCAAGCTTAACTATTGAAGGGAATGAACTGAAGTGACTACGAAGACGCATGAAGAATTCAAGCCTAACGTGGACACAATCCACAAGGAAGCGGAGCCGCTCCGCACCGTGAATGATATTATCGATTTTTATACAAATCGCAATGCCCATTCGCCATTTAAAGAGTGAACATATAAGATTGAATGTTAGGGATTGATTGTTAGGCTTAATAAAACCATTAGATACAGTGAATTTTGTGTTCGCTGTCGCTAATGGTTTTATTCTTTTAGAAGGTAACAAAGCTTGAATCCTATTACTCCGGTTAAACTGTAAATAACCACTTTCCAATGAGATCTAGCATCTCAGCGAAAAGTGGTTATTTTTGAAATTATAAGAAAGTATAAGTTTCACGATATACTTTATTCTTATAATTTTCGCACAAACGCTTACCGTCCTTAAAAGGACGCCGTAGGCGTTTTAGCTTGCTATAAAAGTTCGTGGAGGCACATGTTATTCTTTGCGTAAGATTTTGTGTACTCCTGTAAGGAGTGAGTACAGCGCAACACATACGAGAACAGTAACAGCCCATGCGTAGTTGCGAACGGTGTAAGTAAGTGAAGCTAAAATAACGAAAATGGTGATACGCAGTACGCCTTCTTTAATAAACTGTTTTCTTTCAACATTCATGAGATTGGCCTCCTCGAATGGATTGGATATTGTGGACTGCAAGTCGTAGATAGGTCTTACATTATCTATAGCCTTGAGGAATACGAAAGATACAAGGATCGAAAAAAGTAAATATTGACCCAAAGTCCGACCTATGTAAGTTCGCCGTTACCGACCTGTACCCCTACACATAGATTATATCATTACGAACAAGGAGGAGTACACTAGTGGAAGCTTATTATAATTGTTTGCGTTGTAAGGATAGAAGGGTGCGGATTCTGACTAGAGACGGTAGACAGCATGAAGGCGTTATTACAGATGTAGACAGATACAATGTTTACTTAAGAACTGACAATGGTTCTGTGCATACTTCTGCTTTTTGGGGGAATTCTTTTGCCGGAAATCAGATCTTAACTTTAAGTTTATTCACTCTGCTAGCCATCGCATTAATCTAATCATTAGGAACCAAAAACAGACCGCCCGATTATCCCGGACGGTCTGTTTACTGCTGATTACTGTACTGTAATTGCGCCTATATTTGAGCTTAGGGACAATAAGGGACCGCCTCCATTGATATCGGTCTTTCCGCCTTCTACACCTTTGATTTGCCCGAGATCACTATTGGCTTCTAAGCTGCATTTCATACCATCGGCTAAGACAGCACTGAGGCTGCCGACCTCTGTTTTGGCTTTTAGGCTGCTATCATTCTTCATCCCTGCTATATCCATTCGTATGCTGCCAGTATCGGATTCTACAGTGGATTTGCCAGTGATTTTAGCTCTTTCAATATTGATCGCTCCAACGTTGCTGACGATTTGATAATTCCCCTCTAGATTGTGAAGACGAATTTGACCTACGTTATTTGTGATTTTATATTTATTCATGCTGGCGGGGAGCTCTATATTATAGCTTATGCTAAAATCTGAATATCCGTATTTGTCTTGCGCCCATGTCCATAAGTCCTTCTTAGGACTTGATTTGGAATGCGTGGACACCTTCAACGTATCACCACTGACCTCTACTAAAACTTCAGCATCATCCATAATCTTTTGACGGTCAGACGCATGGAGAGAGCTATTGTGGGCTGAGATCGTTGCATTTACATGGATCAGATCTCCTGTAACAGCTGTAACTTCTATTTCTCCTACTGCATTGTCCATGCTGAGTACGGATGCTGAACCGATCGCTTGCGATACGGAGAGTTCTTTGCTAATGCTGTCTGCTTTAACTTCGTCAACTACCTTAGTTGCTGTTTCCTCAACGGCTTGCTGCACAGTTGCAGCTGCTTTTCCTAGCTCTTGCTTGACAACTTCACCAATGTTCTGATGCACATCCTCAGAAATACTCTTTTCAACCTCATTTTTGGCAGATTGTCTGCCTGGTAATTCAGTGCAACCCGCCAAAAGTACGATAGATAATACGGCTACTGCTGCTAATACACTATTATTATTCCTTTTCCTCATTGAAAAAACTCCTCCTCATATATGGGTGTATGTGATCTGACATATGTGATTTCGTTATGTACTTCTGTAAGTATAGCTTATGGAATTTATCTGTAAAAACGGCTGGAGGCGGGTTATTATACTGGACCAAAGACTAGGTCTCAAAAGTGTTCACTACACTTCGATTTTTAATTGTGCTAAAATAAATGAAAGATCACTCGCTGAATAAATACGATACGGGTACATATTTAAAAGGACGCGGAAATCCTCATATAGAACCTTCAGCAGCTACTGGAAATCGCTTTTTTCGGATAGAAGTGCATAGGTGTGCTAAGGCTACATTGTATACAGATATAGACCGTTACCTCACTTGCAGAACAGGGCGGTCTTTTTACTTTCTTTCTTTAATAAATCCTGAAGGGTGGAGGGAGCCAAATGAAATATGTAGCCATTTTGCTTGCCTTAGTAGTTTTGACAGGCGTATATTTTTTAGTCTGGAAACGGAAAATAAATACTACAAAAAATTATCCGCGTACCACTCAGAGCAATGTAATCTCAATGGATAGTCATCGTAAAGCCAAACAGAGCCCAGGGGAGCAGCCTTGCTCTTCTTGTAAGAAGAAGAATGGAAAGCTAGTCTTCTATGCACAAGATAATGGAACTGTGGTTGGTCTATGTAAAGATTGCCAATCGAAGGCGAAAAAAAGAGATATGCTACCGCTTTAAATAGAAAAAATAAGTTGTATTAGCCCGTCCTTTATGGTATTATTATTTCTGTTGTGTGGAATACGGTGGTCCGCTGCGGATAATGAGGGAGAGCAAAGATCTCTCCGGAAGAGGCAAGAACACCTGTACGGAAGGAGGAAGTCCTTAATGAATATCCTACAAGCTATTACGCAAGAGCAACTTCGTAAAGATATCCCGAGTTTTCGCCCGGGTGACACTTTGAAGGTGCATGTAAAAGTAATCGAGGGAACTCGTGAGCGTATCCAGTTGTTCGAAGGCGTTGTAATCAAACGTCGTGGCGGTGGAATCAGTGAGACTTTTACGGTTCGTAAAATTTCTTACGGTGTTGGTGTGGAAAGAACATTCCCAATCAACTCGCCTAAAATCGAGAAAATCGAAGTTGCTCGTCGTGGTAAAGTGCGTCGTGCTAAACTTTATTATCTTCGTGAACTACGTGGTAAAGCAGCGAGAATTAAAGAAATTCGTCGCTAGAATAGTGACAAAGGAAAGGGGCTTGAATTCAAGCCCCTTTCGTTTTATTATTTTATGAAAATATAAGAAAGCATCAGTTTCACGTTATACATTATTCTTATATTTCTCGTATAAACGCTTACCCGCCTTAAAGGACGCTGAGGGCGTTTTAGCTTGGCATACAATGCGTGCGACATATACGCTTGGGGATCAGCTTCTCCGAAAAGGCCTCCTGAAGGAGTATCTGTGGAGGGGTTTTTGGCAGGAGCTTTTTTGTGTTGTATAGTAAGAGTAGTATTAAGAGAGGACGGTGAACTATGCAGCAGGAACAAAGTGAAACTTTGGAATCAAGCGCGCAGAACCCACGTAAACCTAAAAATGAAGTCTTGGAATGGGTCAAGGCCATTGCGATTGCTTTAGTGTTGGTTTTTCTGATTCGCTGGCTTTTGTTCAAGCCTTTTATTGTAGATGGACCTTCCATGCAGCCTAATTTCCATACTGGTGAACGTGTTATCGTAAATGAGATTTTGTACGATATTAGATCTCCGCAGCGGGGCGAGGTTATAGTATTCCACGTGCCATCTGAGGGTAGAGATTTTATTAAACGTGTAATCGGTGTCGCTGGAGATACTGTGAAAGTAGAAGGGGATGTAGTTACAGTTAACGGGGAAGTTGTTAATGAGACCTATATCCAAGATGCAATTGATGCAAAGCATAGTATCAACGCTCTGTATAATAATAAAGATTTCCCTAATGAAGAGTTCCCAGATGGTACTGTACCTGAAGGACATGTGTTCGTTATGGGGGATAATCGCTCGGATAGTACGGATAGCCGAATGATCGGTTATGTACCTCTGGGGGATATTGTAGGCCGTGCAGATTTAATCTTCTGGCCGATAAAGGATATTTCACTGATTAACCATTAAGTTGACAGAAGTCAAAGGAGGTGACGGCAATGGCCATTCAATGGTTTCCTGGTCATATGACGAAGGCTAGGCGGCAAATCGAGGATAAGCTGAAGCTGATTGATGTTGTAATAGAATTGCTCGATTCCCGTCTGCCGCTTTCCAGCCGCAATCCGATGATTGACGATATTTTGCGGGACAAGCCAAGATTGATTATTTTGAACAAAGCGGATCTGGCAGATCCAGAAATTACACGGAAGTGGCTGGCGTACTTCAAGGCACAAGGGCATGTTGCTTATCCTGTTGATGCATCTACTGGAACAGGTGTAAAGGATATTCCAGAGCAAGTCAAGCTGCTGCTAAAAGAGAAGATTGACCGGCAGATTGCAAAAGGAATGAATCCGCGAGCGATGCGTGCATTGATCGTTGGTATTCCTAACGTCGGTAAATCAACACTCATTAACCGGATGGCTGGTAAGAGTATTGCTGCTACTGGTGACCGCCCAGGGGTAACCAAGGGTCAACAGTGGATTAAGACAGGCGGCAATTTGGAGCTTCTGGATACCCCAGGTATTTTATGGCCGAGATTTGAGGACCAAGAAGTAGGTTATCGCCTAGCGGTAACAGGTGCAATAAAGGAAGAAATCCTGAATATTGAGGACATCGCCTTTTATGCAGTGAAATATTTGGTGAAGGACTACGGCTCTAGATTTCAAGAACGCTTTGGCATTGAGAAGCTTCCTGAGGATCTGGAGAATCCAGATGAGATCGTGGCTGTTATGGAAGCCGTGGGTCGTAAACGCGGTTGTCTAATCAGCGGTGGACGTGTAGATCTGGAAAAAGCTTCGCGGGCCTTGTTGCATGAGCTACGGGCAGGTAAGCTTGGACGCTTTACGCTGGAAACGCCTTAAATAGTGTGAATTCTGCGTTTAATGGACTAGGTATGGAAGAGCCATCCGAAATTTCGGAGGCTCTTTTTTTATGTTTTGGGTCCTCGACAAAGTGCCTGAGTACGCCTCAAGCTAAGCCCCACTTGTTAGGGATATTTTATGGGAATAGATTAAATTGGAACGTCTATTTTAAGATGACCATGTAAGCTTTACTATGATAAGCTGACTTATATAGATCATAGAATAATTCATAATTGGCGGTGACAAATTAGTGAGTTCGTTAGATATGTTGGCCTATGAAAAAGAAGGCTGGGAACAGTCTTATCGCCGAATAGCAGGCGTAGATGAAGTAGGAAGAGGTTGCTTGTTTGGGGACGTCGTCGCAGCAGCGGTGATTTTGCCAGAGGGGCTTATTATTGATGGAGTGAATGATTCCAAAAAACTTACAGCTAAAAAGAGAGATGCTTTATACGAGATTATAATGGAGCAAGCGCTGGCCGTGGGTGTGGGGTATGTAGACTCTACTGTCATTGATGAGATTAATATTAAGCAAGCTTCACGCCTGGCCATGAAAAAGGCGGTTGAGAGTCTAGAGCACACTCCTGACTATATGCTGATCGATGCTGAAAAGGTAGACCTCCCTTTGCCACAACAGGCAATTATTAAAGGAGATGCTAATAGTCAGTCCATTGCAGCAGCTTCAATTATCGCTAAAGTGACACGAGACAGGTTGTGTGAAGGTCTGTGGGAGGAATTATACCCTGATTATGGGATTGCGATACATAAAGGTTACGCGACCAAGCTTCACCGGGAACAAATTACGGCTCTAGGTCCAACACCTATGCATCGGCGCAGTTTTATTGGGCGGATTCTCGCGGAGCAGCAAACGTTATTCTAGAAGCAATGCTTAAAAAAGTAGGATGAATACCGATATAGTAAGAAGAGAGAAAATGGAGGGAGGAGAAACGGTATGAATATCGGAACATTGATCCGTGGATTGCTTGGAGATCAAAAACCGGGTGCGGCGAAGTCTTTAGAGTTAAAAGAAGGGCAAGTTGTTCGTGGTGTTGTCCTCTCTGTATCGGATTCAGGCAAAGAAGCGGTTGTGCAAATCCAAGGTACACCTGTTCGTGCAGAATTAGAAACACCACTACTGCCTGGAGAAACCTTGAATTTACAGGTTGGATCACCCGGAGAAGGCGGATTACCCGTATTGAAGCCGGTCTCCCTCGGTGAAACGGCGTTAGTCACTCCCCAAAGCATGGGTGAGGCTTTGGAGTCGCTAGGATTAGCTGATTCCAAAGCAGGTCGAGAAATCGTACTAGCGATGCAAGCAGGAGGCGTTCCACTTACAAAAGAGACAGCGGCTTTGCTGGATGCGGTAATGAGTGCAAAACCAGCTGGTGTGCCTGCTTCAGAGTGGCTTGATGCAGCTGTCATTTCTGTAAAGCGGGGACTACCCGTTACAGCTGAGAGTGTGAAAGGATTGCAGCAGGCTGTATTTGGCCCACAGCTGCATCAGCTTTTATCAGCACTGGAAGATCAAATTACAATATGGGCAGGACAAATTGCTAATGAAGAAACAATAACCGCAGAATCTAAAGCTGGAATGGGTACAATTACTGGAAAACTCGAACCTTCGGTAACTGCAGGTGCTGGAAGTGGAAATAATATGGGTGTTGTAGAGGGTGACGCTACAGAAGCTGACTCTGTACAATTGGCAGCTAAAGGAAATGGACAAGCTACAACTAAAACTGCTGAAGGCACTATCGCTAGCGGAAGTACCGTTCTTTCGGAAGGAGCAGCTGAAGGTGCTCTGAAACCGGTTGAACAAGGTGCGCCAGTCAAGGTGACTCTTAATATAGCTTCTGATAATGAAACGGGGATTGAAACTGGCAAGCCAGTTGTAGTTGATGAGACAGGTGAAGGAGCTCAGATCTCGAAGGGTGGTATTGTTACAGAGCCTATGGCAGGTAAATCAACACCTGCCATGACATCCGGCGTTCTAAATAGTGCTTTAAGCACTCAAGCTGATAGTGCGGTGAATAATCCTATCCGTTCCAGTGAAGTTGAGATTCAAGGTAATGCCTTGAATTTGAATAAGGATGGGGCATTGGATAGTGCTATACAGGCAGATAAGAGCCGGGCTGCCTCGATGGATAAGAGCGGGGATATGCCGGGTGGCGCGAGTGTGAGCGCCGAAGGAACTGCTGCTGGTGCGGCACCCCACGCAGCAAGTGGTCCCGCCCTGCTTGCGAAGCTGCAGGGCGTGCTCACCGAGCTGCGCGGCAGCTTGCCGCAGCTCGCCATGGTCCCGCCTGCTGACGCGGCGGGAGCAAGCCCTGCCCCCGCGGCTGCTGCGCCGCGCGGGGAGGCCCCGGCTGCGACGGCTTCGCCGGTGCAGCCAGACACCGCCCCACCCGCGGACGCGGAGTCGTGGGTGGGGCGGGTACTGAAGCTGCTCGGTGCGGAGCACGAGCAGCAGGCGGTGCGCGGCGGCGCAGTAGCCGCCGCTGAGACGGCCCGCGCGGCGACAGGTACGGCCGCGCTTGGCAGTGCGGGTGTCGGAGGCGAACAAGCCACCGACACCTTAAAGGGCGTGCTGCTGCAGATCATGAGCAGCAGCGAGGTGCCGCCCGCGGTAAAAGAAGCCGCGAGCGGACTAGTGCAGCAGCTGACAGGACAACAGCTGCTGCTCAATACAGATCGAACGGCTCCTTTCGCGCAAGTAACTTTGTTCTTGCCGCTGCAAGGTCCAGATGGGCAGGAGACAGCTTCCGTTCATATTCAATCGCGTCGGGGACGCAAAGGTGAATTAGATGCTGCCAATTGCAGGCTCTGGTTTGATTTGGATATGAAGCAGCTCGGCCAGACGCTGGTTGATGTGCAGGTTGTTGATCGAATCGTTAGTCTTAAGCTGCATAATGATCATCCTTGGGTGCTTGAGCTGCTGGAACAGCGGCGTGATGACATTAAAACGGCAGTAGAATCTATTGGTTATCAGTTGTCGGGATTAAGAACTGAACCTTTACCAGAACTAAAGCTATCTACAGAACTTGCCAATCCCCATAGTAAGCTTGTTGATTATGTTCCTGATGCTTATAAAGGAGTGGATTACCGTATATGAACGAGAATGAGCCTGTACCTCCAATTTCACAAGGGCTCAAAAAAGCGGTCGCTCTCAAATATAGCCCAGGACAAAGCGAGGCACCTGTCGTTGTTGCCAAAGGACAAGGGGCGATAGCGGATCTGATTCTGCAAAAAGCTAAAGAGAGTGGGGTTGCTGTCCAAGAGGACGCAGCTCTCGTAGAAGTTCTTTCAAAGCTCGATCTAGATCAACAGATTCCATCTGAACTTTATCAGCTAGTGGCTGAAATCCTCAGCTTTGTGTATCAGAGCGACCGTTCCGCCGGTGAACGGAGACCGGAATGAAAGAGCCATACACAAAAGAACGCTACAACCGCAAACAGAAGGGAGCCGCTGCTGAAGACGGGGCTGTGCAGTACTTATCTACTTGTGGGTACAAGATCTTAGATCGAAATTGGCGTTGTCGAACCGGAGAACTTGATATTATTGCGGAGAACGAAGGCTGTATTATTATTATTGAAGTTCGCAGTCGTAGTGGAGAGCTATATCAAGGGACTCCGGAGGAATCTGTGAATACACGAAAAATACATCAAGTGCGAAATACAGCACAGGTTTATTTGCATATGAAAGGTTATGATGATCGAAGAGTAACTTTTGACGTCATTAGCATTTTACTGAATGAAGATTTAAGCATCGCTTCTTTGGGGCATATACGTGAGGCTTTTTAAGCTGCACCCCATATTCTCACGCCATTCATTATGGGCACTAGCATTCTTATGAAAAAAGTCTTTACATAGCCTCCGCACAGTGGGTCATTTCTCAAAAGAAATGGGTAAACATTAGAGTAACTTTTTAATGTCATCATGAGGAGGGCTGTTTAAGTGAAGAATAAACCTTTTGAAATGCAGGTTAGTTTTGCTTGCCAATATTGCCAGCAGAAGATTGAAGTGAAATTTACCGCAGAACCAGTATCCGTTGTCTGTTGTGCAAATTGCAATAAGAACTTCACGGTTATGCGGCCCACTATAGCTGAGGAAATATTAATCGATTGGAAAAATGAGGCGCTATTTCAAAAAATCCGTGCTGATAAATCACAAAACAGCAATAGCAGTCTCTTAGCGCTTGTTATAAAAGTCATAGAGCTTCTTACATGGCGTGATAAAGGAAATGGACAGGTGGAAGCGATTAAAGAGATGCGTGGCTGGCTCATTGAGAATGAAGAGACTCCCCCTCTAGCTGAACTGATCCAGAGCGATAATAAAAAACGACCACATAAGCGGCGTGACTGGAGATAATCATACAAACTATGATCAAAAAAGAAAGAAGGGTGAACATGGCTAACGTTTTTTTTACATCCGACCATCATTTTGGACATAAGTTGATTATTGATTTTGAATCCAGACCCTTTATAGATGTGGGGCAAATGAATGAAGCCATGATTGAAAGTTGGAATTCGGTCGTAAATCCGGATGATAAAGTGTTTCATTTGGGAGACTTTTCGTTTCTTAATAAGGAAGCGACACATGCTATTGTGGAGAGGTTACATGGCTATAAGATTCTAATTCTCGGCAATCATGATCGGGGACGCGGTCGGGATTGGTGGCTTGAAGCAGGCTTTGACGAGGTTAGTGAATATCCGCTGATTTATAAGGATTTCTTTTTTCTCTCTCATGAGCCTATGTATATGAATAAACATATGCCTTACGTAAATGTGCATGGTCATATTCACGGACAAAAATATGAAGGAAAGAATTATTTTAACATTTGTGTAGAGCATTGGAACTATAAACCGTTGACTTTTGAACAGATTAGGGACTCTGTCATAGTTAGTGAAGAAGGTTAATGTGGGTCTATGGAATTATTTATACGTATTTATGCAATTTGATGTTTATTAATAATTCTTGATTACGCAAAGATTCCCTATATATAATGAGATATAAAAGCAAATTTATTACCGGAAAATAAGGAAGCACCTTTTTTCTTGAAGATGTGACACCCAAACAGGGTGTATTTCAGGAGATGAGGTGTTTTTATGTATGGAAAAATGCATAGTGCATGTCTGTATGGAATTGAAGGGGTAATGATAGGTGTAGAAATTGATCTTGCGAATGGATTGCCACAGACGAATATCATTGGTCTGCCTGATTCTGCGATTCGTGAGGCAGTAGAACGAGTAAGAGCCGCTATTAAGAACTGTGGTTATCGTTATCCCCAGCAGCGCATTACGATAAATCTAGCACCAGCCGACTTACGAAAAGAAGGCTCTGCCTTTGACCTTGCGATTGCTCTGGGGATACTGATAACTAGTGGTCAACTGATAATACCCTCAGCCAATGAGGTGCTTTTTATTGGAGAACTTGCGCTTGATGATAGTCTGCGTCCAGTATCAGGTGTTCTACCAATGGTGGAAGCAGCGCGCAAAAATGGATTTAAGGCTGTACTGCTTCCTGAAGGGAATGCTGCTGAGGCAGCTTTGATTAGTGATATAAATATATACGCGATTGATCATTTGTGCGCATTACCGAACCCGGAAGAATCACTGTCCAGTTCAGCAAAAGGTGAAGACGAACAGAACCAAAGGAATGGGGGAGTTTCCGAAGATATGCCTTCTTTATCATCTCTTCCTTTTCCTGTAACTGTGACCAAGGGGATAGATGCTAATGACCGACCTCCGGTTCTTGTCCTTTCTTTGGAACATCTTAAATATACCCCAGTTTACCGTACTTCTGACGACTCCTCATATGGAATGAACGAGATGATGGATGATTACAGTGATGTGCTAGGGCAACAACATGTAAAAAGAGCCCTAACCATTGCGGCAGCGGGCATGCATAATATATTGCTCATCGGTCCACCCGGTACAGGGAAGACGATGCTAATTAAACGCCTTCCAAGCATCCTTCCGAAATTGTCTGAGAGTGAGGCACTAGAGGTAACCAAAATATTTAGCGCAGCAGGAACTTTAAAAGATGCCCACAACGGCTTACTGCGTAGTCGTCCTTTTCGCTCTCCGCATCATACCATATCGGCCGCAGGCCTTATTGGGGGTGGAGGCATTCCAAAGCCGGGAGAAGTTAGTCTTGCGCATCGAGGGATTCTCTTTTTAGATGAGTTGCCCGAATTCTCTCGGAATGTACTTGAAGTGTTACGCCAGCCGCTCGAAGACGGGGTTGTTACCATAAGTCGTGCTCGAGCTTCTTTTACCTATCCTGCAAAATTCATGCTGGCCGCATCGATGAATCCCTGTAGCTGCGGTTATTTTGGGAGTAATCTTTCTCAACAACATTGTACATGCAGCCTCGCTAGGATTGCTCAATATCGCGCAAAGATATCAGGACCCTTATTGGATCGTATTGATTTACAGGTGGATGTTCCTCGCCCGAAGGAATGGGATCGTCAAGGGCATGTTCTATCTTCGGCTGAGATGTATGCAGAGGTGATGGCGGCACAGACGATACAAGCTAAACGGTTTAAGCGTTTGCCTATTTCTTGGAATAGTGAACTTTCCGGCGCTTCCCTTCGGAGATATGCAAGTCTTAGCCGTGAAGGTGCCCAATTGCTGTATGACATTCTGGAGAATTTAGGTTTAAGCATGCGAGCGCATGATCGAATTATTAAGCTATCCCGTACAATAGCTGATCTGGAAGGCGCACCGGATATTACTTCCGCGCATCTTGCGGAGGCTGTGCAATACCGTAATTTAGACCGGCAGGCGATGACAGAAGAATAAGCTAAATAGAGCAGCGATTCCCGTTATTGGCGAATTGCTGCTCTATTTTTGGGTTATTAGTTTCACTCCGCAAAATTGTTAACGTCTCTGGAACCTTATGGACCCGAAAGACATGATATGGCCATTTTTAGCTTTTGGAGCGTGTTTTCGGACTTCAGAGACACTAATTGAATTTAAAATCATCTGTGTCCGTTAGGGCTTCGTTTGAGAAAATATTTCTCTGTATTTACTTACAGTACATTCAATTCTACAGCGATATTGCCGCGGGTTGCACGGGAGTATGGACAAGCGCCATGAGCAGCCTCTACTAAAGAGGTTGCGGTTTCTCTGTCAACGCCTTTAACTAGCACATCAAGTTTAACCGCTATGCCAAAACCCCCATCTTCAACTTTACCAAAGCTGACTGTAGCCGTTACTTCGCTACCTTCAATTTTCACTTTTCCGAGTCGGGCAACCATGTTCAGTGCACTATCGAAACAAGCGGAATAACCAGCTGCAAATAATTGCTCAGGATTTGTACCTTCGCCACCGGCACCTCCCATTTCGCGTGGTGTGCTGATTGTAAGATTGAGCTTAGGGCTTTCTGATTCGATAAAACCGTTTCTTCCTCCTACGGCTTTAACAGTGGTTTCATACATTTTTTGCTGGATCGTCATCATTGTGTATCTCTCCAATTCCTAATTAGTTTGTGTACAATCTAATTTACCACAATTAACTATAATGTCAAATTAATTTTTTGCTATTAACATGATGTTATGAGTGAATTATGATAAAATAAGGGTATAAGGCAGGTGAATAAGATATGAAAATGAATGAAGAAGATATGCAAAAGATGACGACTACACCTGAGCTGCTGATTGAGAATCAACTCTGTTTTACGATTTATGCTTGCTCTCGTGAGATCACAAAGCTGTATCAACCTTATTTGGATAAGATCGGTTTAACATACTCGCAATATCTAGTAATGCTTGTGTTATGGGAACGGCAGCAATGCACGGTTAAAGAAATTGGTGAGGCGCTATTTTTGGATTCAGGTACGCTGACACCTCTTTTAAAACGTCTACAAGCTGCAGGGTTGATCGTGCGTGAACGTTCGACACAAGATGAGCGAAAAGTTCTGATTTCACTAACGGAACAGGGCTGGGCACTTCAAAACAATGCGGCTTGTATTCCTGGAAAAATGATGGAAGAAACGACTATGTCCAGCGATGAAACTGTAGAGCTGCTTGAGCAGTTCAAAAGCTTGTTAAATCGTGTTCATGAAGCGAACACTCAAGATAGTAAAAAGTAAGTATAATCAGGAGTCTATGCGATCGTTCGCATTCCGGCATGAAATCAAGCGAAAAAATGTGTACAAATCATGAATATATTTAAGGAAAGCGTTTTAAAAACATGTTACACTATTCTGGGTTCCTTTATATGGCATATAGGTAAGTATAAGCTTAGTCTTATAGATTTACTCAATGTCTCTCACAGAAATAAGGCCATTCTTTTACGAGTGGTAGAGCAGTTTCTGTTGGTTCCGGAATAGTGCTGCATGTTTAGCATCAGCCTATCCCTAACCCCGCGGCAATCAAAACGGAAGGCGAGATGACAACAGGCTGCCTGTTAAGTCACCACGCTACTTTAGGAGGCTACCGCTATGAATATCCACGAGTATCAGGGAAAAGAAGTGCTTAAGAAGTACGGTGTGGCCGTACCGAATGGAAAAGTAGCTTATACAGTGGAGGAAGCGGTAGAAGCCGCAGAGTCACTGAGTACACCGGTTGTTGTAGTTAAAGCTCAGATTCATGCAGGTGGACGAGGTAAAGCTGGAGGTGTAAAGGTTGCTAAGAATATCGATGAAGTGCGTACTTACGCAACCGAAATTCTCGGTAAGACTTTAGTTACTCACCAGACTGGTCCGGAGGGTAAGGTAGTAAAACGGCTGCTCATTGAAGAGGGCTGTCAAATTGTTAAAGAGTATTACATCGGTATCGTTGTTGATAGAGGAACTGGCCGAGTGGTTATGATGGCATCTGAAGAAGGTGGCACAGAGATTGAAGAGGTTGCAGCTACACATCCGGAGAAGATTTTCAAAGAAATCATTGATCCGGCAGTAGGTTTGCAGACTTTCCAAGCTCGTAAATTAGCTTACAGCATCTCTATTCCTAATGAACTGGTAGGCAAGACTGTTAAATTCATGCAAGCGCTATATCTAGCTTTTGTGGATAAAGATTGCTCTATTGCCGAAATTAACCCATTGGTAGTTACTGCGGATGGGAATGTGATGGCTCTTGATGCTAAATTGAATTTTGACCCCAATGCCTTGTTCCGCCACAAAGATATTCAAGAGCTTAGGGATCTAGATGAAGAAGATTTGAAAGAAATCGAAGCCTCTAAGTATGACCTGAGCTATATTGCACTTGATGGCAATATTGGTTGTATGGTGAACGGTGCAGGCCTAGCGATGGCAACGATGGATATAATTAAATATTACGGAGGCGAACCCGCCAACTTCCTTGATGTAGGGGGCGGTGCAACTACCGAGAAAGTTACAGAAGCCTTTAAAATCATTCTATCGGATGAAAAGGTAAATGGAATTTTCGTTAATATTTTCGGCGGTATTATGCGCTGTGACGTTATTGCTAACGGTGTTGTGGAAGCGGCAAGTCAATTGGGATTGACTAAACCGCTTGTTGTACGTCTTGAAGGAACAAATGTTGGATTGGGTAAGCAAATCTTGGCTGGATCGGGACTTAACATTGTAGCTGCTGATTCTATGGCGGACGGTGCCCGTAAGATTGTATCTCTTGTGCAATAATGGCTCGGAAGTTGAAGCCAGTTATCGTATTTGACAATATAAGTAGGGATGTGACTTAAGGCATGAGCATTCTTGTAGATAAAAATACGAAAGTTATCACGCAAGGTATTACGGGAGCAACGGGCTTGTTCCATACTAAGGGTGCGCTTGATTATGGAACTCAGATGGTTGGAGGGGTAACGCCAGGTAAAGGTGGAACGACAGTTAATATCACCCTTGAAAATGGCAGTGAAGTTAGTCTTCCGGTATTTGATACAGTCGCAGCTGCTAAGGCAGCTACTGGTGCAACTGCTAGTGTGATTTATGTACCGCCAGCATTTGCGGCAGATTCCATCATGGAGGCTGTAGATGCAGAGCTGGATTTGGTTATCTGTATTACCGAAGGTATTCCTGTGCTTGATATGGTAAAAGTCTCACGTTATATGGAAGGTCGTTCTACAGTGTTGATCGGTCCAAACTGTCCGGGTGTTATCACTCCTGGAGAGTGTAAGATTGGAATCATGCCTGGCTATATTCATATGCCTGGTTATGTAGGAGTGGTCTCGCGTAGCGGAACGCTAACCTATGAGGCGGTTCATCAGCTGACCACGCGTGGAATTGGGCAATCTTCGGCTGTAGGTATTGGCGGAGATCCGGTTAAAGGCTCTGAGTTTATTGATATTTTGAAGCTGTTTAATGAAGATCCGGGTACGAAGGCAGTTATTATGATCGGAGAGATCGGTGGAACTGCAGAGGAAGAAGCAGCAGAGTGGATTCGTGAACACATGACCAAGCCAGTTGTAGGCTTCATTGGAGGAGCAACTGCACCTCCAGGCAAGCGTATGGGGCATGCTGGTGCTATCATTTCTGGAGGGAAAGGTACAGCAAGCGAAAAAATTGCCGTACTGGAAGCTTGCGGAATCAAGGTAGCCCCTACACCTGCTGAAATGGGTTCAACACTCGTAAGTGTGCTTGAAGAGCGCGGTATTCTCAATGCTTTTACATCGCACTAATTAGTGTAGTTAAGACAGAGAAATCACTCCACGTAGTGAGGTTATTTCGTGTATAATTAATTAAAGAGGTAAGCAACCTTTTGTTCCTATTTAGGGATGAAAGGTTGCTTTTTTTATTTTAAATAGAAATTTATTGAATTTAAAGAAATACTTGCGTTTTCAAGAGGTGTAACACAAAATAGGGAAGGCTAGGCCTTCCATGTTAAGGGGCGAAAAATGCTATGGAAGAACGGGAACTACTATTCGGCTTTAATGAAGTGGAAGGCATTGGCTGGAAAACTATCGACAAAATTCGCAGAGCTGGGCTTTTGTCAGAAAAAGCATTTTCTTGTAGCTCAGAAGACTGGGAACAGGTTGGATTGAGCGAGAAAGTGTCGATTCAACTTGCTTCAATATATACGTTGGAGTGGATAGCAAACCGCCGCTTACTAATGGAAGAAAGTGCTGTGAACATGGTTACGATTTTTGATGCAGACTATCCCCATTTATTGAAGGAGACGGCTCAGCCACCATGGATTCTTTATTATCGTGGGCGTTTGGATCTGTTATCGACACCTAGTGTAGCGATGGTCGGTACTCGTGTGCCAACAGCTTATGGACGGAAGGTAGGGGAGATTCTCACAAAAGAGCTTAGTGAAGCAGGTCTAACAGTGGTTAGCGGATTAGCTAGGGGGATTGATAGCGTCTGTCATGAAGCTGCGCTAAGAAGCGGTGGGGGCACAATAGCGGTAGTGGCTACAGGACTTGATCGGGTCTACCCGCCTGAGAATAAGGAGCTCGAACGATTGATTTCCCGTGATGGGTTAGTGCTAACAGAGTATCCCCTTGGAACTAAAAGTCATCCTGGGTTATTTCCGCAGCGCAATCGAATTATTGCAGGCCTCACATACGGGACAGTGGTCGTAGAGGCGGATAGTAGAAGTGGATCACTCATTACTGCAGATGCTGCCTTGGAGGCAGGACGGGATGTTTTTGCTGTCCCTGGACCTATTACGTCTCCAAAAAGTAGAGGTGCTCTTGATCTGATTAAACAAGGGGCAAAGCTGGTAACCGGTGCACTAGATATTTTAGAAGAATACACTTCTTTTCTCCCGACAAACCTCTCAAAAACGGGTGAAAGCGGTCCCTCAAAACAGGTGGCTGACGATTTGTTAATTGAAAAGAAATTGACAAATGAGGAGTTACACCTATACCATATACTGCATCAAGGCCCCTTTATTTTGGACGATCTGCTTGTGAGGACAGGATGGGATTTTGGACATTTGCATTCAGTTCTGTTATCTTTAATCATAAAAAAAGCGGTAGCACAATTACCAGGAGCTATTTATAAGGTAATTTAATATAGAGGTACGAGTGTTAACGAGGAGGAAGAGTCTATGGCAGATGCATTGGTTATTGTCGAATCGCCCGCGAAAGCGAAGACAATTGGCAAATATCTAGGTAGTAAGTATATTGTAAAGGCATCTATGGGACACATCAGAGATCTACCGAAGAGTCAAATTGGTGTTGAGGTCGAGAATGATTTCAATCCCAAATATATTACGATTCGTGGTAAAGGTTCTATATTGAAGGAATTGAAAGACGCTAGTAAAAAAGTGAAAAAAGTCTATCTCGCAGCTGACCCCGATCGCGAAGGAGAAGCAATTGCTTGGCACTTGGCACATGCCCTGGATTTAGATAATACACAGGAATGCCGAGTTGTATTTAATGAGATCACCAAACAAGCGGTGAAGGATGCTTTTAAGACGCCACGCAAGATTAACATGGATCTTGTGAATGCACAGCAGGCAAGACGTATACTGGATCGGCTAGTAGGTTACAAGATTAGCCCTCTATTATGGAAGAAAGTCAAAAAAGGGTTATCTGCTGGACGTGTTCAATCTGTAGCTGTAAAGATCATAATGGATCGTGAGAATGAAATCTCCGCTTTTGTACCTACTGAATATTGGAGTATTACAGCTAAACTTGGGATTCGAGATTCTGTCTTTGAAGCTAAGTTTCATAAGCTGAATGGTGTGAAGAAGGAACTTAATCAGGAAAGCGATGTTCAAGAGGTCCTTGAGGCAATCAAGAACGCAGCTTTTAAGGTAAGTAATGTGAAGGAGAAGGAAAGACAACGGCATCCATCGGCTCCTTTTACAACAAGTTCCCTTCAACAGGAAGCAGCTCGTAAGCTTGGATTCCGTGCAGCTAAGACAATGTCTGTTGCCCAGCAATTATACGAAGGTGTGGAACTAGGCAAAGAGGGAACCGTAGGTTTGATCACCTATATGCGTACGGACTCGACACGATTATCTGTCACTGCACAGGATGAAGCTAAAGAGCTGATTACTGCTAAGTATGGTGAAAAGTTCTTACCTGATGCCCCTCGTCAGTATTCAAAGAAAGCGGCTGGAGCGCAAGAAGCGCATGAAGCGATCCGACCAACTTCAGCACTTCGTGAACCGGAAATGGTCAAAGAGTTCTTAAGCCGGGATCAATTCCGTCTTTACAAACTGGTGTGGGAGCGGTTCGTATCCAGTCAAATGGCGTCGGCTCTTCTTGATACACTCTCGGTTGATATAGAAGCAGGTACAGCTACATTCAGAGCGGTGGGTTCGAAGGTTTCATTCCCAGGGTTCATGAAGGTTTACGTGGAAGGTAACGATGATGGAACTACAGATGAAGATAAGTATTTACCGCCTCTTGAAGCGGGAGATGCTTTAAATAAGCAAGAGATCGAGCCGAAGCAGCATTTTACACAGCCACCACCGCGATATACAGAAGCAAGGCTTGTAAAGACACTTGAAGAATTAGGGATAGGACGCCCAAGTACGTATGCACCAACGCTTGAAACGATTCAGAAGCGTGGCTATGTAGCGATTGAAGAGAAGAAATTTATGCCTACAGAGCTTGGAGAACTTGTCATCGAGCAGATGGAACAATTTTTCCCGGAAATATTGAACGTAGAGTTTACGGCTAATATGGAAGGCGATCTTGACCATGTGGAAGAAGGCTCAGAAGATTGGGTGAAGGTTCTTGCTGAATTTTACGAGTCTTTCGAGAAGCGCTTAGTGTTTGCCGAAGAAGAAATGAAAGAAATTGAGATTGAAGATGAAGTCTCTGATGAGATCTGCGAGAAATGTGGTAAACCACTTGTATATAAATTAGGACGCTTTGGGAAGTTCCTAGCATGTTCTGGCTTTCCAGATTGCCGAAATACGAAGCCGATTATCAAAGATATTGGTGTAACTTGCCCTAAATGTAATGAAGGAAAAGTTGTAGAGCGTCGTAGCAAAAAAGGGCGTGTCTTCTATGGCTGCGATCAATATCCTGGGTGTGATTTCGTCTCTTGGGATAGACCATCCACTAAACCATGTCCATCTTGCGGGGCTTGGATGATTGAGAAACGCAATAAGCAAGGCACCAAACTGCAATGTACGTCTTGTGACCATACAGAGGCAGTTTTAGACAACGAAGAAGAGTTAGCAGAATAATAGTCTCTACAGGAGGAAATAAGACAGTGACAGATACAGCAAAGGTAACAGTAATTGGAGCAGGTCTCGCAGGTAGTGAAGCGGCCTGGCAAATAGCCTCTCAAGGCGTACCGGTAAGATTGTATGAAATGAGACCAGTGGTGAAGACGCCAGCACACCACACCAATCAATTCGCAGAACTAGTATGCAGCAACTCCTTGCGTGCAAATGGTTTAGGCAATGCGGTGGGTGTATTAAAGGAAGAAATGCGACGTTTAAACTCTCTTGTATTAGGTGCGGCTGATCGCCACGCTGTACCTGCTGGCGGTGCACTTGCCGTGGATCGGGATGGTTTCTCGGGAGAAATTACGAGTACATTGCATAATCATCCGCTCGTGGAAGTCATAAATGAAGAACTTACGCATATACCGGAGGAAGGGATTGTTGTTATTGCAACGGGTCCACTAACTTCCCCTGCATTATCTGCTGAAATTAAGGGTCTATTAGGTGAAGAGTATTTCTATTTTTATGATGCTGCAGCACCGATTGTTGAGAAGGACAGTATTGATATGAATAAAGTGTATCTGGCTTCCCGTTATGACAAAGGGGAAGCAGCATATCTAAACTGTCCTATGACTGAAGAGGAGTTTGACGTGTTTTATGATGCGTTGATTTCTGCTGAGACGGCAGCGCTCAAGGATTTTGAGAAAGAGATATACTTTGAGGGCTGTATGCCTATCGAAATCATGATGAAGCGCGGTAAGCAAACAGCATTGTTTGGTCCGATGAAGCCTGTAGGGCTTATCAATCCGCACACAGGTAAGCTACCTTACGCGGTAGTGCAGCTTCGTCAGGATAACGCTGCTGGAACGCTTTACAATCTGGTGGGCTTTCAAACGCACTTGAAATGGGGCGAACAGAAGCGGGTATTCTCGCTGATTCCAGGTCTTGAGAACGCTGAATACGTTCGGTATGGGGTAATGCACAGAAATACCTTTATTAATTCTCCTAAACTCTTGCATCCTACTTATCAAATGAAGGGTAAAGAAAGGCTGTATTTTGCTGGACAGATGACTGGCGTGGAAGGTTATGTGGAATCAGCAGCTTCAGGTCTGATTGCCGGCATTAACGCTGCTAGAGCCGCACTTGGTCAAGAAGGACTGATCTTCCCACAAGACACGGTGCTTGGTAGTATGCCTGCTTATATCACTTCCGCTGATCCGGAGCATTTTCAGCCTATGAATGCCAATTTTGGTCTTCTGCCGAAGGTGGAGAAGAAAATCCGTAATAAGAAAGAAAAGAATGAGATGTTAGCGCATCGTGCACTAGACAGTCTTGCCGAGTACGCCAATCGTACGGGCCTTGCTTATATAGAGCCGGAGACTATCGACAACCAAGATTAAGAAGCGCCTTGGGCGTCCTTATAAGGATGATAAGCGTTAGCGTTTAAGTGAGAAATATAAGGATAATGTATAACGTGAAACGTATACTTCTTATTTTTGAACAAAGCCCATCTTAAGGAGGTAACTACAATCATGGTACCCAGCTTTCATGCGACTACAATTTGTGCTGTAAGACATAACGGACAGGCAGCTATAGCAGGTGATGGTCAGGTTACATTCGGAGAGAGTGTAATTATGAAGACGACGGCCAGAAAAGTTCGTCGCTTATACAGAGGACAAGTAATAGCAGGGTTTGCAGGATCTGTGGCCGATGCTATCACTTTGTTCGAAAAATTCGAAGGCAAGTTGGAGGAGCATCACGGAAACCTGCAACGGGCAGCCGTAGAATTGGCGAAAGACTGGCGTCAAGATCGTATTCTTCGAAAACTTGAGGCATTGATGATTGTTATGGACAAGGAAGGAATGCTCTTGATCTCCGGAAATGGTGAAATTATCGAGCCAGATGATGATGTGCTCGCTATTGGTTCCGGTGGTAACTTTGCACTTGCTTCCGGTCGCGCGCTCAAACGTCATGCTCCAAATCTTGCTGCTGCGGATATCGCTCGTGAAGCTCTTCAGATTGCATCAGAAATATGTGTGTATACTAACTCCAATATTATTGTTGAGCAATTATAGGCTCAGTGCCATAGAGACAAGGAGGAATTCACGATGGTGAATCAATCGCTAACACCCCGTCAAATCGTAGCTGAATTGGATAAATATATTGTAGGTCAGAAACAAGCTAAGAAATCGGTAGCTGTTGCCCTTCGTAATCGTTATCGGCGCAGTCTGCTGGCTGAGGAACTGCGTGATGAAGTTGTTCCTAAGAACATCTTGATGATCGGACCTACTGGTGTAGGGAAAACTGAGATTGCTCGGCGTCTAGCTAAGCTCGTTAATGCTCCGTTCATCAAAGTGGAGGCAACCAAATTCACTGAGGTGGGTTATGTAGGGCGAGATGTGGAGTCTATGGTGCGTGATTTAGTTGAGACCTCTATTCGTATGGTGAAGCTAGAGCGTACGGAAAAAGTGAAAGACCGTGCAGAAGAACTGGCTAATGAGCGGATTGTCTCTATTTTAGTGCCTTCGTCTTCAAAAAATAAATCTCAGAAGAATCCTTTTGAGATGATTTTTGGCGGGAACTCTTCACAAGAGGATTCTAAAGAAGATTCCGAACCAGATGGAAGCTTAAGCGAACGCCGTCGCGGGGTTAGATTTAAGCTGCTTGCTGGTCAATTGGAAGAAGATATCATTGAAATAGATGTTGAGGATACAGCGCCATCTATGCTGGATATGTTTGCAGGGCAAGGGAACGACCAGATGGGGATGAATATGCAAGAAATGTTTGGTAGCTTGCTTCCGAAGCGGACGAAGAAGCGCAAGCTTCCTATCCGTGAGGCTCGTAAAGTGCTAATTCAAGATGAAGCAACCAAACTGATTGATATGGATGATGTCATTCAGGAATCTGTGACACGCGCTGAACAATCGGGTATTATTTTTATCGATGAGATTGATAAGGTTGCAAGTCAAGGAAAGGGTTCGGGCCCTGATGTATCACGTGAAGGTGTACAAAGAGATATCCTTCCAATTGTAGAGGGTTCTACAATCATGACAAAATACGGTCCTGTGAAGACGGACTACGTGCTCTTCATGGCTGCCGGGGCTTTTCATGTTGCTAAACCTTCTGATCTGATTCCAGAGCTTCAGGGGCGTTTTCCGATTCGCGTAGAACTAAGCAGTTTGACACTGGAGGATTTTGTTTCCATCTTAACAGAGCCAGAGAACGCTTTGACGAAACAATATGTTAATTTGTTAAAAACCGAGGACATTGAAGTGGAGTTCCAGAAAGATGCTATTTATGAAATTGCCAAAATAGCTGCTTCAGTGAATCAAAATATGGAGAACATAGGTGCTCGACGTCTTCATACGATTTTGGAGAAGTTATTGGAGGATCTTTCTTTTGAAGCACCTGAGCTGACGCTGGACACTATGGTTATTACACCAGAGTATGTGCGTGAGAAATTGGCAAGTATTGCGCAGGATCGTGATCTAAGTCAGTATATTCTTTAATGCGACAAATTCTTATTCTTTTGGATTTGGGCATATTGAATTAGAAAATTACAATTTAGTGTCATTAATAGGTAAAAAAATGTAAAAAGATGCAATTAAAAAGATAATTTTGAGTTAAAAAAGGAATAAAATAGCAATAAAGTGCTAAAAGCCCTGTCTTTTCTAAAAAGATAGGGCTTATTTCTTATTGTAATAATATACAAATTAAATGAAAATCAATGTATGTGAAAATACTAATTAGTTATACTTTGCGACAAGGTTCGACGTAGAAACTGATAAATAGAGGACTTTTATACTTTATTTGTCGAAATCAAGCAGGTTTTTTAAGGAAAGTTGTGGAATTCATTTCATTATGATAGCTTTGAAAGGAGGAATTATCTTGGGATTGCTGAATAGTGTCAGTTTTCAACGATTGCAGGGAGGCATTGATGCTGCCTACAAACGACAAAATGTTCTAGCGAATAATGTGGCTAACGAAGATACGCCAAATTTCAAACGTTCTGATGTTTCATTCGAAAGTTTCCTTCAGCAACAAGAAAGTGGAATAAAACCTACACTTAACGCGAAGGTAACGGACTCCCGACATTTTCAATTTGGTAGTAATAGAATTGTACCAGCAGCTGTCGTTAGTACGGATGAAACTACCTCGATGAATAATAACGACAACAATGTGGATGTAGAACGAGAAATGGCGTTAAGTGCTGAGAACCAACTCAGGTATAGTTCTTATGTCGAGCAGATCAACAGTCAAATTTCGATGATGCGAGCTGTAATTCAAGGAGGATAAGATTGCATGAACTTTGGGAGTAGTTTTGGGATAAGTGCATCAGCATTAACAGCTCAACGATTGCGGATGGACGTGATTTCCTCCAACGTGGCCAATGCGGAAACTACAAGAGCATCGGTCGTTGATGGCAAAGCCGTTCCTTACCGTCGAAAACTTGTTGTTATGGAAGCTACCGAAAGCAATAAGTTCTCGAATATACTAAATTCGAAATTGAACGGTAGTAGTAGTGAAGGTGTAAAGGTGCGGTCCATTATAGAAGATACTTCACCGTTAAAGCCAGTTTACAACCCAAGCCATCCTGATGCGGATGCCGAAGGTTATGTCTATATGCCAAACGTAGATATTACCAAAGAAATGGTAGATATGTTATCTGCATCACGTTCTTATGAAGCCAATGTCACGATGCTGAATGCATCTAAAGCTATGGTAAGTAAAGCACTCGAAATTGGGCGCTAAACGTAATTAACACAAGGAACGCTTCCGAAGTGAGTTTTGTACGAAGTGAATCTAGGAAGCATAAGCTTACAAAACTTTTAGGAGGGAAACAGTTGATACAGAATATCACTAATGGGGTTCAAGCTGTACAGCAGCTTGCCATGAAACCAACATCTACCGAAGTTTCATCCACTCCTGCTAATGCCATGGAGAGCTTTGGTTCTTATCTTGAGAATGCACTCACTAAAGTAGCAGATCAGGAACAACAAGCAAAGGATATGAGTAATAAATTTGTATTGGGAGAAGTGAACATAGACGAGGTGATGATTTCTTCCCAACAGGCTTTACTGAGTTTGCAGTTGACTACACAAGTCCGGAACAAAGTGATAGAAGCCTATCAAGAAATTATGAGAACTCAAATTTAATTAATTCCTAGCTTAGTTCCGGATGGGGTGACACTGTGAATGAAAGATTTGCCCAATATCGGGAGAAGGTGACCCTGTATTGGAACAGATTTAGTGGTAAACAGAAGATTTTATTCTTTTCTACATTGTTTATCATTCTAATAATAATCGTAGTATTAACCATGCAGCTTTCAAAGACAGAATATGAAGTAGCGTTTCAAGATTTGGACAGCACAGATTCAGCTGGAGTAATGAACTACTTGGATACAGCAGGTGTTTCATACCGATTAAGCCAAGATGGAAAAAGCATCTCCGTGCCAAGCACAGAAGCGGCTCGAATAAAGGTGGATATCGGTTCTCAGGGGATTGTTCAGGGGGGCTCTATCGGTTATAAGGTCTTTAATGAAAATTCGTCAATGATAGGGACGACAGATAGTGAGTTTAATGTGAAGTATAATAATGCATTAAACGGTGAAGTAGAACAGTTAATGAGACGTATGCAAGGAATTAAGGATGCTAAAGTGCTGATTAATCTGCCTAAAGAAACAGTTTTTGCTTCCCAGGCTGACCAAGAGCAAGCATCTGCATCCGTTGTGCTTTCATTTAATCCGGGATTCAGACCCACTCAAGATAATATTGATGGGTACTTTAACCTTGTAAAGACGGCTGTTCCAAATCTACCAATCGATAACATTACGATTGCTAATAATGAAGTCGAGTTAATGCCTACGGCCAAAGGTGGACAAGCTGGAGTTTCCAGCCAAGTCGAAGAGAACTTCGCTCTTCAGAAGAAATTCGAAGAAGAAGTAAAGAAAGATGTGAAACAATTCCTTAGCACTCTTACGGGTCCAGATAAAGTTGATGTTCTTGTATTTTCGAAGCTGAACTTTGACAAGGAAAACCGGAAGGAGAATCTCGTAACCCCTGTGGATACAGAGAACATGAAGGGGATTGAGATCAGTTCACAAATCATTAGTAATTCGTATTCGGGTCAAGGAAATACAACTGGTGGAGTGGCAGGCACTGGTTCACAAGATGTAGCGGGCTATCCTTCACAAGCCGGTACGGATACTTCTACTTCGGAAGAATCTTCTGAAACGAGGAACTATGAAGTAAACCGAATTACAAAGGATGTTATCGCAAGTCCCTTTACTGTTAAAGATTTAACCATAAATGTTGCAGTTGAACCACCTACAGGACAAAATACTTTGGACGCTGCTACATCAGCAGCAATTCAAAACATTTTGGTAAATATTGTTCGTGCTTCGCTCGCAGATTCAGGTACTACATATACAGACGCTGATTTAACCAAAAAGGTTTCGGTGTATTCTCAACAATTTGGCGGAACCGCTGCTAATACAACACCAGGTGGTCTTGCCACATGGATGTTATGGGCTATCGGAGCAGCTGCATTGCTGGTTGGAGCAGGTGGAGGATATCTAATCTATCGGAGTCGTAAGAAGACTGTGGAAGAGGAAGATGAAGACATTCCATTGCAGGTTCCTACCGAATTTCCATCTATTAATTTGGAAAGTGTGACGAATGACAGTCAAGTTCGTAAGCAATTGGAAAGTTTGGCTAAGAAAAAGCCAGACGAATTCGTAAATCTGCTGCGTACATGGCTTGCAGACGAACAGAGGTGAACTAATGGCAAAGGCTAGTCAGCAGGGGCTTAGTGGCCGTCAAAAGGCCGCGATCCTGCTTATCACACTAGGGCCCGAGGTATCGGCGCAAATATTCAAACATTTAAGAGACGAGGAGATTGAACAATTAACTCTTGAAATTGCCAATGTCCGTAAAGTGGACAGCAGTGAAAAAGAGTCGATCATGTCTGAGTTCCATCAGATATGCCTCGCCCAGGAATATATATCACAAGGCGGTATTAACTACGCCAAAGAGATTCTGGAGAAAGCACTTGGTTCCGCAAAAGCAATGGAGGTCATTAACCGTCTGACTGCGACTTTGCAGGTAAGACCTTTCGATTTTGCACGCAAGGCTGATCCAAACCAGATTTTGAACTTTATTCAGAATGAGAATGTCCAGACTATCGCACTTGTATTGTCTTATCTGCAATTCGAACAAGCCGCAGCTATTCTCTCCTCATTACCTCAAGAGAAGCAGGCGGAGGTGGCTAGAAGAATTGCTGTAATGGACAGCACCTCTCCGGAGGTCATTACACAAATTGAACGAGTGCTAGAGCAGAAGCTTTCTGCTACAGTAACTCAGGATTATACAAATGCTGGCGGTATCGAATCAATCGTACAGATCTTGAATGGTGTTGACCGTGGGACAGAGCGCACAATTCTGGACTCTCTCGAAATTCAAGATCCAGAGCTCGCCGAGGAAATCAAGAAGCGGATGTTCGTATTCGAGGATATTGTCAATGTGGATAACCGTTCGATTCAGCGTATTATTCGTGATATTGATAATGCGGACCTGCAGCTTGCCCTTAAGGTTGCAAGCGAAGAAGTACGAGATGTTATTTTCCGGAATATGTCCAAACGTATGGCAGAGACATTCCGAGAAGAAATGGAGTACATGGGTCCTGTGCGGCTGCGTGATGTAGAAGAAGCGCAAACGCGTATTGTAGGTACGATCCGCAGACTCGAAGAGTCTGGAGAAATTATCATCGCTCGTGGCGGAGGAGATGACATCATTGTCTAAGCTGATTAAGCATTCTCAGTATGTTCCAGTTGATGTACTGAAAAGATTGGAGCAGGCCCGGCACTATGCGGGCCTAACTGAGGAGCCCGTTCCAGAGGAGACTGTAAGCGAGACTCACTATCATGATCCCGCTCGTGAAGAGGCTGAAGTGGCACGTAAGCAAATGCTTAAAGACGCCCAAGAATTTGCTGAAGAGCAAGTACGGAATGCCTCTCTTGAAGCGGAACAGATTGTTGAATCCTCAAAAGCGGAGGCTGAAGAGTGGTGGAAAGAGCGGCGTGAGCAGGATGAACATCTAGTTGAGGCCGTCAAAGCCGAGGCTTATCAGCTAGGGTATCAAGAAGGTGTTTCTCAAGCTGAGCAAGAGATGAAGCTCAAAATTGCAGCGATGATGGATGAAGCTCGTGCTGTTTTAACTGAAGCCTATAAGGCAAGGGATGTCATTATTCAGGAAGCTGAACCTTTCTTGGTTGAGCTAAGCTGTGATATTGCGGAGAAAATTGTGGACAGACAGTTAACGGTTGAGCCGCAGTTTGCAATGGATTTGATTCGGAAGAATCTAGCTCGTAAACGTGAGCAGGGGCTGATTTCACTGTGTGTATCACCTGCGCAGTTCGCTTTCGTAAACGCAGCAAGGGAAGAATTGTCATTAGCGGTTGACTCGCAGGCTGAACTACAGATCTTGCCTGACTCGACTGTGAAAGATCAAGGTTGTGTAATCCGCTCCTCCTTTGGCAGCATAGATGCCCGAATTGATACTCAGCTTGCAGAAATCAAGAAAGAGCTGGTTAGAATCGCGCTGGACACCGATGAGCAGAGAAATGGGGAAGAAGATGCTTGATAGTAACCGTTATAAGGAGCAACTTCGTAATCTCGATCCGGTGAGGATCAATGGGAAAGTGACGCAGGTTATCGGTCTTATGGTTGAATCTGAAGGACCTGATGCTAGCATTGGTGATGTGTGCTATATCTATCCTTCTAAAGGAAATAAGCCGCTGCAAGCTGAAGTCGTTGGTTTCCGTGACAACAAGGTGCTATTAATGCCACTTGGAGAACTGCAGGCCATTGGACCTGGTTGTGATGTAGTGGGAACAGGTAAGCCGCTTAGTGTTCAGGTGGGTTCAGAATTGCTGGGTAAGGTACTGGATGGTCTAGGGCAACCGCTTGATGGTTCCCTGATCCCAGCTCGAATGCCACATAGTTCGACCTTTAACATTCCGTCCAATCCACTCAATAGACCACGAGTGCAAGAACCTATTAGCATCGGTGTAAGAGCGATAGATGGTTTGCTAACAATTGGTAAAGGTCAGCGGGTGGGGATTTTCGCTGGTTCAGGGGTCGGCAAAAGTACGCTCATGGGAATGATTGCACGTAATACATCAGCAGATGTTAATGTTATCGCTCTGATTGGGGAACGTGGCAGGGAAGTACTGGATTTCATCGAACGCGATTTGGGACCTGAGGGTTTGCAGAGGTCAGTTGTTATTGTCGCTACATCTGATCAGCCTGCATTAATTCGAATTAAGGGAGCACTTATTGCTACTACGATTGCTGAGTATTTTCGGGATCGTGGACTTAATGTGATGCTGATGATGGATTCGGTCACTCGTTATGCTATGGCTCAACGTGAAGTTGGACTTGCAGTCGGAGAACCACCAGCTATGAGAGGTTACACACCATCTGTATTTGCAAGCTTACCTAAACTACTAGAACGCGCCGGAACTGGTCCTACAGGCTCTATCACAGCTTTTTACACTGTATTGGTTGATGGTGATGACATGAATGAGCCGATCGCTGATGCAGTGAGAGGAATACTCGATGGACATATCGTCCTTAACCGAAGTATTGCGAACAAAGGACATTTTCCAGCAATAGATGTGCTTTCCAGCATTAGTCGTGTGATGAAGGATATTGCGCCAGAAGAACAGATCGCCGCAGCAGAGAATGTTAAGCGACTAATGGCCGTGTACAAGGATTCAGAGGATTTAATTAATATCGGAGCGTATCAGAGAGGCTCCAATGCTCAAATCGATGAGTCGATGGAGTATATAGACAGTATATGGGAATTCACCAAACAAAGAGTGAATGAAAAAGTTACGCTGGCTGAAGTTCAACAGTCTTTAATTTCACACTTCTCGAGGAGTTGATTCAGTATCATGAGATTTCATTATACTTTTCAAAAAGTCGTTGACTTGAAGGGCAATGAGAAGACACAGGCAGAATGGATGCTCTCAAGCGCGCTTGGAGAATTGCAGGCACAAGAAAGAAGCCTGGATGAACTCACCTTTCAGCGGAGCGCTATTATGTTATCTTTACAAAATGCCGCAGAACAAAAGGCACCTATGGCGAAGATTCGTGAAATGCAAGAATATGTAGAATACCTGGATATATGCATTGCCCGTAAACATACGGACATTAGAAGTGCACATCAGGAAGTCTTGAAGAAGCAAGATCAGTTAAGCACAAAGGTATTAGATGAAAAAGTATGGTTAAAGGCAAAAGATAAGGCTGAGACACAGTTTCAGCAAAGTATGATTTTACGGGAACAAAACGAACTGGATGAGATGGCAACCGTCCGCTTCGCGATGAAATCCCTCTAACCCGGGAGGTTTCCGCTAGTGGCTAAAATTGATAATGACATGGAACTTGAAAATGAAGGGTCAGCGGGGAAATTTGAGCGGTTCTTATTTCTAATGATACCGATTATCTTCACGCTAGTACTGCTTGGAGTACTGTTGACGCTTTTTAATATGGACATTCGTAATAACGTGCTTGAAGTTGCGAATAAAATTCCGATTCTGGAAAAATGGGTTCCTGATCCGCCAACAGATCCTTCTAAACCGAAGGAAGAAAGCAAAAAGCAGGAAGTGAGCTCAAACTCAACGATTAAGGAGCTCAAAGCTCAGCTTGCCCAGCAGGCAGATGAGTTGAAGAAGGTCACAGATGAAAAAACAGCCCAGGATACCAAGGTTCAGGCGCTAGAGTCGCAAATTGAGGGAATGAAGACGGAAGCTGCTGCAGCTGCTGAAATAAACAGTGAGGAAACAGAAGACCCTTATCAGAAGCAGGTTACTGATCTGGCGAAGCTGTACGCGGGCATGAAAGCTTCCAAAGCTGCACCGATTATGGAGAATTTGACTACAGAAGAGATGGTGCAGATATTCAGCGTAATGAATAAAGCGAGTAAAACTGCGATTCTGGAAAAAATGGATCCTCAAAAAGCGGCAGATGTCACGATTAAGTTGAAAGAAATCACCTCTTCGAGTGATATGGCTATTGCTGCTCTTCAATCTAGATTGAAGAAAGAGGCTGGCATTACTCAAACGACTAAAACTAGTACAAATCTGGATAAGGAAAAGTTGAACCAAACCTTTAGTTCAATGACGCCTGCCAATGCAGCTTCTCTACTAGGAGAAATGTATAAGATTAGCCCTGATAAAGTAGTAACGATTATGAATACCGTTAGTGATAGTGTTCGTTCTTCGATTTTGGGGGAAATGACTAAAAATGATAGTGCGCAAACCGCGAAGATTGTTAACCGTTTGATGGGTGCTAAATAAATATTGAAAGGAGGTGAAAAATAATATGAGTTTAGTGGTTCAATCGCTTGTGAGCGCAAATGCTACAGCCGCAAGTGGTAGCTCATCAACTTCTACTGGCACAACAGCTGCTGTACCTTTCGCGCAGACTTTAGTGCAAACTATGGGAGGAAACACAGCTAACACCACATCGGTACCTACTGATCCGCTTCTGGGAAATCTAGCCTCTTTATTGCAAGGTCTTTTAAATGAAGTGCAGACAACTGGAGAAGATCAAGGGGGACAAGATACGCAGAATTCTGATCTTATCGAGAAGCTAACTGCTGATGTTGAAAATCTAGATGAAAGCATCAATAGCGATCCTGCTGTGCTGGTAGCTTTGCAAGCTTGGCTTCTTCAGGTATCAGCTCTTCTATCGGGAAGTCAAGCGACTGAGGGTGATGCTACATCTGATACGGAGTCGGCAGGAAGCTTGTCGCCGTTAGCTAAGCATGCGGATACACTGCGATTTGCTGTTCAAGATGATTTGCAAAGTTTAGTTACTATGATTCAGGAAGCTGCTGTCAGTGGGAACGAAGAAGCTGCTAGTAAAGGAATAAGCCTGTTAAATAATTTCACAGCAATACTAGAACAGTCCTCCGCTAACACTATTAAGGGGAAGGGAAAGAACTCCAGTACAAATGAAAATTCTGGTGTATCTGTACAACAACCTATAGTGACTGAAAGCAAAGGTAATACGACGGACAAAACCATTCAAAACCTTAGTAATCGTGCTGGAGAAGCAGCTGCAATTAAGAATGAAGCAGTCCTAACTTCGCCTGTGACCTCAGGAGCTGTTCAAGATCCTGAAGCAGAGCTTACCGCTCCATTGATTAAAAGCAGTGCAACTGGAGAGACAAAGCAGGCAGAATCAGCTCAAGATTCCACATCAGGAACTACTATCATAGAAGGAGATCATGAGGTTGTAACTGCTGGTCAACTAGCTCTTAGGGGAGGAATTACTGCTCCGTTGAAGGCTGAGGTTCCAGTAGCTCCTGTACCCGTTCATCAGTTTGCACAGGAAATGACCGGTTTTATTACAGGTAAATTGGAGATTGTGCAAAAAGGCGGAGTAGCTGAGGCTACGATATCGCTCTTTCCAGAAAATCTCGGACAAGTAGATGTTAAGATTACTATGCAAAACGGCCATCTGGTTGCACAGTTTATGACTGAACATTCCGGAGCTAAGGATATGTTGGAACAGCAGATGAACCAGCTTCGAGCGGCATTGCAGTCTCAAGGCCTCCAAGTAGAAAAATTGGAAGTCACACAAAATAATACCCCCCTCAATTCAGGGTGGGGTCAAGAAGGACGCCAACCTGGTTCTGGAAGTGGTCAGCAGGGAAGACGCTCCAAAGAAAGTCGTGAGGAAGCTAATGATGCCATTCTTGCCGCAGAGCTAAATGGTGAATGGAAAGATTGGGTTTCAAACGCAGGGCAAGAAGATGAGAATCAAGGAAACTCCTTCTCTGCCAAAGCTTAAACTTATCACAAGTGAAAGAGAGGTGAACGGTTATGACGACAACAACAACTCCTCCTGTTTCTACCAAAGACCAGTGGAATTATACAACTCCTGAATCTACTAAAACAACAGGAAATTCCGTATTGGGTAAGGATCAGTTTTTGAAGATTTTGATCACCCAGCTGCAGAATCAAGATCCGATGCAGCCGATGCAAGATAAAGAATTTATTGCTCAAATGGCACAGTTTACATCTGTTGAGCAGCTTATGAATATCTCTACACAGCTTACATCAATGAATCAATCTCTTGGATCAGTATCCGGCTTGATTGGTAAAGATATCACATGGACGGATACCGCCACAAATCTACCTAAGACAGGGAACGTTGAATCAATCGTTGTCAGCAAGGGGATTCAATATGCGGTTGTGGGGAAAGACAGAATTGCTTTAACCGATATTACACAAATTCAGAATCCCGCAACAACAGAGAATGGTTCTGGTACAGATAGTAATACTCCGGAGAATAACGGAGGAAGCGAGGCGACAATATGAGTGACAGGCTGACCATAGGCCAACTGTATCCTGCGTCGTCCCTACATTCCTCAACGTTACAGCGATCTTCGATACCGAAGCAGACTGTGACTGGAGAAGCCACCTTTGAGAGCGTACTGCAACAAAAGCTTCTAAAATTCAGCAATCATGCTGCTAAGCGTCTTGAACAAAGAGGAATTGAACTTGGAAGCAGACAACTGGATCAGATATCTTCTGCTGTGGATAAAGCTGCTGCCAAAGGCAGTAAAGAATCCTTGATATTAATGAAGGACTTGGCATTTATCGTAAGTGTCCCGAATCGTACGGTTGTAACCGCTATGGATGGAAATTCGATTAAAGATAACGTATTTACGCAAATTGATAGTGCAATTGTGATTTCATAACCGGCTGGTCCTAACGGAAAGCCGAGGCGGCCGCTGACCGACTGACGCGGTCCCATTCACTTAGTAAGTTATTAGGACTCTATAATCTGGGAGGACAACACAAATGTTAAGATCTATGTATTCAGGGGTTTCGGGGATGAGAGGCTTTCAGACTAAACTTGATGTAATCGGTAATAACATTGCCAATGTCAATACAATTGGTTTTAAATCAGGACGGGTTATGTTCAAGGATATTATGAGTCAAACTGTTTCTGGTGTAACTGCTCCTAGTGATGATGGTGCAGGTGGTATGAATGCTAAACAAATCGGACTAGGCGTAAGTATCGCTTCTATCGATACACTCCATTTACCCGGTAGTGCTCAAACTACTAATAACCCGACAGATTTACGCATTGACGGAGATGGTTTTTTCCTAGTAAAGCTATCAGAAGATCAAGAAACACCTTTCTTGACTCGTGCAGGAGATTTTCATGTAGATGCTGCACGTAATCTTGTAACTTCTGACGGACTTCATGTGCTAGATTCCGATGGTGGACCCATTCAACTGGGTGATGATGTAACAGCGTTCTCCATTTCCAATGATGGAACGATTGTTCAGACCATGTCTGATGGAACGACTGAAGCAGGTGTGAAGATCGGTGTAGCTAAGGTTACTAATCCATCTGGATTAGAGAAGATTGGTGGCAATCTATACCGTATGTCACTTAATGCGAATGCAGAAGGTGAGCTTGTTCCGACTACAGCGAATAATACAGAAGATGGCACTGGGGCGATCATTTCTGGTCAACTCGAAATGTCCAATGTGGATCTTACGAATGAATTTACAGAAATGATCGTATCGCAACGTGGATTCCAGGCGAACTCCCGTATCATTACGACTTCTGATGAAGTGCTGCAGGAAGTAGTTAACCTGAAGCGTTAATTTTATCAATAATTTAATATCTTTTTTTAAAGATTAACGCGGAGTCGTGGGGGAGATACCCCTCCCCCTATTTTTGTTAGGAGGCCTGTTATGATATCGGTAACGAGATTAAATGGAACACCGATGTGGATCAATGCCCTACTGGTAGAAATGGTAGAAGAAAGCCCGGATACATATATTACGCTAGTAACCGGAAAAAGACTGATCGTGCTTGAAAAAGCTGATGAAGTTATTACGAAGATCCGGGATTATAACAGGGACATAGGCACATATGCTGCCACCATTAAAGTCCAGTCAATGGAGGAGCTAACATGAAGAAGATGCTGCCATGGTTACTTACGATTTTACTTGCGATTACACTTATCGTGATCGCCGCATTTTTATTAATGGACAAGATCTTTCCGAAAGATTCGAATGATGTAAATGCTGCGGTTCAAAGTGTGGAAACCAAGTATTTAACTGCAGATGAAATCGTCGAATTAACGGCAGAGATCAAAGATATCAAAACAAATCTTGCTGATCCCGATTATATCGTTCAAATAGATTTCGCCTTCCAACTGAATTCTGCGAAATCAAAGGAAGCATTCGAAAAAATAAAAGAGATCAAAATCAAACCGATTATTATCAAAACGCTTGCAGATACCAAACCTGAGGAGCTTAATGGAGCAAATGGCAAAGACCAGCTTAGCAGCAAGCTTGTTAATCTGATCAATAAGACATTGACCGAAGGCAAAATCACTCAGATCGAAGTCACCAAATACCTTTTGGCTTCTATGTAGCTTCAGGCATGATAATTCTTTGATAGGGGGGTGATTGAATTGGTTGATGTACTATCACAAAACGAAATAGATGCTCTACTTGCTGCACTTTCTTCAGGTGAGATGGATGCCGATGAACTTAAAAAGGAAGAAACTCAGAAGAAGATCCGATCTTATGACTTTAAACGGGCTGTTCGATTTTCTAAAGATCATATTCGTAGTCTTACAAGGATTCATGACAATTTCGCACGCTATCTTACAACGTACTTTTCAGCCCAATTACGCACCTTTGTGCAGATTAATGTCGTTCAAGTAGAGCAGCTCCCTTATGATGAATTCATTCGTTCCATTCCGAAAATGACAATACTGAACATTTTTGAAGCCGAACCTTTAGAAGGTCGAATGGTAATGGAAGTTCATCCAAACATCGCTTTCGCTATGCTGGACAGATTGCTGGGCGGTTTTGGGACTGCGCCATCTAAGATTAATGCTTTAACTGAAATCGAAACAACGATTATGGAGCGTATCTTCAGCAGATGTTTTGAGAGCTTGCAGGAGGCTTGGAAGACTGTGCTGGATATCCATCCGCGCATGGAAGCGCTCGAAACGAACCCACAGTTCATGCAAATTGTATCGCCAAATGAGACCATTGCATTGATCTCGTTAAGCACCAAAATAGGAGATACAACAGGTATGATCAATCTGTGCATACCGCACGTCGTTCTGGAACCAATAATGTCTAGACTATCTGTTCACCAATGGTTTGTAACAGAGAAGAAGACGCGGGATGCAGATGAACTTGAAGCTATTAAAGCTAGAGTTCATAAGGCGAAACTGCCGATTGTCGCTGAACTTGGAGAATCGAGCTTATCTATATCTGAGTTTCTTGGGCTTAGCGTCGGTGACGTGATCTCACTAAACAGGAATGTAGATTCTGGACTCTCGATTAAGGTAGGGGAGAAGCTTAAGTTCATCGGAAGTCCTGGAATGGTGAAAGACCGGGTAGCCGTGCAAATAGACGAGATTGTCAGTGAAGGAGTTGAAGAATTTGACGAGTAAAGATTATTTATCCCAAGAAGAAATCGACGCCCTTCTGAGACAATCTGCGGAAGGCTCATTGGCTCCTTCAGAGAAAACGGTAAATGACTATTTAACACCGTTTGAACAGGATGCTTTGGGTGAAATCGGTAATATAACGTTTGGTAGTGCAGCGACAGCTCTTTCCACATTACTAGGGAAAAAGGTTGATATTACAACCCCTCAAGTTTCCATCATTACACGCGGGGAATTTGAAGTGGCTTTTCCTAAACCACATGTAGCTGTACACGTGGAATATGTAGATGGATTTCAGGGTATTAACTCTCTTGTTATTAAGATTAGAGATGCACAGGTCATCGCAGATTTAATGCTTGGTGGAGAAGGCGAACCTAAAGATGAAGAATTGAATGAAATTCACATTAGTGCTGTGCAGGAAGCAATGAACCAGATGATGGGTTCTTCTGCCACATCAATGTCTACGATCTTCAATCGGTTTGTTAATATTTCACCTCCGGGTATCGACATTCTGAACATGTCCAGCGGTGAAGGTGTCGGCAGCTTACCCAATGACGAAACCTTAATTCGAATTTCGTTCCGACTTAAGATAGGAGATTTAATAGACTCTACTATTATGCAGCTCTTGCCTGTCCAGTTTGCTAAGGATATGGTAACGATGCTTCTGGGTGATGTAAGCCCTGCAGCGCAGGAGGCTGCAGTTACGTCGACAGAGACTCCTGCTAAGCCCGCTCAAGAGACGCCTCCTGTAGCTCCTCCAGTGCAACAGGCGCCTTCACAGCCGGTAGGAGAAACACCTCCGCCGTACCCGCCGCAGGGGATGCCTGGTTATCCAGGGATGCCAGAAGGCGGATATTATTATCCTCCAGCGGGAATGCCGGCGTATGGCATGCCAGGGATGCCACCCTACGGAATGCCGCCTCAAGGCATGCCTTATGGGCAGACACCACCGCTTAGTCCTGAAGCGAATCGCAATGTAAATGTACAGCCTGTACAATTTGCTAACCTTAACGGTGGAGCTTTTGGTCATATTGATGAAAACAATTTAAATTTATTGATGGACATACCGCTTAGAGTAACCGTAGAATTAGGAAGGACCCAGAAGCAGATTAAAGATATTTTAGAAATGTCTCAAGGCTCGATCATTGAGCTGGACAAGCTCGCCGGTGAGCCTGTAGATATTTTGGTTAACAACAAGCTTATTGCCAAAGGTGAAGTCGTAGTTATCGACGAAAACTTCGGCGTACGCGTTACGGATATCGTCAGCCAGTGGGACCGAATTCAGAAATTACAATAAGCATACTTAGGGAGGATTTTGTAAAAATGGCTAACCGAATTCTAATCGTGGACGATGCAGCATTTATGAGAATGATGATCCGTGACATTTTGTCGAAAAACGGATTTGAAGTAGTGGGCGAAGCTCAGGACGGTTCTCAAGCTATAGAGAAATTTAAAGAACTGCGTCCGGACCTCATCACGATGGATATAACTATGCCTGAGATGGACGGAATCGCCGCCCTGAAAGAAATCAAGAAGGTAGATCCGGCTGCTAAGGTCATCATGTGTTCAGCCATGGGCCAGCAGGCTATGGTTATCGATGCTATTCAAGCAGGAGCAAAAGACTTTATTGTGAAGCCTTTCCAAGCTGACCGAGTTATCGAAGCTATCAACAAAACGTTGGGTGTGTAGGAAAAAGACATGCCCCTCAATTCAGAACCGCTCGGGAGCAATAACACCCTGCTGAATTTGCTTAACGTTATTATTGTCCTTGCGGTAATCATTGTACTTATTGTGCTGTTGATCCGTTTTCTT
Organism: Paenibacillus sp. NPDC058367; assembly: GCF_042723305.1. Taxonomy (NCBI): domain Bacteria; kingdom Bacillati; phylum Bacillota; class Bacilli; order Caryophanales; family Paenibacillaceae; genus Paenibacillus; species Paenibacillus sp. NPDC058367. The sequence goes on from NZ_JBHXIZ010000002.1 coordinate 341,763, forward strand.
GGACGTCGTAATCAGACCTTTATGAGCGGGCGCTCCATTCGAACGCTTGGTGCTGTAGGGCTGGGACCTAACAAGTCGATGCAGGTTATTGAACTGGGAAGCAGCCTTTACTTAATCGGGATTGGTGAGAACATATCCATCTTGGATAAAGTCACTGATCCGGATGAGGTGGCTTTGATCATTGCAGCATTTGAGGATCAGTCCTCCAACCAGAATAATTTTCTCGCACCGCTTATTGCCAAGGTTAAGGTTAAGCTGCGTGGGGAGGTTCCATCAGAAGAAATCGAGCTTAGTGAAACATCATCTTTTTACGAGACACTGCAATCCAAGCTTCGTTCTGCACCAGAGCGAAAAGAGAAAATGGAAGAGCTGTTACGGGATGATGTTACTAAGGATGAGTCGAGGAATTTATGAAAAAGAAGCTAATTCTTGCTATTCTGCTGTTCGGGTTCATTAGTATAGTTATGATGCGGCCGATACATGCTGATCCTATACCTAATGTTAATATTCAGGTCGGTAATGAAGATGGTTCAAGCGGTGGTACCAGTTCCATATCAATTCTTCTTCTCGTTACGGTTCTGAGTATTGCTCCGGCGTTTCTAGTTCTTATGACCAGTTTTACTAGAATTGTAATCGTGCTCGGTTTTGTTAGAACCTCACTTGGTACTCAGGCCATGCCTCCGAATCAGGTGCTGGTAGGGCTTGCTCTGTTTCTGACCCTGTTCATTATGTCGCCAACTTTGGCGCAAGTAAATGAAACGGCATTACAGCCGTATATGAAGGGGACGATTACCCAGACTGAGGCTTTTGATAAAGCTGCTGATCCGATGAAAGAGTTTATGTTTAAACAGACCAATTCCAAAGACCTTTTGTTATTTATGAAATATACCGGTTATACGGGATCGGCTAAACCGGCTACATACAGTGATATTCCACTGACGGTGATGGTGCCAGCTTTCGCAATTGGAGAATTGAAAAAAGCTTTTACAATGGGCTTCTTAATTTTCATTCCATTTCTGATTATTGATATTGTTGTGGCGAGTACGCTGATGGCCATGGGGATGATGATGCTTCCCCCGGTCATGATTTCATTACCTTTTAAAATTATGCTCTTTGTACTGGTAGACGGCTGGTACTTAGTCATTAAATCACTACTTCTTAGTTTTAACACCTGACCTTAAGAGGAGGCATGAGGATTGAGTACGGAGTTTATTATCGGTCTAGCAAGCCAAGCCGTATATTTAGTGCTGGAAGTCAGCGCTCCCATGCTGATTCTTGGTCTGGTGGTAGGGCTAATAATCAGTATCTTTCAAGCTACGACACAGATTCAGGAACAGACGCTAGCGTTTGTTCCAAAAATCGTCGCAGTACTGCTGGCTTTATTGCTATTTGGACCGTGGATCATCACGAAGCTAATTGACTTTACTAGCCAAATTCTAGGCAGTCTCTATATGTATATTGGTTAACCAATGAACATGGATACCTTATTGCAAAGTTTACCCGTCTTTTTGCTTATTTTTTGTCGAATTACAGCCTTTTTTGTTGTCGTTCCTGTATTTTCTTCTCAAGGGGTACCGACAACTTTTAAGATTGGCATATCTTTTTTTGTAGCATTGGTAGTCTTTAGTGCTAATGGAACAGGGATTACGATTCCGCAGGATTTTAGTTATATTTTGCTGATTATGAGAGAAGTATTAATAGGCTTATTGCTAGGTTTCATTGGATATTTGATGTTTATGGCGATTCAGACAGCAGGTTCTTTCATTGATATTCAGATTGGCTTCGGTATTGCCAACGTCATTGATCCTATGACAGGAACGTCAGCACCTATTCTCGGTAATTTCAAATATATGATAGCCCTGCTAATGTTTTTGAGTATGAATGGACATCACCATTTACTAGATGCCATTGTGTACAGCTATAAATGGATTCCTATGAATAATGATTTATTTCTACGCATGGTTGATGGTAGTTTGTCAGAGTTTCTGGTCCGAACATTTGCGCAGTCGTTTGTATTAGCTTTTCAAATGTCGGCTCCATTAGTAACTGCACTGTTTCTGACCGATGTTGGTCTTGCTTTTTTAGCGAGAACGGCTCCGCAATATAATGTATTTGTTATAGGGGTTCCTCTAAAAATCATCATAGGTATTGCACTTCTTTTAGTGCTGATGCCAGGTCTGGCTGTGTTGTTTCAGAATCTCTTCGAAATCATGTTCGAATCCATGGAGAATTTACTGGGTCTCATGGGGAAGAAGCCGTAGGTGACCGTAAGGGGAGAGTATTATGCCTAAGACGAAGCGTTATAGACTAGATCTTCAACTCTTCGCCGGTGAAAAGACGGAAAAAGCAACCCCGAAGAAACGGCAGGATGCTCGTAAAAAAGGCCAAGTAGCCAAAAGTGCTGAGCTGTCTGGTGCGGTTGTATTGCTAGCTGCGGTAGTTAGCTTGATGATGTTTGGTGGTTTTATGAAAGAGCGTTTTATGAAGCTATACACGGACGTATTTCAGAATCGAATGATGCTGGACGTTACGCCTGAGAATATAACGCTGCTATTTAATCAGTATGGCTTGCAAATCTTGATTTTGCTAGCTCCATTACTTGGAATTACGTTTGTTATGGCACTTGTTTCCAACTTGGCGCAGGTGGGCTTTATGGCTACAGGAGAGGGGATTACTCCTAAATTCAGTAAGATTAATCCGATAAAAGGATTCAAAAATATTTTCTCTATGCGTTCGTTTGTAGAATTCCTGAAATCAATATTTAAGCTTCTAATTATTTCTTATCTGGTATATAGCACATTATGGGGAGAAAAGAAGAACTTTGCATCCCTGTCGCATATCAGTGCGGAGGGAATTTTTAAGTTTGCGGCCAAGCTGACGATGAGTCTTGGTTTGAAAATCGGGGTTGCCCTGCTAATTATGGCTTTTCTAGATTTTATGTATCAGAAGTACGAGCACGAAAAAAGCCTGAAAATGTCTAAGCAGGATATCAAGGATGAATACAAAAAAATGGAGGGTGACCCTCTAATTAAAGGTAAGATCAGGGAACGCCAACGCAGAATGGCCATGCAGCGTATGATGCAGGAAGTTCCTAACGCGGATGTAATTATTACAAATCCAACTCACTTTGCTGTTGCGCTAAAATATGATGGTTCCAAAATGGAGGCGCCACAGATTATTGCAAAAGGGCAGGATTATGTAGCACTTCGTATACGGGAGCTGGCTAAAGAACATGGCGTCGTGACTATGGAAAACAAACCGCTGGCACGGGCATTATTCCAAAGAGCAGAAATTGGAGATGTCGTTCCAAATGATCTGTTTCAGGCTGTAGCTGAAGTGCTGGCATATGTATATAAACTTAAAGGTAAGAGGAAATAAGGCGGGGGGTTAGGACATTGAAAGCTAAAGATTTAACAGTTTTGCTAGGCATCATCGGTATTGTGCTTATGATGATTCTGCCTATCCCGTCCTGGCTTTTGGACGTTTTGCTAGTTATTAATATTTCTATAGCATTAATTATCATATTAGTTGCTATGAACACGAAGAATGCGCTCGAATTTTCAATTTTTCCTTCATTATTGCTTGTTACGACATTGTTTCGTCTGTCACTAAACATTTCGACAACGAAATTGATCCTGACTTACGCTGATGCCGGTTCCGTGGTATCTACTTTCGGAAGCTGGATCGCCGGTGGACAAATTGCCGTTGGATTTATCGTGTTTCTGATTTTGGTAGTGGTTCAGTTTATTGTTATTACTAAAGGTTCAGAGCGTGTAGCTGAGGTAGGGGCGAGATTTACCTTGGATGCGATGCCCGGCAAGCAGATGAGTATTGATGCCGATCTTAACGCAGGCATGATTAATGAAACACAGGCACGTGAGCGTCGCCGCAATGTTGAACGGGAAGCGGATTTTTTCGGAGCCATGGATGGTGCGAGTAAATTCGTTAAAGGAGACGCGATTGCGAGTATCATTATTCTGTTAATCAATCTTATTGGTGGATTTATTATCGGTATGGTTGTGCATGGAATGGATTTCTCCACTGCGTTATCTACTTATTCCGTATTGACGATCGGGGATGGTCTAGTCAGCCAGATTCCTGCTTTGCTCATTTCGACTGCAGCAGGTCTTATCGTTACTAGAGCTTCATCGGAAGGTAATCTGGCAGAAGAATTAACAGGTCAGTTACTCTCCTATCCAAAGTTATTATATATTGTTGCAGTTACTGTTGCTTTTCTAGGTCTCTTTACACCTATACATATGATTACTACGCTCCCGCTAGCTGGTTTGCTGGCTTTTGCAGCCTATAGTATGGGACAAAATTTAAATCGAAAACAGATTGCCGAAGAGCAGCTTGTTGAAGAGAAACAGATTGAAGAGGTACGAAGTCCGGAAAGTGTAATTAATTTACTCTCTGTAGATCCTATTGAATTCGAGTTCGGCTACGGTCTTATACCTTTGGCAGATACAGGTCAGGGTGGAGATTTACTAGATCGTATCATCATGATTCGACGGCAATGTGCCCTTGAAATGGGTCTTGTAGTGCCTGTTATTCGCATTCGCGACAATATTCAACTAAAACCGAATGAATATGTCATAAAAATTAAAGGAAATACTGTCGGCGGCGGTGAATTATTACTTAATCACTACTTAGCCATGAGTCCAGGCTATGATGATGAATCTATAAACGGTATTGAGACCATTGAACCATCCTTTGGACTTCCAGCGTTGTGGATTGACGAATCGGTTAAAGAGCGGGCTGAATTGTCAGGTTATACCGTGGTAGATCCGCCATCCGTTGTTGCAACACATTTGACGGAGCTGATTAAGCGTTATGGACATGAGTTGTTAGGACGACAAGAAACTAAGATGTTGGTGGATAACCTAAGAGACAATTATCCTGTGCTTGTTGATGATCTTATTCCTTCGGTATTAGCGATTGGGGATGTGCAAAAGGTACTTGCCAAGCTGCTGCGCGAGAAAATATCGATCAGGGATTTGGTTACTATTTTTGAGACGTTGGCGGATTACGGGACGTACACCAAGGATCCTGATATTCTTACCGAATATGTTCGTCAATCCTTGTCCAGACAGATTACTCAGCAATTCTCGCAAGTTGGAGAGACTCTGAAAGTTATTACGGTAGGACCTAACCTAGAGAAGAAAATTTCTGAGAGTGTGCAGCAATCTGAACAGGGCAGTTATCTGGCATTGGATCCAGCATCGACTCAAACGATCTATCAGCGGTTAAGTGAACAGATCAATCGACTGCTGCAGTCAGGACAACAGCCCATTGTACTCACATCACCAACCATTCGTATGTATTTGCGGCAGGTGATTGAACGGACAATGCAGGATATTCCTGTACTGTCTTATAGCGAACTAGAGCCTAACATTGAAATACAAAGCGTCGGAGTGGTGAATTTATGAGAGTGAAGCGTTATGTGGTCGATACGATGCCTGACGCCATGCATTCCATTCGTAGTGAGCTTGGAAGCGAGGCTGTAATTTTAAGTACTAAAGAAATTAAGATTGGCGGATTTTTAGGATTGTTTAAAAAGAAAAAAATAGAGGTAGTAGCGGCTGTTGAAAAAGCTCAAAAGGAGAGTGCTCCTGAAAAGCCTGTGAAGCCTGCGATGAACATTCCGCGCAGCGCTGTCCCGCAAGCTTACCAAAAAGCTTCATCTTCATCATCTGCTTCTACTGTAACGTTGGAAAAGCCGGAAGAGCCTCGGTCCTTTGCGGAAATCGCCGCTGCCTTGTCGGAAGCTATTGATGTAAAAGAATCGATAACCAAACATCCAGAGCCTGATCAGAAATCGCTTGAATCCAATCCAGATGAAACTACCTCTGTATCAGCCTTATATGAATCTTTAGGGTTAGATCAAACGCCAGAGGTTGCCTCGGCGCTGGAGAATGATGTTCTTCGTGAAATTAGAGATATGAAGCTTTGGATGGAACGAATCGCGAGGCAGTCTTCAGGGGCAAGAGAATTACCGGATAGTCTCCAGCAGCTTAGAGATCTTTTGATTGAGCAGGAGATGGATACTGTACTTGTTGAGGAGTGGATCAGTAATATCTCCGAACGTTGGGCGGATGAAGGGCGTACTTGGGGACCTGAGAAATTTCAGGAGTCCTTAAAAGAACAGCTCGATGGATTCCTGTCAGGGAGAATCGCTGATGGAATTGCACCTGATACCCAAATCGTATATATTGCAGGGCCCACAGGAGTAGGAAAAACTACTACCATAGCCAAGCTTGCGGCTGAACAGCTATTCAAAAACGGACGCAAGGTTGGTTTTATCACCTCTGATACGTATCGAATTTCAGCTGTGGAGCAGTTGCGTACATACGCAGCTATCCTGAATGTTCCACTAGAGGTTGTACAATCTCCCGGAGATTTACAAAGAGCACTCTTTCGATTGGAGAGTTGTGATCTTGTAATTATGGATACAGCTGGACGAAATTATCGTAATGATATGCTTGTAGCAGAACTGCAAAGCTTGCTAGCGAAGGAATTAAGAAGTGAGACCTATCTTGTACTCAGCTTAACTTCGAAAAGCCGTGATATGAAATTGATTGCTGAGCATTTCGGCAGGTACAAGCTGGATAAAGTTATTTTTACCAAGCTAGATGAGACGGGAAGTTATGGACCACTCTTTAACGTCCTGAATGATTTCCCTCTCACATTATCTTATATGACCAATGGTCAAAATGTACCTGACGATTTATTGATGGCTTCCAAAGAACAACTTAGTGAGATGCTTCTTGGAACAGGTGAATCATGATGGATCAGGCACAATCCTTGAGACAGCTTGTATCCAGTCAGGAGCCTAAACTAGCTGAAAAAGGGGAAACATCCGCCCGTATCATTACTGTTTGTAGTGGTAAAGGTGGCGTAGGGAAATCGAATTTTACACTTAATTTCGCTTTAACTTTAAAAGCAATGGGAAAGAGAGTATTGCTGTTCGATGCAGATATTGGCATGGCTAACATAGACGTGTTAATGGGCGTGTCGGCGAAGTATAACCTATATCATCTGTTAAAAAGAGAAGCGGATATTGAGCAGATTATTCAGTTAGGACCGAACGGGCTTCCTTTTATAGCTGGTGGATCGGGCATGGATGAGTTATTTTCTCTTTCAGAATCGGACCTTAATTATTTCACAGCCCAGATAGCCCTTATTGCGGACAGCATGGATTATATTTTGTTCGATACAGGTGCTGGATTATCTAAGGAAACGATGAAGTTTATAACCTCTGCGGACGATTGCCTAGTAGTTACAACACCAGAGCCAACTGCTATAACAGACGCTTACGCATTAATGAAGGTTGTGAATCGGACATATCCGGATATTTCTTTTAAACTGATCGTGAATCAAGCGGGTGATGAGAGAGAAGCATCAGTGACAAGTGATAAGATCCGTATGGCGGCCAGTCGTTTTTTGCAATTAGATGTTTCCTATCTTGGTCATATAAGCTCAGATGCCCATGTAGTGCAGGCTGTCAAAAGGCAGACGCCATTTTCATTGGCTTTTCCAAACAGTGTTGCTGCAAAAGATATACATCGGCTAGCCCTAAGTTATTTGACCATAGATGGTAAAAAAGAAACAAAAGTTCAAGGCATTAAAGGCTTTATCCATAAATGGTTAAAGCGAAGTAAATAATTGTTCTGAATCTGGAACAGAGGTGGAAATGATATGAAGCCATATAAAGTTTTGGTTGTTGATGATTCTGCATTTATGCGCAAGATCATTTCCGATTTAATTGAAAATGACGCTGACTTTCAGGTGACGGCAACAGCCACAAATGGTCGCGAGGCTATCGAGAAAATAAATAAACTTCGGCCGGATCTAGTTACTATGGATGTGGAAATGCCGGAGATGAACGGCCTGGAAGCGCTGAAAATAATAATGGCGTCAGATCCGCTGCCAGTGATTATGCTGTCAGGCATCAATGAAGAGGGCATGAAGGAAACCATTCTCGCACTGGAATGGGGCGCTTTTGATTTCATTCGTAAACCTTCAATATCAAATTCCCAGGATATAACGGGCGTAGGGGAATCCCTAAGAGAGCAAATGAAAGAAGCTATGTTGGCTCGAGAGCAACGTGAAGCACGAGCATCTGCTTTTAGGATACCTGAAATCACGCCTTTAGAGCCATTACTGCCGACTGCACCGAGATTGTTACCGGACAAATCCAAGGCAGCACTTAAATCTTCTCTCAAAGATGAAGGAATGAGAAAACCTCGGGGGAAACAGCCAGTAGATAGTATTATCCCTAAAAAAGCAACGAAACCAATCATCTCTGCTAAAACACCGTTAATTGAAAAGTCTAAACCAAAGACTAAAGTAGAGAATAAACCCATTCCGCCCAAACCGGTGATAGAGTCTTTAGTGGAGGTATCTTCTGAGCCTCCGGGACTTTCTCCGGATCGAATGGTTGGTAGCAAGAATTTGCACAAATTAGTTGCTGTCGGTTGTTCTACAGGCGGACCTCGTGCACTGAAGGTACTCCTGGAGAAAATTCCAGCGGATTTTCCAGCTCCTATTGTCATTGTGCAGCATATGCCGCCTAACTTTACGAAATCACTAGCCCAGCGTCTGAATACATTCAGTCCGCTAGAAGTGTTAGAAGCAGAGCAGGGGATGATATTACGAAAAGGAGCAGCCTACATTGCGCCTGGAGGCTATCATTTACAGGTTACCCCAACATCTAAAGGGCAATATGCAGTTGTACTCACGAAGGAGGAGGCGCGAAATGGCCACCGACCTTCAGTGGATGTTTTATTCGAATCATTGCTTCCACTCACATCTCTAGAGCGGCACGTGTTGCTGATGACAGGGATGGGTAGTGATGGTGCTAGGATGATGAAATCTCTCTATGACTCAGGGGTTACCTCAACATTTGCTGAAAGTGAAGAGACCTGTGTCGTTTACGGGATGCCGCGATCTGCGGTGGAATTGCAGTGCGTCAAATATGTACTGCCTTTGCAAGAAATTGCTCCAAGGCTAGTGCAAGCCGTTAAATAACGGAAAAGCGAACTCGAAGGGGAGGTGCTCTACTATGGACATGAACCAATATTTATCCATGTTTATTGATGAGTCGAATGATCATCTGCAGTCATTGAACGAGAGCATGATGGGGCTGGAAGCGAATCCTGAGGATCTTAGTATCGTACAGGTCATATTCCGCTCTGCGCACACTTTAAAAGGTATGGCAGCGACAATGGGCTTTGAAGATTTGGCTTCACTTACACACCAAATGGAGAATGTGTTAGATCTTGTACGTAATAACAAGCTGCGCATGCAGGATTTCATTTTTGATACGTTATTCAAAAGTTTGGATGCCTTAGAGTCTATGGTTGAGGATATTACTAGAGGTGGCGAAGGTAAAGCAGATGTATCAGCCATTGTCTCATCCCTGCAGGCTATCGTCCGGGGTGAGATTCCAGTTGAAGGCGGAGCAGCCACTGCTGCTAATACGTCTGATGCACAAGCAGCTGAAACTCCGATTCATTTAGATGAGTTCCAATTTTCTGTTCTAGAACAATCGATTCAGGAAGGGCATCATGCATTGTATGTAGATGTAACGATCCGCAAGGATTGCCAACTTAAGGCTGTACGTGCATACATGGTGTTTGATCTACTCGAACGTTCGGGTGAAGTAGTTAAATCCTTCCCATCTGTTCAAGATATAGAACAAGAGAAATTTGACCAAAGCTTCTCACTCTATTACATAACCCAAAAAAACGCTGATCAGATTCAGGCAATGATTATGAATTTGTCTGAAATTGATAAAGTAACAGCAGTAGCACTAGATCAAGAATCCTTGAAAATGCTTGGTCAAGAATCGGCAGCTGCCGTGTCAGAGGTTGCCGCAACAGCCACTATAGAGGAAACAGCTCCTGCTGCTCCAGTAGCATCTAAACCGTTGCCTACCAAAGATGAAGGTAATAAGCCGGGAGCAACCAAAACTGGAGGAGCGCCTTCACGTACGATCCGCGTAGATATCGAACGCTTAGACGTGCTCATGAATCTATTTAGTGAACTTCTGATCGACAGAGTTCGTTTAGAGCAGCTGGCTTCAGAGGTTCAGAATGGTGATCTTACGGAAACCGTCGAGCATATGGGCAGAGTAAGCGGAGATCTCCAGAATATTGTGATGAAGCTTCGGATGGTTCCAGTAGATACCGTATTTAACCGTTTCCCGCGTATGGTTCGTGATCTAGCTAAGTCGCTGGATAAGAAAGTAGATCTAATTGTAACGGGTGCCGAAACCGAGCTTGACCGGACGGTAATTGATGAAATTGGTGATCCACTTGTGCATTTATTGCGTAATGCGGTTGATCACGGTATTGAATCTATTGCTGATCGTATTGCTGCTGGTAAACCAGAGACTGGGACAGTTCATCTACGTGCTTTCCACAGCGGAAATCATGTCTTCATTGAAATTGAGGAAGATGGAACAGGTATTTACCCAGAGAAGGTTTTGAAGTCTGCTGTGAAAAAAGGCGTGATCACGCAAGAGCAGGCGGCAAATATGACGGATGATGAAGCTTATCAACTACTATTTGCACCAGGGTTCAGCACGGCAGAAGTTATTTCTGATGTCTCAGGTCGTGGCGTAGGACTGGATGTTGTTAAAGCTAAGATTTCTTCACTGGGTGGTAATGTAACAATCTATTCTTCACCAGGTAAAGGAACGAATTTCTCAGTACAGCTGCCACTTACGCTATCCATTATTGCGGCCATGCTTATTCGATTGGGCTCTGAGAAGTACGCCATTCCATTATCCTCTATTGTGGAAACTGGAATCGTGAAGAAAACTCAAATCCGTACGATTCATGGCAACAAAATGTTAGAGTTCCGGAATTCTCATATTCCACTAGTCTCTCTTAGTCGTCTATTTTCGGTGCCTGATTATGATGAGAGTACTGAAGAAGAGACAGAGATCGTAGTTGTACGTAAGGGAGAACGTCTTGTGGCCTTGGCTGTACAGGATTTTATTGGTCAGAACGAGATTGTTATCAAGAATCTGGGTAAATATTTACCTGAAATTCAAGGGATATCTGGCGCAACGATACTTGGAGATGGCCAAGTCGCACTTATTATTGATCCGAACGCTTTTATTAAATAACTAGGATAGAACAGGGAGGTTCGTTCCATGGCTGAAGATATTAAAGTGATAGTGTTCAAATTAGGCTCAGAGGAATACGGTATCGAAGTTGAGAAGGTACAAACCATTGAGCGCATGATGCCAATAACTCGTGTACCTAAAACGTATTCTTTTATCAAGGGTGTAATTAATTTACGTGGTGTTGTTATCCCTGTGATTGACCTTCGAGGTCGCTTTGGGATCGAAGAGGCGGAGCAAACAGATCAGTCTCGTGTAATTATCGTATCTGTTAATGAAATGGAAGTAGGTTTCATTGTAGATTCAGCAAATGATGTAATAGATTTGAACAGGGATTCTATCGATACACCTCCAGATGTTGTTGGCGGCATCAAAGCGAAGTATTTAGATGGGGTGGCCAAGATAGGTGAAGAGCGCTTGCTGATCATGCTTAATCTGTCAGAAGTGCTTAACAAAAACGAAATCGTTCAATTAGAAAGCCTAGAGGGCTAACCTGTGGAATTATTTAAGCACTATAAGGATTTTAAAATGGATGTGCTTAAGGAAGTCGGGAATATTGGAGCTGGGAATGCAGCCACCGCATTATCACAGCTCTTGAATAAGCCGATTGATATGGCTGTTCCCAAGGTACAGCTTCTCAACTTTGAAGAGATAACGGACAAAGTTGGTGGAGCTGAAGAACTAGTATATGCAGTTTTCTTACGTGTGGAGGGAGAAGCTCCGGGCAACCTATTTTTCATTCTTTCCCCGGAAGCCGCTTTGAACTTACTCAGTCGCATTGCAGGCATCGAGATTTTGAGTGACCAAGAACTTGGAGAAATGGAACTTTCCGCGCTGAGTGAAATTGGAAATATATTAGCAGGATCGTACTTATCTTCTCTTGCAGACTTTACCTCACTTTCTATGTATCCAACAGTTCCTGCACTTGCTATGGATATGGCTGGAGCCATCCTAAGCTACGGTTTGCTGCAATTTGGGCAAATGGGTGACGATGCATTGTTGATCGATACTACCTTTTTTGAGGGGAAAAACGAAATTGAAGGGCAATTTTTCCTTATTCCCGATCCGGAATCATTCCCGAAAATCTTCAAATCGCTAGGAGTTCCGTTTGAAAATGATTGAAGAACAAAGCATCATTAAAGTAGGGATGGCAGATCTTAACATTGGAAGCCAGGATAGTTTGATTCGTACAACGGGTCTTGGCTCCTGCGTGGGATTGACATTGTTTGACCCTGGAAAAAAACTCGCGGGAATGGCGCATGTGATGCTCCCTACTTCTGAGATTGCTAGGGAAGGGCAATTAAACATCGCTAAGTTTGCAGATACTGCAGTGCCGGAGCTCTTATCCCGTTTGCTGGAGCTTGGTGCGGTTCGGAGTCGGATCGTAGCCAAGATGGCAGGAGGATCACAAATGTTTGCCTTTGCCGGGGGGAGCGACACCATGAGGATCGGGCCTCGTAATGTTGAATCTTGTAAACTTGCTCTTGAGAATTTGAAAATTCCGTTAATTGCGGAAGACACGGGCGGTAATTATGGCCGTACGATAGAAATTGCCTGCAACACTGGTGTATTGTTCATCCGCAGTGTGCAAAAAGGCGCTAAGGAAATATAAATATGAAAATGATAGGAAACATTTTTATAAACTTGCTGTTTGGTTTGATAGGTTTTGTATTCACATTTTTTGTAACCTACAGTAATAATGTTCTCGGTACTAGTTTATTACGAAGCCTATTAGGATTTATCATCTGGTTTCTGCTTGCTTTCCTCCTAAGATGGGTATTGGGTTTTATCGTGTATCAATCATCGCCTCCGGATGAACAGGATGTTGAGGGAGAAGAACTTGGTGCAAAGCTAGACATCAGTACCCCTAATGAGGATGAAGAGTTAATTAATCTACTCAAACCGAAGCCAGGACAAGGGAGTGGGAACAGTGAGGGGTTCAAGCCTCTTACACCCCCAAAACTAGTCTCTATGAAAGATCCTGAAGAATTGGCCAAGGCCGTTCGTCACCTGAAAGAAGAATAAGCGAGCGCTGTGGCGGAATCGGTTATCTTAAATATAAGAAAGTATAAGTTTCACTTTATACATTATCCTTATATTTCTCGCATAAACGCTACCGTCCTCATAAGGATGCCGAAGGCGTTTATGCTTGTGACTAGGCAGGTTTCGCCGCGACAAGCTCTCTGACTAAACTTTGGGAAGGGTGAAAGCTATTGAACGAGCGTAAAGCTTCTCAATTGGAAACTGACGAGCTATGGGAACAGTGGAAAGAACACAGTGACCCTGAAGCCAAAAAGAAGCTGATAGAGAGTTATCTCCATATTGTTGATTATGTATCCAGCCGTTTGGCTGTGGGATTGCCCAAAAATGTATCTAAAGATGATCTAGCCAGCAATGGAGTAATGGGATTAATTGATGCGATTGAAAAATTCGACTACAAACGGGGATTGCAGTTTCAGACCTATGCTTCCTGGCGCGTACGTGGTGCGATTTTAGATTCCTTACGTCAAAGTGATTGGGTCCCTAGGTCTGTGCGAGAAAAAGCTAAAAAAATCGAGGACGCTTATCAGCAGTTGGAACAGAAGTATTTGAGATCCGTTAGTGATGAGGAAATGAGTCTATACCTGAATATTAGTGTAACTGAATTTCAAAATATGTTGCAGGATGTGGCTGTAATGTCACTATGTTCACTGGAAGACCCGATTCGTGAAGAGGAATCAGAGACCCGAATGTCCATACTGGTGGACGATAAAGCTAAGAATCCGGATAGCAAGGTAAATGAGTTCTACTTACGCGAAGCCCTCACCAAAGGTATTGAGAAATTAACGGTGAAAGAACGGACCGTTGTGTCCCTTTTATATTATGAAGATTTATCATTGAGCGAAATCGCAGAGGTCATGTCACTATCTCCTTCACGGATTTCGCAGCTTCATTCCAAGGCTATTTTGCGGCTGAGGGGAACGCTTGAGAAGAATCGCGATCTACTTATGCAGAACGATTAACCGTTAGTGGTGACAAGGGGGAGCAAAATTGATCGGTCAAAATGCTTTGGATCAGTACTTAAGTATTACTTTTTCGGATGACAAAGGGATCGCGTATTTGCAGTTCTCCAAAAAGGATGAGAATTTTTCCTGCACTCCTACAGAATTGGAAAGCTTCCTGCACAGTCACAATATTCGCTACGGGGTCCAGCGTGATATTGTTGGACGTATTTGTAGTCATCCGGAGGAGTTTTTTTGGAGTAAAGTCGCTATTGCTACAGGTGAACCTGCAGTAAATGGAGTCGACGGAAGTATTATGCTTACTGTTGATCTGGAAGAGGATCGCAAGCCGCTTGAAAAAGCGGATGGTAAGGTGGATTATAAGGATTTAGTTCGGCTTCGTAACGTCCTCAAAGGAAAGCTGATAGCTAGAATTATCCCTGCTCAGCCTGGTAAGCATGGTAAGACTGTAACTGGTGATGAGCTTGCTTTCAGAGCTGGAAGGGAAGCTCATTTTAAAGTGGGTAAGAACGTACTCGTTGATAACAATGGAACCTCGATGTATGCCGCAATTGACGGTCTTGTTACTTTAACTGATAGCGGTAAAATCAATGTATTTCCTGTGTATGAAGTGAATGGTGATGTGGACTACAGTACTGGGAACATTGATTTTGTAGGTACCGTTGTTATTCGAGGAAACGTACTTTCAGGATTTTCTGTAAAATCCGCCGGTGATATTCGTGTGGTTGGTGGAGTTGAAGGAGCGGAATTAATCTCTGGAGGATCGATCGAAATTACGGGTGGAATTATCGGCTATAACAAAGGACATGTAACTGCTGGGAAAAATGTTAAGGTCTCTTTCATTCAAGATGGTAATGTAACAGCTGGTGAAGATGTCATTGTATCCCAGAGCATTATGCATTCCAATATACGCGCGGGCAGAGACGTTCTTTGTAATGGGGCTAAGGGATTGATAGTTGGCGGAACTGTACAGTCTGGGGAAAGAGTCGTAGCACGTACCATAGGCAATACCATGTCCACAGCGACTTCTATTGAGGTAGGAGTAGTACCTGAGCTCAGAAATGAGATTAACGAGCTGCGTCAATCACTGCGTCAATTACTTGAAAATGAGGACAAAACGTCTAAAGCGTTGTATCTATTAAATCAATTGGCAACTAATGGTCAACTCCCTGCAGATAAAGTGGCACTTCGCGTTAAATTGAATGCTACCAAACAGTCTCATCAACGTGAGGAAAAAAGAATTAAAGAACGTGTACTAGAGATTGAAAGAATGCTAGAAGATACAGGCAGAGCTAGAGTTGAAGTGATCAAAACGATCTATGGCGGATCCAAAATTATGATCGGTAGATATACACGATTTGTAAAGGACCCCACAGAACGAGTTGTGTTTGTTTATAGTGAAGGTGATATATCCTTAACGCCATACAATTAATCGGGCGGGCAGCAATAGCGGCCGGCCATTCTTGAAATATAAGAAAGTATAAGTTTCATGTTATACATTATCCTTATATTTTTACGAGAAACAGTTATCGTCTTCAAAAGACGACAACATCGTTTCTTCTTATGAGAAGAGGGTTATGATGAGCCTAAAACCAGTGGAACTGCAAATTGCACTACCTCGGACTACGGAAGCGGGTAAGGTTCAGAATGAATCTCAGCAGCGCCCCGCTATTGATCAGCATCAACTGGCCGGACAAAATGTGAAACAAAGTCAGGAAATGACCATGCGAAGCGCTGAAGTGGATGAATCTTCTGAATCTGCTTTACGCGATGGCGGAGATAAAGGCAATCATCATTCCGGAGGGAATCCTTCCTCGGAGAAACGTTCGAAGTCAGGCACTCGTGATGCGGAACATCCTTACAAAGGACAGCGCATTGATCTGAGTCTTTAATAAGTAATTATATTTGATATGTAAAAGGAGATAAGGCACTTGCAACCATGGGTGTATATTGTGCTAGTAGGTGTCGCCGCTATTCTTTATGCCCTTTTACTTCCAGCACGTATGAAGGAAGGAAAAGCAGAGCAGCAAAGCCTCAAAGAAACGGAGGCTGCGCTTGAGCTATATATGGCTGACATAGAGCGCGAGAATGAAGAGCTAGCACAGTTGGTCAGCAGTATTAAACAGCAATCACAAACTAATCATGTAGCAATGCAAGGGCAGATTAGTGATTTACAGCATCAATTGACAGAATTACAGCAAAGCTCTTTATTATTAGAGGGCCGAGTAACTAACGAAGAAAAGCGGTTAAGAGAGTTGGAAGTTTTGGTTGAGAAGGGTTCGTATGCTAAGGTTGCGTTGATCGGAGACCCGTCTGCCGGAGCAGAATTGAGTTCAATACAACCAGAAGTGAAAGCGAAACCTATTAGTTCTATTAAATTGCGATATCCACGATTATTTGAACTACATGAGCAGGGGAAATCGATAGACTCCATTGCCAAGACGGCTGGACTTCAGCGGGGAGAAGTGCAACTGATTCTGCAACTCGCCAAACAGGAGGAATCGGTATGATGAAGAACCGTTCTTTTTTGTTCGGTCTTGGCACAGGGCTAATTGCAGGCGCACTATTACTTCAGTTAATGATATCCGGTGGAGCGGCTCCACTCACCAAGGAACAGGTAATACAAGGTGCTGAGAAATTGAACTTGAAGGTTATCGACGAATCTACTGAACCTCCTTCTGATGAGTCTGCTTTGGATGACGCTGTTCAAGGTGAGAAGACAGACGGCGTTAAAGAGGGAAGTACGGAGAACGTGGAACCTTCTAAGCCTACAGTAGCGGCTTCTCCCGCTCCTGTAGTATCTCCTACAGTATCTGAAAACCCTAATAAGGTTGTCCCTCCTAAAGAGCCCTCAACGCCTAAAGAAGGCACTATTGAGAAGCCAGAGGTCACTACTGCACCATCTGCTGTTGCACCTGATAAGCCTAATGCCACTGCGAATGCAGGGGTTGTTGTTCGTATACCTTCAGGTAGCACACTGACAAAAACAGCAGATATTTTGGAGAAGGCTGATGTCATTAAGGACAAGGCTAGTTTTCTTAAAGCGGCCAATCAACGCCAGATCAATACGAAGATTCAATCGGGTTCTTATACCTTTAATAAAGACGAGAGTCTAGATTCTATACTAGAAAAATTAATAAGTTTTCAATGATCGTTGCATACACTAATAAAATATGGTATAGTAATTGACGGTGTTAAAACACACGCCGGTTGATTTCGACAAGGGGTGCTTTCTTCTGAAGAAAGTCTTGCTGAAAGATGACGCACGGCGGAGGAGACACACAATAAACCAAACTTAGGAGGTGTGTGAAGATGGCAGTAATCTCCATGAAACAGCTTCTAGAAGCTGGGGTACACTTCGGTCACCAGACTCGTCGTTGGAACCCAAAGATGGATCGTTATATCTTCACTGAAAGAAACGGAATTTACATTATTGACTTGCAAAAAACAGTCAAGAAGGTAGAAGAAGCTTACAACTTTGTAAAAAGCGTCGCTGGTGACAACGGCACAATCCTATTCGTAGGAACAAAGAAACAAGCACAAGATTCCGTAAAAGAAGAAGCAGAACGTTCCGGTATGTTCTTCATTAACCAACGTTGGTTGGGCGGAACTCTTACTAACTTCCAAACTATCCAAAAACGTATTGATCGTTTGAAGAAATTGGAATCTTGGGAAGAAGACGGCACTTTCGAAGTTCTACCTAAGAAAGAAGTTATCCTTCTTCGCAAAGAGAAAGATCGTCTTGAAAAATTCTTGGGCGGTATCAAGAACATGAAAGGTCTACCAAGCGCGTTGTTCATCATTGACCCGCGTAAAGAGCGTATTGCAGTTGCAGAAGCTCGCAAATTGGGTATTCCAATCGTAGCTATCGTTGATACTAACTGTGATCCAGACGAAATCGACTACGTAATTCCAGGTAACGACGACGCTATCCGCGCCGTGAAATTGTTGACTGGTAAAATGGCAGACGCTGTTGTTGAAGCTCACCAAGGCGAAGACACAACTACTGCTTAAGTAGCGACTAACACATACAAGAACTTAAATGAAAAGGGTGGTTGGCAGGTGGATAACCTCTCACTGCCCTTTTTTTAGGATAAAAGCCTTGAATAATGTAAGAAAACGACAATTACCTGGAGGGAATAAACAATGGCAGTTGATGCAAAAGCAGTAAAAGAACTTCGTGAAAGAACAGGCGCTGGTATGCTTGATTGTAAAAAAGCGCTTGAAGAAGCTAATAACGATATCACTAAAGCGGCTGAATTGCTTCGTGAAAAAGGTTTGTCCGCAGCAGCAAACAAAGCAGGACGTATTGCTACTGAAGGCGTTGTAGAATCTTACATCCACGCTGGCGGCCGTATTGGTGTACTTGTAGAAATCAACTGCGAAACTGACTTTGTAGGTAAAACAGATTCCTTCAAGGATTTTGCTCGCGATATCGCTATGCAAATCGCTGCAGCAAACCCACGTTATGTTCGTCGTGAAGAAGTTCCGCAAGAAGATGTAGAAAAAGAAAAAGAAATCCTGAAAGCTCAAGCTTTGAACGAAGGTAAGCCTGAGAAAATCATTGAAAAAATGGTTGAAGGACGTATTGGTAAATATTACGAAGAATATTGCTTGCTTGAGCAAACCTTCGTTAAAGACCCAGACAAAACGATCTCCCAATTGCTGAACGAAAAAATCAGCACAATCGGAGAAAACATCTCGATCCGTCGTTTTGCTCGTTTTGAACTAGGCGAAGGTTTGGAAAAGAAAGTGGATAACTTTGTTGAAGAAGTTATGGCACAAGTAAATAATTAATATCAGCTTCATCATAAATGTGAAGAATTGAATAAAGGCAAGCATCAGAAGAGCGGAACACGTACACGTAGTGTTCCGTCTTTTGCAGAAAGTGAGGGTATACATTTGGAACAGCCGGTATTTAAGAGAGTAGTCCTTAAGGTAAGTGGAGAGTCTTTGGCAGGACAAAACGGATATGGTATTGATGCCGACATGATTATTTCCATCGCTGAACAGATCAAGGAAGTTGTAGAGCTTGGCGTTCAGGTTGCGATTGTTTGTGGTGGAGGTAACATTTGGCGCGGGATCGCTGGTAGTGCAAGTGGCATAGATCGCGCTACTGCAGATTATATGGGCATGCTGGCAACAGTAATGAATTCACTTGCTCTGCAGGATGCATTAGAACAAATCGATGTGCCAACAAGAGTGCAGACTTCGATCTCGATGCAGCAAATTGCTGAACCATACATTCGTCGTCGTGCGATTCGCCACTTGGAGAAGGGCCGTGTTGTTATTTTTGCAGCAGGCACAGGTAACCCTTTCTTCTCTACAGATACTACTGCAGCACTTAGAGCAGCAGAAATCGAAGCAGAAGTTATTCTGATGGCGAAGAACAAGGTTGATGGTGTATATTCAGCAGATCCGTTTAAGGACAGCACAGCCGAGAAATTTGAACAGCTCACTTACATGGATGTTCTGAACAAAAACCTTGGTGTTATGGATTCCACAGCTTCATCTCTATGCATGGATAATAATATACCGCTCATTGTATTTGCCATTACTGAACAAGGCAATATCAAACGTGTCGTTCTCGGTGAGAAGATCGGGACGATTGTTAAAGGGAGTGTAGATTAATGCCACAATCGGTCAAAAAAAATGCCGAAGAGCGTATGGAAAAAGCGATTTCATCGCTGAAACGTGACTTGGCAACATTGCGTGCAGGACGTGCAACAACATCACTGCTAGATCGCATTCAAGTTGAATATTATGGTTCCCCAACTCCAATCAATCAGCTGGCGAACATCAGTACTCCGGATTCCCGGACACTGTTAATCCAGCCGTGGGACAAAACATCGATGTCTGACATTGAACGGGCGATTATGAAATCGGATATCGGTTTGACGCCTGCTAATGACGGCACAATCATTCGTCTTTCTATCCCTCCGCTGACTGAAGAACGTCGGACGGATTTGGTGAAATTGACGAAGAAATTTGGTGAAGAAGCGAAAGTAGCGATCCGCAACATTCGCCGTGATGCCAACGATGATATTAAGAAGATGGAGAAAAACGGTATCTCGGAAGATGAGTCCCGTGGTCATCAGGAAGACATTCAAAAGACAACGGATAAGTTCATAGCCGAGGTCGACAAAGTGCTTGTATACAAAGAAAAAGAGATTATGGAAGTATAAAGATATTCTAGAGACTTAAGGCCCCTCCGTTAATGGTGGGGTTTGTCTCTTTCTGATAAGAGCTTGGAGGAAACGGAAATGATCAAACGGGTTCAAGCGTGGCTGAGCCGTAAAGACAGGCAACAGCCAGTCGAGATTTCACCGGATAACATTCCCCGGCACGTGGCTGTTATTATGGACGGCAATGGGCGTTGGGCTAAGCGTCGCGGGTTGCCGCGCGTTGTGGGTCATCAGAATGGCATGAAGGCTGTTAAACGTGCTACAATCGCTGCAGACGAACTGGGTGTTGAGTTTTTGACGATGTATGCGTTCTCGACAGAAAATTGGAAACGACCAAAGGAAGAAGTCGATTATCTGATGCGCTTGCCAGTGGAGTTTCTAGCCATTGAGCTTGATGAACTGATTGAGAAGAATGTCCAAGTACGTATGATGGGGGATACTGATGCATTACCTTCATATACACGTAAGGCTATGGAAGAAGCGGTTTCCCGAACACAGGGGAATACTGGACTTATATTGAATTTTGCTCTTAATTATGGGGGACGTAAAGAAATTGAGGACTGCATGCGCAGCATTGGTAAGGACATCCAATCAGGGGCTTTGTCACCGGAAGATATTACGACTGATCTAATCGATAGCCGAATGTTATCTGGTGGGTTACCAGATCCGGATTTGCTTATACGTACAAGCGGAGAAATGCGACTTAGCAATTTCATGCTATGGCAGCTTGCTTATAGTGAGCTGTGGTTTACTGATGTGTATTGGCCTGAATTTGATAAGGAGCATTTGCATCAGGCAGTTGCTGAATATCAACGCCGTACACGCCGTTATGGTGGACTGAAGTAGCTTGATAGGAGATGGAAACCTTTGAAGCAGCGATTGATTACCGGAATTGTTGCCGGAGCACTATTTTTAGGCTTATGCATGTTGGGAAACTGGCCATACCAGTTGTTACTTACTGCCATGGCTTTTATCGGGTTTTATGAATTTGTGAAAATGATAGGGATACCTGCGCTTTCCGGTTCTACCGTTCTTGGTTATGCAGCCATTCTAAGTTTTATGATCCCTTGGAATTTGCTTGGGATCTCTGCACCCTTATCGTGGGAACAAGGAATTTGGATTCTGCTGCTGTTGTTCCTTTTAGTTACAGTTTTTACTAAAAATAAATTAGATATTCGAGTAACAGCCTTGCTGTTTACTGGTATAGTATACATTGGAATGGGTTTTTCTTATATGGCCATGGCTCGTGCATCGGATGACGGACATGGTTTGTTCTGGACTTTTTTACTCCTTTTCTGCATTTGGGGTAGTGATGCCGGGGCTTACTTTGTTGGAAGAAGCATGGGGAAGAACAAACTTTGGCCAGCCATCAGTCCCAACAAAACGGTGGAAGGTGCAGTAGGTGGGGTACTGATCTCGATGCTAATCGCGATCGTGTTTGCAATATTTGCTCCTGAACATCTAGCGATAGGACGAGCGCTACTTATAGGGCTTTCTTGTGCGGTCTTGGGTCAGCTTGGTGATCTTGTGCAATCTGCCTATAAACGTGCGTATGGTATCAAAGATTCAGGCACACTTCTGCCAGGTCACGGTGGTATTCTTGATCGATGTGACAGCTGGATTATCGTATTTCCATTCGTACATATCCTAACGCTCATGCCTTACTATTAACGGAAGGAGAGGGTATAACTATGAAAAAAATAAGTGTTCTTGGTTCCACAGGTTCGATCGGCACTCAGACTCTAGATGTCATCGCTATGCACCCAGACTCTTTTCAAGTAGATGGCTTGGCAGCTGGAACGAATACAGCGTTATTGCTGGAACAAGTTCGTCGGTTTAATCCTCGTCGTGTTTCTGTTGCAACAAAGGAGTTGGCAGATGAGATTAGATCCAGTCTGCCTTCTGGCATACAGCTATACAGCGGGAATGAAGGTCTTGTTGAGGTGGCAGCTGGTGGAGATGCCGAAATGGTCGTAACGGCTGTTATGGGTAGTGTAGGCCTCCAATCCACGTTAGCTGCGATCGAAGCAGGCAAACATATTGGACTAGCTAATAAAGAGACTTTGGTAACGGCAGGACACCTCGTCACTGATCTAGCTAATCGTAAGGGTGTTAAGTTGTTACCTATTGATAGCGAGCATTCTGCTATTTTTCAGTGCTTAAATGGTGAGAATCTCGCGGATATTGCTTGCATCACTTTAACGGCTTCTGGTGGATCCTTCCGGGATTTCACTCGTGATCAACTCAAGAATGTAACAGTAGAAGATGCACTTCGTCATCCGAATTGGAGCATGGGCGCGAAAATCACGATTGATTCTGCTACAATGGTGAATAAAGGGCTTGAGGTGATTGAAGCGCATTGGCTATTTGGTCTACCTTATGAACAAGTAAATGTACTTTTGCATCCAGAGAGTATCATTCACTCATATGTGGAGTTCCGCGATAGCAGCATTATTGCTCAGCTTGGTAATCCCGATATGCGTGTCCCGATTCAATATGCGCTCACGTATCCCGAACGCTGGGAATCGCCGGCACAGCGTTTGTCGTTAGCTGAAGTTGGACGTTTGACTTTCCGAGAAATGGACTATGAACGATTCCCTGCGCTTAAGCTAGCCATGGATTGTGGAAAAGCTGGAGGGACAGCTACTACTGCTTTTAATGCTGCGAATGAAATTGCTGTTGCTCGATTCTTGAGTCATGAGATCCCATTCCTGCGAATTGAGGAGATCATCGGGGAAGTGCTGCATCGTCATATTAACGAGGACAATCCGAATTTGGAACAAATTGAATCCTGTGATAAGCGTGTTCGTGAGCTGGCAGCAACGCTGTAGAACGTAGTGAAATCTCTAGATAAGCTGGAAATACTTACTTTGCCCTAAAAATAGGTTGGGACAGTTGATTCTCTTGTGCCTGATCGGAGAATAATGATAAATTAAGAGGACATACTTCGGTCTTACACCTAAAGGGGGATGATACGTTTGGAAATGGTTCAAGTCGTTTTATTAACGGTGCTCATGTTTTTTGTCCTGGTGACTGTACATGAATGGGGTCACTATTATTTTGCCAAACGCGCCGGTATTCTCGTGAGGGAATTTGCTATCGGTTTCGGTCCGAAACTGTTTTCTTATAAACGGAATGAGACACAGTTCACTTTGCGTTTACTGCCTTTTGGCGGTTATGCTCGGATGGCTGGTGAAGATCCGGAAATTATTGAAATTGGCTCAGGACAGACCATTGCAGTAAGACTCGGTCAGGATAATAAAGTAAAAAATATTTATCTGGACGCACTGGATACACGTAAAAATGTAATCCGTGGTGAGGCTTTGCATACTGATCTTGAAAATGATCTGCAAATCCGCTTGGATGTGGATGGCGAAGTTACTACTTATGATGTTCATCCTCAAGCGATGATGATTAAAGGAACGCAACAGACTCAAATTGCGCCTAAAGATCGCCAATTCGGTAGTAAAACCGTGGGTCAGCGTGCATTGGCTATTGTTGCGGGTCCTGTGATGAACTTCCTGTTAGCCTTTGTTCTGTTTGCCATCCATTTGCAAATGGTTGGAATTCCGGTGGAGAATCCTACTTATGTTAAGATCGGTGATGTCTCTGAAGGAATGCCTGCACAAGAGGCGGGATTGCAGAAGGGTGACATTATTGTCTCCATCAACGGTGAGAAGATTGGTGCCGATTACCAAAAAATGATTGACTTAACCTCGGAGTCCAAAGGGAAAGAAATGAAATGGATGCTGCAACGTGGTGATGAGACCCTTAATGTGACTCTCGTTCCTCGTAGCATGGAGGGACAAGAAGGCGGTAAAATCGGGATTACACCTGAGCTTCCTACCCGCAAAGCAGGGGTTGGAGAGACGTTGACAGGTTCAGGTAAAGCTATGGTCGATACGACGGAAGCTATCTTTCTGGGCTTTAAGCAATTGATCAATAAATTCAATATGGATGATATTGGAGGTCCGGTTCGTACCTTTGAAGTAACCGGTCAAATTGCCCAACAAGGCATTCAGTATCTTACCTATTGGGCTGCTATCCTAAGCTTGTATCTGGGGATTTTCAACCTATTGCCGATTCCAGCACTAGATGGAAGCCGTCTGGCGTTCTTAGGTGTGGAGGCATTACGCGGTAAACCTGTAGATCCGAGTCGTGAAGGTATGGTTCACTTTGTCGGATTTGCACTGTTATTTTTATTAATGATTGCTGTTACGTATAATGATATTTTACGTTTGATCAGCGGCTAATTTTCTTCGGGAGGCATTCCATTACATGGCAAAAGATAAGCAATTCGTTACGGAAATCACGCCGCAAAGCGAGGATTTCTCACGCTGGTATATTGATGTTATAAAAAAAGGAGACTTGATGGACTACTCTCCTGTTCGTGGCTGTATCGTATTTAAGCCAGAGGGCTATGAAATATGGGAGCATATTCAGGAGGAAATGAACCGTCGCCTCAAGGAAACTGGGCATCGTAATGCTTATTTTCCAGTGTTCATTCCAGAGAGTTTCTTTCAAAAGGAAAAGGATCATATTGAAGGCTTTAATCCCGAACTGCCATGGGTAACTGAGGCTGGTGGAGACGTGCTTGAAGAACGTCTGGCTGTCCGTCCTACTTCTGAGACCATGTTCGGGCACATGTATTCCAAATGGATTCAGTCCTATCGTGACCTTCCTGTACTTATCAATCAATGGGCGAACGTGGTTCGTTGGGAGAAGCGTACTTTACCATTTATCCGCACTACTGAGTTTCTTTGGCAAGAAGGGCATACTGCGCATGAGAATGAAGCCGAAGCTCGTGAAGAAACCATGAAGATGCTGGATAACTACCGTGATTTTGCCGAGACATTCCTTGCCATTCCGGTGATCACTGGACAAAAGACACCTTCCGAGCGTTTTGCTGGTGCAGTAGATACGTATTCTATTGAAGCGATGATGAAAGATGGACGTGCTGTTCAGGCTGCTACCTCACATTACTTGGGTACCAAGTTTGCAACAGCATTTGAGATCCAGTATTTGAGCCGCGACAATAATTTAGAATATGTGCATACGACCTCATGGGGATCCACTACACGCTTGATTGGTTCGCTGATTATGGTACATGGCGATGACCGTGGTCTTGTTCTGCCGCCTAAGGTAGCGCCAACTCAAGTGATTATGATTCCGATCGGACCTCCAAAAACTCGTGAAGCCGTGATTGGACGGACAGACGAGCTGTTCAAGGAGCTGAAGAACGCAGGTGTTCGTGTACGTGTGGATGATCGTTCGGATGTAACGCCAGGTTGGAAGTTCAATGAATATGAAATGCGCGGTATACCTGTGCGCTTGGAGCTTGGACCACGCGATATGGAGAATGGCGTTTGCGTTATCGTATCCCGTGTCACAGGTGAGAAGAAGGTAATTCAGCAGGAGAACCTTGTTGAAGAGGTACAAGCAATGCTCGAGCAGGTTCATAATGAAATGTTCGAACGTGCCCTGAAATTCCGTGAGGACCATTTCTATTCTGTAGATTCCTTGGAAGAAATGAAAGCTTCAATGGAAGAAAAACGCGGCTTTGCACTAGCTGGCTGGTGTGGTTCCGAAGAATGCGAGTCCAAAGTTAAGGAAGAGACAGGTGCGGGTAGCCGTAACATTCCATTCGATCCGGCGGAGAAGAAACAAGTCTGCATTTGCTGTGGTAAACCAGCTGAGCATACTGTGGTTTTTGCAAAGGCATATTAATCTTTTGGTACCGATTAACAGTCTTGTAGTATTTTAATCTAGCTTCTGGAGAGAGGAGTCAGCGGGCCGAAAAAACCCAATGCTTTTTGAATCCAGAAGCTTTTTAAAATATAAGAATTTATAGGCTTACGTAATAAATTATCCTTTTATTTCTCGCATAAACACTTACCGTCCTCATAAGGACGCCGAAGGCGTTTATGCTTGTCATATTGTACTTTCACTGAATATCATTGATTGTGTTTTACGGAGTTATCAAAGGTGGGAGGAAAGCATGGAACAAAACCAGGAGAGAAGAAAAAGATTCGAGCTCTTGATGAAGCAAGGTGAAATTCCACCTGCAATTATGGATCCCTACTTTTTAGATGGATATATAGAACGAGTAGAGATCAGCCGTGGTAACCGAGACTGGCAAATTGTGATTGCGAAAGAAAGTCTGGTTCCAGCGCAGGTATACCGGACATTTTGCCTCAGAATGCGCGAGAAGCTACAGCATATAGCCAAAGTAAGCTTTTTATTCGTATATGATCAAAAAGTTAGTAGAGCAGAGCTAGTCCAAGAATATTGGGGATTGTTTCTGGAGTGGGTGACTCGCGAGATCCCTTCGGTTAATGGCTGGCTGACACGTTCTACCCAAGAGCTTAAAGATGACACTTTAATGCTGACGATGAGTGACTCCACTTCTATGGAGCTGGCTCGTAAAAAAGGCATCGATGGGGCAATTATTAAATTTTATGATAAGTATTTCGGTCTCTCCTTAAAAGTTAAAGTGCTAATGGCAGAGAACGAAAATAATAATGTTGAAGCATACGAAGAATTTCAGCAAAAGCTTCAGCAAGAACAACGCGAGATCGTTGAGCAGATGATGACTGCTGTAGAAACAGAAGCTCCTGCTGATGATAGTGATCCTAATGAAGTAATAAAGCTTCAAGTGGGGTATGAAATTAAGGAACAGGCCGTGCCGATTCTTGAAATTCAAGATGAAGAGAAGAAAATTACAATTCAGGGTACCATTTTTGGTCTGGATCGTAAGGAACTTCGCAATGGCAGTACCTTGTTCACCTTCAGTTTGACCGATTTCACGGATTCTCTACAAATGAAGATGTTCGCGAAGACTAAAGATGATCTGAAGGTTATGAGTCAGCTAGCAAACGGTAAATGGGTAAGAGCACGCGGAAAAGTTGAATATGACCGTTTTATGCAGATTCCTGAGCTAGTGATGATCCCTTCGGATTTAACGGAAGTTAAGGCACCGCCTGCGCGTAAAGATACGGCTCCTAAGAAACGGGTGGAATTCCACCTTCACACTACGATGAGTACGATGGATGCGGTCACTCCGATCACTACCTATGTCAAAACAGCTGCCCAGTGGGGGCATCCTGCGATTGCTATTTCTGATCATGGCGGAGTTCAGGCTTTTCCTGATGCGAACCATGCAGCTCATAAGCATAAGATAAAAATGATTTATGGCGTGGAAGCCAATGTTGTGAATGACTCTGTGAATATTGTCGAGAATGCTCAGCCTTTGGACTTGAAGACAGCTACCTATGTAGTGTTTGATATAGAGACCACGGGGTTATCGATTACCCGAAATAATATTACGGAGCTGGCGGCCATTAAAATGTGTGAGGGTAAAGAAGTAGACCGTTATTCTACTTTTGTTAATCCGCATGAGAAGATCCCTTATCATATTCAGCAATTGACCAATATTACGGATGAAATGGTTAAGGATGCTCCTGATCTTGAACCAGTGCTGCGTAAGTTTGTTGAATTTGTGGGTGACAGTATCCTTGTTGCTCATAACGCCAGATTTGATATGGGTTTTATTCAGGCCTCGTTACGTAAAATAGGTGAACCTGTGCTTCCGAATCCATCTCTTGATACGCTTGAGCTCGCTCGGTTACTATATCCAAGCATGAAGAATCACAGGCTGAACACATTAGCCGATAAATATAAAGTTCTTCTGGAAAGCCATCACCGTGCGATTGATGATACCATAGCACTCGGCGGTATATTAACAGGATTGCTCGCAGATGCTGAAAAGATGAAGGGCATGACCCGCCTTGATCGACTAAACGATTATGTGGGTAATGATCTTTCGAACACAAGACCGTTCCACTGTAATATTTATGCACTTAATCAAGTAGGCAAAAAAAATCTCTATAAGCTCATTTCCATGTCACATACGGAATATTTCAAACGTGTACCTTGTATTCCAAAATCCAAGCTGGAAGAGCATAGAGATGGACTGCTAGTGATTTCCGGTTGTGAACGTGGAGAGTTTTTTGAAGCAGTACTCAACAAAACGACTGAGGAAGCCATGGAGGTTGCTCATTTTTATGATGTGCTGGAGATTCAGCCATTGACCATGTACATGCACTTGGTGGACAAGGGCTTTGTAGCAGGCCCTGATGAGCTTCGCGATGTAGTCCGCAAGGTTTGCGAAATAGGGGAACAGTTGAATAAACCTGTTATCGCAACGGGGAATGTGCATTATCTTGAACCCCGGGACAAGCTGTACCGTGATATTACGATTAATGGGATCACAGGCTTTAGTCCGCTTAAAGACCAACGCAAACCGGATGCACACTTCCGCACAACGGATGAAATGCTGTCTGAATTCGAATTTCTCGGTGCTGAAAAAGCGATGGAAGTCGTGGTTACGAATACAGTTGAGCTGGCAGAACGTTTTGAAGAGCTGGAGCTATTTCCAGATAAGCTATTTACACCAATTCTTGAAGGGGCGGACGAAGAAATTCGCGAGACCTGTTATAACACTGCCAAATCCATTTATGGCGAAGAACTACCTGAGGTAGTTATTGCCCGTTTGGAGAAAGAGCTTGCACCGATTATTAAATTCGGGTTCTCTGCCAACTATTTGATTTCTGAACGTCTCGTTAAAAAATCAAATCGAGATGGATATCTCGTAGGCTCGCGGGGTTCTGTAGGCTCTTCTGTAGTAGCTACATTTCTTGGAATTTCAGAAGTTAATCCTTTGCCTGCGCATTATATTTGCCTAAACCCCGAGTGTCGCCATAGTGAATGGTTCCTGGACGGTAGTGTGCGTAGCGGATTCGATTTACCAGATAAAGTCTGCCCGGATTGCGGTCAGAAGCTCAAAGGTGAAGGCCAGGATATTCCGTTCGAGACCTTCCTTGGATTTAAAGGGGATAAAGTTCCCGATATCGACTTGAACTTCTCAGGGGAATATCAGCCGAATGCACATAACTTTACCAAAGAAATGTTTGGTGAGAAAAATGTATTCCGTGCCGGAACGATTGGTACCGTGGCTGAGAAGACAGCCTTCGGATTTGCAAAAAAATACGAAGAACTTCACCAGAAACGTTGGCGTGGAGCTGAAGTTGGCCGTCTGGCGGCCGGTTGTACAGGCGTTAAACGTAGTACGGGACAGCATCCTGGTGGTATAGTCGTTGTTCCAGACTATATGGAGGTAGAAGATATTACGCCAGTACAATTCCCGGCGGATGATGTCAATGCCGAATGGAAGACCACACACTTTGATTATCACGCTTTTGACGCGAATCTGCTGAAGCTTGATATTCTGGGTCATGATGATCCGACGATGATGCGGATGCTGCAGGATTTGACAGGTGTTGATCCAACTTCTATCCCGATGAATGATCCGAAAGTAATGAGCATGTTTAACTCTACAGATGCGCTTGGAGTGAGACCTGACGAAATCAGATCACCGGTTGCGACCTATGGTGTGCCCGAAATGGGCACCAAGTTCGTACGTCAAATGCTTATTGAGTCGAAACCATCCAGCTTTGCTGACTTACTGCAAATATCAGGTTTGTCTCATGGTACTGGAGTTTGGCTTGGTAACGCGCAAGAGCTTATAAAGAATAACACTTGTAACATTAAGACCGTTATCGGTTGTCGGGATGACATCATGCTCTTCTTAATTTATAAAGCGGGAATGGATGCGAGCTTGGCCTTTAAAATTACCGAGAGTGTTCGTAAAGGTAAAGGTTTATCTGACGAATGGATCGAGGAAATGAAAAAGTGCAAGGTTCCACAATGGTATATTGATTCTTGTCTGAAGATTCAATACATGTTCCCGAAGGCGCATGCTGCTGCATACGTAATTTCTGCAGTACGTACCGCCTACTTCAAGCTGTATCATCCTATTGAATATTATGCGACTTATTTCTCTGTACGTGCAGCAGATTTTGATATTGAATTGTGCTGTAAGGGATATGAAGCGATCAACCGTCAGATCGTAGAAATTGAGCAAAAAGGATTTCAAGCTTTGCCAAAGGAAAAGGCTATGTTGCCTGTCCTTGAGATGGCTTTGGAGATGACGGCACGTGGGTTTACATTCAAAAACATTGATCTTTACCGTTCGGAAGCGAATAAGTTTATTGTTGATGACAAGAGTTTGATTCCTCCGTTTTCCGCATTAGCGGGAATTGGTGAGAATGCTGCTATCAACATTGCCGCTGCGAAAGATGCCGGGGAGTTCCTTTCTATTGAGGATTTCCAGCAAAAATCCAAGGCGAGTAAGACAGTTATTGAGCTGCTAACCAATATGGGCTGCTTCCGCGGCCTACCGGAGAGCAATCAACTTTCCCTATTTTAAAGGCTTTAACAACACTTATTTCATGGCTAGAAAAGAGAGCTCCAAAGGGGGAGTCAAGGGCTAGCACTTGTCAGTCCAGACTCACTATGGTATAATTTCTTTGGTAATAATGAGATAAGTCCGTTGTGTAAAGAGTGGGGAAACCCACTCTTTATCTTTGGTATATAGCAAAAGACAAGTTCGTGGAGGTAATTTTCTTTTGAGCACACCCAAATCTAAAATTAAACAAACGGTAGAGCAGATGCTCGGGCCCTATCTCGACGACAATGGTTTCGAACTGGTGGACGTTGAATACGTGAAGGAAGGCTCCAATTGGTTTCTGCGTATATTCGTAGATAAAGAAGGCGGCATTGATATTGATGACTGCGGAAGCATTAGCGAATATTTCAGTCAGCAGTTGGATGAGAATGATCCTATCCCTGAGGCATACTTCCTTGAGGTTTCCTCACCGGGAGCAGAGCGTCCTCTCAAAAAAGCTGCGGATGTAGCTAAAGCGGTAGGTAAGGACGTGTATGTGACTGTTTATGAGCCGATTCAAGGACTCAAAGAATTTGAAGGTCGTTTGCTCTCGTTCGAGAACGAGGAACTGCTCATCTCCGCGGGCAAAAAAGAACATGTAGTACCGTATGCCAAAGTCGCAAGCGCGAGATTGGCCATTATTTTTTAACGTCTTGAAAGGGGGGCCGGAAATTCATGAGTATGGAGTTTATTGAAGCAATGAATGAGCTGGAAAGGGAGAGAGGCATCAGTAAAGATGTGCTGTTCGAAGCGATCGAAGCGGCGCTGATCTCTAGTTATAAACGTAATTTCAATGCAGCACAGAACGTGCGTGTTGACATGAACCGCAACACAGGTGTCATTAAAGTGTTTGCCCGCAAGCTAATTGTTGAAGAGGTCCTGGATACTAGGACTGAAATCTCATTGCCGGCAGCCAGAGAAATTAACCCGCATTTCCAGCTTGAAGACATTGCTGAGCTTGAAGTAACACCACGTGATTTCGGGCGTATTGCTGCACAGACTGCAAAGCAGGTTGTAACACAACGGATTCGCGAAGCAGAGCGTGGACTCATCTATAATGCCTTTATTGACAAAGAAGATGATATTGTAACAGGACTTGTACAACGTCAAGATATGCGGAACATTTACATTGATCTTGGTAAAATCGAAGCGGTCTTGCCGCTTAGCGAATTGATGCCAGGTGAGAAGTTTAAACAAAGCGAGCGTATCAAGGCTTATATCACTAAAGTTGAGAACACCACCAAAGGACCGCAAATTATGCTGTCCCGCAGTCATCCCGGATTGCTGAAGCGTCTGTTCGAACTAGAAGTTCCGGAAATCTTTGATGGTGTAGTTGAAATTCGTTCCGTAGCTCGCGAAGCTGGCTTCCGTTCGAAGATTGCTGTGTATTCCCGCAATCCGGAAGTGGATCCAGTTGGTTCTTGCGTAGGCCCAAGAGGAACACGCGTTCAAACCATCGTTACTGAGCTTCGTGGCGAGAAGATCGATATCGTCCGTTACTCTGATCTGGTGCAGGAGTATGTCGCTAATGCACTCAGCCCTTCTAAGGTGCTTGAAGTTCAAGTCTTTGAAGCAGAGAAAATGGCACGGGTGATCGTTCCTGATTATCAATTATCACTGGCTATCGGTATTAAAGGGCAAAATGCACGTCTTGCCGCTAAGCTTACCGGCTGGAAAATTGATATCAAGAGTGAAAGTCAAGCGGAGCAGGAATACGGTAGACCGAGAACTTCTATTGATGAAATGCATCAGGATTCCGTCTCCATTGATTAATTAACCTGCTTGACGGGAGGCGTATGTATGAAACAAAGAAAGGTGCCGCTGCGCAAATGCGTTGCTACCCAGGAGATGATGCCGAAAAAAGAGCTGATTCGAGTGGTTAGAACGCCCGAGGGTGAAGTACTGATTGATCTGACAGGAAAGAAGTCAGGCCGTGGTGCTTACATATGCGGCAAGCTTGAATGCTTTAAGCTGGCACAGAAGAATAAAGCACTTGACCGCGCTTTGAAATGTCAAGTGAGTCCTGAAATCTATGACCAGCTTGCCCGGGAGTTTACTTCCGTGGAAGAGCAGTTTCTAGCAGCAAAGGATAGTGAGGATAATGAGTAAGGCGCTTTCTTATTTAGGGCTTGCCATGAGAGCAGGCAAGATAGTCACCGGCGATGAGGCTGTACTCAAAGCTGTACGGTCTTCAGAGGCGAAGCTGGTCGTTCTGGCAGGTGACGCTTCAGATAATACCCAAAAAAAGTTCCGTGATAAATGCGGAACCTACGATATTCCACTAGTAATCGCATTTCACCGAGACAGCCTCGGTGCAAGTATTGGTAAAGACCAGCGTGTAGTACTGGCCATTACGGATAAAGGATTCGCGGAAATGATCTCCAAGCAACTCGGAGATACTGTCGGAGGTGGATTTATTGACTAAAGAAGAGAACAAAGATAAATTGCGCGTGTACGAATACGCCAAGTCACTAAACATGAGCAGTAAAGAAATTATTACAATTCTGAAGCGTTTGAATGTCCCTGTGAATAATCATATGAGTGTCATGGAGAACGGTTCCGTGAACAAAGTAGAGCAATTCTTCAAGGATATCAAGTCGAACGCTGCAGCCAAACGGGATACCAGCTCTAGCAGCCGTCCGGTGACAACCGGTGCGGTAACTGCCGAACCCCAAAGTGCTCAGAATGCCAACAAAAATCAACAGGAAAAGCAGGTAGGTATGAACAGTAACCAAAACAACAACCAATCGACGACGTCCCCAAGGCCCCAAAGCGGACAAGATTCCCGCAGAACAACAACAGGTTCAACGCAGAATGCACGTCCGCAACAAAGCGGAGCTCCACGTACTAACAGTACTAGCGGAAGCCGTCCGCAAGGAAGTAGCACAGGCGGCAATCGTCCACAAGGTAGCAACACTGGTGGCAGCCGTCCGCAGGGAAGTAATACTGGCAGCCGTCCACAAGGTAGCAGTACCGGTGGTAGCCGTCCGCAAGGCAGCAGCACTGGTGGCAGCCGTCCGCAAGGTAGTAATACCGGTGGTAGCCGTCCACAAGGAAGCAATACTGGCAGCCGTCCGCAAGGACAAAGCAGTGCACCACGCACTGACAGCCGCCCACAAGGTCAATCTGGCACTGGCGGTGGCTTCACACGCGGTGACGACAGAGGTCCTAAGAAGAACACAACTGGTGGTAGACCAAATACGAACAATAGACGGTTTGATGATGGCAAAGGCGGTAACTACCGCGGTCGTGGTGGTAAGAATGGCCGCGGCAAGAATCAGCCAATGGTTCACCGTGAGAAGATCGATAACACACCTAAGAAGATTATCGTTCGTGGTAGCATGACTGTTGGTGAAACAGCAAAATTGCTTCACAAAGATGCTTCTGAAGTAATTAAGAAGCTGATCTCAATGGGTGTTATGGCAACCATCAACCAAGAGCTGGATATCGACACCATCCTGCTACTCGCTGCTGAATTCGGCGTAGAAGTAGAAGTGAAGATTCCTGTTGATGAGGATAGCTTTGAAACTGTGGAAGAGAATGATGCTGAAGAAGAACTTCAGTCACGTCCTCCAGTAGTTACGATCATGGGTCACGTTGACCACGGTAAAACTACTTTGCTGGATGCCATTCGTTCGACGAGTGTATCTCTAGGCGAAGCAGGCGGAATTACACAGCATATCGGTGCTTATCAAGTTGAAATCAACCAGAAGAAAATCACGTTCCTAGATACACCTGGTCACGAAGCATTTACTGCTATGCGTGCTCGTGGTGCACAGGTAACAGATATGACTATTATCGTAGTTGCTGCTGATGACGGTGTTATGCCTCAGACCGTTGAAGCTATTGCACACGCTAAGGCTGCTGGACTTCCGATTATTGTCGCTGTTAATAAAATCGACAAGCCGGGTGCAGATCCTGACAAAGTGAAGCAAGAGCTTACAAGCTATGAACTCGTTCCTGAAGAGTGGGGCGGAGATACCATCTTCGTTAACCTTTCTGCAAAACAACGTATTAACTTGGAAGAACTGCTGGAAATGATTCTGCTCGTTGCTGAAGTAAATGAGTACAAAGCGAACCCTGACAAACGGGCACGCGGTACGGTTATAGAAGCTGAGCTTGATAAGAATCGTGGACCAGTTGCACGTGTTCTGGTACAGAACGGTACATTGAAAGTCGGCGATGCTTTCGTAGCAGGTAACTGCTTTGGCCGTGTACGTGCGATGGTTAATGATAAAGGACGTAAGATCAAGGAAGCTGGACCTTCCACTCCAGTAGAAATTACTGGTTTGACTGAGGTACCACAAGCTGGCGATCCGTTTATGGCTTTCGAAGACGAGCGTAAAGCCCGTGCGATTGCTGATAGACGTTCCACATCCCAACGTCAATCTGAGCTGAATACGAACACCCGTGTAACATTGGATGATTTGTTCCAGCACATTAAAGACGGCGAAATCAAAGACCTTAACGTTATCATTAAAGCTGACGTACAAGGTTCAGTCGAGGCACTTAAAGGTTCCCTGGCAAAGATCGAAGTGGAAGGCGTCCGCGTGAAGATCATTCACAGTGGTGCTGGTGCCATTACGGAATCCGATATTACACTTGCAGCAGCATCTAATGCTATTGTTATTGGCTTTAACGTTCGTCCGGACGCTCAAACAAAGGCAGCTGCTGAACAAGAAAAAGTAGATGTTCGTCTCCATAACATCATCTACAATGTAATCGAGGAAATTGAAAGTGCAATGAAGGGTATGCTTGATCCTATCTATAAAGAGAACGTTATCGGTCACGCTGAAGTACGTAGCGTCTTCAAAATCAGTAAAGTGGGTACCATTGCAGGTTGTATGGTAATTGATGGTAAAATTACCCGTAATGCTGAAATGCGCTTGATCCGTAGCGGAATCGTTGTATTTACAGGTAAAGTTGATACCTTGAAACGCTTTAAAGATGATGCCAAAGAAGTGGCGCAAGGTTATGAATGCGGCATAACTTTGGAACGCTATAATGACGTCCAAGAGGGCGACATTATCGAAGCGTTTCTTATGGAAACTGTAGAGCGCTAAGCGAAGAGGTGAATATAGATGTCTAAAATTAGAGCAGGACGAGTGGGCGAGCAGATCAAGAAAGAGCTTAGTCAACTTATCCAAAGCGGACTGAAAGATCCTCGAATCGGTTTTGTAACTGTAACTGGCGTAGACGTGACTAACGATCTGTCGCAAGCGAAAGTATACCTAAGCGTGTTCGGGGATGAAGAGCAGAAGTCAGGCTCCCTTAAAGCGATTGAGAAAGCTAATGGTTTTCTTCGCTCCGAGCTTGGCAAGGCGATACGCCTTCGGCATACACCGGAACTGATCTTCAAGATCGATGAATCTGTCGCTTATGGCAGTCACATTGAGAAACTTCTTGGAGAGCTTCATAAGAACGATTAGAAATAGGTACTAAAAGGAGTTCAAAATAGCTCAAGGCTATTTTGAACAACCTTTATAAAGGAGACGGCGAATGCAGAGCTATGAACAAAGTCTCCAGCAGACCCGTGAGTTTCTGCTGGAACACGACGATTACCTTGTAGTGTCGCATGTTCAGCCGGACGGAGATGCAGTCAGCTCCACCCTAGCGGTGGGCTGGCTTCTCTCATGTCTGGGCAAAAAATACACTATGCTGAATGAAGGACCGATACCGAAGCGGATGGAATATTTATGGCATTCGGATGAAATCATCAATATGGCCTCTAGTGAGCCGCCCCGTCAATACAGCAATGTGATCTGTGTGGATTGTGCTGATTTTCAGCGAGTAGGACTGACTCATCGCTATTTTGCGAAGGATGCTCTAATCCTGAACATTGACCATCATCCCACTAACAACGGTTATGGACTTGTGAATTTAATTAAACCGGATGCTGCTGCGACTGCGGAAATTTTGTTCGATCTGCTGAAGACGTTCGATATTGAATGGGACATTGATATCGCCACAGCTTTATACACAGGTCTTTTGACAGATACTGGTGGATTTCGATATACCAACACATCACCAAAAGTAATGGCAGCCGTATCTGAACTGCTTTCTTATGGCGTTAACGGTCCTGAACTGGCTGAGACATTACTTGAAGAAATGACATTGCCGCAGATTAAAATTTTAAATAAAGCGTTAAATACTCTTCAATTATCACCCGAAGGGGATATTGCCTGGCTCTATGTTACACCGGAGGATATGATTGAATGTGCTGCTGCTAATGAAGATTTAGAAGGTCTCGTGAACTACCCTCGCAATATTCGAGGTGTGGAGGTAGGGATTTTGTTCAAAGTCATTCATGAACATGCGGTTAAAGTTAGTTTGCGTTCTGCTGGTAAGGTGGACGTGGCTGATCTAGCGCAAACGTTTGGAGGTGGCGGTCATACCCGTGCTGCAGGCGCGCGTATAGAAGCTACACTCGAAACGGCAATATCGCAAGTGCTTGAGGAGGTAAGACGTCATTTATGAGTGAATTAGAAGGTGTACTGGCGGTTTACAAGCCGGCCGGCTTCACTTCACATGATGTTGTGGCCAAGGCACGTCGTATTCTTGGCATGAAACGGATCGGACATACGGGAACGCTTGATCCACAGGTAACAGGTGTGCTGCCACTTTGTCTGGGCCGTGCTACTCGTGTCGTGGAGTATATTCAGGAGTTGCCCAAAGAATATGTGGCAACACTGAGACTAGGGATGTCCAGTGATACTGAGGACTTAACTGGGACTATTATAGAAACTGTAGATGAGGTGCATGTAACTGAAGAAGAGATTCTATCAGTGCTCGCTTCATTTAAAGGGGTTATTTCTCAGGTTCCACCGATGTATTCTGCGGTTAAAGTTGACGGCAAACGTCTTTATGAGTTAGCAAGAGAAGGTAAAACCGTTGAACGTAAAAGCCGTGAAGTAGAGATTTATGAAATTGAAATGACGGATATGACTTGGGAAGGCAATCATCCCGATATCACATTCCGGGTGCTTTGCTCTAAGGGGACGTACATTCGTACGCTCTGTGTCGATATCGGACGAGCACTTGGACTGCCGGGTGTGATGGTGAAACTAGAGAGAACGATGTCGGCAGGGATTTCAGCCAGTCATTGTCTTACGCTAGAGGATATTGCGACTCACAAGGAAGCCGGAACATTGGAAGATCATTTAATCGCTGCAGACGAAGCCATTTCTCATATGCCAAAGCACACTGTAATGGATGAGAAAAAGAAGGCAGCTTTGCAGGGGCAGCGTTTGTCCTCACGATTTATAGCTCCAGAGGTGAAGACGAACAGTCAATTTCGGCTATACGATCTTCAAGGTGGATTTCTTGGCATTTATGAATTGGAAGATACAGGTGCAATTGCTCCAGTGAAGGTATTTGCACAAGCTTAAATCAATTTTACCAAGTGAATTGTAGGTGAGAAACAGCGTGAGAACCGTAACGTTAACTTATCCGATGTCTCCGGAGACTGCTGCAGAGTGGGCTCAGCCTCAAGTGGCTGCTCTAGGGCAGTTTGACGGATTGCATCGTGGACATGCTAGCGTCATTACATCCGCTGTGGCCCTAGCCCGTAAACAAGGTGTGCCGGCCGCAGTCCTTACATTTCATCCACATCCTAAAGATGTTATGGGTAAGGGTGATTATGAAGGGTATTTGACGCCACCCGTAGAAAAGCAGGAGATTCTTGCTAGTTTGGGTGTCGATATCTTATATGTTATTGAATTTAACGAGCAGCTTTCCCGTGTAAGTCCACAGAATTTTGTCTCTGTTATGCTTTTGCCGCTACATATTGTAACTGCAGTTGTCGGCTTTGACTTTCGTTTTGGTTATCAAGGTGAAGGCGATGTTGAAATGCTTCGCAAGCTGGGTGAAGGTGTTATGAATGTAGAGGTTGCTCCCCCTTTTCTGCTAGATGGTGAGAAGGTCAGCAGCTCCGGCATTCGTAAAAGTCTCCAAAACGGGGATTTAG
Source organism: Paenibacillus sp. NPDC058367 (assembly GCF_042723305.1). Classification (NCBI taxonomy): domain Bacteria; kingdom Bacillati; phylum Bacillota; class Bacilli; order Caryophanales; family Paenibacillaceae; genus Paenibacillus; species Paenibacillus sp. NPDC058367. The sequence continues at coordinate 380,395 of NZ_JBHXIZ010000002.1, forward strand.
AGCTGGCAAACTCCTGGTTCGGACGTTGCTACTATCTGCGTGGTGAAGTGGGTCATGGTGAGAAGAGAGGTCGCACCATTGGTTTTCCAACGGCGAATTTGAAGCTCAGTGCTCATTTTGTCATTCCGACTAAAGGTGTATATGCGGTCCGAGTCTTTTATAAGGATAAAGTTTTGTACGGGGTCATGAATGTGGGCGTTAAACCTACCTTTCATGAGGGTGTATTGACGCCAAGCTTTGAGGTCCATCTGTTTGACTTCGAAGGTGATTTGTATGATCAAGAGCTTAAGGTGGAGTTAGTATCTTACATTCGTCCTGAACGAAAATTCGAATCCATTGGTGCATTGATTACTCAAATCGGTGAGGATGCAGAAACCGCGAAGAAGATTTTGGGGTATAATCTATAGTCATCCCGGACAAGCCGTTTACTTTTGTTAATGGAGATGCTATACTAATAAACGTTGCTGGCTTACAGCACCATAACCTTAGCTTGGTTGCACGTTCTCACCGACGGTGACGAGGCTAATGGCGATTATATTGAAGGAGGTGAACAGGATGGCATTAACTCAAGAACGTAAACATCAATTGATCGACGAGCACAAAACTCACGAATCCGATACTGGATCCCCTGAGGTGCAAGTTGCTATCCTAACGGAGAACATCGTTAATTTGACTGACCACTTGCGTACGCACAAGAAAGATCATCACTCCCGTCGCGGATTGTTGAAAATGGTTGGACAACGTCGTAAACTTCTGGCGTATTTGAAAAACAAAGACATCAGACGTTACAGCGCCCTGATCGAAAGACTGGGATTGCGTCGTTAATTTTCCATAAGATAACCCTTAAAGCAGCCTGGTTGTATACCGTATGTCCTTCTCGGAGCGACAGCGGGACAGCTGGGTTGCTTTTTGAAAATTTAGGGAAAACTTTATAGCAAGACTGATGAGATTATTCGTAAAAACGGCCACTTTACATCATCTGTAAGACTTAGCCGTTTCTTCTTATATGTATACAGAACAGGTTACATACCTTAAATTATAAGAAAGTATAAGTTTCATGCTATACTTTATCCTTATAATTCTCGCATAAACGCTACCGTCCTTATAAGGACTCCGAAGGCGTTTTTAGCTTGGGGACAAGCCTTTCCGATTCATTAGATCGATATGTGAACCTGCAATATTTGACTGCGGGTCTACTACTATTCAAGGAGGTATTTATGGAAAAACGTGTAGAAATGCAGCTAGGCGGAAGACGCCTTGTGCTGGAAACGGGCCGACTAGCTAAACAAGCAAACGCAGCCGTTATGGTGCGTTATGGGGATACTTCGGTATTATGTACCGTTACGGCATCGAAAGAGCCGAAGGACCTGGATTTTTTCCCGCTTACAGTTAACTATGAGGAAAGATTATATGCGGTTGGTAAAATTCCGGGCGGATTTATTAAACGGGAAGGTAGACCGAGTGAGAAAGCGATTCTGTCCAGCCGTTTGACTGACCGTCCAATCAGACCACTGTTCCCTGAAGGTTTCCGTAACGATGTTCAGGTATTGAACATGGTAATGAGTGTGGATCAGGACTGCGCACCAGATATTGCTGCTATGATCGGTACTTCAGCTGCACTTAGTATTTCCGATGTGCCTTTTGATGGACCCATCGGCGGAGTTGCTGTAGGTCGGATTAATGGAGAATTTGTGATCAATCCGGATATGGCTCAGCAAGCAATCAGTGATATTTATGTAGTGGTTGCTGGAACGAAGGAAGCAATCATGATGGTTGAAGCAGAAGCGAATGAAGTGACGGAAGATGTGATGCTCGAAGCGATTATGTTCGGTCATGATGAAATCCGTAAGATCGTTGCAACCATTGAAGAACTGGTCAAAGTGGCTGGTAAAGAAAAAATGGCTGTGAAGCTGCATGCAGTGAATGCTGACGTGAATACTGAGGTCCGTGCATTTGCTGAGGCTCGTCTGGTGGAAGCCGTTAAAATTGCTGAAAAACATGCTCGTCAGGAAGCCATTGATGTCGTTAATGATGAAGCGGTTGCGTATTTCGTAGAGAAGTACATAGAAGCACCGGAGCTTCTGAAAGATGTTAAAGAAGTCCTACATGATATTGTGAAGGATGAAGTAAGACGTCTAATCACGCATGATAAGGTTCGTCCAGATGGACGTAAACTGGATGAAATCCGTCCGATTGAATGTGATACAAGCCTGTTGCCGCGTACACACGGTTCCGGTCTGTTCACACGTGGACAAACACAAATCCTTAGCGTTTGTACCCTTGGAGCTCTAGGTGATGTACAAATCCTCGATGGAATCGATCCTACTGAAACGAAACGTTTCATGCACCATTACAACTTCCCTCCGTTCAGCGTAGGGGAAGCTCGTCCGCTTAGAGCACCAGGACGTCGTGAAATCGGTCACGGAGCACTTGGAGAACGTGCATTATCCAAGGTAATTCCTAGTGAAACTGAATTCCCGTACACGATTCGTCTAGTATCAGAAGCGATTGAATCTAATGGTTCTACTTCTCAGGCAAGTATCTGTGCCAGCATTCTGGCTATGATGGACGCTGGTGTGCCAATCAAAGCACCAGTAGCCGGAGTAGCAATGGGTCTGATCAAAGACGGAGATCATGTCTCCATCCTGACGGATATTCAAGGTATGGAAGATCATCTCGGAGATATGGACTTCAAGGTAGCTGGTACAGCAGAAGGTGTTACAGCTATTCAAATGGACATTAAGATTGCCGGTATCGACCGCAACATTCTTCAAGATGCACTTCAGCAGGCTAAAGAAGGCCGTCTGTTCATCTTGGACAAAATGAATGAAGCGATCTCTGCACCAAGACCTAATCTGTCCAAATATGCTCCAAAAATCATTATTATCAACATCAATCCGGACAAAATCCGTGATGTTATCGGTGCTGGTGGTAAGATTATCAATAAAATTATTGAAGAAACCGGCGTGAAAATCGACATCGAACAAGATGGCCGTGTCTTTATCGGTTCTTCAGATGAAGAAATGATCCAAAAGGCTCGTTCGATTATCGAAGGTCTTGTGCGCGAAGTACAAGTCGGAGAAATCTATGTGGGTACAGTTAGACGTATTGAGAAATTTGGTGCATTTGTTGAACTTATTCCGGGCAAAGACGGATTGGTACACATTTCCCAATTGTCTACTGAGCGTGTAGCTAAGGTAGAAGATGTTGTTGCTATTGGTGACACCATTACCGTTAAAGTTACCGAGATCGATCCACAAGGTCGGGTTAACCTGTCTCGTAAAGCAGTGTTGACTTCGGAAACTGGAGCTAAAGCGTAAGATTGATCTTAGTAATAACCTTTACTAAAGGGATCTAATTTCATTATTAAAAGAGACAGAAGCGATTTGCGTTCTGGCTCTTTTTTTATATGAACGAAGCTGGAAAACTGTAGCAAACATTCCTATCTATTAGTCTTGTATCTGTTCATGACATAAAATCCTCCCTTGTCTCATAGATTGGGACAAAGTGTCTTTGTAATCGTGTGGAACGAACCTGAAATTCGTTTCTACCGGGGAGGAAGTCGTCATGAAGACGGAAAAAGTGGCATTAGTGGTTGCTTGTGTAGCAATCGTGATAGGAATTGGTAGCACACAGGGACCAGTCAAAGACATGCTTGCGCAATTGAAGCCGCAGGATGATCTCGCGGTGTGGATGGATATCCCTAAGGCGGCGAACAACGATCTTCGTCTGAGGATTGAGACCGCCGCGGCCAAACTAAATGCACCTCCAGTGGATGCAGTGGTTGACCGGGTGTGGAAAGCCATTCCGGGCTATAACGGACTTGAGATTGATGTAGAGAGTACCTATCGGAATGCTCTTTTGGCACCAAAAGAGCCCATAAAGTTAGTGTATCGGCAGATCGAACCAAAAGTATCGTTAAATGAACTGGGAGCAGAACCTATATATCGAGGAAATCCGGCGAAGCCGATGGTATCACTGATGATTAATGTGGCTTGGGGGAATCAGTATATCGTGCCAATGCTGGATATTTTGGATGAAGAGAACGTGAAAGTTACGTTTTTTCTGGATGGAAGCTGGCTGAGTAAGAATCCAGAGCTTGCTACAGAAATGTTAAAACGTGGTCATGAGATGGAGAATCACGCCTATACTCACCCCAATATGAGTACTTTAAGTCGAGCGCGGGCTACCGTTGAGATTGAGAAGACGCAAAAGCTGCTAAAGGAATCGCTTGGAGTCACTAATAAATGGTTCGCACCTCCATCTGGTGATTTCGATCAAGAGACAGTAGAAATCGCTAGCAGCTTGGGCTTAAAGACTGTACTCTGGACTGTAGATACGGTGGATTGGCGAAATCCTTCTCCTGAATCTATAGTTGCCAAAATCACAAGCAAAGCTGAAGCCGGCACACTTGTTCTAATGCATCCTACTGCCTCATCCTCCAAGGCGCTGAAAGCCATGATACGCGGGATAAAGGCAAAAGGGTTACAGCTAGGAACAGTTAGCCAAACGCTGTCAGCGGAGCGTCTAATCCCCTCTGATGTTGAGTGAGTGATCTATTTCTGGTAGGATTATAGGCACGTGTATTAATTTAGATAGAACATGGCTATTGCCAGGAGGACATGAAGTGGAAAAAATAGTATTATCCAATGGATTACGAGTAGTGATGGAAAAAATTCCGACCGGCCGGTCCGTTTCATTTGGAATATGGGTGAAGACAGGTTCGCGGAATGAACACCCTGGAAACAACGGGATATCCCATTTTGTAGAGCATATGCTTTTTAAAGGTACGGACCGATATAGTGCTAAGGATATTGCCGAGCAGTTCGATGCTATTGGCGGCAATGTAAATGCGTTTACTTCTAAGGAATATACTTGCTATTATGCAAAAGTACTGGATGAGCATCTGCCTATCGCAGTAGATGTATTAGCAGATATGTTTTTCCGTTCACGTATGGATGCTGAAGAGCTGGAGAAAGAAAAGAACGTCATCCTTGAGGAAATTTCTATGTGCGAAGATACACCAGACGATCTTGTGCATGATTTGATGTGTGCTGCTGCTTACAAGGATCATCCGCTTGCGTATTCTATCCTTGGCTTAAAGGAACGGCTGATGGAGATGAAGCCGGATGATCTTCGTGCCTACATGAAGGAGCAGTATACGATTGAGAATACGGTAATTAGTGTAGCTGGGAACATCAGCGATGGATTGATTGAGCTGCTGGAGCAGCATTTTGGTTCTTTTGCTAATCATGGCACATCTGCGCCGTTGACTCCACCGGATTATTATGGGGACTTGTTGTTTCACCGCAAAAAAACAGAACAGAATCATATCTGTCTTTCCTTACCAGGTGTCCGCTCTGGCGACCCATTGCAATATGCTATGGTGCTTATTAATAATGCCATTGGCGGCGGTATGAGCTCACGGATGTTCCAAGAGATTCGTGAAAAACGTGGCCTAGCCTATTCTGTATATTCATACCACAGTTCTCAAGCGGATTCTGGTTTGTTCACGGTCTATGCTGGAACAGCACCGAAGCAAACTAAGGATGTAACGGAGCTAATTAAGGAAATGATGTACGAACTTGCTACTGAGGGTCTTAGTGAAGATGAACTGAGAAAAGGCAAGGAGCAGCTTAAAGGTAGCCTTATTCTTAGCCTGGAAAGTACTAGTAGCCGGATGAATCGGATTGGAAAAAATGAACTTATGCTCGGAAAACATAACACATTAGACGATATGATCGCCAAGATTCAGTTAGTAACGATGGACAATATCAACAGTGTGCTTGATAATATGTTTGCTGAGCCGCTTTCTTTAGCGATGGTAGGTTCAACAGATAAAGCTATTGCAAATGTTAGGAGAGATGATCTTGTCTTATTACGTACAAATCAATAAACTAGCTGGAAACGAGGATGTTAATCTTCCTTGTAAAATGTCAGAACAGGCTTCCGGGTATGATCTATATGCCGCAGTTGGTAGCGAAGTCGTGCTTGCACCTGGAGAACGTGCATTAATTCCAACAGGCATATCATTAGCTATGCCAGACGGATTAGAAGCTCAAATTCGTCCACGAAGTGGACTAGCCTTGAAGCATGGGATTTCGTGTTTGAACACACCTGGAACGATTGATGCTGATTATCGTGGAGAGATCAAAGTGTTGTTGATCAATCTAGGGCAAGAGCCATTTGCTATCGCTCGTAATGAGCGCATTGCCCAAATGGTATTTCAAGCGGTTCCAGTGGTCACTTTGGTTGAAGTAGATGCTTTATCCGAAACAGAACGTGGAGCCGGAGGCTTCGGTCACACTGGCAAATAATATGACTTATTAAAAAGCTTGCGAATTTATGCCCAATCGGCGTGATTCGCGAGCTTTTTTTCGTTTGAATATGACAATTTATAAGTTTCACATTTAAGCCTGCATGCTAATTCTTCTCCGCTTTTCACCCATTAAGAATGCCCAGCATAAGATGCTCTATAGTCGATAGTGTATGTTGAAAGGAGCGTCATCCCTATGCTTACTGGCGTCAGGATCGTGTTCCTGGGCGGGGACGCGAGACAGCTTGAAGTGATTCGGAAATGTGTGGAATTGGATGCGACGGTAAGCGCTGCCGGGTTCGATAAATGGGAAGCCCCTTGCCCAGGGGTGAGCCTGGAACAGATGACGGTAGAGCTGCTTAGGAATGCTGATGTATTAGTGTTGCCTACGGTTGGTTGTGATGATGAAGGGAATATTAGTGCTTTATTTTCTTCTGAACGCTTGATGCTCTTGGAGGAACATTTTGCTGCTCTGCCACCCCATTGTTTGGTGTATAGCGGTATGGCTAAAAGCTACTTACGCGGCATGTGCGCCAAGCATTCATTAAAGTTAATTGAATTGCTTAATCGTGATGATGTAGCCATCTACAACTCCATCCCAACAGCAGAAGGGGCACTGGTTATGGCCATACAGAACACGGATTTTACCATTCACAGTTCTAAATCGATGGTACTGGGCTTGGGCAGAACGGGTTTTACAATGGCAAGAAGCCTGCAAGGATTGGGTGCTAGTGTCAAAGCTGGTGTTAGAAAACAGGAACATTATGCACGTGCTGAGGAAATGGGCTGGAAGCCGTTTATGACCAGTGAACTGTTGCTTCATGTGCCGGATGTTGATCTGATATTTAATACGATTCCAAGTATGATCATCACCGCACAAGTACTCTCACGTATCTCACCGCATTGCTTAATTGTCGACCTGGCTTCTGCTCCAGGTGGATGTGATTTTCGTTATGCCGAGAAAAGAGGAATTAAAGCGATGCTGGCACCTGGACTCCCTGGCATTGTAGCTCCTAAAAGCGCTGGGATTATTATGGCAAATGCGCTGGTTCAGTCGATATCGGACGAGGCTTTAATCAAGGGGGACGAATAAAATGGATTGGCACGGAAAAACAGTAGGGTATGCGATTACCGGATCTCACTGCACATTTGCGGAGGTAATGCCGCAAATTCAACGCTTCGTAGATGGAGGAGCAAACGTAGTGCCCATAGTTTCAGCATCCGTACTAGGCACCGACACCCGCTTTGGAACATCGCAAAATTGGCTAAAACAGTTGAAAGATATAACAGGTAATGATATCATTTCTACAATTGTTGAAGCGGAACCGCTGGGTCCTTCCAAGCTGCTGGATGTGCTGACGATAGCACCTTGCACTGGAAATACAACGAGTAAATTGGCAAATGCTATGACCGATAGTCCAGTGCTCATGGCTGCAAAATCGCAGATGCGCAATGGACGTCCACTTGTTCTCGCGATATCTACCAATGATGGCTTAGGTCTTAATGCCGCAAATATTGCAAAGCTTCTAGTGGCTAAACATATTTATTTTGTGCCATTCGGACAGGATAACCCTGAGGGCAAACCTAATTCGTTAGTAGCGCGTATGGATCTTATCCCAGAAGCTTGCTATGCCGCTTTGCAAGGTAAACAACTACAGCCGATGATTATTGAAAAGTTTCATTCCGTCTAGAATAGTGCGGAATCGGTGGAGCTAGTTGCGGACAATAAAAGGGGAGATGCACTAAATGAGCAATGAGAAGTTATATGCCGCCTTGGTCGGAGTTACTTCTTAATCAATAGATGCGGTCGTTAACGCTCAAAGCCAAGATCTGCTAAACCCATTGCTGAGATCATTGCCACCAAAAAATATAAGCTTTACTGCTACCGTCCTCATTTCGAGGGCGGTACAACCATTTTTCAAAATAAAAGAAAATTACTTAAGAAATAAGCTTACGTACTGTAAAGGAATTTCTCATTAGAGACGAAATGAGTTCTATTTACGAACGATTAGTGTGTTTGCTTTGACAATAATGGAGGAATTATACATGGGTATTCTGGTACAAAAATTCGGAGGAACATCACTTTCAACACCACAAGCTAGAGAGCACGTCATTCGTAATGTCAAAAGGGAGCTCGCTAGCGGCTATAGTTTGGTCATTGTCGTTTCGGCAATGGGCAGACGCGGAGAACCTTATGCAACAGATACTCTGCTGGATTGGGCTGTTCAGAATGGAGATTCACTCCCAGAGCGTGAGAAGGATCTCTTGATGTGCTGTGGTGAGATTATCTCTGCTACTACACTTTGTGGCCTGCTGGAGAATGAAGGGATTGCTTCTACGGTACTAACGGGAGCTCAGGCTGGTTTTATGACAGATAGCAACTATGGCAATGCAAGAATTCTAGATGTACGTCCTGAACGTATTCTTCGCGAACTGCGTGAAGATAAAGTAGTTATAGTGACCGGGTTCCAAGGACAGACTGAAGCTGGTGATTTGACGACTTTGGGCCGTGGAGGAAGTGACACCTCTGCGACTGCACTGGGTGCTGCCCTTCATGCAGATATGGTTGATATCTATACAGATGTTAACGGGATTCTTACAGCAGATCCGCGGATCGTTGAAGATGCAAAACCGCTAACGTATGTTAGTTATACAGAAATTTGTAATATGGCTCATCAAGGAGCAAAAGTGATCCATCCACGTGCGGTTGAGATTGCTATGCAGGCACAAATTCCAGTACGCGTTCGTTCAACATTTTCTGAGAATGAAGGTACGCTGGTTACGAATCCTGAAGGATTCAACGACATCCAGTCTGGCGGCATTGTAGATCGCTTCGTAACAGGGATTGCTTATGTCAGCAACGTCACACAGATTTCTGTGGAGTGTCCTGATGGAAATGGTACGGGCGTTCAACTGCAAATTTTTAAAAGTATGGCCGACAACGGAATAAGCGTTGATTTTATTAATGTAACACCTACTGAAGCTCTTTATACTGTGTTCGATGACAAATCAGAAAAGGCGATCTCAGTACTTCAGCAATTGGGCTTGCGTCCTAAGAGTTTATCAGGTTGTGCAAAAGTTTCCGTTATCGGGGGCGGAATTAATGGTGTACCTGGTATTATGGCGCGTATCGTTGAGGCACTTAGCTCACAAAATATTCAGATTCTCCAATCCGCAGATTCGAATACAACGATTTGGGTGCTGGTGAAGAAAGAGGATATGGTGCAGTCCCTGCGTTCGCTGCACGCTATGTTTGAATTGCACCGCTAAGGAGGAATTCAAAGTGGATTTCGGAAGATTAATAACAGCCATGGTAACCCCCTTTGACGGGGATGGAGAAATCAACTGGGATGTAACTTCACAGCTTGTCGATTATTTAATTGAGGAACAGAAATCAGAGGCATTGGTTGTCTGTGGTACAACTGGGGAATCCCCAACGTTAAGTGATGAGGAGAAACTGCAGCTGTTTTCTTTTGTACTAGAGAAGGCGAATGGTCGCTGTAAAATTATTGCTGGAACAGGCAGTAATAACACGAAGCACTCTATTCACCTCACGAAGGAAGCGGAGAAAATAGGTGTGGATGGCGTACTTTTGGTCGTTCCTTATTACAATAAACCTAATCAGGAAGGGCTCTATCAGCATTTTTCTGCGATTGCTACGGAGACTTCATTGCCAGTCATGCTGTATAATGTTCCCGGTCGCACGGGTGTAAGTATGAGCGTGGACACAACCCTTCGACTTGCTGAAATATCGAATATTGTTGCGACAAAAGAATGTGCATCTGTCGATCAAGTAACACTTATCGCTTCTGCGTGTTCCGATGACTTCCGTGTATATACTGGTGATGACTCTGCGGGCTTAGCTAGTCTAGCCGTAGGAGGATACGGAATTATCAGTGTAGCTAGTCATGTGGTTGGTGCACAGATGTCGGAAATGATCTATGCATACAACTCAGGAAATGTTCAGCGAGCGGGAGAGATCCATCGGCAATTGTTCCCTATTTTCAAGGGGTTGTTCGAATGTCCACAACCTTTACCGAATCCTTCAGCGGTCAAATATGCTTTAAGTCTGAAAGGTCTGCCTGTTGGAGGCGTCAGATTGCCGCTTATTTCACCTACTGAAGCTGAGGCGGCCTTTATCGAGGCACTATTTCACTAAGTTCTGAACAATGATATTCTAGTCTTTAAACCGGCTTCTCCCGTGGAGAGCCGGTTTTTATATTTATTATATTTTGCTAAAATAATGGGTCACATTTAAGGAAAGAATTTGGATACGAGATAGGGTGACTTGTCTTTTGCCAAAAAAATCATGTATAATGATCTTAAGTGACTGGGTGCGGTTAAAATTAAATATGCGGTAATCTTCCGTCAATGGTATACATTGTGAGACAGGATAGGTCCCAAGATGAGTCTGTGTAAATGATTGAAATGTCTTCGCGCGAGGGGCGCGACGGTGAATTTTGACGGCATTTGTCCGCTTCAATATGAACTTTACTGCCCGGAATCGGGAGCTTTCGCATTGCGCATTTTACAGATATCAGGAATATCCTTGTTAATTAAGGAAGCTATCAGCTGTTTGAAGAATGTGTTCAGCGCCGCTGAAATAATCGAAGTTCAATATTTACCAATAAAAGTATGACGTCCAACATCATAGGAGGGTTAGATTCATTTGTCCAAAAAAAACAACAACGATAAATTGATGATTTTCGCATTGGGCGGAGTCGGAGAAATCGGGAAAAACATGTATGTCATTCAATATGGAGCTGACATTGTAGTCGTGGATTCGGGACTTAAGTTCCCGGAAGAAGATATGCTCGGTATTGATATTGTAATTCCTGACATCTCTTATTTGACAGAGAACCGTGACAAGGTAAGAGGGATTGTACTTACCCACGGACACGAGGATCACATCGGTGGTCTCCCATATGTCCTGAAGAATTTGAATGTTCCGGTTTACGGAACAAGACTTACATTAGGTCTTGTAGAAAACAAATTGAAGGAAGCAAACTTACTGGGTGACACCAAACGAATTCTGATCAATGAAGATTCAGAAATTCAACTGGGAAGTTCGCTCAAAGTTACTTTCTTCAGAACCAATCACAGTATTCCTGATTCCGTCGGTGTATGCATAGAAACACCGGAAGGTAACGTAGTTCATACGGGAGATTTCAAATTTGACCACACTCCAGTCAACGGTCAATTTGCAAATCTGCATCGGATGGCTGAAATTGGTCAGAAGGGCGTGCTTGCTCTTTTGTCGGATAGTACAAATGCTGAGAAACCAGGCTTTACCCCATCTGAGAAAAATGTTGGTATCGTTCTGGAAGACATTTTCCGCAAAGCTGAACAACGTGTCGTTGTAGCAACTTTTGCTTCCAATGTGCACCGCATTCAACAAGTGGTTAATGCAGCAGAATCCACAGGTCGTAAGATTACAGTAATTGGCCGTAGTATGGTAAACGTTGTATCCATCGCTTCTGAGCTTGGATATCTGAACGTACCTGACGGTATGCTGATCGAGCCTGAAGAAATGAACAGAATGGCAGCGAACCGTGTCGTTGTTCTTTGCACAGGATCCCAAGGCGAGCCAATGTCCGCATTGACCCGTATGGCACGTTCCAGTCATCGTAAAGTAGATATCTTGCCAGGTGATACTGTTATTATTGCAGCAACACCGGTACCAGGTAACGAGAAATATGTAGGTCGTACCATTGATGAATTGTTCCGTCTTGGCGCTAACGTAATTTATAGCGGTTCCAATTCTGGCGTTCACGTATCCGGTCACGGTAGCCAGGAAGAGCTTAAGCTTATGCTCAACTTGATGAAACCTAAATATTTCATTCCAATTCACGGTGAATACCGTATGCAACGCAAACATGCGCTTTTGGCAGAATCCGTTGGCGTAGAGTCTCAGAACATTTTCATCACTGAAATCGGTGAGATTGTGGAAATTCAAGGCGGTGCCGCTCGTAAAGCTGGTAAAGTAACGGCTGGTAACGTATTGATTGACGGTCTGGGTGTAGGTGATGTAGGTAATATTGTATTGCGTGACCGTAAGTTGCTGTCTCAAGATGGTATTTTGGTTGTCGTGGTTACACTAAGCAAACAGAATGGTGCAATTGTCTCCGGACCTGACATCATTTCTCGTGGTTTCGTTTATGTTCGTGAGTCCGAAGGACTGCTTGACGAAGCGAACCGAATTGTTTCCAGTACACTGCAGCGCCTGATGAGTGAGAAAGTAAATGAGTGGGCATCGCTTAAAACAAGCGTAAAAGATTCACTCGGTCGTTTCTTATATGAGCAAACGCGTCGTAGACCGATGATTTTGCCAATTATCATGGAAGTGTAAGGAGAATTCTCCTTAAATAAATATATAGCTTGGGCATTGGCCCCTTTTCCCCGGAAATATTGGACGGTTTCTACGGGAAAAGGGGTTTTTGTATTGTTTATATTCACATCATGAGGAGAGGTTTGCATAATGCGGGGCCCTGAAATGTCATACTAATGAAAGTTAGTAAGGCTATAGCAGACCAGAGCTGCATAAGAAAAGGGAGAGCTGCGAAAATGAACTACATGAATGGATCAAATGGAGCAAAGAATGAGGAAGTTATACCACAAGAGGGAAATCCAAGTACAAATGAAAACATGCCGCCCACTACAATGGGTGCACTTAAAGAGCTTGGACAAACAGCGGTTCCTACGGGTGAGCCGGATATCTTTTGCATAACGATCATCGGTCAGATTGAAGGCCATATTGTAATGCCTCCTCAGAACAAAACGACGAAATACGAACATATCATTCCCCAGCTGGTGGCAGCTGAACAGAATAAGAATATTAAAGGTCTGCTTATTATTTTAAATACTGTTGGCGGAGATGTAGAAGCTGGTCTAGCGATTGCCGAAATGATTTCTTCGCTCTCTAAACCAACGGTAACAGTAGTCATTGGAGGGGGCCATAGTATTGGCGTTCCGATCGCTGTATCCTCTACGTATTCAATTATTGCGGAAAGTGCAACAATGACGATACATCCGATTCGTATGAATGGCTTAGTAATTGGAGTGCCACAGACGTTCGAATACATGGAAAAAATGCAGGAGCGTGTAGTAAAATTCGTTACTTCTCATTCTCGGATTTCTGAAGAACAGTTCCGTGACCTCATGTTTAAGACAGGTGAGCTCAATCGTGATATTGGAACAGCCGTTGGGGGGTTGGACGCCGTTAAATATGGTCTCATGGATGAGGTGGGCGGGATCGGAGCTGCCTTAGCGCATCTTAACCGCATGATTGGTGGAGATTTCTCTGCAGCGCCTACAGCAGCGATTTCGGGAGGGCTTACGCAATGACACTCTATACGATAATGTCGATGGAACAGGTGTGGGAGGGGGCATTTAATAATTACGCTACAACGCGAGAAGTAAGTGTTCAGGGGATGCTCATGCAGGTTGAGCCGATGGAGGAAGGACGCGCGCGCATAGTAAGATTACTGGATTGTCCTTTGGAGCGATATTTAGATCCGTCGTTCTCTCCTGGAGCGATAATTACGTTAACATAAAGATTCATTTTTTGACAAAAGAGAACATAGGTACGCCACGCCATTATATGGTATAATGTTGTTCCGGGGGTGGCTGGCGTGGCTAAACGAAAAAAGAAAAAGAAAAAAGCGCTGCTCGGCAGCGTTTTAAAATATGAAATTTACGGAATTTTACTAATAACGATATCCGTTATTGCTCTGTCCGGTGAAGCGGCGGTAGGGCGGTCACTTTCAAGTATGGCGGGTTATTTATTAGGGAGATTTTATTTTGTGTTGCCGCTTATTGGTATTTTTTATGGGCTTATGGTTATGATCCATCGTAGATGGCCTTCTTCTTGGAACAGTCGACATACAGGCGTGCTTCTGCTTCTGCTATCCATGTGCCTTATGAGCACTATTTCTGCAATGGAGCAGAAGCTTGGCCCGTTGTCCTTGCTCCATCCTGGCAACGTGATGACACAAATACATAATGATCTTTCGGGATCTCTTTCGCCCGGTGTTAACAATAGTAATGTCTATATGCTGGGTAAGGATATAAGTGGCGGATATATCGGCGGATTGGAGTATGCTGCGCTGCTGTGGCTCTTTGGTAGTCTGGGAGCTAAGCTGCTCATGATCGTTATGCTTGCCATCAGCTTTATGTTAATTACAAATCTCTCCTATGTAGAGATTATTACTCTTTTGCGAGTTCGTACGGTTAAGTTTGTGGAAGGGATTCGTCTCCATGCGGCAAACCGTCCGAAGGCAGTCCCAGTAGCGGCTAGACCTTCCAAAACAGCCGCACCCGCAAAGACTCGGCCGGTGAAGCAGCCTGTCTATGACGAAGATGACGAAGAGGAAGAAGACGATCGATATTTACCTAATCGTAAGCAACCTGTTCTATTGAAAAAAATATCCGGTTGGTTCACAGGCTCCACCCGTTCAGAGGCGGAAGCCCATTCTGAGGATGATGATCAAGGTCCAATTGTAACAAGTGCTTCGCACGGTCCGATCATTTCTGGGCTTTCAGTAGATAGTCGTGTGACTCCACTTGAGGATATCCAACATGATTTTGATGATGCAGATATGGATATGGAACCTGTGACTCCAATTATTCGCGACTTCTTTGAGCATATCCGCTCAGAAGGGCTGAATGAGGAAGATCGGGAGGAATGGAGTGAATTCTCTCCAACAGCTCGTGGTGTTACCGTCAAAGCTCCTGTTGCTGGGGTTAATCCAGTCAGTCAACAGCCTTCAGATGAGCCTGAGGAGAATGTGACTATTGACTTGGATGGATTGCTAAGCGCCACTCCTGATGGACAGATCATTCCTGCTCCACCGGCACCACCTCCACCAAAACCATATAAGCTGCCATCTTTCCGACTTTTAGCCAAACCTAACAACAGCGGCAAAGCGGGAGATCAGAATGATTATATGCAGACCGCCCGTAAGCTAGAAGCTACCCTAGAGAGTTTCGGTGTAAGAGCAAAGGTTCTCGAAGTAGTTAGAGGTCCAGCGGTTACACGGTATGAGATTCAGCCGGATATCGGTGTCAAAGTTAGCCGTATTGTTAATCTGACGGATGACATTGCGCTTGCTCTTGCAGCCAAAGATATACGTATGGAGGCGCCAATTCCGGGTAAATCAGCCATTGGGATAGAGGTACCAAATTCCGAAGTGTCTATTGTGACCATGCGTGAAGTTATGGAGACACAGATCTTTCAGGAAGCTGAATCCAGATTATCGATTGCTTTTGGCCGTGATATTTCGGGTCAGACGATTATCGGTAATTTAGCGAAGATGCCCCATTTATTGGTGGCTGGTGCAACGGGATCTGGTAAATCGGTTTGTATTAACGGGATTATTACGAGTATTTTATACAAAGCTAAACCCGATGAAGTCAAATTCCTGATGGTGGACCCGAAGATGGTAGAGCTGAATGTCTATAATGGGATTCCGCATCTTCTGGCTCCAGTCGTTACTGATCCGAAGCGGGCGAGCTTAGCTTTAAAGAAGATCGTTGTGGAAATGGAGAAAAGGTATGAACTCTTCTCCAAATCAGGAACACGCAACATGGAAGGCTATAATAAGCTGATGGCAGAGAACCCAGCTGCTATACTTCCGTATATTGTTGTTATTGTGGACGAGCTTGCGGATTTGATGATGGTTGCCGCTAACGATGTAGAGGATGCTATCTGTCGGCTTGCACAGATGGCGCGTGCAGCTGGTATACATTTAATTATCGCCACTCAGCGTCCTTCCGTGGATGTCATTACAGGTTTGATTAAGGCGAATATTCCATCTCGTATCGCTTTCGGCGTATCTTCCAATGTAGACTCACGTACCATTCTGGATATGCCAGGTGCGGAGAAGCTGTTAGGTCGGGGAGACATGCTGTTCTTACCGATGGGAGCTTCTAAACCGATTCGTGTGCAGGGTGCCTTTATGAGCGATCAAGAGGTTGAGACGATCGTTCAATATGTCAGCAGTCAAGGTGAAGCAGAATATGATGAGTCCATTGTTCCAGAGGTTGATGACACAATCGCTGAAGACCAGGAGCCACAGGATGAGTTATATGAGCAGGCCGTAACGATCGTGCTTGAAGCGAAGCAAGCTTCAGTCTCGCTACTACAGCGCCGGATGAGGGTTGGTTACACCCGTGCAGCCCGTTTGATTGACTCTATGGAGGCTCGTGGGGTAATAGGGCCTTACGAGGGCAGCAAGCCGCGTGAGGTGCTTGTATCACTTGAGCAGTATCAGCATAACAAGATCAGTTCTTAAGCTGAGCAAGTCAGTTTAAACCTTAAATAGACAGTAAAAAGGGGCCGTCCCCAAGTAGTTTGTACTACTTGGGGACGGCCCCTTACTCATGCTGAAGAAGTGTAAATGACACTTTAAATAATGGCTTTAGTGAAGCTTCATTATAATAATTAGGGGATTTCTCCCTGGAATTCTGAGATTATTGGTTCTCAAACTTATAATTAGGGAACAGCTCCCTATAATTTATTAATTTTGGAAGAAATAAAGGGATTGGCCTGATTTTTAGGGAGGAATTCCCTATGACGTATATCTATAATTTCAATTAATGCGTGGTTCCACAGTAAAATGTGGTCCTTTAAATTCATGATTCATATCAACTCCATGGTTTTCTTATTTCGTATTATAGTTGATAATTATTCTCAATTATAATGAAAAGCTATTTCTTCTTTTTTAGTAATGCATAGGATGCGCTGACAGTCGTCATAATAACTTTAGCCATCCATGCAGAACTTACAAAAGAAAGGTAGAGCGAACCCTATGAAGAAACAAAAGATGTGGATATTTGCTGCTTTAACTCTTGCACTTGCTGCCGCGCCGTTTGCAGGAACGTTTTTCAAGGGGAATGGCATTGTTCAGACCAAGCAAAGTGCTGCTGCGTCATTTGTCCACGAGTTAAATAATCCTGACGAAGAAGTCTTGCCGGCTTTCAGTACAACACCCATTAAACTTGGGTCCACGGGTCAGGATGTCTATGAATTGCAGGGGCGATTAAAGCATTTAGGTTATTATGCCGGAAAAATAGACAGTCATTTTGGGCCAAAAACGAAGAATGCAGTAACTTGGTTTCAATGGAAATTCGGAATGAAGTCTGATGGCATTGTAGGTGCCAAAACTAAGCTGAAGCTGTATAACGCCACGAAGAACTGGAAGCCTACTGAGCCTTCTACGGGCACGGGAAATAAGACAGCACAGAATAACACTGGCAATAAAACAAATACGTCCAATAAAACGAATTCGCCAGGATTGTCTTCAGGTAATTCGATGGGCTTATCGGAGAATGATCTCAAGATCATGGCTAATGCTGTGTATGGAGAAGCCAGAGGTGAGCCTTTCGAAGGTCAGGTTGCTGTTGCTGCGGTCATTTTAAACCGAGTGAAATCACCTAGTTTCCCGAATACGCCGTCTGGCGTTATTTTTCAACCGGGAGCATTTACAGCTGTAGCCGATGGTCAGATCTATCTGGAGCCTAATGAGCAAGCACGTAAAGCAGTGCAGCAAGCACTCAATGGTTGGGACCCTTCAGGTGGATGTTTGTATTACTTCAATCCTAAAACAGCGACCTCTAAATGGATTTGGACCCGTCCTCAGGTGAAGACGATTGGTCAGCATATTTTCTGTATGTAAAAAGAAGGATAGAGAATTCAGAGAGCAACCGGGAAGAGGCTTCCGGTTGCTTCCTTACTTTGGAATGGTTTAGAATGGTTAATAATTCATAAACATGATGTAGAGCAACTATCCACGCCGTAAAGGAGTTTTGGACTTGACAAATAATGTATTTCAGCATGGCACCGTAGGAGGCTTGCGCATTCACGTTATGCCAACCAAGGCATTCAAGACCTACGCGATCTCACTTTATGCGGGGATCCCTCTTGATGAGAATACAGTAACCTCTACTGCACTAGCTCCATTCGTGCTTCGCAGAGGTACCGCGACTTATCCGGAGACCACGCAATTCCGCGAGCGTTTGGAGGAACTGTATGGCGCTGGATTCGGGTTTGATATTTATAAAAGAGGCGATTATCAAATCGTTCAGTTCCGCATGGATACTATTAATGACTCTTTTGTACAAAGCCAGGAGAGCTTACTTGAACAATCCTTCGCTTTCTTAGGTGAAGTACTGACTCGTCCATTAGTTGAAGACGGCAGCTTCCGGCCTTCGTATGTTGCAACGGAGCGTGAAACCGTTCGCAAGAAGCTGGAGTCCATCGTAAATGACAAGATACGTTACGCTGCTGAGCGCTGTATTGAGGAAATGTGCCGTAACGAGCCATATCGTCTTCACCCTCTGGGGCAAAGAGCGGATCTGGATCAAATCACTCCGAAAAGTTTGTATGAATCGTATAATTCCTGGCTGGATGATGCCATCCTTGATCTCTATGTAGTGGGTGACACTACAGCTGAGGAAGTAGAAAAGCTTGTACAGCGTCATTTCGGTCGGGTTCAGTCCGAGGTGGGCTTATATAGCTCTAAGTTCGTACCTGTATCAGTTAATGAGGTGCGGACTGTAGAAGAGAAGCTGGATGTCAGTCAGGGCAAGTTGAACCTGGGTCTACGCACCTCTATTACTTATAAGGATGATAATTACGCGTCCGCACTTATGTACAACGGAATATTAGGAGGGTATCCCCACTCTAAACTCTTCGTTAACGTACGTGAGAAGGCAAGCCTTGCCTATTATGCTTCGTCTCGTTATGACGGCCACAGGGGCATTGGAACGATTCAATCAGGTATCGAAACGCAAAATTACGGCAAAGCCGTGGACATTATAGAGAAGCAATTGGAAGAGATGAAAGCTGGCAATATCAGTGATCTGGAACTGAGTCAGACCAAAGCTATGATCCGCAATCAGCTTTCCGAGATTCCGGATTCTGCTTTTGAAATGATCTCTTATGACTTCAACCGCCAGTTGTCAGGAAAAGAACGGACAGCGGATCAGCTATTGGAGCAGGTGGAACAAATCGGTGCTGAAGATGTAAAAGCTGCCGCCGAAACCTTTCAGCTGGATACGATATATTTCTTGACAGGAAAGGAGGAATAACGATGGAACAAATTCATTACGACAGACTTCAAGAGACCATTTATCATGAGGTCATGGATAACGGACTTCAGGTATATGTGTTGCCGAAACCAACCTTCAAAAAGACCTATGCTACATTTGCAACTAAATACGGTTCCGTTGACAATCATTTTCATGTCGCAGGTGGAGAAGAGACCACTGTTCCTGATGGTATAGCTCACTTTTTAGAGCACAAAATGTTCGAAGAGCCAGAAGGCGATATTTTTGCTACCTTTGCTTCAAATGGAGCCTCGGCCAATGCTTTTACAAGCTTTGATCAGACAGTTTATCTTTTCTCAGCAACAGAAAATATAGAGACCAATCTTTGTACGCTCGTTGATTTTGTTCAGCGACCTTATTTTACAGATGAGAATGTAGAAAAGGAAAAGGGAATTATTGGCCAAGAAATCAATATGTATGCTGATAATCCGGATTGGCGCGTGTATTTTGGCCTTATTGAAGCGATGTATTCGAAGCATCCGGTTCGGATTGACATTGCAGGTACGGTAGAATCGATTAGTACGATCACGAAAGAAACGCTGTACACATGTTATAACGCTTTTTATCACCCTAGCAATATGTTGTTGTTCGTGGTTGGGGGCGTGGACCCGGAGAAAGTATTCTCCTTGATTCGCGCTAACCAAAAGGGTAAAACCTACGGCAAGCAGGGTGAAATCAAGCGTATTTTTGAAGATGAACCCGAACAAGTCGCTACAAAACGGCTAGAAAGCAAGCTTGCTGTTTCGATGCCGAAGATCATGTTTGGTTTCAAGGAAAAAGTAGAAGATCTAACAGGTGAAGCTTCTCTGAAACGCGACCTGATAACGAAGCTAATGCTCGATTTGTTGGTAGGTAGTAGCACAGCATTGTATCAAAAGCTTTATGATGAGGAATTGATCTCGGACAGCTTTGGACATGAATTTAATAGTTCTCCGCAGTATGCTTTTTCTGCAATGGGTGGGGATACAAAGGATCCGGATTTGCTTTTAAAACGAATTAATGAAGAAATAGATCTAATCTTAAAGTCTGGCTTTGCGGAGAAGGATTTCGAGCGGGCACGGAAAAAGAAAATTGGCGGTTATTTGCGCATGCTGAACTCCCCTGAAAGTATCGCACATGAATTTACACGCTACCAGTTCCGTGGTGGTGACCTTTTTGAAGTTCTGCCTATGTATGAATCGATTACTTTGGCAGAAGTAAATGAGCGTCTGCATGCCCATGTAAACTGGGAACAGCTTGCCGTTTCATTGGTGGTGAGTCCTTAGGTGAGCGTTTTGGGAGAGAGCAGCAAACCATTAGGGGAAATGACAGTGCTCATTACAGGGGGAAGCGGAGGGATCGGCGGCGCCATTGCGGAACGATTTGCTTCTGTGGGGATGAATATAGTTATTCATTATAAACACTCACATGAAGCTGCGAATGATGTCGCTCGGCGTTGTATGGCCCTTGGCGCAAAGGTAATGACAGTAAACGCGGATATGAAGGATCGTAGTCAAATTGTACGTATGGCTGAAAAGCTTGAGAGTAATGGGATGCAGCCGGATATTCTCGTCAATAATGCCGGTAAATCGCATTACGGAATGCTAGCTGATGTGACCGAAGAGGAATGGGATGACATTATGTCCATTAACTTGAAGGGAACCTTTATGTGCAGTCAGATTTTTATGCCGTACATGGTGTCTCAGCGTTATGGACGTATCATCAACGTTTCTTCTGTATGGGGTATCACTGGAGCTTCTTGCGAAGTAGCATATTCGGCTAGTAAGGGTGGAGTGAATGCCTTTACAAAGGCTTTAGCTAAAGAGTTGGCTCCATCTGGTGTAACGGTTAACGCGGTAGCTCCAGGAGCGGTTAATACGAACATGCTGTCCAATTTACAGGAGGATGAAGTCCGTATGCTGGAGGATGAGATTCCAGTAGGGCGTTTGGCTACGCCTAATGAAATATCTTCACTAATTTATTTTTTGGCTTTGCCTGAATCCGGGTATATCACTGGCCAGATTATTAGTCCAAATGGTGGATGGATTACCTGATCTTCAGTTGGAGAAAAGCTCCAGCATAATAACTTAGCTTCTAAGACATATTATAAGTGTTGTTTTTAAATCTCACGTAAGGCGGCTTACAGCCTGTATGCAGGTGTTTGACCGTAAACATGAAGGAGGATTTAAGATGACACAAGAAGATAGCGTAATCAAAAATTTTGACACCTGGAAGAAATTTCTGGGAAAACGAGTTGTACAGGCGGAGAAACTTGGGATGAGTGAAGACACAATCTCAAAGCTGGCTTTTGAAATCGGGGAATTCCTCGATGAAAAAGTGGATCCAGCAAACACTCAAAACCGTGCAATCAAAGAGCTATGGGACGTCGGCAACGATGAAGAAAAGCAGACGATTGCTAAACTCATGGTCAAGTTGGCGAAAAATCACGCCTAAGCTTGCGGAAAAGCTCCCCTTGTGGGAGCTTTTCTGCAATTATTACAGGACTGACCTTGCCTTTCATTTTTATTTTATATATCATTAACATGACCCGTGTTTCAGACCGCTTTGTCTGAACGGCATTTTTTTGATGTATATCAAAGTGCGGGAAAAGGAATCTATGAGGTGTACAAGTGGAATATAAACAATGGTATATGGAATACAAGATTCACAAGAACAGACCCGGTCTGCTTGGTGATATCGCTTCAATGTTAGGGATGCTAGAAGTCAACATTCTGACGATTAATGGCGTTGAAGGAAAGACTCGAGGAATGTTGCTGGAGACCAATGACGATGACAAAATAATGCTGATGGGCGAAATGCTCAAGAAAGTTGATAATATTACAGTTTCAGCTCTGCGGTCTCCAAGACTCGTAGACAAGCTGGCTGTGCGCCATGGGCGATATATTGAACGGGATTCAGATGATCGGAAGACGTTTCGTTTTACTCGGGATGAGCTTGGTCTATTGGTCGATTTTCTCGGGGAACTGTTTAAAAAAGATGGAAATCAGGTAATAGGACTTCGAGGTATGCCCCGTGTAGGAAAGACGGAATCAATTATTGCTGGCAGTGTCTGCGCGATGAAGCGTTGGACATTTGTCTCCTCGACACTTTTACGTCAGACGGTTCGAAGTCAATTAGCAGAAGATGAGATGAACCCACATAATGTATTTATTATTGATGGTATTGTTAGTACGATCCGCTCTAATGAGAAGCATTATAATTTATTACAAAATGTTATGAGTATGCCAAGCACGAAAGTGATCGAGCATCCAGATATTTTTGTGCGGGAATCTGAGTACACCTTTGATGATTTTGATATTATTATCGAGCTTCGCAATAATCCAAATGAAGAAATATTGTACGAGTCGTTTACGACTAGCTACAGTGATGATTTATAGAACAAGAATGAACAATGATATTCATTGAAATTTACAGGAGGTGATGGTATGTCGGAACTGGGCCGGCAATTGAAAGAGGCGCGTCTGCAAAAAGGGATGAGTCTTGACGATGTCCAGGAAGTAACGAAAATTCGCAAAAAGTATTTGGAAGCCATCGAGTCTGGAGACTATAAGGTGCTTCCAGGAAGTTTTTATGTTAGGGCGTTTATCAAAACGTACGCAGAGGCAGTAGGGATGAGTCCTGACGAACTGCTAGAGGAGCATGGGAATGTACCTGCCCCTCCCGAAGACACAGCCATGGAAACGGTGATTCAAAAACGCAGCCGTAGACCTGAAACCGAACGGAATGCAAAATGGCTGCCAACAGTGCTAATGTGGACATTTCCAATATTAATTATTGTTGTGATTTACATTTATGCATCTAGTTTGAACAAACCGGACCCTGATCAGATTGATCAGACGAATCTGACGAATGAACAGCAGGATCCTACGACTGCTAAAACATCTCCACCGGCTTCAGGAGGTGGAGTTGTGGCGCCAACTTCTTCGGCAGGAACAGAAGCAACAACTGAACCTACTGCAGAGCCAACGCCATTACCAACACCTACGCCTTCCCCGCAATCCATTACAGTTACACCGGATGGGAAAGCAGGAAAAACAACAAAATTCAAGGTTTCAGCTCCGGCTGGAAGTGAAGTGAAGGTTGAGATTTCTGCTACTGGGGTAAGCTGGCTTGAGGTGTATAAAGGTGAGAACTCTAAAGGTGAAAAACTCTCATTTGGTAACACAGCGGCAGGAGATCGTATGAGCTTTGTGCTTGGAAGTGAAGGAATGTATATTAAATCTGGTTATTCACCAGCTACTGAGATTACTGTCAATGGACAAGTGATTACGGATGAAAAGACCTCATCTCGTCTGCTACTTAATCTGGATGACGGTACTGGAAGTGAAACGACCCAGAATGAAGGTACCACCGATACTACCGACCAGACTAATGAAACAGGCCAATAAGAAAAATGATGCATAGACTTTGGCTTTGCGGGGAACATAAGACTGTTTCTAGTTCTTAGCCAAAGTGGGGTGTACATTCATGATTGTTAGCTGGATTGTAGCTGGACTTGGGGTTGTTGTCAGTCTTATCGGATACTATATGACACCAAGTGCTTGGGGTTATGGAATTCTCGGGTTCGGTCTTGCACATATCGTGCTTGGAATTCTGGATATGTTTCGAAGCCCGCTTCGAAGCAGATAGAGAATTTAGAATGTGCGTCTCCGAGGATATTTTCCATTGGAGACGTATTTCTACCTGAAACACAACTCATTTCGAAGGAAAAGCTCCACTATGTGGGGCTGTTTTCTGTGTCGGGTGAGGTACATATTATCCAATATTAGACTTAAGGGTATCATTCTTTTATAATAGTAGCAGACTAAAAAGTACAAAGGACGTGTAGTTATGAGTTCAGAAAGTTCATTTGATATCGTATCTAAAATGGATATGCAGGAATTAACCAATGCGATCCACCAAACAGAGAAAGAAATTGATAACCGCTTTGACTTTAAGAACAGCAAGAGTAGTCTGAAGCTGGAGAAAGACGCACTTATTATCGCCTCAGAGGACGAATATAAGTTAAACGCTGTTATTGATATTTTACAATCGAAGATGGTGAAGAGAGGTATCACGCTGAAAAACTTGGATTTCGGCAAAGTGGAGCCTGCTTCTCTGGGTAGTGTTCGTCAGCGTTTAGGTCTTAAGCAAGGGATTGATCAGGAGAACGCAAAAAAAATTAACATCCTGATTCGTGATTCGAAATTGAAGGTGAAGAGCCAGATTCAAGGAGATCAGATCCGCGTAACTGGTAAGAGTCGCGATGATTTACAACAAATTATCCAGATTTTGCGTAAAGCTGATTTGCCGCTGGACCTGCAGTTCAACAACTTAAAATAGCATTTTGTACCCCGCAGTGCTTATCAGCGCCATTATGCGGGGTGCTTTGTATTTTTTTTGACACCTATTTATAGCTATAATATACTTGCTTAAGTAGAAATAGATGAGCCTGACTCAGGCAATTTGTATGAACGATTTAGGGGAGGAACTTCAGTGAATTTGCCCAACCGCATCACGCTAGCACGTATTTGCCTGATCCCGATTATGATGTTTTTCTTACTGGTGGATTTCAGTTTTTATCCAGAACCGATACATTGGGGCTCTTTTCAGCTATCTGTTAATCATTTGGTGGCAGCTGTAATCTTTTTGCTTGCAGCGAGCACAGATGGAATAGACGGCTACATAGCAAGGAAATATAATATGGTCACCAATCTCGGTAAGCTCCTTGATCCGTTAGCGGACAAGCTGTTAGTTTCTGCAGTTCTGATTTCACTTGTGGAATTGGGCAGATGTGATTCATGGATCGCAATTGTTATCATTAGTCGTGAGTTCGCAGTAACCGGGCTTCGCCAGATAGCATTGTTAGAGGGAAAAGTGGTTGCCGCCAGCAAATGGGGTAAGATAAAGACGGTTGTACAAATTGTAGCGATCTCACTGCTGTTGTTAAATAATTTCCCATTTCAATTCGTCAGCATTCCTGTAGACGATATTGCCATCTGGGCTGCAGCCTTGATCACTATTTACTCTGGAATTGATTATTTTGTGAAGAATAAGGATCTATTACAGCTGCATAATGCTTAAGCGTTTTAGGCAGCTACATATAGGAGAGGTAATAGGTAAAGCACCTATTACCTTTTTTAAACCCTAAAAGCAGTGTATCTACATTATAACGAGGAGGCGAAAGCCAGGTATGAAAGCGGAGATTATTGCAGTAGGCACGGAGCTTTTGCTCGGTCAAATCGTAAATAGTAATGCCCAGTTTTTGTCTATTGAGCTAGCTGCTATTGGGATTGATGTATATTTTCAAACCGTAGTTGGGGATAACAGCAGTCGCTTGCAGCAAGCCATTGAGATCGCTCAAAGCAGAGCGGATGTTATCATATTTACCGGTGGTATTGGTCCTACAGAAGATGATCTAACGAAGGACGCGCTGGCTGCTTCCTTAGGTCGCACACTTCATATAGATCGCTTGGCAATGGATCATGTACAACGTTTCTTTGATGATCGAAAGATTGTAATGACGGAGAATAATCGTAAACAGGCACTTATAATTGAAGGAACTACACCTTTGCCAAATGAGATTGGTCTTGCTGTTGGCATTGCTTTTGAGCATGAAAAGAAATATTATATTGTGCTTCCTGGTCCGCCTCGCGAGATGAAGCCGATGTTCGTAGATAAAGCTGTACCGTGGCTCCAGCAGCACGCTCTAACGACAGAAATGCCACTTTATTCTAAAATGCTTAAATTTGCCGGTATCGGAGAATCACTGCTTGAGGATAAGCTCATTGATCTTATTCACAGCCAGACAGACCCAACCATAGCTCCTTACGCTAAAGAGGGAGAGGTAACCGTTCGTATTTCGACAAAAGCGCCTTCCGAGCATGAAGCTTACAAGAAGCTGGAGATTCTGGAGAAACAGATCAAAGAGATTTTGCCAGAACATTTATATGCAAATATTGATGTTCCACTGGAGCAATTGATTGTGGATTGGATGGCGGATGCAGGTCTGACTTTAAGTGCGGCAGAGAGTTGCACGGGAGGCTTGCTGATGGAGAGTATAACTAACATTCCAGGCAGTGCTTCGATGTTTGCGGGAGGAATCGTCTGTTATTCCAACGACCTGAAGAAAAAACTTCTAAATGTGCCAAGTGCTTATTTGGAGGGGCCAGATGCTCCAGGGGCAGTTAGTCGTGAAGTTGCCGAGGTGTTAGCTGATCAGGTGAGAATGATCGCAGATAGTGATTTCGGTTTATCTGTAACTGGTGTAGCAGGACCAGGCTATTCTGAACGTAAGCCAGTTGGACTTGTATTTATTGGTTTAGCTGAACGCGGGCGTAAGACAGAAGTATACGAGCTTAATCTTAAAGGTACACGTGAAAATATACGACTGCGTACTGTTAAAGCCCTGTTGTATCGTCTATGGCGCAGACTTGAGGAACGGAAGGTGGAGACACCTCTTGAAGGCTCAGACTTGTAATGGGAGATTAGCCCAGTTATAATTGAGACATACGGAAGAACCGTGGCACTGAGATTTCTTTGCTGCGGTTTTTTGTATATCTGCGGAGATTTTGATCGCTGTTTTGGTTTTGATCATAAGTCGTTGATGTCCGGTGAAGTAGAGAAATCAGTTAACTTCTATGTCCGGAGGGAGGCTTACAATAAAAGGGATAATTAACGCTTGAGACAAAAAAAACGAATGTATGTTCGAAAAAAAGCTTGGCAAGACCTCAAAAACGCGTTATTATATTATTATAAACAGTGAAGGAAGTGGTCTGATTGTCAGATCGTCGTGCAGCGCTTGATATGGCGCTTCGTCAAATAGAAAAACAATTTGGTAAAGGTTCGATCATGAAACTGGGAGAATCCACTCATATGCAAGTGGAAGTTGTACCTAGCGGATCTTTGGCACTTGATATTGCGTTAGGTATAGGCGGACTTCCAAAGGGACGTATTATTGAAGTATACGGACCTGAATCCTCCGGTAAAACGACTGTTGCTCTTCATGCTATTGCAGAAGTGCAAAAACAAGGAGGACAAGCTGCATTTATCGATGCTGAGCATGCGCTCGATCCGAAGTATGCACGTAACTTGGGCGTAAACATTGATGAATTGTTGCTATCTCAGCCAGATACGGGTGAACAGGCACTTGAGATTGCTGAAGCACTTGTCCGTAGTGGTGCAGTAGACATTATTGTCGTTGACTCCGTAGCTGCGTTGGTTCCTAAAGCGGAAATCGAAGGTGATATGGGTGACTCTCACGTCGGCCTACAGGCTCGTTTGATGTCTCAAGCGCTTCGGAAGCTATCTGGTGCCATTAGTAAATCGAATACAATTGCTATCTTTATTAACCAGCTTCGTGAGAAAATTGGTGTTATGTTCGGTAACCCTGAGACAACACCGGGTGGTCGGGCGTTGAAATTCTACTCTTCCGTACGGTTGGATGTTCGCCGTGTCGAAAGTATTAAGATGGGTAACGACGTTGTAGGTAACCGAACCAAGATCAAGATTGTGAAGAATAAGGTAGCACCTCCATTTAAACAAGCTGATGTTGATATCATGTATGGTGAAGGGATTTCCAGAGAAGGAAGTCTTGTAGACATCGGTACTGAAATGGACATCGTGAATAAGAGTGGTGCATGGTATTCCTATGAGGGTGAGCGTCTCGGTCAAGGACGTGAGAATGCCAAACAGTTCTTGAAAGAACATCAAGATATTGCACTTATCATTGAGAACAAGATCCGTGAAGCAAGTAACCTGTCCACTATTGTTGCTGCACCAAATGAAGCGGAAATCATTGCAGAGCAAGAGGAAGAAGAAAAGCTACTTCTCGAAATCGAACAATAGAATTTACTAAGGAATAGGACGCCCTGTGATTCATTGTTGCAGGGTGTCTTTTCTTAACAGTGTAAGAACATATATATTTGGGGTCCCCCCAAAGTACCTGAGTACGCACCGAAGTTAAGCCGCACTTTGTGGGGATATTTTATTGCTATGAGGTGACAAGCAACTATGGTAATACAGCTGGATATGGATTTTGAATCGGATGAGCAGGACGTACAGGTCCTATCTGATTTTCCTGATGGAGAACTTTTAGAAATTACTAAGGTAGAACGTCAGAAGAAGTCGGACCACCGCTACATCATACATTTCGGAGCCTATAACATGACTGTACACGAAGACGTCATGATTAAATATCGGATGATTACTGGAAATTCTTTTATGAAAGCCGATTTGGAGGAAATTGTTGTTGCTGATGAGCGACAACGAGCTTATGTAGAAGGACTTCGTTATCTAGAACGGAAGCCACGTACCGCTATGGAAATGACTCGCCGTTTACGGCAGAAGGAAATAGGGGAGACTATTATTGCGGAAGTGGTGCAACGGCTACAGCAGGAAAGATTTCTTGATGACCCCTTGTATGCAAAGCAATGGGCCGAGCAACGCATTACGAACCAGCGAAAAGGGAAAATGTGGATTCGCCAAGAGCTACGTGAGAAAGGAATCGACAAAACCTTGATCTCGGAAGCACTGGAGAATGTCAGTCCTGAACAAGAACTAGAGAGTGCACTTCAGATTGGTCGTAAGAAATGGAATCTTATTCGTGGTGAAGCCACAGATAAGCGCAGAAAGACTGGAGCCTTCTTAATGCGGCGTGGATTCTCGGGTGATATGGTGCGACAAGTGATCAATACTTTACTTGAGGAAGACAATTATGAGGGTGAAGATGAGGAATTTTACTAGACTCACTGATTCTCTTGACATTAATGCGCATATCGACTCTCTTGACAATGTCTTTTTATAAATAATAAAATATAACATGAATCGGCATAAAGTAAGAATCCTTTTTCCTTCCCAAAAAGGTGACTTTTTAAAACGGTTCGCGTACAACTCATATGAAATGTAATCGCCGGATAAGGCGGGCAGTGTGCATGTGCAGCATGTGCAGTATGGCAATCGGTTATTTACCGGTTTTTTGTATGGTGATGAACGGATAGTTTAACAACTGCACAATTCCCAGGGATATACCTTGGAGAGGAACCAACGAGGAGGTGAACAGATGCAAGCATGGATCTGGGTCATTATCGTTCTCGTTGTAGCTGCATTATTCTTTGGGTTCGGTTATTTTATTCGTAAATCCCTTGCAGAAGCTAAAATTCAAAGCGCAGAAAGAGAAGCCGTAGTCATCGTGGAGAACGCGAAGAAAGACGCAGAGGCGCTGAAGAAAGAAACAGTATTGGAAGCTAAGGACGAAGTCCATAGAATCCGTACTGAAGCTGAGAAAGAAACTCGTGAACGTCGGAATGAAATCCAACGGCAAGAGAGACGTTTGCTGCAAAAGGAAGAATCTCTGGATAAAAAAATGGAATCGCTTGAAAGAAAAGAAGAACAAGTAGCTAACAAAGAGAAACGAATTGATGAAACCCAACAGCAAATTGATGTTATTTACAAAAACCAAGTCACTGAATTGGAGAGAATTTCCAATTTAAGCATCGAAGATGCAAGAAGTATTATTCTTAGCAATGTTGAGCAAGAAGTTCGCCATGAAACGGCTCAAATGATCAAAGAGATTGAACAGCAGGCGAAAGAGGAAGCGGATAAGAAATCCCGTGAAATCATCACACTCGCTATCCAACGCTGTGCAGCTGATCACGTAGCGGAGACAACAGTTTCAGTTGTTACCCTGCCGAACGAAGAGATGAAAGGGCGGATTATCGGTCGTGAAGGCCGTAATATTCGTGCACTCGAAACTCTTACAGGTATCGACCTCATTATTGATGATACGCCGGAAGCAGTTATTTTGTCGGGATTTGATCCAATCCGCCGTGAAGTGGCCCGTACGGCACTTGAGAAGCTTGTGGCAGATGGACGTATCCATCCCGCTCGAATTGAAGAGATGGTGGAGAAATCCCGCAAAGAAGTGGACGAACGAATTCGCGAATATGGTGAACAAGCTACTTTCGAAGTGGGTGTTCACGGATTGCATCCAGATTTGATCAAGATTCTGGGTCGTCTGAAATTCCGTACAAGCTATGGTCAAAATGTATTGAAGCACTCCATGGAGGTTGCTTATTTAACTGGACTGATGGCCGGTGAGCTTGGGGAAGACATCGTGCTTGCAAAACGTGCAGGATTGCTCCATGATATCGGCAAAGCGCTGGATCATGAAGTAGAAGGATCGCATGTTGAGATCGGCGTTGAACTAGCGAAGAAATATAAGGAACATCCGGTTGTTATCAACAGTATCGCGTCTCATCATGGAGATTGCGAAGCTACCTCGGTTATTGCTATGTTGGTTGGTGCAGCTGATGCATTGTCAGCAGCAAGACCTGGCGCTCGCCGTGAAACACTGGAAACGTATATTAAACGTCTAGAAAAACTGGAAGAAATCTCAGAGTCATTCGAAGGCGTTGAGAAATCATTTGCTATTCAGGCGGGCCGTGAGGTACGCGTGATGGTACAGCCAGAGAAGATTGACGATGCAGAGGCATTCCGTCTTGCTCGCGATATTACGAAAATGATTGAAAGTGAACTGGATTATCCAGGACATATCAAAGTTACCGTTATTCGTGAGACACGGGCTGTTGAATACGCTAAATAGGTGGAATATAAGGTTAAGGGATAAGATGTAACTTATACTTTCTTATATTTGTTGAGAATTGGCCCCTAAGCGGGGCCTTTTTTCTTTTGAATATGAGGTCTTATCCATTAGATATAGCGGTTACGATTAGGAGGAGAGAATCATTAAAGTACTATTTATTGGAGATATCGTTGGAAATGTTGGCAGAAAGGCTCTTCGTGAGATGTTGCCCTCACTAAAAAGTAAATATCAGCCACATATCATTATTGTTAATGGTGAAAATTCTGCTGCCGGTAGAGGGATCACCAAGGCGATCGCTAATGAGTTTTTTAACTGGGGCGTTCACGGTATAACTATGGGAAACCACACATGGGACAACAAAGATATTTTTGAGTTCATCGATGATGAGGCTCGGATTATTCGTCCCGCTAATTTTCCGCCAGGAACACCGGGAAGAGGTTATACAGTCGTTAAAGGGAACGGTAAAGAACTGGCAATAGTAAATTTGCAAGGCCGGACTTTCTTACCTGCTATCGATTGTCCTTTCCGTGTCGGGGAAGAAATTGTGGAAGAGCTTCGCAGAGATCACAAATGTATTTTAGTCGATTTCCATGCAGAGGTAACCTCTGAGAAAATCGCCATGGGATATTTTATGGATGGTCGCGCATCGATTGTTGTTGGGACACATACTCATGTTCAGACAAATGATGATGTGATTTTACCAGGAGGAACTGCGTATTTGACCGATGCGGGAATGGTTGGTTCAAGCGAAGGAATTCTGGGTATGGAAAGAGATGCAGTACTTTATAAGTTCACAACTCAGCTTCCAGCACGATTTGTTGTCGATGAAGGCAAGTGGCAGCTTCACGGTTTATTTGCAGAATTAGATGAAAATACTGGTGCGGCAACTCGTCTGGAGAAGATACGGTTACGTGAAGATGAATGGGTTATGAGCTAAACGTAGAACAGAGTATGGTTTAATCCGGGTAGTTTCGCTGAGTTAGGGTAAAGTGTGATATTTTTAATATCATAAAAGAGTATCTTTAATACCGTTTTTGGAAGACGTGGTCCGTAAAAAGAAGGAATTATTTCTTCTCTCGCGAATAACATCTAAAGTAGTGGAAGAACACCATTATTTTCCCAGGGGAGGTACTTACTATGGATGTATTAAAAGTATCAGCTAAATCCAATCCAAATTCCGTCGCCGGCGCATTAGCGGGTGTTCTTCGTGAACGTGGATCGGCCGAATTACAAGCTATTGGAGCTGGAGCACTGAATCAAGCAGTCAAAGCAGTTGCCATTGCCCGGGGATTTGTTGCACCAAGCGGAGTAGATTTGATCTGCATTCCTGCGTTCACTGATATAGTGATTGATGGGGAAGATCGAACCGCGATTAAACTGATTGTTGAACCCAGATAATAGACCTATAGAATGATTGAACCTGTTTACTTTTGTAAACAGGTTTTTTGCTTTTGATTTATAGTCTGGCGTTTTTTTGCATAGTATCTGAAATAGGCATTTGGAAATGAAATGAACGGCTGGGACAGTGAGAAAGTGGGGTTGTAAAATGAGGGCTGATAAGTTTAAAGTAGCGGATTTCCATTGTGATGTGCTAAGCAAAATGCAAGCCTCCCCGGATATAAATTTTGACAATGATCCTCGATTAGATGTTACTGCGGAGCGGCTGGCTTCTGGCGGAGTGGAGTTGCAATGTTTTGCAATATATCTTTCAACTAACAGAGGAAAACCAAGCTTTGAACATGTTCTAGGGCAAATTGATCTCTTTAGGCAAAAGATAGTGAACACAGATGGGCTTCAGTGGTTACAGTGGAAGGAGCAAGTAGGGAATCGATTAGTAGGCGCACCTCCACAAGCAATGCTCTCTCTGGAGGGCGTAGACGGCTTAGAAGGGAACTTGTTTTATGCTCAGCTCTGCTTCGAACTTGGAGTACGGTTTCTTGGTGTGACTTGGAATTATGCGAACTGGGCAGCAGATGGTGTGCTAGAGAAGCGTAATGGTGGATTTACGGAAAAAGGGAGAAAGCTGATAGAATGGTGCAACGAAAGTGGAATGCTGCTTGATGTGTCGCATTTGTCACAAGCGGGGTTCTGGGAGTTGGCTGATTTAAGCAATCGTCCGTTTATTGCTTCCCATTCGAATGCTGCGGCTATATGTGGGCATGTTAGAAATTTAAATGATGAACAGATTAAAGCTTTGATTGCAATGGATGGAAGAATGGGTCTGACCTTTTATCCTTGGTTTGTAAGTGATGATGGGAAGGCTCGTATGGATGATTTGTTAAAGCACATTGAACATGTATGTAGTCTCGGCGGTGAGAAGCATATGATGTTTGGCTCGGATTTTGACGGCATCGATACTTGGGTAGAGAAGTTGGAGCATCCGGGAAAATACCCTGATCTTATAGAGCAGCTGCTCCGTTATTATCCAGAGGATACTGTGAAAGGCTGGATGTATGAGAATGCGACCTCTTTTTTAAGCGTAAATTTGCCCTCTCAGGTGTCTAAACCATGACAATCTTGTGCAAAAAACATAAATTGTCGAAAAAAGGGGCTTCGTTATGATGCAGCCCTTTTTATTTTTGGGTAAGAAGATGTATAATGGTTAATGGCTTGTACAGATACTAGAGAAAATACAAGGAGTGACTTTACAATGAGTAAGACTGTACCCGTAGGTGTGTCGGCTAGACATATTCACCTTACGCAAGAGCACGTGGAGGCTCTGTTTGGCCCAGGATATCAATTAACTGAGTTCAAACCACTTTCCCAACCAGGACAATTTGCAGCAAATGAACAAGTAGCAGTTATCGGTAGCAAAGGTAAATTTGACAAGGTAAGAATTTTGGGACCTGCTCGTCCGGCTTCCCAATTAGAAATTTCCCGTACTGACTCCTTCGCACTTGGCGTGAAAGCTCCAGTTCGCGAATCTGGAAATATTGAAGGAACACCTGGCATTACGCTCAAAGGACCTGCTGGTGAAGTTGAATTAGAACAAGGCGTTATCATCGCTGCTCGTCACATTCACTTCCACACTTCTGAAGCTGAAGCTTGGGGCATTGCAGATAAGCAATTGCTTAAAGTCCGTCTCGGTGGCGACCGCGGTCTCGTATTGGAGAACGTAATTGCTCGTGTATCCGACAGCTTCAAACTTGATATGCATATTGATACTGACGAAGCTAATGCTGCTGGTGCCAACAATGGCGACACTGCTGAAATCGTAGACTAATCTTCATACGAATGATAAGAAGCGGGGGAGAAATCCTTCGCTTTTTTGTTGTGTGTTGGGAAACGTTATTTGGCTGATACGCATACTTGGCTTCATAGCTCTTATTAACTATTAATTGTACTGGTATCCTGAAATGGATTTTTAATGAAAATTGGTGTGATGATAAAGAATATCTATTATTATGTGACTAATTGTGTTATGATTATTATTTATGACGTGACAAATGGATTTAATGTTAAGAATATATGTATTAGAAATTAAGGAGACCCAATGACATTTAACGAACTGAATATTATGCCTGCGATTTTAAAGGCTTTAACCAAAGAAAACTATACATCACCTACACCTATACAGGAGCAATCGATCCCAGCTGTATTAGCAGGTAGAGATTTACTTGGATGTGCTCAAACGGGAACAGGAAAGACAGCTGCTTTTTCTGTACCTATCATTCAATTATTAAGCGAACAAACAAGTCCCAACAAAACAAACAATGTGCGACGTATTCGCTCGCTGATCTTAACACCGACAAGAGAACTAGCGATTCAAATTGCTGATAACATAAAAGCGTATAGCCAATTCACAGATATCCGCTCTGCTGCCATTGTTGGCGGTGTATCACAGAAAGTACAAGAGCGTGCCTTGAATCAAGGTGCTGATATTTTAATTGCTACACCAGGAAGACTTATCGACCTGATCAATCAAAAACGTGTGGATTTACAGTATGTCCAAATTCTTGTCTTGGATGAGGCTGACCGCATGCTAGATATGGGCTTTATTCATGATGTAAAACGAATTATCGCTAAAATGCCAACGAAGAAACAAACACTGTTCTTCTCGGCAACGATGCCTACTGAGATCTCCAAATTGATCAAAACCTTGCTTGTGAATCCAGTAAAAGTAGAAATCACACCCGTGTCATCTACTGCGGATAGAATCGATCAATCGATCTATTTATTAGAGAATGGAAATAAGCAGAATCAATTGAATCTTTTGTTACAGGATAAATCAATCATTTCTGCGCTGGTGTTTACTCGTACAAAACGTGGTGCGGACCGTGTTACACGCGATCTAGCGAAAGTGAACATTTCTGCACAAGCCATTCACGGCAATAAATCGCAGAATGATCGTCAGAATGCATTGCGGAATTTTAAAAGTGGTGCAACCCGCGTTCTTGTAGCTACGGATATCGCCGCGCGAGGAATTGATATTGATGAGTTATCACATGTAATCAACTTCAACTTGCCGAATATTCCAGAAACCTATGTGCACCGGATCGGTCGTACGGGTAGAGCTGGGTTAAGCGGAACGGCAATATCTTTTTGCGAATCTGAAGAGCTTCCGTTCCTTAAGGATATTGAAAAATTGATCGGAAAATCGATTCCAGAAGTGAAGGATCATCCGTATCCGATGTCTCGTAAAACGCAAATGAAGACAGAAAGATCTTCGAAACCGTCAGCTTCGAGATCTGCATCTTCTAAACCATCGACTTCCAGACCATCAACAGCTAAACCAGCGGGGGCAAAACCAGCGGCATCTAAACCTGCCAAAGCAAAACCTAAGTCTAACCCTCCATTAAAGCCAAAGTCCGAGTGGTTCACTAAAGGAAGACAAACGAGCAGCAGATAAGTTACTTTGAACGCTGTACGTTTTTTATAGTAAGACCTCAAAACCATCAGAGAAATCTGATGGTTTTTTTGTTAGTTGATGATAAGGTGAATTCAAGATATGGTATGGTTTTTGTAATATTAGGGTGGGGTGGAAGTTATGAAGAAGATATTTAAGGCACCTAATTCGATCGTATGCGAAGAAATCATTCCGAGTATTTTTAACTCATGGGACAAGGATGCTTTGTTACTTCGAGTAAATAATGGGAGTGGAAAGTTAATAACTAAATTTGGGGTGGATAACTCTGGTGAGCGATTGATAGAGTTAAAGATTCACAAGAGGTAGGGAATGACCTTAGTACTGCATTTGAAAAGGTTAAACCTCTTCTGAGTATTC
The DNA here is from genome assembly GCF_042723305.1 of Paenibacillus sp. NPDC058367. Lineage (NCBI taxonomy): Bacteria > Bacillati > Bacillota > Bacilli > Caryophanales > Paenibacillaceae > Paenibacillus > Paenibacillus sp. NPDC058367. The sequence goes on from NZ_JBHXIZ010000002.1 coordinate 416,623, forward strand.
TAGAAAATGGTTATTACCTGATGTCTTATATAGAAATGATACCAACTAACGGAGAAGGAGAGTTTTTTTGGAACTTATTTACTAAGAGGAGAACGTATAATGCGTCAGCTGATGTTTTTTACAAGTACCATTCAAGCAAGGGGGTTCCCAAATTCCTTTTACCTTCTCAACGAATCGATTGTTTAAACATTGAAAGAGTTATGGATATAGGGAGCAAATTAAAAATGGGGAGATCATGACTTGGCTCGCATATTATTATGAAGGTTTTATGAGTACATTAATTGACGGACATCATAGGTCCACTGCTGCATACATAGAAAAAAAACTTTAGAATATCTAACTATACTTAAAGTTTCGGGTTATGGAATTGATAGTCATGAGCCAAAACATTTTTATGTTAGTAGTATGGGATATGAGTTCAAATTGCTCAAAAATAATAAGAAAGTCTACAACAATTTAAAAAAGGATTTTTCTTCGAAAAAAGCTAAGCTTACAGCGTAAGAGATTCAGTTCATTATTGAAGACTGCGAGAAAATTAAAAGTGAGAGAGAAGTGTCAAATGAAAATAGAGTTCTAGACTGAAAAATAAAGTGTTAGACTCGGCAAATAAAGTATTAGACTGACACTGCGTTATTAAGCTAACGGACAGGTTAGTTCAATAGGACACGACATAAATTTGTTGAACCAGACATCTTCATTTAGAATAAAAGAAGAGATAGAAGGGAGTGTCGCAAATGGAATACCTATCAATTACGATATCACTTGTGTCCTTAGTTGTATGTTTAACTGTGTATAACAAAGTAAGTGCCATGGAAGCTCGTATCAAAACAATGCAGGTAAACGTTGACCAAATTGCCAAGTCTGAAGGTCTGCCCCCACATCTTGTTCAAAATGAGGTTCTCCAGCTCGTACGTAACGGCAAGGAAGTAGCAGCTGTTAAAAAAGCGAGAGAAGTGCTTGGTTTGTCACTATTAGAAGCGAAGCAATATGTGGATGCCCTAAAGGAATAGCTGCAACAATGCATCCATTCAATTAATAGCCCAAAAAAGACTATCGACAAGTCCATTCGATAGTCTTTTTTATGATATATTATCAAAAATTAAACAGGAGTAGTAATATTCCTGTCGATGGTACCTTTGCGGTAATGGCTTTAAGCTAATGGGCAGGTTAGTTAAAAGGGCGTTTTATTGAAATTAACCGAAGTAAAGTAATAGTGAAATGTTTACGATTCTTCTTGAACTAACGGGACACGTTAGTCTAGAGATCCTGGGAGCAGTTTGCCACCGCGGCAGCTGCTCCTTTCTTCGTTAAGTTAACGGAGGATAGTTTGTAAATGCTGATATAAGGATGTACATATTTGCTTGTGTAAGAATGTTCTAAAATGATTGGTATAATCCTTAAAAACAGCTGCTAAGCGCTTTTCTAGGATTATATGCGTACAAGTGAGCTTCTTGTACATAGTTTTCTGTGAATATTACATGTATAGAAGTGAATGGTTTGTGAAACAAAACCATTCCAACTCTATATATGCCAACAACTGAAGCGAGAGCGGAAGGCGTTAGTTAGAGCCAAAGATTCTTAATTCTCTGTTATTACTCAAGCGTTTTGTACAATCTTATCCAAGCGAAACTGTACATTTAGATTCAATCATTTACACCCTATCCTATTCTTTGGAGGAGGCCGGAGGCAGGATAAAATCCTGTTCCCCGTTGTCGGCGGCGAAATGGCACGTCAAAAATCCAGCCTGTCAAGGGTTATAGGGTGGAGATTTTTTCTGTGCTGCGCCTGCGGCAGAATAAATACTACCCGCCCCTTGATAGGTTAGATTGGTGGAGTGGTGGTATTGGGATAATCTATAGATCATCCTGCACGGCAAAATGTGATATATTGGCTATAATCTATAGCTTAAAATGAGCTTAAAGGAAGGAATCGCTATCAATGATCATCGCTGTCGATGTGTATTATGAGGAAAATAAAGCGAAATCAGTGGGGGTTATTTTTCAATGTTGGGAAGATTCTAAACCACTCGAAGTCATCATGTCTTATACGGAAAACCCTCACAAATACGAAACGGGTTTTTTCTATAAACGAGAGCTCCCTTGCATACAGGAACTGTTGAAACTTACTGACATAAATCAAATACATACCATTGTTGTGGATGGCTATGTGTACTTAAACAATGAGAAAAAGCCCGGGCTCGGACATTATGTTTACACAAATTTTTCAGGGGAAATTCCAGTGATCGGTGTTGCAAAAAATGCCTTTCACGACAACGAAGCCTTTGTCAAAAAGCTTTACCGAGGCAACAGCTCCAAGCCTTTGTATATAACCTCTGTCGGCATGGAGCTAGCAGTCGCTGCCGAGCACATACAGAGTATGTACGGAGAATACCGATTTCCGCATCTGCTGAAATTGCTGGATAAGCAAACGAAGGAAGCCCGGCTATAATCAACAGGGGGGATTGAATATGTTGTTTTGGAAGAAAGAAACACAACTTGATCGAATAAAAAACAAACTCGAAAAGGCCATGCGCAAAGATACGGCTTTTTTGGTGTTTGGAGCATCTTCACATAAATACAAGGTTTATGAAGTGCTTACAGCAAAAGAGCTTGCGGACTGGCAAGCAAAGAATCAAGTCACACTTCCGGAGCCTTATGCCCAGTTTTTAACGAAAGTCGGAAATGGAGGTGCCGGGCCTTATTACGGGATTTATTCGATTGAAAAAGCAACTTCCTATACCGAAAGAAATGCATTCACTACAAAATGCGTTCTACACCCGAGAATGACAAAAGAAAAATGGAACCATCTGATCGAGCCACTGATCAGTGATGAAGACATCTCCGACCCGGAATACGACGCCGCCCGTGATAGGGTGATGGGCGGCATGTTGTGCATTGGTACACAAGGCTGTGAATACGATATGTATCTCGTACTTGAAGGGAAACACAGGGGGAAAATCATTTACACTGCAGTTTTTTATCCTGATCATCCCTTTTTCTTTGTCTATGAAGACAACTTTCTGGACTGGTATGAGCGCTGGCTGGACGAAATTATTCTGGATTATGATATCGCGTGGTTTGGCAGTAGAATGCCGGGCGATGAAAATGCGTTGATACAGGTTTATCAAAACGCCCCAAACGAAGAAATCAAATCAAAAGCGCTTGATGGAATGTTCAAGTTTAAGAAAATCTCGCAGCCAACCATTGATTTTTTAAGGAGCGTTGCTGAGCAAAGACAAAATGATCGCACCACAGCCATTCAGCTAATCTGCAAAACCTCTTTTGATGCGGGAAGAGTCTATCTACTGGAGCTGTTGTATTCTGAAAGAAATGAAGATTTTTTACAAGCTTTAATGATTCTGAATTGGTACGGTAAATCTTTTGATTTAGCGGAATTTATAAAAGTGATATTGCAAAGTCTTGACAGGGTTCACGATTCGGAAACGTTACGTCATGTGGGGTATGTTTTGGAATCTTCCGGCGCGATTACACTTCAGAACTTTGCGTCCTTTTTGTGCCACACCGACTCGAATATTCAATCTGCCGCAATCTATGCCACACGCAATTGCAATGACAAATCGGAAAGTTGGGAAATCATTGAACAGATGTTAGTGGGTGGCGATAAGGAGGTTGTGAAAAACACTATTTTATTTTGGGGCGTTATCCCTCATGAGAAGTTATTGCGTCATTATAAGGTTGCATGGCCGGAATATAAAAGCAATATTAATTTCAGAGAAAAATTTACAGGTTGTTTGAAAAAATTAAATTTGCCAGATGATTATTTTGACAAAGAATAATTTAATTACTCATTATTCATACAATGCGGATGCATGACCATAAATCAAACTTTATCCTATAAATATTAGTGGGTCTAATATCTACAAGACCAACAACCAATTAGTTTTAGGCAGGTCACGGTTTACATCGTGGCCTTATTTTTCTGTCGAATGACAAGAATATAAGCCGATTAATTACCGCGTAAATCGTGATTTTATTGTTTTATCGGTACATATTCTTGTCAATGTACAATGTCAAGAATATGTACCGATTGCCAAAGAGCTATTAAGTTTTCTCACGAAGGCTCATTTATTCGTGAAATTTGTCAGCTTGATAAGTGACGATAGATAACGCTCTACAGGAATGCTAACGGGAAACGATAGTTCAACCATGACAAGGCTGCCAGCACGATTGGCAGCCTTGCTGCGCTAACGGGCAGGATAGCTCAGTAATTTCGCGAATACTCAACATACGGAATTATTCACGAAGTTCGCGAATAAGACGTTGTCTGAAACCCCTGATTATATAAATCACAGAAACAAGAACACTAGTTTGCATTTCTGTTTTAGGATAGAATGAAAGTACACTAACGGGTACGTTAGTGGAATAGCGGTCGCTTCGGCAGCCGTTTTTTATTTATTCAACTAACGGGCAGCAGAGCGTAAGCATTTCGAAGAATACTTCATACATAAGAAAATTCACGAAGTTCGTAAATAAGGCGTTATATGAAACCGCGGTGCAAGGAAAGGATTGAAATCATGGATCCGATCAATGAAGAAATTATAGAATGGTTTCACTCAGTCTTGAGGAATAAACTTTCAACAAAGGAATTTGAACAGTGGCTTTATGACAAAGAAGAGATACTTGAAGAATCATTAGGTAAAGATGTCTATTTTAGATTGATTAATCTAAATTATAATTCTAAATATGTGATGGATGAATTAGAAGGGCAACTTACAAAAATTCTTAATTATAGGTCAGTTGAAGAGTTTAAGATCAGAGATCTATTAAATCGATTTGTTTATATTGAGGAGGAATTCATTAGTTCTTGTTCACACATTTACAGGGAGTATTGTAATGGATATTCCTTTTTTAGGATGATAGCCCTTAAATATATTGTATTTGATTACGATGATCAACTTGCAGACCCAGTTAAAAGGTCAGAGTTTTCCCGACAATATAAAGATGAATTGTTAAATGAAGGATTGAGATTGCTTAGTTTTTTTGATTCTAATGAAATAGAAATAATTAGTGAGAATGAGTACGTAGATAAGAGACATAAGGATCTGAAGATTGAAGAGCAATATTGGACGTAATTCAAGGCTTAAAAAAAGATGTTGTTATATTGCTTGAATCAATTGTTTTTTTTGGCTATTGGCTTGTTACTTACTGTAAATGTAGCAAGTAAAATTTATGAGAGTTTTGGAATTGAATTCTTTACTCAACTCTCAGCAGCCCCCTTTTAATGCTAGATTGATGACTTTCAAACTTCCGACAACATTGTACCATATATTGGGATTTTTATGTTATCGTGTCGTTAAGCTAACGAGGAACTAAAGTTCAATAATGAGGGCTGCCGAGAGGTAGCCCTTTGTTCAACTAACTGGCAGTTTAGCTTAAAAGTTTCGCGAATACCCTACATATGAAATTATTCATAGAGTCCGTGAATAAGACGTTATTGGAAATAACGCCAAGATACACAAATGAGGAGTACAAAATGATGAATAACCGATTCTCAATGCCAAGTAAATTAGTAAATCAGTCAGAATTACTTAAAACTACAATCATTGAAAAAGGAAGACATTATCAATCTTTGCACATTTTAGAGTTCTATAATTCTGTAAAATATGTACTGAAAGAAAAAAACGTTAAAGATTCTGGAAGTTTAATGGACGAAGCAGAAAGGCTGAAATGGGTAAATGATGTGATTCCTTCTCCTAAAGTAATAAGTTATCAGTTGGAGAATGGAAAGGAATATTTAGTTATGACCTATATAGAAGGTTGTACTGCGGAAGAATACCAGCAGGAAGAGGGAGATAAAAGTCTAGGCTATATTTTAGGAAAAGGTTTAAAAACAATACACAATGTTCCCATTGATAATTGCTTTTTCAATGATTTTTTGCCAGAAAAACTGATTGATATGGTCAAAAAAAATATTAATGAGAGAAAACATGAAGTCATAGAGGCTATTAATAACTCATTTCCCAATCATACTATTGAGCAACTGATTGATTTTTTGGAGATAAATAAAGCGTCGACAGAGGAATTAGTTTTTACCCATGGTGACTATGGATCTGGAAACGTTATGATAAATAATGGACATATTGAAGCATTTATTGATTTAGGAGGATCAGGGATATCAGATCCATACTATGATATTTATTATCTTGTAAAAAGTCTTACTTATTATACAGATAGGAAAGAAGAAATAGATGAGTTTATGAAAGGATATGGAATATCTGAATTAGACGAGAATAGAATGAAATTTCATCAAATCATCGATACTTTATTATTGTGATTTATATAGTAGTAACCCTAAGAAGGCGTTGATATTCTGTAACACCGTTTTCCTGCTGAGTCGCATTTACTCCTTGATGCTGTCCGAAGCATTTCTAGGAAGAGCAATCAGGCATACAATTCTGCATGGCGAAGTCCGTCGGACCCGCTTGTCATTTCGTTAAACTAACGGGGAACGTTAGTTCAATAACAGCGTCAGTCTAAGACTTTATTTATCAAGTCTTGTTCTGCCGCTGCTTCTTTTAATGAATCAGTCTAAAACTAATTTTTAAAAAACTGAGTAATCTCCAATTCAAAACCCCCGTTAAATCAACAACTCCAGTCTAATACTTTATTTTCACCGAACAAGAAGATTTAAGTGAGATGTTCGGCAGGAAAAACTATCCTGATTATCTAGCCATCGCATTTGGAAATATGGCAGGAGATGTCTCTGAAGGGCGTATTAGTGAACTTATGATGAAGAGGGGGAAGAATAGATAATATCAGAACATTAGTTACAGAGAATTTAAATTTACAAAAAAATAGCCGCTAAACAGTTCCTCACTGTATAACGGCTGTTATATTTTCTCTTATGCAGTCGCTTCAATTGCATTGTCCTGAACATAAGAACTAAGCTCTTGCTGAAGCGCTGTGCTGATGGAAGTCATTGGGAGGCGAAGCGTATCCGAATTGATTAGGCCATTCTGGCTAAGCATCCATTTGATTGGAGCGGGGTTCGATTCCTTGAACAAGAGACGGATGATCGGCAGTAGTTGTTCAAAGTTTTCTTTTGCCAAGTCGAATTGACCCGATTTGAAGGCTTCGTATATACGGATACATTCTGCTGGATAAACGTTCGCAGTAGCAAGCATACCGCCAGCTGCCCCGGAGCTAAGCATTTCATAAAAGAGTGAATCGTCGCCGCCAAGCACAGGTTTGCTACCTGTACGAACTAGCTCAGTAACCATTTTGGTGCTACCTGAGCAGTCTTTTAATCCGACAACATTATTCATTTCTAGGATTGTGCGTGCAGTGTCTAGGGTCATAGCAGTACCAGTACGACTTGGAATGTCATAAGCCATGATCGGAATACCTACTTCTGCTGCTTTGCGGAAATGGGCAATGATGCCCTCTTGCGATGGACGACTATAATAAGGGACGACTACTAGTGCGCAATCCGCACCAAGGTTAGCTGCGATCTCTGTGCGTGCTACCGTAGAAGCTGTGTCATTGGTTCCTGTACCGACTACTAAGGGGATAGATGTAGATTGTAAAAGCTCACGAGAAGTGTTTACTAGAAGCTGCATTTCATTTACGGTTACAGTTGGCGATTCACCGGTGGTTCCATTAACGACCAGACCTTGTATGCTGTTGTTAATAATGTTCTTTACATAACGCTGATACGAATCCAGATCGACTTCACCAGCAGCATTGAACGGGGTGACCACGGGGACATAAATTCCATAAATCTGTTGTTCTGTAAGCATAAATTATCGGCCTCCAAAATATTTTAATTCCTCTACATACACTTTACCATGGAATGTTGCATCGTCGTTAGCTATAATAAATGATGTGTATCATCAAAAATATTGATGTTAGGGTGAGGTTATGGATTTAACCTATTTACGAACATTCCGCGAGGTAGCTAAGCGTCAGAGCTTTACACGGGCTGCTGAAGAGCTGGGTTACGCGCAGTCGAGTGTTACGATGCAAATACAGAAAATAGAGAAGGAATACGGAGTGCCATTGATAGAAAGGCATGGTCGACAGTTGCGTCTTACCCCGCCTGGAGAAGAGTTGTTGAAGCTATTCGTGGAGATTTTGGATCTGTATGATCGTTCTAAAGAAACCATCGCCCAGCAAATTGGAGGTACGCTAACGATTGGTACGATTGATTCATTAGCTGCTTTCTACTTGCCACCCTACTTACAGCAGTTGAGGACGAAATTTCCGAAACTTGATATCCATCTACAAACGATGCAGGAAGCTAACCTCTTGGCCAAAATAAAAGATGGGGAAGTAGACATCGGTTTGATGCTCGATCGTACCACTACGGATTCTTTGCTTGATCGTACGATCATTAGAGATGAACCGCTCGTGTTGATAGCTCCCATTAACCATCCCCTTGCCCAGATGGATACAGTAACGTTACAGGATCTAAATAACTGCGAATTAATTGTTTCTGAAGAGAGCTGTATTTATCGGAGTCTGTTCGAGAATTTGTTAAAAGAGCACGGGATTATATTCCGCATTGGTTTTGAGCTTTCGAATCTAGAAGCGATCAAACGATGTGTTATGAATGGGTTAGGGATTGCATTATTACCTAAAATTGTTGCAGAGGAAGAAATTGAGCGAGGGAACTTGGCTGAGCTGCCCTTCGCACATCAAGAAATTCATTTTGATCTGCAGCTTTTGATGCATCCTAAGAAGTGGAAGTCTCAGCCATTGCAATTTCTAACGCAAATGTTACTTGCAAATCATTAGTTTATTCCCATCAGGGTCTTTCACCACAAACCATTGCTGATCTTGAATTTCGGTTACTATCTCTACACCGAGCTCCTTTATGTAGTTGAAAGAGGCTTGCAAATCATCGGTTATAAGCATAAGAGCAGGTGTTGTGATTGGAGGAGCCCCTTCAGGCTCTAAACCTCCCCACATGGGCATGGTGTCCAGAATGATCCCAGTGCTTCCTTGCATAGTTAACGGGCATAAATGACCGTTCATAATCGGATGATCTGCTTCCTGGAGTCCTAGGACTTGGCAATACCAGCTACGGGCTTTTTCAATATCGTGTACGGGGATAAATACACTGCCAATCAAATTCTTAATGGGACTTGTTGCTGAAGAATTTACAATGGACTGCGCGTGATTATTCATTCGAATTCCTCCTAGGTTTGATAATGATAACCCTTTATTTGGAATTTATGCTCTAGTCTATTTAAAACATAGAATCAGCCTACGCGCAAGTGGGTCATTAATGATCAATAAAATCTTAAATTTGTATGTAAAAGATAGCATTCTTTAAAGAAAGTCGCTGTAAATATTGACATTCAAAATCAGTTTATGTTATATAAAAAGAAGAATTAGCACTCATCTAATAAGAGTGCTAATCACGAAGTGTTGGACAAGATGTTATTTTGAAAGGAGATTTACTTATTCATGGCCAAAAAAGAGTTTAAAGCCGAATCGAAAAGATTGCTGGAAATGATGATTAACTCCATTTATACACAACGGGAAATTTTTCTGCGCGAGTTGATTTCTAATGCAAGTGATGCAATTGATAAGATCTATTACAAAGCATTAGCTGATGAAAGCCTGGTCTTCAATAAAGAAGATTATTATATTAAAGTGACTGCCGATAAGGCGAACAGAACTTTGACGATCTCCGATACAGGTATCGGGATGACACAAGAAGAGCTGGAGAATAACTTAGGAACAATCGCGAAGAGTGGATCTCTTGCATTTAAGAAAGAGAACGAAGCCAAGGATGGTCACAATATCATCGGACAGTTCGGTGTTGGCTTCTATGCTGCGTTTATGGTAGCAGATGACGTAATTGTGATCAGTAAGGCGCTTGGTAGCGACGAGGCCTTTAAATGGGAGTCTAAGGGCGCTGATGGCTATACTATCGAGCCTGTCGAGAAGGATTCTGTAGGTACTGAAGTGATTTTGAAGATTAAAGAGAATACTGAAGAAGATCAATACGATGAATACTTGGAAGAGTATCGCCTGAAATCCATCATTAAAAAATATTCTGACTTCATTCGTTTCCCAATTAAAATGGACGTGAAGGAGCAAAAGCCAAAAGAAGGCACAGAGAACGAGTTCGAGGAAGTTGTTCAAGAACAAACCGTGAACAGTATGGTGCCAATCTGGCGGAAGAACAAAAACGAGTTGACAACAGAAGATTACGATAACTTCTATGCAGAGAAACGTTACGGCTTCGATAAGCCGCTTAAACATATTCATATCAGTGCCGATGGTGCTGTAGTGTACAATGCAATCCTGTTCATCCCAGAAAATACACCGTTTGACTACTACACAAAGGAATATGAAAAAGGTCTTGAGCTCTATTCCAATGGTGTATTGATCATGAATAAATGTGCGGATCTGCTGCCTGACTATTTTAGCTTTGTAAAAGGTATGGTAGATTCAGAGGATCTTTCGCTAAACATCTCCAGAGAAATGCTCCAGCATGACCGTCAGCTGACTCTGATCGCTAAGAACATTAAGAATAAAGTGAAGAGTCAACTGCAAAGCTTGCTGAAGGATGAAAGAGAGAAGTATGAGCAGTTCTATAACGCTTTTGGCAGACAGCTTAAGTTTGGTGTGTACAACGATTATGGAATGCACAAAGAAACACTTCAAGATTTGCTGATGTTCTACTCCTCCAAGGAGAAGAAGCTGGTAACGCTGGACGAATATGTGTCAAGAATGCCAGAAGATCAGAAGTATATCTACTATGCATCCGGAGAGTCGATCGACAGAATCGAAAAGCTCCCACAGACCGAGCTTGTATCGGATAAAGGGTATGAAATTCTTTACTTCACTGATGATATTGATGAATTTTCGATCAAGATGATCATGTCTTATAAAGAAAAAGAATTTAAATCCGTATCCAGTGGTGATCTGGGTATCGAAGCAGACGAAGCGGACAAGCCAACGGAAGCGGAAGAGAACGAAAACAAGGAGCTTTTTGAAGCGATGAAGGACATCTTGTCCGGCAAAGTGAAGAATGTTAAAGCTTCCAAACGTTTAAAGACTCATCCGGTATGCCTCTCAGCTGAAGGCGAATTGACAATCGAGATGGAAAAAATCCTGAAATCGATGCCGAATGGGCAAGAGGTTCAAGCGGATAAGGTACTCGAAATCAACATCCATCACGAAGTCTTCCAGTCTTTGAAAGCGGCAGCTGAGAACGATAAAGAGAAGCTCGGTTTATACACGAACCTGCTGTACAACCAAGCTCTGCTGATCGAAGGATTGCAAGTTAGTGATCCTGTTCAATTCACCAATGATATTTGCAAAATCATGAAATAATTTAAACTACAGGGACCATCCAATTGTACGATTGGGTGGTCTTTTTTTATAAAAACTATGACGAATTCATGGTGCTTGAGCTTATGTATTGACTTTACTCGATAAATTAAGTATTATTTCCAGTAACTTGAATATTCAAAGGCAAAGAAGAGAAAGAGTACCACGGCAATTCTTTCTACAGAGAGCTCCGGTCGCTGAAAAGGAGTAAAGAAAAACCTTGGGAATATGGTCTCAGAGCTGCGCATCGAAACCTTTTGGGTTGTAGGCTGCGCCGGAATCTGCATCCGTTACAGTGCTAGGGTATAAACGTTTATTAACGTCGTACCTGAAGAGGTAAATGTCATGAGGCATTTATAAAATTAGGTGGTAACACGTGAGTAGAACTCTCGTCCTTTGTGGATGGGAGTTTTTTTGTTGTCTAAAAAAAGGAGGAGAAGGTTAATGAGTAATGTGTTTATAGGCGGTGCTTGGCCGTATGCGAATGGATCTTTACATCTTGGAAGATTATCAAGTGTGTTGCCTGGAGATGTGCTGGCACGCTATTTTCGCAGCAAGGGGGATAACGTTTTATATGTGTCAGGCAGCGATTGTCATGGCACACCTGTAGCGGTTCAGGCTGCTAATGAAGGGATCACACCCGAAGCTTTTGCAAGTCGATACCACGAAGAGTTTCTGAAGTGTTTTGAACAGCTGGGATTTAGTTATGATCTTTATACTCGAACGGATCAACAGCAGCATCATAAGGTCGTGCAGGAGTTGTTTATAGAGTTACTAAAGAATGGACATTTATATAAAAAAACCATAGCGCAATGTTACTGTGAGGCGGATCAGCGATTTTTGCCAGACAGATATGTGGAAGGGACTTGTCCAGTCTGTGGACAGCGGGCGCGTGGAGATCAATGCGATTATTGTTCTACGATTCTAGATCCTGCCGATTTATTGGACAGAGTCTGTAAATTATGTGGGAATACACCGACAGAACGGCCGACAGAACATTTATATCTTAGCTTATCTAAATTTCAATCCGAATTAACGGATTATGTAGACGAAGCAGTACACTGGAGAGAAAATGCAGTAAAACTGACCAAACGATATTTGAAGGAGGAGCTTCAGGATCGGGCAGTAACCAGAGACTTATCTTGGGGCGTAGATGTTCCTGTAGCTGGATTTGAAGACAAGAAGATTTATGTCTGGATTGAGGCGGTAAGTGGTTATTTATCAGCCAGTAAGCAGTGGGCTGCACAGTCTGGGCTGAGCTGGGAGGATTTTTGGTCAGAGGAACAAGAGGACATCACCGCTTATTATGTCCATGGTAAAGATAATATTCCTTTTCACACCCTGATATGGCCAGCCGTCTTATTAGGAGCAAGAGAACTACATTTACCGGATCGAATTATATCCAGCGAATATTTAACCCTTGAAGGGCAGAAGTTCTCCACTAGCCGTAATTGGGCAGTCTGGGTACCTGATATTCTAGAGCGGTATCATCCGGACTCTATTCGTTATTTCTTAATTGCCAACGGGCCTGAGAAGCGGGATACGGATTTTTCCTGGAGAGAGTTTATTTACAGTCATAATGGTGAGCTGCTTGGAGCATTTGGTAACTTTGTGAATCGTTCATTGGCTTTTGTAGATAAGTTTTATGAAGGGATCGTGCCAAGTGGAAAGTTAGATAAGGGGTGGAGCGATAACATTGACCTCTTGTATCTGGAGTCAGGACGCCTAATTGAAGCGGGAGATTTGAAGGATGCGCTCGAGTATATTTTCTTTTATGTACGTAAGGCAAATCAGTATTTTGATCGGCAAAAACCTTGGATTCAGGTAAAAGAAGATCAGGAGTCCTGTGGTTCTACAATATATACATGCGTGCAGATTATAGCTAATTTGGCGAATTTGCTGCATCCGTTTCTACCGTTTTCTTGTGAGAAGATCAGGGGATTCCTATCGCTTGAACTACCGAATTGGAAGCCCCGCTCGGTTCCCCCTTATCAACAGGTAACTGATTTGCAATTGTTGTTTGAACGAATTGATATTACTTGTATTAAAGAAGAGGAGGATAGACTAGTTCAACAACAAGTGAATAAATAGCGAAGATTCTTAACCATTCTTAAAGCTTTCAATAAACTTGGAAGCTAGTGATGATAAGTATTTATCTTTGATCCAGACGGCGGCGACCCGCGTGCGAAGCGACTCACTACTGATTTCTTTATAGATCAAATTACGATTACTCGTTAATTCGAAAGCGGATTTGGGGATAATTCCGATGCCGAGACCAGCATTTGCCCAGAGCAGTGTTGTTCGCGCATCATCATTCATACAGAATATTAGCGGATCAAAACCATTCTCAAGACAGGTTTCCCGGATAAGCTGCTCAAAACGGCGGTAGATAATGAGCGGCTTATCTTTTAACTCACCGATCTCAACAAAGTTTTCATCTGTTTTCCAGTCATACTCTGAAGTCATTACGGCAATCATAGGCTCAGCTTGTGTGTAAAGACATTCTAAATTTGTAGCATTAAAGGGTGTCCGGACAATGCCAATCTCGACAATGCCCTTGTTCAAAAGGTCGATGATTCTGAAGGTATTCCCTTCATGGATTTCAAATTTAACGCCTTGATACGTTTTGTGGAACTCACATAGTCGATCTTGGAGCAGGGTCGCTCCTGAGGAAGACACAGTGCCAATGGCGAGAGTTCCTTTTAAGCCTTTGACAAAATCATTGAGCTCCCGGGCGGTGGAATCAGCCAGCTCCAGAATTTGTTGGGCACGGTCACGCAAAATGGCTCCTGCTTCGGTAAGTTGTACACTGCGCGGACCTCGATCTACAAGCTTGACGCCTAGTTCTTCCTCAAGCAGCTTAAGCTGCTGACTGAGCGGAGGCTGAGCCATTTGCAGCTTTCTGGCTGCAGAAGTAATCTGCCCTTCCTCAGCGATAGCCATAAAATATTTAAGCTGTCTAATATCCATAAAAAAATCCTCCGAACTTGAGATATGTTAATCGTATGGGAGCGATACGAATCCAATATTATTAATATGTGAGTAGATATGCCATAATCATAACTGTTATTATACATATTTCAAGTGCTTAAATACTTCTTATGTTGGGTGTGGATGACGTTGTTTAAAATTGCAGTCTATTTAAAACCGTACAAAAAAGAAGCCATCATCGGTCCAATCTTCAAGCTGATGGAAGCGATTCTGGAGCTGATTTTGCCTACCATTGTCGCGTTAATCATCAATAACGGGGTAGGAAATCATGACAGTGCTTATGTATACCGTATGGGTGGCCTGATGGTGCTGATGTCTCTGCTTGGCTTCGGTTGCTCCATGGTGTGCCAATACTATGCAGCACGAGCATCTCAGGGATTCGGCACGACGCTTCGTAATAAAATGTTCAAATATATTACATCTTTATCGTACGCTGAGCTGGATACGTTCGGTACGCCTACGCTGATTAACCGGATTACCAATGACGTAAACCAGCTGCAGATTGCAGTGGCTATGCTGATTCGCCTGGTTATTCGTGCGCCGTTTATCTGCATCGGGGCTATCATAATGTCCATGATTTTGGATTTTAGATTATCGCTGATTTTAATAGCGGCAACGCCGGTTTTTGGCATTATATTATATTTTATTATCACTCGAAGTGCACCTTTGTATCGAAAATACCAGCAGAAGCTGGATGCCCTTGCGCTCGTTCTTAGTGAGAATTTGTCGGGGATACGAGTCATTCGTGCTTTTGCGAAGAGACGTACAGAAAAAGAACGTTTTGATGCCTCATCTGAGGATTTAACCACTACAGCGATCCGGGTCTCGCGGATTTCCGCTTTACTTGGACCTATGACGACACTTGTAGTAAATGCGGCGATCATAGCTATTTTATGGGTAGGTGGAATTCACATTGATGGGGGGCGATTGTCTCAAGGTGAGATCATTGCCTTTATCAATTACGTCACTCAAATCTTGCTGGCACTTATAGTGGTCTCCAACTTGGTCATTATTTTTACAAAAGCCTCATCTTCTGCTAATCGTGTGAATGAAGTGCTGAGTGTCAAAGCATCCGTGTCCGAGGACGGGAATGTTGTGATGACTGAACCTGATCATACCGCTCCTGCCATATCATTCGATCATGTATCGTTTGGTTATAATACAACAGGAGAATTGGCATTAGAGGATATTTCGGTAGTCATTAACCGCGGAGAAACTGTGGGGCTGATTGGCAGTACGGGTTCTGGTAAATCTACTTTCGTGAACTTAATTCCACGTTTTTATGATGCAGTGCAAGGTGAAGTTAAAGTGGATGGAGTGAATGTCAGAGATTATAAGCTGCATCAGCTTCGAGAGAAAATAGGGATTGTGCCGCAAAAAGCAGTGTTGTTTACAGGAACAATCGCTGAGAATATTCGTTGGGGTAAGGAAGACGCAACCGAGGAAGAAATCATGCAAGCAGCCTCTGTTGCTCAGGCGGAAGAGTTTATTCGTAAATTGCCAGAAGGATTGAATACGCAGGTATCACGTGGCGGACTTAATTTATCCGGGGGGCAAAAGCAGCGCTTGACCATAGCTCGTGCAGTGGTAGGTAAGCCGTCGATTCTAATTCTGGATGACTCCTCCAGTGCGCTGGATTTCGCTACTGATGCGGCTCTACGTAAAGCGCTCAAAGAGAGCAGCCAGCAAATGACCGTTCTCGTTGTCTCGCAGAGGGTGAGCACTGTAAGGCAAGCGGATAAAATTATGGTATTTGAGGAAGGGCGGATCGCCGGTATCGGAACCCATGAGGAGCTGATACGTGGTTGTGAAGTGTATAAAGAAATCTGCCTGTCCCAGCTATCGAGTGAGGAGTCGGGCCAATGAACAAAAACAACATTTGGAAAAGACTAATTGTATATACAGGACATTATAGAAAAATAGCTATTGGGGCAGTTATATGCGCGTTACTCAGTGTGATCGCCAGTCTAATCGGACCACTACTTATCGGTAAAGCCATTGATTTTATGATCGGACCGGGAGAGGTGGATTTTGACGCCGTACTTAGACTGCTTTTGATTCTGGCAGCGGTATATATTGTCGGCAGCTTTTTTGGATGGCTCCTTACCTATCTGACGAATCGAATCGCCTACCGGACTGTATATGACTTACGGCGGGAGCTTTTTGATAAATTAAATGTTTTGCCTTTAAAATTTCACGACAACCACCCGCAAGGAGACAGTATCAGCCGGTTTGTTAACGATATGGATGCCGTCTCTGATGGACTGCTGCAAGGTTTCTCCACACTGCTTACAGGGATCATCACCATTGTTGGGGCAATTGTGCTTATGTTGTACATCAGTCCTCTGATGACCTTAGTAGTTCTTCTGTCAGCACCCGCCACCTTTTTTGTGGCCAGATTTATTACGATGCGATCTCAAAAGATGTTTAAAGAGCAGGCGAAGATTCTCGGGGGTCTCAATGGCTATGTGGAGGAAATGATCGGCGGGCAAAAAGTAGTCACCGCTTATCATTATGAAGAACGTGCAATGTCTCAGTTTGAAGAACAAAACGAGACATTATATCAGACCGGTGTGAAGTCACAATTTTATGGCTCCTTATCCAATCCGACAACGCGGCTAGTAAATAACGTTACGTTCTCAGTTATAGCTATGATCGGTAGTGTTATGGTAATTCGGGGTCATTTCACGGTAGGGGATCTGTCCAGTTTCTTGATCTTCTCCAACTTGTTCGCTAAGCCGTTTAATGAAATAACAGGTGTGATTACACAGCTTCAATCGGCAACTGCCTCTGCGCAGCGGATCTTCGCCATTCTCGATCTAACACCAGAACCCGCTGATTCTAAGGGCGCCAAAATCATGAGTACAAGTCAAGGAACCATTACCTTCGAAAAAGTATCCTTTGCTTATAATCCAGAACGTCCCTTGATAAACGATTTCAGTCTAGAAGTGAAGCCCGGTACCCGAGTTGCGATTGTAGGTCAGACTGGAGCAGGGAAGACGACGCTGGTAAACCTGCTCATGCGTTTCTACGATGTGGACCGTGGGTCCATCAAGATTGATGGTGTGGATATTAAGACCATTACGCGTGACAGTCTGCGACGTAATTTTGGGATGGTGCTGCAGGATACTTGGCTCTTTGGGGGCACGATCAGAGATAATATTGCTTACGGAAAACCTGGGGCTACAGAGGAGGAAGTCATCGCTGCTGCTAAAGCTGCTAATGCTCATAGCTTCATTAAACGTCTGCCTGAAGGGTATGATACGAAGATCAGTGGCTCAGGGGATAATCTCTCCCAAGGACAGAAGCAGCTGCTTACCATTGCACGAGTAATGCTTGTAGATCCGCCTATGCTCATCTTAGACGAGGCTACAAGCAGTATTGATACATTAACTGAGGTACGGATTCAAAAAGCTTTTCTGACTATGATCGCTGGTCGGACCAGCTTTGTGATTGCCCACCGATTGTCAACGATTCGGGAGTCGGATCTCATTCTTTTCATGAAGGATGGAGACATTGTGGAGAGTGGTACGCATGATCAACTCCTAGCCAGCGGTGGATATTACGCCAGATTATATAACAGTCAGTTCGCCTCAGCATAGACTTTGTGAATATAAAGAAGTATTCGACCCTATTTTGGGTGAGGATGCTTCTTTTTTGTCAGTAGCATGGCATTTACTGTCCCGTAAATGAAACCTCAGATGGTTCCCTTCGTATCCTTAAATATGCAAATATTAGGGAGGGAATTCATTACAATGTCAATGTTTAAACGAATGCTCGCGAGTGCCGGAATTGGAGCGGCTAAAGTAGATCTCATGCTCCATCAAGATTTCGTGAACGCAGGTGATACGATCAGTGGTTCCGTTCGAATTCAAGGTGGCCGAGTGGATCAGGAGGTCGATGACGTCTACGCATTCGTTAAGACGCGTTACTTGAAAGAGCTGAACGATAAGAAGATGGAAGTGGAAGCGACGGTATCCAAATTCCTGTTAGCAAGTAAATTTAAAGTAGTGGCGGAGCAGGTTTATGAATTTCCCGTCTCATTCCAGCTTCCGGCGATAACGCCAGTGACGTTAGGGAGATCGCCGGTTTGGATTCAAACCGGACTTGATATTAAAGAGGCAATTGATCCAAAGGATCAGGATTATCTTCAAGTAGGCCCTCATCCATATTGTGCTATTATTTTGGATGCGATGAATCAGCTCGGGTTCCTTATTCGTGAAGTGACTTGTGAATATGCACCGCGTTACGGCAGGATCAATGGCTTAGATTTTGTTCAAGAATTTGAATTCGTTCCCCCCTCTCAGTTCCGGAATCAACTAGACGAATTAGAAATCGTTTTCTTTCCAAATGAGGATGGCATTGAGTTGCTCCTACAAATTGATCGCAAGGCACGTGGTTTAGCTGGTTTGTTCGCCGATGCGCTTGATACAGATGAGAGCTTTGTGAAAATACGCTTTGATCACAATCAACTTGCTTACGGAGTTGACTATGTAGCTGATCAACTGCTCGCAACGATCCATAAATACGTATAAACAGGATTATAAAAGAGAGGGGAAAACCCCTCTCTTTTTTCGTTTTTATAAAGAAAAATTTATTTATATGAAGGAATGAACTAAATGGACAGGATAAACGTACTATAGTAAAACTATCCTAACATCGTATGAAACGGTAGGCATTGATTGCATGATGAAAGTTACTAATACGAATACGAACGGAGAGGGAGTGCCAAGATGTTGACAATAAAGCATTTTACCAAGAGCTATAAGGGCGGTAAAAAGGCAGTGAATGACTTGAACTTAGTGGTCGAGAAAGGTGATATTTATGGCTTTATCGGTCATAACGGCGCGGGGAAAACAACGACGATTCGTGCAGTAGTAGGTGTTCTTGATTTTGAAGAGGGGGATATCGAAATAGGTGGGCATTCCATCAAAAAAGATCCTTTAGCCTGCAAAGCGATCACTGCGTATATTCCGGATAATCCAGATCTATACGATCATCTGACCGGCATTCAATACTTGAATTTTATTGGTGATCTTTTTAGTGTATCGAAAGCAGATCGGGAGTTGTTGATTAAGAAATATGGTGATGAATTTGAGATTACATCTCATTTGGGGGATTTAATCTCCTCGTATTCTCATGGTATGAAGCAGAAGCTAGCGATCATCTCAGCACTGATACATAAACCGAAGCTGTTAGTTCTGGATGAGCCCTTTGTGGGACTTGATCCAAAAGCGGCACACACGCTTAAAAAAATCATGACGGAGATTTGCAGTCAGGGCAGTGCGATCTTTTTTTCAACGCATGTACTGGATGTAGCGGAGAAGCTCTGTAATAAGATTGCCATTATCAAAGCGGGAGAATTGATTACGCATGGGAAAACAGAAGAGGTGAAGGGTGACAGCAGCCTTGAAGATGTATTTTTGGAGTTGATTAAGCATGATTAATATCTGGAGATTGACGAAGATTCAACTGATCTCTTCCTTTGGGTTAAATAAAGCTTTGCACACACGTGATGTGAAAGAAAGACGAAAAATGCTTTGGCTGACCATCGGGATCCTAATTGGAATTGTTATGATGGCTGTGGTTTCATTTGGTTATAGCTATATGATAGCAGAGACCCTTGAACAGATTGGCCGGCCAGAGCTGCTGCTTGCGATAATGATGGCAGTTACTTGCTTAATCGGATTTTTTACAACGATCTATAAGGCTAGTGGTGTATTATTTGGCTCCAAAGACTACGATCTCGTAATGTCGCTGCCAATCAAAACGAGTCATATTGTAGCAAGTCGGGTGGCTCAGCTTTATGTGTTAAACCTATTCTTCTCTTTAATGGTGATGGTACCTGCAGGCATTGTTTATGCTATGAAGGTGAATCCCGGCGTACTATATTATTTGTATTTTTTGATTACACTGTTATTTATTCCATTAGTGCCGATCATAGCTGCAACGATTATAGGTGCTCTGATCAGCTGGGTTTCCTCAAGATTTAAAGGAAGTCGTATAATAACGCTCATCCTAACTTTTGTTGTAATTATTGCTATAATTGTTGGTTCAGGTCAAATAAATGGTAACAATCCACAATTACTTGCGGATATGAGCGCTCAAATTGCTGATCAAATATACAACTTGTATCCTTTGACGCTTATGTATGTAAATGCGGTTTGCTCGTTTCAGTTTGATTCCTTAGTATTGTTTATTGGGTTTTCGCTGATTTCTTTTATGCTGTTTACCATCGTGCTTGGTAGCAAATATAAAGCGATCCACACAGGTCTTACGACTTCTTTTTCAAAAAATAAATATCAAATGAAATCACTTGCAGTATCTTCACCGCTTTACACATTGTATAAAAAAGAGCTGCGTCGCTATTTTAGTTCTTCTATCTATGTACTTAACACGAGTATAGGCATGGTAATGTTACTTGTGTTAGCGATCGCCTTACTGTTCGTTAGTGCAGACCAACTAGGTCAACTCGTTGAGATACCAGAGCTTTCAAATTATCTGAATCGACTGGCTCCACTGTTTGTTTCCGTTTTTGTAACTTTAAGCTGTACGACATCCAGTTCTATTTCGCTCGAAGGTAATAATATTTGGATTTTAAAAAGCGCACCTGTGCCGACAATAACGATATTGCTAAGTAAAATCGCAGTGAATCTTACGATTACCGTGCCGATTGTAATTGTCAGTAGTGTGCTCCTCATGATATCTCTAGACACCGGATGGGTGGAAAGCTTGCTATTATTGGTAATTCCGGTTCTTTATGCTTGTCTTACTGCAATGATAGGTGTACTCGTTAATTTGAAGTTACCTAAACTGGAGTGGACAAATGAAGTATCGGTAGTCAAACAAAGTGCATCTGTTTTAGTTGCGATGTTGATAGGCTTTATAAGCTTACTGATTCCAGTTGGTTTGAGTCTTCTTCTAGCCGATCTGAACGGTAATCTCATATTGTTAGGCATTGGATTATTGATATTAGTGGTGTGTGGTACGATTTATCGATACATTCAGTCTAAAGGGGAGCTTTTATTTCGGGCTCTTTAAATCATAGGGGGATCCTAAAAGTCGTAACGGCTAGTGGGATGCCCTATTTTTTTTGCGCTCTACCAATATTTTAGCAGTGTTTATAGCTTCTATCCTTGGTATAATTCGAAGATTATATCCGAGGAGGATCATCTCGTGAACAATAGATTTGGTAGATTTGTAATTACGATACTTGTATTAGTGCTTGTAACTGGAATATTTATTCAACATATATCGGCTGATGATGAGGCGCCTTTTAAGGATATAGATACTAGTTATGCTAAAAATGAAATTATAGATTTGTATCACCGCAACATATTATCCGGCACAACGGCGACAAGCTTCTCACCTACTAAATCGATTACTAGAGCGGAATTCATTACGGTTCTTGACCGTCTGCTAAAGCTTGATCCGGCAGTCAGTCCAGTATCTCCTTATACAGATGTAGCTAAAAAAGCTTGGTATTACGGCTGGATACAGGCAGCTGTTCAGCTTGAGCTGGCTAACGGCACATCGGCAACTACTTTCACGCCAGCAAAAGCAGTTACCAGGCAGGAAGCGGCTGTATGGATGGTCAAAGCTTTAAAGCAAACAAACCATACTTCTGCTCTAACTTCGTTCAATGATCGAAATAAAATTGCTAGCTGGGCAAGATCAGCTGTTGCAACTGTAAATGATCTAGGTTTAATGAAGGGGGATAATCGCAAGAATTTCCGACCCTCTGATCCTATAACTAGACAGGAAACGGCCGTCCTCATTGACCGAGTGCTGCAAAATGAGAGTTGGGCAGCAGAACTCGATGATGAGCCGGAGGAGCGAATCGTTATAGGCTGGCAATATGGGCAGACGACGGCACAATATGAGAATACAGTTCTGAAATCCAACGTTAATACCTTATCACCACGGTGGTATTATGTAGGAAAAACAGGTGCAGTAACGGATTCAACGGATACTTCGCTGATCACATGGGCAAAGAAGAATAATAAGAAAATATGGGCGATGGTAGGCAATCGATCGGATCAAGAAGCGACCCATCAAATGTTGTCGAGTGTAACCACAAGGAATACGGCAGTAAATCAATTAGTAGCTTTAGTGAGCAAATATAGATTAGATGGACTAAACATTGATTTTGAAAATGTAGCGCCTGACGATCGTGCGTATTTGACCTCATTCATTACATTATTAGCTGAGAAAATGCATGCTCTTAACGCGAAGCTGTCAATAGACGTCTCTCCTGATCTTGGAACAGATTGGACAGATGCTTTTGACTACGCTGCACTAGGTAAGAAAGTGAACTACATGGTGATGATGGGTTATGACGAACATTATGACGGGAGTAAGCTTCCAGGGCCCAATGCTTCTATTCCTTTTGATCAACATGCAGTGGATACTGTACTAAAGGACGTACCCAGCCATAAGGTTATATTGGCACTGCCTTTATATAATCGTGACTGGACATTGAATCAGAATGGTACGGTTTCATCTTCAAAGTATATCTCGCTTCCGGAGCAAAATCAGATTATTAGTAGCTATGGAATGAAGCCCGTATGGAATGAGACTTTAGGACAATATGTTGCTAACTATTCGAAGCAGTCCATAAAGCACACGATCTGGATTGAGGATGGCCGTTCATTAATAGCAAAATACGATTTAAGCGTTAAGAACAATCTAGCCGGAATCGCTTATTGGTATATAGGTGGGGAAAGCGCAGATATATGGTCTAGCGTAAGTAATGCAGAGAAATTTTACGATTATACGTTTTAAAAAGAAAGATTGGATGCATATAGCTACCTTGCTATGGCATTCAGTCTTTTTATTTAGTTATCACAGCGCAACAACAGCACGTTACGGTGAAAGCTCTTGGCACGCAACATATACACTAAATATATATATTTGAGGAATTATAAGTCATAATCATCCATATAAAAGTTACATTTTTCACTAGTATGAAATAATTAATAAATGCTATATTTTTCTTGAGCAATTATACATATGGAGGAATTCAAAGGATGCCATCAATTACAGAAACAATTCAACTGATCGAATCAAAAGAATTTCAAAGAACACTAGAAAGTCTGTATGGTGATGTTCCATCTATCATAAACGATCAAAAGCAAAGATATAAAACCTTGGCTCAGGAATATGTGAAAAAATTTGCAGAGGGCGATGTTTTTCTCTTTAGCTCACCAGGGCGCAGTGAAATTAGTGGCAATCATACAGATCATAATCTGGGTAAAGTAATTGCTGCCAGTATAAACATGGATTGTATTGGAGCGGCTGCGAAAAATGATCAAAATATTATTCGTATAAAAAGCATTACCTATAACGAAGACTTCATTATTGATTTGAATTCGAGTGGGAATAGCCTTAACATTTCAGGAACATATACCTTAGTTAAAGGGATTTTGGACGGTTTTGAACGGTACGGTTATAAATTAGGCGGTTTTGATGTTTGTATCACAAGTGATGTTATAAGTGCAGCAGGTGTAAGCTCATCAGCTTCTTTTGAGATGTTGATATGTTCTATTATTAATTTCTTCTACAACAATAACGAGATGGATGTCGTTACCTGTGCCAAGATAGGCCAATATGCAGAGAATTCAGAGTGGAACAAACAATCGGGTTTGCTCGACCAAATTGCTTGTGGATATGGGGGACTAATTTCGATTGATTTTAAAAACATCGAGGCTCCACTGATCACTACATTAAATTTTTCATCTATTGACAAAGGTTATGAGTTATTCATTGTCCCCACAGGTGCAAACCATGCAGATTTAAGTGAAGAATACTCCTCAATTCCAACAGAAATGAAGGCTGTTGCCCGAGAACTTGGGAAAAATGTGCTTCGTGATTTAGAAAAGCAAGATATATTGGACAACCTGGACAAACTTAGAGAGAGTGTTGGGGATAGAGCTGTATTGAGAGCACTGCATTTCTATGAGGAAAACATTCGAGTTGATCAACAAGTAGAAGCTTTGACAGGCGATAATGCAAACAGCTTCATAAGACTCGTAAATGAATCTGGAAACTCATCCTGGAAATGGCTGCAAAATTGCTATTCTAACTCTACTCCTACTGAACAGGGTGTGACACTATATTTGGCATTAACTGAGCTGTTTATTAAGGAGAAGGGGGCAGGAGCCTGCAGGGTACATGGAGGCGGTTTTGCAGGAGTTATAATGGTTTTATTGCCAAAAGAATACACGGATTCCTATAAAGCATATATGCACTCATTTGGTGTTGAGCAGATTTATCCTGTCCGCATTCGTAAGCATGGTGCTATTAATTTAAATCTCTTATAGGCGTTTATCAGCCGGCACCTAGTTAGCGTATAGCTATATACTTGGTGCCGATTTTTTTTCTGATGATATTCTGGTTCACGAAATATGAGAATATTAAATGAGTGTTTTAGTCATTATAAAATCAATTTGTTCTTCATTACCCATATAGAAAGAGTGAGTCCCTGTTTGAACGAAATTCATTTTTTCATAGAATTTAATTGCATTCTCATTTTTTTCCCAAACGCCTAACCAAATCTTCTCTTTATTCTGATCTTTTGCTATGTCTAAAGCTTTATTCATCAGGTATTTACCTAGTCCCCGTTTATGAAATTTCCCCCTGATATAAATCCTCTCGATTTCAAGCGAATCATTACCCATTTTTTCTGATTGGGCATCATTAAAGTTTAGCTTTAAATATCCTGCAACTTCCTTATTCAAAAAAATAAAATAGAATTCCGAACAATTATTTAATAATTCTTTTCCTAATTGTTTCAAATTAAAAGCACGATCTAAGTAAGCATTCATAATTGCAGGTGAGTTTTGATTCTGAAATGTATCGTTAAATGTTTCAACACTGATTTCTTGGAGTAACCCTAAATCTTCAAATGTACACCTTTTTATTTTTATGGTCATTTTTATTTGTCCTCCGTTTACTAAGTCAATAATCTCTTTTGTTTCCTTTTTTGACTAACTCCCAGTCTTTTTCTACATTTTTTCTGACTCTCTGCAGCAAGGTAAACATAGTTTCTACTTCACTCTCAGAGAATCCAGATAATGCGACCTTATTGGAGTAATCGTTTTCCCTTTTTATGTAAGGGTACAAAGTAACCCCTTTCTCTGTAGGAAATAGTTTTTTTATTTTTTTATTTTGATTGTCTTCTTTCTTTTCTATAAATCCATTGATTTCTAATTTCTTAATTGCACGTGAAGCTGTTGTTCGATCTACTTTTATCATTTCAGCTAACTTTTCTTGAATTATTCCTGGGTTTTCACATATTCGAACAAGGTACAAATATTGCCCTTTTGTAAGATCATGTTCTGCAAATTCTATATTGCTTATTGAATCTAATGCCCTAGCTATCATTCCAATTTCACGTAGGATTTCCTTCATAAATAACTCCTTAGCGCGTATTTTGTTGTAAATGCAATAAATAATATATATTAATTTATCTCATAATTGTTGCATTTGCAATAAAAATAAATAAATAAAATAGCGAGGTAAGTAAAGTGAAGCGTGACTTCTATGTATTAAAAATTTATAAAACTAACTCTTGGTATTTCACGATTGGAAGCCCTTATAAAAAGACTGGATAGCAACATGGTTATGCTGCTATCCAGTCTTTTTATTGGGTTATTACCGCACAAATGGTAGTCTCTCGTTATTGAACAGTGTCCGGTAACATCAGCAAATAACTCGATCTGGCCAAAGTCTGCATTTCGTATTTCATTAATTCAGTTTCGAGTGACGTATTTTTTGAAGTTTTTTACTTTAATAACTTTAACACTTTTTGATAAAAGCTTCTTGTCGCTGACGATCCAGGTGTGATCTTTGGAGTTTTTTCTACGAATTGCAGCGAAGTTATACTTATTACCTGCGTAAATCTTAAAGCCATGAGCTGCGCAATCAGCACAAAATTTAACGCATTCACCTCTGTTCCGATTTGGAAAAGAAATCTGATCGAACACCTTGCGTTTAATGAGTAGGGTCGCACCTTGAACATTGGTTACATATTTATTCTCCATTCGGAGGTAACGAAGCAAAAGTAACTTCTTATCATTCAAATACATATAATGAGCCCGTTTTCCAACGATATCTGCTTTAGTCTTATGGAGTATTTGCATGCTATCAGTTAAATAGTTGGAAGCGTAATAATCGTCATCATCAAATTTTGCAATATAACTATAATTCGCTAATTGAACACCAAAATTCAAACAATAACCGAGAGAATGATGTTCCGGTACTTTAAAAACCCACACATTCTTATGTTTTTTTGCAGCAGCTGTATAGTCATCTATCTTCAGACTATCATTATTTATGATTACGATAAGTTCTTTAAGATTAAAATTTTGTCGTCGATAGTTATCAAACAGTGTATTTATACAGTCAGCTCGTTTCGTACAGGTCAGAATAGATACAGCAGATATAGTGGAATCTGTAGCCCGTTTCATAATTTGATCTTTGGACTGCGTCCAACAAATGCTTTGTAATTTTTAATATTACGGATGATCTTATGGTTTGCTATTAAAGTGCTTTCACTGATGATCCATGTGTGCTTTGAAGAGTTTTTTCTACGGATGGCTACGAAGTTATTCTTACTCGCAGAATAAACCTTATAACCTTTCTTTCTGCTTCTGCTGCAAAAAAGATCATCTTCACCCACGTTTTTATTAGGGAATTTCACATGATCGAATACTTTACGTTTGAAGACGAGTGTAGCGCCTGGGAGATGGGTAACTGTTCGATGTTCGTCATGCGCGAAACGAAGGATTAAAGTCTTTGAACCACTTAAATACATATAATGAGCTCGTTTTCCAAGAATATCAGCATTTGTTCTATTTAATGTCTGAATACTTTCTGTCAAATAATGAGGGGCATAATAATCGTCGTCATCGAATTTGGCGATGGTATGATATTTGCATTTCGTTACGGCATAGTTTAAGCATGAACCCAGAGTTTGATGTTCTGGCTTACGAAATATCTTTATGTTTTTGTGATTATTAGCTAACTGTTGGTAAGGAGATAGTGGAATTGCATTGTTATTGATAATAATGATGAGTTCTTTTTGGGCATATCGTTGTCTGTTGTAATTTTGGAGTAGGTTGTTTAAATAATTTTGACGATTTGTACAGGTAATAATGGAAACACCATTCATTTAACCAACCCCTTAGATGCTTTTTTATTTGGGAAAAGTCTCATAATACGATATGTCCAAGTTAGGATAGAGTAACGGCATATCAACCTCAGGGATGCAAAAATGGATTTTTATAAAGAACACAAGATCACAGTCATGACTGTGTTATCGAGATCTAACTCAGCTTGAAGCAACAATACAGTATCTCTCCCTAGTAAAGGTCATTTCCAAAATTCAGGTGAAAAGTAGGAAGACTCAGGACAAATGATCACTATAATGGAAATAAGAGACATACTTAGATACAATCTATAGGATATAAATAAGAATCAGTCTGAATAAGAAAGCGATTAGAGGAGGCCATCTCGTGGGAAGATCATTCGCAAATTTGCATATCAAGTCGAACAACCTTGATAAGACTGTCGAAGCATTAAGAGAGCTAAGCGAAGGGCATGCCACAGTATTAGGCAAGCCAAATACTGAGGCTCAAAAGTTCAATGTTGTCATGTATGTAAGCAAAAGCAACGAGTACTGGATCAGCGTGCTCCATGATTATTTTGTATGGGGTACGGTGAAGGAGATCGGCAAAACGCTGTCTCGGCTTATCGAGGAGCCAGTGATGACCGCCGGATATATAAATGAGGAAATATTCGAGTTGTCGTTGTTCGAGAATGGAGATATTGAGGCCGAAAGAATCTTTTGTGAACAGTGGACGAGGGATGAATATGAACAACTTAAAGAAGAGCGTCTTAACGATGACTATTTGCAGAAAGCGTTGGATATCCGCAATGAGGATTTTGACGACTTCATTAGCATTACGAGTCCGGCACAAGCCGTAGATAAGCTGTCAGAACTCGTAAGAATGTCATTATGGAGCGATTGGGAGTGGATCCCGCACGAAGAAACTCTCAAAGAACGATTTGCGAAATATGAATTTTGAAAATACATGAGCAAATGGCTAAAGTCATCTGAGATGACACTTTAGAACATGGCGGTGAGAGAAAAGAAATGGATAGATTAAAGAACAGCGGATTTTATAAACTTAGATTCTTCTTAAGGCCGGAAGAGTTTGAAAGCGTTTTGAAGCTTTTTGAACATAAGCAAGCGCAATTTTATCTAACCAATTATGCCCAGACAGAGCATGACCAGAATCAGGTGTATGAGGCGTATCAGTCATTTTATCATTATTTTACGGCAGAGGAAAAAAGGAATGATGGTCACCCATTCTTTGTTTATTCCATTTCTGTTGCGTCTGATAATGAAGGCTCCGGATTTTTTGCGAGAAATGAAGGTGTCCATTTTCCCTATTACGGACAATGGGCAGAGGATGAATTGCCGTGTATCTTGCTTTCATTTCCTAAAGGCTTTCAAATGGATTTGGAAGATGAAAACGGGAAGTATTATATCTATGAGGATATCGAGGATCATAAGCCGTTAACATATAAGTTTTTCGATGAAATAAAAGACTCTATTAATAAAATGACAAAGCCGCTTCGCTTCTCGACGCATGACGCAGATGCTATGAAGGAGCAAAAGCCTTCTGTGCGTATAAGCCATGATGCGATTCACGATTTGAGCAAATCGTGGATTTTCAGTAAATACGGGCTTGTGATCAATGGCAAAAAAGGAGGATTAATGGATGCGGAAAATATGGAAAAAAAGAATTCTGATCAATAATCCTGCCCTGCTGGACCGGGATCTGATCGAGCGGGATTTGCACGACGGTAACCAAGTGATTATTCAATTTTCTCACCCGGATTTTTATGGCTCCATATTGGAAGAAGTGGATGAGCTTTGCGCGCGCTGGAATGAGGATTTCGGAGTACGTTTCTACGCCCACTATTCGCTGTCTTTTGATTGTCATACTCTCTTGCGGATTCCTCATGTGAAAATGCTGCACCTCGATAGTCTCACCCAGGCACATAACACTGAAGCATTGGCGAAGCTGGATCACCTGCGCAGTTTGAGCATAGGCATATACGAGCTGGAGAATTCGGAAATTTTGGGTATTGATACGTTGCACTCTCTAAATAAATTAAACATTATCTCGGATAAAAAGACCCTCAACCTGCAATATTTTAGAGAGTTCTCTGATCTGGAGGAATTGCATGTAGGGGGTAAGGTTAAAAACCTTGATGCTATAGGTTATCTGGAGAACTTGAATTATCTCGCGCTGCATTCGATCAGCAAACTGCCGTTACATTGTATTAACCGGCTGAGGAAGCTGGAGCACCTTCGCATTTTGCTTGGAGGCCGGGAGCATATTCATGAAATTGAAGAGAATACAATCGAGAACCTGGAGATTACTAGAGTCCGCGGCTTCCATGACCTGACCAATATTACAGCCTTTCAAGCGCTGAAGAGACTTGTTATTGAGGATCAAATCCAACTGAAGGAAATCAGCTTTAACCAGGAAATGAAGGCACTTGAGGAACTTTCTATTAGGAATTGTAAAGGCTTAACCCGTTTGACGGGAATGGAGCAACTACCTTTGCTGCACACGCTTCGTATTCTCAAGACGGCAATCGATTTTGATTCCTTTATCCATCAGAAACTTCCGAATTCTTTATCTTCAGTGGAGTTTGCAACTTTCAAAAGTAAAGCAGACCGGGAAATACAACAATCTTTAGCAAAATTGGGTTTTCAATAAAAGGTAGGATCGTTCAGTTAACAGGAGGAGTATTTATGTACATCGTATCTCAGCCAAAACCGCTATCTGACGGCCAAAACCAAGCACTTGCGAAGGAAGACGTTACTGTTTATCCACAGGGCTACCTCCGGTTTTTGCGGCGATTCGGTGAAGGGACTTACAGAGGGTGGTTGAATGTTCAGCTTCCCGATGCGGAGGTGCTTAAACCATTTGCCGAGTACGGATTATGGGAGCATGACGAAAACAGCCCCATTAGTGAGCAACAGATCGGCGAGTGTATCGTTATAGGTACAACGGTGGACGGTGATTTTCTGGCAGTACATCCCCAGACAGCTAGGCTGCTCTGGCTACCTCGGCATGCGGAGCACGTAAAGGCGATTTCCCTGCAGGCACGGGAGCAGGAAGACGAAGGGATGTACGCCTTGGTGATGGATGAAATATATCGTCAGGTGTATGGAATCAGCCAAGGGGAGAGCATCTACTATGAACCGTGGACGGGCACTCGGAGCCATCTCTTTTTGCGTTTGCCACAAGGACAGGATCAGCTTACGCTGCCCGAACTGGCCGACTTATGCCAAAACGAATTTCCGCCGGATTTGTCCATTGAGAATGCCTATGCTTGTTTCCTGTTCTACCGGCAGCTGGGCGGCTATGTACGATTGAATTATGCCTACCAGCAAGAGGTGGCTGTCTTCTATGAACAGGATGCGGGGCAGGCGTTTGAAGTTATGGAGCAGTGGCTCTTGTCGAAAGGCTGCGAAGCGATCTCAGAAAATAACAGATGATCCGGATACTCCTTAAGTGTGGGAGAGGGAGGTATGTATGAAACTAGTTTTTACTTTGGATACACATGGAACGTGTGTGGGTCAATTGAGAGATGAGCTGCTGCCCTTAGAGGAATTAGCAAATACATGGAAGTTTCCCTATGATATCTTTTTTGTATTGCGTGTTTTACCTGAAAGTTATGGTCGAACAACATCCAGACGTTTTGATAGCAGTGATCATACACTCGAATTAGATATCAGCATAAGTTATGAACAGTACCAACGGATGTCCAAGCATGAGCAACGTGAGGTATTAGGCAGTCACCTTTGTAACTATATGTCAGAGTCAGTCGCTAAATATAATAAGCATGCAGTTAAGGAAACTCAAAATCAACTACTGGATCTGGTGAAAAAATGGATGCTTGAAAACAATTGGCTAAATGGAAAGCTAAATCAAGCACGGAAACTACTTTCGCAAGACATGGGTCTTTATGAAGTCAGCCAAAAATTGCAGATGCCATTAGAAGAGATTGAGTATATCCTTCTCCGTATGAATGACTATGAGCCAACTGACGTTCATCCTGATAACATTGTAGCAGGAAAAGCGCCGCCATATCATTTGTAGAAAATTGGAGAGATATCTAAAAATTACAATAAACCCATGTATAAGGAGAGGGGATCGAACTTATGTATGAGCGTTTGGCAGAAAAACTGAAAACGACCTCCGCTTTAAAATGGTTTCCTGGCCATGGTGCGGAAGAAAGCTGGATAGCAGAAGCTGAAGAGGAATTAGGATTCTGCCTGCCGCCATCTTATCGCTGGTGGCTGGTTCATTACGGTAATGCCCGGTTGGGAGACGGCAATATTCTAGCGATCGCAGCTCCGGAACATAGAGAGTATTACGACGGCGACCTTCTTTACATACATAGACTGAATAAAGCCGAGGAATGGTGGGTAGGTCGGTTTCCCCACAGACTGGACTTGTTCGTACCGGATAGCGACGAGCTTTATTTTTTTGATACGTCTACTAGAGATAAACAGGGGGAATTTCCGATCATGTGTTATGATCTCATGAATGATTTGATCGACAAGTATGCTTCAACGTTTGCGGAATTTCTAGAACGTCTGATTGACGAGCGTTCTTAAATAACCTGAGCTGATCGACTAATGGAAAGGAGGGCCATTATCATGAAGCCGATGCAAGAAATAGAGACGCTGGCGATAGAAATCGCCGCTGCTGCCAGAACGTCATTTCGTGCTCTTTTTGAAAATGGCGAACATTATTATTACTGTACGCTACATACTACTGGCGAGGGACATGCGCCTAGCATCTCCGCCTGGTCGTGGGAAGCTTTGGAGATGGAATCGACGATTGCTGAACTCATCAAATGGTCCTATGCCGATTCACCCTATTGTTGTTTCGGGGATGAGAACTTCGATCACGTTAAACAACGATTCATCGAGCGTCCTTTCATAGCGGATCTTGAGAATGACGAAGGGAATCGCGAGTTTGATTTGAGGCTGAAGGCCATGGAGCTGGCAATGAAAATGCTTGATGATGAAGGCATGTTTGCCATGAATCAGCTGCGAGAGTCAGTATGTGTCCTTGTCGAAGTCATGCCGCCGGATGAGGTTAATACCGAAATTGCCCTACGTTTAAATCGGGCCGAATCACCGGTTATGCAAGCATGGTTGGCGGAAGCGGCGAAGTAGAAACGTTAGTCTCCCGTACTTAGGAATCTTGCCACTCTAGTCGCGAGTAGTTCAATCAGTTGCTGCCACCAGTGAAAGCCGGCAGTCTTCACAACTAACTAGCCCATTCCTAGTAAGATGTAATTAGTATATATTTTGCGACTGATCGGAAATCTAAAGCTGATTCTGAATCCTGAATCTTGTGCTCTGATAGTTAGTAAAAAACGGGAGCGTATTAATCCACGAATTAAATTGTTCAGTCTTGTCGTATTACCTGAATTAATTGCGGCAGTGACACGCGTTGCAAATGGAATATCAGTCGCCAACCTGAGGTATAAGGGAAGAATAGCTTGTACTACTACGAGATGTTCTCCCACTTTATACTTACTTTGAGCGGGGTCAAGAAAAAAACCGTTGACGTATAGTCGATCCCGCATAGGTGTACGAAAGCCGAAACTGTACCCTGATCCCAATTCTGCAATTGGGGCATGGCTTACCTTTTGAAACAGTCTTTCCATCTGCACAAAATCAATCGTATTCACCGCTTGTACCCATGCAGCTGAGTATGCTGGATTGCGCACGATTTCGCGATAGAAGGGCAGCACATTTCGTATCGTTCGTCTTAAAATTGCAGGTGTTATAAATTCGTTTTGCTGTTTGCGAACGGGGAGTTGACGTTTTCTTTTCTTATTCAATATGCTTCCCTCCTTGAAAATTCAGTTATCTGCAACATATGCTTTACCGGAAAGGTACGTTTGGACATTTCATCGAAAAAGCACTCCAGGCTTTCGGGATTTAGATTTACTGCTAGAACGATAAGAAAATTACTTAGCAAGAAATGACGCGGCTGCCGGTAGGAACGGTTTAGTCGCGTTTTTTTTGTGTGCTGCAGCTTGCATGGAAATGATCGATATTCTCTCCCGAAATGTAGGTATACAAGGATGAAATCTGTTTTATTTTTCAATGCTCGGATATCCGCTATCATCTTCATTTGCTCCTTGACAACGAAGATTGTAATGCGTGAAGTGCGAGCAGTAATCGTTCCTTGCTACAAGTTGCTGTCTCAAAAATAAGGTTTTTACTTATGAGCCGGCAAACATCATGAAATGAAAAATCATGAAATACGAGGATCCATTCTTGCCGTGCCTTCCATAAGGTAACATACATAGTATGCAATGGAAGAGCGATAAGGAGGGGGACGGCATGGTTTCGAGAAAACGACTTATGGCATTTATTCAGAATGCGGAAAAGGCATGGGAGAAAGTAGTCTTTTCGTATGATCTAAACAGTCCACCGATTCGAATCGGTGATTTTGATTACTACAGACTTCCCTTGCGATTCTCGACCCGAATCAAAATTTTTCGGTATTACCGCCAATTTTGGAACAATGTGTACGCAAATCGCATGATTTGCTCCGCAGGTTTTAAAAACATTCGAGGACGTCTTTACTCTCCTGATGCAGATACGGGGGGATTGCCTAGCAGAGTGTTGGGTTTAAAAATTATAAAACAGACAAGCACAAATATAATAGTTGACGCTATTTTAGGTATTCCAGGCGACTCAATCGCTGATGGGGAAACTATTCGTTATTTCATCTTGCGCAACCCATCCACCCAAGTACTTACGATCAATTTACGCAGAAGCCGATATGCCGATTACCGTTACGATCCATGCAAAAAAAAGAGTAGGATACTAAGAAGGAAAAAATGAAATAGCGCCTGTTATATAGAGAGATAAATTATTCATTGAAAAAACTGATTGCAGAAAGAAGAGCTAGAGCTAACTCCCTATCCCTTTAACGAACCGGACGTGATGCCGTTAATGATATATTTTTGCATGAAAATGTAGCGTATTTAAAATCGCTACTGTGGCAATCACCGGCATAAGCAGCGGGAACACAATCTGCAAGAATGTTCTCCAAACTCCACAGCCGATAAAGCTTTTAATTAAGCTGTAACAAATTTCTATAAGAATTACGCCCGTGGGCAATAATTCGAGCGTAGTAGCAGAGAAGAAGAAGTAGCTGGATGACAAATACATGTTCGAACGCCAACCCGCGTAAATCGCGGGTTTTTTCCTTTGTCAGCGTATATTCTTGCCAGAAATCATTGTCAAGAATAAGTACCGTTAGCTGATTCTAGAAATAGGCTTATGCTAAGGAAGAGGATACCGACCATGGACTGGGTCCAAACTTAAGTTGGAAATTATTCTCACCTTTTTATTGCATCTTCCTCGCCTTTTTGCTATATTTGATATTAACAAATTGTTATTATCAAAAAGTTACTAACAACAAACTGAATGGTGAAGATTAGGAAATTTAATGAAAGGGAGCGGATGAAAGTGAATAAAACATGGGGTGGTTGGAATCTGTTTGAAATCGTCTGGCTAGTTTTATTTACCTCTATTGCTGTTGCGTTTACGGTTATTTCTAAAGATTCCTTATTCGGATTTACGGTCTTTATCACCGGGGTGCTGTGTGTGGTGCTCGCGGCGAAAGGAAACCTGATGAGTTATGTTTTCGGAATGTACAATACCGTTGGTTACGCGTACTTGGCTTATATAAACGGTTTGTTTGGAGAGGTCATGCTGAATTTGTTATTCTTTGTACCTATGAATGTCATTGGCTTCTATATGTGGAAAAACAACCGCCAAGACGGCAAACTATCCATGCGACAGATGGATCTTAAGTGGCTGTTCCTTGTTGGAGCGGTCTGCATAATAGGCTGCCTGTTACTGGGAATCGGGCTATCGTTCATCCCAGGGCAGAACTCGCCTTATATAGATGCTATTACAACGGTATTATCCATTGTGGCTACCTTTTTAATGGTCAGAAGATTTAAGGAACAATGGCTGGTCTACATTGTATTGAATATATTTACGGTGTTGTTGTGGGTAATTCGGATGCTGGAAGGCAGTAGCGAAGGGGTGCTAATGATCGTCATGTGGAGTGCATATCTGATTAACGCGGCATACGGCTATTACAATTGGAATAAAGGGGCTAAGGAGGTATCGGTATGAAGACGCTTGGATTAACACTGGGGAAGTTTGCCCCGTTGCATAAAGGTCATCAATTCATGATAGAGACGGCGTTGCAAGAGGTCGACGAATTGATTGTGGTAATCTACGAAACGACGGTGACCCCGATTCCGCTTCATATCCGGGCGAACTGGATCCGCAAGCTCTATCCGACGGTCCGGGTAATCGAAGCTTGGGACGGTCCAGACGGGTATTCGAACGATCGGGAGCATGAGATTCGAGAGGAGCAGTATATTCTAGGGCTGCTGAAGGGCGAGCAAGTGACGCATTTTTACTCTAGTGAGTTTTACGGTGAGCATATGAGTGTCGCATTAGGCGCGGTGGACCGGCGGGTGGATGAAGCCCGTGAGCGGGTGCCGATTTCGGCCACGATGGTACGTGCCGACCCTTATAAATATCGCAGATTTGTAAGTGATGTCGTGTATAGGGGGTTAATCACGAAAGTGGTTTTTGTGGGAGCGATGTCGACTGGCAAATCTACAATCACCGAAGCGCTGGCGCAGCGGTATCGCACAACCTTTGCGAGCGAATATGGGCGTGATTACTGGACCGAGCATCAAGTGGATCGTAGAATCAGCCTAGAAGCGTTCGATGAGATCGCTTTGGGCCATATCGAACGTGAGGAGCAGGCGATGCTGGAAGCTAACCGATATCTCTTTGTCGATACCAATGCAATTACCACATATATGTTTGCTTTGGATTACCACGGCCGGGCTCCTGAATGCTTAGCCCGGATCGCATTAGAAAACGCGCAGCGCTACGATCTGTTTTTCCTGTGTGACGATGATATTCCTTATGAGAATACATGGGACCGTAGTGGGGATCAGAAGCGGCATATTTTTCATAAGCAAATCATTGCCGATTTGAAAGAGCGGCGGATTCCCTATATCACGTTGCGAGGAAACCTAGAGGAACGAATGCACAAAGTAAGTGAGGTCTTGGCAAAGTTCGAGCCCTACCGGAACTATTTCGGAGAGTTGAATGGCTAGAATAAAGAACAAAGGAGGCAAGGATACATGAATATGTTGGATCGCGATGGACTTACGGAACGTCAATTTTTAGAGCAGTACCATGCCGGGGATTTCGAGCGGCCTTCGGTGGCGGCGGACATGGTCATTTTCACCGTTACGAACACGGAGGCGGACAGCTACCGCAAGCTTCCGGAAAAAGAGCTGCGAATTCTGCTCATTCAGCGGGGAGGTCACCCGTTCCTGGGCAATTGGGCACTTCCAGGCGGCTTCGTCCGGCCGGACGAGACGACAGAGCAGGCGGCGGTGAGGGAGCTGAGTGAGGAAACCGGTGTGGATGACGTTTATTTGGAGCAGTTGTACACCTTCAGCGATGTTGGAAGGGACCCTCGTACCTGGGTGATGAGCTGCAGCTACATGGCCTTAATCAACAGTGATCAGGTACAGCTGAAAGCAGGAGATGACGCTGTCCATGCTGCCTGGTTCAAGGTAACCTATCGGCTTCTGCGCGAGCGGAAAGAGATTATTGAGGATGGGTATGTGAAAACGAAGGAATACGAGCTCAAGTTAAGTAGCGATGAAGAAGAGTTTACGGCAGTTGTGGGTCGGACGATGACATCAAAGTCGGCCTCTACGTCAACCGCTTACTCCATTGTATCAAATGACGGATTGGCTTTTGATCATGCGAAGATTATAGCTTGCGCTATTGAGAGACTGCGGGGAAAAGTGAATTACACCGATATTGCGCTAAACTTGATGCCGGATCTCTTCACTTTGACGGATCTGCAGCAGGTTTATGA
Organism: Paenibacillus sp. NPDC058367; assembly: GCF_042723305.1. Classification (NCBI taxonomy): domain Bacteria; kingdom Bacillati; phylum Bacillota; class Bacilli; order Caryophanales; family Paenibacillaceae; genus Paenibacillus; species Paenibacillus sp. NPDC058367. The sequence goes on from NZ_JBHXIZ010000002.1 coordinate 453,983, forward strand.
GGTGATCTTAGACAAAGAGCTGTTGAAAGCCGCATTCCGGCGTAAAGTAGCGGATCTCGTAGCGGAGACCGATCATTATACTGAAAATGCGGGACACCGTCCTTCCCGCTTATATCGGAGAAATATGGAGGAATATCAATGATATACAATATCGAGCAGTTAAGAAAAGCTTATATCGCGGGCAAAACGTTCAAGTTTGTGTTCTTCTGGGGCCATACACCGCCAAAGCACGACGGCGTCGACAAAAGCTGCTTCAGCCAATGGTGGATGAGTCCTTTCGTGGTAGAGGGGATCGAGTATTCCTGTGTCGAGCAGTTTATGATGTCCGAGAAAGCAAGACTGTTTGGAGATGACGATATGTTGGACGCGATCCTTAAAGCTAAGCATCCCAAGGAGATGAAAGCCTACGGGCGTGCAGTAAGAAACTTCGAAAATGACACTTGGGATAAAGAATGCTATGACATTGTCAAAAGAGGAAATATAGCCAAATTTTCGCAGAATCCGAAGCTTGGCGAATACCTCAAGTCAACGAAAAACCGTATTCTCGTCGAAGCTAGCCCACAGGATCGCATTTGGGGAATAGGTATGAGCCAGTCCAATCCGGATGCGGAGAATCCCGTAAAATGGCGGGGTAGGAACCTACTTGGATTCGTACTGACCGAAGTGAGGGACGAATTGCTGCGGGATTAACTTCATCCTATATTTAAATGAAAAGATAACGATATCCCTTTGGATTTCGTTATCTTTTTTGTTCACCCTCTAAAAGCCGAAGCTTCATCACCCCAGGTGTACAGCCATAAGTATTTCGGAAGATTCGGATAAAATAATTCGTCTCCATTCCCAGTTGAATCGCAATATCCTGAACGAGAATATCAGCATTCTCTGTCATTAACTGTATCGCACGTTCTAGTCGCAGATTCTGTAGATACTTATGTGGAGTTACGGCATATTCCTGTACGAATAGACGCTGGAAATGCTGGACGGAATACCCCACAGCAGCAGCTAGATTGGAGATAAGGAGTGGCTCAGTATAATGTTCGTTAATAAGTTCAACCGCTTTAGCCAACGCTTCATTACGCACAGACTCAAGTTCTAAACGACTGCCTGAGGAGTGTATGGATTCAGAACGACGTAACATCAGAAGTAATCTATATAGGGTTATAGATAGATCCTCCATCCCTTGCTCGTCTTGACGACTAGCCGTCTGATTGTTCACCGTATGCCAGATCTTTCCGATTTCCTCCCAACATTGTTCAAAATGAGCAGGATGATAGGGGAGAGAAGGGAGAAGGCCAATCCCCTCCAGCATTCCTTGCGACTGACTCCCTTCGATTCCGATGAAACCGACATGCCATGGTTCATGTGAGGTAGGATAATATTCGTGTCCTCGATCCGGTGGGAAAGCGAAAGCCATTCCAGGTTCTAGTATGGTTTCAGTACCGGTCTCCAGATCACGAAACAACCCAGTTCCGGTACGAATCAGAAAAATTTGATGAACAGGAAAACCTGTAGGGCGCACATGATGAAATTGTATATGACGACCTACAGAGTAGGGATATAAGGGAAGCGTCTCAGCGTCGCGCGGTAGTTCTATCAGTGAAAAAGGAAGCAGGATGATTCACCTCATATTCATTTTGTACTATCACTTCGAGAGTATATTCCTACTGATCGGGATGAATGTTCTTATATTATAAATAGTATAAATGATGATTCGTGAATTTGATAGCTTAAGCATCTAGCGTCTCATCAGAGAATAGTCCCATTTAAGAAATGGGCAGAATTGAGAGGATGATCTTACATTATGACTAAAAAACACTCCCCGATTAGCAGCAAAGCACCAGTGATGCTGCACGGTGCCGATTATAATCCTGAGCAATGGCTGAAGTACCCAGAAATTTTGCGTGAGGATATTCGTCTGATGAAGCTTGCGAATTGCAATGTGATGTCTGTCGGAATTTTTTCTTGGGTATCCCTAGAGCCTGAAGAAGGTGTATTCACTTTCGATTGGCTCGATAGTGTTTTGGATTCTTTTGCAGAGAATGGGATTTATGCTTTCCTGGCAACTCCTAGTGGAGCACGACCTGCTTGGATGTCTGAGAAGTACCCTGAAGTTCTAAGAGTGGAACGTAATCGTGTTCACAATTTACATGGCTTCCGTCATAATCATTGCTTCACCTCGCCTGTGTATCGGGAAAAGACTGCGATTTTAAATGCGAAGCTAGCAGAACGTTATAGCCAGCATCCTGCGGTTATCGGTTGGCATATTTCGAATGAGTTCGGTGGCGAATGTCACTGTGATCTTTGTCAGAATGCTTTTAGAGATTGGTTAAAGGTCAAATACAATAACAGTCTGGATGAGGTGAATCATGCTTGGTGGGCTACTTTTTGGAGTCATACCTACACTTCATGGACACAGATTGAATCCCCGGCTCCACATGGAGAGACGCAAGTACATGGCTTGAATCTCGACTGGCGGCGGTTTGTCAGCGAACGGACGATTGATTTCTGTCAGCATGAGATCAATACTGTTCGCCCATACAATCCAGCGTTGCCAATTACGACGAATATGCATATGATCGATGGCATTGATTACCGCGAACTGGCCAAAATTCTGGATGTTGTCTCATGGGATGCTTATCCAGAATGGCATTATACTGAAGACGGTGACGATGCTAGATTAGCGGCATGGGCGGCAATGCACTACGATTTAATGCGTTCTTTTAAAAAGAAACCGTTCCTGCTCATGGAAAGCACGCCGTCTCTTACGAACTGGCAATCGGTCAGTAAGCTGAAGCGTCCTGGCATGCACAAGCTGTCTTCACTTCAAGCGGTAGCACATGGTTCGGATTCCGTTCAATATTTCCAATGGCGTAAAAGCCGGGGCTCTAGTGAGAAGTTCCATGGTGCAGTTGTTGACCATAGCGGCCACTCCGAAACTCGTGTGTTTAAAGACGTTACAGAGGTAGGAAAGACGCTGGCGGGAATGACAGAAGTAGTAGGTACATCAACTCCAGTAAAAACAGCGATTATTTTCGATTGGGACAACCGCTGGGCGATCAAGGATGCGCAAGGCATTCGTAATTCCGGATTGCGTTATGAGGAGACTGTACTACAGCATTATCGTGCCCTTTGGGAGCTAGGAATTCCAGTTGATATGATCGGATCGGGGGATGATCTGTCCGCTTACAAGCTGGTGATCGCACCTATGTTATATCTGATCAGCGAAGAGAATGGAAAGCGTATCGAGAAGTTTGTTGAGCAAGGCGGAACTTTCCTGGCAACCTATTGGTCTGGTGTCGTTAACGAAACGGATTTATGTCATTTGGGTGGATTCCCTGGACCACTACGTAGAACGCTCGGCATTTGGGCAGAAGAGACCGAAGGGCTGCATAGCCGTGATTTGAATGGTGTTGTAATGCAGGCGAGCAATGCACTTAATCTTAGTGGAGATTATGATGCGCATGAAATTGCTGAGCTGATCCACTTGGAAGGTGCGGAAGCATTAGGCACTTATCGCAGCGATTTCTATGCTGGCCGTCCAGCGCTTACGGTAAATCATTTCGGTGAAGGAAATGCGTATCATCTCGCTACTCGTGTAAAAGACGCCTCTTTCTACGTTGAATTGTATGCTGCAATCACTGCAAAAGCAGGAATTACTCGTGCGCTTGATAGTGAGCTTCCAACTGGTGTGACAGCGCAGCTTCGTACGGATGGAGAGAGTGATTATATTTTTGTGCAAAACTACAGCGGCAGTCCGCAAGCGGTACAATTAGATGGAGCGGATTATACGGATTTGTGCTCAGGCACTGCTGCTCCGTCTGTGTTAAATCTAGCTGTAAATGATCTCGCAATGTTGAAGCGTAAATCGTTAGTATAAAAAGAAGGCAGGACCTGAGGGATTCAGGTTCTGCCTTTTTACTATCAATCCATAAATCGTCCCATCATAATCGTGTTATAGAATTTTCCGTCAGCAAGAATCTTATCATTTTTTAATATTCCCTCGATCTCAAAGCCAAGCTTCTGATAAAGGGTGATAGCTTTGTCGTTCGTTTCGAGGACATTTAAAGTGATTTTTTGGATACCGTTAGCGTCGGCCCAAGCAATCGATTCTGCTAAAAGATTTTTTCCAATTCCATAACCCCAATAATCCTGCAGCACACATACTCCGAACTCGACTTTATGAGCGAATCTTGCTAATGAATGGCCTTCGCATCTAGAGAACCCAACGATTTGATTATTAACTACCGCGATTAGAAATAAGTTTCTTAGTTTCTCTGAATCAGATAGGATAAGCTGCTGAAACTCTATTTCGTCTATAAAAGCCTCCCCTGGTTCTCTGTCTAAATTCTCGGTCTCACCATCAATTTGTACTCTTAATTTGGACAATGTCATAGCATCCGTAGTGATTGCAGATCTAATAGTGTATTGGGTTCCTTTCACGGTAAATGTTCGTTGATCAATAATCATTTGTCCTCCGTTACTACTGGTGATTTTAGAAATATAGCTTCGATACCCTCGATAATACGAGTATAATAACCCACTTCATGGGGTACAAAATGGGTCATGTCTACATCCTGCTCAATGGTAATTCTATGTCCATGCGGATCGATTTGAAAACCGTTGACTTGTAGACTATGTATTTCTCCCTGCCAAAATCTGCGGAAATCAGAGAACTTAGCTTTGACAATGCCGGCGACCTCTTCTTTTTGTAGCTGAAAATCTTCTAGACGATAGGGATTGTTATAAACAAAGACATGCGCTCGTTCATTATCGATAAGTTTTTCTTTTTTCATACTATAAGGAATTGTCCCTAGCGGGATTAGGTCTTTTAAGGATAAATCCAGTCCCAGCTCTTCATGAACCTCGCGTGTTCCATCTTCTACAGTTTCGTTTGCTAGCAAATGTCCGGCGGCCGTGATGTCCAGTAGTCCCGCATAATCTTGTTTCTGTTCACTCCGAAGTTGTAAATAGATATAGGGTATTTCCTGATCTTTGCTTATAAACCAGCAGTGGAAAGTCTCATGCCAATGTCCTAACCGATGTACCTCTTCACGAGGAGCCGTACCTGTTCGGTTGCCTGCTTCATCAAAAATGGTAAGTATCTCATTATGCATAGAAAAGCTCCTTTGTGATGATTTTTTCTTTCTAAAGCCTATCATAAAAACGTTCGAATTACCCTAAATGTTAGGGAGGTTCTTATTGACAACCGCTGGAATGAAATGTATATTTTTGGATGTTAATCAAAGGAGGAGTTAAATGAATTTAGTAACCATGAAGCAGAAGGATTTGGACACTTTTAGTGATGAAAGATTAGGATGGGCCTGTATGGAGCCTACCTTTCAGCAGATTCGCGCAAAATCACCATCGATCAAATCCGAAGTGATCTCAAAGCTCACAGATGGACAGAAAGCACTTTGTATGTTCAGAGTAATGCATGATCACAGCCGTAATTCCGAAGGGGAGTATTATGCTTGGATTTCTTACATGCAAGACCTGCCGGGGTATTGGACAGGGGTGATGGGAGGTATACGATTTTTTGGCGATGATCCGATGATTCTTTTGCTTCAGGAAACAAAGGCATTTCTCGAAGAAAGAAACAATAGACTTGGAATACAGTGGGTTGATGCTACCATCACGGATCTCGATCGAGATCCTGAGTTGTTGAATGAGATGAGTGGTTTATATGAACGATTTAAGAACATAGCCGAAGATAGCCACAGGTTGATTGGCGAGTATATTCGGGCACATCCGGGAGAATTTGTGGAGATAGAAGGCTCAGATTAATGAAAAAAACTAATCCGTACATCGTGTTTATTGTAGTATTCATTATTGGCTTTTGGAGCATTACGTTATATCACAGTTATAATTCATTTAAAAATATTATTCTAGATCGAATCGATACAACCGAAATCACGTCCATCGAAATTCTCAAATTTACAAATGAAGAAAAAATAATTGTTGATGATCCGAAAGAAATTCAAAAGATCATCCATGAATTTTCTAATGTGAAATTAAAAAGAAGTAGTGCTTCTCATAAAACCACGGAAACCTATTGGATAAGTATACGTGTAAATAAAGCTTTGCGTTTTGGAATGACTCTAACTGACACTAATTTTCTGCATATCATTGATCTTGCTAGTAAGAATAAGTATCACTCCGGAGGTTTTAAAATTACTAGTAAATATGATGGGGAATCCATTACAAGCTTGTTTAAGTAAAAATAACCCGCTGCCACAGGCAGCGGGTTAAATATTTCAGGTTATTTATCTAGCCATCCATCCGCCGTCAACATTAAGAATATGACCATTCAAATAGTCGGATGCTGCGGAAGCTAAGAATACAGCAGGACCTTTAAGATCATCAGGTGTTCCCCAACGTGCAGCTGGAATACGATCTAAGATAGCATCCGAGCGGCTTTGGTCAGCACGGATTGGAGCTGTATTTTCAGTCGCCATGTAGCCTGGTGCAATCGCATTGATGTTCAGACCGGAGCCTGCCCATTCATTGGCAAAAGCTTTAGTAAGACCTGCAACCCCGTGCTTACTCGCGGTGTAGCCAGGGACATTGATTCCGCCTTGATAGGAGAGCATAGAGGCGATGTTAATGATTTTGCCGGATCCTCTTTCCAGGAAGTGGCGGCCAGCGATCTGAGACAGAAGGAACACTGTGTTCAAGTTCAGGTTAATAACATCGAACCAGTCTTTTTCACTATGGTCTTTTGCAGGAGTACGGCGGATCATTCCTGCACAGTTCACGAGAATGTCAACATGACCAGTCAGTTCAAGTGCTTGGTCAAATGTGTTTTGCAGGTTGCTATGATCACTTAAGTCAGATTCGATGCTAACCGCTTTTACACCAAAAGCTTTTGCGGCGTTTACGGTTTCTTGACTTGTATTAAGCGATACGGATGCAATATCCGCACCTGCTTCTGCGAAGGCAAGGGCAATGCCTTGTCCAAGACCTTGAGCAGCACCGGTTACGAGTGCTGTTTTACCTGCCAAGCTGAATAATGATGATGACATTATAAATTACGCCCCTTTGATTTAAATGGATTTGATTCCGTTATTACTCACATTCAATGGCAATGCCTGCACTGCGGAACTGTTCTGCTGTTTCGGGAGAGAGTCCTTTATCTGTCAAGATAACGTCAACTTCCTGCAGAGAAGCGAATGTACGCAGCGCAGTTTGGCCGAATTTATGATGATCCACAACCGCGAACACCTTACGGGCAGTAGACACAAGGGCTTGCTTAAACTCAATTAAATCTCCTGTATAAATAGAAAGTCCATGTTCGATATGAACAGCTGTCGAGGACAGAAATGCTTTTTGAATATTAAGTTGTTGCACATAAGAGACGGCTTCAGGGCCGGCCAACATATTGCGGACACGGTAACCCCCGGGAACGACGAGACGAATATGATCTTTGGGAACCAGTTCGCTGATGATGTATACATCATTGGTGACTACCGTTAGAGGCATATTGTCCAGGCGTCGGGCAATTTCAAGCGTTGTGCTCCCGCCGTCAAGAGCTATAATATCGTCCTGTTCAATATGAGCAAGCGCGCGCAAGGCGATCTCTGTTTTTTCGTCGGAATACTTATCCAATGGATCCTTAGAGGGCAAAATACCAAACTGGTCGCTTTGTGCCAGCACAGCTCCGCCATGTACACGTACGATCAGTCCTTGCTCCTCCAGCTTGCTTAAATCCTCACGAATTGTTTTTCCTGTAACCTGTAGCTTATCGCTCAGTTCATTCACCGTTACATCTTTTTGGTTCAGCATAACTTCCATAATCATCTCATGTCGTCGTATCGGGTTCATCCGCTTGCCTCAGCTTTCCGTAATTGATTAAAATTATAAGAAAGTTTAAGTTTCACGCTAGACTCTTCCTTATAATTCTCGCATAAACGCTTATCGTCCTTAAAAGGACGCCGAAGGCGTTTTAGCTTGTCTCTATTGTAGTTCTTTCATGGATACGGGGTCCATATCATCATATCTTTTATTATCGCCAGCCATACTCCAGATAAAAGTATAGTTATGAGTACCAACACCACTGTGGATGGACCAGCTTGGAGAAATAACCGCTTGTTCGTTTTGCATTACGATATGGCGAGTTTCATTAGGCTCTCCCATCAAGTGGAACACAACGGAATCGTCCGGTAGATCAAAATAGAAATATGCTTCCATCCGGCGTGGATGTGTATGTGCTGGCATCGTATTCCACATGCTACCTGGCTTCAGTTGAGTCATACCCATAACTAGCTGAGCACTTTGCACGCCATTTGTATGAATGAACCGGTGAATGGTACGCTCATTGGAGTTCTCCAAACCGCCCATTGCACCAGATTCGGATTCAGCCAGAGTGGTTTTGGTAGTTGGATAGGACTGGTGAGCAGGCGCAGAATTCAAATAGAATTTAGCGGGCTTGGAAGCGTCTGCACTTTTGAAGATAACATCTTTAGAACCTTGACCGACATACAGACATTCTTTGAAATCTACTTCATATTCTGTACCATCGACAATAACCGAACCTTTACCGCCAACATTGATGATCCCCAGCTCACGGCGTTCCAAGAAGTAAGTAACCCCAAGTTCTTTAAGGTCAGTTGTAAGTGCAACTTCTTCCTTAACAGGATTAGCACCGCCAACGATCATGCGATCCTCATGGGTAAGTACAAGTTTCAGTTCATCTGGTGCAAAAATGACAGGAATGTGGAATTCCTTACGGAGGCGCTCAGTGTCAAACTGCTTAACTTCATTAGGATGGGATGCAAAACGTCTTTCCATGGAATATTCAATCTCCTTCACAAGCATATTTTCGTTCGTATAGGTACAATTTACTCCATTTATGTTCATATTACAAGTGTTTATTTTTAGATGTTGGTTCGTTTTAGTTTATTTATAAGTTTTAATAATTGCCAAATGAACGAAAAGTGTGCACAATAGATCTAAAATGCTTAGTTCTCTTTTATAGGATTGTTATCATACTATTGAAAATTGAGATGTGGGAGGTTGAACTTGAATGCTGGAGTCGAATGGTATTCAGAGTACTTATCAGGACCGTCAACAAGAAATCATTATAAGTATAGCGCTGGAAGCGCAGAGACGGCCTCTGCTTGAGAGTGGACTCTGGTTCCACGATGATGTGCGAAATAACTTCTATTATGCCTCATATCTTTTTGCAGCTGCAGTAGATGATTCTTTGTCGTTGCCTTTTGACCGGGAAGAAGCGAAACAGAAGGCACAGGATGTGCTGCTAGAGACATTAATGCTACAGAATCGTCAACCTGGCACGGAGCTATACGGGCACTGGCCGCTTGGATTGAATCCGGTTCCACGTGAGGCTTCGCCGCATGAATTGCCTGTGGAAATTATGGGCAGTCTGATGGCCTACTTTTGCAAAAGATATGGTGGAGCACTAAACGCTCAACTTCGCATTGTCCTGAATACAGCATTTGGACACATTTATCGGAGTGATTTCTACCGTAAGCCGGTAATCACTTTTGGGCATCATGAAGCGAAATATACAGCAGCAAAGCTGATTTTTGGCACTATGTTTGCAGATGATGTGCTCGTTGAGGATGGTCGTCAAAGCTTGAAGGACACATTGACATACATCCGCTCTAAGGGTATGCCAGAATACGGCAGTCTCCCGTGGTTCTGGCATTGGATACAGGCGTTTACCTGCGCTTTGGAGCTTGTCCCGACAGAAGATACGGATTTAATAACTACTCTTAAAGACATGCTTGATCATCTTTGGAAGGTAAGAGCAGAGTTTTATTTACGTGGAGCTTGGGTGGGTGCACATTCAAGAGGTTGGCCACATGATGTACCAGGGGATGCTAATGTGCTTCATGACTATGTTCAGTTCGGGGACTTCAAGCTTTCAAAGGCAATGCCACGCACGGAATACGCTGGACTCCTATTCTATAAAGCACCAGATGAGGCTTTAACAGCTGCATTGAATCGGCGGACGCCAGCGGAAACCACCAAGATTACACAGAAGGTAGTCCCAGCAGATCCGAATGCTCAACCGTTGCTTCATTCCTATGCCTATATTACAGAGGATTTTGCAGCAGGCGGGATGTGGGAACGAGTAGAGGAATTTGATAATGAACAGCTCCGTTGGACTTTCTCTCTGCCTGTGAATGGAGAAGGAGGGTCTAACCAGCTATTTTTCTTCCATCCAGGTCAAGGCTACAATGAGGGAGATCCTCGCCATCAGAGCCGTTATATGGAGGTCCTCTATCACAAGAATGTAGTTATTTCTTTATTTCCCATTCCTCAGGGGGAAAAGAATACGATCATCGGTGTTCTTCCTCATGGGGAGTGGATGCAAGACCCGAACGCCTTATTCGGTCAGGTTGGGGATGTCTATTTCGCAATATATTTATCTCAATCGTACCAGCTACAGGAACGTCCGGGATACATTGAGGTAACCGTTCAAGGGATGCCGGGTGGGGTGATCGTTGAGGCGATCGGTGTTAAGGAGTCTGCAGAGCGTGGCATCATCGGACTGGATGCATTCGTAATAGCAATGGCCCATAATGAACCCCAATTTGAGATGGAAGGCGGCTTGGCGGCTCATTATACGACCAGTAATGGCGATAGATTGCATTTGAGTATGAAGAGCGAGTCAGAGCAACCGCGAGCTTTGCTGAATGGTGTGAAGATCTCTTTGGAGAACTATACGGTTTAATAAGAACTCAACATAGTTGTGAGTTAAGTTTGGATGGAGTCGACCTAAAGGTCGGCTTTTTTATATTATAAATGCGCATACTATGCTATAGCTTCAATTGGAAATTTACTCCTAATAAAAACCAGCTTTCCTTTAAGGGCAAGGCTTTCGTAATCTTATTTGAAATTAATTACATTAATCTCTAATTTTATGAGAGACATTTATCACAATAAAGGTTAATATCTAAGTGAGACATATGAATGAATGCGCTTTCTTAAATCCGTTCAAACCTAACTCAAAGAATGCGAGGGATTTACTGTGACAGGAACTGAATTTCGTGTAGAAAATGATTTTCTAGGCAGCAAACAAGTAGATAAGAACGCATACTATGGGATTCAGACATTACGCGCAGTAGAGAATTTTCCAATTACGGGTTATAGAGTGCACAATGAATTAATCAAAGCGATGGGGATCGTAAAGAAAGCCGCTGCGCTTGCAAATATGGAAATTGGCAGGCTCTATCGTGGGCTTGGAGAAGTTGTTGTGAAAGCAGCAGATGAGATCATCAAAGGTCAATGGCACGAACAATTTATTGTAGACCCTATACAGGGTGGTGCAGGTACCTCGTTAAATATGAATGCCAATGAAGTCATTGCTAACCGAGCATTAGAGCTGCTTGGTCATGAAAAAGGAGACTATCGTCATTTAAGTCCCAACTCTCATGTGAATATGGCGCAGTCTACAAATGATGCATTCCCGACGGCTATTCATATTGCGACGCTTTCTCTTCTGGAACAACTGCTTGTTACTATGCGCAGAATGCATGAGGTGTTTGCAGACAAAGCCAAGGAATTTGATCCGGTTATAAAAATGGGACGCACGCATCTACAAGATGCAGTGCCAATTCGTCTGGGCCAAGAGTTCGAGGCTTATCGCAGAGTACTTGAGAGAGATATCAAACGTATTGAACATACACGTCATCATTTGTATGAAGTGAATATGGGGGCAACGGCAGTAGGAACTGGATTAAATGCTGACCCTCGATATATCGAAGTGGTTGTAGAACATTTGGCCGAAATAAGTGGATTGCCGCTAGTTACTGCAGATCATCTTGTGGATGCTACGCAAAATACAGATGCATACACAGAAGTATCTGCTGCGCTAAAAGTCTGCATGATGAACATGTCCAAGATTGCTAATGATCTTCGACTCATGGCCTCCGGCCCGCGGACAGGGTTTAATGAAATTTCACTACCTGCTCGCCAGCCTGGTTCCTCCATTATGCCAGGTAAAGTTAATCCGGTTATGGCAGAGGTCATCAATCAGGTAGCTTTTCAAGTGATAGGAAATGACCATACAATCTGTCTGGCTTCCCAAGCGGGTCAACTGGAACTGAATGTTATGGAGCCAGTTCTAGTGTTTAATCTCATTCAGTCCATCAGCATCATGAACAACTCCTTCCAAGTCTTCACAGATTTCTGTCTGGCTGGTATTGAAGCCAATAAAGAGAAGCTAGAGCGGGATGTGGAGCGGAGTGTCGGAATCATTACTGCGGTTAACCCACATTTGGGCTACGAAGTGGTTTCACGTATTGCTCGTGAGGCGATTTTGACAGGAGAATCTGTTCGTGAATTGTGCCTTAAGTATAATGTGTTATCCGAGGAAGAGCTCAATCTGATTCTGGACCCATACGAAATGACGCATCCAGGAATCGCAGGCTCCGCTTTATTGCAGAAGCAATAGGGGATTACCTAACCGTTAATCGCTGACTTTGTCATCCATGTCCTACGATATTTAAAAAGAACCTACTTCAACGTTTGTTAGAAGTAGGTTCTTTTGCGTTTCAGGCTTACAGGAAAAAGAATGAGCGTAATAGACCACGTTTTCTTGGTGGAGAGGGCAACCTTGTAGTAGTAACGGGACGAGAAGCTTCGTTAGATGTGAAGACGTTGCCTTTTGAAGCTTGCATGGGTTCTAGGGTTGCTGCTAATTGTTTGATCATTATCCGCAGATCCTCAAGCTCTTCACGCTGCTGAAGCAACTGTATCATGACTACTTCGTCGGCTTTTTGATCGAGTGTACGTTCAATATAATGAATCCGGGATAATATATCTTGCATAGGCTCAGCGTCTGTGGGATGAAGTGGATCTTGCGGTGACGTAGACATCTGCTTTTCATTCGAGTCAGTTAATTGAATACTCTCTAGTGGTTCTCCGTGATTAATGCGGTCTTTAATATGACTAAGCAAGCTGATTTGCTGCTCTGAGAATGTATAGTGGCCAAACCGGTCTTTTGGAAAAAAATCAGGGAACATAGCAGCCCAACGTTTGATCGTAGTCTGGCTTACTGACAGCAGCTCTGCGGCATCCTTTGTTTTCAGAATTTCCATTTTGATTCCTCCAGTTCAGGTAGTCATGTTATGAGTAATTCGTTGTTCAATTGCTGCTCCCTGCAAGGCTGACAAAGGAAGTGCGGATTCGATAAACAAAGTGTAATTACGAGCAATCTCACCATTCTTGGATTTCACTATCTTGCTTTTACATTCTAGAATGAGTACAGATGACCCAGTAGCGGGGTATACTTGGTTTAGAGGTGAATCGTATGGATAAGAGTGGAGAAGTGGAAAAGATGACTGAGGAGCAATGGCAGGCTATTTTGAAAAATGATGCAGCTTATAACGAAAAATTCTTTTATGCTGTGAAGACTACGGGAATCTTTTGCCGACCTTCCTGCAAGTCCAAAGCACCTAATCGTGAGAATGCACGTATCTTTCAAAATGCAGAACAAGCATTAGAATCTGGATTTCGTCCCTGTAAAAGATGCAAACCGACGGGTGAGCGGCTGCCGGATAAGGAATGGGTGGCTGTAATGACTGAATATATCGACAAACATTATCATGAACCTCTTACTCTTGAAACGCTGGCAGAAGTCTGTCATGGAAGCCCTTATCATCTCCATCGAACCTTCAAGAAAGTAATGGGAATCACTCCAGCGGATTATATACAGCAAAAGAGAATCGATCAGGCATCTGAATATTTGGTTACCACGGATCGGGATGTAGCTGATATTGGATTACATGTGGGTCTGCCAAATACGTCGTATTTTATTACCTTATTTAAGAAAAAGACGGGGCTTACCCCAACGAAGTATCGACAGCTTAACAAATTAGAATTAACGAATCATTCTGAATTATTCATGGAGGTACAGAAAAATGGAGAATAGACCAAGTGCAATCATATACTGGACATTGCTAGCTTATAAGGAATGGAGTTTCTATATCGCAGCGTCGGAGAAAGGATTAAGTTATGTGGGGTCGCAGCAGAAGCCATTCGAAGAAATGAGTGACTGGATCAGCCGTAGATTTCCTGAAAGTAAACTGGTGCAGGACGATGAGAAAATGGTTCCATTTGTACAGGAACTGATCGAATATTTGCAAGGGGTACGGCAGGCATTCAGCATTCCTTTTGACTATCGTGGGACTCCATTTCAACTCGCGGTGTGGAAAGCGTTATGTGAAATCCCATATGGACAAACGTGGTCTTATTCGGACATCGCCACACATATTCAAAAGCCTGCTGCAGTACGCGCGGTAGGGACGGCCATAGGTGCAAATCCGATACTAATTACAGTGCCCTGCCACCGAGTCATTGGCAAGAATGGAACATTAACTGGCTACCGCGGGGGATTAGAGATGAAGACTAGGCTGCTTAATTTGGAAAGTGGAAAGAGTGCTCTAGAATTATGAATATTGAGGTCCAGTACAAAACCCCAAAGACCTTACTAAATAAAGGGACGGGTTATCTGAACGGATATAGTCATTCTTTAAACCCATATACCGGCTGTACTTATGGCTGTTCTTATTGTTATGTGCGTCAAATGCCTGTTTCACTGTTTCGCCAAGAGGAATGGGGAACGTGGGTAGATGTCAAACAAGAAGCTGCAGCTATCTTACGCAAAGAACTCCAGAAAGCAAAGTCCAAAGGACCGGTCTCCATCTTTATGTCCTCTAGTACAGATCCATACCAACCGATAGAGCACAAGGAGCAGGTAACCAGAGCTTTGCTGGAGGTTATGGTGGAGACCCCGCCCGATTTTCTGTTCGTGCAGACGCGCAGTCCGCTCGTACGCAGAGATATAGATTTATTATTACGCTTAGAAGACAAGGTTCGCGTGAGTATGACTGTAGAGACGGATCGTGAAGATATTCGCAAAAAATTCACACCAAGTGCTCCGCCCATTTCTGCAAGATTAAAGACACTGAAATTACTGCGTGAAGCGGGCATTCCTGTTCAAGCAACCATCGCTCCGGTATTGCCAAGCAGCACTTCTTTTCCAGAGATCCTAAGGGGTTTGGTGGATAGGGTCTGTATCGACGATTATTTTATGGGAGATGGCAGTGGGGGCAAACGGACACGGAGATTAGGTATTTATTCCCTTTATGAAGAGCTGCAATTGGAAGAATGGTACGATCCGGCGGCTTATCGCAGGGTGTACGATGGACTCCGGAGTGTTTTTAATGAAGATGAGCTTTTCTTGAGCCAGAAGGGGTTCGAGCCTTAAACTGAAACATGATATAATAAACGAGAGCATTCATACTTAGTATTTTAAAATACTTAATACCTGTAATCGCTTATTGGAGGAGTAGAGTGGCAAAAGCAAAAGTGGCCAAGCGGCCCACAAGAGATGAATTTGTACTTGAGGAGCTAGGCAATCAGCTAGTTGAAGCGAAGCAAGAAGGTTCTGAGATTTTATTGACCGTATGGGGAAAAGAAGAACAGGTGCGCGGAACGATTGTAGAAATGGACTCGCGGACAGGAAAAGTACACATCAGTAAAAACGAAGGTATCGAAAAAGTTCCGTTTATGGATATTATGCAAGTTAATTATCCCAGAGATTAATGGGAACGCAGCAATAAGAGGTCCTGTGAGCCATGTTGGCTTTGGGGCCTCTTTGACCATATAGTATCGAATAGATTAAAGAGAGGTAGATCAGATATGGCAGTAACCAAAACCAACGCGATGCGAATGCTAGATGCGAAGAAAATTGGATATGAAGTGTTTGTTTATGACAACGAGGATGGACTAATCCATGGTACGGCAGTTGCGGAGAAGATAGGAAAGGCGGCAGAGACGGTTTTTAAAACTTTGGTCGCTCATAGCGGAGCAAATCTTTATGTATTTGTTATACCGGTTGCTGAGGAGCTGGATCTCAAAAAGGCGGCCAAGGCCGCCGGAGAGAAAAAGATTGAGATGCTGCCAGTGAAGGACTTGCAGAAGTGGACGGGTTATATCCGTGGTGGATGTTCACCAGTCGGTATGAAAAAGCTATATCCAACGTTCATTGATAGCAGCGCAGAAAGTCAGGAAACGATAGCCGTTAGCGCCGGAAAAATTGGTCAACAAATGGATGTATCACCGCAGCTTCTTGCAGGGGTAACAAATGCGAAATTCACAGATCTAATTAAATAGATGAGCAACAAGAAGACCTAAATACTCCTTCAAGGCTGTGCCTGTAGTGGAGATGGCTCCTGGCGAAGGAGTGAACTTTGAGGGTTGCAACGAAAATTCAGCGCTGGCGATATAATCTGTAGGAAAAGCTTGCGCTGTTAGCCCTGCATTCTTGAAGTGCTGCATCGAGCGGGGCATATGAAACCCTGATGTGACTAGTACAGGACGCTTAAGTCCCTTCTCTTGTAGGATTGCGGCGGTATTTACAGCATTCTGCTCCGTGTTAAGAGATTGATTGTCGGTCAGGATATCCTCTTCGGGGACACCGAGTCCAAGGAGTTGTCTTTTGGCGATATCCGCTTCATTGCCGCTGTCGGAGAAGACTTGTCCACCAGAGAATAGGATGGGTAAACCACTCGCATTATGTAGTCGTACAGCTGTAATTAGCCGATTCGCTGCTGATCCATATAAGTTGCCTTCGCCATCAATATCCGGTGTCCCAGAGCTTGCACCTCCACCAAGCACAACGATGACATCTCCTTGCAATGTATCCGGTTGAGGATATTTTCGTTCTAAACCTCCGATTAACGCATCGCTGACTAAAGAAGTCATGGAGAAATACATAAGCAGTGTAACGCCAAGCAGGACAAGCGCAGGACGACGGTTCTTTTTCCATAACCAAATGACAAGACCGAGCAGAAGCAGGATGAAAAGTCCTGGAGGAAGCACAAAGCTGTATACAAATTTGATGATGTAAATCAACAGTATCAACCGCCTTCGTAAAGTATGAGTTCAGGTTGTATTGTAACATGAGTTGGGGTGTTCGAAGTTGCACAAAAGACCGAAACGGTCTTTTTTTATTTGATGAGAAGCCTAATCTAGAACTAGATTGGGAGCGGCATTAAGCTAAAGGGAAGGATAGTTGAATAAATTTTTCCTGAACTCCCCAACCTTTTTCGTTTTCGCTGCAGTATATATTTAAGTGCCACCGATAAGAAGGGGAAATTTATTGATAACCTCGCAAGTAGCAGTTCACCCAAGTGAGGGAAAAGTTTTTTCCTCTTTTTATGAACCAAAATACGAGAACTGGTGAATAAGAAGTGAAAGGAAAAACGAGGAGGTCTTTTAAGTGAAAGAAAATCATCATTTTCCAATACCCAAGGAAGGAGGTCAAGTTGATTTTGAAACACTTGTTCAACCTCACTTAACTAGTGCATTTCGAGTCGCTTTTTTGATCGTCCATGATTATCATCTAGCTCAGGATGCCGTTCAAGAAGCACTATGGGAAGCGTATCAATCACTTTATCGATATGATGAACGAAAAGGGACATCGTTTCGAGCTTGGTTTATAAAAATTGTGACACATCGTGCACTTAATATGGTGCGTAGAAAGAAAAAAACGGAAGAATATTTGGACTCTATTGACCCTGGGCAAAACCCATTGGAGAGTATTCTTCAAAAGGAGAAAGAGCAACAGATTTGGCGAGCGATTCAGATGATGACGCTGAAACATCGCTCAGTAGTTATCCTTTACTATTATGAGGAGTTTAGTATAGCTGAAATTGCAAAAATCCTTGGTGTATTTGAGGGAACGGTAAAATCAAGGCTACATAAGGCCAGAAAGTTAATTGCTGAAAAAATACAAATAAACAAAGAAACACAGGTATTTACCGAGATGGGAGTGAACATGCATGACTAATCTTGACAAACAAATTGCACAAACTCTAAAAAATGTTGCTGGAGAATTGGATCAGCCTAGTTTTGTGATTCCTGACCAAGTGGTGGCCTATAAAAGAAAAAGGTCGCGTTTACTAAGTACTTTGGTACTTCCTGTCTTAATCAGCTGCGCTTTGCTTCTAACGATATCGGTAAGTCCTACCTTTGCGGCCTATGTTAAATCGCTATTTAATGGTTCTGATAAAGAACTGCAATATGCAGCACAGGAAGGTTTTTCACAGAAGGTAAATGCCTCTGTTACTGATCGGGGCTATACTCTTGAAATAGAGGAGATATTGGCTGATCCGATGAGAATTGTGGCTGTTTATTCGATCAAGGATCAGCAAAAGAACTTTATTCATCCGGATAAGCTTCACATAAGTAACGTAGAGGTAACAGATTTGAAAGGGAATGTGATTAAAGAAACTAAAACGTATATGGTAGAAATCCAAGAAAATTACGGATATCTCACTCTAAAAAAACCGGGGGAAACAGAAGATCAAAACCTTTTATTACAGTTTGAGGGGAATCAGATCGACTCTGTTAAAGGAAATTGGGCCTTACAGATTCCTATTGATTTAGAAAAAGCAATTAAGGCATCCAAGGTGCTATCAATCGATAAAACGTATACTACACCACAGGGACTGCAAATCAATCTAAATAGCATTATGCATTCACCGACTGCTGCTCGTGTGGATTATGAAACGAAATGGACGGAAGAGGCAAAGAAAAGATTAGTAGAGGAAAGTAAACAAGTGAAAGGAAAACTAGATTCAGTTGATCCTTATGTTCGCTATGATGATTATAAACTGAATTTTCATGTTGAAAATGAAAAAGGAGAAAAAGTAAAAGATTTAACTAGGGCGCTTGATATTCCACGCAAGGCTGTGGGAGAATACGGTCATTCCAATCGGAAGTATGGATTTGCTCCACTGTCTCCTGATCATCAATATACACTTGTATTGGATTCTTTAGAAAAAACAGAACCGTATGAGCTAGGTGTATCATTTGAGCCAAAACAGCTTGCTGAAAAACCTGTAAGAGTAGATGAGGATGGCAAAACGATTGAGATCATGTCCGTAACCTTTGACGAACCATTAAATGAAGCATCTCCAAAGAATGAGAAGCACGCTACTATTTTGCTAGAGGCTTATTTAAAGGATATATCATATATTAATGTAGCAGATACGATTTTAATGGATGATGACACAGATAAAATTATTAATCGTTTTGGTTGGACTATAGAAGATGAAAAGGGCAAAATATTCAATGTAACAGGTGGAGATTTTAAAATGATGGGAAAGGATGAACAAGGCAGAAACCATATCCGAATAAAATTGCAAAGTGATGAAATGAAAGAACTCCCTCAAAAGCTCAGTCTTACTTCAGAATTGGCAAAAAAGAGCTATGACCTGGATTGGAAAGTACCATTGCCAATGCCAAAAGAAGATAAATAAGAAAAGCGAAAGCGGAAAATCAGGGCCTTTTAATCGTTTAACAGTGTCTGGTAGTAGCCGTTCGAGTCTGTTCAACTAACGGGGAACGATAGTTACTTAAAACAAGGAGCAGATCGCCGCGGCAGCTGCTCTTTGTCTTATTGAGCGATAAAGGAGACGGGTGAATTATATGCCAAATGATTATGTTTGGGGGATTTTCGTTGCTGATGCTTCAACTGATTTTCCGAAATAATAACTTCGCATATTACCATAGAAAGAGTAGTAAGTTGGTTGGAATGGATACGATCCATCATGAACATTTTCATTTCAAAGATGAAAGTTAACCGATAGCGGTTGCTTCGGCAGCCGTTTTTTATTTGTTCAACTAACGGCAGGTTAGTTGAACTAAATTTTTATGTTAAAATGTGAATAAATCTGTTTATCGGGGTTGAATGATGATTAATTCGGCTGAAGAATTTGTAAGGTTAAGGCTTAGTGATAACATGGAGGAATATCTGAAGGCTGCATGGGATGAAGCACCTTTTGAGGTTTGGTTACAAGTAATTGAAACGTACCCTGAAATGCGTGAATGGGAGCACATAATAAATCAATTCCTATTGAGATTATGGAAATTCTAGCTGACGATGCAGATGAAAGGGTTAGATTTAATGTTGCTACAAAAAATCGACTACCAGAAAGTTTACAAATGAAACTGGCAAAAGATTTAGATAGCTCAATTAGAAAACGAATTGTCTATAACAAAAAAGTGACATTTCGAGTTTTAACTATTTTATTGAACGATGATGACGAAGATATAAGAGTACTGGCGAAGAATAGGGTTGATGAGGGACGACATAGGTAAACGTTAGTAGAATAGCGGTTGCGTAGGCAGCTGTTTTTTATTTGTTCAACTAATGGGCAGGATAGTGAGCAAAGGTTAGTTGATGGGAAATAGTAAATATTAGAATGACAGCATGCTGTCGAATTGTACTGATGCAATTATGAATATAATAGACAAACCAGAAGATTCTAGATTATGCAGGAAATCGCATCGGACTACACCATATGTGAACTTCCTCAGATAAATTTAATGGAGCGTGCCAATGGAAAATATATACAATGAATTGCATACAGCAGAAATACTGAACCGTATCGAGAATTTAAGTCCAAATTCAAAACCACAATGGGGAACCATGAATGTTGCTCAAATGTTGGCTCACTGCTCAGCATTTCAAGATATCGCATTGGGAAATTCCTTTCCCCCTAGATATTGGCTAGGAAGGTTAATAGGAAGGTTTGTGAATTCTATTTTCTATAATGACAAGCCGGTACCACACAATATGTCAACAATTCCGACCATACTTATTGTAGATGAAAGAGACTTTATGACAGAAAAAGAAAAACTGAAACAAAAGATTTTAACTTTCCAAAGAAACGGTCCGGAGAAATGTTCATCCCATCCGCATCCTTTTTTTGGCAAGTTTACTCCTGAGCAATGGGGTAAAGGGATTTATAAACATCTAGACCATCATTTAAGACAATTTGGTGCTTAGTATTTTTTCGCAATGATTAATAATTGTTCAGTTTAGTGCAGTAACAACACTTCGCTGTGCTAACGGGACTCGATAGAGGAATAGCGGTTGCTTCGGCAGCCGTTTTTTATTTGTTCACTAACGGTAGTATAGTTCAATTATAGTTGTTTTTTATTTCCAGACTTACAGTTTAAATATTAAAATGAGATTAATTGAATTAATAAGGGGCATTAACAGGATGAACAAGGGTAGAATCGTATTTTTGAACGGTGTTACGAGCTCTGGAAAAACATCAATAGTAGATGCTTTACAGTTAAAATCGCATGAATTTTTTTATGTTGTTGCCAATGACCTTTTTGAAGAAATGATAGGTGAACGTTATCTTCGTGAAGATTATTGGAAGTATTTAAGTGAAGCAATTATCATGATGTATCATACAGCCAAATTATTTTCTGACCATGGTAAAAATGTACTTATTGATGGCATTATGGTAGAAAGGCCTGAGTTGAAACCGCATTATGAAAAAGTGAACAATATATTTTCTGGTTACCCATTATACATTGTTGAAGTGTTTTGCCCTTTAGACATTTGCCGTCAGAGAAATATTGCACGAGAAAATAGAACCGAAGACCAATCTGATTGGCAACACAAAATAATGGCAAAAGATATCCAGTATAATTGTACTGTCAATACACATTTAAACACTTCCGAAGAATGCGCAGATTTGATTTTAAAAAGTATATTTGAAGATGAAGTATGAATTACTATGCTCGAGATGATACATTCCGGTAACGGGGAAGGTTAGTGTAATAGCGGTTGCTTCGGCAGCCGTTTTTATTTGTTCAACTGTGTTCAGGTTAATTTAACAAGGAACTTATCTAATGATGAAATTTGAAGGGAGAGATGAAATGATAGAATTATCTAAAGAAAACTACGCACACGTTCTGCCACTGTTGAAAAATCTAGCATATGAACCTGTGTTTGCGTATTCCGTAATTGAGCGAAATCAATCTGGAAAAGTGTTTGTTGATCACAACGAAAATCCTACCTGCAGTCTTATTATCAATTCATATGGACAGTATTTTTTGGTTAAGAGGGGCGACAATGAGTGCTTCATGAGCGATGTAGTTGAATTTTTGCGAAATGATCAAAATCATTCAAAATATTACGATCTTTATGCTTCAACACCCGAACTACTGTTTCAAATTAGCGAAAGTTTAGCGGGAAAGACCGTATTATTGCACCGTTCTTCTTTTACATTCGATCTATCCAAATTCCAACATCTAAAAAAACCTAACGCATTGCCAGAACAATTTGTTATGAAACGGATGGATAAAGCGCTATTCGATAAATACAAGAATGAAATGGACGCTTCTTATGATTCGTTATGGAGTTCGGCACAACACTTTTCGGATCGAGGGTTTGGTTACTGTCTTGTGATGGATGATGATTTTGCAAGTGTTTGCAATTCTTATTTTGTGGGTGGAGGGTATGCAGCTATTGATATCGTAACCGTGGATGAATACCAGAATAAAGGGCTAGCAACACTCACGGGTGTAGCATTTATCGAACATTGTCTGAACCATAATCTAGTGCCGAATTATAATTGTGACGCTGGCAATGAACGATCAATACAGCTAGCGAAAAAGTTAGGGTTTGCAAAAAAGTATGATTTTCCAATGTTATGGTGGCATCAGGATCAGAGTATAATTAGTGATTATTTGAAAAGATTCAATTATTAAAAAAGAGAGTTTAAAACGAAAACTTTCCAAAATGACAGGAGTAAACCGGTGATAAAACTATTATTATATGAAAATACATGGGAGGTTTAGCTATGACGATTAACCGTGAGACCATTCAAAACGCAATTGTATCAGACCTTGGAATTGAAAATTATATTTTAGCTATCTGGCTAGAGGGTTCAGATGGTACTAAAACTTTGGACGAGTATTCTGATATCGATTTGGTGTGCTATACAAAAGAAGGCTGCATAGATGCTGCATTCACCCGATTGGATGCCTGTATGCATCGATTAGGAAAAGTAGATATTGCCTATGAAGAAACTGGTCGACCCACAAATAACCGCTACAAGGTTTACCACCTACAGGAGTCATCTGATAGTCTCTTAGTTGACGTGACGATCCAAAGTGAGAGTGTCCCTGTTTTATTCATTAACGAAGACAAAACTGTCGTACCCGTTATATTGATAGATAAGACAGGTATCGTGAAGTATCAAAACGTTGATCACACGACTCACCATTCACAACTTCAATCACAATTGATACGTGCTCAGGGTATTTACAGTCAAAGGAACCGAGCTGTCAAATATACAAAACGTGGGCTTTTTTTAGAGTCGTTGATTTACTATCATAAGTATGTTGTGAATCCACTTGTAGATGTACTTCGGATAATCTATACACCATTCCAAGCTGACAGCTTCTTGGTTCATGCGTCTCGGGATTTTCCTGTCGAAGTGGTACTAACCTTGGAAAAGCTATATGGTGTAAAAACCGTAGAAGATATAGTAGATCGCATCGAATTGACAGACAAGTTGTTTCGTAATGCTGTAGCAGAGGCTCATGTCATGCTATTACAATCTAAAGAAGGCGAAAGTTTAGCGGATATCAACCCATAAGCATTACTGGGTTATTGTGAGTGATCTCAGATACATAACTACGGGAACGCTACTGAAAATAGAAATTCAAAATGGAGCGATTGAATTGTTTATCCAATCATTTGAAGACGAAACACTTGAGCAATCTTTGTCCATATTTGTGGAAGATATCCGTGCCATACTTAATAGAAAGTTGCGAAGCATTTACCTTTACGGTTCGGCCATACACAATGATTTATCCCCGGGATACGGGGATTTGGATTTTCTCGTCGTAATTGGAGAGGACCTAAGCCAAAATGAAATCGAATTTCTAAATAAACAAAGATCCAATTATAGATCATCCCTTCTTAGAAGATCCGTTGATAGACAAATCCCCAACCTCTATATCGATATGCTTGAGGGTGCCTTTCTTACGATTAATATGCTGAGTGGGGAAAAGGGCAGTGGCTTATGGTGGGGAACAAAGCGCGAATCCGACTGGACAGAAAATCAATTAGATCTGTTCACCATGCACACGATCAAGGAGCAGAGTATCTTGTTGTATGGTGAGTCCCATCTAGACAATATTCCATCGTATTCGAAGGAAGAGTTCATTAGTTTTTTTAAGGAATATGCCAAGTGTATGCGGAAGTTTGGCAAGGGAAATAGTCTACATTCCGTCGACTGGCTCCTATTAGCTTCTAAATTTATAGCTTGGTGGCAGGAAGGTGTCATCTTGTCTAAAAGCCAAGCAGCAGATTGGGGGCATTTACATCTTAGTAGCGGATGGAAAGATAATTTGAAGAGATGCAAGGAGCTAAGGAAGGATCCATCCATGGTAACACGTTTAGAGTATTCCGAATGGTTGAGCAATTTGGAGCCAGCCATTATTGAAGCATCACATGATCTGGACAGAGTTCTCGAAACAACAATTCATTAAACTAGATTCTTTTTTGTCCTATAAAAAAGACTGTTAATAATAACTTTTTCGCTAACAGAACACGTTAGTTAAGTGGAGTAGTGACAGTCTAGGACTTTATTTCAATTGTCGATTCACCGAATGAGAGTAATGAAAGAAACTCCGAAAACCCACCTATATTCAAGGGGTTTCGGAGTTCTTTTTTTAGAGTTAACCCTGCACAGGGCTGGTTTTCATTTCATGGATTTTTTGGAGCGTATGAAGACACTTTGTTTTCTCGTCATCGCCCACTGTGTGGAGATACCACTCTACAAGCCTGTACCCGAATATGAGAAGGATCAATTCGAAGACGCAATTATCGGCGATAGGGGATGCATCTGCATACTCCGAAAAACCGTTGTAATACGCAGGGACACATCGTTGGTAGTATTCGACCATGTGATCGATATCAGCTTCATCCGCAATCAAGCTTGCGAGATCCTCACCCATGTAGCCCCAACCGCATGTATCCCAGTCGATGAGTGCGATTTTTCCGTCGGCATAGATCAGGTTGGTCACCCAGAAGTCCCGGTGGCATAGCACTAGGGGCAATTGCTCGATGCGGGCGAGTATCTCATCTGCGTGCTCATCGATGTCGATGAGCATTTGCCGCATGTGCTGCGGGAATTCGCAGTCCTCCGAGCGTATATAATCGTAGACGACTGGCCACGACCGGTAATGCAGATACGTATTCTTCATGAGATCTGCATGGCTCAGGTTTGTCAGGCTCTGCAGCACAGCGGGCTTCTCCGCATACAGCTTGCCTTGATAGCGTCCTAACTCCAGCGCCGCCTCTTCATACATGTCACCGGTTAAGTCTAAACCGGTTACGCCATCGATATATTCCAGCCACAGCTGGAATTCATTTTCTTCGGCATTTATCTCCGCATGGTAACATGTCGGCCAGCGGAAGGTATCCGAGAACGTCATTCCCAAGTCAGACATATAGAGATCATATTCCCGGCGCCAGGAATCCGGATCGTTGTAACGTTCCCATTTCTTTTGAATTTTCAGCACGATACGGTACGGCATTTTTTCACCATCTGCGGTTTTGGCGATCCCGTTTATCAGGTGCACATTTCCCACAGTTCCGCCCTGTAAAGGCATGGTTTGGCAGTCAGCCGAGATAATATCCTTCTTGAACTGTCGGCTTAAAGCATAGATCAGCGTTTCAAATTTAATATTCATTTCTTCCATCCTCCGTTTTTCTTCGTTTGCTTGCTTGACATAGCTATCGTTTTATTTCGAGCCCTCTTGTCGATGAGGTAGCTTGTTTTATCCTGGACATACTTGTGCTCATGCTGCTGGGCAACATAATACTCCCACCGTTCACGCGGCAACGAACCGTCGGCAAGCGCGGCGAGAACGGCACAGCCCGGCTCGCCCTGATGGCGGCAATCTGCAAACCGGCATTGCGGGAACCAATCCTCCACATCGGTAAAGCTTGCGCGTATGCCTTCACCGGCATCAAAAAGCCCGAGCTCACGCATACCCGGCGTATCGATGACCATCGTACCGGAGGGGAGCATGAACAGCTGACGGTGCGTTGTCGTATGCCGCCCCCGGCTGTCAACCTCCCGAATCGCCTGAACTTTCATTACTTCCTGTTCTATCAATGCATTGAGCAGAGACGATTTGCCGACGCCGGACATGCCGAGAAAGACGACTGTTTTACCAGGCATCAAGTAGGGATCAAGCTCGTTCAGCCCCTGGCCGGTATGGCTGCAGATCGCGTGAACAGGAACATCAGAGATGCTTTGTGTGACTTCTGCGAGCGTGAGATTATAATCTTCAACGAGATCAGACTTGGTTAGAATGATGACCGGCTGACCGCCGCTCTGTCTAGCTTGTGTCAGGTACCGCATGATGCGTGTAATGTTGAAATCCCAATTCAGAGAAGTAAGGATAAATACATAGTCAAAATTAGTCGCGACTACCTGTTCCCGGATGGTTTTGGCATAGCCTACAGCATGCCCTGAGTAATCCGCGCGTGAGAACTTGGAGCGACGGGGCAATACCGTAACGATGAGAGAATCTCCGCTCTCGTTGAAGTGCAGCAAGACAAAATCACCGACGCACGGAAAATCTACGTGTGTTTCCACGCTGTGATAGAATGCTCCTTTGAGCACCGCCGTTACTTCGCCGCGCTCGGTCATGACCGTGAAGCGCTCGCGCCGAAGCTCTGTCACCCTGCCGGGCAATAATCCGTCGGGAATTGCTTCTATTTCTGTATAGCCATAGGTTTTCAGATTTATCATAGTTTTTTTGTTAGCTCCTTTAATGTTGTTTTTGGACGCAAAAATGCCACGTACAAGCAGCCTCTAAAGAAGCTGCTGTCACGCGGCATCAGGACGCAAAAAAGACACGACCTTCATCGTATCTTGCAAACAGCAATATTCACGAAAGGTTACTTCGGATGGCATACCAAATAATAGGGGCGTTTCCCCGCTTTTTTCGCGTATGCCTACTATTCAGTTTTAAGACCAAACCACCATATAAGTAGTTGCCATTAAAACACATCTCCCTTCGTGTCAGGAACTTGCTTATCGCTAAGCTTTCTATAAAATAACGTATTTTGGAAAAAAAATCAATTCTTACTTTTCTCCAAATCGTAGTGGAGTACGAAAGAAAGTACCTACTGATGTTAAGTCAATAATCTATGGGAGGGTATATGAAAGATCGGCGAAATTGCAGGAATTGACAAGAAACTCATTGAATACTAGTAATTAATCATTGAACTAATCGGCAGGTTACGTGGCAGTTATTTACAAATAAAACCTAATGTCTATCTTCTTTTTATGCATATATGGAAATAGGTAGAAAAATGGAAAATACTATCGTGAAAAATCTTCGAGGAAAGAAGTGCTAATAGAGAATGAACTAGAATGGAGATAACACTTTGAATTAAAAATAATGAGGTGAAATATGAATCCAACAATTGAAGCCTTTTTTACGGATAAGATTGTAGTTGAAGCAGCAAAAAGGTATGGGTTCATACCTGAAGAGTTAATTTTATTGGGGAAGAATCAAAACTTTACCTATGGTAGTAAAAACAAAGCACGTAATCTCATCATTCGGATAATACATGAATCTCACAGGACGCTGGAGCTTATACATGGTGAATTAGAATGGATACAATATCTTGCGAAAAACGGTGTTCCAGTATCCACTCCAGTGAAATCAAGTAACGGCGAGCTAATTGAAAAGATGGATGGTTTTTTTGTTGTAGCATTCCAAAAAGGGCTTGGTGCCTCATGGAGTGATGAAATATCTCAAAATGAAGAGTTTAATAAATTGGGAGAAATTGCAGGGAGAATGCACGCACTAGCTAAAAAATATGTTCCTAGTACAGCCGAGATAACACGATACGACTGGCATGAAAATAGTTATCTTCAAGAATTCATAACATATATTCCTTCTTCCCAGAGCCTTGTAATCGCTCATTTTGAATCCTTGATGCAGAGTATCCATAAATTATCACGTGATAGTGAAAATTTTGGACTTATTCATGGTGATTTTTGTTTTGGTAACTATACAGTTCAACTAAATGGAAGCATCGCTGTATTTGACTTCGATGAATGTCAATATGGATGGTTCACGCAAGATATTTCTGTTAACTTATTCTATGGTATTGCAGTGCCTAGTCCAGATGAAGATGTTCCAACTTTTGTGAAAAGGTATCTAACTTCGTTCTTGGAAGGTTACGAAAAGGAAAATACGATTGATATAAGATTGTTAAGAGACTTACCACTATTTATGGATTTGAGACAAGCTATCCTTTATTCAGCTCTCTATCGAAACGGAAATATTGAAGCACTCGATGGTTGGTCTAGGGAGTTCTTGAAGCGTGCCCGATATAATATGGAAAACAATATTTCACTGGTTGAACCCGATGATATTTTGAATTTTATAACTTAATAGAGCATAAACGTGAATAAACGGCAGCCAAGTTAATTGGCTGCTGTTTCTCAACTAACGGGCAGGATAACGCAATGCTTATATGGAATATATTTGAAAAACAAAATACTATGAGGAGTGAAAAATTTGCGATATAGAGCTTGTTCTCTTTGCATTATTAAAAGAAGAGAATCAATATTACTTGAACATTTCCCGGAAGAAGATGGTATCATTACATTTCGCCCAGTTGGTGGCACGATTGAGTATGGGGAAGATAGCAAATCAGCTGTAATACGCGAAGTAAAAGAGGAAATTAATATTGATATTATTGAACCAAAATTGATAGGAATTATCGAGCACATCTTCCCTTGGTACGGAGAAATTGGGCATGAATATGATTTTATTTATGAAGCGAGCTTTAGTCGAATGGATGACTACAACAAGAATGAATTTGAAGGGATTGAGGGGGACAAAAAGTTTATAGCTGTTTGGAAGAGCTTAGATGATTTTGAAGAAAACCTTCAGTATAAACTTGTTCCTGACGGTCTTTATGAGATGCTTACAAGTGGGCAAATTTCTGATATTAAACATATTAACACAAAAGATTTATTGGCTTTTAAAGGGTCTTGATTTAACCTAGCGGGACACGTTAGTGGAATAGCGGTTGCTTCGGCAGCCGTTTTTTATTTGTTCAACTAACGGGCAGGTTAGCTGAGTAACAGAAATGTTGATATTGGATTAGATACCAATAAATCGAAATTTTAAAAATGTTATATTGCATAATCCATAAAAAAGATCTAGTAAAAGTATCTTTGCCAGACAAAATTGAATTGATAGATGATTTATCATCAGCTGGAAAATTAATTGGGAATGGAAATGGAATGCAATTTTTTTGCGCTATTTTAATCAAATCGGAACTAACTTTAGAAGAATTAAATCATTTTTATTCAAAGTATCGCGAGAATGAGTGGAGTTACATCGTTGAAAAACAAGTGAGTAATAACATTGATTTTCTTAATGGTAACTTGAAATTCAAAGCATTGAAAGCAGATGAAAAACTAATTAACTATTATATTGATTATACTTGGGGCAGTAGTAACTATCCATTAAGTGATCTTGACATCCGTGGGCATTAACACTCTGCATAAGCAAGATTACGTGCTAGAATATTATAAGCATTGAGGGTGCTTTATGAAATTAATTCGCCGCGCCATTAAGTAGAACCGTACCATAGATGACAGATCATCATTACGCTAACGGGCAGATTAACGCAACAATTCAATCGCTCCTGTCGTCTTTACCTAGTAATAAATTGATAAAAGGAAGATCTTGAATGCGAGTGGGACGTGCGGTTGCGCACATCAGTTTTTTGAAGATAAAGAGAGGAAGAGCGGAACATGAATGTGGAAGTGTATACGTTAAATGCGTTTGCGAAAGGGGAGCGTGGCGGTAATCCAGCAGGCGTTGTCTTGGAGGATGGCCTTTCTCTGGATGCTGCCGAAATGCAGCTCATAGCGAAGGAATTGGGCCTTTCGGAGACGGCCTTTATGGAAAAATCCCTGCTTGCGGATTACAAAATCCGCTATTTCACCCCCGCCAGCGAAGTTGATCTGTGCGGACACGCCACGATTGCTGCATTTGGACTAATGCATTCGCTGGGTTTGTCAAAGGAAGGGACCTCCTATTCGATAGAAACCAAGGCAGGGATTCTGGATGTCGATATTAGCTCCGAGGGTCTTGTTTATTTGTCACAGGCTTTACCTCAATTTCTTGAAAGGATATCCTGTGAGGAAATCGCCCCATCTTTGGGGATGGATGCCGAGGGTCTGGAAACCGGGTTGCCGATCCAGATTGTTTCGACGGGCCTGCGGGACATTATGATCCCGATCCGCAGCAGGAAGCTCTTGAATGAGGTTCAGCCAAATTTTGATGCCATAACCGCCATCAGCGAAAAATATGATGTGGTTGGATATCATCTGTTCACGATGGATACTCCAGACGATGCTGCTGCGGAATGCCGGAATTTTGCGCCGCTGTACGATATTCCCGAGGAGAGCGCGACAGGAACATCCAACGGTGCCCTGCTCAGCTATTTGTACCAACATGGCCAACGATCTTTGCGGGAGGTAGAGAATGTCATGTTCAGGCAAGGGTATTCGATGGATTGTCCTTCTGAAATCAAGGCAGGATTGCGCCTGAGCGAGAGCGGTGAAATCAATCAGGTTCGGGTCGGCGGTGCAGTGGCTGGCATTGAACGAAGACATATCATGATATAAGCGGAATCAAAAAGCCTGTTTGCAGCCACCGTACCATAGGGGGCAAATAGGCTTATTTTGCTACTGCGAGGCTAGATAGCAGAGGATGCTTGCGTAAGCAGACGGATTAACAGTTCTTCATCCAACCTGTCGTTTTCCTTGATTTTGATCATTTTGCGTTCCTCGAGGCCATCGAACAAGCCCCTCCCGCAATGTTAGACCGTTTGCGTTGAAGATCGTGAACGACACGTAGTTTCATTGAACTAACGGGACACGAGAGCTCAATAAGCACGAAGAAACGGCAGCTGATGAATTGGCTGTCTTTTTCTCAACTCCCTCAAGAACTTTGATATAATATGGGTATCTGGACTATAAGTATGAAAGGGAGTACAACAATGAATAAAATTTTGCGCAGCAGCTCGGCGGAAGCTGAGATTAATACCCTTGGGGCGGAACTGATCAGCTTCAGAAAGCTGGATCCGGAAGCTGAATACATCTGGAGCGGTGACGCCACGTATTGGACAGGCCGTTCTCCGGTGCTGTTTCCCGTTATTGGTACGGCCCGGAATGGAGAGATTAAGGTGGACTGCAAAGCCTATAAGATCGGCAATCATGGATTCGCCAGACGCAGCGAATTTACGCTGGTCCAAGAAAGCGACACCCACGCGGTTTACCGCCTCTCTTATGATGAGAAAACCCTGGCCAGTTATCCTTTTAAATTCAACCTATATATTACATATAAACTGAATGCAAGCACACTGGAACTTAGTTACCGGGTGGAAAATAGCGATGAACAGGATATCTTCTTCCAGCTCGGAACCCACCCGGCGTTCAATTGTCCGCTTGATGACAACGGTAGCCTGAACGATTACTATCTGGTGTTCGCTGAATCGGAAAACCTTGAAAGGTTGTTCTTGAATTCGGACGGCCTGCTGATCAGCGGCAAATCGGAGCCCGTTCTGAAACAAGAGACCATCCTGCCTTTATCCCATGAAATGTTCGCCGAAGGCGCATTGATTTTCCGAAATGTGAGCTC
Organism: Paenibacillus sp. NPDC058367; assembly: GCF_042723305.1. Lineage (NCBI taxonomy): Bacteria > Bacillati > Bacillota > Bacilli > Caryophanales > Paenibacillaceae > Paenibacillus > Paenibacillus sp. NPDC058367. The sequence continues at coordinate 485,531 of NZ_JBHXIZ010000002.1, forward strand.
TCGGCAGATTTCGCTTAGAAGCAAGCACTCCTCCAAAAGCGTAGTTGTCAGCTATAAGGGTTTTCCCGACCTCGGAATCTGGCAGCCTTTGAACGCTCCCTTCATATGCATCGAGCCTTGGCAAGGAGTAGCGGATTTGGACGTCTTCGAAGGTGAACTTCAAGCTAAAGAGGGAATAATCACCCTGGAGCCGGGGGCGAATTTCACAAGCTCCCTGACCATAGAAATCAACTGACGATCCGAAGGGATCTGCAGGGTTCTCAACTGGTTAAGCTCGGCTCCATACCATTGCAAAAAACTTTAAGTTCACGGCGAATATCTTCATCACACCTTGTAATTCCATACCAATCAGACCCGAGGATGTAGCTACATCATACCCGTCCCCATGTTTAAGTTCGCTATTCTTCGCTTCAATTTTGTAGCGTTCCTTAGATTTTTCTTTAAAGTACTCTGTTTCCTGGAACGCAATCTGTTCCGAATGTTCTTCAGATTTAATCGTTACAGAGTAGGTTTTGCTCTTCGATCCTTCTTTATAACAACCCTCTTTAAACGGACAATGCTTGCACTGTTCAAGGTTAAAATAATAGGTGTCTGCTTGGTTTTTGTCGATGCCTTTCTTGCCCTGTCGAGCCTTCCAAATAGCCATATGACCGGCTAGTTTCATCAGTTTCGCTCGTTAAAATCAAGGCCGTCGAAGTGAAGTGGTGTTTTATTACTCCTTTATATCGAAGTAAGGAGCATTCAAGATAATTAGGGAGCAGACTGCCACAGGTGGCCTGTTCTCTTTTTTATTGAAGTAGGCGTCAAATCGTGGATGCTGTTGAGCTAACGGGCAGGATAGTTGAATGATTTCGCGAATAACTTAAGTCATGATGAATTTACGAAGTTCGCAAAAAAGACGTTAGCCGAAAGAAGTTCTTAGTTTAGGAGGAGTCTATATGATATTAGAAAAAGTTATAAATAGAATTGTAATACAAAGTGAATATAAGGATTTTGTTGATAAGTATATAGATAATATACTTACCGAATTTAAAGGTAAGATTCATAGCATTTATATGTGTGGCTCGATTCCAAAAGGAACTGCTAAACCTTTTAAGTCAGATGCAGACTTTACTATTGTATGTGTAAATCCCAAAGATATTGATTACGAAAGATTGTCAAATATTAAAGACAGGCTTTTGGAAGAATATCCAGTAGTAACTAAGATTGATACGATAATTTGCTCGATTGACGATGTATTAAGTAAACCAAATGAGTGGGGTTTTTGGGTAAAGATAATTTGTGTTTGCATATATGGTCATGACGTTGGTGAAAAAGTACCACCGATAATTATTTCTCCAGAGTTCATTTTAGACTTAAATACAGAGACCAAGGAGGAAGTAGATCGTATACATAGTTTACTTTCTAATGCTAATGATAACACAATGAAAACTAGATATATTAAAGGTTACTCTAAGAGATTAATTCGTGCATTATACTCTTTGGTTTTAGAAGATACAGGTGTATGGCAAGATGACATTATTAAGATGAAGAATGCCATATTAAACTATTGTGAGATTGATTCCGCTTTAGTTGATTATCTGTATGCTTGTTACTTGGATAGTAATGTACTTGTTGAAGAGTTTCTGGGAATTGCAGATGAAGTATATAGCTATTTTGAGAACGCCTTAAATGCAATGGCTGCTTCCAGAACTTCCTTCGGCTAACACCATATTGACGCTCCGGGTCACTCTGAGAAGCGAGTGACCACATCCAGCCCCCTAAGCCCGTCGGGACGTCACTGCATTAGGTGTTCGGCAAGCCTCACAACTATAAGCAGCGACTCTAATTAAAACATAAGACTATTGAACTAACGGAGAACTTTAGTTGAATGATACACATTAATGAGCAGACGCTACGGTAGACTGCTTTTTTCGTTGAAGTAACGGGCAGGATAACTTGGACAAGTCACGGAGATTTGAATATGAAGATTGTTAAGGGATGTGTTATTAACATGAGTCTACAATTGGTGCCATTAAATATTCCGTCAGATTGGACTGTCTTATGGAATCATTTTTATGAAATTAATCCCGATGACTTTCATGACGACTCATTTCCTTATGTATGGGAGCTACATGAGGATATATTCTATTTTAAAAATGAAAAGACAGGTTTGATTTTGGATTTAGGATGGTATCCAGCTATGCGTTCAGAGGGTGCGTATACATTGCATTTAGTGAAAATAGGTGATGAAGAAACTGGACCCGAATATTGGGCTAACCCTATTTTAAAATATTGTTCCCGCAAAATTAACGACATAACAAATATAATCCATGAAGTTCTCAATAAAGAGCAATATGATTCGTCCGAAGCAAAGTAAATCATTAAGCTAACGAAGAACGATAGTAGAATAGCGGCTGCTTCGGCAACCGTTTTTTATTGTTCAACTAGTCGGCAGAATACTTACAATTTGTGGCGCTATAGCGTCACATTATTAGCATTAGGTTATGTAATGATATTCTGACACCCAGAAAATTGGAACAATGTGGTAAAGTGGGATCGTGGGAGAAGTACTCAATAAAAAATAGAGGAGGAGACAAATATTTCATGGGCAACGACTTTTACAGAAAACTAGGTGCATCCTTTCTAATTTCCGCTGGAGTAATCTATGCAATCGAACGAGTAGGCTCTTTGATAGCTCGCAGCCATGAAATTGCAGCGTTGTACGAAGCAAATATGTTCAATGCCCTACCTGAAACTCATATTACAAGCTTCTTCGATAATATCTTTGTGCCAATCCTTGCGTTTCTCGGTATGATACTTTTTGTAAATGGGTTTCCGAAAAAAATCAAATGAGATAACTCATTCAACGCGATGTGAGCACATAATGAGTTGTACCATAAAGTTACAGAGGAGGTGCTTAGGTGGCGGAAAGAAGATGGGGTATAGTCCAATGGTACAAAGAAGATAAAGGTTACGGACGGATAATGCTAGACGGGCAGGAAGGTAACCATGTTTTTGTACACTTCAGCGAAATACTACCAGACCCTATTAGGTTACCGAACGGCTTTCGGTTCCTTAAAGAGGGTCAAAAAGTTGAATTCGACCTATTCGAGTTTCCGAATATAGTTGATTCTCAGCGTAGGACAGCTAAAAATGTGCAAATATTAGAGGAATGAAGGAATCGAGACTTACTTGATGAATGTATGGACTTTCGGGAATCATAATTAAGCTAACCGGAGACGATAGTTCAATAAACGCGATAAGGCAGCCAATCAGTCAACATGATCGGCTGCCTTTATTCAATTAACGGGCATTTATCTTCAACTACTAAATTACAGTTTTCTTGCTTTGATTACGAAAGTTACAGGAAGCATCTTTGCTTTTTTTGCAAAATCGTCGTTATCGTCCCGCAATTGAATAATTTCATCATCAGATTGCTCAATCATTTCTTCAATAACAAGTCCCGCTTTTGAGAGCGCATTCACATAGGTTGATAGTTTACGGTCAGCTAATGTTAGCGTGCTTTCGTCAAGAGTTACCGAATACCAAGATTCATCGAAGTAACATTTTTTAAAAACAAGCATATCATTTTCTGCAACAACACATTTGTGTATAGGGTGAGACCAACTGAAAATAAAAACGCCGTCTTTTTTTAGGTAAGAAGCAATCCTGCTAAAAGTACCCTCAAGATCGGTTGTCCAGCCTATAGCATAAATCGAATAAACAAAGTCAAAATAATCCTCAGGTAGTCCACATTTTTCTTCCATGGGTGAACAGATTAATTTTGCTGAAAGTCCGTGATCTGATAAGTATTCTCTTGTTTTTTCGATTTGGTTTTCTGATATATCCATACCCCATAGTTCAGATGCTTTACGTTCCCCGAGATATTGCAAGGATTGACCGCTTCCACAGCCTATCTCCAACATCTTTTTTCCTGAAATATCGCCAAAAAGCTGGCATTTTTCTTCTGAGACGAATGCTCCATATAAAGGAAGCGCGGTTGCTCCTAAAATATCATTTCCTTTTGTATCCCAAAATAAGCTGTTAGTTTCATGAATAACATTCTTGTCCATATCGACCGAGATAGCGCTACCAACCTCGCCAGCACCTATAATATTTGTTCTATAAACAGAATTCTTGTCCATGCCAGTACCATCCCCCAATATAAAAATATTAGTCTAAATGTATATCCTGACTTGCGCGCTATTGATTCCAAAATAATGTACCATTATTCTATGAATACATCTACCTAAAATCTTCCATACAGCATCCACTTGATGTAGTAGACTCATTGCGCTAACGGGACACGATAGTGGAATAGCGGTTGCTACGGCAGTAGTTTTTTATTTGTTCAATTAATGGGCAAGATAGTTGAAAAAGGAACTTAAATTTAAATCTCGAATATCTATTGAGAACGGATAGCTAAAAAATTGATGACAGACAGGAGATAAATACGATGATCAAAGGTTTCGGAGGAATCTTTTGGAGAACTAAGAATCTTGAAGTTATAAAAAAATGGTACAGTGAGGCCTTGAAGATAGAAATAGATCATTGGAATGGGACTGTGATAAAGCCCCAATCAGGAAATGAGACTATCTTTTCTTTCTTTACCGAGGATGACAGTTATTTTCCAACAGAACAACAAGTGATGTTAAATTTCCAAGTACATAATCTAGACGAGACTATTAAGCATCTTGAGCATATTGGTATACCACTTGCAAAGAAAGAAGAAATTAGTGAATTTGGAAAGTTTGTTTGGATTGAGGATCCTGAAGGTCGACTGATCGAGCTTTGGGAGAAATAAAGAGTTGTGCAATAAAAATGAGTTGACACAAAAGTAGTTAGGGACCATACTACATATATGAACAACAATAATAAAAAAATAAATGACATTGAGGCTATTCCCTCGCTTGTACAATCCAAGCGTCAGATTGATCGCTATAACCTAGACATAGACGCACAGGCTATACTCGTCGCGTCTAGGCTAATGGCAGCGGGAGCCATGCTTGGACACGCCTCAGAGATTCATTTCTCTAGATTCGGTTTATCAACAGGGCGTTATCGTTTATTGGCAGATCTTGAAGATAACGAAGGAGAAGAGTTGCCTTCGCAATTAGCGGAGCATCTAGGCGTTACACGTGCTACAGTGACTGGTCTTATCGACATTCTAGAACGAGATGGGCTAGTATCTCGGCGATCAAGCTCAGACGATGGCCGTCAGAAATCAGTCGTTTTAACGGAAGAAGGAGCGAAGAAGCTCCGTGAAATGGCTCCTGAGCATTTTGCTCGGTTGGAAGCAATGGTGGGCTTGCTCAACATCGAAGAACGCAGCGTATTTCTCGACTTGCTAGGTCGAGTTACACAAGGCATCTCAGCACTTACGGGCGAATTAGGCTCGAAACCAAAGGGAAACATCAGTAATGAGTAGAATGGGCTAGTGAAGCTAGCCTATTTTTACTCTTATATAGTTAGGCACCTAATTATATCTAGCTGAACGCAATCATTGAACTACTTCAAAGAAGAAAGGAGCAAGTAAATGAACCAGATGAAATACTCGAATCAGACAGATGATGTTTACGGCATCAAGGCTGCTGGTTCCAAGAAAAAGACTTTTGTACTATGGCGTGAAGTTGTAATGGCCTATGCTGCTCCTGCCATTATGGCAGGTATCGGGGGATTGGTTACTGCAGATAGGGGGCTTCAAATAGCAGCATTGACCACAATTGGCGGTGCATCGGCCTTGAAGGCCTTGATGATTGGACTATTGTTGCACAGCCGAGTGGGCCATTTGCGATGGGTCATCGGTGCACCTCACTTGGTTGTGGTAGGGGTATTCGCAATGGCCGGGTCCTCATTTGGACTATACGCTGCATGGGTGACATCTGTTGTAGTAGAAATTATGATTCCGAGTAATCACTTGGCCTGGGTAAATCGTGTATGGATCGATTTCCCGTTGTCTGGATTCATAGCAAGCACGATAGTGACATGGCGGTGGCGACTTGCCGTCACAACTAATTTTTCATCTAAAAGGAGAAGATAAAAAATGATAGTTATTATGGGAGCAACAGGTACGATAGGTAGTGCGCTTTTGGAACGGTTGGTTGATCTTGGCGTACCTGTCAGGGCGCTAAGCAGAGAGCCAGAGAAGTTACGTGATCAGATCGGAGAAAAAGGCCGATCAATTATCGAGGTCGCTTTTGTCGATGCTTCTGACCCCACATCGATGCGCCGCGCGTTTACAGATGCTAGCCAGCTCTTCCTTGCCATGTCCAACAGTCCAAGACAAATCGAATTGGAAACCTCTATCATTCAGATTGCCGCCGAATCTGGAATCAAACACATCGTAAAAATATCCAGTCCAGCCTTTGAGCAGAGCTCTCCAGTGGCAGTGGCGGGCTGGCATCAAGAAATTGAGAACACGCTGAGAGAATCGGGTCTCACCCACACCGTATTGCGCCCCTATGCGTTCATGCAAAATTTAAGGCGCTTTGCACCAACGATCACAACCCAAAATGTTTTCTTCGGCTCCATGGGCGTTTCACCGTGTAACTTTATAGACTGTCGCGATATTGCAGACGTTGCCGCAGAAGTTCTGACCAACCACAAGGTATCAGGCCATATATATACGCTTACTGGTTCGGAGATTTTCAGTTATCCCCAGATCGCGAGTCGACTATCTGCCCTGCTTAATCGGCCGATAAGTTACATCAACTTGGAACCCCAAGTACTACTCCGTAATCTTATCGAGCACGGGAATCTGCCTCCTTGGCTCGCGAACCACGTTGTGGAAATTCAAACCATGTCTAGGATGGTGCCAGAAAGTCCAAATGACACTGTGAAGCGCTTGCTCGGCAGAGAGCCACGCACACTAGACGCCTTTCTACATGAGTGTGTAGAAAATTTCCGGTAGAGGTGGAGTCCACCTATTCTGATATTTGTGTCGATAGCAGAATTTTATTCCGATTTAGATAAGTCATCGAGCTTACTGAGAACGTTAGTGGAGGAGCTTCCTATATGGTAGCTCTTCTTTTTCATTTAAGCTAACAGCAGGTTAACGGAATGGTACCGCAGTCGAAATAATTTTGCGTCATCTGGCCCGGTTATTGTTCCGACACGGTGTCTGCGAACCAGTTTCGGCTTGAAGATGGGAACGAGATATCGTTTACTCGATCACCTGTATCGAATAAAGAAAGATGCTATACCGAATATGAAAAAAAGATGACCATTTTGTTGGGTCGGCCTCTAATTATTCTATCGCGGTCAGGATAAAGTAGTGATTATCGACTTAAAAAGTAGTTATGTAAGGTTCGATAAAAATTGATTATAACTATGAATTACCAAACGGTTTATCGAATAAATAGTAAAATAATACTATTAAGTACGAGGGTTATCGAGAGGGTTTTATTTTGATTATCCTTTCTGAGTCTATATAAGTACAGTTTTTCCTAATGAAAATTATTTTTTCTCCAATGTAACATTGAAATGAAAGAGGGGGCATGGCATTGATTGAACATAGCAATCTTGAAGAATATCTGGATCCGGTAAATTATGATCTTGAATTTGACGGTGAAATGGACAAATATCAGTTCTATCTTGAGCTTGCAAGATCGAGTCCTGGCGAAGTGTTAGAACTTGCTTGTGGTACAGGCTTAACAACGATACCCCTGTCGAAAGCCGGCATAACGATGACTGGTGTAGATATCTCTTCGGCGATGCTCGCATATGCGCGGCTGAAGGCGGAAGGGTTGACTGTTACTTTTATGGAAGGCGATGCCCGTACCTTCGAATCGGACAAGCGATTTTCGATGATCTATTTGACTGGCAATGCATTTCAGGCATTCTTAAGTGATCAAGATCAAAGCGATTTACTTACTACCGTTCACAAACATTTACAACCCCATGGAATCTTTGCATTCGAGACCCGTAATCCGGAGGGAACGGATTTATCCGATCAAGAGGAGACAGGATGGGGGTCCTTTATTGATAAGGATGGGCAAAACGTCAAGGTATCAGGCACACAATGTTACGATGCTAGCCAGCATATCATGCATTGGGTCACGATTCGTGATTGGGGAGATAAACGAACGACTTCCCGAATTGCTTGTCGATTCACAGATCAGGCTACGCTGCAATCTTTATTAATCCGTCACGGCTTTCGCGTCGAACATCAATATGCTGACTGGGATAAAAAGCCGTTCTCTCCGTCATCTTCATCTATTATTAGCGTTTGTAGGAAATGTTAGGAGAGACGTAATGCATTGTAATAGGAAAAATCCCCTCAGGTCGAGGGGATTTTTGGTGATCCTAGCAGATTCCCCCTTAGAGTCCGCCTTTATTCAACTAGACGGCAAGATAGCGTAATAGCCTGTCTGAAAATATGGTACAATTTGTAATACTAAAGCGAGGTGAAAGAATTTGAGGAATATTGTTGAGGACTCACAGTTTCTCAGTGAAAGAGCTGAGATGATGTACTATTTTCAAGATGAATTTTACATCTCTGAGAAAACTGAAATTATTCATTCAACTTCAGGAAAGTTCAAACTTGAAATCCATCACTATAACCATGTTGAAGGTTTTATCAGACATAATTACACAAAAGGGATTGTTACGGATAGTGAGCATAAAATCATCGACATAATATATAGAAATTATGACCCATTCTTATTCAGTTGGTTGGAGGTAAATGGCACAGAATATCTGTTGTGTGGGTTAGATTATCAGGGGTATTCAATTGTTAATTTATCAAATAAAGAAACCAATCATTATGTTCCCGAAGAGGCTTATAAAGGGCATGGATTTTGCTGGGGGGAAATAATATATTTTCAACAAAAAAAACTAATAGTGATTGATGGATGCTATTGGGCATGCCCCTATGAACTTGTTTTTTATGATTTTTCTAATCCTATGAATGTACCATATAATGAATTATTCCGTGTGGATGTTGATAGCGTATTAAATTGGGATAGTTGGAAAGATTCCTGTAGGGTTATATATCTTGATAAGGAAAACAACGAGACAGAATTTGTATTTTAGAAACTAAGCTAACGGAGAACGATAGTGGAATAGCGGTTGCTTCGGCAGCCACTTTATTTGTTCAACTAATCGGGTAGTATAGAGAAATCTATTATTGTAAATTATGGTCTAATTATTATAGAGTACGTATTAGGTGAATGCAGATGGAACAACTGAAAATTTCAACAGAGTAACAAAATGCGCATGGGTATTACATAAGTTATTCATCCTTTATCATGGAGCGTGAAGGTGTACTTCTTCCTGAAACTAATATTACTGTAAGGCAATACGAAGATGATGATTATGTAATATGTCATAACATTTGCGAAATAGCTTTTTACGAAATGCATGAACGCGTGGGGATTCTTCCGTCTTACTATTATCCTCCTAACGAAACGGAGCGGATGAGATTCGCCGAAGATAGAAGCAATAGATTCGTGATGCTTATTGATAGTGAAATAGCAGCAGTCGGAATTATTGACGGGGTTGAACTGAGTCATATGTCCGTTCATCTAGATCTTCAATCACGAGGATACGGAAGAGCTTTTATTTCATTTCTTGTAAATGAAATTGTGCGAAGAGGTGGGAAAAACGTGACACTCGGGGTTGTGAAAGGCAATCCTGCAATAAAATTGTATAAGAGTCTTGGTTTCAAAGCAAAGTCATTAAACCATTGGGTAACAAAATATTATAAACCGGACACTCGATTGAGCAGACCACCTAGCGAGATATATCCTCAAATGACTCGTTGAGCTAACGGTAATGTTGTCTTTTTTATGAATCAGAAAAAGGATAGCAGAAATCAAGAATTGAAATATGAATTATTGAATGCTAACATTCACCGAGATTTAGCTCAACTTGAAGCAACTATACAGTATCAACAAGATCATAATTGGAATAATGAAACTCTTGTTACACAGAAACTAGATGATGCCATCGATTCAATTATCTTACACAGTGGAATGGAAAGAGATAAGGAAGATATCCTTATGAAAATGTACGATTACATGAACGAGTTCAAGGTTGGTGACGAGATTTTAGATGTAAACCTAAATGATAAGCAACGCGCCGATTACATCTATTTAGGTGAAAAGCTTAGATCTAACGGGTGGACGTTTAATGTAGGATATGATACAGCTGGGAGACTTTTGCATCTAAAGTAAAGGAGTTGGTAACGGAGTCATAGATGTCAAAAGTCTGTACTGGATTGCACGGATACGGATTAACTAGTACAGCAAGACTCACATGGATCTATACAAACATTTAAAAAAAACTTACTTGAACTAATGGGAAACGTTAGTTTTATGAGTACAGAGAGGCTACGGACATAAGCTTGTGTTAGTTCGGGGATTGGGGAATGAATTATGATATGTGAGAAGAAATCTAAGCGTCTTGAAATTGTTCGATCCCTTGTTTGTGAAATGCAGAGCAGCTTCAAGAATCAGGAAGCTTGGGCTTATCTTTCAGGAGTGTCTACCTTCGCTTCGATACTCGCTATGAGAAGAGGACAAGATTCGGAAATAGCTGCGATCGCGGGGATGCTACACGATTTTTATTTCTATAAAACTGGAATAAATACCTTTCCTGGTCACAATAGCGCAGACGCGGTAAGACCTATAATACGTAGCACTCAAATCTTTACCGACGAAGAGATCTCAGTAATTCTTAGATCAATCTTTTATCAAGAAGATAGAAATCGGGTTCATGGGCCAGATGAGGAAGTTATTAAAGACGCTATTTTATTGCAGAGGTACTTTCAAAATACAGGAAATCATTTGCTTAAGACGGATATACATAGACTACAAAATGTATTTATTGAATTAGGGATTCCGGAGGAAAATGTAAATACAGAATTTAACGTAGATGTGGAGGCATTAAATAGAGAAACTAAAGACAGACGACTTATGCTGGCTGATTTTGCGGAAAAGCTCGCAGAGCAAAATATAATCGGGGTACCGGAAGATGAACGTTATCGGGAAATTTGCAAGTATTGGCCGGACTCTGATATCTATAAAGTACTAGAAGGTAACTGGTGTGCTGCATTTGTATACTACTGCTGTATGCAGGTTGGAATACTTCTTCCAATTCGATATCCTAACCGAATGTATCGTCTAGCTGGGGTTGGTGCGTGGTTGGAATGGGCTCAGCTGCCCGAAACTAGATTTTTCTATGACGCTAAACAAGAAGAATTTAATCCGGCACGTGGTGATATTGTTATTTTCGATAAGCTTCTCTCCGATAATTCTCACGATCATATCGGAATTGTTTTAGCTTGTGAAGACAATGGAATTTTGATTGCTGAAGGTAATAAAGACAATAAAAACTACTCTAGTGTCTCATTCAGGGGTAGAGATCATTGTATACTCGGATATGTCCGAATAGATAACGGCTACCGTTATCATTTCAATGGAGAGTATATACCCTTTGGTTATTGATTTCGAGCAGTTATTACGCTTACGGATAGGATAGTTTAATAAGAGTTATGTTGAGTTTTTTTCGGGCCAGTTTAACCCAAAGGCGATAAAATGGTAATAAACCGATTAGGGAGGCAAATCCATGATTGATATTGAAAGAATTAAAGAGATTATTCCTCATCGGAATCCATTTCTCTTGGTCGATAGGATATTGGAGATTAATGTGGGGAAGAGAGCTGTTGGGATTAAAAATGTAACCATTAATGAACCTTATTTTCTCGGTCATTTCCCTGACTATCCCGTAATGCCTGGAGTCTTAATTGTAGAAGCACTGGCACAGGTCGGTGGAGTCGCTATGTCTAACGTTGAAAGCAACAATCATAAAATAGGCTTACTGACTGGTATTGATAATTGTCGTTTCAAACGACAAGTAAAACCAGGAGACCAACTCCTTCTTGTATTTGATGTAATTCGAATCAAGGGACAAATCGTCAACGGAAAGGGAGTCGCCACGGTAAATAATGAATTGGTATGCGAATCTGAAATAATGTTTGCATTCAGTTCGATTTAGGTTTTAATGTAACGGGAAACGACAATTGAACAATATACATTGATGAGCAGGTGCTTCGGTATCCTGCTCTTTTCATTAAGCTAACGGGCAGGCTAGCGTAAACAAAATGATCAAAAGTATTAACCATACGTAGTTAATTACATTTCGGGATTAGCACAATGATTTTCGGCAGCTTCGTTTGGTTAACGGGGGTAGTTCGTAAGTAAATGTAAATATTTACTTACGAACTAGTGTTCGGTATAATAAACTTGATTCCATTACAAAAAGGAGATGTTGGATATGTATAAACACATTAAAGATTTTGCCGCAACTTGGCAGAATGAAACGGAAGCAACAATGCGGACACTGGAGATCCTGACCGACGAGTCTCTTGGCCAACAGATAACAAGCGATCATAGAACGCTTGGACGTGTTGCATGGCACCTTGTACAGACGTTGCACGAAATGCCATCTCGGACGGGACTGTCTTTCGAAGGACCGAGCGAAGATATGCCGGTGCCAGCTTCGGCAGCAGACATCGCGTCAGTCTATAAGAGGACCTCACAAGCGCTCCTTGATGCTATACAGTCCAGTTGGAAAGATGAGAATCTGCTTATCATGAGCGATATGTATGGTGATCAATGGCCAAACGGCTTAATGCTGGATATTCTCGTAAAGCATGAGATTCATCATCGTGGTCAGATGACAGTCCTGATGCGTCAGGCAGGCCTTCGTGTGCCGGATCTTTACGGCCCGACAAAAGAGCAGTGGGCCGAGTACGGAGCGCTACCTCCAGTAATTTAGAGTAAGATTATATCCGCTTTGGCCGTTTGGCTATAGTGGGATTTATAAGTATTTTATCATAGGATTGAAAGTGGTGGCTTGAATCATAGACAAGAGGATATCATCGGACTGAAACTGTTAATTCTATTGAACTAACGGGGAACGTTAGTGGAATAGCGGTTGCTTCGGCAGCCGTTTTTTATTTGTTCAACTAACGTGCAGTAGAGCGTGATGTTGCCTTGTTGAACTATTAGGCAGTTAAATGCGGTATTATATTGTACGATTATCCATAAGAGATGAGGTGCTTTTTATCAAGAAGAAATATGCTTCCCTAATAGTTTCCATATTATTATTTGTGATGGCTTATACAAAACCAAGTAGTCAAGATTATGATAATTACCTCCATAAGGTTCACGGTCTTAAATGTGACAGTTCTGAAAGCTCAAATTGCTTTCATACTATTAATGACTTGAAATCATCAAGTCTCACACATCAGATTATTTTTATGACAACAGAAACAAAAATTTTTGGAGAGGCAGATAATAAAGTACGAGTAGTAGGTATTTTCAATCATTTTTTTGTAATAGAAAATCGACTTCATCCTAAATCAGATAATAACAATAATATCGAAGTTCCGTTGAGCTAACGGGACACGATAGTTGAATAATACATATAGATGAGCAGGTTATCTTAATAAACTAAGTGATGGATAAAATATAAATATAAGTGTTCTCTCTCAAACTATTGGAAAATATTATGGTACGATGTCCTTATTCGGTTGTTTCAAGGGGAGAAGATACCGTGCTAAATACTCAGAATATTGCTATAGAAGCATTAACTTGTTATCCAATTACTTATCAATCAATAGCTCATATTGGACAAAATGCAAACACCATCTATAAAGTGACAGATAAGGAAAGTAACTGTTATAGTTTGCGAATACATCTATCAAAAAATGATTCGATGGAAAGTATTTGGTCTGAGGAAAAAGTCATCCATTCAGAAATGATTTGGCTGGAATCATTAACAAATGATACAAATCTGGTGTTGCCATCACCTATAAAAAATAACATTGGTGAATATGTTACTAAGATAGCTGACATAAACTGTACATTGTTAAAATGGGTAGATGGTGATCAAAAACAATTTGTTCCAACAGTCAATGATGCCGAGTGCGTAGGCGAATTGATCGGAAAGCTTCATAAACAATCATCTTTTTGGAAAATTCCGTCATCATTTACTCGACCGTCATTTGATAATTCTAGAATTTCACAATCATTAGAAAAGCTAAAACAGCTTGCTAACGCTGGTGAGCTCGATAAAAATGATGTGGAAATTCTGCAATTGGCCGGAGAGTGTGCAATTTTAATGATGAACGACATAGAAAGAACACCAGGCAATTGGGGGATAATTCACGCAGATTTGATTCCAAGTAATTTTGTGTTTCATGAACAAGAAGCTAGAGCTATTGATTTTGGAGCTTGTGGGTTCGGATATTATTTATTCGATTTAGGTTGGACACTTTCTTATATCCACCCAGCATTCAGAAACCAGTTGCTAGAATCATACGCAAAACAATTCGACCTGCCTCATAACTATGTTCAACGTTTGGAAGGTTTCTTTGTAGCAGCCCAACTCGAAACAATGAATTTTTGGCTTGGGCTGCCTGAATCTAATGAGTGGTTACCCAGTCACATTAGTAAATTAGCAAGTCGGGAATTTAAGCGATATGTAAATAAAGAAGAATTTCTCTTTAGTGGTACTCCTTACTGGGAGTAGTTTGTTCAACGAACGGCGAACGTTAGCCCAGATATTTTGGGAGCAGTTTTGCTTCAGAAGAAAAGAGATCATGATAAGCTTATTGTCGAAAAGAATCTATAACCGCATAAACAAAAGGAGAGGTACTTTGAAAAAAATTAGGGAAGCAACAAAAGAGGAAATGATCGAAATTTATAAGATGGGCTATGATGTTTGGGGAGATAATCTGCCATATGAAGAATATATAACTATGTGCCAGGCTTCCAAAAAGTATAAAAAGGGAAAGTGGTACGTTCTTGAAGCAACAGATACAAAGCAACTATTAAGCTCCCTCATCGTATATGATCTAAATCTTTCTGATGACCAAATTGTAAAAGGGATTGGTTCAATTGCTACCCCTTTATATTTAAGAAAAAAAGGATATGCTTCTTTATTGGTCAAAGAAACGATAGGTTAACCCAGGTGATTTGAATTACAGATATGAGATTATAGTGGGTGTGAAAAAACGCCAGTCACCTTAAACAGGTGACCGGCGTTTTCATATTAGCTTTTAGGCATTTTGCTCTCATCCATGTACAGCAGGTTCCAGCGGTGACCGTCCAGGTCGGCAAATCCTGCGCCGTACATCCAGCCGTCAGTTTCACTCGGCTTGCCAAAGATGTTTCCTCCGGCAGACTCTACTTTTTGAATAAAGGCATCTACTTCTTCTCTGCTTTCAGCGCCAATGGAGAATATTACTTCTGCGCTATGGGAAGTATCTGCGGTTTTAGAACCTGTGAATTTCTCAAACGCTGCATCCGGGAACAGCAGAATCGTTGTTTGGCCTATGTCAAGCTTGGCTCTCTCGTTACCAACGCTCACTGCATGGAATCCAATCTCATTGAAAAAGGCAGTTGACCTCTCAACATCTTTGACCGGCAGGTTAATCCAGATCTCCTGTGGCATGGCTATAGCCTCCTGAATATATTTTTAACAACTCCTACTATACTCTAGTTCTGGCAGCAGAAGCGAATCTTACAAAAGAATCCGCAATGACATTTCTGTCATGCATTATGCGGTTTCCTTAGTAACTTCTCTTCTCTATATCGCAATTCACTCTTAATTGAAATACTCGATAGTGTTCTCAATAAATGCCTTGGCCGATTTTGTCAGAAAACGGTCGGACCTATGAATGATCTCAAAGTGACGGTATGGCGGATCGTCTGTAATTCGGATGCAGCGTAGAGTTGGTTCATCCATCGCTTGGATCAAACGATAAGGCAGCAATGTTCCTCCGACGTTGGCTTTAACCAAGCTAATAATGGAAGTAGCCGAACTGGTCTCCATGATCGTATTTAAACTGAATCCAGATTTACGGCAATAGCCATCAACCAGTTCTCTGCCTGTAAATCCTTCGGGGAACATCACAGTTTGGATATTTCGCAGTTCTTGGATTCCGATCGTACTTCGTTCAGCCCAATCATGATTCTCGGAAACGACGAGTACATATTCTTCACTGCACAAAGGAATGCGTACAAGCCGATCATCAGGAGCAGACGTGATCTCGATACCGATGTCTACTTCATTATCGAGCACTTGATTCAAGACATAGATCGAAGAGATAACCTTCAGTTGTACCTTGGGGAATCGTGCATGGAAATTCACGAGCAATGGAGTGAGCCGATAGTCCAGATCGGAAGGAAGAACACCAATTACTAAGCGACCTCGTTGATCATTGCGGAGTTCAGCTAACGCATCCTGGGTATTCTGTAAATGCCGAATCATCTGTACACAGTGCTCCAGAAACAGATTTCCTGCCTGGGTCATCACAATCTTTTTGCCGACTCGGTCAAATAAGGGAACACCGAGTTCATCCTCGAGCGCGCGTATTTGTTGGCTCAACGTAGGTTGAGATATGCCGAGTTTCTCAGCTGCTCGTGTAAAATGAAGCTCCTCACAAACAGCAATGAAGTTTTCCATCTGACGAATCTCCATATGTATACCCTCTAATCATTGGTTTTAGTAATCATTTTAATAGAAACTATAGTATTGTTCAATCATTCTAAAGATTCTATACTTAATCGTGCACCACCCAACGATCTGTCGTTAAAAAATAGGATGATGGGTGAATGTAACGATACTACTACCATGAGGTGATTCATAATGAAACTTTTTTATATCGTCCTAGCGCTTATCCTGGCTTCACTGAATTTACGACCACCTATTACATCCATTTCACCTCTAATGAGCACCGTACAGAATGATCTGGGTATAAGCGGGATTACCGCCAGTCTGTTAACCACACTTCCGGTATTATGCATGGGCATATTTGCTCCGTTCTCCGTAAGATTAAGCAGAAAGTGGGGGAATGAGGGCGCAATTGTTCTGGCTTTAATCCTCATTGGGTTAGGTACTGGATTACGATGGTTTGTTGGTACAACTCCATTGATGATGTTCACTTCTTTTCTGTCCGGTGTAGGAATTGCATTGGCAGGGCCGCTATTATCCAGCTTCATTAAGCAGTACTTCCCTGACCGAGTGGCAGCTATGGTGGGCATCTACTCTACAGCGATGGTGATGGGGGCCAGCATTAGTGTGGGATTATCGGTTCCGCTTCAGCATACGCTGGGTGGTTCGTGGAGGGGCTCGTTGGCTGTATGGGCATTTCTCGCAGCCATTGCATTGCCGATCTGGTTGAGATTAGCCTGGTCTGCGCGCATAGATCGACAATCCGGTAAAATCTCGAGTGTACTTAATTCACCACTTCCAGTGAACAACAAGCGTGCCTGGATGCTGACATTATTCTTCGGGCTGATGGCAGCGATCTTCTACTCGTTGACCGCTTGGCTTGCGCCAGCAATCCAAAGCCAGGGGTATAGTCAAGAGACGGCCGGCAACATCCAAACCTTATTTACATTGATATCTCTGCCCTCTACGTTGTTCATTCCCATGCTTGTACACCGTTACCAAAGACGTGTATTCTGGCTTGTTGGGTGTGCGTTATTAGAGTTGATGGGTGTCCTGATGCTGAACATATCCGTTAGCCCCTGGCTCGCGGCGATTCCACTCGGTATTGGAGCAGGTGGACTGTTCCCGATTGCACTGATGTTACCCATTGATGAAACAAGCAATGCTCAGGAAGCCAGTAGCTGGTCCGCAATGACCCAATCAGGTGGCTACATTCTCGGAGCGCTTGGGCCGCTAGCCATTGGCTGGCTCCACGATGCAACGGGCAGCTTCGTCCAAGCATTCTATGGTTTGGCTGTAATCATCGTGCTTCAGATTATCGTTCAATTGACTATAGGTAATAAAAAAAGTTCTCCAGCGAGTTAGGATAAGCCCCAGAGCTGAGAGGATGTACTATTTTCATGATGAATTTAGAAACGGATTTTGTTGGGGGGAAATAAGTAGAGGAGCTTCCTATATGGTAGCTCCTCTTTTCTAGTAAATTAACGGGCAATATCCTAAGGTAATATTTGATTATAGGTTCATTCTATAAAGATTATTTCTTTTATATATTAGACCAATAAAAGCCTGTAGCTATATTATGTTATTTATAATAATACTGCGGAGGAATGGTCTGATGTCTATTTATGATTTTCAAGCGAAGTCAATTAAGGGTGAGCCTGTTGAATTGTCAATTTATCGTGGAAAAGTTCTGCTTATTCTGAACACTGCCAGTAGATGCAGTTATTCTCGCCAATTACCTGATCTTCAAAGGCTTTACGAAATTCACCATGAACAAGGGTTTGAAATACTAGGTTTTCCTTGTAACCAATTCAACGAGAAAGAGCCAGAGAGTAACTCGGAAGTACGTGAATATTGTGAGAGCAACTTTGGAGTTAAGTTTCCTTTATTCGAGAAAGTTGAGGTTAGGGGACCGACTGCTCATCCTTTATTTCAATATTTAACACAGCAAGCACCATTTCAAGGATTCGATACTGAGACATCAGGCGGTCAATGGATGCAGGATTTTCTGCTGGAAAAGTATCCGGACATATATGCCGGTGACGGGATCAAGTGGAATTTCTCAAAGTTTTTAATTGATCGAAACGGTCATATATATGGCAGATACGAAACAACGACTGAACCATTTGATATAGAGTTATTTATTGAATCACTTCTTTTAAAGTAAATGAATCCGATTAGTGATTAAGCTAACGGGCAGGATAGTTGAATGAGTAATCGAATAAATACAAATAAAAATCTATAAGTCAGGAAGTGCTAAACATGAATTATCTGGGGTCTTTAAGGTTAAATCAAGAAGGCAAACAGAAACAAGTTGAAGATATACTTGAAAGAAATAAAGCACAACCTGTCGGACATCGTTATATCGACATAATAACTGACTCTAGATATATTCGAAATTTAGTATTTGAACTCACACAAGTCGGGATAGCAATTAATGGTGTAACATGGTGGTGCCATGTACAGATGAGAATAGGAATCTTTATGGATGTCCTCATGGAATGGGAGGTACCCAAAGCATTCATTTCGAGGGCTGGTTTAGTGAAATGGGTGTAGATTATGAAAGTTCTGATTTACCTGATGGTATATACGAAAAATTAGAACAGGGCAATATATCACCTACTGAAATAACCTCAATAAATGATTCTATTCTAGTCTACACTAATCAGTTTAAGGAAGATGAGCGGTTTAGCCCATGTTTTGTACCCGCCATATGGCTAAATGTTCCTAAAGAATGGAGACGGCTACGGTAGGTGCAGTTAATCTAACTGAGAACGATAGCTCAATACAGGCAGAAGTAGACTGCCTTGAGGACCAGCTGCTTCTTGTTATGTTAACGGATAGAATACTACCAATATGATCTAAAATGAGTTGGGATTATATCCCATGACACACGTTGAAGAGTTAATTAGGAAAAGGAGGAAGTGAAAGGTGCAGGTCTTCGATACACGTCAAATTAACAATTTAATGACTGGGGTTGGCCTTGCTTGTGAACTTGAAGCTAACACTGAAATGAATCGAGCTTTCGTAAAAGTACAGGTTATTATTGAACAGAAATACTTAAATAAGTTAGAACCTGAATCGGCTAGGTTTTACTTAAGGAAATATGAGGTACCCACAACGTATCTAGAAAATGAATGGGATGTTACAGACGACGAACTTGTCGAATCGATTCATGAAATTAATATTATAGGAATCAAAAATCTTGAAAAATATCTGGCTAAGTATCTGGATAATTTCGGAAGACTGGTATGCGAGTGGAGTTGTGAAAATCCGTTGTAGATGGAGAAATGACGTTACGCTAACGGGGAACTATAGTTCAATAATGAGAGGGCTACCGAGAGGTAGCCCTTTGTTCAACTAACGTGCAGGTTAGTTGAAAAGTTTCGCGAATACTCTACATATGAATTATTTATAGAGTCCGTGATAAGACGATATTGGAAATAACGCCAAGATACACAAATGAGGAGTACAAAATGATGAATAACCGATTCTCAATGCCAAGTAAATTAGTAAATCAGTCAGAATTACTTAAAACTACAATCATTGAAAAAGGAAGACATTATCAATCTTTGCACATTTTAGAGTTTGATAATTCTGTAAAATATGTGTTGAAAGAAAAAAACGTTAAAGATTCTGGAAGTTTAATGGACGAAGCAGAAAGACTAAAATGGGTAAATGATGTGATTCCTTCTCCTAAAGTAATAAGTTATCAGAAGGAGAATGGAAAGGAATATTTAGTTATGACCTATATAGAAGGTTGTACTGCGGAAGAATACCAGCAGGAAGAGGGAGATAAAAGTCTAGGCTATATTTTAGGAGAAGGTTTAAGAACAATACACAATGTTCCCATTGATAATTGCTTTTTCAATGATTTTTTGCCAGAAAAACTGATTGATATGGTCAAAAACAATATTAATGAGAGAAAACATGAAGTCATAGAGGCTATTAATAACTCATTTCCCAACCATACTATTGAGCAACTAATTGATTTTTTGGAAATGAATAAAGCGTCGACAGAGGAACTAGTTTTTACTCATGGTGACTATGGTTCTGGAAACGTTATGATAAATAATGGATGTATTGAAGCATTTATTGATTTAGGAGCTTCAGGGATATCAGATCCATACTATGATATTTATTATCTTGTAAAAAGTCTTACTTATTATACAGATAGGAAAGAAGAAATAGTTGAATTTATGAAAGGATATGGAATATCTGAATTAGACGAGGATAGAATGAAATTTCATCAAATTATCGATACTTTATTATTGTGATTTATATAGTAGTAACTCTAAGAAGGCGTTGACATCCTGTAACACCGTATGCTGAGTCGCATTCACTCCTTGATTCTGTCCGAAGCATCAATAGGAAGAGCTATCAGTCAGACAATTCTACAATGGCGAAGTCCGTCGGACCCGTGCGTCATGCCGTTAAGCTAACGAGGAACGCTAGCTCAAGCAGGTTAGAAGATTAAAACCTCCCTTTAGAAGCAAACCTAGTTGTAATAGCTTCTAAGGGGAGGTTTTATTATGAAGTTAAGTGAGTTGTGGCATCTATATGAGGCTGATAAACGAATTCAAGGATATAGTCCGAGAACATTGAACGCCTACGTCCTCCAAAACAAAATGCTAATGACGGAACTAGGTGATCCCGAGATAGCGGAGATTACATTGTCAATGCTGAAGCAATATTTGGCGAAACAAGCAGAACGTTTGAAGCCAAGCAGCCTAGGGCATCGAATTCGTTTCGTCCGATCCCTGTTTCGCTATGCGTATGAAGAGACTTACCTGACTTCAAATCCTTCTTTAAAACTAAGAGAACCCAAATTGGACAAGCGAATTCCTAAGTTTTTAGTCGAGGAAGATGTTATTCATCTTAAGATCTCGTGGCCAAACATTAAGAGAAAGAGCGCTGCTTGAGCTTCTCTATTGTACTGGCTGTCGAGTCGGGGAAGTAGAGAGGATAAACATCGAGGATCTCAATTGGGAAAACTGCTCTATAGTCGTAAACGGTAAGGGCTCCAAGCAGAGAGAAGTGTACTTTGCGACAGAGTGCAAAGTATGGTTAAGGAAGTACCTGACCAGTCGTGGAGATACCTGTAAAGCCTTATTCGTAACGGATACCAACCCAACTAAACGCATGGCTATTCCTTCAATAAGGTGGGCATTAAAATGGCTTGCAGATCGAGGAGAGATTGAAACGAATGTTTATCCGCATCGCTTTCGACATACCTATGCTTGCCAACTCCTTGATAACGGTGCTCCCTTGGATTTCATCCAAGGTATGTTGGGTCATGAGAAAGCCTCAACCACGCAAATATACGCACAACTTCGTGGCGACCGTAGGAGAGAAATGTATCGACGATTTTTTTAGCATATAATAGCGGCAGATCCCTTTTAGAATTCTGCCGCTATTCAACTAAAGGGCAGTTTATCACAATTCCAAAAAAAGGAATGGATTACTTTCCCACGAATATTTAATGTGAAATATCCAATCTTTGGAGGAATGAAATGACTACGATGCTGTCTATTCGGAAATTTTAAAATTATATTTTGGGAGTTGTTTAGATGAGAATAATAAAAATGATTGACAACTACAATGAGATGTGAGACATGTCAAAAATTCAGGGCAAATTTAACGCTTATAAGTGTTATACTGAAAAATATCCAGATTTATATGACGGTATTTTTAAGTATTTTTATATGACTGATATTAGCAATTTGCAATCAATGATAGAACAGTGTGACTTTAATTCTTGTCTTGCGAAAGCGAAAGAAAATATAAATAACGGTATTGTTGATAAGATTGTCAAGACAGTGAATAAAACCATTAAATTGTTGAATTATCATGGCGGTTTTGATTTATACATTGGGCTTGACCTAGGTATGCACGGAGGCGTTGCGCTTCCGGTTAATCACGGAAACCCCTATGCTTACATTGGAATTGACAGAAATATAAGTGAATCAAACGTCGAGTCATTAATTCCGCATGAACTAAATCATATGGTGCGCGGTGCTATTTTACAAAACATAGATATGTTTGACTTCACCGAACGGGTAATATCGGAAGGTTTGGGCACTTATTGTCCTGTCGCTTTCAAATATGGCAGTTGTGATTTTGACTTAACTATTGAGATAGTGGCGGAAGTAATGGGATTGCCAATAAATAAAACAATGAAACTCATGAATAATAAAAATTCGTTAGAAAAGGCGGTTGTAAACGAATTTGGGACACCCTTGACCGCAGAGAAAATGAGTCAGTTTTTTATGTGGAGTGGTGATGATGCTACCGAATATCCTTTAAGCGGATATTTCATTGGTATGTATATAATTCACGATTTAATCACCAAAGGGTACACAATCTGTGAATTAACTGCAATGTCATCACAGGTTATTTATCAAAATTATACAAAATAAGCGTTATTCTTATTCACCTTTTTTCCTAAAAGTTTAATAATTTTATACATTATTCAAAAAAGCATTCCCATATTTTTGATAAGAAAGTAATTACAAATAATACATAATATGTAATATGATAAGGGATGAAAAAGGAATTAATACATTCTGCGCCAGGAAAACTTGTCAACGTCAATGGCCTTGAAATGCATTTTTTTTGGAAGGGAATGGAGGAAAGACACTTGTGTTTATGGCCGGAAGCGGAACAGGTTGCCCCACTCTTGACTTCAAACCATTGTGGTCATTGTTGACAAAAAGACATAGGATAGTCGTAATCGAAAAGGTAACTCAGCTAGGTGAAGTTACACTAACGGGACACGATAGCACCAGACATGACGGTAGCCGGCCACACGATCGGTTGCCGTTGCTCGTTGAAGTAAACGGGCAGGAGAGCATAGTTATTTGGCGGATTTTTAAGTCAATAATAATAAGGAGGCAATATTTTGAGAATTATTGGTGAACCCAGAATATCAAATGATTTTATAATTGCAGAAATTGAAATTGATGAAATGGACTTGAAAACTGGGTTGTTTAATCCAAGAATAATTCTCTGCAATTATACTAAATCAAAAGGTAAATTCATATTTCGCGGAATTCATAAACTATCAATAGATCTAGAAAATTTCATTAATAGTGAAATTCCAAAACTAAAAGCAATTAGACTAAGAACAAATTTCATGTAAATCGGGTTTTTACCATATATCGAGACCATGATCTATCCAAACAATCCGTTTAGAACTAACGGGAGACGTTAGTTTAGGCCAGCAAATAAGACGAGGCTGCCGGCAAGAACGGCGGCCTCATTAAGCTATTGGGTAGGAAAGTTTTAAGGGAAATATTTACACAGAAACAAGTAATTAGTATGATTAAAGGGTATCGAGCAAACAGCCAAAGGGGGTTTTTTAATTGGAATTTGTTCTTTCCCATAAAAAGTTTAACGCCAAAAGAGGATCCCTTGTTAGTACAATTACTGGAGTGTTAGAACATCTTTCGGCATTGTATGCGAATATTGGGGAGGCCAAGGAGAAAGACGGCACTTGGTCTTTACTAGAAAGCACTCCAACATGCCCTACATGTAATGGCATAGGCACTGTCATTGGTGATATAGATCCAAGTCGTATGGTCGCAACTGAACTCTCGCTTAAAAAAGGAGCTGTGCTTTTATGGGCGGGTACTAACTGCGGACCTGTTGTAAAGATCAGAGAATTGGCTAAAATGATCGGAATTAACTTTGAACGGCCACTTGCTGAGCAGGATAAGCGATTTACTGATATTTTACTTTATGGATATGATAAGGAACCTGTAACATACGTTCACAAGAAAAAGGAACTTAGAAACTATTATCGTGGATGCGTTTTCGATTTGAAATATATGCGTGATGCAGGAACAACTAGTAAAGGAAACCTTTGGGCGATAAAATTATTCTCCAGACATGATAAGTGCCCAAATTGTACCGAATGCTTGTTGGAGCAGGAACGCTTGGTTATGGGGAATTCCCTTTCAGATGTGTTGAGAATGCCGATTTCAGAATCACTATTGTTTCTCCAGAAATTACGAAATTGTCTCGACAAGCAAGTGTTAGATAATTATTGCGAATTGATTAATGATCTAGAACTGCGTTTATCTTATCTTAAAAAAATTGGTTTAAAGTCTCTTTCGGCATTCGATGTTAGAGACTTGGTGAATCCGAAAATTGGTTAAACTAACGGAGAACTATAGTTCAATAATGAGAGGGCTGCCGAGAGGTAGCCCTTTGTTCAACTAACGGGCAGTTATCTGTAAATAAAAGTGACACTAGATTTCCAAAAATTAGGTCATAATCTTCAAATGGATAAATAAGGAGAAAATATGAACATTGAAGATTACAAAGGTAATGATGATTTACAACTGTATGATTCAGTCATAAAGAAATTCGTTATTGACCACCAAAACAAGACCGTTGAGTTTTACTTTCTTAATGTAATTGAGCGAGTAGATAGAAGTGAGCACAGCTTTACCTATAAAGTAAGGGAAGCAAGGCTAAAATTTTCAGGTGTGGTATATGCGAAACTACCTTATTGGATGGAATTTGATGAATGGAGTGAATTTTACCGCTCCGCAGTTATCAAAACTTCAAGTATCCTACAAAGAGTTCCCGAACGAGCACAAAAACATAAAGAACTAAAGAACTCCTACATATCTATTTGGGTATAGACAATGGTAATGAATATGCAGAACAAGATATAATCTGCGAAAGTTTTGCAATAGAATTGGAACCAGAAGAGTACATTTTGCATAATGATTTCGACTGGTAATATGTAGAATAATACTGATATGCAATCAACTAACGGGCAGTTATGCGTAACTACCAGGGAATGTAAACATCTAAATAACGTAAGGAACGAGGAGGCAGACATTTCATGGGAGGAACGAATGTATGGGATGCGGAGTGGGAGGTTAACGAAGAGCAGGCGCGGACGCTGATCGGCAGACAATTCCCTCAGCTGTCATCGAAGAAAATGAAGCGATTGGGCTGGGGCTGGGACAATACGGTTTTTCTCATCGGTGACGAGTACGTGTTCCGGTTTCCAAGAAGAACGATTGCAGTTGGCTCGATTCATATGGAAGGGAAGCTGCTGCCGAAGCTGGAGGCATATATGACCATCCCCTATCCGAAACCGTTGTTTTATGGCGAAGCAAGTGACGAATACCCGGCACCATTTCTTGGCTATGCCTACGTGCCAGGAGATTTCCCAATCGGTTTGACGGAAGAACGCCGGGCTTTATCGGCAGAGACGCTGGCGAAATTTTTGCGGAGATTGCATGAGTTTCCGGTGCAGGCGGCGCTGAAGTGCGGAGTTCAGCAAGATCATCGAAACTTGACGGACATAGCATCGCGCAAAGTGAAATTGGAGGGCTTTCTATCGAAGGTGGTTGAACACTTGTCGCCGGAGGAGTCCGGTGTGATCGAAGCGTATATTAGCAGGCTGCAAAAGGACCGTGTCGAGTCGGTGAATGCACTGCTACATGGCGATCTTCATTTCAAAAATATGCTTGTGAATGAGAACGGGATCGTTTCCGGCATCATTGATTGGGGCGATCTGAGCGTAGGCCATCCGGCTTGCGATTTGAGCGTTGCTTATAGCTTTTTACCACCTTACGCTCGTGGCGTGTTTTTCGAAACGTACGGAGGAGCGGACGAGGAAACGAAGCTGCTGGCGCGGCTGATCGCGGTATACATCCCCATACTGATCTTAATGCAAGCGGTCGATGACGGGAATGAAGCGATTGCGGCAGAGGCGAAATCCAACATCATGCGGGCACTGTCGGATTAGGCTCATTATTTCGTTGCGGCTATGGGGCTATGGCTATCGGCACCATTTTGTCGTTTAAAGGCCGCGATAAGGTACGATCCGCCTTCTCTGATGCCGCTTTATGTTGAGGAACACGAAATTCAACAGAGTAAGTCGTTGCGCTAACGAGACACGATAGTTCAAACAACCATAGAGCAGACCGCTATGGGCAGCTGCTCCCAAACGGTAAGGGCTCCAAGCAGAGAGAAGTGTACTTTACGACAGAGTGCAAAGTATGGTTAAGGAAGTACCTGACCAGTCTTGGAGATACCTGTAAAGCCTTATTCGTAATGGATACCAACCCAACTAAACGCATGGCTATTCCTACAATAAGGTGGGCATTAAAACGACTTGCAGATCGAGGAGAGATTGAAACGAATGTTTATCCGCATCGCTTTCGACATACCTATGCTTGCCAACTCCTTGATAACGGTGCTCCCTTGGATTTCATCCAAGGTATGTTGGGTCATGAGAAAGCCTCAACCACGCAAATATACGCACAACTTCGTGGCGACCGCAGGAGAGAAATGTATCGACGATTTTTTTAGCATATAATAGCGGCAGATCCCTTTTAGAAATCTGCCGCTATTCAACTAAAGGGCAGTATAGTTTAATAAGCACGGAGAACCTACCAAAAGACATCCCCTTGTAACCGAATGAGAGAGCAACATTTCAAATGTTATCCTGTGATATAACTATATCTGAATTCGGACAAGGAGATGAAAGCATGAGTAAGTTGGAAGGTAAAATCGCTTTAATAACTGGAGCGAGCCGAGGAATTGGCCGCAGCATCGCATTGCGTCTGGCACAAGAGGGCGCATTTGTCGTCGTGCACTATGGAAAAAGACGAAATGAAGCGGAGGCAGTCGTTCACCAGATCAAGCAAAGCGGAGGTAACGCGTGCGCAATTGGTGCTGACCTGAGCACTCTCGATGGCATTCATGATTTATTTTCGGTACTGGATGATGACATTCGGAAACGTACGGGCGGTAGCGGATTCGATATTCTTGTCAACAATGCTGGAATCGGTCAAATAGTTAGCCTAGAAGAGACAACTGAAGAATCTTTTGACGAGGTGATGAAGATTAACGTAAAAGCACCGCTTTTTGTTACCCAGCAAGCTTTACCGCGTCTAAAAGACGGGGGGCGCATTATTAATATTTCATCCTTTGTGACGCGCGTAGCCTCTCCAAGTGTGTTCACCTACAGCATGTCGAAAGGGGCCATCGATACATTTACGCATCTTCTGGCCAAACAACTGGGTAACCGCAATATTACGGTAAACGCCATCCAGCCCGGCATTATTAACACAGAGATGAATGCCGGGACGTTGCAAGATCCCCATGGACAAAAATATGCGGCCGGTCTTTCAACCTTCAACAGGTGGGGAGAACCTGAGGATGTAGCGGATATTGTTACCTTTCTCGCTTCGTCGGACAGCCGTTGGGTAACTGGTCAATTGCTCGATGCAAGCGGTGGATCTCACCTATAAGTAAAATCATTAGATGAATCCCACACTTTATGTTCATTTCACTATTATAATCCCACCCGATTTAAGGGATGAAACAGAGTGTTTCATCCAAGTATGTTTATATCCTTGATTAAGCTAACGGGGAACGATAGTATAGTACATCATTAGGCTTCCAGCACGATCGGCAGCCTGTTTAGTTAACGTGCAGAATAGTTGGGTATTAATGGTGAATATTTGAAAAAGGGGCATACATCACATCAAAATTTCAGTGCAGAGGGAGTGAGCAATTGAATATTAGAGAGGCTCATGAAGGGGATTACCCTGAACTAAGAAAGCTGTATCTCGAATCACGGCACAATACCTTCGTATGGGACAATATTATTGAAATGACCTTGGAGGATTTCGACAAGCATACGGAGGACGAATTCATCATCGTAGTAGAAGAGGCCGGTATCCTTATGGGCTTTACCTCCTTGTATTTGCCGGATAACTTCATTCATAATCTTTTTGTTCACCCTGATTGCTCAGGGAAAGGAGTCGGCAGTCGTTTGCTGCAAGCAGCTGACGTTAAAATGAATAAACCGATGCGATTAAAATGCGTATCTAAAAATCATAAGGCATTGACCTTTTATGAACGCAACGGATGGAAGAAGGTTGTTGAGGAAGGCCGTCTGGGAGAAGAGAAGTACTGGGTTATGGAATATAAATAAAACAAGGAACCGCATTTGGTTCCTTGTCAGGCTGTCGAGAAAGGCTCGACAGCCATTCTTTTTGCTTAATATTTCTATACGACAAGATAACAGGCAACCTCAAAGAGTTTCATTATGTTTATGCCTCCAATAACTGACTTTATAGTGACCAAACAGTGCATTTCGTTCAACTAACGAGACACGATAGTTCAATAATACACATTGATGAGCAGGAGCTACGGTATCCTGCTTTTTTCATTGAACGGGCAGGGTGGTTCCAATATATGGTATATTTAAATAAGACGAAATCCTACTTATTGGAGGCCATAAGAATTGTCCAATCCATTATTGGGGTATGGTAGAGGGAGCGTGATGTAGTGGAAAAGATAGCTGGAATTTATTTGTTTTTTATTTTTATGATTCCTATGTATGGAGTATTAATATGGACCTATTTTTGTCCTGAGGATAGTTTATTATGGGGGAAACGATGGATGTATAAAGAAGAACCTGAAGTATCTGAGGGGGCAATTCGTTATGCAAAAGTAGCCTCATTGACAGTTATTGTGGTACTGACTATTATATTTGGAGTCCTAATATTTAGTTAGCATCAACGTCCGTTTGTACTTTTTTGATTCTCGTGATACCTCAATCTTGTTCAAATAAAATCTAGGGTTGTTCCCAATAGTAAGCAAAAAGCGGTTAACCTAACGGGAAACTATA
The DNA here is from genome assembly GCF_042723305.1 of Paenibacillus sp. NPDC058367. Lineage (NCBI taxonomy): Bacteria > Bacillati > Bacillota > Bacilli > Caryophanales > Paenibacillaceae > Paenibacillus > Paenibacillus sp. NPDC058367. Next base: position 514,647 of record NZ_JBHXIZ010000002.1, read on the forward strand.
GTTCAATAATGAGAGGGCTGCCGAGAGGTAGCCCCTTGTTCAACTAACGGGCAGGATAGTTCAATCGTTTCTCGAATATTTTATGAGTTGGATAATTTTATGAACTTTGTGATTATAACGTTATCTGTAAAATACGTTTTTGAAGGGATGATTAAATTGAAACAAGGGATATTAGTTTATCTAAATGGAACTTCAAGTTCTGGAAAGACCTCCATATCGACTGAACTGATAAATCAGAAAGAGATTCCTTTTTATCTTTTATCAATTGATGATTTTTTTAATAATTACAATGATTTTATTAATAATAAATTTCCAGATGAACCTCCAAGAGAAATAGATCATCAAGTTGTCTCACAAATACTTGATGATTCCATATTCTCAGTGTACCATTCGACAATTAAATTGTTATCAGAATTGGGTTTTAATGTAATAGTAGATACCGTAATCGACAATGACAAGAGGTTTAATGAGTTTCTTGATCAATTTTTCGATCAGCCTACGTTATTTATAGGTGTAATATGCTCGAAAGAAGAACTCATAAGAAGAGAGCAAGCAAGAGGAGATAGAAAAATTGGATTAGCAGCTTCACAGTTCAGCACAGTATATTGCATTGATGAATATGACCTTGAAGTAAATACTGAAGAGATGAATCCAATAGAATGTGCCGAAAAGATATTGAGTTTTATTAAGTCCAATAAGGAATATTCGGTATTTAAGAAATTAAGTAAAAGAAATGTTAGTGTTTCTTAGAAGGCGTATTCATCAGATAGCACCATATTTAAGCATTGGGGGACTATAGTTGAACGAAACAAGGAACGGTTTGCCTCGGCAGTGTTCCTTGTTTTTATTAAGTTAACGGGCAGGATAGTGCAGAAAACTAAGATTGATAAGAATGTTAGTGGGTATTAAGCGAAAATCTTTTCTATAATAAATTTAATTGATTTACCATCACCGAAAGCTTGGTGAATAGATTATGGCGATGAAAAATAGGCAATTCGATGAAGACATAAAATACAGTTAAAAGAACTGGGGCCGATAAGTAGGGAATAATCATATTTTACCAAATAGCAGCTCCAGTGTCCGTAAGACTCGGAACGAAACAGCATTTTTCTGATCGGCAGTATGTGGGCGGGCGAATTGTGGGATTAAGCGAAGGCTTTTTGTGATTTATTCCCAATCACGCGCAACAAGACCGGTACAAGTGTCGTCTATACTAACGATTGGAAAATAGTCTCTGAGGAGCGTGGACAACAGGTGCTTAAAAAGATGGCTCTTACCCTTATATTTACGACGATGGTATTCAGTACAAACGTGGCGGAGCAATCGCTGGCTGCCAGTGCGACCGCTATGCAGGCGCAGACAGGCGATCAACTGTATCCGATTGAAGTTAATGGAAAATACGGTTTCATCAACGGCAAAGGCAAGGAGGTCATCGAGGCGGTGTACGACGGATACGGGTATTCAGGAGTATCCGGAGGGACGGTGTATGTCGAGGACCATGCGGCTAAAAAGCAATATTATTTCAGCTCGGCGGGCAGCGAGCTGTTCGAATACAAGTTGAGAGATGCCGGCATTCTTTATAATGACCGTGCGCTGTATACGACGCAGGTTCAGAACGCTGACGGAGCTACGGCGACACGGTACGGATATATAGACAGCCATGGCAAGGTGAGCATACAGCCCATCTACGCCCGGGCGTTTAATTTCTCCGAAGGTCTGGCTCGGGTCAATGTGGGCAAAGCATCGGGGTACATCAACACGAAGGGCGAGCTGGTCATTCCGTACCGGTATAGCTCGACGTCCGATTTCTCCGAAGGTATGGCGACCGTAGTGCTTGCGTACGGCGGCAAATACGGCTATATCGACACCACCGGCAAGCTCCGCGTTACGCCCCGGTATGATTACGCCACACCGTTTTCAAACGGGGCGGCAGTAGTTTACGTGAACGGAAAATACGGGTACATCGACAAAAACGGCAATTACCTGATAAAACCGCAGTTCAGCATGGCGCAGCCGTTCTCGGAAGGACTGGCTTTTGTCGAGCGTAATGGAGTCAGCTTCTACATCAACAAGAAGGGAACCAAAGTCATTCAGGGCTTTACAGCCGGAGGCTTGTTCAAGGGCGGCCTGGCTCCGGCCAGCAAGGGGCAGAGTTACGGTTATATCAATACATCCGGCCGCTTTGTGATCAAGTCGCAATTCTATTGGGCTGACGCTTTTAACGGAGAATTGGCGGTGATCAGCTTGCTCGTTCCGAATTCGCGCGAGGAAATCAGAGGGTACATGAACCGCAGCGGAGCGATCGTCTGGCCGCCGGCTTCCGAACTTCCGAACGGAGTGACAAAACTATAGTAAGGCAGAACAACTGAACTTCACAGATTGTATCGGAAAAAGAGCGCATTACAGCTAATGAAATTATCGAAACTAACAATATTAACTTGCTGTTAAATTCTAATGGCAAATGGATGATAACATCAATATTATTAAAAGAAAACAGATCCCTCAGATTAGGCTAACGGGACACGATAGTTGAACATAAAGGGTTTCACATATTAGTCATGACTAATATGTGAAACCCTTTATTAAACCTCAGGTTTTCCCCTTTCTTCAAAGCCATTCCCCTTCCGTGATGCCATCTAAAGCTTCAACTGCGGGCGGGAAATGCTATACCAATAAATTTCGATTCTCATTACCCTAACGGGTACGATATTTAAACGGCTGAGAACGCAGCCCGTTTGAATTGATGGGAGGAAGCGAGCAAATGAACAGAGGAGTCCAATTTGAGATACCGAATGAATGGGGTAGCCATCTTGGCGAGGTACTGGAACCTTTCAATATCAGTCAATTTGATTGGTATATTGGTGGAGAGGAAGCATATCAGGATACTGGGGAGGGTAAAATTGAACCCATGTTCCATGGAGAGATATATGGAATGAAGGGGCAAGACCTCAGTGAAACTTTGAAATCAAGAGTTTATTATATAATTTTCGCGAATTTCAAGGCATATTTAAAAGGTGAAATCATTAAAGATGTTCTCACATATGAGGAATTCTTAAATAGTCAGTGCCAGTTGGTTCTGTTGTTGGTTGACTCCTTGTACGTCACAATTTATTGTAAGGACGAAAAAATACTTAATGATTTATATCTGAATGGAGTCAGAAAAGGATATGAGAACGTTGAGTATATTACCGACGAAAATGATTTTAGAACAAGTCTATCTGTGTGGTAAACATACACGTTCCTGTTCAACTAACGGGCAGTTTAGTGCAATAAAAATTTACCAATTGTGGTACTATTATTAAAATGACTTCGAAAAGTGGTGATATCATGAAATTTGTTTTGATATTTGGTCCTCAGGCAGTTGGTAAAATGACAGTGGGGCATGAACTGGAAATGATATCTGATTTAAAATTGTTCCACAACCATATGACGATAGAATTGCTGGCTCCATATTTTGGCTTCAGTAGTGAAATGTGGGGATTATCGGATAAATTCCGTCAAGATATATTTGAAGCAACCGCCGTCAGTAAAATGTATGGAATGATATTTACATATGTATGGGGATTCGATTTGCAGAGCGATTGGGATTATGTCGATAAAATTTGTAAAATATTTGAGGATCAAGGTGCAGATGTCTATTTTGTTGAGCTTGAAGCCGATCTTGAGGAGAGAATAGAGCGTAACAAGACTCCCCATAGACTTGAACATAAACCGACAAAGAGAGATATCACATTCTCTGAACAGGATCTAAAACAGACAATGGAGCAACATCGATTGAACTCGTTAGAGGGAGAAATTAAAAAAGAAAACTATTTGAGAATAAACAATACGAAAATCAACGCTCGTGAAGTTGCTGAAATCATAAAAAATAGATTCGCTTTATAACGATTCTTGTTAAACTAACGGGACACTTTAGTTCAATAAACCAACAGTAGTCTAGGACTTTATTTTTTAGTTTAAGGCAACTGTTAGTTTTTTATATTGGAACCCTCAAAACGAGTTCTTTTGGAATTCGCTAGTAAGCAGTATGAGTCTACTGTTTATGCGAACTGTACAAGGAGACATTCAAGACTTTGAAATTATTCCACAAAGTGATCTCATACTTGACTCACCTAATATGGTGCAGATTGCGATTAAAAACGATGTCAAACCAGGGGAAGGATGGGCTAAAGGATATCATTTCAACGTTATAAAAGACCATCAAGCCTTGTTTTTTGGAGTAATTGGGCAGAACAAGTACGATATGATGACAAAACTGTACATGGACAAGACAGGGAAGGTTCTAGGTTCCGAAACGAAAAATGAAGGTCTGAAATAACTTTTCCTCCATGAACTCATTGAACTAACGGGACACGTTAGTGGAATAGCGGTTGCTTCGGCAGCCGTTTTTTATTTGTTCAACTAACTGGCAGTTTAGTTGAAAAGAAAATGGTATAGTTTTCTTGTGGAAATTTGAAATTTTGGGGGTAATTAATTATGCTTTTATCACTTTTAGGTATTTCAATATCACTTTTTGGAATAGCACTTATATTAACATCAAGTGGTTCAGCAACAGCATTTGGACTTGGTGTTTCATTTGTAGGTTTAATAGTTTCATTAATTGCTTGTTTTAGAGGTGAACATAAAGCTTAAAAGACAAGTAAACTAAAGGGGAACGATATCTCATTAAACCGGCGGCAGTCTAAGACTTTATTTTTAAGTCCAATACTGCCGCTGGTTTTATATTTGAGGCAGTGTAAGACTTTTTTAACTTCAGACATTAAAAAGAATAACAGGTGAGCAGTAACGGAGGGGAAGTTTGGAACTGTAGGAGCGATAGCGACCGCCCGAAAGCTTTCCGTAGGAAAGCTCGCATCGTAAGCATAAGCTGTCTCCGGATTTCAACCGTAATCACGGTTAAATTACTGGGGACAACAGCGGCCGGAAGTCCAAACGTTCCCTGCAGTTACGACCGCCAACGTATAATATTTTCTTTTAAAACATTCTTAAATAACTGCAGTTTCTCCTTAAAAAAGTTCATTCCCACACAATGCACCAAAGATTGTTTGTCTGTTATCATTAGAATAAGTTTATTAGGCTACTGTGAGATGATTTTTCTAAGGTAGGGGGACTGTAGAATGAAGGGAATTCGGGTACTGCTCGCCGATGATGAACCGGTGATTTTGCGAGGTCTAAAAAAACTAATTTCTTGGGAAAACCTCGGACTCAGCATCGTTGGAGAAGCCAATGACGGTCTTGAATTGAAACAACAGATCGAAGAACATAATCCCGATTTGATCATTAGTGATATAAGCATGCCTGGCTATACAGGAATAGATATTATCCGCGAAATTCATGAAGCTGGCAGGTCGGTAAAGGTTATTTTTATTAGCGCTTATCAGGAGTTTACATATGCCCGTCAGGCACTGCAATATGGTGCGCTGGATTACTTGGTGAAGCCAGTGAATAAGAACCAGCTGGAGCAGGTCGTTAGTAAAGCTGTTTTGCTTATTCGTCAAGAAACTGAAGGAGAACGCAACAAAGAAAAGCTGAACCATTATGAACAGAGAAACCACAGATTAACCATCGAAGAATTGCTCGATAAGCTGACGGACGGTAACAAGGGGACGGCGGATACCCTACAAGATATGGGGATTATTGCACTCAGTCGGTACGTTAGTATTTGTATAGTGGAGACGGATGAATCCTCAGGTCAGCCATCCAGATGGGAGGAGCGTGAACGTAAGCTGATTGATTTTGCGCTCTCTAACATTATTAAGGAAACTGTAGAGCAAAGAGAGAATAGTTATATGTTCCGCAAAGGTGAACGTTTTTGCATTCTACTTCAACATGAGCATGCGGAGGAACCAGAGAGATTGGCAGAGGATCTGCATGGGAAGATTAATAATTTTCTCAAATTGAAGGTATCCATTGGCGTGGGCAACACCGTAGACGGAATGGACGAAGCTGATAATTCTTACCGCAACGCTTTGAAAGCGCTACACTGTAAATATTTCGCAGGGCTAAATCGTGTCTTATCTTATAGAAAGAATCCTTTGGAAAATGAATCGTTAATCATAACTCCTTTGCATGAAATACAATCCACCCTAAGCATCGCCTTAAAATCTCAAAACAAAGAGCAAATAACATATGAGAGCTCGCGATTACTTCAGATGATTCGGATCATGGCTGATGGGAATAGAAATCAAGCGGTGTCTATCGTTTATAATGCGATCCTCCAACTTGAACAGGAGCTTATGCAATTTGGTGTGGAGGCAGGTCCTTCCGTTCAGGATACTAGTCCTATGCTTCAGCGAATGGCTAGTCTTACTACGTTTCAAGAAGTTGAGGAAGAGTTTCGATTGATTCTGGGTAAGATGTCTGAGCAAATCAGCAATCGAATGGGCAACAAGGAGCTAAAGCTACTGTCACAAGTGAAGGCTTATATAGATGAGCATTATCCAGAAAACATAACGCTGGAGTCTATAGCAGGGATGATGTTTATGAACTCCTATTATTTCAGCAGCTTTTTTAAAAAGCATACCGGTCAGAACTTTAAGAACTATGTAACAGAGGTAAGAATGAATCACGCACTCCGCCTATTGCTGCAAAGCGATATGATGGTTTATGAGATTGCTGACAGTGTAGGATACAACAATGCTCGGCATTTTAGCGACATGTTTAAGAAGAAATACGGCAAACTGCCACAAGAGTATAAGCAATCTTTCAAAAGCCAATCGTCAGATGGATAGCAAAGGGGATGCCTTCATTCATGTTTATCTGGGGCCGAAGATCCAAAAGCCTATTTGTTAAGTTCTCCGCTTCTTTTTTACTAGTCGGTCTGATTCCGTTGTTTGCGCTTAGCTATATCTCTGTTCAGACTTTCTCTGGATATGTCGAGCGTTACACAACAAGTAACTTGCAGCAAATGGTGCTATATATGAGCTATAACTTAAATTCTGCCTTTAATCAGTACAATGAGATTTCCAAACTGATGTACACGGGGCGTTATGAAGGCTTTATCGAGAGTTATTCGCAGAATCAAACCTATAATGTAAATGAGCTAGAACAAATCAACACGATTCCCATTGAATCTTTTCTAAAAACAGTTCTATACAGCGACTCTTATATCACTAGTGTTTATTTTCATAGGGAGTTAGACGATAAGCTATATTATCAGGAAAAAGAAAACAAAGGGATCAACTTTGATCTGCTGCCTTATAAAGAGTGGTCGACGGAAATGGCTCCGGATCCATCTCATGTGGCTATTTTTCCTACTCATTCCGAGGAATACTTCATAGGCTCTAAGCGAAGTGTATTCACAATTGGACGTACATTGATTGATATTTCTGGGCGTGTTACCAAGGAGCCAAAGGTTGTAGGGACTTTATTTATGGACGTTGATGCATCCATATTCAATCAGTTTTTTAGAGAGCTAAATCTCGGAGAACAGGATGATCTGTTTTTATTAGATGGCGATGGAAATATATATTTCACAAATGAGAACGCAGCAGAGAATGATGAGGTACTACATGCACGGAAAGATGAGAAAATGATCGTCCTCAGTGAGGATATTCCTTTTCTTAACGGCAAGGTGACTGCAAGAATTCATCGAGCGAATTTATTCGATCAGCTTTTTTCAGCCCGTACGACCGTGTTTATAGCGATGTTTATTTGTGCGATTGTGATGATTCTTATGGGAGTCTGGTTCTCTAGAAGATTAGCTGCTCCGATACGAAACTTAATTAAGCAAATGGCAATTGTAGAATCCGGTAATCTTGATACCCAGATGGTAGTGAACAGCAATGATGAAATGGGTAGACTTAGCCATGGTTTTAATCGAATGGTTGAGCGTCTACAGGCTTATATCGATGAAGCTTACGTTGCCCAGATCAAGCAGAAGCAAACTGAGTTAAATGCTTTAAAAAGCCAGATTCGGCCACATTATTTATACAATACCCTGGAAGTTATTCGAATGAATGCCGTGGATAAAGATAATGATGAGGTTGCAGATATGATTTTATCGTTATCCAACCAGTTAAAATATGTGATTGATTATGGGGAGGATAAAGTAAGCATCCGAGAGGAACTGGATCATCTGCGGGATTATTTCTATATCATTTCTGTACGGTACGAGAATAAATTTGAGCTTGTCGTGGATGTCTCGCCGGAAGTGGATTTGAACTGGTACATTCTGAAATTGTCTCTTCAGCCGATTGTTGAAAATGCTATTCAGCATGGACTACGCGGTCAAGGGAGAGGTACAGTAGCGCTAACCGTCGAGAAGCAAGAGGATAAGTTGCTGGTTACAATCTATGATGATGGAATTGGAATGAGCAAAGAAAAGGTACTGCTGTTGAGTGAAATCTTGGAACAGCCTAGTTCGCCCAGTAAAAATGTCGGCTTAAAAAATGTTCATGAGCGGATTCGTACAGTATATGGTAAAGAATACGGGCTGTCCTTAAGTAGTAGAGAGCATATTGGAACATCGATTCTTTTGTCGTTTCCAATTGTAGAGAATCCCTATACAGTCGCAGATGGAGAATGAATATCAAGGGTTAGGCGATGAGCGAAAGACTGCGGTCTTTCGTTCTTTTTTTGAAATCGTACTTGAACACATCTTAAATTCACCACACATCCCGCTTAAAAAAGTTCATTCAAGCAACTAATAATGAATGCTATTCTTATAGCAACGGAAACGCTTTCGAGAGATGATGCGCACATCTTGCTTCAGTTTCCACAGTGAATACAAAAGGGGAGGCTACTAAGGTATGCTCACAAAAACAATGATGAAATTATCCGTATTGTTACTCGCCACAACGACAGCTTTGACGGCTTGTGGTGGCAATAATAATAGTGCCGGCAATAGTGCAGGCAATACACCAACATCCGAAGCACCTGCAAATGCACCGCAAGAGACGAAGAAAGAAGTTAGCTTTACGATAGGCTACGCATCCGGTGATCCGGCGACCAAAAAAGCTATCGCAGATACGGTCAAAAAATTTACAGAAGCTAATCCGAACGTCACCATCAAAGATTTGAGTGAAACTTCATCCGCTGCCTATCTTGACTGGCTCAAAACAAAAGATGCAGTGGGGGAATTCCCGGACCTGGTGGAAATGCGTGATACTGAAGTCTTTGCCGACGCAGGTAAAATTGTAGAGCTGCCTTCCGATCTACTAGATTTGTTCGAAGCCCCTCCTCAAGTGGATGGCAAGGTGTGGAATGCACCACTGCAAGTCAACGCACCTCAAGGAATTATCTACAGCAAAAAAGCATATGCAGATGCAGGGATCACCGAGCTTCCCAAAACCTATGACGAATTCATAGCTATTCAAGAAAAATTGAAAACATCAGGCATTACTCCGATTGTAGTGGGCGGAAAAGACATTTTCCACATGGGCTTCTGGGTAAACAAATTCCTGATCGATGATGTCTACTCGAAAGATCCAGATTGGAACTCCAAACGTACAGCTAAAACTGTCAGCTTCACAGATGCTAATGTTGTTCAAGGCATTACTGATTTCAAAGAGCTGTTCCAGAATTATGTCGATAAAGGCTGGCTCAGCACGGGCGACAATCAAACCGCTTCGATTCTTGTCTCAGGCAAAGCCGCGCAATTGTACTCCGGTACATGGATGTTTACACAAATTGCAGAAGCGGACCCGAACTTTGAATTTGGCTTCTATGGTCTTCCTGACCGTGAAGGGAATATCAATGTGATTGGTCTTCCGTCTCCAGCAGGCTGGTCCTTATCCACAGAAGCTGCTAAGGACGCAGAGAAGACAGAAGCCATTAAAGATTTTATCCGCTTCTTCTTCGCCCCGGAGCAATATTCGAATTATTTAGCGACGATAAACGCAATTCCTTCGACTAAAGAAAAAGTAACGTATGATACCAGTGAACAAATGCAAGTGGCTTTAGATCTTATTGCTGACACGAATGTAGTGAAGTCCTTAGCGATCAACAACTGGTGGGGTGATAACTTGATTCCTCCACAGTTCCGCAACTGGTATTACAAACTGCTGCAGGATCTTGTTGTGAAAGATGGAGACGTAACTAAATATATGCAAGATGCTGATAAAGAATATGACAACCAAGTGAAAGCTAATCAGATGTAAGTGCAGCGCCTGTTAGAGCAACCTCTGCTGCTGCAGAGGTTCTCTTTTTTACAAGCCTGCCTTAAGGGAGGGAGAGTAGCCATGGCTACATCTGCAGTAAATGCTGACAAGTCATTGATTGCCACGTTAAAGCTCAAAAAGAAAAAGAAAAAATGGCAGTCTTACGCTCTATTGTTCATATTACCCTCATTTATTCTATACACCATGTTCGTTATCGTCCCAACGGTAGGAAGTGTCTATTTAAGCTTTACTTCATGGGATGGTATCAGCGATGACGTCCGCTATATCGGGTTTGCTAACTTCGTGGAAATTTGGAATAGTCCAAGGGTGCATAATGCGCTGAAAAATACGATGATCATGACCCTTTCACTAGTTGTTCTAGAGAATATTGCAGCTATTGCAATGGCTATGATGGTCGATAAGGTACGCTGGTTCCGTAATTTATTCAGAAGTGTGTTTTATTTCCCTACACTGCTGAGTGGGATCGTAATGGGCTTTGTGTGGGCGATGATTCTGAATTACAACTTTGGTGTATTTAATCAGATTCTGGAGTCTGTCCGTCTCGGAAGCTGGATTGTAGATTGGTTGGGCAATCCTAAATATGCGATGCTGTCAATAATTTTGTCTACCGTTTGGAAAGGCGCGGGTTATTATATGATCATTTATCTCGCTGGATTGCAAGGTATTCCGCAGGAATTGAATGAAGCGGCAAGCATTGATGGAGCAGGGGGCTGGCAACAATTCCGGCATATCACCTTTCCGCTGCTTGCGGGGTCAATGACTGTATGTATGGTACTATCGATGATCAGCGCCTTGAAGATTTTTGATCAGATTGCTGTCATGACCGATGGTGGTCCGGGCTTTGAGACGGAGACGTTAACTTATATTATTTATAAAGTTGGGTTTGGTGAATTAAGACAAGGCTTTGGTACGGCGCTGGCCATGGTCTTGTTCTTAATCATACTGATCATTACAGTCTTTCAAGTGAAGGTTCTCCAGAAGCGGGAGGTGCAGCTCTAAATGACGATGCAGACACGCAGAAGAGTTGGGCAAATCGCACTTTTTATGGTTACCTTAGTAGTGGCTATTCTATTTTTCTTCCCTATCTTCTTCAATTTGATGTCGGCCTTTAAGAGTAATGCAGAGATCATGAAGGATGCCATTGCTTTTCCGAAAACCCTTTATCTGGACAGCTTTAAATACCTGTTAACAGAAACAGAGTTTCCACGAGCGATTCTGAACAGTCTGATTCTGACGGCGGTGTCTATCGCCGCGCAGGTCTTGATCATTCCCATGGCAGGGTATGCCATTGAACGTAGAAATACTAGATGGACTCGATTTATGTTCGTATATTTTTTGGCCGGAATGATGATTCCTTTTCAGGCGTATATGATTCCTTTGTTCAAAGAGCTTAGAATGCTAGGATTGTACGGTAGCCTTGCGGGACCCATTCTTATTTATGTAGCCGGTGCGGTAGGTTTCGGATGTCTGCTGTATACCAGTTTTGTCAAAGGAATACCTAGAGAAATTGAAGAAGCGGCAGAGATTGATGGCTGTTCTCGGTACGGGATATTTTGGAGAATTGTTTTCCCGCTATTAGGGCCTGTTACGGCAAGCATGGTTGTCTTGAACGGACTTGGAATCTGGAATGATTTCTTGATGCCGATGCTGGTATTACCTTCAGGACAGGCCAAGACGATGGTTGTGGAAATTTACCGTTATATCGGAGAATTCTCTTCACGTTGGGATATGATTTTTGCGGGAACAGCGATGTCGGTGGTGCCTGTGTTGATTGTGTTTATCGCTTTGCAGAAGTATTTTGTGAAGGGGATTGCGTCGGGAGCGACGAAGGGGTAATTCATAAGAGGGATGTATCCTGTAACCACTTAGTGGACAGCGGAATACACCCCTTTTTTCGTAGGCGTAAAGATCTTTAAAGTGTGCTTGGATTCGCAGTTAAACGGCGGTAGCCCATTGGCGGCAGACCAGTCCAGCGTTTGAATTGTTTGCTGAAATGGGACACATCACGGTACCCCAGTCGTTGAGCAACCGATTCGACAGATAGACTATTATCCATCAGCAGCAGTTTGGCGTGTCGAATGATTAAGCGGGATAAATATTGCCTTGGTGACATCCCATAGATTTGATGAAAAGCACGATTACAGTGAGTAGTGCTATATCCGAGCTTGGCAGCAATGTCCTCAATACCGCCACCTCTTTCGCCTGTGCTGGCAGCGGTGGAGACGGATTCCTGCAATAGTCCTTCAATAGCGTTAGCCAGGGCAACTGTATTTTCTGTAGCTTCTGTATCTGTTGGGAGAGGCATTTCCGAAAGCACCCAACCGCTGAGCGCGGTCAGAAGCTGCAGTGAAGCATGCAGTGTGATCAAGCGATTTCTATGTGTGTCTTTAGACTCTGACAAGATGGAAGAGTTAATGATTACATCTAGCGCGGAACGGATGGCCAGCAGTTCGGGGGTGTTCCCGCTGAGACTAACAGCATCTGCTGTAAGTAAGGCACGCCGCAAAATCAGATCATCGATATCAAAATGCAGGCAGTAATAAGTCATGTCACAGTCAGCATTTGAACCCATACTACTATGCTCAACACCGGGACGAATGAATAAAATATCGCCGCTTTTCTGTATAAAAGACTTATTGCCTACCGTCATTTGTTGCTCACCTTGAAGGACAATATTAATCTCAAACATCGGATGAGTGTGTACAGGATATTGCCAATCCGAATTTACTTTTCTCCAATGTGCGGCGAAGATATGAAAGGCTGCTTGAATGTCTGGTGACATCTGACCGTCAATAGAATTATGGAAGGCGGGATCATTCGAGATCATTTCAATCCTCTTTTACAATAAAATTTGGCTTAATTATAGCATAGGTTGTTATCGATGTTTGATTTGCCCAAATAATAGAAGGCTTTAGCCCTGTTGCACTTCCAGAAATATCGATAACATGGATATATAGCCCGGAGGTATCCGGGATCATGTTGGAGGGAGTGCATTTATTTATGTTACATAATAAATTTTTTAATGCTCATCATTCACCGATCGGTGCATTTGCGAGTTTTACCTTAGGATTTAAAGGAGCTAGTGGTGGTTTCGATTTGGAGATGGCCAAACCTCCTAGACAGAATATATTCATAGGATTAGAACGCACTGATGGGAAAGGTTATGACACACTACCATTTCACGAGATTGGCGGAGATGACGAGAGCAAACGCTATGACATCGAGAATCCAGACCCCAATCCAGACAAGGAGAATATTCTGTTCCCTTTTCAAGATCGTGAGATTTCTAGAGATTTTCAAGTAGCTACAGACAGCTGGAGTGCGGGGGATCTGACCTTCCGGATTCTCTCGCCAGTTCGATCAGTACCAGATCCTGAAACTGCGTCTGTGGAAGAAATGAAGGAAGTGTTGCTGCCAGCAGTACTGGTTGAGCTCGAAGTGGATAACACCTCATCAGCTACCTCACGTCGCGCGTTCTTTGGTTTTCAGGGAACAGATGTGTATAGCGGAATGAGAAGACTGGATGATGTTTCATCTGAAATTACAGGCGTTGGACAAGGAAGATTTATTGCGATTGCTGCCGAGAAAGGCACTACAAAGTCCGCACTTCATTTCACGATGGAGGATATTCTAAGTGAAGAGCTTCAGGAAAATTGGACCTTTGGACTAGGTCGCGTGGGTGCTTTAATCATGGATGTTCCAGCCGGAGTAAAAGAAACGTACCGGTTTGCGATTTGTTTTCACCGTTCGGGTTATGTTACCTCTGGTATGGATGCTTCCTATTACTATAATCGCTATTTCAACAATGTTGAGGCAGTAGCCGAATATGCATTAGCTAAATTCGATGTTCTTAAACAAGCAGCGGAGAAAGGTAACGAGATGTTTAATCATGCAAAACTATCCGAAGATCAAACCTTTATGCTAGCGCATGCGATTCGTAGTTATTATGGTTCCACACAATTACTGGATAATAAAAATAAGCCGTTCTGGATCGTCAACGAAGGCGAATACCGGATGATGAATACCTTTGATCTGACCGTCGATCAGTTATTCTACGAGCTGCGTCTGAATCCTTGGACGGTTCGCAATGAGCTGGATATGTTCGTAGAAAGATTCAGCTATGAAGATACGGTACGTTTCCCTGGGGATGATACAGAGTATCCAGGTGGAATTAGCTTCACACATGATATGGGTGTAGCCAACGTAGTTTCACGTCCGGGCTATTCCTCCTATGAGTTATATGGCATTGATGGTTGCTTCTCTCATATGACACATGAACAATTGGTAAACTGGGTGCTGAGTGCGGCAACTTATCTTGAACACACAGGTGATCGGAGCTGGATGGAACGTAATCTGAGTATCTTGGAAAAGTGCTTGGATAGTATGTTAAATCGGGATCATCCAGATCCTGAGCAAAGAAACGGTGTTATGGCGCTAGATAGCTCACGTACGATGGGTGGAGCAGAGATTACTACCTATGATAGTCTGGATGTCTCTTTAGGTCAGGCTCGCAACAATATTTACTTGGCAGGAAAATGCTGGGCGGCTTACTTAGCTATGGAGAAAATATTTGCAGAGTATGAGCGTGCGGAGCTGTCCAAAACAGCAGGGGCAGGGGCAGAGAAATGCGCCGCAACGATGGTGGCAAGCGTTACAGCAGATGGATATATCCCGGCTGTGATTGGAGAAGGTAACGACTCCAAGATCATTCCGGCTATCGAGGGTCTTGTATTCCCATACTATACGGGTTGTAAGGAAGCTCTTGATCGCAATGGACGGTTCGCCGCATATATCGGCGCACTCGACAAGCATCTTCATGCGGTGTTGAAGCCGGGCGTTTGCTTATTTGATGACGGCGGTTGGAAAATCTCATCCACTAGCAATAACAGCTGGCTTAGCAAAATCTATCTCTCGCAGTTCATCGCCCGCAACATTCTGGGACTGGAATGGGATGAACGAGGAGCGGCAGCAGATCGCGCTCATGTGGCATGGCTTACCCATCCAGAATTATCGATCTTCAGCTGGAGTGATCAAATTATTTCCGGGGAGATTACAGGCAGTAAATATTATCCTCGTGGAGTAACAGCGATATTGTGGTTGGATGAGAAGTAGGAATTTGGAGTTTCATTGAATAAATGGCAAACGGACCTCTTATTAGGGGGGGCGTTTGCTTTTTTTTGTTAAATTATGAATTTCTTTTTTTGATTTATATTCCCAAAACTAGTACTATAGTATTAATTTGTAATTAATTCTAATAGGATGCGGAGCGGTGTATATGGTAAAAGTTACACGTACAAGGTTGCGACTAACAATTCGGAAAAAACTGCTCGTGATGTCACTCACACTACTAATTCTTCCCATCGGAATATTAGGAGCAGTTATTTATCAGATTTCAGTCAAAGAAACGAATCAGCTCATTGAGAGTAAACTGAGTTCAAGCGTAAACCTGGCTGTCGCCTTAATTGAGAATTTGGAAAATTCCGTTCAATCGGGGCAGTTGACTGAAGTGGAAGCCCAAGAACAAGTACGGACCTTACTACTTGGAAACAAAAATGAGGATGGTACTCGGCCTATTAATCAATCAATTGATTTGGGTCCAAACGGCTACTTCTTTATATTAGATAACAAGGGGGAACTGCTTGCTCATCCCAAACTAGAGGGAGATAATATTTGGGATAAACAAACCTCAAACGGTACTTTTTACATACAGGATTTGATTAAAGCAGCACAGAACGGTGGTGGAGCTACTTACTATAAATGGCCGCTACCTAAATCGGATGGTACTGGAAACGCTGTAGGAGAAGAAGCGTTGAAAATATCTTATGCTAAACTATCGCCCTCTTGGGGCTGGGTCGTAGCTGCAGGTTCTTATATGCAAGACTATAATACCGGGCAACAAACCATTCTAAAGGGAATTATTACTACATTGATTGTATGCGTTGTCATCGGAATCGCTGTAATATACATATTTGCACAACATATTTCAAGACCGATTGTACGCATTGCCCGTGAAGCTGAACGGATCGCTCAAGGGGATCTAAGCGGTAAAGCATTGACTGTGCGCAATCGGGATGAGATCGGACAGCTCGGAATCAGCTTTAATCAATTATCGGGTAATATTCGGCAATTGGTTGGGAATTTAACCATAAGCTCGGAGTTATTAGCTTCTTCCTCCAAACAGTTGTCTTCAACGTTAGGTGAAACCACAGCGGCACTTGTTCAGACTTCATCCTCAATGACTGAAGTGGCAAACAATAGTGAGAAACAAGCTTCCTCAACGCAGGAGACTTCCCAATCGATGGAGGAGATGGTAAAAGAGATTCAGCGAGTAGCTGAAGCCTCTACACATGCCTATCAGCTGTCGATGCAAACACTGGAAGAGGCTGATAAAGGAAACAGCCTTATCATTAACTCTTCCGAGCAAATGAACGCAGTAAGTAATACTGTTGATGATTTAGGGATCACCGTTACTAGTTTAAATGACCAGTCTCAACAAATAGGCACCATCGTCAGTACTATTAAAGGAATATCTGAGCAAACGAATCTATTAGCGCTTAATGCGGCAATTGAAGCTGCTCGATCAGGAGAACAAGGCAGGGGATTTGCAGTGGTAGCTAGTGAAGTCCGTAAGCTGGCAGGACAAACAAGTGAAGCAGCTGAAAGGGTTTCAGTCATGGTTGAAGAAATTATTACGCGTATAGGTCATGCCCATCATTCGATGAGTAAAGGCCAAAATGAAGTCGCAGCAGGGGTTCAAGCGATTGATGATACGGGTAAAGCATTTGAACGCATTTTGCAGGCCACCCGGACCATCGTAGATCAGGTGGAGCAATCCTCGACCGCTGCACAACAGATGTACACGGGCTCCGAACAAATATCTGCTGCGGTGATGGAGGTCGAGCAGGTTTCATTGCACTCAGCTTCTGCTGCACAGACTGTATCTGCTGCCACTCTGGAGCAGCTTGCATCTATGGAGGAAATTGCCGCATCTGCTCGCAAGCTTCAAGAGGGTTCAAATGAAATGCGTGCTTTAGTAAATCAGTTTAAATTGGAATAGATGTTCAGACTTAGAGTTACAGAAATAGAATATGTAAAATATTAAAGAGGGGGAGTAACCCCTCTTTTTTGCTGTTCTGACGTAAATAACCTTTTGAATACTAAGGGGAAATTAATATAGCTTTTACAGCTCATTAACGCGGAGCGTATACTGGCTTGCTATATTGAAGGGAAAAGGGGGATGAATATGAAAGAAATGGAAGAGTCGTCCTTTGCAGCTGCTCAGCCTGTCCTTGCAAGTGATACTTTTGGTTGGGATAAGCTTCAGGTTTCGCAATGGTATAGCCCGCAGCAAGCATTCACCCCATCCTCGGAGTCTAAATATTTAATAGGAATTCACTGCACAGCCTACTACGAAAATTACTACACCATTCATATTACCCCCTGTAATGAGAGCCTTCTTTGCCCTTGGGGCAGAACCTCGCTCTATTTTTTGAAAATAGAAATTACGCCAGCGGTACTCGAAGAGATTGCTCGTGAATCTGGTTATCTAAAGGAAGGTCATATCCAGTTGGACCGCAAATTTCATGTCAAGGATTCCAAGCTACTGCAATTAGGGCTTTGGATGCTGGAGGAATTACAGAATGGCGGTGCCAAAGGAAAAATATATAGCGAATCCTTATCCAATATGTTAATTATTCACTTGTTACAACACTATTCTTCAGTGATTCCCCAGCATTCAAACCGAAAAACGCCAGCCAATCAAGAAATATTTCAGGTCATTCAATTTATGCGTGAGCGTTTAGAAGATGAGATTCAACTGACTGATCTCGCTGGCATGGCTAATATGAGCCAGTCGCATTTTATTCGGATTTTTAAACAACAGACAGGATATACACCCCATAATTATTTAATTCGCCTGAGAATCGAACGTTCTAAATTTCTTATTCGTTCCGGAAAAATTGGTTTGAAGGAAATTGCATCTCAGGTTGGTTTTGCCGATCAAGGTCATTTTACTAGATTATTTAAACGAGAAACCGGCCTAACCCCAAAGTTATATGCGAATCAAAGCTCCTCCAAACCTAATCATATGATTTATTGATTTTATTCTTGCAAATGAGAGTTTTGTTCAAGGAAAGAAGTGTTTTGTTCAATTAGAGAGCTGTTGCCAGCTCCTATAATAAGGTTGAAGTAAGGCGCACAAATGCCGAACTACAACCTTATTAGGAGGAGAGAAAACATGAGATTAAAGAGATTATTCAGTCTGATTTGCGCGGGGGTACTTACGACCAGTTCTTTATCTTTAGTAGCATCTGCCACACCAGTCGGACCGGATAACCTAGTAAACACCGAGGTAGAAATCAGTGCAGAGTCAACTTCAACTTCAGCTACAACTGCTGGAACTTGGCATGAAGTATCTAAGCAAACCTTCTGGTTACTTGATGCCCTGGAACGGGGACAAGGGGTGGCTACAGACGGGAATTCATGGATCTTTAATTCCTCGTATGGGCTCTTACGGACTGGACTTGATGGAAAATCCGTAAAAGCACGGAATGAATTGGCTATTCCACTGGAGATTGCCTCCCAAGGTGGAGACCATATCGGTGATATTTCCTACTATAACGGTAAAATATACGCTCCTATTGAAGACGGCAAAAACTATCAGCATCCTTACATCGCCCTCTATGATGTGAACACATTGAAATATACGGGTACATCCTATGCTTTACCGTTGAATCTGCATATTGGCGGTGTGCCTTGGGTAGCCGTTGATGCCGCTCGCGGTCAGGTCTACACAGCTCAGTGGAGTAATGCTAGCGTCTTGAATGTACTAAGTCTTGACGATATGCATGTGATCACTACCGTTCCACTCTCCCAAAGTATCGATCGAATTCAAGGTGCCGAAGTGTATAACGGTGTTCTGTATGCTTCTACGGATAACGCAACCCAAACGGTTTATCAGATTGATCCGGAGACTGGAAACGTATCTGTTGCCTTTGATCGCAATCTGCCTAGTGGTACTGAAGCCCAAGGAATTGCTGTATTGCCTACCGCTGATGGTGCACAGCTCCATATTCTTGATGTAGGCTCGAATCGCATTAGTGTGAACTTTCGCCATTATGCATTTTAATTCAAATCCAAGCGAAAAAAGGGGCTAACAGAAATGCTAAAGCAAACCAAAACTATTCTAACACTGCTATCCGTCTCAATGCTGGCAGTAGCGGGCTGCGGACAATCTAATAACAGTACGGCTGAAGCCAAAGAAAATACCGCTCAACCCACAGCAATCGCTGCAACTCCGGAATCCACAGAGACTCCAGCCGCTAAGCCGGTGGAGATTACATTTTATTATCCGGTTAATGTTGGTGGTCCCCTTACAAAAGTAATCGATGGGATGGCTAGTGCATTCATGGAGCAGCACCCGGAAATTAAGGTTAATCCCGTGTACACAGGTAATTACGGTGACAATACCGTGAAAATTCAAGCAGGTGTGCAGGCCAAACAGCCACCGGATGTCGCGGTCATGATGTCAACAGAGCTGTACAGTATGCTCGATATGAATGCAATCATTCCGCTGGATGATTTTATTGCAAAGGACACGGATATACAGATGGCTGATTTTTATCCCGCCTTTGTAGAGGATACACAGTCTGAAGGTAAAACGTACAGCCTGCCTTTTCAGCGAAGCACGATTGTTATGTACTACAACAAAGAAATGTTCAAAGCCGCAGGACTTGATCCAGAGAAACCACCCACTACATGGGATGAGCTTGTAACCTATGCTAAGAAGCTGAACAAAGACGGTCACGTGGGGCTGGAAATTCCGGGCAATGATGATTCGTATTGGATGTTTCAAATGCTTGCACGGCAAAATGCTTCCGATCCGAAGCAAAACATAATGTCCTCCGATGGCAAAAAAGCGATGTTCGATACGCCGGAGAATGTGGAGGCATTGCAATTCTGGTTAGATTTGTCCCATAAATACAAGGCGATGCCGGAAGGTGTTATTGATTGGGCAACCGTTCCGACAGATTTCATTCAAGGCAAAACAGCCATGATGATGCATACAAGCGGCAACTTAACCAACGTAAAAAATAACGCGAAGTTCGAATTCGGCGTAGCGTTCCCACCCGCACAAAACCAATTTGGATCACCTACTGGAGGAGGTAACCTGTATATTTTCAAGGACACATCTCCTGAAAAACAAGCTGCAGCTTGGGAATTTGCCAAATATATGACGGCTTCAGAACAAGCTGCCCTCTTTAGCAGCTCATCCGGTTATGTTGGCGTAAGAAAATCTGCATACGATACAGATGCTATGAAGAAGTATACAGCGGATTTCCCGCAAGCATTGGTAGCGAGAGATCAATTGGAATATGCGTTCCGGGAATTGTCCACTCATAATCATGGTAAAGTATCGACGGCAATTACGAACCAGATTCAAGCGGCATTGGCAGGAGAGATTGATGCAGCAGGTGCACTTAAAAAGGCTCAAGCAGAAGCAGATCAGGCACTTGCTCCCTTCAATAAGTAAGCTTTGAGGTATGGAATACGCCAGGACGGCTCGATAGCTTGTTCTGGCGTCATTACTTTATTCATTAATCGTAGAAACCTTAATCATGGAAGGATTGAATGGTATGAATGCCGGATGGAGTGAGAGGCTTAGACGAAACGGATTCGGCTGGGGACTAGTGTTGCCTTCGCTGCTCTTTCTTTGCTTGTTTACTTATTACCCTATGTTTAAATCGTTCTGGCTTAGCTTTTATGAGAAAAATTTGGCGACTCCTGAGCCTCTGTTCGTCGGTTTTGACAATTACGCTAATCTATTGCACGACAATGTCTTTATGAAGGTGTTCAGTAACAATATATGGTTCGCCATTGGCACAGTACCCACTTCATTAGCTTTGGCTTTCTTGATGGCACTGTTTGCCGACAAGGCGATAAAAGGGCGGGGACTGGCACGTCTTTCATTTTTCTATCCGAATATGATCCCGATGATCGCTGTGGCGAACATCTGGTTGTTTCTGTATACCCCTCATTTTGGGCTCTTTGCCAGACTGGCTTCATGGATCGCGGATCAGCCTGTGAATTTGCTGGGAACACCTGATACGGTGATGGGCGCATTAGTCATCATGATGATTTGGAAAGAAGCCGGATATTTTATGATTTTTTATTTAGCAGGAATGCAGCAGATTCCCAAGGATTTATATGAAGCGGCTGCAGTAAGCGGAGTCGGTACATTCACTTCCATCCGCAGAATCACAATTCCGCTCACGATGCCGACTACGTTGTTCGTGGCTGTTGTGGCGATAACCAATTCTTTTAAGCTGGTAGACCATCTCTGGATTATGACAAAGGGCGGTCCGAATAATGCAAGTAATCTGCTGCTTTATTATATCTACGAGTCCACCTTTAATTTCTACGATCAAGGGATGGCCGCATCGATGACGGTGGTCATGATCGTGCTGCTGCTCCTGATTTCCTCTTTACAGTTTTTTGGCTGGGATCGGAAAATCCATTATGAATAGGAGGTGGAATCCATGGAGGATAATCCACTAAAGCTGCCCTTAGTATTAAGGCAGAATACACGCAAAGCTTTAGAAGAGGAGCGCATGCTGAACTCCGAAAGAACGAAGCGCCGAATCGGGCAGATACTGTGGCATGCGGTTGGATTTACGTTTGCCGCGGCTTGGATCATTCCCTTCCTATGGGTGGTCAGAACGGCTTTTCTACCCAAAGACGTCGCTATCGATGCGGGATGGTCTTGGGACTTCACGTTTGTGAATTTGATTCATGTCTGGAATGGAGCGCCTTTTGGACGATTTTTTATGAATACATTGCTTGTGTGCGGTGTTGTGCTTGCTGTGCAACTCGTTACAATGACGATGGCTGCTTATGCGTTCGCACGGGTACGATTCGCCTTGAAAGATCTGTTATTCATGTTATTTTTGGTGCAAATTATGGTGCCGCCAGATGTACTTATCTTTTCCAACTATCAGGTGTTGAACGAAATGGGGCTGCTGGATACCAAGCTGGGGATTATGCTACCTTACTTTGCCTCCTCCTTTGGAGTGTTTCTGTTAAGGCAGTCCTTCAAGCAATTACCCTATGAGCTGGATGAAGCTGCTCGGGTGGAGGGCGCATCACGCCTGCATATTCTTTCAAGAATCTATGTCCCACTGTCACGCCCGATTTATGTGTCCTTTGCGATCGTGTCGGTCAGCTTTCATTGGAATGATTTCTTGTGGCCCCTTATTGTAACCAATTCGGAGGAGAATCGCTTATTAACTGTAGGCTTGGCGATGTTCGCAAAAGCCACGGAATCTGGTGCACAATGGTCCGATGTTTGTGCGGCTACATTGATTGTGTCTGCACCTTTAATGATTGGATTTTTATTGTTCCAGCGGCAAGTGATAGGTAGTTTTATGAGCTCTGGCATTAAAGGTTAGGAGGAGGCATTTATGAGGCTGGCGATTATTGGGGACTTACATTACCCGGACGAATTGTTAAACAACAAGGTTTTGATTAAAGAGGCACGAGATGCTTTTTACGAGCAATTTATGAATCTATTTTTGTCCATCCCAGCCGATTATCATATTTCCGTGGGAGATATGGTGCATGCAGGAGAATTTAGCGAATTTAATTATATCATGGGTAAGATTAAGGACAGCAAGCATTCTAGACGTTTTCTACATGTTCTTGGTAATCATGATACGTACACTTATCCTAAGGAAGAAATCCTTTCCGTCACCCGGCAGCAGCGATACAGTGTAATTGAAGAGACGAATGCAATCATTATTTTGCTGGATACCGCACGGGAAAATCGTGACGATTGGAGCGGAACACTTGATGATGAACAGCTGACTTGGCTCGAAGCACAAATGAAGCGGAAATCGGAGAAGCCTTTATTCGTCTTCGGTCATCATCCCTTGTATAATACGACGGCTAGATCAACTGAGCCAATGATGTCACTGGATCCCAGCTTAGATATTTGGCCGATATTGAAGCAATGGCAAGGTGTGGGTTTCTATTTCAACGGGCATAATCATGTGCATTCTATCGTCAGAAAAGAAAACTGGCATTTCATTCAAACAGCCTCCATCCTGGATATTCCTGCTGCTCGAATCCTTACTGTGCTTGAAGATGAAATCAGGTTAGAAATGGTGAATCTGGCAAGCGAGCAATTGAGTAAATGGTCTTCATTATTTACCTTCAGCATTTTTGATTATGAAAAATATCCGCAGGCTGAAGGGGAGACAAGAGATCAGGAGCTAATCATCAATCGACTTCAAATGGATAGAAAGCAGGTGGACCAGCAATGAATCGTCAGCCAGTAAGATTAGCGATCGTAGGTGGAAATCGCGGAGCCAGTTTTATGAATGCACTGTACTCTCTATCGGATCGGATAAATCTGACCGCCACTTGTGACTTGAATGAGTGGGTGCTTAACCAATGGAAAGAGAAATTCCCGGAAATCCGAACGTATCGGGATTATCATGAAATGTTAAAAGATTCGGCGATAGATGCAGTGTTTATCTTAAGCCCCATGCATTTGCATGCCAGACAATCTATTGATGCTTTAAAAGCGGGTAAGCATGTCCTAAGCGAAGTGATTTCGATCCAATCCTTAGAGGAAGCTTGGGAGCTTATCGAAACTGTTGAACAAACTGGACTTAAATATATGATGTCTGAAAATTACTGCTTCTCACGATCAAACCTGACGATTAAACATATGGCGGATCAAGGCATGTTCGGTGAAATTACTTATCTGGAAGGCGGATATATCCATGATTTGCGTCATTTGACTCATCATCCGGATGGTTCTCTGACTTGGCGGGGGCAATTACATCAGCAGTATAACGGGATCAATTATCCGACACATTCTATTGGTCCAGTTGCGCAATGGATTAACCTCAATAAGCCTGAGGGTGATCGATTAAAAAGCGTCTCGTCTTTTGTTTCCAAATCTAGATCCTTACAATATTATTTCGGAGAGCATTATGGAAAAGATCACCCAGCAGCACGTGAGGGATTCTGGCGGCAAGGGGATAGCGCGGTTGCGGTCATTCAAACGGAAAAGGGTGTACTGATTGAACTGCGTGTAGACTGGTCCTCCGTTAGACCGCATAATAAAACTCATTATTTACTGCAAGGAACTGAGGGAGCGTATATTACGGGCCGCCATCAGTACGAAGAGGATTTGATCTGGTTCAAGAATCTCTCGCCCAAAAATATAGCGGATGGAGAGGAAATGTGGGAGCCTTTAAGCAGTTATCAACCACTCTATGATCACCCGACATGGATGAAATGGGGCGAATATGCCGCTGGGACGAAACATGGCGGAGGCGATTTTATGGTGCTTGAAGAATTTATTTCTGCTATTCAGGAGGATCGAACCCCTTCGGTGGACGTATATGATGCCGTTACTTGGAGCTCTGTGTTTACATTGTCTATGGAATCTGTAGAGAATGGTGGAAAAGCAATAGCCTTTCCCGATTTTAGAACGAGAGTGAGGAATTGACGGTGGATCAGACCCTTTCCAAACTTGTGATGAAAAAAGAAATGCTGTCCGACTTGCCTGTTTTTCACTGTCCTACCGGGTATCTAATTCGTCATTTCGAGCCGGATGATGAACGGAACTGGGAAGAGCTTATACGCCATTCTTTTACAAGGGAAGTTAAATTTGCTCATAAAATCAGTGATCATGTACCCTTGTATTCGGATCGCTTGTTGTTCATTTGCCGCGGGGATCAACCTGTAGCTACTGCTACGGCCTGGGAGTCGGGTAGTGATGACAATAAGAACTGGTACTTGCACATGGTTGGAGTGCTTCCAGAATATTCTGGTAAAGGTCTCGGCTATGCTGTGAGTCTAGCTGTCTTGCACAAAATAAGAGATTCAGGGGGAACGGCGGCATGTTTAGAAACTGATGATTTCAGACTGCCCGCCATCCGCATTTATTTGAAATTAGGATTTCAGCCTGTGTACTTGGATGAAAGCCATCCTGGAAGATGGGAACGAATCCTGCAAAGGCTTTGAATTTGTTGATAATTAGGGGGGCTTCATGCCCCTTTATTCATGTTGGAGCTTCAGAAGGGGCCGCATCCAAAAATTATGTTGTCGTTAAGAAGTATTCCTGCTATAGTCATACTGACTTATTAAATGCATTTAATAAGTCAGTATGACTATAGGTGGGAGAGCCATGGCAAGTGATAAAAGACTTCCTTCACAGCAACTCAAATCTGAAATTATTCGAAATATTCGAACAGCATTATTAGAATTAGGAAGGGCTACGAAGGCGGAGTTAAGTCAAAGATTACAATACAGTTTTCCAACGATCAGTAAATTTCTAATGCAGATGGAAGAGACTGGGGAAGTAACGATCATTGGCCTTGATGAGTCTAGTGGCGGAAGAAGGGCAATAAGATACGCCTATAATCCGAATTACCGATTAGGGATGGCTATTTTTTTGGAAAAAAATGAAACAAACTATACGATCTATAATTGCATTGGAAATGTTGTAAAAGAAGGGAATTTACCTAGTATTCTTGAGGAAGACGTTAGTACACTGGTCTCGCTTATCGAAGGTGAAAAAAAGGCTAATCCTAAGATTCAATCTGTAGCGATTGGTGTTCCAGGCGCGGTGAAACAGGGGAAGATTTTTCTGATCCCAGGTTATGCGAAATATCAGAATCTAGATTTGAAAAGATGTATAGAAGATCAGCTCTCTATCCCGACAATCGTGGAAAATGATATGAATGCCGCTGTAATCGGTTATATGGCGCAAAGAAATTTGAAGGAGAATATTTCTCTGATGTATCTGTATTTAGGGAAAAACGGACCGGGAGCTGGGATAGCCGTTAATGGTGAAATTGTTCGGGGAAAGACGTTTTTTTCAGGGGAAGTTCAATACATGCCCCAGTATGACAATAGAAATTTCATAGAAGCATTAACTGGAGATCAGGGTGGATCAAGCATGCAGCCGGATCATAAAGTAGATGCGATTAGTCGGTTAGTGGCTACTATGACCTCTATTTTGAATCCGCATTATATTATTTTTTGTGAGGATGAATTAGCTCCAGCTATGCTTAATCAAATCGCCGATCGAACTGCTACATACGTTCCTAAGGAACATCTTCCGGAATTAGCGGTAAGTGACTTGAAGCGTGATTATCTGAATGGATTACAAAGTCTTGGATTAGGTTTATTAGTTTCACAACAAATAGATTAGAACCCTTAAGGAGATAACGATGGCTACTTTTTTTCTTATTATTATTTATTTAGCATTTATTAGTTTAGGACTACCAGATTCATTGCTTGGATCCGCATGGCCGGTAATGAGATTAGATCTAAATGCCTCATTAGGTACTGCTGGTATCCTTTCGATGGTTATTGCA
This sequence comes from Paenibacillus sp. NPDC058367, assembly GCF_042723305.1. Lineage (NCBI taxonomy): Bacteria > Bacillati > Bacillota > Bacilli > Caryophanales > Paenibacillaceae > Paenibacillus > Paenibacillus sp. NPDC058367. Next base: position 541,162 of record NZ_JBHXIZ010000002.1, read on the forward strand.
GTAGGCACAATTGTCTCCAGTTTGATGAGTGGTACAATCCTTAAACGTTTTGGTACGGGGAAAGTGACCCTTGTAAGCTGTATTATGACGGCTGTAGCTTTATTTGGTTTTGCATGGTCACCTTCGTTAGTATGGCTAATTGTTGCTGCGATTCCACTCGGTTTAGGTGCGGGATCTGTAGATGCCGGATTAAACAGTTATGTTGCTACGCACTATAAAGCCCATCATATGAGCTGGTTACATTGTTTCTGGGGAGTGGGCGCGACGCTGGGTCCGATTATTATGGGTTCTTTTATCTCTGGTGAAGGTCTTTGGCGAGAAGGTTATCTTACGGTTGCTTATATTCAATTGAGCTTAGTTGTAATTCTCTTCGTTACGCTGCCTTTATGGGATAGAGTGGCTGGAAACAATAGCAACCTGAACGCTGATAGCGAACATGAGCTCAATCATCCGGAGCTAGAGCAAGCTGCTGAGAACACAAAACCTTGGAAGCTAAGAGGGGTTAAGCTTGCGATGTTAACCTTCTTATTTTATTCTGCCATCGAAACGAGTATGGGGTTATGGGGGAGCAGCTTTCTAGTAAATATCAAAGACATCCCTGCATCCACTGCAGCGACATGGGTATCGGTATTTTATCTAGGGATTACCTTTGGCAGAATGGTGACGGGCTTCATTACGTTTAGAATGAGTAATAAACAGCTAATACGATATGGCCAGCTCATTGCTTTAATCGGTACAGTGCTCTTAGTATTACCGCTTCCAACGATAGTTTCGCTGGTAGGGTTTATGATTATCGGTCTGGGTTTAGCCCCTATTTTCCCATGTATGCTACATGAAACCCCTGTACGATTCGGGAAGAAGCATGCTCAGTCAATTATGGGCTTTCAGATGGCAACAGCTTATACTGGTACCACGCTGGTACCGCCATTTATCGGTTTACTGGCCTCGAATTTTACATTGGGTATTTTTCCTGCGATGATCGTTTTTTTCGCTATCGTCATGCTTTTATGTACAGAAAAGCTTAATAAATACTCAGCTAAAGTAAATGTAGGTTAAATTTGAAATGAATATATTACGGACTAACCCCTCATATATATAGATGTAGAAGGGGGGGAACCGTAATGTGGTTGTTAATGGTTATAGGCGTTGGATGTCTCTCCGGTTTTATTTTGTTCAGAAAAAATACCTTGAGCACTTATCACGAGCCTAATCAAGGACCGGAGAAATTGTCCATTATCATTCCTGCAAGGAATGAAGAATATAATTTGCGTTATCTGCTCGATTCACTTCAGTCTCAGACCCTTACACCCTATGAAATTATTGTGGTGGATGACTTCTCAGAGGATCGGACCAAAGAAATTGCCGAAAGCTATGGGGTTAAGGTTATTGTGAACAGCAGTCTCCCTGAGGGGTGGACGGGTAAGAGCTGGGCAGTATGGAATGGATATTTACAGGCCTCGGGTGATATTTTTGCTTTTTTGGATGCGGATATCCGATTAAAGCCTAACGCCTTGGCTTCATTATTAAAAGCAAGGGAGCTATCGAAAGGCGTCATTTCGGTAGTTCCTTTTCATCATACAGAAAAGCTGTTTGAGAGGCTCGCCCTAATCATGAATATGCTGGGGATCTTCACGTTCACCTCAGTTTTTGAAAGGAATAACGCCAAAAAAGGGCTGTACGGCTCGTGTATTCTAGCATTAAGGCAGGATTATGAAAAAGTTAATGGCCATCAAAGCATTAGATCTGAAGTGCTGGATGATTTGTCTTTAGGAGAAAAATTTATTGCGGCAGGTGTTCCGATCACCAATTATATCGGGTATGGCTTAGTATCGTTTCGCATGTATCCGAAGGGAATCAAAAGTGAAATTGAAGGGTTCAGTAAAGGGGCTGTCTTAAGCACTTCAACGATAAGTCCGCGGACAATTATTCCAATCGCGCTTTGGGTGATCGGACTCATCATCTCAGAAACCGTGTTTATTTTTGCGAATACTTCATGGTTTATGCCTTTATTGATCGGTTATCTCCTTTATATGTTCCAGCTCTTTTATTTTATAAAATATGTAGGTGTATTTGGCATCGTTATTCCTGTATTTCACGTGGTAGCAACTGTTTTCTTTATCTTGATCATGCTGTATTCGATTTATCAGGTTGTTTTTCTGAGGCATGTAAGCTGGAAAGGAAGGCATATCCAGGTGGGAGGCCATAGGGACTAATGATCATATTGTGGGTCGCGGGTTTATTTTTGTCGGGATCTCTTATGTTTTCCTATTGGCTTGGTCTAGCGCGTAAAAAGAACCTGAAAAACATTGGCGACGGTAATCCGGGGGCTTTGAATCTATGGAAGTCGTCAGGCTATAAATTCGGCATTTTGGGGATTATATTGGATTTTTTAAAAGGGTATCTACCTCTTCTATGGGTAATGGGAAGTCATTATAGTCAGGGGTATTTCATTATTCCGTTAGCCTTAGCTCCCATTGCGGGTCATGCCTTCTCTCCCTTTCTTAAAGGAAAAGGTGGGAAGGCAATTGCAGTAACCTTTGGGGTATGGAGTGCATTGACAGGATTCAAAGCTTCTTTAGCGCTAGCAGTCATTTTAGCAGTGCTGAAAATGCTCAGCAGTTGGTTCAAAAGCAGAGGAAATTCACCTGTATCGGATGGTGTGCAAGTGGTTAGCGGAATGCTGCTTCTTTCCGTTTTTTTGTACATTAGTAAATGGTCTGCTCCTATCTTGTGGGTATGGTTTGGAAGTTTTGTGATCCTTGTGTATACGCACAGGTTAGAATTGGCAGTGTGGGTGAGGAAGTATTCATCAAGGAAACGAAAAGGAACATAATATAGGCTTGGTATAAACGAGGGTGTCCCAGCAGCTATCGCATAGCTGTTGAGACACCCTTGTTTGGTGAAGCAATAGCTTCATCTTTTCTAATATTAGTGTTCTATGATTGAGGATTTACGTTTTGACGCAGCACGGATAATAAACGCAGAAGCTAACAGAAGGATTGTGGCAGTGGCAAGGACAACAATAAAAGACTTATCAAAAGCTGATTGTGCGGCTTCAACGAGCGCGGATCCAGCAGCAGTAGGCATATTTTCTGCGGCTAGAAGAGCCTCGTCAAGGCTGTCGCGAACGATCGGCGGGACTGTTAGTTCATCAGGGAGAACTAATGATGCTGTATAGATGAATGACGAAAGACTGCCCAGAAGTGTAATACTTAGGGCGCTGCCGAGTTCGAACGATACTTCCTCTATAGATGCGGCCATGCCAGCTTTTTCGACGGAGACATTTAGCATGATTGAATTTGAGGCGGCAGTCATGGCTCCCCCAAGACCTGCACCCAGAATCATTAAGGCTGCGAATTGTAACAATATATTTCCGTCATGGAAGAGTAGAAGGGTGCCCATTCCTATACCTGACACTAACAGACAGACCCACTGTACTTTTACTTTGTCCACTCGATGCAACACAAGTCCGATGAGTATCCCTGAGATGAAGGACGCTATCGAAGTGAATACAACGTACAAGCCTGCTTCCAACGGTGTATATCCAAGAACAAGCTGGAGCCGTTGAGTCACGATCAATTCCATTCCAATAAGTGCAAAACAAGACAATAGAGCTGTAGCCACTCCAGTAGTAAAGTGGGAGTCTCTAAATAGTGCAAAATCTATTAATGGATTCTGGCTCTTACGTTGATGGCGCATAAATATGATCATAGCTACGACACCAATCACGGCAGATAACACAGCGATGGAAATTGAACCTTCACGTCTGCTGATCTCCTTAACTGCATAAACAAGGGCAACCAGACCAATCATAATTTGAACGGAACCAATGAAATCCCATTTCTTATTCTTATTCCCATTAAGATTTGGGATTAGTAAGATGGCCAAGATCAGTGCAAGAATAACTATAGGAATATTGATGAGGAACACCGATCCCCACCAGAAATGCTCCAGTAAAAAACCACCAACGAGTGGACCCATTCCTGCTCCCACAGAGGTGACAGATGCCCAAATACCTACGGCTAGTGAACGCTCACGCTCATCCGAAAAGGTAGTTCGAATAATGGAGAGTGTTGCGGGCATCATCATGGCTGCACCAATAGCTAGTAGGGTACGCGCAGCAATAAGCACGAGAGGTGTCGGCGCGTAGGCGGCGATTAATGAAGCCAACCCAAAGATAGTAAGTCCCATAACGAAGAGTTTTTTATGCCCAAGACGATCGCCTAGTGTGCCAAGACCGAGTAATAATCCTGCCATTACAAGTGGATAAATATTTACGATCCATAGTTTTTCCGATGCAGAAGCAGCAAGATCATGAGTAAGTCGTGGTAGAACCGAATAAAGTACGGTCATGTCGATGACGATCATAAAGAGTGCGCTGGACACAATCGCCAGCACGATCCAGCGTTGAAATTTAGATAGATTTGATGAAAACATAGGAAATCCTCCTAAGATGATAGTAGCTAATAACGTTACCTTGACAAGGTAATGGTGTTCCGTTATTGTACTTTGAGGTATAGGGTAACCCGATAGTCAAGAGGAGTGATTTGAATGTCTATTGATTATGATCAATACTTTACGACGAGCGAGTTCGCAAAGGTATGTGGGGTAACAAAGCATACGTTATTCCATTATGATGACATTGGTATATTAAAACCGGAGATCGTGAAGGAAAACGGATATCGTTATTATTCCTATAAGCAGTTTTATACCTTCGATATTATTGCCGTACTAAAAGGGACAGGAACGCCGTTGAATGAGATCAAAGAATATATACAAGATCAAAACACATTGCATTTTTTATCCATGCTTAAGCAAAAACAGCTGCAGTTGGTTGACGAACAAAAAAAGTTAGAGCGAATGCAGAGGCTTTTACAAGGGGCTATAGATAATACGAATCGTGCGCTCTACGTTAATTGTGGAGAACCCTGGGTCGAGGAATGTGATGAAGAGTATTTTATTGCGGTTAGACTCTCGAAGGAGAAGGGTGAGAAGGATCATGTTCGAAAAGTATATCGAATCTTCGATTATTGCGATGAACATCATCTTGAATATGACTTTCCGATAGGTTCGATTATTTGTAAAAGCAGTTTGGAAGAAGGCGACTATGACCCGGATTATTATTGTAATAAAATCAATGAAAAGCATAACGGTGAATTACTTTATATCAAGCCAAAGGGTAAATATTTGATCATGAATCACAAGGGATCTTATGAAACCTTACCTGCGTCCTATGAGAAGCTAAAGTCTTATATTGCTGAAAAGGATTTACACATAACCGGAAACGCTTATGAGTATGAATTGCTTAGTTATTTAGCTGTAGGGGATCCGGATAAGTATGTTATTCAAATTGCGATCCAAACCTTTTGAGGTTTAGAGCATTGGATTGACTTTTAAATTGGCTTACAAACTGACACGCTTGGGATTCCAAGCGTTTTTTTTATGGATACCTGATGGCTTGAGCATTAACCAGTTGCGACATTTTTATTATCTATATTGATTGACAATGATAATCATTATTATTAATGTGTAAACAGGCGTGAATCCTTATGCTCACCTTACCGACGCCAATGCCTCTGAGCTGGTGCACTATGATTGAGTTTTGTTGATGATTATCCATAGAAGAGACTACTATTGAAATGAGGTATGCATGGTGAAAATAGATGTTAATCAATTAGCAGAGCATTTTGCACACACTCCTTTCCAAGTAGAAGGAGTATATCGATATGCTGAAAATCCAGGTGTGCCGTACGCTGACTATACAGATTCTTTTCCTGGATTTGTGTTTCCACTTACAGGAAAGATTAAATTTAAATTTAATGGCACACCTTATATCTTTTCGCCTGGAAAAGTTGTGCATGGGGGTGCAAAAATGAAACTAGATCAAAAAATGTTAGGTAGAACCAATTGGGAATATATTCTTGTTCAATATCGGATATGTAACTCAGAACTAAAAGAGTCAAGCTTTTCTCATCAGCATTTTGAATTATTAACAGGTCAATCTCCTCGTCTTATTGAATTAATTATGCGTCTTTGGCATGTGTATAATCAGCGTGGAGGCATTTCGATGTTTCAGACTGAAATGCTGTTTCGCGAAGTGCTGAATGAGGCCTTATTATGCGTTATTAATAGGGTAGATAGCTGTGAATCACATACTTTATTCGAGCGGGTATCTAATTATATTCATCAAAACTATTATCAAAGTTTTACAATAGCTTCGCTTGCAGAACAAAATAACGTTAATCGAAATCGACTTTCTTACGTATTTAGAACACATGCCGGTATGGGACCAGCAGAATATTTATTAAAATATCGTATAAATATAGCGCAAGAAATGCTATTTACAAGTGATGCGCCTGTACAACAAATTGCGCAAACCGTTGGAATGGCTGACCCCTTTTATTTTAGTAGAGTGTTCAAAAAACAATGTGGCATTTCACCTACCGAATATCGAGAGAAGTTCATCAATAATCCATGGTGAATTCAACCTGCATCCATTCTTATCTAAAAAGTACTCTACTATAATAATGGTTAAGCAAAGAAACCATTATGTTGGAGGAATTTCGTATGAAAAAGATTAGAGGACTGCTAGTCGCAATACTATTATTAGCAGGTATACTAGCGGGTTGTACTGAAACACCTGCTGAAAATAAAGAATCAACTAAAGAAGGCGTATCTTCAACAGCAGTTAATGTAGATGCAGCTGATTGGCCAAGAACATTTAAGGATGCCTCAGGTAAAGAAATTGTTATCGAGAAAAAACCAGAAAAAATAGCCTCGTTATGGTATTTTTATCCTGAAATATTAGTTGCATTAGGAGAGCCACCTGTTGCATCTACAGAAAAAGAGTATCTATCTTCTTTATCTTATTTAAAAGAAAAGCTGGATTCAGCTGAAGAACTAGGAGATAAAGTGTCTCCTAGCATTGAGAAAATTCTATCTATTAATCCTGATTATATTTTAGCAACAGAGCATCATGAAGCAGTGTATGATTCACTAGATAAAATTGCACCAGTCATTACATTAAAATACAAGGACATCTATGAAGATTGGCAATATGGACTCCGTACAGTAGCCATGATTATTGGCAAAGAAGACGAAGCGGAAAAAGTAATTGATAAAATGATGAAAGATATTACAAATGGGCGTGAAACATTAAAGTCGATGGAAAGAGAGACAGTATCGCTTATATTGTCTTGGGATGGAAAAACTTTTAATGTTCTAGGTGAAGGGAATCCTGTCTATAAACTTGCGTTTGATAAAGAAAAGAGACTGGGGCTTACACCGGATGATACATATACAGGAAATAATAATGAGTTTACTTCGTTTGAAGGAATATCAACTGTTCAAGCAGACCATATTTTCCTTATAGGTGACATTACAAAAAAGGAGGAATTAATGAATAACTTAAAACAAAGTAATGTGTGGAATGCTATGAATGCCGTAAAGAAAGGCAATGTCTATTTAATGGATAATTCCGCTATTACTGGTGGACCATTAGCTATTAATTACGCTTTACAAAATATATTATCCGCCTTGCTTAAGCGCTAATAAGTTGAGGAAAATAAGGAGTGATTACTATCCATTATCAAGCTATTAATCTGAAAGATAAGTTATCTAAATTTAACGACCTTTGGTCTCCGAAAGTCATTGGTGAAATGAATGACTATCAATTTAAACTTATTAAGATCACTGGGGATTTTGAATGGCATGTTCATCAAGATACCGATAAGGTATTTTTCACGCTCGAAGGGGAGATGATCATTGATTTTCGTGATGGTCAGGTTAAAATCTCCAAGGGTGAGATGTTTATTCTCCCAAAGGGAGTCGAGATGAAGCCTTCCGCCGAAAAGGAATGCCATATCATGTTAGTGGAGCCTAGAAGCGTAGTAAACATAGGCGGTACTGAGCCCGAATTAACAGCAGCTAATGATACTTGGATCTAGCTAAGGCTTTCCTCCGCTATTCCCTTAAGGTTTCTGCAAATTGACATAACACCAAATGGTGTTATAATAAAAACGAAACCAGAAGGTGTTACATTAAAATGAATTTTGGAGGAAATTTATGCAAACTCAAGGACCACTACAAGATATTCGTCAAACAATTACACTCAATGCGCCAATTGAAAAAGTATGGAAAGCTGTTTCCACTGCTGAAGGAATAGCTGCCTGGTGGATGCCAAGTACATTCGATCCAGTGGTAGGTCATGAGTTCATTCTACATGCTGGACAATTCGGGGATTCCCCATGTAAAGTTACAGAGATTGATGAACCGAATTCTGTCGGTTTTAATTGGGGGAAGGATTGGCATCTTGCTTTTGAATTGAAAGAGATTAATGGGAAAACGGAGTTCACCGTGATTCATTCTGGATGGGACCCTGAAAAGGTAACTGAATTTGGTCAACCGCATCCAATCGTTCGTGGCTTTATGAACGGCGGCTGGGAGAAAATCGTCCAAGAAAAACTTCCTGCTTATATCGAGGCTTAAGATGCCAGTCGCTGAATCTGGACATGATGTATTTCAAGCGATAGCAGATCCTACCCGCCGCAGTCTGCTAAAGCTGCTTGCTAATAAGGAAATGTCCATAGCGTCCATCTCGGACTGCTACCCGATCAGCCGAACCGCTGTTAACAAGCATTTACAAGTATTGTCCGATGCGCAGCTTGTTAGCAGTCAGAAAGTCGGTCGGGAGACTCGGTACAAGCTTCAGCCAGAGCCTCTACTGGAGCTTCAAGATTGGCTTACCTTTTTTGAACAATACTGGGCTAATAAACTGTTTGCGCTTAAAGAATATGTTGAAGCAGATCATAACAAGGAATGATAAACCGAGAGGCGTGAGATCGCGCTTCTCGGTTTTTTTGATGCATAGTACAAAAATACATATCATACGAATGGTGGGCTTCCTGTTAGTTGTATAAATGACGCAACACAACTAAAGTTGCTTGTTAAAACTCTGAATTTCCTTTATCCTAAAAGGTAATTATTGGGATTGAATTGAATGTCAGAAAACGTTCATCATGAAGGCACTCAACCTGAAGAAAAGCTGCGTCTGGAAGAATTACAGGAAGAAGTCAAACCTCTTAGTGATGCAGAGATGAAGGAAGTCTCTGGTGGATTAGGTGGGAATAGAGATCAATTGAAAACTACGTCACCAAGTGCTATCAAAAATGGAAGAACAATCTCTTTAATGGTTAGTTTTATCTCATGAATTTAAGCACTGATTACAATCACCTCAGGGTCATTTACATGTAGCCGCAGCTACGGAATGGCTTCAGCGCAACCGAATGACGCTTGATGATTTAGGTGAATGCATTCATGAGAAGCTAATTGAATCCAAGCTGATGGATATCGTATGCAGAGATCAAGTGGAAAAGTATTACTACGAGCAGCGATTATCCCTCGACATTGCCTTGATTTCGCAGATTATCATGAAGGAATATGGGGAGATTCGGGAGTTAATGTATTGTATAGAAGAAGGCGGGGATTTTTATACTTTTGCAAGTCAGTATTCTTTGGACGAACCTTAGACGAATTAAAGAACTTCCACTTCGTTATGATACGATGATCGGTGAAAGTGGAATTAGATTATCTGGTGGGCAAGCTCAACGAATCGCGATTGCACGAGCGCTGCTTGGTAATCCTCCGATATTGGTGTTTGATGAAGCAACGAGCGCATTAGATACGGAGTCAGAACGGAAAATTCAGAATAATAGGGAACTTATTATTAAAAATAGAACCACGTTAATCATCGCGCTAGATTAAGGCGTAATTGTGGAAAGCGGAACCCATGAAGAACTTTTTCAGGCAAAAGGTCTGTATTATTATTTAGTCAGTCAGCAATTATAATGAGTTGGATTAGCCATGTTCATTGAACGTGGTTTTTTGTTTGTTTTCATAGAAAATAATTAAATGGATAAGTTTAACTCAGTATAAACCTTCGTTTAAATTCAGTTTATAAATGGCGTTTATCATCACAATATAATCTGAAACGTTGGAGGAATTACAATGGTGCATGTACAGAACAAGATCATTTCACCAGACGATCATGAGTGGGCCGTCGAGGCGCGTGGACTGGTCAAAACCTTTGGTGACAATCGCGCGGTGGATGGCGTGAATTTGAACGTGAAAGCAGGTACGATCTATGGCGTACTTGGTCCGAATGGGGCAGGAAAGACTACCGTCATTCGGATGCTGGCAACCTTACTTCGTCCCGATGCAGGTACTGGGCGAATCTTCGGGCATGATGTGGTGAAGGAGTCGCAGATTGTTAGGCAATTAATTGGTGTGACAGGACAATATGCCTCAGTCGATGAGTCATTAAGTGCTACAGAGAATCTTATTATCTTCTCTCGGCTATTAGGGCTTGGGCGCGCAGAGTCGCGGAAAAAAGCAACAGAATTACTGGAAGAGTTTGGTCTGACTGAGGCGGCTAAACGGCCTCTTCGAAATTTCTCTGGCGGTATGCGTCGCCGTCTGGATTTGGCAGCTAGCCTTATTGCACAACCACCTTTAATTTTCCTGGATGAACCCACTACAGGGCTTGATCCTCGCACTCGTTCACAGATGTGGGATACCATTCGTCGATTGGTGAATACGGGATCAACAGTTCTTCTGACTACACAGTACCTTGAAGAAGCAGATCAACTGGCTGATCGGATCGCAGTTATCGATCGTGGGCAAGTCGTTGCAGAGGGAACGGCGGATGATTTGAAAGCGTCTGTGGGTACCACATCGCTACACCTGAAGGTTCAACATCTAAAAGATATTGAACAAGCCCGTCAGCGTGTGGAACATGTGCTTAAAATTCAGTCCGTGGTATCGTACGAAACTGGGAAAATAACGGCACCGATGGCGGACGCTGATTTAGTTACAGACCTACTTATTGCGCTTCGTGAGGAAGGGATTCACTTGGCTGAGATGAGTGTACAGAAACCGACGCTTGATGAAGTATTCCTAACGATTACAGGTCATGGTGCTACAGATGAAACGTCAACAGCGTCCCAAGAGTCAAATGTTAAGGAGGCAGCAAGAGTATGAGAACCACTACAATAAATTCGGGTGTTAACCGCCCATTGAAAAACCATACGAGTTTTCGGCAATCTGTGCGCAACTCGTTAACGATGGCTTATCGTGGGATACTGAAAATTCGACGTACCCCTGAGCAATTGTTCGACGTTACACTTCAGCCAATTATTTTCACGCTGATGTTTACCTATATCTTTGGAGGGGCTATATCTGGTGACGTGGTAAGTTATTTGCCTGTTATTATCCCCGGTATTCTTGTGCAGACTGTAATCACTACCTCCATCGTTACTGGCGTCCAATTACGTGAGGACATGGATAAAGGCGTGTTCGACCGATTCAAGTCTCTGCCAATTGCTCGTATAGCTCCGTTAGCGGGGGCTTTGTTGGCGGACACGATTAGATACACGATTGCTACTGTTCTTACATTTACCATGGGCTACATAATGGGTTACCGTCCTGATGGTGGTCTGGAACATGTCGCATTCGCTGCGCTTCTTGTTATTGTTTGTGCTTGGTCGATTAGCTGGATTTTCGCTTTCTTCGGTGTGATTGCACGGACTGCTTCTAGTGTGCAGGGGATATCAATGATTGTGTTGTTCCCACTTACGTTTCTATCTAATGCCTTCGCGCCTGTCGATACGCTGCCTAACTGGTTACAATGGTTTGTTAAAGTCAATCCAATCTCACATCTCGTTTCTGCCGTACGACAACTTACTAACTTTGGAACCGTAGGTTGGGATTTCACTATCTCTTTGATCGGAGCAGCTGTCATCGTCGCAATATTTGCACCTATTACGGTACGTGCTTATATGCGTCGGACATAAATATGAAATGAAAAAACGGCAGAAATGCCGTTTTTTTTGTATTAGCCGCAAAAATCCTCTTTTTTTAATTATCGCTTCTAAAGAATGTATGAATTAAATTGGATACTGATCTATCATACAATGTTTTAGCAGTTTCTTCATTTTGAATATGTCCCCCCAAATGCAGATGAATGACGCCATGCAATGACGCCCACACCAGGTTTACAACAAGGAGGGGGTCTTTCTCGTTAATAAACCCTTGTTCGATGGCTTCTGTAATAAGGGCTATCACTTGTTGTAGTGCCGTAAAGATAGCATGTAAACTTTCCTCCTCCGGTTTGAATTCGCTAAAAGCCCCTCCGAACATAACCATATAATAGCTGGTATGATTCCGTGAGAAATCCCAATAAGCTTGTCCAAGATCGCGAAGATATAAATTTAGATTGTCTTGTTTTGGAACCGCTTGAAAGGCAGCGGCCAACAATTTACACCCTTGCAGAAAAAGCTCCTTCGCTAAACCTTCCTTGTTTCCAAACAAGTTATAAATGATTTTTGTGGGACATTCCATTTTTTCAGCAACCTTGCGAATGGTTACACCTTCAGGTCCGGATTCATGCATAATGGCCGCAGCGGCTTCGATAATATTCAGTCTTAATATTTCTGCATGCTGTAGTTTTGCTTTTGGGTAGGTTGTAACGGATTGAGCATCTATAGAAGATATTTTGGACGATTTTTGCATGTAGTTTCACTTCCTTAGAACTTTACTTTAGCTATTTTTCAAATAGCCGTTATTTCTAAACCTTATTTTACTGATGTAGAAGAGAAATAGCCAATAATTAAATGTAGAATTTTATTTGACAACGCAACCTCACTTGGATACAATGATTCATATTGAAACGATGTTTCTAGATGGTCATTAAAGGGAGAGATGATAGCAATGATTACAATTCAAAATAAATGGACGTTGATTACAGGGGCTTCTTCAGGGATAGGTGAAGCGTTTGCTCATGATCTTGCGGCCAAAGGAAGTCATTTGATATTAGTCGCCCGTTCCGAAGATAAATTGATTGCTTTAGCGGAAAAATTACAAAGAGAATTTCATATTCAAGCGGAGGTTATCGTTGCTGATTTATCGCAAGAAGGTTCTCCTAGCAGGCTCTATCAACAATGTATGGAACGTGGTCTGAACGTTGATATTCTTATTAATAATGCAGGTTTTGCTACGTATGGGCTTTTTGAACAACTGTCTGGTCCAAGACAACATGAAGAGGTGATGCTAAATGTTTTGGCGGTAGTAGATCTGACCCATTTATTTTTGCCAGAGATGTTAAGAAGAAAAAGCGGAGTGATTATAAACGTTGCATCAACAGCAGCATTTCAACCTCTCCCTAATATGGCTGTATATGGAGCGACAAAAGCTTTTGTATTATCATTTACACAAGCACTATGGGAGGAAAATCGGAAACGGGGAGTACAATTTCTTGCGTTATGTCCGGGGTCTACGGAAACAGAATTTTTTAATGTTGTGGGAGCCGATGAAGCTTCAGTAGGGAAACGAGATACTCCAGAAAATGTGGTTCAAGTCGCTCTTCGGTCGCTTCAAGCTAGAAAAGTATTTGCTGTCCCAGGATTTACAAACTATATTTCAGCTCAACTGTCACGTTTTTTCACACGTAAACAAATGCTTTATTTTGTAGGACGTATGCTCCGTACGCGACATTAATTGGTCAATATTTTGCTTCGATGATGTAAAATAAAGAGCCGTTATCTATGGATTACTCCATGATAGCGGCTTTTTAAAAGTTAATTACCTAACTCTGAATTTTAACCCTACTTCTTCATGTCCTTCGATGGTACTATGATATAAAAATAGAATGATGCATATAGAAAGGGCGACAGTATGAGAAACTATCTAATTTTGGGGGCAAGTAAAGGTTTGGGAGATGCATTTGTGAAAGGTTTACCTGAGTATGGTGATCGAGTGTGGATTGTCTCCAGAAGCAGACCGGGCAGTCTGGATCTTAATGATGGCATAAAGCGGGTATGGATTGCAGTAGATCTATCGGGGCCAGATGCCGCACAAGTCTTATCAAAGGGAATTCAAACGGAGAAGATTGATGTTCTAGTTTATAACGTGGGTATTTGGGAGAAAGAAGGTTTTGAGGATCACTATACTTTTGACAAGGATAAGACGAGTGACATTGCCAACATTATAAATGTGAATATAACTTCAACAATTACCTGCATACAGGCTGTATTACCTAATCTTCGTCAATCGGAAGCAGGAAAAATTATTCTAATTGGCTCCACAGCAGGACTGGATCATACCAATAACGCCCAGGTATCATTTGTAGCTTCCAAGTTCGGTCTGCGTGGTATTACACATGCATTGCGTGAGCATGTACGTAAGGATGGCATTGCAGTAACTTGTGTGAATCCGGGTGAGCTGGCAGCAGAAATTCCTTATGAGGATGGCGCGGAAAAAGCGATTGCAGAATATAGCGGCACAAGAATTCCTGTTCAGGACATTGTCTCCATTGTGAAATGTATCGTTAACCTCTCTAGCGCTTCCTGTGTCAAAGAAATTCATATTCCAGCAATGGCGGATTTGAATGCATAGATCTCATTTATCCGTTAAGATTTCATTAAGATTCAATACGAAGATAAACCATATAATTGGATTATAGAAAGGTTATCAACAAAGTGCTACATAAACGCCCTACATAAGCGCGCCAACTAGCACGACGTATTATTAGGTAGTAGTAAAAAGTGAATATATAAGGCTGTCTACCAGTAGAATCTTACTAGTAAACGGCCTATTTCTGTTGGGATTTAATAGAGAGTCGGGTGGATTTTTTTAAAAGAAGACTTATAAATTCCCAACTTTTTTTGGACATATATTGGGCTAACGAGAATATAACTATACAATAAAACACTTGTTGAAGAAGAGGAAAATACATTAACGGTTAGGAGAAATGAACGATGGAATTCGAACTAGGCAGCATTTTGAAACTAGTGAAACGTAGGCTGCTGTTCATCATTGTATTATGTATTGTTGCGGTCGGAATTGCTAGCTTCGTTAGCTACTATGTCTTGAAACCGAAATACGAGGCGACGGCTTCTATTCTTATTCAAGGGGATAGGCAACAGAAAGCAATCAATGACATTATGGCTGGACAAAAACTAGTAACCACTTACGGAGAAATTATCCGAAGCAGTAGAATCGCTGAAGAGGTCGTTAGAAGACTGCAATTAAACATGACCCCTGAAAAACTATTAGAAAAAGTGAAAACAAGAACAAGTAGCGAGTCACTCGTGACGACGGTAATTGTATCGGATTCTAATGCTCAGCGGGCAACGAATATCGCGAATGGCTTTGGTGAGGCCTTTAATGAGAACATCCAAGCGATTATGGGGGTAGAGAATGTTGTGCTTCTTGACCGAGCCAAGGTTCCTTTCGAGGCGATCTCACCCAAGCCAGTATTCAATATGGTCGTTGTTTTCGGACTTGCATTGATTGCTGGGATCGCATTTTCCATTCTACGGGAATTGGCGGAGAAACCTGTGAAAAGCGCCAAGAATATTCAGTTGGATTTGCAGCTTCCTCTTCTGGGAACGGTGGGAAAATTGAAGCCGCGGAAACGGCGGGAGAAGACGAAATCCAATTCAGTAGAAGGAGCCAGCAGACATGAAGAAGAAAACGCCAAGATTGTATTGCCTGGAACAACCGAAATCATCTAATGGTGACCAATTCCGAACGATACGATCTAATATTCGTTATACCCGAGTTGGTGGAGAAATTCGATCTTTATTAGTTACAAGCTCACTTCCGAATGAAGGTAAATCAACAGTGGCGATGAACTTGGCCATAGCGATGGCAGAAACGGGAAGAACTGTGCTGCTGATCGATGGGGATTTGCGTACACCAACGGTGCATAAGGCATTTGATCTACCCAATTGGATCGGATTAAGTAGTATCCTAGTGGATCAAACCCGTGTGGATGATTGTATTTTCCCTATTGAGGGATCAGAAGGACTTTCTGTAATGACATCGGGTCCGATCTCCCCCAATCCAGCTGACTTACTAGGATCAACAGGAATGAAAAGGTTATTTGCAGAGCTTAGTGAGAGATTTGATACGATTGTCATCGACTCTTCTTCGGTGTTAATGCCTTTTTCGGATGCCCTTATCTTGGCAAAGATGACCGAGGGGGTACTGTTAGTCGTAAAATCCGGGAAAGTGCTCTTGAAGCATACCAACTCTGCAAAACAGATTCTTGAGCAGCAAGGAGCACATATTTTGGGGGCGGTTTTGAATTATCGAAAAAGTAGCAAACGTTACAAGATTCGCGGTGAAGATTTTGCCGATTGGGCCTCAACTTCAGGGTTGGTCTAACGCATTATGACACTTGCTTCTCTTCGTTATTTATTCGGAAATATCACATACGCAGGCGCTCAATTCGTGATTGTAATTTTGCTTAATAAATTTGGCTCATCCGAAATCGTTGGGCAATATTCGTTAGGGCTTGCGGTGACTGCTCCCATCTTCATGCTGTCGCATCTGCATCTGCGTTCGGTCTTGATCGTTGATACATCTGGAAAATATCTTTTTGGAGATTTTTTTGGCCTTCGTCTCGTGACAACCGCAGTTGCATTCACGGTTACAGCAGGTTGTTGCGTCCTTAGTGGTGCTGATTGGAATACAGCTTTAGTCATATTTTTCATAGGATTGTATAGAATTGTTGAGTCGGTCAGCGATATTTTATTGGGTATCGTTCAGAAGCAGGAAAGGCTAGATCAAATCTCTTTCTCGAGAGCTGCTAAAGGATTGTTCTCCATACTTGTCTTCGCCCTCGTATTTATCCCTACTCAGAGTCTCATTCTAGCGTTATTAGTCATGATTATCGGATGGTTAGCAATAACCATTGGATATGATGCTCGCAAAGCGAGAGTGCATACGTCGCTCAGACCACTTTTTAACAAAAGACGATTATGGGGCTTGCTGCTCGTAAGCTCACCCCTTGGCGTGGTGCTGGCGTTGATGTCACTAAATACAAATATCCCACTATACGCGATTTCATATTTTAAAGGAGAACATGACTTAGGCATATACGCTACGCTCTCATACATGATCGTTGCCTGCAATGTTGTTGTGACTGCACTCGGTGAAGCGATAACACCACGTCTTGCCCGTTGGCACGCTAGCGGACGACATAAGGAGTACATCTCTTTACTCAGTCGAATGATTGCAATGGGTATAGGAATTAGTGCGATCGCTTGTTTGATCGGGTGGATCTTTGGTCATCAGCTACTAACTCTTCTATTCAGTCCAGATGTGGCTGCTGAGATAGGTTTATTTCATTGGTTGCTCGTTTCTACCCTATTGGTATTTGTAACGTCTTACCTGTGGTATGCCATAACGGCTACCGGGAAGTACAAAGCGCAGATTCCCTTGTTTCTGTGTTCCGTGATCACTAATGGGCTTTCTTGTCTAATATTCGTGCCTATTTTCGGGGTGATAGGTGCTGCGGTGGGGGCTAGCTTGGCCTTATTCGTTCAGATGATAGGTAGTGTGATTGTACTTTTCTTGGTAATCCGTCAGGCAAGGAAACAGGTACAACGGGAATTGGCCGCATAGAGACAATTTCTCATAGGAAAGTAGGGGCTTGTATGACATCTGTACTCGTTGTAGGGAAACCCTACACCATGCGTAATTTATTTCTGTTTGCGGTTATGGGTTACATCATCTGCCTTCCGGCTCAAATTGATTTCGGTGGCGCATTTCGAATCGCACCCTCTGACCTTTTCTTAATGCTTGGTTTGTTTGCAGCAGGTTTACACCTCAAATTGGACCCGAGGCAGTTCAGTTCATGGCATTGGGGGATGTTGTTTATTTTCGTCCTCGCTTCATTTGTATCCATATGGCGCAATGGATTCATTACGCAATACGCTCTATTGCAAAAAGATTTTGGGTTTATACTCCTACTGCTGACTTACATCATGCTTGTTCAGGCTGTAGACAGCTGGGATCGGTTATATAAAATGCTACGAGCTTTTTTGATCAGTGTGCTGATCTTCAATGGCGTCGCTTTGTTCGATTTTTTTAGTGGAGTGAAGGTTCCGTTTATGGTGCAAGACGGTCGCCTCTCCGGGATGCTAATTGATCCGAATGCATACGGCGGATTACTAGTTACGGCTTTTGCCATTCATATCATGACGAGTGGAGACGGGGTGAAGCTGCTAAGGGGATGGGTGAGTACGCTAGCGACGATCACCTTAGCCGGGGGCATAATAATGACTTTTTCGCGTTCGTCATGGATAGGTTTGTTCCTTGTTCTGCTTACATTACTGCTGACTAATCCTTCTCGACTTCTCAAGATCGGCATGGGGTTTAGCGTCGCGTTTGGAGCATTGCTGTTGTATAAAGGTACAGCTTATCTGGATGTGCTTGGGAATATGGCCAGCAGACCCTCGCAGATTCAGTCGCGTCTAGACATCATTGGGAAGGCTGTGGAGTGGATCGCTCAAAGTCCATTATTAGGGATTGGACTCGGTAGCTATAACTATGAACTGCGGATTATTATCCATAATACTCCGATCTGGTTTATGACAGAATTTGGCTTGTTGGGCTTAATTGTGTACGGCGGATTCATGATCTGGTTCTTCATCGTTGGGATCCGTTCTTATCGTGCGGCAGATAGGGTGAACAGACCGATCATTATGGCATTACTGCTGTCTCACGCAGCGATGATTGGACTTTCGATGGGTATTGAAGCCTTATTCCAGCGGTATTGGTGGTTCATGATGGCTATGAACGCAGCTTGCATCCGATTAACGAATACGGGATGGAAAGGAGTGAAGCGATATCGAACCAAAGGCACTGAAAAGTCAACGGGTCGTAACCTACGACAACAAACAGAACAAGCGCAACAAGCGCAATAACAAGAGGTTAGGGAGCATACCTGCTGAAGACTGTGGGCCGGTAAGAGTTGCTTTTGTAGCCTCCATTTTTGGGCATTTTGAGAGTTTCCATCTACCTTACATGGCGTTATTGCAGCAAAAAGGTTGTGAAGTGCATGCTTACGCGCAGCCCGGGAAAGCGAGATTACGGTTAGAAGAGAAGGGGATCGTGTGTCATGATGTGCCCATTCAGCGTAGCCCTTTACAGATGCAGAACTGGGCAGCGCTAGGGATATTAACGGAAAGCTTCAAGGAGGAGGGGTTCCAGTTCATCCATGTACATACGCCAGTCGCTTCGATTCTCGGACGGATTGCGGCCCATAAAGCAGGTGTACCTTGCACATTGTATACAGCGCATGGTTTTCATTTTTTCAAGGGAGCTCCTCTTCTGAACTGGATGCTTTATTATCCGCTCGAGAGGTTAATGGCCCGCTGGACAGATGTGCTAATCACCATAAATAGAGAAGATTATGAACGCGCCCAGAAATTTTCTATACGGAAAAAGGTGACTTATGTGAGTGGTGTAGGACTTGATCTCCAGGTTTACGGCAGTGAACAGGATCAGCCTGAAACTGCGTCGGAGAAGGCAGATAGGCGACGCCAACTGTTTGATCTGCCGAAGCGTGAGCATGATGAACCTCCCTTCGTCATCCTATGCGTTGCTGAATTGAACGCCAACAAGAACCAGAAGCAGTTGATCGAAGCGCTGGGTCAGTTGGGGTCTCAAGCAGGCAACATCCATCTGGCTTTTGCGGGTACAGGACCGTTCGAGCTGACTCTATTGGAACTTGCTAATCGGCTGGGTGTCAGCGATCAGGTGCATATGCTTGGGTACCGTAGAGATATTCCGGATCTACTCAGAGCATGTGATGTTGCTGCACTTGTGTCTTATCGCGAGGGGCTACCTCGGGCGATTATGGAGGCGATGGCAATAGGGAAACCCGTTATAGGTACGCATATTCGGGGGATTCATGATTTGATCGAACATGAGTCAACAGGCATGTTGGTTCCTGTTGGTGATATTACCGCTACCGCTAAGGCTTTTACTCAATTACGTGATGATCCAGCATTAACTACGGCAATGGGAGAAGCAAACAAGGAGAGGATCATTCGTTACGGGTTGCCTGCGGTGCTCCGTGAAATGGACTCGATCTATATAGAAGCGCTAAACAAGGAGGAAAGAAAGCGGGTTCCGTCTGAAATGCATGCCAGCCTATCGGGGGATTGAATATTCACTCTCACTTAAAAGGCGAGTAAATGAATTTTTAGTTAATTAGGGAGAAAGAAGTGATGAAAATGCGGATCGTCCGTTTGGTCATGTTGGATGCAGGGATTATTGCGGCTTCAGTGTGGCTTGTGTTTTTACTTCGGTTTGATTTTCAAATCCCTGAGATGTACGTGTGGATGCTTCCGTGGGCAATATTGATTCACATTGCGGTGTATGCGGCCTTCTCATTTGGATTCAAAGTGTATAACAATATCTGGCGATACACCGGAATGAGAGAGTTACTGCAGCTTCTAAAAGTGAGTGTATTCACCCTCGTTGGAGTGATTGCTGTCAACCTATCCACCCATGCAGTAATTCCTTCCTATCGACTACCGATTTCTATCTATTTTGCAGCGGGTTATGTGTTTCTGGGCATAGTTGGATTACGAATGGTTAAACGTCTTCTAAATGATGGATTTGAGACAACGGGTGTGAAGGATGCCTTCGAAGGTAATCTTCTAATCGTTGGGGCTGGTAAAGCAGGAATCCTCGTTACGAAAGATATCAAGCATTCAAGGTTCAAATTTATGCATCCGGTCGCTTTCATTGATGATGATGCATCCAAACAAAAGCTGGAAGTAATGGGGCTGCCGATTGTGGGTAACCGAAATTTCATTCCCGAGGCCGTGAAACAGCTGGACATTGCGTTCATTATTATTGCCCTCCCGACAGCGCCACATAACGACTTAATGGAGATTATTGAGATCTGCAAATCAACAAAAGCACAGATTAAGCTAATGCCTAGTATGACAGAAATTTTGGACGGGAAAATGGCAGTCAATCGAATTCGTGAAGTGTCCGTAAATGATTTGCTGGGTAGAACTCCTGTTGAGATTAATACTGAAGAGATTCGTGAGAATTTAGGGAGTGAGTGTATTCTCATCACGGGTGCAGGAGGCTCCATTGGCTCAGAACTGTGCCGTCAGCTAGCTGCGTATCGTCCGAAGGAAATGTTGCTGCTTGGTCATGGTGAGAACAGCATTTACCTGATTGAACAAGAGCTACGCCAGTTATATCCCGATCAGAAGATTCAACCGATCATAGCTGATATTCAGGATGTGTCGCGGATCGATAGTGTTTTTCAGAATTTCCGACCTACGATTGTGTATCACGCCGCTGCGCATAAACATGTGCCCCTTATGGAGATGAATCCGGTGGAGGCGGTAAAGAACAACGTTATCGGAACAAGGAATGTAGCGGAAGCGAGTGCCAAATATGGTGCTAAGCGGTTCATTCTGATCTCTTCGGACAAAGCGGTTAATCCAACAAGTGTCATGGGAGCTACGAAGCGAGCGGCAGAAATGATTATTAATGATCAGAATTCATCTAGCAAGACGGTTTTTGCTGCTGTCCGTTTCGGTAATGTTCTCGGTAGTCGGGGGAGTGTTATTCCGTTATTCAAAAGACAGATCGAGAGTGGTGGCCCGGTTACGGTTACCCATATGGATATGGTGCGGTATTTCATGACGATCCCGGAAGCAGTGCAATTGGTTATCCAGGCGAGCGTACTGGCACAAGGTGGCGAGGTGTTCGTGCTTGATATGGGTAAGCCGGTTCGGATATACGATCTAGCAAGAGATTTAATACGTCTGTCGGGCTTAGAACCCGATAAAGATATCCCTATCGTGGTCACGGGCATTCGTCCTGGAGAGAAATTATTTGAGGAACTCCTGACAGAAGAGGAAGGATTGATGGTCACCAATAACTATCGCATCATGATCAGTCGGCCTCAAAGTGTTTCCAGATCCGAATTGAATTTGGTCCTTGGTGTGCTGGAGAATTTGTGCAAACGGTACGAATTTGTGCCAAGCAGTTATCAGATTAAGAAATTATTAAAGCAGCTTATTCCAAGCTATTCGGGCTTTCAGGAAGAACCACAGGTGGCTACTCATGAGCTTGAACGGATCAAATCCGAAGTTCATGCGGGGATCTAAGTGATGAAGTCGTTTATGAGTAGATGGAACAAGAAATTGCGTTTGCGTGGCAAGAGTGACAAGAAATTCACAAGAAAGCAAATAGTCATGCGGCGAATTGGAAGATTCGCCCTGATTGGTTTTCTGATTGTGATTGTAATTGGTGGCATTTGGATTAGAGGGGTATTAAATGCTGAGCAGCGATTTCAAAAGGCTGTCCTTAATCCATTGACGATACCTAACTCTAAAATTTCTGCAGTACCTGTGGGGAAGGCGCAGTCGGATGGGACTACGAAAAGTCCAGCAAATTCGGATGGCGTGGTACTACCATCGACTGAACCAGCAGCATCGCCAGAAGCAACTGATAAAAAAACTTCATCCTTTAATGTTGTATTAATTGGAACAGATACGTGGGGTGGGGAAATCTCGCGTGCAGACACGATCATGGTTGTGCATGTAATGCCGGAACAGCGGAAGGTGAACATCGTCTCTGTACCGCGCGATACAAGGGTGTATGTACAAAATGTTGGATACACCAAAATTAATCATGCTCATATTGTTGGTGAGTCCAAAGGTGGGAATGAGCAAGGAACGTTGACGCTCATTCAAGCGGTGAGCGACTTTATGAATATTCCCATTCATCATTACATCAAGACGAATTTCTCTGGAGTGCGTGATTTCATCGATTCAATCGGTGGGATCGACATGGTAATCGATCAGGATGTCACAATAACCCCAGAGATTACCATCAAAAAAGGCGAACAGCATTTGGATGGTGTGCATGCTCTCTACCTTGCTAGGGCGCGTTACTCTACTCCGAACGGTGACTTTAGTCGTCAAGAGGAGCAATTCAATATCGTTAGAGCTGTGGCGAATAAGCTGTTGAGCCCTGAGCATCTTCCGGATCTGGCGGGATTATTGCTCCATGAAAAGAAAGACATTATCGATACAAGCTTCAGTGACAGTGATTTGCTCAGCTTAGCTTGGTTATTCAAGGGAATAACTTCCGAGGACTTTAAGTACGAGCAGATTCCAGGCAACAACAGTTTTGGTTCTGATCCGCTAGTCAGAACTAAGGTGTACTACTGGAGTGCTGATTTAAAACAGGTGAACTCACTGAAGGAACGTCTTTTTACGGATTAAGAGAAAGGCGGGAGGAGTACTAACATGTATCGCCATATGAAACGAGGCTTCGATCTTGTGGGAGCGATCGTTATGTTGTGTATATTTAGTCCAGTCATGGCTGTGGTGGCGTTGTTGATTCGAATGAAGCTTGGAAGCCCAATCTTGTTCAAGCAGCAACGACCAGGGCGGGGAGAGAAACCCTTCTTTATCTACAAATTTCGGACCATGGCTGAACTGTATGACACGCAGGGTCAGCCGTTACCAGATGAGCGACGATATATCAAATTTGGCGGAATCATCCGGAAGCTAAGTCTGGATGAACTACCACAATTGGTGAATGTTGTGAAGGGAGAAATGAGTCTGATTGGTCCAAGACCCTTACTCATGCGTTATAGCCCATACTATTCCGAACAGGAGAGGTTGCGTTTCTCAGTAAGACCAGGAATTACGGGATTAGCACAGGTTTCAGGACGCAATACTTCGTCGTGGAAAGACCGGCTTTCGTATGATGTCACCTATGTCGAGAGTTTAAGTTTCAGACTTGATGCGCTGATATTATGCAAGACCGTCTTGAAGGTGATTCGCCAAGATGATGTTGTAGCCAATCCAGGTCGGCATAGCCTGCCTCTGGATGAGTATAGGCTGAATAAAAAGGAGGGCCAGGCATGAGTGTGCAGTTTAGACCGCTGCATGAAGACGATATACATCATGCATGCCGGCTCTTGAAGAGCAACTTACCGGAGCATGTGTACAATCAAACGATATTTGCTTGTACGGGTTATCCAGCATATCTACAAGCGGCTTGTAAGTGTGGAGGTCATTCGGCCACATTGTTGATTGGAGCCTATATTGGAGAAGTGCTCATTGGATTCGCGGAATGGCGAAGAATGGAACAAATATTGGTTCTGAATAATTTAAACGTGGATGCGGCGTTTCGCAAGGACGGTATTGGCGGAATGCTCATGGCATATGGAGAGAAATTAGCCAAGAGGGACGATATTAAGAAGTTGGTACTGGATGTGTTCTCATGGAATGAACAGGCTCATGCTTGGTACCTTCGCCTTGGCTTTGTAGAAGAAGGACGTACTTATTGGTATGTGAGGGATCTGGATCGTTCATTAACGGCTAGCGCAGATGTTATTGCTGCTGGAGCGGATATAGATGATGAAGAAGTGAATTACATTATTGATGATTACCCAATGGCAGAGGCACATCATCTAAAATACGGATTTTCTTCATTTAGGATTAGAACGAAGCAGAAGACTTCAGTTGTGGGTCGGCTCGGCGAGCAGTATTTTCGCATCCAACTGCAAAGTGGAGAGTGGGACGGTGGGTATCCACTAACCGATGTGTTACTCGACCTTGACCGGGAGAGAAAGCTGTTATTGCTTTCATCCGATGCATTCTTACGAGAGAGAGACCAAGCGCTAAGCTTAAGCACTGAAAGTATACGTATGATCAAGATATTGGATTAGCAGCGAATGCTTCCGAAGTAAGTTTTGTCGAAGTACCTCAAGGAAGCGTCGTTAACATAACTTTTAGGTGGTGACGTATGAGTGATTTCATTGTGCTTAATAGCGCGCATTCTGAAGAATGGGATGCTTATTTGAATCAGATGGATTGTAAGGATATCTATTTTTCTGCAGATTTTTTTCGGCTGTTTGAGGATGATGATCATCAACAGGCAGAACTGTTTGTTTTTAAGCAGGGTGAGAAGCTCATCATTTATCCTTACTTACTTCGCTCCATTAGCCATCTTCCAGCAGTCATCCAGCTGGGACTTGAAGGAGAATGGTATGACATCAGCACACCTTATGGATACGGGGGGCCGATATCTAATGTGCCAATAGGAGCGGAACGAACAGAGTTGTACCGAAAATTCAGTGAAACGTTCACAGATTACTGCAGAGAGAAAAAGATCATGACCGAGTTTGTAAGATTCCATCCTTTTATAGGCAATGCCACTGAATACCAAAAAGGGCTTACTACGGAGCTCAATCGGAATACAGCTTACATGGATTTGACAGTTGGCTCAGAGTCAGTGCTAATTCAGAACTATGGCAGCAATCATAAAAGAAATATCCGTAAATTAAAGTCAGCTCCATTCACCATTCGAAAGTCGGATCTTAAGGATCGGATCGAGCCTTTCATCGAGTTATATTACGGGACGTTAAATGATTTACAAGCAGATCCCTTTTATTATTTCCCTCGAAAATTTATAGAAGATACAAGCCTTTTGCCAGACGGACGGGTAGTGCTGTTTGAGGCGATGGATGGGGAGAGGAGTGTAGGGGCAAGTATTATACTTCTTGATCGACCATGGATGCATTATCACTTATGCGGTTGGGACCGAGCTTATCTGCAGTGGTCACCTACCAAATTTCTCATCCACGCAGCAGCTGTATGGGGGATGGAGAATGGATATGAAAAATTCCATCTCGGTGGGGGATATAAGGGGAATGACGAGTTGTTTCAGTTCAAGCTAAGATTCGCTACTCAACTAGAACCACTAGACTATTACTTAGGTAAGCGAATATTTTTCCCCGAGGTGTATGAACGAATGATTGTACTCTGTGACACTGGAGTTGCGGGGAATTACTTTCCGCTCTACCGGCATCCATCTCTTTTGAATCAAAATATCATGGACCACGCTCTGAAGTAAGTCAATAAGATATGTATTCCATTTGGATTAAAGCATCCAAATGGAGAAAGGAGCAAGGCATGAGTATTCGTCAACCACGCATTCTACCACGAATCTTGTTATCCCCACCGCATGTAAGTGGACGTGAACAGGCTTATTTGGAGGATGCAATTCATTCTGGCTGGATCGCTCCCATCGGACCACAAGTCGATGCTTTCGAGCGGGAGATGGCCGACTATACAGGTTCAAAGGGTGCACTTGCATTAAGCTCTGGAACAGCAGCAATTCATCTTGCACTACGTCTAGCTGGCGTTTCTCAAGGAGATTACGTGATTTGTTCGACGCTTACGTTCGTAGCTAGTGCCAATCCTATTTTATATTTGGGGGCTACACCTGTATTCGTAGACTCAGAACCAGAAACATGGAATATGTGTCCACTAGCCTTTCAGCGGGCCTGCCAGGATTTGAATGATAGAGGGATACTGCCTAAAGCAGCTGTTATTGTCAATTTGTACGGGCAGAGCGCAGACATGGAGCCAATTGTAGAAATCGCGAATCATTACGGTATTGTTTTAATAGAAGATGCTGCGGAATCCCTCGGTGCCTTTTATCACGGAAAGGCCAGTGGTACTTGGGGCCGCTTCGGAATCTATTCTTTCAACGGGAATAAAATTATTACAACCTCAGGTGGAGGTATGCTTGTATCGGATGATACCGATGCATTAGATCAAGCCCGTTTCTGGTCTACCCAAGCACGTGACACTGCTCCACACTATCAGCATTCCGAAATGGGTTATAACTACCGGCTAAGTAACCTGTTGGCAGCCATAGGACGAGGGCAACTGGAGCTACTTGAGGAAAAGGTCGAACGACGTAGATATATTTCTCAAGTGTACTCAGATCGATTGGGATCCATTCCGGGTCTTCATTTCATGCCGGAAGCGCCAAATTGTCGCAGTACACGCTGGTTAAGTGCGCTAACGATTGATGAAGAAATCGCAGGCTTCTCCGCTAATCAACTCTTAAAGTGCCTGGAATTCAACAATATAGAAGCTAGACCTGTATGGAAACCACTACATTTGCAACCTCTGTTCGAGAACGCCTTCTATTATCCATACATGGAGGGACATAGTGTATCTGATCAATTGTTCACAAAAGGTGTATGTCTACCTTCTGGTAGCTCTTTATCGGATGATGATCTGGTACGCGTAATGGATGCGATAGAGTCTTGTATTCAGAACCGCTGAAAAATTACTTAGCAATCCATCCGTTAGCACCAGTGCCGCTTTCCTTCACATAAAAAGTGGCTTTCGCTACACCATCTGTTCGCATAGCCAGACTGCCAATCGGAGCGGTAATCGTTCCCTCAGGCGATCCTTCCACGATAAATACTGCAGGAAGTAATGTTCCACCAACGAGTCGGACTGCCCGTTTGAAGTTGCCATAGGTAGAGAACCATTCAGTTAAAGCATACGGATTATACAAGGTACCAAGAGAAGTACCCTGCATGGCAACCAATGTTTCGAATTCTAGAATGCGTTTTACCTTTACAGAACGGGTATCAAACACTGCTACATTGTTCAGGTGCAGGAAGGGTTTAGCTGCACCATAAGATGACGCTAGCACGACTTGATTGGTCCCGCTGTTACGGACAATCATATTGTCAACAGTAACCATCGCGTCAGACTCTGTTGTGAATAATTGTAAGGTACTGCCCGTTAAGTCCTGTGCATCTATCGTCCCCACATAAAGATCTCCTCCGTCGATTCGGACTCCGCTTGCTAAGGTGGAACCCGAGCCGTACATCCCTAACGAGCCGATATGCAATCTTGGTTTTCCTCCAGCAGCATTAAACGCAGCGTAGATCGCAGGGCCGCCGATTCCATCGAACTTTGCGCTTCCGATATCAATAAATTGTGAATAGATCGTTTGTAGACCGTAATTAGCTTTATGATCCGTCGAGCGAATAGATAAATGGTTGATTTTTAGCGTCAATCCATAGGACAGCAATGCTGGACTTACTGATCCACTTACACGCATATCTAGTGAACCGATGTCGAGAGTCCAGAGTCTCGTTATCTCATCTGAAAGCCCAGTTGTCATATCATTGCCGAAACCAGTTGTTGTCAAAGAGTCGAATCGCTGATAAAAGCTACGCGTTCCCTTGAAGATGTCTGGTTCTACATCGAGTGAATTGGCGCCATTAAACCCAGGTGCACCACCGCGACTGTTATTTAATACCGCTCTGTTGACATGGAGCTGGTCTACAAAATGAACTACAAAGTTCTTTCGACCAGCCGTTTCACAATAAGCATATCCGATATGCACATTAACGGATGGGATATCTTCTGTCCCTCCAATGAAAATATTATCACCATAGCAATCATGAGAGTACACCGATTCGATCGTTATATTTTGCGAAGAAGAAATGAACAAGCCATGAAGTTGATCGTTGACGGCTGTTTTAACAGTCGAAGCACTTCCGTCTATTTCGAGGCTGCCGGATATCGTGATGTTTGCGGCATTTAACATAACAAGAACTCGAGTATCCGAAGGTGGGTTAGGGGCAAGCACCAATTTTGAGCCGGCTTCAAAGCTTAGGTTAGTTCCGGTTGGAATACGAAGACACCACCAATCTAGGACTGAAGGGTTACGCATGTGGCCGGAAGAGACTTTATATACACCAGGCGGAAAAATAACAACCTTGCGTTTGGCATTTCCAGCATTAATTGCATTTTGAATCGCGACGGTGTCATCTTTGGTACCATTCCCTGTAGCTCCATAAGATCGAACATTCACGTAACCGTTAGTTTCAGGATCTAATTTAATAGAAGTGACTGCTCCGTCCGCAATAACGGACGTTGTTACAGAATTATCTGGAATAGGTGCAGTTGCCATATACTTCACTCCTTTATTTTTTTTGATTTGAAATATAAGGCTAAGTTTCACGTTATAAATCATCCTTATATTTCTACGAGTAACGGTTGTCGTCCATAAAGGATGACAACATCGTTTCTTCTTAAGTATTTTATGTGAACTTTTCTACAGATGCACGGTACAAAGAGCACTTTACAGGACGAAAGGAGTTTTTTATTTGAAGGTATTAGTAACTGGGGGGCTTGGTTTTATTGGGTCACATGTTGTTGACCGGCTTATAAGAGAGGGGATCGAAACTGTAATTGTAGATAATTTATCGGGTGCTTCCGGCTCATTCTATAGAAATCCTTCCGCTCTTTTATATCCGTACGACATTCGGGACGAGACACTGGGTGAAGTCTTTATCCGTGAGAAACCGGATGTGGTTATTCATCTGGCTGCACAGATTGACGTAAGAGAATCTCAGCGCAATCCATTGTTTGATGCGAATGTGAATATTGTTGGCACACTTAACGTCCTGCGGATGTGTGAGGCGCATCAGGTTGAAAAGATCGTGTACGCCTCGTCGGCCGCTGTATACGGTAATCCTGAATATTTGAGCATTGACGAGAAACATCCCTTAAATCCTGAATCTTGTTATGGGGTATCAAAAAGTGTTCCTGAGTCTTATATTCGGATGTTTGCCAGCATGCATGGACTGAAGTACACCATTCTTCGTCTTGCGAATGTATATGGACCTCGACAAAGCTCGCATGGTGAAGCTGGTGTCGTTTCGATTTTTCTGGATCGCATAAAGCAAGGCAAGGAGCTTGTGATTTATGGGGATGGAGAACAGACCAGGGATTTTGTCTATGTTGAGGATGTTGCACAGGCGTTTGTAAATGCGGCTTGTACAGATGAGAATGCGGATAATCAGATCATAAATATTAGCTGCGGGGTGGCGACCTCCATTAATACGATTGTAGAGATGATAGGCGGTATTACAGGTCGGGAATCCCAGACAACCTATGAACAGGCTCGACCGGGAGATATTCTTCACAGCTACTTAAACAATAGTAAAGCAAACGAGTTGATGTCCTGGTCTCCTCACCATGATCTTCACCAGGGACTCAAGAAGACGATTGCAGCCCGATTGACTGTAGGCAGTGCTGTGGACCATTAATCGCAAATATCGAAAGGGGTTATCCCCATGGAACGAAAATTAAATTCGGAAATGTTTGTTCTACGAAGTATAGCCTGCTTAAGTATAGCGCTGTTACATGCTTTATATCGAGTCTATGACGATGGGAACACGCCTTGGGTAGAGTCAGTGGGTCTACTGCTTACATTTGGCACACCGGTATTCGTATTTATCTCGCAATTCGTATTGTCTTTTGCATACCCGGACGGAATTCCCGCGAAATTTTGGGAGAAACGGATCAAGTATATTTTGCTTCCTTACTTTTTTTTCGGAGCTTTGTACGCAGGGTTAAAAGGATTGGATATGGCGGGCAGTGAGGGGATTCCGCTTCTTCAAGCTTTTTGGTACTTTCTCTGGCGTCATTGGTTACTTGGCGATTTTCATGGCTACTTTATCCTAATTATCTTTCAGTTTTATGCCTTGTTTCTCTTATTTCAAAAGCATGCCAAAAAATTCACTCCACGCTCTATACTGATTGCGTCATTCGTTATTAATGTGGCTTACTTAGGTTTTTTCAATTTCACCAAACCCGTAGATACGGTAGCTGCTCAATATATTTGGGATAAATTGTATTGGGTTTTCTCTCCGGGGTGGATTTTCTACTTTACTGTGGCTTATTACTTGGGGCGAAATGAGGCTTGGTTCCGGGAAAAATTAAAACAGTTCCGTTTAGCTGTCTACGTGCTTCCAGTTGTAACAGGCGCGTTTGTGCTATTCGTGAATGAGCAAGGCTGGATAACGGCACATAGTTCCAAGAGAATTGATATGTTACTTTTCGCCATGAGCATGATTCTACTACTCTTCACAGTGGCTTCCTCATTGAAAAAAGTGCCGCGTGTGCTGGAGTGGAGCAGTAGATACTCCTTCGGCATATATTTGCTTCACCCGTTGTTGTTGGCTTTATTCGTCAAACTTCCTTCTTCGTTCGGGTTGCAAAACCTTGGACTATTCAGTGTGCTTCTCCAATTTGTCGGATGTGTGGTAGGATCGGCGATTATCATGAACATAGCGAATCGTATTCCAGGCGGAGCCTTTGTGTTCGGTCGAGTCGGGATTGGAATCAATCAGAGAAAACCCCCGAAACCGCTGGATAAGCCCATAAGCTCGAGTATAGGGAACATGAACTAGTTAAAAAATAGACCACTAAACTTCCGTTTTTCAGGTGATTAGTGGTCTTTTAATATTGTCTTGGCTCTTACATCGCACTAGTTTCGGACCGTATAGTTCTTATTTCCATAAAAACACACATTTTGGTATTGGTTTTGAGCAAAAAGCAGCATCTGAGTCCGATAATCTCGCAAAATGGCCAAAACCATTAAAATAAGGGCTCCTCAGACCGATCAATAATCGAGGGGATCTGAAATAGTTGGAATTATCGGTGAATCCTATTATAATGGGTTTCTTGATTAAATGTAATTATGAATATTCAAACATTTACATCCAGAGAATAATGCATCGTGCAGAACTTTAGGAGGAAACGAGAGTGGAACTTGGAATAAGTACCTTTGTCGAGACAACGCCCGATGTCCAAACGGGTGAGACAATAAGTCATGCAGAACGACTACGTGAAGTAGTGGAGGAAATTGTACTTGCCGAAGAGGTGGGACTAGATGTATACGGAGTGGGCGAGCATCATCGTAATGATTATGCGGCTTCATCACCTGCGGTTGTGTTAGCGGCAGCTGCATCGTTGACTACGAAGATTCGGTTGACCAGTGCCGTGATGATCCTGTCTTCAGCAGATCCCGTACGTGTATTTCAAGATTTTGCAACGCTAGATGGCATTTCGAATGGACGTGCAGAAATTATGATCGGCCGCGGTTCGTTTACAGAGTCTTTTCCTTTATTCGGCTATGATCTGAAAGATTATGAAGAACTCTTTAATGAGAAGCTGGAATTGTTATTAGCCATCCAAAAGTCAGAAAAAGTAACCTGGAGTGGCAAACACCGAGCGGCCATAAACAATCTGGGGATTTACCCGCGTCCGGTTCAAGATCCGTTACCGATTTGGATTGGGAGTGCAGGTAGTCCAGAATCTGCGATCCGCACTGGAGCATTAGGTTTACCCTTTGTATTAGCTATTATTGGAAATGTTCAACCGCTTGATTATGCGAAGCATGTGCAGCTCTACAAAAAAGCAGCGGCTGAAGCCGGATATGATCTTTCAAGCCTGCCTATTGCCTCACACTCACACGGGTTTATTGCTGAGACTAATGAGTTAGCACTGGAGAAATTTTTCCCTTCAACGCATGCTCGGACCAATGTGCGGGCGAAGGAAAAAGGGACACCCCCATACCATCGTTCCGATTATGATGCAGCATGCAGCTTTGATGGCGCTTTGTATGTAGGTGATCCAGAAACCGTTGCGAACAAAATCATTCATCTTCGCAAGCATGTTGGAATTACGCGATTCTTTTTACATATGCCCCACGGTACAATGCCTCATGATGATGTTATGCAGGCGATTAGACTGCTGGGAACAGAAGTAGCTCCTCGTGTTCGTGAAGAAGTAGCACGCTGGGAAGCAAGTAATCTTTAACGAATAAGCTGCGTCCTTAGGACGTGGCTTTTTTTGTGCGGTATACTAAAATAACGAATAACGTTATATAAGGGAGGAGCAATGGAGACTATTCATTATTTATCTCAATTCAATTTGCTTCAATCGTTAGCGCTGGAAGATCTAATGGAAATGGAAGAGTTAACTCGAATAACAGTAGTCCCGAAAAATACATATATCCAGACACCGACAACCTTCTCTGAAGGATTATTTTTTGTGAAAAAAGGAAAGGTGCGTTTATACCGATTGAATGCGGATGGGAAGCAGTTTACTTCGGATATTCTGAGTGAGGGTAATGTTTTTGGTGAAATGAACGTGATTTCGTTTGGAACCAAAGATCATTACATTGAAGCCATGGAAGAGTGTCATATCTGTACAATTGATCCTGTAAGATTTGAAGATTTCGTAGCTACTCGACCTAGATTTTTGATGTCGTTAATGCAAGTATTGAGCGATCGTATAAAAAGTATGAGTCAGTTAACTCAAAACCTAGCCATCGGAAATCTGCATGATAAAATATTGTGTGTTCTTTTAAAGCTATCGGATCAACTAGGCGTTAAAAGTGAGGATAATTATTATAAAATCAATGTTCCACTATCGCATCAAGAAATCGCCAATTTGATTGGTGCGAGCAGAGAAGCGGTTACTGTGGCATTGCAAGAATTGGTAAAGGCTGAGGTGCTTCAGACTGGGTTCAAAACTATACGTATCCATCATGATAAGATTTTGGAAAGAAATTTATAAAGATTATGAGCTGTAAATGAGATTACATCTTTATGGTTAGAAATACCCGTATCCTAGATATAAGAAGAAGGATATCCAAGCCTTTAAAATCATAGGTGAAGGGAAGATTTATATGGAGCATAGGAAGGGAGCTCGAAAAGTTAGCGATATTCCTGCTGATGTTGTTGGACTATTGCATAAAGGACAATTACAGACTGTAAATCTAACGGAATGGCTTGCTGTGGACCATATGGTCATGATAGAAAATGTACTGGACGAGCTAGGTTTTGGACAGGAATCCGAACCAATTTTACAAAGGCTTCGCGATTCATCGGAAAAGAAAATCATGAAGCTCATACCGGCTATCGCGCGGGAGTGGCAACAGGTATTGGAGTGCAAATCAGAGGTGGAACAAGTCCGAGTATTCTCAGCATTAGCACAGCATCGTTCCGATAGTGTCCGCTGTTGGGCTGCCTATATGATCGGTCTAAATCAATCTTTAAGTCTATCGCAAAAGCTAATGGATATCCGTCCCTTTGCAGCGGATGATCATTTTGGGGTACGTGAGATTTCATGGATGGCTTTAAGGGAATCGGTCATTGCAGAATTGGATGAATCCATTAAGTTCTTAGAGAGCTGGGTTCATGATCAAGATACGAACATAAGGAGATATGCAATCGAATTGACGCGGCCACATGGGGTATGGGCGAAGCATATTACTGCGCTAAAAGAAAACCCAGCAATAGCACTTCCATTATTAGAACCACTTAAGTCAGATCCGGCAAAATACGTTCAGGATTCTGTAAGTAATTGGTTGAACGATGCGAGTAAAAGCAATCCAGACTGGGTGCAACAGCTTAGTGAGAAGTGGTTAATTTCTTCGGATTCCAAGGAAACGAAGCGGATTGTAACACGGGCAACAAGGAGTATTACTGATCTACGTTGAAAATGAAGTAATACCTTAGCCCTCTAGTAGTGCGTCACAGCAGGAGTGTGTCTCGGCATTCTCAGCTTAAGATGTTGACATTGAAGAATTATTTCACTATACTGGCTGTAATCTTATATACGATATACGTTGAAGAAGCCCAGTAGTAGCTTAGTCCCTGTTTCAGAAAGCCGGGGGTTGATGAAACCCGGTACACACTAAGAGTACGAATTACACTTTGGAGTATCTCGGCTAACACCGAGCGGAATGGCGAACGATATCTCGTCACGAGTGGCATCAATGCTGTGTTTTAGCATTAGCGTTTCATTGGTGCAATCTGGGTGGTAACACGGTTATTCAATCGTCCCTATGTCTACAATAGACAAGGGGACGATTTTTTTGTTTTTAAATATAAGGATTTATAAGTTTCTCTTCATCAACTATCCTTATATTCGCTTGGCGGACTGATGATTCGTTATAGGATATCTACTAATTTAAGGGGTGTTAGGCAATGAATATTATCGATGAACTAGAATGGCGCGATGCCATCAATCAACAAACCGATGCCGAAGGGCTTAGAGAATTGACCAACCAGAAATCCGTTTCGGTGTACTGCGGTGTAGACCCGACGGGTGACAGTATGCATATTGGTCACTTGATTCCGTTCATGGTACTCAAAAGATTCCAGCTTGCAGGACATCGTCCGGTTATGCTAATTGGCGGTGCTACAGGTACGATAGGTGATCCAAGTGGACGACAATCCGAGCGTTCATTGCAGACACTGGAGCAAATCCAAGCTAACGTAGATGCGCTTACCGCACAAATGAAAAAGCTGTTCGTTACTGATGGCGACAATCAAATTCGTATGGTGAACAACTACGATTGGACGCATAAAATCAATGTGATCGAATTTTTGCGTGACTATGGTAAGAACTTCAGCATCAATTCGATGCTTGCCAAAGATGTTGTAGCGAGCAGATTGGACAGCGGAATTTCCTTTACTGAATTCTCCTACCAAATCCTGCAATCCCTAGATTACCTGCATCTGTACCAGCATGAAGATGTGCAGCTCCAAATTGGTGGCTCCGATCAATGGGGCAACATTACAAGCGGTCTGGATCTGATCCGTAGAAAAGAAGGACCTGAAGCAAAAGCATTCGGTCTAACGATCCCGCTTATGTTGAAAGCTGATGGAACAAAATTCGGTAAATCAGCTGGAGGGGCAATCTGGCTCGATCCAAACAAAACGACTGCGTTTGAGTTCTACCAGTTCTGGGCGAACACTGATGACCGTGATGTTGTGAAATACTTGAAGTACTTTACATTCCTATCTAAAGAGCAAATTGATGCACTTGCGGAAAAAGTACAGACTGAACCGCATAAACGCGAAGCACAAAAAACACTTGCTGAAGAAATGACCAGATTCGTGCATGGTGAAGAATTGCTGGAGCAGGCTAAACGTATTACTGCTGCTCTGTTCAGTGGAGATATCAAATCCCTAACTGCTGATGAGATCGAGCAAGGCTTCAAGGAAATGCCGACCTACGAAACTACACTGGAATCTAAAAATATCGTAGAGTGGTTGGTTGATCTCGGTATCGAGCCGTCCAAGCGTCAAGCACGTGAGGATATCACCAAAGGAGCAATCTCCATGAATGGTGAGAAAGTTAGCGACGTAGCTCTGGATGTTACAGCTAGCGAAGCTATCGGGGGCCGGTTTATCATTATCCGTAAGGGTAAGAAAAACTACAGTTTGGTGAAATTGTCCTAATAAAAAGAGCCTTCCTTATGAATAAGGGAGGTTTTTTGTTGTATTTTAAGTATAGAGGCGGATCATTTGCATATTAAGTGAAATTTGAAAGGTGAAATAGCGAAAATTATGGTAAGCTTAGGATTCGTGTGATTTATGGATTAACATGATATTCTACAACTATAACAGAAAATTAGGAGTGGTAATTTGAGAAGACAAAAACCAATGACCATGGAAGAATTGATGAATGAGTTACAAGGACAGAAAACGTATCAAGAAGATCCCAATCACATCTCTTTCGAGAAATTGTTTAATGAAGCGTTTATGAGTAAGTATTCCAATTACAAAAGTTTCGATGAGTTTGTAACCAAAGGAAACTTTCAAGTAAAGACAGAAGAAGATGTTGCTGACATACCTGATGAACTTTTTGATCGTCATGTAGTTAGAGAGACTAAATTTACGGATTGGAAATCAATGTTGGAAACAGCGAATAAGGAATACGTCCGTAATTAAAGAAACAGTGTCTGGTAATGCTCTATTTATCTTCAAAGAAAATACACTCCCCATTGTCTCGAAAGACAATGGGGAGTGTATTTTTTTATCTCTAGATATTCGATTACCTATGATGTTTTACTCATCGTTGATGCACATACCTATGATTTAATTGAAGAAATAGGAAATAGGTTTCATAAAGGATGTATTTATATAGGAGGGGCAGAATCGTATGACAACTTGCATACAGACCTCGAGGCCTGAGACTCTTCATGTCATGTGGAAAACCGTCTCGGAGGATTGTAATTTAACCTGTGATTATTGCTATTACAGCACAGCAGGGGGACATCCTCATCATCCGATCCGAGTGATGGATGCGGATCTTCTGGAGCGGTTTATCGCTCAGTACATGAAACGATCATTTGGTATAGCGACTTTCTCTTGGCAGGGAGGGGAGCCGCTATTAGCCGGACTTCCATATTTTGAACGCGTGATTTCACTCCAAGCTAAGTACGCTCCACCTCATACGATGATCAGTAATGCGCTGCAGACCAACGGAACGTTAATTCATGAGAATTGGGCGAAATTTTTTAAACGGTACAACTTTTTGGTTGGGATTAGTGTGGACGGTCCTGAGACCATTCATGATGCACATCGTATAACGGGTTCGGGGAAAGGTAGTTATGATCTAGTTATGCGTGGGATTCGCCATCTACAGAACGAGGGTGTGGACTATAGTATTCTGACGGTGATTCATGAAGATAATGTGATGAAACCAGACGAATTGATGACATTCTACCAGGAACAACAATTTACTTATATTCAGTTTATCCCTTGCATGGATTTTGTCTCACAGAAGAGTGATATGCCTGGCCGCTTTCGAATTACACCTGAACAATACGGAGCGTTTCTATGCCGTACATTTGATCTGTGGTACAACGAGGGGTATCCGGAGCTTCCCATTCGTATTTTTGAGAATATGCTTCTAGTATTCATGCATCGTGAGGCGGAGTTATGCGTCCACAACTCATGCTGCCCGAAGATGATGGTGCTTGAAACGAACGGGGATGCCTATCCTTGCGATTTCTTTATTGATGAAGAGCACAGGTTAGGAAATATTGGCCATACCGACCTTGAAGCATTGCTTACCAGCCCCATATATGATGACTTTTTGTTAATGAAACCCAATATGAATGAATCATGCTATAAGTGTGAGTATCTTAGCTTTTGTAATGGGGGATGCCCGCGCAACCGAAATTGGCTTGATGTTCATGATCGTACTGAGGTTGATTATTTCTGCCGTAGCTATAAAATGTTCTACTCATATGCCTATGAACGGATGATACTGCTAGCAAACCGACTTAAATCGGAGCAGATGCTGGAGTTCAGGAAAAGTGCCAAACCACTTCCAGGTAGAAATGATCCATGTCTCTGCGGAAGCGGGAAAAAATTTAAGAGTTGCTGTCAACCACTATAGCTCAGATTAAAAAAAGGCTGTCCCAACAATCATGCAAATGGTTTTGGGACAACCTTTTTATTATGTTAAAGAACCATTTGATTTCTCACCATAATAGCCGCACCAGTCACCACAGCTTCTTCTTTTAAAGTACCTAGAGTGAAGTGAGGTTGGTATTCAGGATAACGGTAAGTGTTACGCTGTGCCACTTCAACCGCCGTTTGGAAGAACAACTCGTGAGAGTGGATGAGCGCACCACCTAAAATGATAGTCTCAGGATGTAACAGGTTGATAACGTTGGCGAGGCCAATCCCGAAGTGAATGGCGGCTTGAGTAAATAATTCACGCGCGTGTGGATTACCATCTCTAAAGGCTTGCACGAGTACATCATAAGTTAGCTTCTCAGGCGAGACTTTATATCTTTGGAGGATCAGGTCGTTGTCATTTTTTGCCTCTGAGCGTGCACTTTGTTCTAGCGCCTGCACAGATACGAATGCTTCCAGAGCACCGTAGTTCCCATCATTATTTAATCGGGGTCCGTCTGTATGGATGATCATTTGACCAATGGCATCTTCCATATCCATCGTCCCATGAACAATACTTCCATGCGACATCATCGCATAGCGGATCCCTGCTCCAGCATGTACATAGAGCATATGTTGAATGTTAGCGTGACGGATGGACCAGCGTTCCCCAAGCAGTGCGGAATTTGCTCCGTTGTCCAACCAAGCTTTGAAGCCTGTCCGTTCCTCCACCAGAGTGCAAATCGGGAGATTGTTCCAGCCTGAAGCAGGGAAATGTAGCGGCTTTAAGATTAAACCATTTTCCCGGTCAAGCGGTCCCACGGCTCCTATTCCTATCCCAATAATTTGACTGTCCTTCAGCTGATGGTCTCTAAGGAAGGCGCGTATTTGATTACTTATGTGATCCATAAATCTTTCAGGTGTGAATGCCTGATCCATTCGCCAGTGAACAATTGATTTTGGGTTCATTTGCATATCAAATAAACCAAGGGA
Organism: Paenibacillus sp. NPDC058367; assembly: GCF_042723305.1. NCBI lineage: Bacteria > Bacillati > Bacillota > Bacilli > Caryophanales > Paenibacillaceae > Paenibacillus > Paenibacillus sp. NPDC058367. The sequence continues at coordinate 579,872 of NZ_JBHXIZ010000002.1, forward strand.
AGAATACAGCCTGGAAATCTCTAAACCGATGATGTAGCCGTAGGAAGGGTTGATCTGGTATAAAATAGGTCTTCTGCCTCCGCTTGATTCCCCGAATCCGCATTCTATCAGCAAGCCTTCTTCCGTCATTTCATCTAATATTCGGGTCATTGTGCTTTTGGTAAGTGAAAATGTTTGTAGAAGATCTAACTTGGAAACTGTGCCTTGTTCGGCGATTCGGTCGTATAGGAGTTTCTTTGGGGATGGAATGTGTGTCGAGCGCTTTTCCACGATATACCTCCAAGCTATATATAGGATGAACTAGAAAGATCGTTTTTTATAAAGTTTGTATTTATTATCATTAATATAGTATAACGCATAAACCATAGATTGTATTTTACCGTTCAAAAACTTAATTCCATTTTGGGAAAAAGTGATATAATGAAATTACGACAGAAAATATAAGGGTGGAATCCATGAGAACAACTATGAAAACAAATGCGACGACGAATACAGACCTAAGGATAAGTCTATTGTTCCAGTTGTTTTGGGTATTTGTTCGAATCGGTCCCGTAACTTTCGGGGGAGGTTATGCGATGATCCCTATGATCGAACGGGAAATTTCCACTAAACGGAAATGGCTGGCTGAAGAGGAGATGGATGAAATTCTATCTTTAGCTGGCGCAGCACCAGGTGGGGTAGGTGTAAATGCGGCGGCATTCATTGGTTATCGTCTTGCTGGAGTGAAGGGTGCGATTGCTGCAATCGCTGGGATTACGATTCCAACCTTTATCATTGTTTGTTTGCTTAGCGCCGTTTACTCACAACTGGCCGACCAACCAAAAGTTATTGCCGCCATGAAGGGGATTCATGGTGCTGTTATTGCCTTGATCCTAGTAGCAGCATATCGAATGGCCAAGAACGCTATATTTGACAAGACTACGGCTGTTACGGCGTTGCTTATACCGATTGTTTTATTAGTTTCCGGAATCAATCCCATATATGTGATCGCAGTTGGATTGATTATCGGTTTTGTATATATGCCAATCAAACAGCTCTTAGGGCTCCAAGTTCGGACAGAGAAGGATTCCTTGAAAGCTTCTGATGAAGAATCGAATTATCCGGAGTATTACATCTAGGGGGAAGCGATGTGATTTGGAATTTATTTTTTATCTTTATAAAAATTGGACTGCTCTCCTTTGGAGGAGGGTACGCCATCATTCCGATGATTCAGCATGAAGCTATGGCTGGTGGCTGGTTATCTGAAAGGGAATTTCAAGAGGTAGTTTCCATCGCAGGGATGTCACCGGGCCCTGTTGCAACGAACAGTGCAACCTTGATTGGATATCGTGTAGCTGGAATTGAAGGAGCGATTGTGTCGACATTAGGTATGGTTCTGCCTTCATTAATTATCATCATTGTTATTTCCATCTTTTTTTATCGGGTGAGGGACAGTCAATGGATTAAAACGTTATTTTATGGGTTGCGACCAGTGATTACAGGCTTGATTGCCTATGCTGCGATTCGGTTTGGATTAAATAGCATGGAACACGCTTTCATTAGTTGGCAGACCATTGGCACATTGATCATTGTATTCGCTGCACTTTATGGTTTAATGAAATATAAGCTGCATCCGCTCACCATTATCGTTGCCTCTGGCATTCTTGGTGTAGCCTTTTTTTAGACAGAGCCGGGACAATCCCAGATTGGAGGTAAGTACATGTCAGAGAATATACGGGCTTGCTGTTCAGCTAGTCGAAATCAAGTCGAGAAACAAGGTTCCATCGATGTTTGTAAGGAGAACACAACTATCCAAAGATCAGAAGGGGATAAAGATTTCTCTGGCATGATCCTTATTCCTGGAGGCACTTTTCTTATGGGGACGGATGACAAAGAAGGGTTTCCCGCAGACGGAGAAGGGCCTGCTAGGAATGTTACCTTATCTCCCTTTTTGATTGATGCAACGGCAGTTACGAATAAGCAGTTTGCTGCTTTTATCAAGGAAACAAACTACGTTACAGATGCGGAGCGTTTCGGTTGGTCTTATGTGTTTCATTCTTTTGTTTCCATGGAGACAGGGAAAAAGGTGACCCAAGTAGCTACTCAAACTCCCTGGTGGTGGGTGGTAGAGGGAGCAAATTGGTGTCATCCGGAAGGTCAGGATTCTCAAATAGACGAACGCCTTGATCATCCGGTGATCCACATATCTTGGCATGATGCTGATGCATATTGCAGCTGGGCCGGCAAACGTCTGCCTACGGAAGCGGAGTGGGAGTATGCCGCACGAGGAGGTCTGGTTCAGAAACGGTATCCTTGGGGAGACGAATTAAAACCAGGCGGAGAGCATCGCTGCAATATTTGGCAGGGAAAGTTTCCCGATAAAAATCATGCCAGCGATGGTTTTGCAGGTACCGCACCTGTAAGGTCCTATCTGCCTAACGGCTATGGTCTTTATAATATGTCAGGAAACGTGTGGGAATGGTGCGAGGATTGGTTTACTAAGGACTATCATATATCTTCCGAATCCGTGAATCCGAGAGGCCCGGTTAGTGGTGTAGCAAGGTCGATGCGCGGAGGATCGTATTTGTGCCATAAATCTTATTGTAACCGTTATCGGGTGGCGGCCAGGAGCAAAAATACACCAGACAGCTCTGCAGGAAATATTGGCTTTCGATGTGCGGCTGATTATACCGGTTGAGAATACATAAAGACTACTACATTAGAAGGAGGAACTTCTTTGTCCTCTATCATTCATAGTCAGTTTGATATCACCGTGCTGGACGTCATAAAAATTCAATATCAGAAGCGGGTCTTATTCGATTACGTCCAGTCTTGTTATACCGTCTCTTATATCCAAAAAGGTGAGGTATTGACGACATCCTCCGAGGGAGAATATGTTGCTTCTGCCGGAGACGTGATGATCCACCGTCCTAACGAGCCTTTTAATGTGATCTCCAAAATGGAAGGCGTACATTATCTGTTTAATATTAACGCAAAGGTGCGAGACGGAGATGACTTCTTCAAGTTATTCCCGCTAGGCAAGGTGATTCGGATTCGGGATCAAAGCGAATATGAGCGAAGGTTTGACGAGCTGCGAAGCCTGTGGTTGCAGGAGGAGGATGATTTCAGAAATGTTCAGGTCGGTTCATTGGCATTTCTTCTCCTTTATGAAATTATGGAGAGCACCAAGCTTGGCGGGCGCCGCTCATCACGAGATCCCTATGTCACGGACCGCTTTAACGAGGCATTGAAATATATGGAGGAGAGACTTGATCAGGAGATTAGTAGAGAGGAGCTTTCCAAGCTATATCATATGAATCCTGTTTATTTTAGCCGGGCGTTTCAGAAAATATATAAATTGACACCTATGCAAATGCTACGAAAATTACGGCTGCAGCAAGCTAAACAAATGTTGGAGTATACGGATTATACCATCGAGCATATCTCCCAGAGCTGTGGTTATTATGATGCTTCGCATTTCAGTAAGGTATTTCGTGGCGAATACGGCAGGGGTCCGGCAGAGTACCGAAAAAGTATCGAATATACAAAAACAAACATCGCTACTCCATAGCGGAGCTTTCCATATTCATTTACTCTATAAGCATGAGCAGATCATTCTGAACTGCCCGAATCGATGCGTAACCATTTCGATTAAAAGGAAAGGCAGGGTATAACTCATGAGAATCTTGTATTTGGATTTGGATTCGCTTCGCCCGGACCATCTGGGATGTTATGGCTATCATCGGAATACCTCCCCGAATATCGATTCAATCGCTAAAGAAGGTGTCACCTTTACCAACTACTATTGTTCAGATGCGCCGTGTCTACCGTCCCGTTCTGCTTTAATGTCGGGACGATTTGGCATTCATAATGGGATTGTAGGACATGGCGGGACCGCTGCTGATATGCGTAGAGAAGGGGCGCAACGCGAATTTAATGACCGGCTGGGAATGGAGAGTCTTCCCGCTATATTAAGGCAAGCTGCCATGAAAACCGCGTCGATTAGCACCTTCGCCGAACGGCACTCGGCCTGGACCTTTAATGCCGGTTTTCAAGAAGTGTTCAATGTTGGTGGAAGGGGGCATGAGGCGGCAGAGCAGGTGCTTCCTGTGGCACTTAAATGGCTTGAGGATAATGGGGAGTCCGAAAATTGGTTTCTGCACCTGAATTTCTGGGATCCTCATACGCCTTATCGTACACCCGAGAGCTACGGTAATCCGTTCGAGAAGGAGCTTTTACCCGATTGGATTACGGAAGACGTGTTTGAGCTTCACCGGAGTAAAAAGGGACAGCATAGTATTGAAGATATGAATGCACTCGCGAAATCGCATTATCATCAGCATTTTAGGCATCATCTGGAGATAGAGAATCGTGATGACCTGCGAGTTATCTTTGACAACTATGATGCTGGAGTTAAGTATCTGGACGAGCATCTCGGGAAAGTATTTTCTAAGCTCAGAGAACTTGGCGTGATGGAAGATACGGCTATCTTGATCTCAGCGGATCACGGAGAGAGCCTGGGCGAGCTAGGGATTTACTCCGAGCACGGCACGGCAGACGAGGCGACTTGCCACATTCCGATGATTATTCGCTGGCCAGGCGGCAAGAAGGGAATAGTGGAGGATGGGCTACATTATCACCTTGATCTCGGACCGACATTAGCAAGCCTTCTGAATTTGAAAGGGGCTCCTTCTTGGGATGGTGAAAGTTATGCTGATACCATTCTGGAGGGACAATCAGGAGGGCGTGAGTATCTCGTAATCTCACAATGCGCACATGTGTGTCAACGCAGCATCCGATTTGAGGATTGGTTATATATACGCACCTATCATGACGGACACCATGGATTTCCGAAAGAAATGTTGTTTGATTTGAAGCATGATCCTTACGAACAACATAATCTCGCCGAAGTGCGTAAAGACATTTGTATGAAGGCTGTCTATCTGTTGAATGAATGGCATGACAACATGATGAGCTCCATGGACTGTGATATCGATCCATTATGGACGGTACTTATGGAAGGTGGACCCTATCATGCGAAAGAGTATGCGAGCTCATCCTCACAGGATGCTTAGCGTTGTCCTTTTGAATGAGGAAAGAAAGACAACTGAGAAGGAGGCTGCCCCTGAAAGGGCAACCTCCTTTTTTATTTTCTGGCTTCTTGCTGATCAATTAAAGCCCCGGGAAGCCTCAAAACGGTTTTCGTCCCGCTACCTTCCTTACTGTACAGCAGAACGCCGCAGGGATCACCGTACTTAAGATTTAGACGGTTGTTTACGTTTAGGAGCCCGATATGATCACCGGATTCTATGTTCTTACCAGCCAGCAGCTCGGTTAGCTGTTCCAGTCTCGCAGCAACGATGCCTACGCCATTATCTTCTACAGCGATTTCAAGCAGTCCCGCTTCGCTTTTCTCTACTGTGATCAGCAAGACTCCCTGACCTTGAGCCTCAAGTCCATGACCAAGCGCATTTTCGACAATAGGTTGAAGGATCATTTTAGGTACGGGAATGTGTAACCATTCCTGTGGACAAAACAGCTTGTAACTGAATTTGTCAGGGAAACGGCCTTGGTAAATCCTCACACAAGATTCTGCGATTTTCAGCTCTTCCCCAAGAGTTACCTCCTCCTTGCCTTTGATGCTGTACTTGAGCATTGTGCTTAAGGCGGTAGTCATTTCGTAGATTTCCCGATTTCCTTTTACGATCGCAACGCCTTTGATTGTATCTAAAGTATTGCTTAAGAAATGGGGATTAATTTGACTTTGCAAATACGAGTATTCGGCACGTTGCTTTTCCAGATCTGTCTGGTAAAGCTGGGTGTTTGCATCGATTAATTGGTCCGTCAAATCGTGAATCCGCGTTGTCATATCATTGAACTGTCGAGAGATGATTTCAATTTCAGCATAGCCTTTTAAATCGACCTTGTTGTTCAATATTCCTAGACTTCCGCCTTTTAATTGATTCATATAGCGCATAAGCCTAGACAACGGTCTTAAGAGATTCATCATGAGTACAGAGTAGGGAATAGAGACGACCAATAAGATTAATGCTAGAAGAGCATAGCTGACCTTCTTTAATTTCTCCAGTTCTTTCATTAAATTATGGACAGGAACAGCGGTTATAATTTTTCCAGAGATCTCCGGTAAGATAAAGGACTGAATTGCATATTTCTTTCCGTTAACTGTTTCGACGATTGACTCTCCATCCCTTCCAGTTGCCCGAGTTTGAAACTGCTGGAGCATGTCCTCCGGCTCATCACTATTTGAGTAGATCAGCCCTTTATCATCCATCATAAAAAAGCTGGTTCCGACTAATCGAGGGTACTCTGAAATTTCAGTTTGAATAGCCTTCATATCCACAATAACTGCGATGTAGCCAATTTTTTCGCCATATAGGGACGTGTCACCTGAAGCAAAGATGTTCATCCCGAACAGTAATTTTCTCTTGTCGATGACCTTGTCTGGAGGACTGTATCCGCGATAATGAACGATTCCATCATCCCCAGCCGTCTTCATAAGATCGACGGCATATTTGGTTCTTCCCGCTAAGGAAATACGTGTGTTAGAGCTGCCGATAACAATAATATCTAAAATGTCCGTATTCATATTTCGCGCGATACTCAATAGTCCCTCTACCTTTTGGGATAGGTCGTAGCCTCGAAGCTTATCATTCTCGACTAGGAACTTTTGGACAGTCGAATCGTATCCTACATTCATCATCATGGAAGAAACGTTGGCATAGTTGTTAGAAATCCGTTGCTTGAGAAGGGAGACCAGCTCCGTATTGTATTGCGTATTTTGATTAATGATGGTCTCGCTTGATAGTTGGTAGACTCGTGAAACGATGATTGGGATAATGGCAACAATAAATAAACCAAATAACAGAACCTGAGTACGGATGGATAATCTCTTAAATGTCTTCATTGCTTTGTTCCCTATATTGCGTAGGTGTCATTTTGAGATGCCGTTTAAAAATTCGTGTGAAGTAGAAATAATCCTGAAAACCGCATTTCTCACCGATTTGGTAAATGGAAAGGTCGGTCTCGACCAGCATTTTACAAGCGTATTCAATTCTTAATCGACTGATATGTTCGATGATGGTCTCGCCGACTTCTTTCTTGAATAATTGGCATAAGTAATTTGGACTTAAGAAAAACTGATTGGCTAAATGTTGAATCGAGATTTCTTGATTGAAGTGGTTGCGGATGTACAACATGATTTCTTTGACTTTGTGGTTTGAAATTCGTGAAATATCAGTTTCGTTTCTGTTCATAAAAATATCAAGCGTCATAAGAATCAAATCATCGATCATAGCTTCAGCCGTACCGTATCGATAATAGAGCTGTTCATATCCTTCAAAAAAACGGCTGTTAACCCGAGTCCCTTCCCGAGGAAATAAGTAGAGGATCGATGTGTAGAGCAAATAGGCTTCTTTAATGGTGAACGTTCCCTCTTTGAATAATTTCTTTATCGATTCCATGGCTGCTATAAAACCGAGCCGGTCTTTATTATGAAGAATCCGGGAGATCTCTTTGAGCTTCTCGTCGATCGGTATTTCCTGTTGTGGATTCACCGGATAACATCCAGGCATCCCCGTTGCGAACATACTGAAAGCAGCATGAGAAGCGGATTCTAAAGCCGCATCCAGTTGATGTATATCCGAAATAGGAGGACCGATCCCGACCCCGCATTCTTGTACAACCTCTGTATGTTCAAGACCCCGAAGGAAGACTTCGTATTGGCACTCTTCCAATAAGTAACCATAACGTCGGCGGCTCATCGGGAAGACCAAGGAAGAGAATTGCCCGACATCTGCGGGCGAACTTAACCCTTGGATAACAATGGGGATATGAGGGCGATCTTCCGACAAGGGGATTCGCTTCTCGTCCAACCATAAGCTAATTCGTTCAAGATCTCCGGAACAAACCGCTTCATATAGTTCGAAGTCATGGACAGGGATTTCTTTAACCACCTTCGATTCGTGTTGCTGGGCTATTCGGTTAAGCATTCCTTCGATTTCTTCGATTTCAAATGGTTTCAGGCAGTATCCGAACGTACCATAATTCATCGCTTTTTGTGCATAAGCGAACTCTGCATGTCCGCTGAGTACGATGAAAATTGTATCAGGTGCGATGGCTTTACCACGTTGAATGAGCTCTAGCCCATTCATTACAGGCATTTTAATATCTGTTAGAACAAGGGTGGGGCGAAGCGATTGAATTAATTGCAGGGCTTCTTGCCCGTTTTCGGCATCGTCGATCACTTCAAAGCCGTATTTCTTCCAATTTACTCCTGCTTTAATTCCCTCTACAATCCACTTCTCATCATCTGCAATAATCACTGAACGCATAAGTGAATCCCCCTTTCTATATGGAGCTCTTAGATTTATCCTAGCGATTGTGGATCAAGGGGGGTATGGACTATCTTACGCTCACTATGTCCGATATTACGTGTCACAGGAAGGTCACCCACAAAGGTGTGAAAAATCCACATGACCGGAGTTGTATCCTCTATACAAGATAATTTACACTCCCGATATAATTTACCATATAAATCGCTTACAAGCATAAACAATCTCATACAGAAAGGTGGGGAGAAGATTGGCTGATTCTGTAACCGCTCGTACGCCTAAGCGAAGCTTAAAGACTCGTGCTCCTAAGCAAAGCTTAGGGAAAACGATTTTACAGTACAAGTATTTTTACCTCATGGTTCTACCGGTGTTAATCTGGTACGCCCTCTTCAGCTATGCTCCCATGTACGGTGTAACGTTAGCATTCAAATCATTTGATTACAGTAAGGGGATCCTGGGAAGTCCCTGGATTGGCTTAGAGAATTTTCAAACGCTGTTGACCGACCCCGATTTTCGTAGGGCATTTTGGAATACGGTCATTATCAGCTTGATGAAGCTGATCACTCATTTTCCGATGCCCATTATCCTGGCGATTGTTTTATATGAGTTTTCCAGGACAAAAATGAAGCGGTTTTTTCAGACGATCCTGACGTTTCCACATTTTATTTCGTGGGTTGTGCTGTCAGGGATTATCATCAATATTTTAAGCAAGGACGGGATTTATAACCAGATCATCATGTTGTTTGGCGGGGATCCAAATTCTCCGCTTGTAGATGAAAGTGCATTCAGACCTGTTCTATATATCACTCATGTGTGGCGAGAGATCGGTTGGGATTCAATCATTTACTTAGCGGCGCTTGCAGGGATCAATCCTGAGCTGTTTGAAGCGGCGGAAGTGGACGGAGCGAACCGGTTTCGCCGTCTGTTAAACATCGCATGGCCGGGCTTGAAGAGTACCGTCGCAGTTTTGTTAATTCTTCAAGTTGGACAATTATTGACGCAAGGTTCGAGCTTCGAGCAAATATTCAATCTGTATAGTTCACCGGTATATTCGGTTGCCGACACGATCGATACATACATTTATCGGACTTCATTCACGATTGGGGGCGACTTTGGATATATGACCGCCGTGGGTGTCGTCAAGTCCATTATCAGCCTAATCCTTTTATGGGCGGCCAATTCGTTCGCTAAGAAAATGGGTGAGGAAGGACTGTATTAATTTGCAGGAAAAGGGGTGAAGCAAGTGACCGACACAACGGTTAAAAAGAGAAAAAAATGGAGTGTCTTCGATATCGTCGCATTCGTGGTTCTGGGGCTTCTAGCACTAGTAACATTTTTTCCCTTCTATAATGTTCTTATTATCTCAGTTGCAAAGTTCGAAGCGATTAGTAAAAGTGACTTTTATATTTTTCCGCTTTCGTTTGACCTGTCGGCATACAAGCTGTTGCTTCAGGATATGAAGTTTTGGACTTCGATTTTAAATTCTGTCATCGTAACGGCGGTTGGCGTGTTGTTCAGCATGACAATCTCTGTAGCGGGAGCATACGCATTATCCAAGCGGGGCATGCCGGGAAGAAACATAATGCTTAGTTTGATCTTGTTCACTATGTTTTTCAATGGCGGTTTAATTCCCTTTTATCTAGTCGTTAAAGATCTAGGATTCGTAAACAATATACTCGTCATGATCATACCCGCGGGTCTCAATACGTTTTACCTGATCATTATGAAAAACTATTTCAACACGATCCCAGAAAGTCTGGAAGAGTCAGCTAAGCTGGATGGGGCAAATGATCTGTACATCCTTTACAAAATCATTATTCCGATCTCTGCCCCATTCATGGCGACCTTTGCTTTGTTCTATGCCGTGGAAAGATGGAATGAATGGTGGTACGCGTTGATCTTTATCAGTGACGCTTCAAAGGCCCCGCTTCAGATTTATTTACGTGAGACACTCATTACTTCGAATTCCTTGCTAAGTCAAATGGCACAGACGATGGCCGAGCAGGAGCAGACGGGGAAGGTCTACACACCTGCACTTCAAATGGCAGCAATTGTAGTTTCGAGCATTCCGATTATTGTTGTTTATCCGTTCCTGCAGAAGCATTTTAATAAAGGCATTATGGTTGGTTCGATAAAAGGATAAGAAAGATTTTAAATAGATTGATTCTATCCTAAAATAGTATAAAGGGAGGTTTCAAGCATGCTTAGAAAGAAAATGATGACACTGGCATTATGCATAACTTTATTGGCTTCGGTGCTCACGGCTTGCGGTGGAGGCAATAACGACAAAGGGCAGACGGCATCAAACGGTGAAGTATCTCCGGATTCTTCTAATTCCACGGACAACCCTTACAAGGATCCAATGACCATTTCTCTTGGTTTCTGGGACGCGGATGCTGAAATTGCTAACATCGAAAAAGACCCGATCGCCAAACAAGTATTAGAAAAATTCAACATTACATTAAAACCTGTCAATATGACCTGGGATGACTATACCCAGAAGATTCAAATGTGGGCTGCTTCCGGTCAATTGCCTGATATTTTTGCGATCGACGCTGTCGGTACGCAATATCAGCGTAAATGGGTTGAACAAGGTGTTGTCAAAGCACTTCCGGATCTTTCTAAGTATCCTAACCTTGCAAAATACTTCGAATCGCCGGACATTAAAGGTTTAGGTGTAGACGGAAAGTATTATACCGTTCCTCGCCGGATGTTCCCGAGTGTCGATTGGAGCGCACTGGATCGTATGGTGTTCTATCGATGGGATCTTGCTCAAAAAGCTGGAATCACAAAAGAACCCGAGACCTGGGAAGAGTTTGAAGCTATGCTTGATGCAATCGTGAAGTCGGATCCGGAAGGGAAGCATATTACCGGTCTTACGACGACAACTACCAAGATGCTGGGCGGATTCTTCTGGTTGTACGGTAACCCGGTCGCCACGAGTGATGGAAGCGGCAGTGACTTTAAATGGATCAAAGAGGACGGTAAGTTTATACCTGCTGTATTTTCGAAAAATGCGCTTCCGGCGTTACAAAACATGAAGAATATGTACGAAAAAGGTTTGATCGATCCAGACATCGCGCTTGTAAAGCCTGCAGAGTCTTATGATAATTTCGTAGCAGGTAAAGCAGCTGCTCTTCTAAGCGGTGGCGGTTTTATAAATTTAAATAGCGATATGTATGAAAAACGCTGGAAAACAGCTTATCCGGATAAGGATATCATGGAGAGCGTAAAGGCACTCAAGCCACTTATTGGACCTGATGGTGAACGCTCACATGCTATTTTTAAAACGTACTGGTCGGAAAGTTATTTCAGCAATAAGGTTGACGATAAAAAGATGGATCGCATCATGGCACTCTATGATTATGTGTTGTCTCCTGAAGGCAAGGACCTGTTGACTTATGGCATTGAAGGTGTCGATTACAAGATCGAAAATGGGCAGAAGGTTGTCATTGAAAAGGGTTCATTAAATGAGAAGTATCCAGCTAGTAGATTTCTAAAAAATTTGGTGGCTTATGAAACTTCCGATAGCTATAACATGGATAACCCGACGATCGCTAACGAAGGGATCCGCAAAGAAGCTGTCGATTATATCGATTGGATTCAGAACAATACGAAGGTTCCAGAATATGACATTCGGTTAACGTATTTGTCCACCCCAACAAAGGATAAATTTACTGTGCTGGACCATGATGATCTGCTTAAGATCATGCTTTCCAAAGAACCCGTTGAGAGTTACTGGAATAACATTGTGAACGATTATAAAGCTAAAGGTCTTGATAAAATGATAGAAGAAGTAAATGCGAAGGCCAAAGAACAAGGTATTGAATAATTGATGGATAGAGAAGATCCGGGCTGAAGCAGCCCGGATCTTCCGTTTAATGATTTGAAGAAGAACCAAGAATGTGCGGCGCTACTGATCGCATACTTATAATAAGATTAGGAGGGGAAAGTCTATGATACATAGCATTCACTTGACAGGGTTAACCGAGAAACAGTTAGCAGCTGTTTCAGAAGTAGCGGGAATATTGAGTATTCGAATAGAACGGTCAGGGATTCCAGTAAATTGTAAGAAACAAGGGAAGGGCATTCGAATATCTTACGATGAGATTCAGGCCACTATTGAGTATGAACAGGAACATCAGTTGATCCGGGCACTCAGCCGATTGCTAGAGAATTTACGTCGTGGTGAGAGAGTTGAAATTAATGAAATGCCGGTTTATGAACAGCTAGGTTTCATGGTAGACTGCTCAAGAAATGCTGTTCTTAACCATGAAGGATATAAGGAATTGATTCGGCGCTTAGCGCTTATGGGATATTCAACGGTTCAACTGTATACGGAAGACACCTACGAACTTGAGGGGTATCCTTATTTCGGTTATTTAAGAGGTCGATATACAGGGGAGCAAATTCGGGAGATGGACCAGTATGCAGCGTTATTTGGTATAGAATTAGTTCCTTGTATCCAGACGCTGGCTCATCTGGGCCAAGCATTGAAATGGCAAGCACATGCACCGCTAGTGGATTTCCAAGACATTCTCCTCATTGATGATCCGAGAACTTACGAGTTAATTGATCGAATGTTCGCTTTCATGGCGACCCATGTAAGCAGTCGCCGTATAAATATTGGGATGGACGAAGCGCATATGATGGGACTTGGTAAATATCTAGACAAGCATGGGTATCAAGATCGATCCTCCTTGATGTTAAAACACTTTAGTACTGTTATGGAAATCGCCAGGAAATATGGTTTCCGTACGATGATGTGGAGTGACATGTTTTTCCGTCTGGCCAGTTCCGGAGAATATTACGATGCTGAAAGTCCAATCAGCCCCGATATTGTTAAGCTGATTCCTGAAGATGTTACCTTGATCTATTGGGATTACTATTCGGAAACGCAGGAGAAATACGACGGAATGTTACGCAAACATAAGCAGCTGAATGATCATATTGGATTTGCAGGTGGTGCTTGGAAATGGATGGGCTTCGCTCCAAACAATGAATTCAGCCGCAAAGTCAGTCTGCTGGCTCATGATAGCTGTGTTAAGCATGGAATTCAAGAAGTGCTGATTACCGCATGGGGAGATAATGGTGCTGAAGCTTCCGTCTTCTCGGTTCTTCCTACCCTTCAACTTTGGGCGGAGCTGTGCTACACGGGATGTTTCGTGGAGAGTCATGTCAAAGAAAGATTCAGTAGCTGCGTGAAAGGCCATTATGATGACTTTATGGCACTCGATGCGGCTAACCTGGTTCCAGGTAATTCGGCACCGGGGGGATGTTCCATCAATCCGGCTAAATACTTGCTTTATCAAGATATTTTGTGTGGTTTGTTCGATCGACATGTTATTCCTAGCGTGTATTCGAAGCATTATCAGCAAAGTGCGAAAATGCTTGAACAGGCGATTACTCGGAATTCGCCTTGGCAATCCTTATTCTCTGTACAAGCCAGCTTGTGTCGCTTGCTTGCGATAAAGAGCGAAATCGGGATTTCCATACGTGATGCTTATCATCGAGGGAATGTTGAGGAATTGGCTCATTTTGCCAAGGTGACTTTGCCAGAACTATCAGATTTAGCCGTTCGATTTATGGATGACTATCGGGTGCAATGGGAGCTGGAAAATAAGGTGTTTGGTCTTGATGTTTTTGATCTTCGTATGGGAGGTATGCTTCAGAGGATTAGGACGGCTATTCATCGAATCAATAGTTATGTCGAAGGGAAAGTGGAACAGATAGCTGAATTAGAAGAGGAGCTACTTACGTTCGACGGTCTCGTTGACGATGACGGTCCAAGGGCGATAAGTGCGAATTTGTGGCACACGATCGCAACACCGTCCGTCATCGCAGGAGTATAAGAAGGGAGTGAGGTTATGATTGACACTAATCTGGACCATCAAAATGGCTCAAAGCGGCCCAACCTTATGCTTATCACAGTGGATCAGATGCGTTTTGATTGCCTGAGCATCATGGGACATCCCGTCGTTGAGACACCCAACCTGGATTCTCTTGCATCAAGAGGGATATTATTTGAACATGCTTACTCAGCTACCCCGAGTTGTATTCCCGCGAGGGCTGCTATCATGACAGGAATGGGCCAACGATCACATGGGCGGGTGGGGTATCAGGATAAGGTTGAATGGAATTACGCCCATACGATTGCCGGAGAGCTTGCTCAAGCTGGTTATCATACGCAGTGTGTTGGCAAGATGCATGTGTATCCTGCACGTAATCTATGTGGATTTCATAATGTAGTGCTTCATGATGGATATCTTCACTACAATCGGGACAAGAGCGAAGCCATATATGATGAACACTATGATCAAGTAGATGATTATTTACAGTGGCTGCGAAGACAAACCAATGCCAATTCGGATATCACTGACTTAGGACTTGATTGCAATGCCTCAACGGTTGCCCGCCCCTGGCATTTGCCGGAATCGATGCATCCAACGAATTGGTGCGTAACCGAATCGCTAGACTTCTTACGAAGAAGAGACCCTGGAAAACCATTTTTCCTATGGTCCTCCTTCGTTCGCCCACATTCCCCCTTGGATCCGCCGCAATGTTATCTAGATATGTACATGGATTGGGAAATTCCTGATCCTCCAGTCGGAGATTGGGTGGACGAGAATGCAGCTTTAAACAGTGCTAAGGATCCAACATCTTCGTTCACTCATTTGCCAAAGCGCAGATTGGATCGTGCCCGTGCCGCATATTATGCACTAATAACGCATCTTGACGACCAAATTGGGAGGTTGATCAATGGGCTGCAGGAATATGGAGTTTTAAATGAAACTTTGATTCTATTTACTTCTGATCATGGTGAAATGATGGGGGATCATCATTACTTCCGCAAATCTCTTCCTTATGAAGGAAGTGCTAAGATTCCTTTCATAGTGTTTGATCCGGGAGAAACGCTTGGACTTCTTGCAGGCTCCCGGCTTGATTCCATTGTAGAGCTTCGCGATATTATGCCGACGTTTCTTGAAGCTGCTGGCGTCCAAATACCAGTTACAGTAGAAGGGCAAAGTGTGTTGCCGCTGTGTAAGGGAGATCAGATAGTGTGGCGGTCTTATATTCATGGGGAGCAAGCCTATGGAGAAAAGTCTCACCACTTTTTAACGGATGGAAGAGAGAAATTCATATGGTATTCTCAGACAGGCGAAGAGCAGTACTTTAACCTAGTGACCGATCCCTTAGAGAAGGTTAATGCAATCGGATATACCGATAATTTAGAGCGTATACGTGAATGGAGAGAGCGTCTTATTCACGAGCTGGAGGGACGAGAGGAAGGGTTTGTAAACAACGGCGAATTGATTGCCGGACGTCCAATTTCTAATATTCTAAAGGCATCCGAATTGGGGAAATGATCTTAACGAAGGACAACCTGAACATTCAGGTTGTCCTTCGTCTGTTACGGAAAGATTAAGGAGTTTAGCATGTGTTTTGATTTACCAGCTACTCCGGCGCTGAGGCAATGGGTCCTGATCTTGAATCATTCGATGGACGAGCAATTCTACCATCGAACTGCGAATTTCACTATAATCGGGATCTTCAAAACGATTGTAGTTTTCATGAGGATCCTCTTTCAGATCATATAATTCACCGTAGGTCTCTCCTGCAAAGATAACTAGCTTATAACGTGTAGTTCGCAAACACTTAGCGTTTATGCCTCGATCATGAGCAATATAAGCGGTTAGGGCAGAATTACGTACATGGGACTCCCTGCCAGCTAGCACTTCCATCTGTGACACGCCTTGAATTCCGTAGGGGAATTTGAGACCTGCGGCTTCAAGCAGTGTGGGGACAATATCAACATGTTCCATCAAAGCAGAGACCCGTTGCCCGGAAGCAATCCCAGGACCACGTACGATCATCGGGATCCGTGTTAACCCTTCATAAAACCACGGTCCCTTGTAAATTAGTCCATGGTCACCGAGCAGTTCTCCATGATCGCTGGTAAAGAGGATGACAACATCATCGTACATTTCTTTTTGACGCCAAGCTTTTATAATACGTCCGATCTGCTCATCAATGAAGGTAATCATCGCATAATAATTTCGAGTGAGCCGTTTCATATGCGCTTCATCAAGAGAATGCTCCTCACCGCCACCAGGCCAATATCCTCCCTGACTCTGACGCAGCAAATGTGGAGGACGAAGATGAACGTCGTCAGCTTCTCTGGTTGGAGACGGAATGTCAATGTCCGCGTACATATCCGTATAAACTTCTGGAGGGTCAAAGGGATGATGCGGATCAACGAAACTGGACCATAAGAATAACGGTTGCTCGGTTTTGTGGGCGAGGATAGCATCGATACTCCGTTCAGCAATCCAGTAAGTCTGATGCAGCTCCGGAGGAATTTCGCTCTCCCACACATCGTGTTGAGCATCGGAGGCTCTGAAACGGTCTTTACTGAATCGTTCTGCTACTTCCGGGTTGCGTTCCTTAAGCCACTCCATATATTCTCCGATACAATTGTCTTCAGTAATATGATGCTCATCAAATCCGTAGTACGTTCCATCGGAAGCTCTTCCGCGATCTCGATAAGCAGGATCTTCATATTCTTGTGAAAAGTCCCCCTTCATTTGTGGACGGAAGTGCATCTTTCCTATACCGATGGTTTTATAATCCGCTGTCTTTAAATGATCGCATAAGGTAAGTTCGTCTTCTCTAAGCGCAGTACCGATGTTCCAAGCACCATGAACAGGCGGGTACCTTCCAGTAAAGATGGAGGAGCGTGAGGGCGTGCAAACGGGACTAGCGCAGTAAGCTCCAGTGAAGAGCGTGCCTTCCGAAGCAAGCTTGTCAAGCTCAGGTGTTAGTACGGAAGCGTTCTCGATACCTAGTGCATCCGCACGCATTTGATCTGTGGTTATTAACCAAATATGAGTTCTTTTTGACATCCGTAAAACCTCCTATGAATATAGTGTATAGCATCACAAAAGCCTCTAGCAACCAATGAATTCTCCATATATTTCATTAGAATTGTCCATATGGGTTGATATTTTTATTACCTATAATTGAATAGTCTATCTCAATGTTGGAGGAGAAATTATATGCGGAAGTTATCCATTTCAGGGGATCATTTTATATTAGACGAACAACCCATCCGGTTACTTTCTGGTGCGCTTCATTATTTCCGGATCGTTCCGGAATATTGGCAGGATCGTTTGCTGAAGCTGAAGGCTTGCGGATTAAATACTGTTGAAACCTATATTCCTTGGAACTTACATGAACCTGAGGAGGGTAGCTTCAATTTTGCCGGCTTTGCTGATATCGAGGCTTTCGTTAGACTTGCCGGAGCGCTTGGTTTGCACGTGATTTTGCGGCCAAGTCCTTATATTTGTGCGGAATGGGAATTCGGTGGATTGCCAGCTTGGTTACTTGCGGACGATAACATCCAGCTGCGTTGTAATGATAACGTTTATTTATCTAAGTTGGATGCCTATTTCGATGAGTTGCTTCCACGTCTGCGGCCTTTGTTAAGCACTAACGGTGGGCCTGTGCTTGCCCTTCAGGTAGAGAACGAATATGGAAGCTTTGGGAGTGATAAGACTTACCTGCATGATCTAAAAGCAGGAATGATCGCCCGCGGCATGGACGTTCTGCTGTTTACTTCAGATGGAGCTGAAGATCATATGCTTCAAGGCGGTATGATCGACGGAGTGTTCGCCACCGTAAATTTCGGTTCACGGGCAAAGGAAGCCTTTGCTAAATTACGTGAATATCAGCCTACGGGACCGTTGATGTGCATGGAATTCTGGAATGGATGGTTTGACCACTGGATGAAACCGCATAATACCCGCCCCGAATCCGAAGTAGCGGAGACTTTGGATGAAATGCTGGCTCTAGGAGCCTCTGTTAACTTCTACATGTTTCATGGGGGGACGAATTTTGGATTTATGAATGGGGCAAATCTTTTTGACAAATATGAGCCCATCGTAACCAGCTACGATTATGATACACTGCTGGACGAATCGGGTAAGCCAACTGCAAAATTTTATGAAGCTCGAAAAATTATTGAGAAATACGTAACGTTGCCGCCACTGGAATTACCGCCGTTAATAAAGTCACAAGCTTATGGTAAAGTGTTGATGACAGAAGCAGCACCACTGTTCACTCAGTTAGACGTTTTGTCTCGTCCAGAACGTAGAGCATGTCCCGAGCCAATGGAGAAACTGGGTCAAGATTATGGATTTATCTTGTATTCAACGAAGATCAGTGGACCCCGCAGCAGTACGGAGCTCGTTCTTCAAGAAGTTCGCGATCGTGCGCTTGTATTCGCGAATGGGGCCTTTGTCGGTACAGTTGAACGCTGGGATCCGCGAGGAATTTCATTAGAGATCCCGATTGAGGGACTGCAAATCGACATTCTTGTGGAGAACATGGGACGCGTAAATTATGGCCCTCTGCTTCGTGATCCGAAGGGCATAACCTGTGGCGTTAGACTCGGCTATCAATTTTTGCATGATTGGACCATTCGTTCTTTGCCATTAACAGATCTTAAAGGATTATCATTCACATCGATAGATTGCGAAGAACGTCAGCGGCCCACTTTCTACCGGGGGAGCTTTCAAGTCAGTAAGCCTGAGGATACTTTTTTGCGGCTGGACGGATGGAGTAAAGGTCAAGTTTTTATAAACGGCTTTAATCTAGGTCGTTACTGGGAGGAGGGTCCGACAAAAACGCTTTACATACCGGCACCGCTTTTGCGTCAAGGCGGGAACGAACTAATCTTGTTTGAATTACATGGCGTAATGGAGCCAGTGGTTACTTTTGTAGATACACCTGAGCTCACATGATATTTAAATATTTAATGGGTGAGTAAGTATCATGATTCTATAATATGGGTCTGATGATTTTTAATATATAATCAAAACAGCCCAACAATTTATAGGAACTGAAAATGCACGATTAGGGTGGTTTAGAGGAGGATTTTAAATGAGTTATGATTTGATGGCGTTCGAGACGTCTAAAGCACCGCAAGAGAGAGCAGCGTTTATGGAGTGGTATGAACAGCAAGTGCAGTGGTCGGAAGACCATGCCTATAATGATCCATCAGTTTTATCGGAGGCGCTGCAACGCTTTTATAGTGAGTTGTCCGAGCAATTTCCTAATATGAATGTAGAGGATGAGATTTTTGAGGCGATGGAGGAAGCAGGAACGGATAACCGGTTGACTGACTACTCGCTTGGCTCATCCGTCATCTATGCAGCTTTCGCTTATTCTGTAGCTGAGGAAGCTTATACGGCGATGCGGGAGTTGGCTATAAAACACAAAGTAGGATTTTTTGATGTAAGCAGCAACGAAGGCGATATTATTTTTCCTTGAAGCAAAATGATTTAGATTGTAGACAGCTGGTTGCTCTCCTAGTTGTTAATGAAGTAGTGGCAACCAGCATGTTTTCTATCTTCTTTACTCTACTACAGACGGAATAATACAATCCTTAATCAGAGGCCACCGGTCACGAGGCTGAAGTGTGAATTCTGAGGCGATAGCTACGACAAGTTTTTTTTCTGGAATGCAGCAAATGACATTACCACCATCCCCTAACGCTGAATAGGTGTAAACCCCGTCTTCTTCGCGTAACCACCACATATAACTGTAATGATTAGGGTTCATCGCTGTTGATTCCTCAATCCATGTCTCCGAAATGATCTGATTATTCTCCCATTTTCCACGGTTCAAATATAATAAACCAAAACGCGCCATATCACGTGGAGACAACGTAAGTCCCCATCCTCCTGTGGTGATACGATTGGGGTCTTCCACCCACCCCTTCACATTTACCCCAAATAAATCATCAAATCCAAATGATTTCATCATATAATCCGGGATTTCCTTCATGCCGATAGGTTTGAATAATCTATCGTTAGCAAACTCACGGGCACTTTGTCCAGTGCTGCGCGTGATGATGGCAGAAAGCAGATGTGCTCCAGCGGTAGAATATTTAAAATTCCCAATTGTTCCTTGTTGGCCTAGCATATCCAGTGTATATTTTACCCAGTCAGGCTGCATACACATTTGCTCCAGTGGCTCGTGCCAGTCTTCAAAAGCATAGGGAGCTGTCATGGTGAGCAAATGGCGTATTGTGATTTCTCGTTTTTGTAGATTGGCAGCAGCATCGTCGGGAACATAGTCGGGGAAAAAATCCAGCACCTCCTGATCAACATGCTTGATAAATCCGGCATCAATGGCAATACCAATGAGGGCGGATAAGATGCTTTTCGTTACAGAAGCAACATGATGCAGATCATCCGGACCATAGCCATTGAAGTATTGTTCATAGGCAATATATCCATTTCTCACTACTACAATTCCGTTTACATTGCTATAGTCGGATTTAATCTTAGCTTCTAGTTCTGAAAGTTGTCCAGCATCCATTCCTAAGGTAGCCGGATCTGTAGTTTGCCAGTCTTTTGTAGGCCAGTAGTTTCTGTGCATATCGATAACTCCTTTAATCAAATTTTGGTGTGAATATGAGTGTGGCTACGATCTTTTCTTAACTGGAAAATACACCTCAGTAACAAGATCCTGAGGATCAGTAGTTTGCGTGGGATCTGTTATATATTTTTCATAGGGTGAGTTCACCATTTCATAACCTTCATTTTCTATCCATTCTGTGAGCTTCGCATAAACCGATGTTAATTCTGAATAAGGGCCCTTATAAACAGACTTCGCACACAGCCCTTCAAGTAATTCCCTCGTTCCGTTTACGATCTCCTCAATAGGTAGGGCAAACTCTGTATCATTCCCGGCAGGATTATATTCCTCACTGTGATAAATTGTTATTGGCATGCCCAGCAAGGTCAGCTTTTCAGTGGCAATAGTTTCATACAGTTTGCTAAAATACTTACCATATCCAAGCGCATAATCATCACTGCTCAACATTTGACGCGTAAAAAGAATATGCATTGGTTTGGTTTGAACAAGTTGCACTTCTATCTTATTTAGGTAGGACATCATAGATATTCCTTTCTCTAAATTTAGAACATCACTATTAATTTGCTTTAACGTATATTCGTAAGTTCGTAGTTTCTCTTGTAGTTTTCTTTTTTTGAGATTTAGGGCTGTACTAAGCTTCTCTTCAAAATGATCCTGCTCCCATTCCAGAATATCTTTGATTTCTTCTAGTGAGAAATGATAAGATTTCAAACGATTGATAAAAAGCATTTTTGTTAGTTGTTTGATGGAATAATACCTGTAACCGTTCTCGGGATTAGTCTCATCGGGATGAATTAATCCAATTTCATCATAATACCGCAGCGTTTTGGTTGACACTTCGCATATCTTCGAGAATTCTCCTATGGACAGCAACAATCTCATCTCCATTTCTTCGATATTTAATGATATATAGACTTTGAATTTTCGATGGTTTGTTCAATTCCACTATGCACCTTCCCCTAAGGGTAAAGTCAATAGTCAGATTTCTTATCTGGAAATAGGTTTACGGTTGTGTCTTTACAAATCGGCTTAGATCATCTAAATATTGATCTTCCACCAATTGTCGTGGAAAGAAAACAGCGGTTAAATAAGTCCTTAAGAGGGATGCGGCATTCTTCTTTGACAGCATAGAGTGGTCAGCGTTGGGAAAATAAGAGACAGAGAGCAAGTTGGCAGGTATTTTTTCACGGTAAATACGTTCGGTTTCCTCAATATCTACATTGATATCTTGACCGCCGAGTACTAAATGGACAGGAGCATTGAAGTAACTAAGTTCTTCGGTGGCATCAGACTGATAGTTTTTGGCGATAAAACCCCAGCGTTCCTTAGAAATCAAGTCCTCGGATTGTGCAATACGCAAGTAATCTTCATAAGATGCTCGTTCGTTAAGTAATTGTAAGACATGCGCGTTATAATTCTC
Organism: Paenibacillus sp. NPDC058367; assembly: GCF_042723305.1. NCBI lineage: Bacteria > Bacillati > Bacillota > Bacilli > Caryophanales > Paenibacillaceae > Paenibacillus > Paenibacillus sp. NPDC058367. The sequence goes on from NZ_JBHXIZ010000002.1 coordinate 602,066, forward strand.
CTTTACTTTGATCTCGTGTTCCGAGAAACGATCTTGTTTCATTTCTGTTCGGGTATTGTATTTACCTTGAGAGATCCAGTTCACCGCAGGCGATACAAGAATGCTGAACGCAAGGTCTGGAACTTCTCTAAATACCTTGGGAATCACCCAACCGGCCTGACTTGCTCCCCACAAACCAATAGACTTCTTATCAATCATTGGTAAGTTCTTCGCCCAGTTAATCGCAGATATCGTTTCCTGAGCACGATCTTCCATGCTTTGCTCCAACCAGTTACCAGAGGAACCACCAATACCAGGCTTGTTAAGAGACAAAGAAGCATATCCGGCAGATGCGAATTTCTCCCATAAAGGTTTATATCCGTCATCGTATGTGTCATTTATGGGACCATCACCATGAACAAAAACTATTAGCCCTACGTTTCCAGAATAGTGCTGGGGTAGAATTAAAGTTCCTGTTAGTTTACCCTGAGGGGTTTCGATTTCTATCTTTTGCTCATTCATTGCATATGAATGCTGATTTAATACGAATAAGACTGAAGCTGCCATTAAGCCAATGATCAAGCATGCGGTTAATTTAATATTTTTTTTCATTTATTGAGCTCCTAGGATGTAGTGGTAAACGCCTCGTCATGTAATGCCAATTAGCCTCTTTAAAAAGAAGGTGTCTAATCCCGCTATAGTTTGATTGATCGATAGCAAAGTCCATCTGTTGGTACATATGAATAGCTCGTTTATTATTTTTAGCAACATGTAGCGTTAATTTGTCCACTTCGGAGTGACTGTTTACAGAATCTATTGCCCAACTAAGCAACTGCTTACCGATTCCTTTATTACGGTGGCTAGATCGAACGGCCAAATGATCGACATAACATTCTTTTGCGCGAGGCTGATAATTCAAAAAATGTAACCCAACCATTAACTTACATACATTTAAATATCCAAATTTCTTAAATAATTGTGAAAAGGAACTATGGTGAGGTGATATAAATTTACTTCTGTCTGAGGCTCGGCTGTCCTTCCACTTAATGCTGAGCGTACCGACAACCTCTCCATTTTCTTTAGCTACGATTTGTTGTGATGATGCGGACGGTTGATCATGCTCCCAGAGCCCAAAAAGTAGTTCAGCAATATCATCGTCCTCTAGTGAGATGAGGGAGTGGAATTTACCGTGGAACGCATCCACTAAAAGACTGCAGACTGCTCTATGATCTTGTTCTTGGTAGTGAGCGATTGTTATCTTGTTCGGACTTATCATGCTACACCGTCAGGGTCATGCTTGATATTAATTTGGATTTCATAATGAAGCTTGTCATTGTTGAATAGGGATAGATATGATTTTTCCAAAAGGATCAATGGTCCCTGAATTGTATAGTGATGTTGTGTTAAATAGTGTTCCAATTGAGCAATCTCACGTTCAATATCCTGGTTATCCGTCACGAAAAATGCTTTATATAAGTAGCTGCCTTTTTCTAGGATGATGTCTGGTAAGTGAGTGCTTTCAAAACATAAGGTTACTTGTTCAGTATCGTATAAATAATGCAGATCTGTTTCAAATAAATGAGCTGGTTGCGGCTTTTTTTCATACAGACTTCGAGCGGTGAGTGGCTCATCTTGCTCTATTTCCATCCATTTTTTTAAATGACGAGTATCCAATTGTTTAATGTGATATTTGTCTTCTAGAATGTCAGAGTGCTCGTATTCTTTAAGTACCTTTTGTAAAAACTGCTGCAACAACATTAGCTGGTTTATTTCAGAGTTTATTTTACTTAGAGACTGCTCCAAAAGTTGATGGTAGTCATTTTTGGTGAAGTTATTCATGCTTTTGTTAATCGTACTGACAGGCACGTTCAATTTGCGGAGTAATAGGATCTGGGCCAACTGATAAATCTCATTAATTCCGTACATCCGGTATTGATTGCTATCGGTATAGGCTGGAAATAAAATCTCTTTCTCTTCAAAATATCGGATTTGATGTACGGATACATTCATAAGTTTTGAAAGTTCACCAATCGTAATGTAATGATTCAATGGAGGTGCCCCTAACTATATTGGTATTTGTTGATTTAACTATAAACCTTAGGTCTGACCTAAGGTCAAGCGTGGATCTCAGTTTCATGTAATCACTAATCACCATTCCATTAATTTGTCGAAACATGAAGGAAAACAGAAAATTTTATAGAATTATCTATCGTTATCTATCCTATTTAATCCAAGTGTTGCACGATGCCCCAAGCGTTTGCGCAGCTTAACATCACCATAGAAAAGGGGCCTACGATGCTCAAAAGGACGTTACTTATTTATTTAATTGCTTTCATCTCGTTAGCAACAATCCCACTATCCATTTTTATAGACAATGATCAACATGAGAATTATCTGCAAGTTCAGAAGGGGAGCATGGATCTTTCAACTTGGGATTATGGGCAACAAAAGGTCATCAAGTTAGATGGTGAGTGGGAATTTTATTGGAATCAGCTGCTAATGCCTGAGCATTTTAAAGAATCAAGCACAGACAAACCTGCTCCTACAGCATTAATGGAGGTCCCTTCACGATGGAATGGCAAAGTGGTTGATGGACAACCTTTACCTGCATTCGGTTCTGCTACTTATCGGATGGTGTTGAAAAACTTACCTGTAAACGGTGTATTCGCTTTGAAAAAAACGAATATCCGCTTTTCGAGTGCGATTTATGTGAATGGGCATTTACTCATTAAGGATGGAAACCCCACTATGAGTACTGCCGATTACCAGTCGGGGAATATTCCGCAGATTGGGCTTTTTTCGTCTGAAAAAGGTGATGTAGAGATTATCATTCAAGTTTCTAACTATGAATATGTAAATGCAGGTATTCCGGTATCTCTTACGTTTGGCGAGGAAGCCGCTATGCTGGAGAACCAGCAGAAGAGTACGGCTCGTGAATTTAGTACAGTTGCAATATTGGGAACATTATCACTTATTTTTGTCATCTGCTTTGTGGCGGCTGCTTTATACCGTAAGAAGGATTACTCCTTACTTGTATTTGCTATTATTTGTTTACTGCTTGCGATCTATCATGGCTTGATTGGAGAACGTTCGCTGTTACTGTTTTTCCCAAACCTTTCGTTCATTGTGTTATACAAAGTGAAGGATATTAGCTCCATATCGTGTTTTATTGTTCTGGCTATATTTTTCTACCAAATGCACAAAAGCATAATCTCTTTAAAACTTACGCAAGTCGTAACGATTATACTAGGCAGCTTTATAATATTGGTAGCAATCCTGCCTATTCGTACTTACACTCTTTTCTCTACCTATGTGATCATTGTATATGAATTGATGTTAATTTGGATGTTGTTTAGAGTGGCTATCTTGTACATCAGGAGCCCTGAAGTAAATCGGATCAAATCGTTGCTGCTGTTCTTGGCGATTCTTGCTATCAATCTGTACTCGATAGACATCATTCTGTTTGCTCTTTCGATGAAAGAAAACCTTTGGCTAGGACAGTTTTACATTGTAGCCTTTAATATCATTATGATCGTTCTGATTGTTCTCCGTTTTTTCGAGGCTTATCATACGATAGATGAAATGAAAAACCAGCTGATCAGTCTGGACAAAATTAAGGACGAGTTTCTCTCCAATACCTCTCATGAGCTGAAGACACCACTGAATGCCATAGTCAACATTACTGCTACACTACTTAATGGGGTTGAAGGTCCAGTTACCGAAAGGCAAGCGCAGAATCTAGCGATCGTAATGGGAAGTGGAAGAAGATTAACTTATATGGTAAACGAATTGCTCGATTATTCCAAAATGAAGCATGGAGATATCACCTTATATAAAAGCACCCTAGATCTGAAAGCTGTTGTAGATTCTGTTATCGGTATACATTCGTTTCTGCTCGGAGAAAAGTCGATCTTACTCGTAAACAATGTTGCTTCAGAATTTCCACCTGTACATGCAGATGGCAACCGTTTGATTCAGATTTTGCACAACTTGGTAGATAATGCGATTAAATTCACGGAGCAGGGTGAAATAAATATTAGTGCCAGATTTACACATGAATGGGTTGAGGTCCGTGTGACAGACTCGGGAATCGGAATTGCACCGGATATGCAGAAACGTATTTTTATGGCCTTTGAGCAAGTGGACGAAGCTGAAATTCATAGTCATGGTGGAACAGGTCTCGGACTAAGCATTACCAAGAAGCTGGTTGAGTTACATGGCGGGAACATTAGAGTGGACTCTGTTGCTGGTACAGGATCGGTCTTTATATTTACTCTTCCACGATGGGATCTAACATCTAATCAAGTCACGGGTCCAATCGTGGATAAGACTCTTCCTTATAGAGAAGTTTTCTTTCCGCGCCAGGAGTATCCTATATATATCAAAGGTAAAATCAATGAGCCGATTTTGGTCGTGGACGATGATTTTGCCAACCTGCAATCTATGATCAACTTGTTCAAGCTTGAGGGATATTCCATTGTTGTTGTGAACCGGGGGCAGCTGGCACTTGATGAGTTATCGAAGAATTCAGACTTCTTTCTCGTTGTACTGGACATTACAATGCCGGATATTTCTGGCTATGAGGTTCTGCAAAAGATTAGAGAGAGATTCACACCCTTTGAGCTGCCTGTGTTAATGCTAACGGCAAAGAATAGAGTTAGCGATATGAAAATGTCCATGGATAATGGGGCAAATGATTATGTAGGGAAGCCGTTTGAAGCGGAAGAATTAATGGCGCGTGTGAAAAGTCTGACCCGATTGAGAGCTTCTGTAAAGAAAGCTAAAGATGCCGAAATTGCCTTTTTACGTTCTCAGATCAAACCGCATTTCTTGTACAATGCCCTGAATTCAATTGCTGCATTATGTGTGGAAGAACCTGAGCAGGCGGAAGAATTAACGCTGGAGCTGTCACAGTATTTGAGAAGCAGCTTTGACTTCAAACAGTTGGATTCGTTAACTACCTTGGAGGGTGAGCTAGAGCTAGTTAAAGCATATATTAATATTGAAAAAGTGCGCTTTGGTGCTAGATTACAAGTGGAATATGATATAACCGCAAATACGGATAGCCGGATTCCCCCACTTATCCTACAACCATTAGTAGAAAATGCTATAAGACATGGACTGATGTCCAATTTACGGGGAGGAAAGGTAACTATATCTGTGAAAGAGTCGGATCCTTCCGTAGTCAGCTTTGTTGTAGAAGATAATGGACGCGGAATGAGTGAGCACAAGCTGGAGGAAATCATGAAATCAGATGTAGATAAAAGAGGCGTAGGGCTTTGGAATATTAGTCAACGCATCAAACTTCTCTATGGAAAGAACATTCGTATTCAAAGTGTTGAAGGAAAAGGCACACGGGTTTCTTTTGATATCCCCAAACAACACATGAAGCGGATAGGAGGTTGAAGTATGCTGCGAGCCATTATCGTGGATGATGAAGAATTATCAGTAAAGCGCTTAAAAAGGATATTATCTCAGAGTGGAGAGATTGAAGTATACGATACTTTTCTGGATCCGACGGAAGCCTATGAATTTGTGAAGGGGAATTCGATTGATGTAGCTTTTTTGGACATTTCTATGCCTGACACAAATGGAATGAAGCTTTCCACCCTTTTGCATGAACTAGATGAATCGATTAATGTGGTTTTTGTTACAGGGTATGACGAATACGCACTGCAAGCCTTCGAACTGAGTGCTGTGGATTATTTGCTGAAGCCTGTAACTGCACAGCGTTTAACTAAAACTTTGGATAAGATCAAAAAAATGAATAGAGGTGTGACGGTTCAGCCCGTCATAGAAGTTCTCTTATTTAATGGACTAAAGATATACCGCCGTACGCAAGACAGAGAGCCCATCAAGCTAAGGAGCCCAAAAACCGAAGAATTGTTTGCCTTTTTGATTAGTAAAGGGACGGTTAGCCGAGATGAAATTATCGATACCTTATGGAGTGGGCTGGAACCTGATAAAGCGTTGAAGAATCTGAACTCAACCCTGTACTATATTCGAAAAGCAATCGGAACTAGCTTTATTAAAGCCAGCAGAACCGAAATAAGTATAGAGGAACGCAGTATTTATTGTGATTTGTATGAGTTTAAGCGACAGCTGAAGCAAATTAGGCAGGTCTCGAAAAAAGATTCTGAATGGTTCAATCAAGTAGAAACATTATATACGGGGTCCTTTCTCAAAGGTAAAGCATACGATTGGGCTAGTGGGAAGACACGCCGACTTGAACAGGATTTTATTGGACTGCTGGAACTAGCTGCTAGATTTCATATGGAGCAGAACGAGCGTCAACAATCGCTGCACTACTTTGAGAGAATCTTGAAATTGGATCCCTTGAGAGAAGATATCCATCAGGAAATCATTCATTTGTATATTGAACTAGGGCGTATGAATGAAGCTTATCGGCGATATGGGCAATTGGAAGAGACCCTTCAACAGGAGCTTGGAACTTCACCTGATCCTAAGCTTAAAGCGTTGATTATGAAGATTATGAACTAATATATAGTAAAAGAGAACCGACGAATCGATTGGATTTCGAAGGTTCTTTTTTTTGTTTATTTTTCGTTTATCATAATTTTGTATAATACTCTCGATTATTGTCGAAATGATGACATGATTTAAGCTAGAGGGGGAAAAAGAGTTTGAAGCCATCATTTATGAAAATAGGCATTAGTATTTCGTTAGCCACTGGAGTTGTGGTGCAAGGTGTGGGACCGATCCACACTCAAATAGTGAGTGCAAAATCGGACTTTGGTTGGATCGTGAATAGCCCAGCTGTGATACCGTCCATTAATGAAGACGATACTTCCAACGCGGGCGTTGTTGTTTCCAGTCTTTTGTCAGGAAAGGTAACCGATCCAGCGACAACAGGGATTGCTGTGGTGTCATTTGATAATACCAATGGGGCCTGGCAATATTACAACACATTGGGAAACATCTGGTATAATATCGAGCCAGTGTCTGACACTAAAGCTTTTCTGCTGCTGAAATCGGAGAAAATTCGTTTTGTCCCCGCTAAAGACTGGAACGGAACAGCTTCCATTGACTTTAAGCTATGGGACACTACAGCAACAGGGTATCAAAATTATCAAAAAAATGCGAATACCACTGTTTCTGCAGCATTCAACCCAGATCTAGGCACTGCTACAATTACTGTAAATCCAGTGAACGATGCACCTTATCTGACAGAACTGAATGGTGGGGACTATCTTAGTTTTGACGGCAATGGGGATTATGTGACGTTCCCAGATCAACTGTTATACAAGAATTCTTTTACAATTGAAGGTAATTTAAAAGTCAATGGTTTTAATACCTGGATGAGATTCTTCGAGTCTTCAATCGGTGAGGCAAACCACAATATTTTTGTGGGTTTTAACGGAAAAAAAATGAGCTTCATAGCGTATACCAATAAAGGTGAGATTAACGTCACTGAAGATTTCCCGACTTCTAAATGGGTTCATGTCGCAATTGTTTATGATCACAGTCAGAAAAAGGGACGAATTTATTGGGATGGTGTTCTTAAGGCAGAAGGGGCTATGGATTTAAGTACAGTTGGAAATATGGCACGTCCGAACAACTGGCTTGGTAAAAGCACCTGGAGACAGGACGGAGATTACAGCGGTGGGATGAGAGACGTAAGGTTTTGGAGTAAAGCTAAAACCCAGAGCGAAATTGTTCGCGAAATGAACGTCGATTTGAATGGATCAGAGCCTAATCTGGCTTTGAACTATAAATTTTCGAATAGCAATGATGGTATTATCGCTGTCAATACACCGGCTGGTTCAGCTAAGAACGGTTCAATCACTGGTGCCAGCTGGAAGCAGGACACAGGCTTCATGGGAAGTACTACAACGGAAAAAAATAAATCTGTATCACGCTCCTTTAAGGTTATTGATGTGGATGGGGATGACCTTAATGTATCAGCTACATCTTCTAATACTTCCCTAATTCCGAATAATGGACTGAAAGTAAGTGGAAGTGGGGATGCGCGGACGTTAGAAATAACACCAGCGAAGAATGCCTACGGAAACAGTGTGATTACTGTTACTGTAAATGATGGAACTATAAGTAGTTTATACACCTTCAATGTGCAGGTAAACGATGTGGGAGATGTCCTCGTAACTGGAGTGACTTTGAATAAAACATCACTTAGTTTAACAGAGGGAGAAGCAGGAGATACACTAAATGCTGCAATAGAACCTGCTAATGCGACGAACAAAACAGTAACTTGGAGCTCCAGTGATGAAACTGTCGCGACAGTTGTTAATGGAGTGGTAACACCAGTTGGCGTTGGAACAGCAACGATCACAGCAACAACAACGGACGGAAGTTATACTGCGACATCCACCGTAACTGTGAGTGCTCCAGTTGTGAACGTAACCGGAGTGAAGCTTGATCAGGAGACGCTCGACTTAACTGCTGGTGAAGCAGATGCCTTACTAAAGGTGACAATAGAACCTGCAAATGCGACAGATACAGATGTGATCTGGAGTTCCAGCGATGAAACTGTTGCAACAGTCGTGGATGGAGTGGTAACACCAGTTGGTGAGGGTATAGCAATTATTACTGTAACGACTAAGGATGGAAGTTTTAAGGCTTCAACAACTGTGAATGTGGCAGCACCTAAGCCACCAATTGTCATAGTAACCGGAGTAACCTTAGACCAGCCAACACTTGATTTAACAGTTGGAGAAGGTGATAAAACGCTACAAGCGACAGTCGCACCTGCCGATGCAACCAATAAGGGGGTAATCTGGAGCTCCAGTGATGAAACAGTAGCTAAGGTTGTTTACGGAGTAGTAACCCCGGTTGGTGTTGGAACAGCCACCATTACGGTTACGACTAAAGATGGCAGTTATACCGCTTCAACGACAGTGAATGTGAAAGCAGCAACGCCACCTACCGTTATCGTAACGGGAGTAACGTTAGACAAGACAGCACTTAATTTAACCGTGGGTGAAGATGGGGAGACGTTAACAGCAACAGTAGCGCCTGCTGATGCGACCATTAAGGACCTGATCTGGAGCTCCAGCGATGAAACTATCGCAAAAGTCGTGAATGGAGTGGTTACTCCAGTTGGTGAGGGAACAGCCATTATTACAGTTACAACGAAAGATGGAAGTTATAAAGCTTCAACAACCGTTACTGTGAAGGCTCCTGCTAAGCCAATTACAGCACCGGGTATTCCAACATCCGTAACTGCAACTGCAGAAAATGGTCAAGCGATCATCACCTTTACACCGCCGGTAAACGATGGTGGAAGTGAAATCACAGGATATATTGTAACGGCTCATCCGGGAGGGCTGACGGTTACGGGTAATGGAAGTCCGCTTACAATCAGTGGTCTGACGAATGGTACAAGCTACATCTTCACGGTACAGGCCATCAATAAGGCTGGCTTTAGCGAATCATCTGCTGAATCCAATACAGTCATCCCGAGCGCTCCATCCAGTGTTGATGTTCCTTCTCAACCAACTCCATCAGCAACGCCGGCACCTGTAGCAAATGATGCTTCCATTTTAATCAATGGTAAAGCGGAAACCGTGGGAACTGCGACGAATGGTAAACGGAATGATCAAACGCTAACCACCATTGCTTTAGACCAGAAGAAGCTGGAAGACAAGCTCGCCGCTGAAGGTAAAGGTGCTGTGGTTTCTATCACTGCCATTAGTAAATCTGATGTTATCGTTGGCGAACTAAACGGACAAATGGTTAAAAATATGCAGGGAAATCAAGCAATACTTGAAATCAGAACGGGAAATGCGACATTTACACTGCCTTCTGGGCAGATTGATATTGACGCCTTATCCGCGCAGATTGGCAAGTCTGTAGCTTTACAAGATATTAAAATACAGATTGAAATCAGCGCACCAACTGCCGATCAAGTTAAAGCATTAGGAGCTGCTGCGCAAAACGGATCATTTTCATTAGTCGGCGCACCAGTAAACTTTACAGCTAGAGGTATTTACGGAGATAAGAGTATTGAACTATCCCAATTCAATACGTATGTGAAACGTACGATTGCTATTCCGGATGGGATGGACCCGAATAAGATTACAACTGGTGTGTATATTGATGCTGATGGCTCAGTGCGTCATGTACCTACTAAAGTGATAGTCATTGAAGGAAAATATTTTGCTACAATCAACAGCCTTAGTGGCGGCACTTACTCTGTAATCTGGCATCCGCTTGAATTCAGTGATGTTGCTAATCACTGGGCAAAAGATGCAGTGAATGATATGGGTTCCCGTTTAGTTATCGAAGGGACTGGTAATGGTCAATTTACACCTGATCAAGCGATTACCCGCGCAGAGTTTGCGGCGATTGTCGTTCGCGGTCTCGGACTAGGATTGAGTCAAACAGCAACACCATTTTCGGATGTTAAAACTACGGATTGGTATAACAGTGCGATCAATACTGCATATGCATATCAATTAATCAATGGTTTTGAAGATGGCATGTTCCGCCCTGATGACCAAATTACCCGTGAACAAGCGATGCTAATTATCGCCAAAGCGATGAAAATTACAGCGCTAAAGGCTAACCTTCCTAATCAATCCGCTGAAGGATTCTTGAACCCATATACCGATGCCGGCAAAGCATCTGACTGGGCGATTAGCGCAATTGCTGACTGCTTGCAGGCAGGCGTAATCATGGGACGAAGCAGCAATGTACTTGCTCCCAAGGATGATATGACCAGAGCTGAGGTTGCAGCGATCGTTAAGCGGCTTCTTCAAAAGTCTGATTTAATTTAAAAATTGGCTCACTATATACATTGAAAAGAAAGAGTATTCATTCGATAACCTTCGAATGAATACTCTTTTCTTTTGGCTATATTAAATTCTAATGTTGATATTTGACTGTTAATCATACATTTTTTGGCTTTATATCTGGGGCATTTTTTAATGGCTTTTGAAGTGCGTCCACAATGGCTGCGATGATACTTGTTGCTAAAAGACCCATTAGACATAATGATGTAGGACCCGCTGGATCATCACTATCTGTAACTTTAGCAAGCACCCTTAAGCTTACTAGTCCTAACAAAATGAGGAAAATGACTGCAAAAGCACATTTCTTTATAATCTTCAAAGAGTTAAGGGATAATTCAGAGAAAGCATTGTTCTTTTCGATGTTGTTTAATAGTTTATATGCTTGGTACAGCGCAACAGAAAACGCAATACAAAATCCGTAAGCACAAACTAAAAAGGGAATCAGGAAGTAAGCCGTATCTGGATGTACTCTTGCATCTCTTACCGCTATCTCAGGCAACCAGATACACAAAGCAAGCACTGCAATTCCAACCAGAAAAATAATTACTTTTAAGAAAGTGGTTGAACCTCGTTTAACATTCATTTAAAACACCTCACTTATTTAATGACTTCATGATTTTAGCATTTAATTTATTGATTTACAATAAATTTGTATTGTTTTTTATGTTTGTTATTTTACGAGAAATGGTTATCGTCTTTAAAAGACTACAACGTCTTTTCTTCTTGTTAGCAGGAGAATGGCTTAACTATCCAGAAAAAATAAGCTAAATCATTTCTTCATCAATTGAAAAGAGGCGAAATCTAATGGAACTACGGCAAAGTATTAATGAAGTTTTTCAGTCGGCACAACATGGCGATGCTGCACGGCTAACAGAAATTTTAGAATTCCATCCGGCTCTTGCAAATACGGAAAATGACGAGGGCCTTACACCTTTGGGATATGCAGCACATTTCGGTAAAGAAGCAGCGGTGCAGGTATTGATAGACCATGGTGCTGAGGTTGATGCAGTATCTCATTCCAAGATAAATTTCATTCCTTCTAATACTGCACTTCATGCTGCAATTGCTGGGGAGCGGAATATGGGTGTTATCCAACTGCTATTGAACAAGGGTGCTCAGACACATATTTTTGATAGCGATGGGCACACTGCCTTGCATTCTGCAGCTTTTCATTCGGATAATGTGGAGCTGATACGCTTGTTAATCGAACACGGAGCTGACATCCATGCTAAAATTGAAGGTGGTGAATCAGTATTAGCTATAGCTATCCAACAAGGAAACCACAATGTTAAAGAATTTCTTATTGAAAAAGGAGCAATTTAGAATGCAAATCACATTAAACCGTAAAGACAATTCAACAGTAGCTTTGATTTCCAGCGAGGGTATTGTAATTAATAATGTGAATGATGCATTGGATCTAATGGCAAACGTTAGATATCAAGAATGCGATAAAATGATTCTAAGAAAAGAGCAAATCACAGATGATTTTTTTGAGTTAAAGACGGGCCTTGCTGGAGAGATTCTTCAAAAGTATACAAACTATCAGATGCGAGTTGCTATTGTGGGAGAATTTACTGGCTATAATAGTAAAAGTCTGAATGATTTTATTTACGAATGTAATCAGGGGAATAAAATATTGTTCAAGAGTACAGAAGACGAGGCATTGGCAGCATTTCATCAAAGTTAAATGTGAACTTGAAACAGAGAGGGGACTTATTGTGGAGGCTAAAATCACGTATGAATCGATCGATGACTATATTTCCAAGTTTCCATCTGAGATTCAGGAAATCCTTAGTACAATAAGAAAAGTAATAAAAGAAACGGCACCTGATGCGATTGAAAAGATTAGCTATCAGATGCCTACTTTTACACTGCACGGAAATCTGGTGCATTTTGCGGCTTTCAAAAACCATATTGGATTTTATCCAACGCCTAATGGTATTGACGCTTTCAAAGAAGAATTATCAGTCTATAAAGGAGCAAAAGGATCCATTCAATTCCCTCTTAATCAGCCGATGCCCTATGAATTAATTAGTAAGATCGTGAAATTTAGAGTGGCTGAGAATATCAAAAAAGCTGAAGATAAGCGTAAGTAATTGGTGTGTAAAGAAAACATTGTCCACTGGCACATCTGAAGCTTTCGATCTACTCTGGTTTCAGGTGTGCAATTCTTACGTGTTATCATGTACCCGATACTGAACGACGCACAAACGACAGGATAATATCCTGTGAGTAGTCTCCGAAACCACTTCCGAATAGATTAAGTCCTCGTCTATTGAGGGCATCCTCGCGAATCTCAAATCGTACTCGAATGGGCTCATTAAATGCCAGCTTCAGTGAGCTAATTGTAGTAGGGGAAGAAGCAGTTCCATTTATTTTGCTACCCTGTTCTGAGATACTCCACTCTGTCAGCATTCCATATTCTGTACCACCCTTCCATCGTTCGGGTGTTAACTTTCCTTTCCGGTTACCGAAATCTGATGGACAAGTCCAAGTACCGACATGTAGGTCATTTATAGTTAATGTGATGTCACTTGCCCAATCTTCCCGAAATGCAGGTGCTTCAGAACAAACCTCAGCCGAAATCCGAATCTCATCAAGCTCGACACCAGGGGGTAGTGGATTGGCAAAATAGTATTCGACATAGCCAGAGTCAGCGAACCATAAGAGAGATGCATCAACTCGTTCCGGCATGTAGAATACCCGTGGATCATCCTGAGAACCGATGACTCCGCCGTCTTTTCCAGCCATACCACAAGAGGGTTGAATAGAACAGTGGGAGAACATCCCGATGGGCATATGTATTTCTTCCGTTTGATGCAGACCATCGCCTAGCTTCGAAGGAAGATCGAGATGGATGGATCGGCAGGTGACCGCACATATTTTCTCGCGATTTGCACCCTGTGTAGATGAGATTAAGTTAACTTGCTCAAGGGTCTGTACATTGATTGAAATTGTTGGTTGAGCTACGCCAAGTGTCTCGGCCAATTGACTGACACTCATGGGCTTGTCACCAAGGGCTTCAAGAATACGGACTCTGACATCTCCAGAAAGTGCTTTAGCAACATCTAAGATGCGTGATGCGGGGTACCGTATCGTTTCTTGCGAAATATCATTCATTGGTTGTATTCCTTTTCGTTAGGATTGGTTGAGGATATTGTACACTGAAGATTATATATTGTAAAATTATAATATACATTGCGAATTTTATATACTGGTGCTAAAATGAGCTCAACTTCTTATTTTGAAAGGCTGTGCTCATATCATGACAACTTCCGTACTGAATGTTGAGAGTCTTCCGATTCCTCGTCCCGAACATCCGCATCCACATTGGCAGCGCAACGAATGGATGAATTTGAATGGGGAATGGTCATTTAGCTTTGATCCGAGCAATGAAGGAATTAGCGAACATTGGTATTCCAATTCCGAAATCGCTTACAGTTCGATGATTACTGTTCCTTTTTCTTGGGTAAGTCCATTATCAGGTATTGGCAGTGATCATAAAGGGATAGGATGGTATCGGCGGACTTTGAAATGGCAGACTACCGACTCACAGACACGACTATTTTTGCGATTCGGGGCAGTGGATTATTCATGTGACGTTTGGATTAACGGAGTGCATGTTGGTTCACACCAAGGTGGATATGGTTCATTTGAGTTCGAAGTTACTCAGTACTGGGTTGAAGACTTAGACAATACAATTGTCGTTAGAGTAGAGGACTTCGATCATGATTACCAAACGCGTGGCAAACAAGGTTATGGAGAAATTCGCGGAATCTGGCAGCCCGTATGGCTAGAATCTCGGCCTCAGACTTATATGAAAGATGCTAAGTTTGTGACCACTATTGATGGGCAAGTGAACGTGACGACAAGAATCTTTGCACAAGAAAATGGATCGGCAAATTTCACGCTGAAATTCGCAGAGAATTCTATATTGCATACTGAGAAAATAGATCTTATCGCAGGGGAGAATGAATTTAAGCTCTCTTTCCATATAACAGATCCAAAATTGTGGAGTCCAGATACACCTTATTTGTACGAAGGCGAACTACAACTTAGCGGATCTTTTGGCACAGACACAGTCAGTACCTATTTCGGAGTTCGAGAAATCCAAACTGTGCGTTTTGATGAGCGTGGTTATCGCTGGATTACCCTCAATGGCAAGCCGATTTATTTAAACGGTACCCTTGACCAGTCTTATCACAAAACGGGATATTTCACTTATCCGTCTGATGAAGATATGCGGGATGAAATCTATCTAATGAAACGTTTGGGACTGAACTTTGTGCGTATTCATATCAAGCCAGAAGAACCACGAAAACTATATTGGGCGGATAAACTGGGTATTTTGGTGATGGAAGACATGCCTTGCTTTTGGGGAAATCCCGATGAAAAAGCACGTAACGCGTATGAACGTGAAGCACTCGAGGTTATTGAACGAGACTATAATCATCCATCCATTTTCTCATGGGTAATGTTTAACGAGACTTGGGGCTTGAAGACGAACGCTCAGGACACTAGTCTGACGAGTGATTTACAGCAGCAGACTAGTTATCTCAAAGAAACACAGGAATGGGTTCGGGAACAATATCGCTGGGCAAAACGACTAGATCCATCTAGAATCGTTGAAGATAACTCACCTTGTAACTATGATCATGTGGAATCTGATATCAATACTTGGCATTTCTACATTAATGGTTATGATCAGCTTAGATCACATTTGAATGAGGTTGTAGACAAAACTTTCCCAGGTTCAGACTTTAACTGTATCGGAGGTAATGTACAATCTGATGCCCCGCTGATGAACAGTGAATGTGGAAACGTATGGGGTATCGAAGGCGGGGCAGGGGATAGTGATTTGGCATGGCATTACCGCTATATGATGAATGAATTCCGGCGGCATGATAAGCTATGTGGTTTTGTATTTACCGAATTTCGCGATGTTACGAACGAGTTCAATGGTTATTATCGGTTAGACGGCAGCGATAAAGATTTTGGTTATGATGACTTTGTTCCAGGGATGACGATTTCTGATCTGCATTCTCCGGACTTCATCGTGATCGATGCACCGCCATGCCAGACAGTAAACGCAAAGGATGAAGTTAAAGTTCCGCTTCTTCGTTCCAGCTTCTCAGATAAATATCATGGACAGCATTTACAGGTGAAGTGGGAACTTTGGTACGACAATTTGGGAACACGAGTTGTTACACAAAGTGAGCATATGTCAGTGAAGTGGGACGGATATGGAGTATCAGATTTATCTCCTCTTTATGTCCTTATGCCTGATCAGGACGCAGTTGCAGTGCTGGCAGTTTCCTTGATAAATAATAGGGAAGAGGTAATCACACGCAACTTCATTACGTTTGATGTTAGAAGCGGTAATCAGAGTGTAAGGTTTGAAGGGGATGGAGATTGTATTAATATCCCGGTGGATGCGTATAAAGAACACAACTTTGAACAACAATGGGAAGCTATTCAGTGCTCAAAAATCAATGGGGCTGGGCAAGGCCATTATGCATATGATGTAACTCTTCCAGATGGTATGGAGAAAAAGATGATTGGCGAGATCGAAATCATGTTCGAAGCCAGCGCAAAGCGAGTATTGGCTCGAAATGTTGAAGGCGCAAAGCAAAATGAAATGGGACTTGATCTCATGCATGGTGCAGATGCTAGGGTGGAGTATAATCCGAATACGTATTATATGACCGACGAAGAACGTCATCCTTCACGTGTGAATGTTCTGATAGAAGGTCAACGGATTGGCTCCTTCTATTTGCCAGATGATCCGGCCGACAGCCGAGGTGTATTATCTTGGCATTATCAGCCATTAGCGAATAAGTTAGATGAGGCGGGCTCTTACGGCTATCTGTGTAAAGTAAGTGTACCGGGGCAGTTAGCAGCTAAACTAGATCGCAATCGTACTTTCCGTTTGGAGCTTCAAGCAGAGGGCGGAGGCTTAGCCTTATATGGTCGCAATGCGGGTCGATACCCAATAGATATATTGATTCGTTATCGATAACATACATGGGTGAAGTTGGATCATTCAATTTTAAAAAGCAATCCAAGCCATAAGGCAAGGATTGCTTTTTTTGTGATGAGCTTATCAGAGAATGGATTAAAGCTCTTTATCATTAATGCTGTTCAGCCAACCTTCAATATCCCCAATAACGGAGCTAATGCAGCCATCTTCAAATGGTGAAGTCAGACCCGCTAGTTCAACCAGTTTAATAAAGGACTTGCTTCCACCAGCTTGGCATAGCTCCAAATAATCGCTCCAAGCAGATTTGAAATCTTCGTTCGAACGTTTCCAGAATTGGAAGGCACATAGCTGTGCTAGTGTGTAGTCAATGTAGTAGAACGGTGAGGCAAAGATGTGGCCTTGTTTATGCCAGAAGCCCCCTTGTTCCAGATAAGTGTTACCTTCATAATTACGATGTGGTAAGTATTTCTTCTCGATGTCTCTCCAAGCTTGCTTGCGTTCAGCAGGAGTTGCTTCAGGGTTGCTATAAACAAAATGTTGGAATTCATCGACAGATACCCCGTAAGGAATAAACTGAAGGCTGTCAGATAAGTGATTAAAGCGGTATTTATCTGCATCTTCTTCAAAGAACAAATTCATCCAAGGCCAAGCGAAAAATTCCATACTCATGGAATGAATCTCACATGCTTCATAGGTTGGAAAAGCATATTCTGGCACATTAATATTGCGGCTTTCATAAACCTGGAACGCATGACCCACTTCGTGAGTTAAGACATCAATATCCCCAGAGGTGCCGTTGAAATTTGAGAAAATAAAAGGGGCTTGGTATTGGCTGAAATAGGTGCAATATCCGCCGCCTTGTTTTCCTTTTTTGCTTACTAAATCCACCAGATTATTGTCCAGCATGAAGGTGAAAAATTCATCCGTTTCAGGGGAGAGCTCTTTGTACATCTTCTTACCGTTAGCTACAATCCAGTCTGAATCTCCTTTAGGGGTAGCGTTCCCGGTCTTAAAGCTAAAGTTCTCGTCGTAATATTTCAATTCATCTAGACCCAGTCGTTCAGTCTGACGTTTCTTTAACTGCTGGGAGACAGGTACGATATATTCAAGAACTTGTTTGCGGAAATTAGCAACCATTTCAGCATTATAGTCGGTACGCATCATACGGTCATAACCTAGCTGAACAAAGTTGCTGTACCCAAGCTTTTTAGCTATGCCGTCACGGACCTTGACGAGCTCGTCATAGATGCGGTCAAATTCAGCCTCGTGTTCGGACATAAAACCAAACCGAGCTTCAGAAGCGCTTTTACGCATATCACGGTCTGTAGACAATTCGAAAGGTGCGAGTTGAGGCAGTGTACGCTCTTCACCTTCAAAAAGAATCTTGGCAGATGCGATAAGCTGGGAGTATTCAGTTGATAGTTTGTTCTCCAATTGTAAATCTTCAATGATTTCCGGACTAAACGTCCGCAGCGATACTTCAGCAAGCTGGAGTAACTGCGCACCCCATTCCTTTTCAAACTCGGCTCTATATTTGGAATGTACGAGTGCTTTGTAGTAGTTAGTTATGTATTCCTGAACGACAGGCCCGATTTCGTCCATGAATTCTTGTTCGGCTTTGTAAAATTCATCTGTCGTGTTGATAGAATGACGAACGCTAACCAATGTCTGCATCGTGTCAAACTCATTGCGAAGCTTGTTAATGGCAGTGACGGAAGCTTTTTGCACCTCTAGTGGTGATGTGTCGTTGAGATCTTTCAGCAGGGCGTTAAAGTCTTGCTTGAATTTCTCTACATCCGGTCGCTCATAGCGGTAATCATCAAATTTCATAAAAAAATCAACTTCCTTTCTATACCAGATAGTCTCTATTATATAATCTGAACAGCCATTTACGATAGACCTGTGTAAGCTTTTTATGGTCGAAAAAAGAACAAATGTACAAAAGTGTAAAAACTTGTTAAGTGGAATATGGTTTGATATTATCTATGAATATAGTAGATCTTATCAAGAAAAAATGGTCCATCCAGTTATGCGAGAGCAGATGAAGATGCATTGGGAAGAAGTACTGAACACAATTAATGAGCGCACTCGTACAATTTAACGAAGCGAAAATAGGAGGCTTGATATAGATGAAACCCCGAATTACAGTAATAACACTAGGCGTGGATGATTTGGAGAGAGCTTTGGTTTTTTACAGGGATGGATTAGGATTTCCGACCGAAGGGATCATTGGCAAAGAATTTGAACATGGAGCGGTTGCCTTTTTTGATTTGCAGGCAGGCTTGAAGCTGGCACTTTGGAATCGGAAAGATATGGCCTATGAGGCAAAGGTTCCATTATCCCCAGCCAGTTCAACAGAAATAACGATTGGCCACAATGTAGGAAGTAAAAAGGAAGCAGATCAGGTTATGGAGCTAGCTCAAAAGGCTGGTGCGAAGATCGTTGACCCTTTACATGATACCTTTTGGGGAGGGTATTCCGGTCACTTTATGGACCCCGATGGGCATTTGTGGGAAGTCGCATGGAATCCGGAATGGGAGCTCGAGAATTAAAGGAGTCTATTCAGAGCTTTGTTACTTAGCCTCTCTTAAACCGTATTCTCAGAATACGGTTTATCTCTGTTTCTATACGAATTTTTTCGCTTTACACTCTGAACCCTTCCTCCCTCTTTTTTTAACTGCTTCAGTACAAATGTCGACAAACTTAATATATCATGATATATTATTATGTATAAAGATTAAAAAATTAGAGTCAGGAGATAACGAAAGTTATGAATGAGACAACGTCATCCAAACCGATGTATGAAAAAATATTTGATGAAGTGAAGCAGCTTATTGTAAATAAATCCTATGGACAAGGGGAGCGAGTTCCTTCAGAAAAAGAACTGGCCGAAACCTATAATGTAAGTCGGATTACGAGTAAAAAAGCTCTGGAAATGCTAGCGGCCGAGCATTTAATTGTGAGAAAACCGGGAAGAGGTTCGTTTGTGGCTGATCCGGCAGTTGACTACATAGATTCAGTTATGTCTCCTGAGACGACCTCCGACGGGACGGTTTTTAATTCCTTTAACCATGAGGAAAAGACAATTGGTCTGATTATTACCGACTTTGGCAACAGTTATGGAACAGGCTTGATTTATGGGATGGAACAGGCTTCCCGTGATAATGATTGCTTCCTCGTTCTACGAAGAACATTTGGCGTACCAGAGAACGAAGAACAGTCTATTCAGAAGTTGCTTAGCTTGGGTGTAGATGGTCTGATTGTTTTTCCGGCTCAAGGCGAATTTTTTAATGCTGAGATTCTAAAATTGGTGATCGGCCGTTTCCCTTTAGTTCTGGTAGATCGCCATCTGAAAGGAGTAGCGGCTGCTTCGATCGGCACGGATAACATAAAGGCTGCACTTAAAGGGACAGAGTACTTATTTGATCTTGGGCATACTCATATCTCTTTCCTCTCTCCACCTCCAGCGGATACGACGGCTCTTGAGGAGCGGGTGGAGGGATTTATACAAGCACATGCGGAGCGGGGGATAGCTGTAGATAAGGGGTTGTGGGTTAGTGATTTAACCTCAACATTACCAAATTCCTTTAATGATGAGAATATTGAACACGATATCTCACGGCTAGTTTCTCATTTACAAGAGAATCCAACAATAACGGCGCTTTTTGCCGTGGAATATAATATTGCCCTGCTGGCTAGAACTGCGGTTGAACGTCTTGGGCTGCGGATTCCAGAGGATGTTTCAATCATTTGCTTTGATAGTCCACCAACTCCACTCGGCTCGGGTTATGCGTTCACTCATTTGCGGCAGAATGAAGAAGAAATGGGGCGACTGGCAGTTGAGAATGTACTGCAAATTATGAATGGCCAGACTGTATCGAATAAGATAATGCTGGAAGCTGAGTTGATTTCTGGTGAATCTACGGGACCTGCTAAACCATCTAATTCTAATTAATTTTATGCGATTATCCATAAATTAGTTGTTATAAAAACCTATCTTTTTGGATGGGTTTTTTTGTTTGTTTTAGATAGATGTTTATCATTATAGAAGTATTGATATATCATTATCAATAAATAAACATATTGACATACTAATTACATGACAATATACTAATTTGTGAAAGCGCTTCAAAGGAGAAAGAAAAAGGGGGTATTATAACTGAAAGCAACCAGAGAAATCCCTGAGTCGATGAAGAAACTGGCATCTAATGTAAAAGCGCAGCTGAGGGATCGTCCAAAATTAGCCGAAATGTTCGAGAAATGTATGGATAACACCTGGAATACAACCTTAAAAAGAATGGCGAATGGCACCACTTTTGTCATTACCGGAGATATTCCAGCGATGTGGCTGCGGGACTCGGCCGCTCAGGTTAGACCCTTTCTGATCCTTGCCTCCGAGGATGAAGAAATTGCGGACATGATTGAGGGACTTGTACTAAGACAATTCGCATGTATTCAGCTTGACTCTTATGCGAACGCGTTCAATGAAGAAGAAAATGGGAATGGCCATCAGGAGGATCTTACAGAGATGAGCCCAGGAGTATGGGAAAGAAAATATGAGATTGATTCATTATGCTATCCGATCCAACTGGGTTATCTGCTCTGGAAGAATTCGGACCGAACTAGTCAGTTTAATGATTCATTTGTTAAGGGTGTAGAAAGAATTATTGCATTATGGACTACTGAACAGAAACATGAGAGCGATTCCAATTATCTTTTTCAACGGATGAACTGTCCACCTACGGATACATTAGTGCGTGAAGGTAAAGGAACGTTGACAGCTTATACCGGAATGACATGGTCCGGATTTCGTCCTAGCGATGATGCCTGTGAATACGGGTATTTGGTTCCTGCTAATATGTTCGCTGTGGTTGTTTTAGAGTATGTGTGTGAAATTGCCCGAGAGATCCTAAGGGATCAGGAACTGGAATTGAAAGCTAGAAAACTTTCTGAACAGATTAATGAGGGAATACGCCAGTATGGAATCGTAGACCACCCAGAGTTTGGGTCAGTCTATGCATATGAAGTAGATGGCCGTGGACTGGTGAATTTGATGGATGATGCAAATGTGCCAAGTCTGCTCTCTATCCCTTATTTGGGTTATGTGAGTGCCGAGGATCCTATCTACCAAAATACCCGAAAGCTTATTTTAAGTAGCAATAATCCTTATTTCTTCGCAGGAAAGGAGGCTTCTGGTATTGGAAGTCCACATACGCCTAGTCGTTATATCTGGCCTATAGCTTTAGCGATTCAGGGAATGACATCTACCAGCGATGAGGAACAGGAATCCTTGCTTAATCTGCTGGAGAAGACGGATGCGGGCACCGGATTTATGCATGAAGGGTTTGATGTGGATAATCCCGACGAATTTACACGTCCATGGTTCTCATGGGCAAATATGATGTTCTGCGAGCTGGTGCTTATGCACTGCGGGTTACAAGTTAAGCGGGGTTAATGTCTACAAGTTTTTCAATCGACTCTAAAGGGGATAGAGAACATGAAAAAATGGCTGGTTACCACACTTGCTTTGGTTATGACAGCTTCACTTGCTACGGGCTGCGGTGGCAGTAATGGGTCCACCGGTAAAGAGTCCGGAACTGCAAGTAAATCAGGGAGCAGTGATGGAAAAAAGACGGAGCTTACCTTCTGGGGGGATTGGGGCGGTGAGGGGCAGAAGCAATTTGAGACCATGGTTGATGCCTTTAATAAATCGCAGGATAAGATTCATGTAAAGTATGTGCTGCAGCAGGATATGATCACGAAGTTCCTGACTTCCGCAACCAATGGCGGCACTCCTGATGTGCTGTTTTGGGATCGCTGGAGAACTTCATTGTATGCTCCAAAAAACGTCCTGCATCCGGTTGACGAATACTTAACGCGTGACGGTATTTCCGAAGATGACTTCTACAGCGAATCCCTTCGTGAGCTTTCATACGATGACAAATTATATGGGCTGCCGCTTACCGTAGATGCTCGTGCTCTTTTCTATAATAAGAAGCTGCTCGCAGATGCAGGACTTCAGCCTCCAACAACATGGGATGAGCTAGAGACGGCTGCTACGAAGCTCACCAAATGGAACGGCAATAAATTGGAAATTGCAGGTTTTTCAATGGGGGATTTGGGGCTTTTTAATATGTATCTTCAACAGGCTGGCGGCACCATGCTTACGGAGGATGGAAAGACCAATTTTAATAATGATAAAGGAAAACAGGTGCTAGAGTTCTGGGATCGCCTGATGAACAAAGATAAGGTGTATAAAGTAGGGTTTGAGCTTGGACTTGGGGAAGGGCAAGATGCTTTTGTCACAGGCAAAGTTGCTATGTTGTATTCCGGTCCGTGGATGCTCAGCACTTATAACAAATACGGTAAAGATCTAGATTATGGAATCGTTCCCCCTCCAGCTGGACCAAACGGGGATAAAGGCAGTGTTATGGGCGGATTTGGTCTGGTGATTCCAGAAGGCTCCAAACATAAGGAAGAGGCGTGGGAGTTCATTAAATGGTGGACAGCGAACAAGGATAACGCATTGCTCTGGGCCAAGACCAGTCTGAATCTGCCTGGCTATAAGCCGTCTATGGAAGATCCATTCTTCAAAGATGATCCCAAGTGGCAGCCGTTTCTAGAAACACTGGAGTTCGCTAAGGTTCGTCCAAACCACCCTGGTTATTCCGTGATGGAAACCGACGCGTTGGCACCCAATTTGCAGCTAAACCAGCAGAACAAGCTGAGTATTGACGAAACCTTGAAGAAATCACAAGAAGAAGGCGACAAAATGCTAAAGGATAATGAGGTAGTGAAGTAATAAGTAAGACATTTGAAGTAAGGGGGAGGTCTTGCCTCCCTTTTGCTTAGGAGGGGGTAGCTGAAATGGCTTCCATCAGAAAGCTAGAGAAACATCAGGCGCGGACAGCTTATTTGTTTATTACACCAACGGTGTTGCTATTTACAGTATTCACGGTCATCCCCGTGGTAATGGCGTTGTATTTAAGCTTTACCAATTACGATGTACTTAGTAGAAATGATTGGATCGGTTTTGATAACTATCGCCGTTTGATAGAAGACAGTTTGTTATGGAAAACATTCCGAAATGTATTTTTTTATTCGATCATTTTCGTTCCGCTAAATATCCTGATTTCGCTGCTCCTCGCGATTCTACTTAGTCGAAGCTGGCGTGGGGTGAAGCTGTTCCGCACTCTGAATTATCTGCCAACTCTTACATCCGCCGTTGCTGCTGCTACCGTTTGGATCTGGCTTTTGCATCCTGAATTTGGTTTGGTTAACGGATTGTTGTCCTATGTTGGGATTACAGGTCCAGCTTGGTTATCCGAGACCCGAACAGCGATGTTGTCCATTATTATGCTTACTCTCTGGCAGTCGGTAGGTTCTAATATGATTATCTACTTGGCAGGTCTGCAAGGTGTGCCTGACTATTTGTATGAATCCGCAAGGCTGGACGGTGCCAATAAACTGGATTGTTTCCGGTATATTACTTGGCCGCAACTACGTCCTACGACCTTTCTAGTCAGCACGATGGCAATCATTGGTGCGTTACAGTTGTTCGACCAAGCTTTTGTGCTGACGCAGGGTGGTCCAGCGAATATGACGAAAACTCCGGTTTATCTGATCTATCAACAGGGCTTTAATCAATTACAAATGGGGTATGCGTCTGCACAAGCTTTTGTGCTTGCTGTGGCGATTCTCATATTCTCACTTATAAACATGCGGATCACAAAGGCGGAGGAGTCCATTGTATAAGCGGGCTTGTCATGCAGAAAGGGGATAGAGGTATGGATACTAGTGGAAGTTCGTTATTAAAAAGACGCTTAAGTAAATCTATTTATTATATAGTGTGCATTGTTATTGCAATCGTAATGTTTCTACCTTTCTATTGGAGTGTTCTTACATCTTTGAAGCCTGACGAAGAGATATTCGCCATGCCCATTCGGTGGTTTCCTTCACATTTGACCTTAGAGCACTATCGTAAGGCGTTTACAACGGTTCCATTTGCCCTCTTTTTCTGGAATTCACTTGTGCTTGCTGTAGCAGGTGTACTGGCGAATCTGTTTTTTGGGTCGATCAGTGGCTACGCATTCGCAAAGTTGAATTTTAAGCTCAATAAGCCAATATTCCGCGTGCTGCTAGCGGCGATGATGATACCGGGCATAGTGACGATGATCCCTACAGTTTATGTCATGCGTCATATTCCATTTTTCGGAGGTAACGATATTTTTGGCAGTGGGGGGAACGGGTTGATGAACTCCTTCTGGGGGATTATTCTTCCGGGGGCTTCAGGAACTTTTGCTGTGTTCTTTATGCGGCAATTCTTTCTTACCCTACCTAGTGACATGATGGAAATGGCCCGGATCGAAGGCTGTGGAGAGTTTAAGATATTTTGGCGCATTTATTTGCCGCTGACCAAACCAGCGCTGGCGACTTTAAGCATCTTTACTTTTCAAGCGGGCTGGAACAGCTTCCTATGGCCCATGATTGTACTGAATGACCCGGATAAAGCAACGATTCAGATGGGACTTCAAGCCTTCTCCTATAATTTCCAAACAGATTACGGTCCAATGATGGCTGGTGCGCTTGTTGCGATTCTGCCGATATTGGTGCTCTTTCTGGCACTTCAGCGTTATTTTGTGCAGGGGATTGCATTCAGTGGCATAAAAGGTTAATTCTATAAAAATCGAATCAGGGAGAGAGTTTATATGAACCAATTGGAGATCGGGATTTGGGAGGAACGGGCGAATCAAGCACAAGCTGCGCTGGATTCATTATTCTGGAATGACGCGATCAAAATGTACAATATAGAAACACCTTGTCCAAACGGAGAATGTAATACCATTTTTCATTATTGGTGGATGGCTCATGCTGTGGATGTATTGGTAGATGGATTACAGCGAACTAGAGAGGAATGGTATGCCGAACGGCTTTCCGCGCTTCATGAAGGTCTTTTGCGACGAAATGGGGGAGTGTGGCCCAACGAGTTGTATGATGATATGGAATGGATGGCTCTCGCGTGGCTCCGTGCCTATCAAGCAACAGGAGAGGAAGTTTATAAAGATACAGCCCTTCTTTTATGGGAAGACATTCAGACAGGCTGGAACGAGCATATGGGTGGTGGGATCGCTTGGCAGAAGTCACAGTTGGATTATAAAAATACACCTGCCAATGCCCCAGCAGCTATACTGGCGGCTCGTTTGTATCAAGCCTTCGGTGAAGCTGAGAATCTAGAATGGGCGCTAAAAATTTATAGATGGCAAAAAAAGCATCTGGTAGACCCGACGACGGGTTTTGTATGGGATGGCATGAATCGCACGGGCAATGGCCAGATCGATAAGGATTGGAGATACTCCTATAACCAAGGTATCTATATTGGCGCAGCTGTAGAACTCTATCGTATCACTAAGGACCCATCCTATTTGGAGGATGCCCGATTAACTTTTTCCGCTGCTGCTCATGAGCTTGCTGAGGCTAAGGCGGGTGTACTTCCAGACGAAGGAAATGGAGATGCTGGATTGTTCAAAGGAATCCTGATTCGGTATACGGCAGAATGGGTCAAAGCTGATGCCGCAGCTGTTGAAGCTGTCGATTTTCTGCGTAGGAATGCTGAATCTCTCTGGGAGCAAGGAAAGTCAGAGGACGCAGCTTTGTTTGGCACGGATTGGACTTTGTCATCTACTGGTGTAATTCAGCTCAGCTCCCAGCTTAGTGCAACGAAGTTATTGGAGAAGATGGCTGAATTAACTAAGGATCAGATTTGAGGTGAACTTTTAATGACACAAGCAAAAGAAGCCCTAAAAGCGCTTAACTGGCAGGAAAGGTCGGAGTGGTTCCAACAATGTCTAGAACGTAATTATTATAATGCGGAGACGGGGATCATGAATCAATGGTATCCCAGAGAGTATAACGTTGCAGGTGAGAATTTTTATTACTGGTGGCAGGCTCATGTCATTGATATTCTAGTGGATGGCTACGAGCGTAGCGGAGATCCTGCATATTCACTGAGAATCAAGGAATTGAGTGAACATCTCCAAGCTTATAACGGTGGGACTTTCAGGCATAATTACTATGATGATATGGAATGGACAGCATTGGCGCTGCTACGAGCTTATCGGGCAACTGGATATGAATCCTACTTAGGTGCTGTGCTAGATCTATGGGAGGATATAAAATCAGCTTGGAATGAACATTTTGGAGGCGGTTTGGCCTGGAAGAAGGATCAGCTCGATTATAAAAACACACCTGCCAATGCACCAGCCGTCATTCTAGCAGCTAGGTTATATGAACTTTTTCAAAAGCAGGAGGATCTGGAGTGGGCACTCCGTATCTATGAATGGAACAAAACATATTTAGTGGATCCTGCGACTGGTTTTGTGTGGGATGGAATGAACAGACTCGGGGATGGCCAGATTGATTTCGATTGGGAATTTACTTATTGTCAGGGAGTGTTTCTAGGTGCGGGCTTAGAGCTGTATAAGAATACGGGGGATGTCCATTACTTAGAAGATGCGAATCGAACTGCTAATACATGTATTGATCGTCTATGCGATCCGATGAATATGATGTTGCCTGATGAAGGCATCGATGATACTGGATTGTTCAAGGGTATTCTGATTCGTTATCTGGTTCAACTTTGTGGAGAGGTTCCTGAGGCTAGCAGGATTCGTGAGGTAATCATGGCCAATGCTCGGCGTTGTGGGAAAAAGGTCTCGATAAACAGCCGGGTCTTTGTAGTCCATCGTGGGAATTGAAACCGGAGCTTCCGGTTCAACTGAGCATTCAACTCAGTGGCTTGATGTTGCTGGAAGGGGCCGCTGTACTCATGAGGGAATAGCTTAAAGGCGTATAAAGAAGCTTCTCATTTTAAATGGTGCAGTGATCTTCCATTTAATGTAGAGAAGCTTCTTTTTTGTTATTATAAATTAATCGTTTATCTGTTAGAAAATCCGATGTTTCCAACCATTCAATTTAGCGACAGCTTCAATATAATAGTAGTCTCCATAGATCAGCGATACATCGATAAAGGAAGTGCCGCTGCCCGTTCCATGCAATAAAATCGCTTCATGCTCTGGCTGCTCCCAAGTCGCGTAATTTTCGGTCAGTGAGCGGAGAATTCGCTCCGCTGCATTAGCGTAGAGGCTTTTTTCGCCTACAGGTACGATCGCTGCAAGCTCTAACAAACCTGAAGCGGCGATAGATGCCGCAGAGCTATCTTTGAACATCCGTTCGTCATCCGCTAGACGGAAATCCCAATAAGGAACTTGATCCTCAGGTAAAGCCGAGATGAAATAATGGGCAATCCGCTTTGCGGTGTTCAAGAACCGTTCATTTCCACTGTGGCGATAGGTATTGATGAAGCCGTACAGCCCCCAAGCCGTTCCACGGCTCCATGAGGATTCAGCTGAAAAACCTTGACCGCCAAAATTCTCAATATATGCCCCAGTCTCCGCATCGAAAGATAGAATATGTTTGGTTGATCCATCCTCGCGAATACCATATTGCATCGTCGTCTCTGCATGGCTAATAGCAATATGCTTATACCGTGGATCACCAGTTACTTTGCTGGCCCAGAACAGTAGAGAGATATTCAACATGCAGTCGATAATTACCCAGCCATATTTATCTTCATTCCATGCGCGGATGAATTTGCCTACAGGATTATAGCGGGCAGCGAGGAAATTCGCCGCTTCAATCCCCCTACGCAGGGCATCTTCGTCACCCGTAATCGTATGTTTGATTACAGCTGTCGGAAGGAATTGAAATCCTACATCGTGATGCATCTCAACCGTTGGTTTGATAAACCATTCCTCCAAGGTTCCGTCCCAATGCCAAGCGGCTTTCTTGTATAAGTCTTTTCCAGTCATATCATGCATGATCCAGAGTAGCCCAGGCCAGAAGCCAGTGGTCCACCAGTCTGAACCAATATCATCAAATTTTCCATTTTTCCCTGCAAAATGTGGGCATTTGTCACCAATCTGCTTTACCATCTGTTCTACTTTTGTGTCGAGTCTGCATATAAGCTCTTGCCAATAGGATGATGTCATAATTACTGCCTCCAGTGTGGTGGTTAAGATATTATGAGTATAGCTTTCCTAGTGGCTGAAAAGTTTTGTTTTGCTACAATGAAATGTTCGAATATTGTCATGATGGAGGGTTGGAGGATGGTGAAAATGTTGGCGTTAATTATTCTTTCTATATTTTAATGGCGTTGTTCCGAGGACTTTTTTGAACAAGTGATTGAAATAGGAGGCGTTCGGGAAACCGACAATGATTCCGATTTGCTCCACAGGCAGGTCTGTCGTTCCTAACAAGCGGCAGGCTTGTTTGATTCTCCGGGCTGTCAAATAATCCACGAGCCGTCCGCCGGTCTCTTGATGAAAGATTCTAGAGATATAGGATTTGGACAAATGAATTTCCTCAGCCAGCTGATCCAGATTAACCTCCTCATGATAATGCTCTTCGATAAAGCTCATGATTTTTTCAGAATAGCGCAAGGTCCGCCGTTCTCCTGATTGGAATATCTGCTGATCTCCTGTCTTGATACTGCTCAATAATTGAAGGATTAACATCGAAATGTCTTCGGTATTTTCGCTTGGATTTCTTTTTTTATTGTGATCATATTGCTCCAGAATCCACTCCACAATTTCAACACGATTTTCAAGATCAATGGCGCAATACGTATTTTCCCCTCGCCAAAGTGTTGTGAATAAAGCTTTTCTTTTCGAAAAGCCCACTAGCAGGTTCTCCGCAACATGTGGATCAATATAGAAGATGGATCTTTCAAAAGGACAAGCGGGAGAGACCTCAGAATAGATCCGGTGCAGCTGATAGGGCTGGAAAAAGAATAACATCCCCCTGCGGATATCGTACATCTGCTGATTGACAACAACATTTCCCTGACCGCCATGCACGAACATGATTTCACAGCATTGATGCCAGTGATAATAACCTTTGTAATAGTCATCTGTATATATTTTGTAATCCCAAACTAAGGTCTTATGTTCTTCAAAAACAACGGCTTCGAATAGCTGCTTCATAGGCCCTCCAAGATGACAAAATACAAACATTTTTTTATTCCATTATAACTTTAAGGGTTATGAAAGCGATACAATAAAAATGAAATGAGCAATTCTATCGGGAGACAGGCCGCCATGTTAGATTACATAAACAGAAGCCCAGAATCCAGAATTCAAAAGCTTAAAGCTGAACTCGACTTGAAAACTGCAAAAGTGCAGTTTTTATCAGTTCATTAGGTGTTGGTTAAGGATATTGCTGCAAATATACACGAATATGACTCTAAATTAAGCTTGGTTATCTTAAAATTAGTGAAAAACTGTATTTATGCAGGAAAACTCCTCCGTGGATGAATATAGGACTTAAAAGATGTAAAATTGCAGGATTTCTACAAGCGGTTCATCGCGTTGGGCTGGAGTTCATACTTTACAACAGATGATTGATATTTAAATGAATCTCTACATCAATTGGGCGTAATGGGCGAGCAAGCGTATAGGCAAGTCGGATGATTTCCCGTTCCGCCACACTCTCCAGACTAACTGACATGTGGACCAAAACCTTTGATTTCGATGACTAGCTTCACATACCGAGTGATGTATGCAAAGTCACAGAAATAGGATTGACCCCGCCAATCGAGCACTTCGAATTCAACAAAAGAACGTCCCGATCCATTCAAAAAGGAATGAATCGGGACGTTCTTCGTCTCGTACATTTAATTATAGTTAAGATTCTATTAGTTGACCAGACGAATAGGACTTTAAAACTTCATAAATCAGTAGCTTGATTTCCGCATTCTTTTGTTGATTACTAAGAAGGGGATTTGAGTGGCTTTAATATGAAAATGATGATGGAATGTACAACTTTCAATTAATGTGTGATACAATTAAATTGTACACAATTTAAATTAAGGGGAGTTAATCAAATGATCATAGCAGGTAATATCATGGTCGGTCTTGTTGCGTTAATACATATTTATATTGTCTATTTGGAAATGTTCGCTTGGTCAAAGCCCAAAGGGCTTCGAGTTTTTGGAATGACGCAGGAAGTTGCGGATGCTTCTAAAACTCTAGCAGCGAATCAAGGGTTGTATAATGGATTTTTAGCTGCTGGTTTAATTTGGGGACTGGTTCATCCGAATGTGAATTTCGGCCACCAAGTTGTAATCTTTTTCCTCTGCACTGTTATAGTGGCGGCGATTTATGGTGCACTGACGGTGAAAAAATCTATTTTGTTTATGCAAGGCCTTCCAGCTTTCATCGCTTTAATACTAGTAGTTTCGACTTATTTTCCTGTGACTTAAGCAGAAGCGGCAACTAACTGTTTGCGAGCAATACCCTTAAAAAAAGTTAATCCAAATTAAAAAAAAGGGCTGTTTCCCAGCAGGTAATTACCTGTCAGGGAAACAGCCTTTTTATGTCTTACGTCTTCACGAGGGGAAGAGCTGCTTATTGAATAGAGGCAGCATAAATCGCTTCTACGGATTTGGAGAGGAGTGCGTTAAACTCTTCGTCTGACTGCCCTGAACTTAATCCTTGCGATAAAGCACGTGAGAAGCTGGCGATTAATCCTTGATTATGGGCGAGTTTATCGTTGGCCTCAGCTTGAGTGTAACCGCCGGACAAAGCGACAATTCTTAAAACGTGAGGATCGTCCATTAACTCGCGGTAGAAGTTATTCTCCGTGGGTATTGAGAGCTTAAGCATGACCTTTACGTCTTGGCCCAGCTTAGACAATTGAGCTGAAAGTTCTTCTTTTAACAGCTTTTCCGACGCTGTTTTATCAGCAGAATGGATATCAACCTCAGGCTCGATAATCGGAACCAGTCCCGCTTCTAAAATTTGCTTGCCGACTTCAAACTGCTGTTCAACTACTTTTTTGATGCCGGAAGGATTGGCTTCTTTAATCACCGAGCGCATTTTCGTTCCAAAGATATTCCGTTCGTTGGCCCGCTTCAGAAGATCACTTAAGCCGGGAATTGGCTTCATGAGCTGTACCCCGTTTTCTGGCTCGGCAAGTCCTTTATCGATTTTCAGAAATGGGACAATGCCTTTTTCCTCCCACAGATAATCAGCAGTATATTTTCCGTCGATGAGACGGTCCATTGTGTTCTCAAATAAGATTGCACCCAGTATATTCTTCGAATCAAATGCAGGGCTTTTGATAATGCGCGTTCGCATCTCGTGAACCATTGCATACATTTGATCTTCATTGGAGTAGCTGTCCTCTTTAATGCCATATTGCAGCAGCGCTTTAGGTGTACTTCCACCACTTTGGTCCAAGGCAGCTATAAATCCCTGTCCCGTCCGAATTCGATCCCATTGCTTCATATTCATGAAAAAATCTCCTTCCTTTCGTAAACTGAATGGAAATTCATGCGTTCTTTAATTATAACACTTAAAATACTGGCCTTAAACAAGAGGCAGGGTGAACAAGGAGGTAACCGTCCAACATGAGTTGGTAGCAACCAAAGAATTAAGGACTTCTGAGTCCGAATCAACCAAGGAGATCAGCGCGAGTTGACGTAAAGGACTGCATTGCAGCTATTTGTTTAGTTGGCGCATTTTTGAGAGAAATCGGACTGTAATAGCTCTTATCATCTCTCCGAAGCGTACTCTGATAATCTTCCTCGAAGATGACCTTTTTTATGCTTAAAAATCTAAGTTGAGATTAAAAGCAAGATCGATTTGTAATATTTTATGGACGTCGTCCATTTCAAAATGATCAATTACTTAAAGTTAGTTTGAAGATACGAGGGAGCGCGAGTAAAGGTGGCGACTGGAAATTTTATTCTTGTTACAAAGTGGCTGGTGTGATGATTTTCTAATCGGAGGGGGTGGATCGAAATTGGCTAAAGCCGCACTGGGATTGAGATTTTTCTTTAATCAACGTGAATATCCGAGTAATTTAATGCGAATGATCCAATACTATTTTCTTTGTGACATTAATCATAATTACCAATTCATAGCTTTGTGAAAATAATAACTTTTCGTAAATGTCGAAATGAGGTTGACGTATGAAAATATCAGTCGTATGATTGATTCTACTGAGTATGTTAGTAATTAAAAGTAAGTATATAAATAATGTATAACAACAGGAGGAATGAAAGTGGAATCATCAACATTTGTGCTATTCGGCGCTACAGGAGATTTGGCAAAACGTAAAATCTATCCTGCACTATATAACCTCTTTTTAGATGGTCAAATTTCAGGTCCTCTTTCTGTGATTGGATTAGGAAGAAGAGAAGTTTCGAACGAAGCCTTCCGTAAGCAAGTACTGCAATCCTTACAGACTTTTTCTAGACAACCAGCCATTGACTCACCGCAATTGCAGGTGTTCTTGGAGGCTTTTGAATATAGCGTACTAGACGTAGGGAATACCGAAGATTACTCCAAGCTTCTGGAGCATGTTAAACGTCGCGAGCAGTTGTTCAATATTCCGGAGAATCGGATGTTCTATTTGTCTGTGGGTCCTGAGTTCTTCAAGGAAATCGCAGCTAATATTCACTCAAGCGGTCTGGGTTCCACGAAAGGCTGGAAGCGTCTGATTATTGAGAAGCCTTTTGGCACAGATTTGAAATCTGCAAGAGCGCTGAATGATAGCTTGAATGCCGTATTTACTGAAGAAGAAATCTTCCGGATTGACCACTTCCTAGGTAAACCGATGGTGCAGAATTTGGAAGTTCTGAAGTATTCTAATCCAGTGCTAAGAGCGCTGTGGAAAAATAGATATATCGCGAATGTTCAAATTACGGCGAGTGAGACTGTCGGCGTTGAAGAGCGGGCAGGCTATTATGATAAAGCTGGCGCACTTCGTGATATGTTCCAGAACCATATGCTGCAGTTGATGATGATGATGGCGATGCAGCTTCCTAAAGGCAGTACACCTGAAGAAATCCGTGGGAAGAAAATATACGTCATGGAGCATCTCATTCCAATTAGCAAAGATGAGGTTAATAAACATGTTGTCCGTGGACAATATACGGAAGGTGAAATCAAAGGGAACCCTGTTCCAGGTTATTTGAATGAGCCAGGAATTAACCAATCCTCGCAAAATGAGACGTTTATCGCAGCGCGTTTATTTATAGATGATCCGCTCTGGAATGATGTGCCTTTCTATGTTCGTACAGGTAAGAGAATGAAGGAGAAATCCACACGTATTGTTATTGAGTTTAAAGAACCGTTTAATGATAGTAATAACTTGAATAAAGGAAATGATGTACCGAATTTACTGATTATCGAGATTGGACCGAATGAAGCCATAACTCTACAACTTAACACGAAAGATCAGCTGCAAAAAGGAAAGCTTGAGCCTGTCCGCGCTACTTATGAAGCGGGTACCTCAGATGTTCCGGAAGCCTACGAGAATCTAATCTTCGATGCACTTCGTGGAGATGCTACCTTCTTCGCTCACTGGAGAGAAGTAGAACTGTCATGGCAGTGGGTTACACCTATTCAGGAAGCGATGGAAGAGGGGCTTATGCCACTTCACACTTATGCTTCAGGTTTATATGGTCCAGATGCGGCTATGGAGCTATTGGGTGAGGATCGCTGGTGGTTCGATGAGGCAGATCAGGAGGCAGAAGTTCTCTCTGCTCAGGCAGAAGTTGCAGCAACGCAGGAATCTATACGGCCAGGGGCGTAAGCCCCTGCCTGTTTTTTTTACCAATTTTGGAGAAATTACATCATAAGAATCTATATATCGGAGGGGAATTACATGAAAGTAGGATTAGTTGGATTAGGAAAAATGGGCTTCAATTTGGGCCAGAATTTGCTGGATCATGGACATGAGGTTGTTGCATTTGATTTGAATGCACCTGCTGTAGAGGAAATGAAAGCTAAAGGTGCCAGTGGAGCAGTAACGCTCCCTGAGTTGGTACAACAATTGGAAACGCCTAGAATCATTTGGATTATGGTTCCACATCAGGTTGTGGACTCTGTCATTGCTGAGATCACACCTTTGTTATCAAAAGGAGATATCGTCATTGAAGCGGGGAATTCGCACTATAAGGAATCGATTCGCAGATATGAGCAATTGAAGGAACATGGAATCTGCTTCATGGACGCAGGTACGTCCGGTGGGATGGAAGGAGCGCGTAACGGCGCTTGTTACATGGTTGGTGGAGATCCTGAAGCTTGGGAGGTTGTGGAGCCCATCTTCCGTGATACGGCTGTGGAAAGCGGCTTTTTATATGCCGGCAAAGCTGGTAGTGGCCATTTTCTAAAAATGGTTCATAACGGTATCGAATACGGCATGATGGCTGCCATCGGTGAAGGCTTTGAGGTGCTGGAAAAGAGTGAGTTTGATTATAACTTTGAGGAAGTCGCCCGGGTGTGGAATCATGGTTCTGTCATCCGTTCTTGGCTGATGGAACTGGTTGAACGTGCGTTCTCGAAAGATGCTAAATTGGATGAGATCAAAGGGATTATGCACTCCTCCGGAGAAGGCAGATGGACGCTCGAAACTGCATTTGATCTGCAAGCAGCAACACCGGTCATCGCGATGGCGTTATTAATGCGCTACCGTTCGCTTGAGACCGATACCTTCACTGGTAAAGTAGTGGCTGCACTTCGTAATGAATTTGGTGGACATGCCGTTGAAACGAAGTAATTAATGTTAATCATTAGCCCGAATTTCCTCGCAATTCATTCTGCGGTGAAATTTGGGCTTTTGTTTTGCTAAAATTAATAAATGAAGAGAATAGATCGAGTACGACTTTAATCTTTTTAACATATTTTAGAGTTAGATGGGGAAATTACGATAAGGGGGAGTTGACATGCGAAGCGGAATTCGAGAAAGACTTCATTTTCTGTATAAATTTCTGCATGCGCCCCGACAATTAGGAAGCGTGACTCCCAGTTCGCGCTGGCTGGCAAAAACGATGCTCGACATCATTCCGTGGCAACAAATGCATAATATAGCTGAACTGGGTGCGGGTACTGGAGCCATCACAAGCTTTATTCCAAGCGGGGAAGAGACCGAGATGAATGTGCTCCTGTTTGAGAAGGATCCTGATTTTCGTCATCAACTAAGACTTAATTTCCCTGACCGTATTTTTTATAACGATTGTTTGCGGCTACGGCTTGCGCTTCATAATAGAAGGTTGGAGAAGTTAGACTGCATCGTGAGCAGCTTGTCTTTTAGGAATTTCTCAGCCTCAGATCGGACGCTTTACATTGAACAAATTATATCTTCTTTAAAAGAGGGCGGGTGGTTCATCACTTTTGAATATTTTCCTCAAATGAAGAAGGAATTAATGCAGCATTTTGATATTGTGAGTGCTAAATGGGTGCTGTTAAACTTCCCGCCAGCGCTTGTTTATATTTGTAGGAAGAAGGCTTTTACACAAGTAAAGCAGGCAGATCATATTCATTCTTCATTAGATGTAATATCAATTTCGCAGGTTTCTACGGAAAGATGAGGATGAAAAATACAACAAATGCCGTCACCCATAGCTCACTGGGGAACGGCATTTTTTAAATTCGGCTTAGTATGTTCATACCCTCTGTTAATAAAGAACTTCAATATTGTCCTCGTTCAGACGTTTTAGCCAAGCTTCAGAAGGCTTACGGTCAGTAATCAAGAAATCAATATGGGCAAGCTCAACCAGCTTTGTAAAAGCAGTTTTATCGAATTTGGTGTGATCCGCCAGGAGTATGACCTTATTGGCTTGTCGTAGCATGTACTTCTTGAGCTCACACTCTGGTTCGTTGGAATCTGTGATGCCTCGTTCCATATCCATTCCTTTGCAACTGATTACCGCTGTATCCACATTGTATCTTTGAATGGTGTCATGGGCTACCGGTCCCACCAGCGACAACGATCGGTAACGAAGTGAACCGCCAGTAGAGATGATATCCATCCCTGAATTCGAGAACTCATGCAAAATATTAATAGAATTTGTGATGATGGTTAGATTGTTTTTGTTTCCCAGCAATTTTAGAAACTCAAAGGCTGTAGAGCTTGGATCTACCATTAATGTATCTCCATCATTGATTAAATCGAGCGCCTTCAAAGCGATTCCCCGTTTAATATCTGTATTCAAGGCATTACGTGTAACAAAAGGCAGATCCTCATTCGTATGGCGATTCAGCATAGCACCGCCATAGGTACGACTAAGGATGCCATCCTTCTCTAGCTTCTCCAAATCTCTGCGTATCGTTTCTTCAGTGACCTCAAACATTTTACTTAGATCGGAGACTAGAACGCGTTTATCTTGATGGACGAGATCTATAATTTTTTTGCGTCTTTCGGCTGCAAGCATAGGAATCACCTTTCCAAAGCTATATTTTACAATCATAGCGCTTAATATCTGTGTTTTGCAATAAAAACAACTTAAAAACATCTGTACTTTCCAATAATATTCACAAAACAGATATAAAACAAACAAAAACAACATAATTAATATTTAAAATGTTGACAACAAAGATTTAGGAGCATACGATGAAGAAGGAAATAATTCCCTTAGAGATTAATCGAGTTAGTGTGATGCAAAGCCGGCTCAGCTGCTATTCAGAGGCCAGCCTGAGGCGCTGCAGACGAAATACAACGTTTATTGAACTCATTAGGAGGCTGGTCAAGCAATGAGCACGCATGTGTATTACGTTCCATCGATCAATATTATGGGCAAGGGATGCTTACAGGAGATTGGTCCTTACATTCAAGAACTTAATTTGAAGAAGGCACTTGTCGTTACAGACAAATTTCTTATGAAGAGCGGTATTGCTGGTAAATTGTTGGCGGTATTGGACGATGCGGGAATTGAATATGCCATTTATGATGAAGTGAAGCCCAATCCGACCTGTAAAAATGTCCACGATGGCGTAGATTATCTCAAAGCGCAGAATTGTGATTCTCTGATTTCCATCGGCGGTGGGTCGCCACAGGATACTGCTAAAGCCATTGGTATCCTTGCCACAAATGGCGGTCACATCAAAGAATATGAGGGCGTACACAAGTCGAAACATAAATCGCTGCCGATCGTTGCTGTGAATACCACCGCAGGGACTTCAGCTGAGGTCACTATTAACTATGTAATCACAGACGAAGAACGCAAAGTGAAGATGGTAATGGTGGATAAGAACAGTATTGCTACAATCTCAGTTAACGATCCAGAGCTTATGGTAGATAAACCCGCTGCACTTACGGCAGCAACAGGAATGGACGCTTTGACGCATGCAATTGAGGCACTAGTAACGCCAGGAGCATATCCGGTAACTGACGCTACGGCACTAGCCGCAGTGGAGATTATTTTCGCTAACTTGGCCCGTACCGTGAAGAATGGCCATGATATTGAGGCTCGTGAGCAAATGGTGTATGCGATTTTCCTAGGCGGACTTGCCTTCAATAATGCAGGGCTTGGTTATGTGCACGCGATGGCGCATCAGCTTGGCGGTGTATATGATCTGCCACATGGCGTATGTAACGCAATGCTACTCCCATATGTGGAAGAAGAGAATGCCAAATATGTGCCTGAGAAATTCAGGGCTATTGCTAAAGCGATGGGGTTAAACGTTGAGAGTCAAACTGATAAGGAATGCGCGGACTTCGTAATTGAGTCGATCAAGGCGTTGTCTAAAGAAGTAGGCATTCCATCTAAACTATCTGAGCTTGGAGTAGATGAGGTCGATCTTGATCTTTTAGCAGAGAACTCCATGAAGGATGCTTGTGCACCGGGTAACCCTTTTATTCCAACGAAGGAAGAAGTTATTACTCTATTCAAAAAAATGCTATAACTCATCCCTTTCTTTAGGAGATTCTTTATGAATAATCATATCGCCGTTGATATTGGTGCCTCTAGTGGGCGGTTAGTACGCGGAATACTGCAAGAGGGCGTCCTCACCTTAGAGGAGCTTCATCGGTTTAGCAATCGTTTTATAGAACAAGAGGATTCTTGTTTCTGGGACATAGATTATTTATTCGAGCAGATTATTATAGGGCTTCAGAAAGCCAAGGGGCAAGGCATTACAGCGTGTACGCTGGGTATAGATACATGGGCTGTAGATTATGTTCTTGTGGATGCAGAGGGAACCCGTATTCAAGAGGTTTACGCTTATCGTGATCGTAGAACCGATCTGGCTATGGATAAGGTAGCAAAGCACATTTCACCTCAAACCATATATGAAAAGACTGGTATTCAACAGTTATCTTTTAATACGTTGTATCAGATTTATGTTCACTGTGAAGAAGAAATAGCCAAAGCGGATCAAATCTTACTCGTGCCTGATTATCTGTATTACAGATTAACGGGTCGCAAAATCAATGAGGTTACTAACGCATCTTCTACTCAGCTATTGAATCTAGAGAGTCGAGATTTCGACCATGACCTGTTGGATTTTCTGGATATTAAAAGAGAGCAGTTCGCTACATTGACTGAACCGGGAGTAATTATTGGCCCCCTCGATGAAGCACTAATTCAGGAATATGATCTTCCGGATTGCCAACTGATCTGTGTAGCCACACATGATACAGCTTCTGCAGTGCTGGGTGCTCCTCTCCAAAAGAACTCAGCGTATATTAGCAGCGGAACATGGTCTTTACTCGGTGTGGAACGAACTCAGCCTCTTAATTCTATGAAAGCCATGGAGGCCAACTATACCAATGAGTGGGGCGCATACGGAACCTACAGATTCCTCAAAAATATTATGGGCCTATGGCTCATCCAAGAGGTTCGCAGGTTGATGAACGAACGATATAGCTTTGCGGAGCTAGCCGAGCTTGCACATGGAGAAGAAGGCTTCCGGAGCCTGATCTCCTGTAATGATCCAAGATTTCTCAATCCTTCAAATATGATAGAAGAGATTCGTAATGCCTGCGCAGAGAGCGGGCAGCCTGTTCCTGAGACGCCAGGTCAGTTGGCTCGCTGTATTTTTGACAGCTTAGCATTATCGTACCTTACTTACTTGGAAGAACTAGAAGAACTATTAGAAAGCCGAATCGAGGTTCTGCAAATTGTGGGTGGAGGTGCTAACAACAGCCTGTTATGCCAACTGACTGCTGATGTTATAGGCAGAGAAGTTAAGGCTGGCCCAACGGAATCCACAGCACTTGGTAATATAGTGGTGCAGATGATTAGCACGGGAAGCATAACTGATATTAATGAAGCAAGAGATATTATCGCCGAATCATTTGAGATAAAGGCGTATACACCGCGCCCGACCGCCCATCTTGAAGACATTCTAATTCGCTGGAAAGAGCTTCAGTTGTCCAAAATACAACATCAAATCTAATTAAACTTACGCTATATGATTTTAGGAGGAACTACAGCATGGATCAGAGTATTATCACTAGCTATAATGAAGCCAAAAAATTATACGCAGCCCATGGGATTGATGTGGAGAAAGTGCTGGAGCGGCTCGCGCAAATTAAGATTTCCATCCATTGCTGGCAGGGCGATGATGTACAAGGGTTTCTTTTTAAAGATAAAGAACTAAGCGGGGGAATAGCAGTAACAGGAAGTTATCCCGGTCGAGCTGGCACGCCAGATCAATTGCGCCAAGATTTAGAAAAGGCACTATCCCTCATTCCAGGCAAGCATAAAGTAAATTTACATGCGATCTATGCAGATACAGATGAAAAAGTTGATTTAGATGAATTGGAGCCACGCCATTTCCAATCTTGGGTAGACTGGGCGAAGGAGCAGGGGCTGGGTCTTGATTTTAATCCTACTTGCTTCTCACATCCTAAAGCTGCAGACGGTTTTACGCTAAGTCACTCGGACGATGAGATTCGTAACTTCTGGATTAAGCATTGTAAGGCTTCTCGGACGATTGCCGAGCATTTTGGTAAAGAACTGGGTCAACCGTGCGTGACTAACTTTTGGGTACCAGACGGATATAAAGATACACCAGTCGATCGTTTAGGTCCAAGAGTGCGGTTAAAGGAGTCACTGGATGAGATTTTTAGTGTGGAAATAAATCCTCTCTATAATATTGATGCTGTAGAAAGTAAATTGTTCGGAATCGGTTCTGAGAGTTATGTGGTTGGTTCACATGAGTTCTATATGGGCTATGGTTTAACTCGCGGCAAAGCCATCTGTTTGGATGCCGGACATTTCCATCCTACTGAGATGATCTCAAATAAGCTATCTTCGATTCTTATGTTTAGTGAGCAGCTGCTGCTGCATGTAAGCAGACCCGTCCGTTGGGACAGTGACCACGTTGTAACTATGGATGACGAGCTGCTAGAAATCGCCCGTGAATTGGTACGTGGGGATTTACTCTCCCGAACGAATGTCGGACTTGATTTCTTTGATGGCAGTATTAATCATATCGCTGCTTGGGTGATTGGTACACGTAATACCATTAAGGCGTTACTTCGCGCAATGCTCGAACCGGTGGAAGAATTGAAGCGAATCGAGCGGCTTGGTGATTACACTTCACGACTAGCGTTGGTGGAAGAATTCAAATCGTATCCGTTTGGAGCCGTGTGGGATTATTATTGTGCATCACAAGATACACCCGTTCGGGAGCAATGGCTGGCTGAAGTGAAGCGTTATGAACAGGAAGTTCTGTCTGCAAGATAGAGTGCTTGAGTGGACGTGGAGAGCAAGATATACAAAGGAGAGATTGACAATGAGTACATCTGTATTAGAATCCAAAGGTTATATTGCCAGTAGTGAGGCTCCATTTATTCAGGAAATGTCAGAGATTACCCGTCATATGTGGGAGCTTGGCTGGGATGAGCTGAATGGCGGTAATGTCAGCTATCTGCTGGATGAGAATGAGGTTGCTAAATATATTAACGTTCTAGAACCACTACGCACCATTAAACTTACCTTCCCTGTAAAAGAATTAGCCGGTAAATACTTCATCGTGACAGGTTCTGGCAAGTATTTTAGAAATGTGATCAAAGACCCGGAAGCCAATCTCGGTGTGCTTCGTGTAAGTGCGAATGGTGAAAGCGTGGAAGTGTTATGGGGATTACGGAACGGCGCTGTACCTACTAGTGAATTGGCTTCCCATTTCATGAGCCATATTGAGCGACTGAAGGTGGACCCTACGCACCGTATCGTACTGCATACACATGCTACGAATGTTATCGCGATGACCTTCACGCATGATTTAGATGAATTGAAGTTTACGAAGACGCTTTGGGAAATGTGCACAGAGTGCCTTGTTGTTTTCCCGGATGGCGTTAGTGTCATTCCATGGATTGTTCCTGGCAGCAGTGAAATCGGCCGTGAAACCGCGAAGAAAATGAAGGATCACCGCCTGGTCATCTGGCCGCAGCACGGGATTTTTGGCACTGGCTCCACTATGGATGCCACCTTTGGTCTAGTTGAGACTGTAGAAAAGGCTGCTACGATCTACAACTTGATTGGCGGAAGAGAAATTAAGCAAAAGATCACGGATCAGCAACTGTGGGATTTAGCTAAGGCGTTTGGAGTAACTCCAAAAGCTGGTATTCTTGAGGTTTAAAAAGTTCGTAATGGGATGAAAACCGGGCGTTCGCAGATTTTGCGAGGTCCGGTTTTTTTTATGATTTTTTCTTACACAAAGAACTTAAAAATTTGCATTTTCCATCTTCTGGGGAGATAATTAGCCTTACTTAAAGTAATCAAATAATCAATTGGAGGTAATATGTATGAACACTGAGCTATTATTTTCACCTATTCAAGTGGGGAATCTTTCGCTGTCAAACCGAATCGTCATGGCGCCGATGACTCGGGTATACTCACCGGATGGTGTACCAGGAAGTAATGTTGCCGCATATTACCGTAGACGGGCAGAAGGTGGAGTAGGATTGATCGTTACCGAGGGTACAGCTATTAATCATCCTTCGGCAGTCAGCCACGCCAATATTCCCAATATACATGAAGAAGCAGCTTTAGAGGGCTGGAAGCAGGTAGTAGAAGAAGTTCACGCAGCTGGAGGTAAGATCATACCCCAATTATGGCATGTGGGAATGGCGCGAACTATAGGGGAAGGTCCAAATGTTGAAGCCCTTCCTATTGGCCCTTCTGGTCTGAATTTAGCAGGAGAACCTGTGACAGAGCCACTTACTACAGCTGAAGTTGAAAGCTTAGTCTCAGTATTTGCTCAAGCAGCAGCGAACGCGAAAAAAGTGGGTTTTGATGGTATCGAGATTCATGGTGCACATGGTTATCTGATAGACCAGTTCTTCTGGGAAGGAACGAACAAACGTACCGATCGTTACGGTGGCGATTTGGTTGGTAGAACTACATTTGCAGTAGAGGTTATTGAAGCGTGCCGTAAAGCGGTTGGGCCAGATTTTCCGATCGTGCTACGCTTCTCTCAATGGAAATTGGGTGCCTATGATGAGAAGCTGGCAAAAAATGCAGATGAGCTCGAAAGATTCCTTACTCCACTTAGCGATGCTGGCGTTGATATTTTCCACTGCTCCACTCGTCGCTTCAGCCAACCTGAATTTGAGGGATCTGAGCTTAATCTCGCAGGGTGGACCAAGAAAATCACGGGGAAACCATCAATTACGGTGGGTTCTATCGGTCTTCACAGTGATTTTTTTGCAGAAGACTCAGCTCAGAAGACAGAAGATAACATTAATGAATTACTAGAAAGAATGGACCGTGAGGAATTTGATTTGGTTGCTGTTGGCAGAGCATTAATAAGCGATCCGGCTTGGCCTGCCAAAGTTCAAAGTGGAGCAATAGACGAGATCATTCCATTCACAGCTGAATCGACAAAAACTCTATACTAAAGGGAAAGAACAGCGGGTTATGGACAGCTCTGTTTTTAGAATAATTTTCATTAAGGGCTAATATTATCATAGATATTAAAAAGCGTAATAGGTAAGGAGGATATGGGTTGATAGATATCACAGAAGTCTTCATAGATACTCTAGCACCGAAC
The DNA here is from genome assembly GCF_042723305.1 of Paenibacillus sp. NPDC058367. Lineage (NCBI taxonomy): Bacteria > Bacillati > Bacillota > Bacilli > Caryophanales > Paenibacillaceae > Paenibacillus > Paenibacillus sp. NPDC058367. The sequence goes on from NZ_JBHXIZ010000002.1 coordinate 645,643, forward strand.
AGTGCAGCAATTAAGAACGGGCAAGGACTAGTTAAGAAGAGACGATTCGTCCAATTGAATCAGTCGGAAGACGGCGTGGTTCTGTTTGGTGAATGTGGTGGTAGCGGTAGCAGCAACTATTATCCTTCTGCTGATTTTGTTGTTTCTGACAAACCGGTGATGCGTTGTACTTGTCCAAGTAGGCAGATTCCTTGTAAGCATGTCCTCGGATTGCTATATGCCTATGTAGGCAAGGAGACTTTCGTATCTGCAACGATTCCTGAAGATCTTGCTGTTAAACGAGAAAAGATGAGTAAGCGTGAAGAACGAAAATCTGAGCTTGCTGCGGAAGGGGCTAATGTTAAGCCCAAGAAAGTGAACAAGTCCGCACTTAAGAAAAAGATTGGAGCTCAACTGGAGGGCTTGGCTGTACTGGAGAAATTGACCCAATCGCTTATACGTGCAGGACTTGGAACAATAGACGCCAAAGGTGTAAAGGATATTCAGGTGCACGTGAAGATGATGGGCAATTATTACTTAACTGGTGCACAAATTGAATTAAGACGATTAGCTTTATTGCTCTCTTCTTCTGACAATCGTGAGAAAACTTATTCATTAGCAATAGAGCAGCTAACCCGAATTCATGCGTTCATTAAGAAAGGGCGCGCTCATTTAACTATGAAGCTGGAAGATCCGGATATGTCTTTGAATCATGAATCTACGATTGAAGAATGGCTTGGTCATGCTTGGCAGCTAACGGAGCTTAAGGAATGCGGTCTGATGAGCTCAGATGTAGAGCTGATCCAGCTTTCATTCCTCAGCTATGATGATGAAGCCAGACAGGAATATGTAGACCTCGGCTACTGGATAGAAAAATCTACAGGTGATATACATCGTACGCTCCAATATCGTCCTTATAAAGCAGCTAAGTATATTCATGAAGAAGATAGCTTCACTGATGTTGCACTTATTCCTTCCTTCTATCGTTATCCTGGTGACCGGAACCGGAGAGTTCGTTTCGAGAATATGTCAACACGGCCTCTGACTAATCAGGATGTAGAGTGGATCGTTTCTAAGGCAGTTCATTCTTATTCCGACAGCTTCAAGCAGATAAAAAATCAGTTGAAGAATCCGCTAGCGGACAAGAATCCTGTGTTGCTGCTGCATGTGAATAAGATTAGCAAATCTCAGCAAGATCAGTTCGTCATTACGGACGAATCGGGCCAGCATTTGGTGTTAGACCAAATAGTAGCACTCGAGCAGGATACACTTGCACTGTTACAATACTTTACACTCGAAGAATTATCGGATACTACGATGCTGCTTATGTTTGAACATCAACTCGATACAGGACGATTGAAAGCACAACCGTTAACCCTTATCAAAGGGATGGAGATGATCCGTCTCTTATATTAAAAAAATTAAGAAAGCATAAGTTTCACATAAACTTTGGGAGGAATATCCATGAGTACAGCTTTACTACAAGAGCTTCATCAAGAAGTAAACCGGCTGTATATAGCTGGAAGTGAGCTCGCTGCTGAGGATTTCCGCTTAAAGCGGCTATTGCCACAGTTTCAACAGTTAGGTGAACGTGCTCCCATATTCAAAAGGTTAGGAGAGGGAATCGTTGCGGTCATTGAACCAGATCATTCCGAGGGATCTTCCTCTGCTCAGAACCTACAGGAGCTCAGTGTGCTGCTTAGCTCGGTGCTATATACACAGGGAGCGACCTCGCCTGATGGTGAACTGCTTGAGGTGGAAGTCCATCCGGTGAGATTGCCTACTCAGTTTTCATATCGTAAGCTGTCAGCGGTACAGACGGCATTAAAGACTCGCGGGGGAGGACGATATGAGATTATCAAGGAAGCTTTTGAGACAGGACTGTTTCAAGATCTTCGAATGATTCATCCCGCGTTAGCAGCCCTCCAAGATCCATATGTTGAGATCGCCGAGCTTGTAATGAAGCAGATCCTGCCAGCTTATGGGCCTCAGATTATTCCGATCCTTATCGATCAATTTGATCCTGCTGGAGGAATAGTAGAGACGAGAAAGCTGTACGTGATCGCAGTATTAGGTGGTGATAGCGTTCAGGATCTGATCTATCAAGCTGCAGATTCAGGATCAGAAGATGTTCGAGCCATGGCTATTTCTCTGCTCGCAGGTCAGGGACAATATGAAATCGAATTACTGGCTTGGAGTACAGATAAGAAGAAAAAGATTCGCGAAGCTGCCTATAATGCGCTGGCTAAGAGCGACTCGGTAAATGCGGTGAACCGGCTGCATGAGGCATTTACGGGAAAAGATAGTGAACTTGTAGTTCCTGCATTGAGACAATGTCAAGCCCAAGAGCTCACAAAACGACTTGTTGTAGAGTTATCAGATATGCTTCAAACTGTCTCAGAGATTATGGGCGATACGAAGAAGAAAGACGGATTATGGAATAAGGTAGTCCAGTATCTTCGGGTTTTATCTTACAAACGCAGTCCTGAACTAGAGAAACTATATTTTAATGTTCTCGAGCAGTATCCATTATATATGAATCAGCTAAAGTGGAATTCATTGATCGAGGAAGCAAACTCCTATTTTAGACAGATAGATTCTATCGAAGCGAGACGTATATTACAGCAAACACTTGAGCGTGATCTTGTCTACTATAGAAACAATAGAAGATATGTGAATGATGTTTTTAAAGATGCGTATCTCTACTTGTCACCAGAGCGTGTGTATGAACAATATGTTGAAGTTCTAAAGCATTATGCGCCATCTTCAACTAGCCATGCTTCTTCAATGGCGCAGCAACTGCTGCGCACCATATCTGAAGTTGTAGTTCAACGATATCATGGAACTTATGATGCAGTTTGGAATTCACCTGTAGACCAGATTCAATATATGTATAAGGTCGTAATGCAGCCGCCCGAGGTACTGGCTGTTCAATGGGATTCACGGTGGCTTGACGCTTTTATAGAACTGGATCAATACGAACTGGTAAGTGCCTTTGCAAGGCCGGGACATGCCGAAGCAATGCAGTATTTGCTTCGTAAATTGACCGATAATCCTGAATTCCGCCATCGGTTTTCCAATATTCTCTTGATGGGCTTAGCACGTACAGGGATAAATAAACAACATTTGCAAGAAGCTCTCCTAGTGGCTTTGGAAGATGATAGAAATACAGAATGTCGATTAATTGAACCGTATACATTTGAACAGCTATGTCAGCTTCCAGCGAGTTTTGCGAGTCGAATAATAACTGTTCTACCTCGATTTAGTGAGGTTGCAGAAGAACAACTTGAGTATGTCATTCGTCTCATGCAAGGACCATCAAACCCAAATGAAGAGGTGTAGCTAACGATGAGTCAAGAACTATTACAAGATATTATGAGGCTTCCAGCAGAAAGACTGTATGAGCATGAGTTGGAAGCGCTTCGTAAAGCGGACACTGGTAAGGTTCCAGCAGGATGGCAGATGTCGCCCCAATCAGTACTGAAGTTTATCGTTGGCGGTAAAGCAGGGAGTACCGAGATTACACCTAAGTACATTGGTAACAAACGATTAATAGAGATGGCGATAGCCACGCTGGTAACTGATCGTGCACTGCTATTAATCGGTGAGCCGGGTACAGCAAAGTCATGGTTATCTGAGAATTTATCAGCTGCTATATATGGACAATCAGGACTTGTCGTACAAGGTACTGCAGGTACGAGTGAAGAGCAGGTGCGCTATTCGTGGAACTACGCAATGCTGCTTGCACAAGGCCCTACGCCGGAAGCGCTAGTGAAGAGCCCCATTATGCGAGCGATGGAGGATGGGGGCATTGCACGTTTTGAGGAAATATCTCGTTGTGCATCTGAGGTACAGGATGCGTTGATATCCATCTTATCGGAGAAGACGATATCCGTTCCTGAGCTAGGTAAGGAGATGAGTGCGCGCAAAGGCTTCTCGATCATTGCAACAGCTAATACGAGAGACCGTGGTGTAAATGACATGTCAACTGCCTTGAAGCGACGGTTTAATATTATCGTCCTTCCAGCCCCTGCGGATTTGTATACTGAAGTTGAGATTGTGAAGAAACGAGTTCGTGAAATTGCCTCTTCCTACGATTTGCAAGCGGCGCTCCCTGCAGACGAAGCTTTACATAAGGTCGTGACCATCTTCCGTGAGTTGCGTAGCGGGATGACATTGGATAAGAAGGAGAAGGTGAAGTCTCCAGCAGGTGTGATTTCCACAGCTGAAGCGATCTCGCTCTTAACGAATAGTATGGCGCTGGCTGCAAGCTTCGGTAATGGAGAACTGACGGACGAAGATCTGGCCGCAGGGCTGCAAGGTGCCATTGTGAAAGATGATGATAAGGATCAACTTGTCTGGAGAGAGTATCTCGACAATATTATGAAAAAACGTGGCGCAGATTGGCGGGGGTTATATACGGCTTGTAAGGAGATGAACTAGTGGAGAGCGAAACTACTGGAGCTGGCGTACATATTTTTGGGGTGCGGCATTTGTCTCCTGGTGGTGCGCAGCATCTATTGAGCTTCCTTCATGAAATAGAGCCCACAGCTGTGTTAATTGAGGGTCCATCGGATGCCACACCTGAGATTCGCCATGTCATCAACATGACAACCAAACCTCCTATTGCCATTCTAGCTTTTACGGAGGAAGTTCCTGTGCGTACAGCCCTTTGGCCGCTTGCGCTATATTCCCCCGAATATCAAGCGATGAGATGGGCGGAGCAGCAAGGGGCATATACAGCTTTTATAGATTTACCTTCATCAGTGGTCATCGCGTTACAGGATATACGAACCAAAAGTAGAGATTCTGTTGAACAGAGCGATGAATCTGAAGTTAACAATACGGTTGAGAAGGCTGCTGAAGAAGCATCTCTATATGATAGAGTAGCTGAGCTGGCTGGTGAGCTTGATTATGATATGTATTGGGAGCGCAATTTCGAACACAACACTAACAAAGGTGCATATCAGGAAGCAATTATTTCTTTCTCATCCCAAATGCGTCAGATTTCTGAAGAAAATGAGAGACATAACAACATAGTAGAATATGCACACAATACGATACGTGAAGCTTATATGCGTCGTCAGATTCAGGATACAATCGCTGCTGGCCATCAACCAAATAAGATCGTTGTTGTATGTGGAGCATACCATGCAGCGGCGCTTGTTGATCTGGCATCTGGTATGTCGGATGAGGAAATAGATGCTCTTCCTTCTCTAAATTCGAAGCTAACACTTATGCCCTACACGTACTATAAGTTATCTTCTTTGTCTGGCTACGGAGCAGGTAACCTCGCTCCTCATTATTATCAAATGATGTGGGAACGTATGATGAATGGCTCACTTGAAGACTTGCCGAATCATTATCTGTCTACCGTAGCCAGATACTTGCGTAATACAGGGACACACCGTTCCACAGCGGAAATTATCGAAGCCGTTCGCTTAGCTGAATCATTAGCTGCCCTTCACGGTGGAAGTGCTCCGACGTTAAGAGATCTAAGAGATGCTGCGCTGACTTTACTGGGGCGTGGAGAGCTAAGTGTGATCGCAGAAGCGATTGCTCGTACAGATATCGGTACTGCTATTGGTGAGTTGGCAGAGGGGATTAGTCAGACGCCGATTCAAGATGATCTGAATCGGCAATTAAAGCGCTTGAAGCTTGAGAAATATAAAACCCCAGTGGCAAATGATCTTGAACTAGATCTCAGAGAGAACCGAAGAGTGTCTTCTGAGGAAGCAGCTTATTTAGACTTAAATCGTTCCTTTCTTTTTCATAGGCTCAGATTACTTGGGATCGATCTAGTGAACATAAGAGCAAGTGGTCAGACTGGCGCAACATGGGCAGAGCATTGGGTAATGAAGTGGTCTCCTGAAGTTGAGATCCAGGTCGTTGAATCTACGCTACTTGGGGAAACAATTGAGATTGCTTCAGCTTATGTATTGCAACAAAAATTAGATGGCAGCAGTACCATTGCGGAAGCGTCAGCACTTATTCGAACGGCTTATGAGTGTGGAATGATACACCAGATGGAAGCGGGACGGCAGACGCTTCAGCGTCTAGCTGTTGATACTCGAGATGTGGTGCAGATTGCTGCTTCCATTCATGAGTTATCTCTTCTGATTCAATATGGCGATGTTCGACGGATTGATACCAAGCCGCTCATTCCTTTGCTTGAACAACTGTTCAGACGAGCCTGTCTGTTCTTGCTGGATGCGAGCCAATGTAACGATGAGGCTTCAGGTGAGATGCTTAAAGCTATGAACATACTGAATCAGGCAGCTATTGCGCATAGTGAGGAATTAGATGAGCTGTTGTGGATACAAGAGCTGAAACACTTGTCAGAGAGGGATGACTGCAATCCGCGTTTATCTGGAGTGGCGTGTTCCATTTTATTGGAGCGTAATGCGATGACTGCACAGCAATGTTCAGAAGAAGTATCGAGGCGCCTGTCGCCAGGTATACCCGCAGAACTTGGAGCAGGCTGGTTCGAAGGGATGTCTATGCGTAATCGATATGTACTGTTGTCTCGATTAAGTCTGTGGGAACAATTGAATGAGTATATTAATTCATTAGATGATGAAGAATTTGTACGTGCATTAGTATTTTTACGGCGTGCTTTCAGCACCTTTGAACGAAGAGAAAAGACGATGATTGCCGAACTTCTAGGGGAGTTGTGGGGCGTGAATACCGAGCAGGCTGCTGAGATTCTGACGGGTGAGCTGAAGGAGGCCGAAGCGAAGATGATTGAGGATTTGAATGAATTTGACTTTGGAGATATATGACGATGAGTACATCCGTGGATTCAAGTGTTGTAGCTCGGTGGCGCCTTATTCTTGGTCAGTCTGCAGAAGAGCAATTGACGGTTTCTAGCGGAAACGCAAGTATTCACCTGTCTGAAGATGAACTCATCATGGACCAAGCACTGGCTGCTATCTATGATGAGACGAGCGATATCGTAAATAGTGGTGCTGCTAACTCTTCGGCTACAGGACAAAGAGGAGCGGGATCAGGTAAATCTGCACCCCGGTTGGCAAAATGGTTAGGAGATGTTCGCAATTTCTTCCCAGAGGATATCGTATCGGTTATTCAACATGATGCGATGGAGCGGAAGGGCTGGAAGCAATTATTGTTTGAGCCGGAAGTTCTGGCAACAGTGAAGCCTGATATACAGCTAGTAGGTACACTACTTTCGCTAAAAGGGAAAATTCCTGAGAAGACAAAAGATACGGCTCGCCTGTTAGTGAAGGCGGTTGTGGATGATCTTGTAAAGCGTATGGAGGAAGATCTGCGTCGGGCGGTGACGGGTGCACTGAATCGCAGAGAGCATTCTCCATTACCGTCACTTAGTGGTATAGACTGGACACGGACGATAAAACGCAATCTGAAGCATTATGATGCAGAGCGACAACAGATTATCCCTGAGAGATTCTACTTTTATGATCGGGCAAGACGAAGTAAGGAATGGACAGTCATTGTGGATATCGATCAGAGTGGTTCTATGGCAGAATCAATTATTTGGGCTTCAGTAGTTGGTTCTATTTTTGCAAGCATCCCATCGCTAAGTACCCGAGTAGTTGTATTTGATACAGAGGTCGTTGATCTGACAGAGCAATGTGCGAACGATCCTGTTGACATGTTATTCGGGATTCAGTTAGGTGGCGGTACAGATATACAAAAGTCTGTTGCTTATTGCGAACAGTTTATCGATCAACCGAAGAAGACATTATTTATCGTTATTTCGGATCTTTATGAAGGTGGGAACCAGGCAGGCTTAATCCGTCGTATGCGTCATCTGAAGGAATCTGGAGTTAGAACGATGTGCTTGCTGGCTTTATCTGATGAAGGCAAACCTTTCTATGATGAGCATGTGGCGAGATCTTTGACTCGCGATGGAACGCCCTGTTTTGCGTGTACACCTGCACTGCTGCCACAGTTAGTAGAAGGTGCACTAAAAGGACAAGATCTTACTGAATTAGCAAAAAAACTTGGGACAAAAGGGATATAACAAGAGTCGTCCTATTACAAGTTTCATAAAAAGTGATATTCAGACAAGAACTGTGATTCATTACAGTTTTTGTGGCGTATATAAATATCATACCCCCCTTTATAGAATATATTTTGGCCCTGTCGCTCGTCGGCAGGGTATTTTTTTTATGGAAGTCTTTAGAAGCGCTATTATCCTGACCTATTAAAATTTTCTTTGAGAGTATGCTCTGCTCTCACGCTGTGGTAAAATAGACCTGATTTTTTAAAAAAATACGCAAGTTAAGTTTTTACTTGATAAACCTAAATCACTGCATATTGGGATGGACATCTAAGATGGATGTAATGTTATAGAATGTGCTATAATTTTATATTAGGTTAAAACATCAATAAGCTACATTTGAGATAGAGGACGTGAAAACAGCATGACTAAGGGGAACCATAACTCACCGGACTTAAAATCCGGCAAGGGTTCGAAAGATTATTCGAAATATTTTGATTTTAGCGATGCGAAGGTAATTAGTGAAGAAGAAGGTAAGATTACTTATCGGATTAAAGGAAGAAACGTTCAAATTAATAGCCAGCCTGATTATAAAGAAGGAAAACGGCGTGGCAAGGAAGAAATAGAAGTGCATTATGATTTCGAGATTCCTGAAGAGATGCAGAATTTCGGAGTAGACAAATATTATCATATAACGACTTATGGCTGCCAAATGAATGAGCATGACACGGAAACGATGAAGGGCCTGTTGGAACAAATGGGCTACAAAAGCGTCGATGATCGGAATCATGCGGATCTCATTCTGCTCAATACTTGTGCGATTCGCGAGAATGCCGAGGATAAGGTGTTTGGAGAGCTTGGTCACCTTAAGAACTTGAAGATTGAGAAGCCAGGTCTTTTGCTGGGCGTGTGTGGCTGCATGTCGCAGGAGGAAGGCGTAGTTAATCGAATTATGTCTAAGCATGGATTCGTGGATATGATCTTCGGTACGCATAATATTCACCGTCTGCCACACCTCATTAAAGAAGCTGTATTCAGTAAAGAGCTTGTGGTGGAGGTATGGTCTAAAGAGGGCGATATTATTGAGAACTTACCGAAAAAACGTGAAGGCATGCGGGCTTGGGTAAACATTATGTATGGCTGTGATAAGTTCTGTACGTACTGTATCGTACCTTTTACACGAGGAAAAGAACGCAGCCGCCGTCCGGAGGACGTTATTGCTGAAGTAAGAGAGCTCGCGCGTCAAGGATTCAAGGAAGTGACTTTGCTGGGGCAGAACGTAAACGCATACGGTAAGGATTTTACAGACATCGATTACACCTTTGGTGACCTAATGGATGATATGCGTTTAATTGATATTCCGCGCATCCGCTTTATGACATCGCATCCACGTGATTTTGACGATAAATTGATTGAAGTACTCGGCAAAGGCGGCAACCTGGTGGAGCATATCCATCTACCGGTTCAATCGGGAAGTACTGCCGTACTTAAGAAAATGAGTCGCAAATATACTCGTGAAGCTTATCTGGAGTTAGTTCGTAAGATCAAGATAAGTGTGCCTAATGCGGTATTAAGTACCGATATTATCGTTGGTTTCCCTGGTGAGACGGATGAGCAATTCGAAGATACTCTTTCGCTAGTGCGCGAGGTTGGGTATGATATGGCATATACGTTCATTTATTCACCTCGTGAAGGTACCCCTGCAGCTGCTATGGAGGACAATGTACCGATGTCAGTGAAGAGCGAACGTCTGCAAAGACTCAATGATCTCATTAAAGAGAATAGTCGGATCATTAATGACCGTATGCTAGGTGAAGTCGTCGAGGTACTGGTAGAAGGCGAGAGTAAGAATAACTCGGAAGTCCTTTCTGGCCGTTCCCGTGCGAACAAGCTGGTCCATTTTGAAGGGTCGAAGGAGCTTATTGGCACATTTGTAAAAGTGAGAATTACAGATACCAAAACATGGTACATCAAAGGGGATATTGTGGCAGAAGCTGCTGCTGTTCATTAATCATCACATACGAATGGGGAGATGGCTTGTGAGTACAGAGGAACAACGTTTGAATAAATATGGAATGAAGACTTATAATACCCGTGACTTGATCGTACGCGAGGATATTATGGGTAAAGCCAAAGAACTGGCTACATTGATCTCGACAAGTGAAGAAGTAAAGCATTTTCAGCAGGCTGAGCAAAAAATCCTGAACCACGAGCGTGTACAAGGCCTGATTGCAACGATTAAGAAAAAGCAGAAGGAGATTGTTGCCTTCGAAAGCTTTAAAAATAAAGATATGGTAGCCAAGATCGAGCGTGAAATTGAAGTGTTGCAGGATGAAATTGACGGCATTCCAGTCGTGAACGAATTTCAGCAGAGCCAGAGTGACATCAATTATCTACTCCAGCTTGTCATTTCCGTGATTAGAGATACCGTTTCGGAAAAAATAAATGTGGAAGCCGGCACCGAGGCGCCTCCGACCACATGCGGATAACCCACACTCAGTTTAGGGGGCGGATGCAGATCCGCCCCTTTAAGTTTCACACTATACATAATCCTAATCTTTCTATGTCCAGTTGTTGATTTTAGAAGTTAAGGTTTGGTACATTTAAAGATACGAATTAGTAAAATTATAGCTTCGGAAAAGGATGGGGCAAATATGAGCGAAAATGGGGAACAAACCTATAACGCCAAAAAATATCGTACACCGGACGGAGTTCCGGCCGACATCGTAATGTTTACACTGACCAAACGCGAACGTAAGACGGTCACGAAGACGCTTCCCTTACGTGAGCTTAAGGTAATGTTAATTAGACGAAAGAAATGGCCATGTGCTGGAATGTGGGCTCTCCCAGGCGGATTCTGTCAGGAGGATGAGTCCATTTATGCTGCGGCTACACGTGAACTCAAAGAAGAGACTGGTGTAGATGGTGGTCATTTGGAATATCTGGGCGTTTACAGTACACCAGGCCGCGACCCTCGCGGATGGATTATCAGTCATGCTTTTTTTGCCCTTGTAGAAGAATGGATGTTGGAGCAAAGACAAGCTTCGGATGATGCTGGCGAGGTAGGATTATTTACATTGCAGGAAGCACTTGAAGAGCTGGAGCTCGCTTTTGACCACCATGATATCATCAAGGATGCATACTTGCGTATTCAACAACAAATGCTTCAGACTACGATCGCAAGACAGTTTTTACCTAGACATTTTACCCTTAGTGAGCTCTATCAAGTCATTCAAACGGTAGTGCCGGAATTTAAGGAACCGAATTTTATTCGTAAAATCACTTCAACACGTAGTCGTCAGGGTATATTAAAAGAAGTAAGAGATGAAGAGGGAAATGCGCTTAGTTCAAATCAATACTCCCAGCGTCCCGCACAGCTCTATATGTTCACAGATCATGAGCCTTTGTTATCCATCTACACGTAATGGCTTAAATCAGGAGAGGGGATTAATCTCATGAAAGCACTAATAGTGATCGACTTTACGAATGATTTTGTTAACGGAAATCTGCCGGTTGGTCAGTCAGCCGTAGATATCGAGCCTAGAATCAGCCAATTAACGTCGGAGTTTGTCCAAAGTGGCGATTATGTCGTTATGGCCGTGGATTTACATGAAGAGAATGACCCTTACCATCCGGAGAGCAAACTTTTTCCTCCTCATAATATAAGCGGGAGTGAAGGACGTGAGTTGTTCGGAGGTTTGAAGTCTGTGTATGAACACAACCGCGATTCCATCTATTGGATGGACAAAACGCGTTATAGCGCTTTTAGTGGAACTGATCTGGAAATCAAGCTGCGGGAGCGTGGCATTACTGAACTTCATTTAATTGGGGTCTGCACAGATATTTGTGTACTGCACACAGCAGTGGATGCATATAACAAAGGGTTTGCAATTATTGTGCACGAAGATGCAGTTGCCAGCTTTAATCCAAAGGGACATACTTGGGCGTTAGAACATTTCCGGGAAAGTTTAGGAGCAGACGTTGTTAAGGCATATTACTAGAACAGAACATACACATATAGCAGCGTAGATATTAGGAGATGAGGACTTGAGAAGAGAACTTGCGCTACATACTGATAAATATCAGATTAATATGATGTACGCTCACTGGGTGAATGGAACTCATAAACGGAAGGCTGTATTTGAGGCTTATTTCCGTAAGCTACCTTTCGGTAACGGCTATGCTGTGTTCGCAGGTTTAGAGCGTATTGTTGGTTATATCGGCGGTTTACGGTTTACCGAAGATGATATCCGTTATTTGTCTGAGCAAGAAGAAAACTATGCTCCCGCTTTTTTGGAGGAACTGTTGCAGTTTCATTTTCAGGGAACCGTTCATTCGATGAAAGAAGGCGCTTTGATTTTTCCAGATGAGCCATTAATCCGTGTGGAAGGGACAATTATGGAGGCTCAGCTAGTGGAGACAGCCATTCTGAACTTCATGAACTACCAGACGTTGATCGCTACTAAGGCTTCACGAATTAAGCAGGTGGCTCCGAATGACATCTTGCTGGAGTTTGGTACCCGGCGTGCGCAAGAAGCAGATGCAGCGGTGTGGGGGGCTAGAGCAGCGTATATTGGCGGCTTTGATGCTACTTCTAACATGCTCGCAGGCAAAATGTTTAGTATTCCGACCAAGGGAACACATGCACATTCCTGGGTTCAGAGCTTTGGCAGCGAGCAGGAGGCTTTTGATGCCTATGCTAAGGTGATGCCGGACGAAGTTACGCTATTGGTCGACACCTTTGATACACTCCGTAGTGGGGTGCCTAATGCAATCAATACAGCCAAGAAGCTTGAGGCACAAGGTAAAAAAATGGTCGGTATCCGTTTGGATAGCGGTGACTTGGCTTATCTATCTCGTCAAGCGCGTAAGATGTTGGATGATGCTGGCCTGGATTATGTGAAGATAGTCGCTTCCAACGATTTGGATGAGAACACGATCATGGATCTGAAGCTGCAAGGCGCAGCAATTGATACTTGGGGTGTGGGTACACAACTAATCACCGCCTCTGACCAACCCTCTCTGGGTGGCGTCTACAAGCTGGTGGAAATTGAATCCGCTACTGGAGAAATGATCCCGACGATCAAGATTTCCTCCAATCCTGAAAAAGTATCCACGCCTGGCAAGAAGGACGTATTCCGGATCATCGGTAAAAATGGCAAAGCGCTTGCGGATTATATCTGCTTTCCAGAAGAGGAAGCTCCACGTAACGGTGCGCGGTTGAAGCTGTTTAATCCGCTGCATCCATACATGCATAAGTATGTCGAGCGTTATGAGGCATTGCCTATGCTAGAACCGATATACGTTAACGGATTTCAAGTGTATACTTTGCCGGATTTGAATGAGGTTCGCCGTTATCATCGGGAGCAAAAGGACCTATTCTGGCCGGAGTATCAACGTAAGCTGAATCCCGAAGTATATCGGGTGAATTTAAGTGAAAAGGTCTGGACTAGCAAGCAGCAGTTAATCGCTGAGCATATACGACCGGATATTGAATAGATTTTGCAGGATTAATTCTGTCAACATTGTTAACGCGGGAGAGTGATATACCCGCGTTTTTTTGTTTTTTCGGAGGCTTGTAAATAAGGAGGAGAACTTAATGGAAAAGGGGAAGCTTGCTTTAGCGCCGAACAGGAACGTTAAGCCAGGTGAAATCATTACTTTCGGCACGTATTCACAATCGAAGGATGGTAAAGCGCTGCCGATTGAATGGCGTGTTCTCCATAACTCAGGTAGCGAACTGTTCGTTTTGAGCGAGGACATTTTGGAATGCAAGAGGTATCACGGCAAGAGCGCAGATATTAAATGGCGTGATTGCGTGGATATTACGTGGCACGACTGTGATTTGCGTGAGTGGCTGAACGATGAATTCTATAACAGTGCATTCAATGCTGCCGAGAAGGAATTAATAAAGACGACCCGTTGCTCAGATAACGGAGAGGGTACCCCAGATACAGAGGACAATGTTTTTTTGCTTAGCGTTGATGAAATAAAGGCATTCTCAGAGGTACACGGCAAAGAACTACGGCGTGCGGTTGGCACGGAATTTGCTAAAATGAAAAAGTATGATGGATGCAGCTTATACGTATATGATAAAACGGATAAAGATAACTATATAATCAAAGACGGCGAAGAAGTTGGCTGCTCTTGGTGGTGGCTGCGAACACAGGGAAACAAACCTTCACGTGCGTTTTTTGTCGGACCGAGTTACAGTATTCGCAGCTATGCGAATGTCAGTGTAGCCCGTGACGGCGTCCGTCCCGCTATGGTAATTAATCTTCCACGATAAAGACAATCGGTTTTGAGTGGCAATAATTAAAAAGAGGCGTGTTCCTCTCTTCGCTAATGTGAAGAACAAGGGATACACCTCTTTTTATTAAGTATTATTAATACACACTGGAAGATCTTGTATCTCAATTATTTAAACATCTAAAGCTTGAAATTTAAAAAGAGATTCTCGATTTCCAAAGATCGACTTCTTGGTGCCTGCAAAATTACACATCCCATTATTATAACTACAGTCCGATAAACATATTTCTACTAAACGGCCCCCAGTTTGCCCCTGTGTACCCTGATCTCCCCTCTAAATTAACAAAACAAGGGAGCAAGATATACAGAACACCCATAGTAGCATTTGTATTGAAGGTCATAACAAATCTCATTTTTGAATTATCAATTGCAGCTATCATACCCTTATCAGCACGAATTGTATTCTCTCTAGTAAGGGCCTCTCCCATTCCCACACTAGCTATGTCATTTGGATTTGGCATATTACTTCTTATCCAATAATTCGAAATATTTGTTGCAGATGCTAAATCCGCAGGTTGATCGTAAGTAACTAAAATTTGATTCAAAGCAATTTGTCTTGCCTCCACTACGACAGGATGAGGCATCACCATTTCTCTATCGTCAACAGTTGTATTCCTCATCCTATTGGGATAAATCATAGTAGAATTATTATACATAGACATTCTGTTCCCTCCATTATTAATTAAAATAGTCATTTGTCACGAGACATTGTATGTAAAGGAGTCATGATTAGTGTTAGATAAACGAATATACAAAAAAAAGCGCGGGAGAGTGATGTTCCTGCGTTTTTTTGTTTTTTGTCAAAACGAAAAAGTCCGATGGATTCATAACCAAAGACGGCGAAGAAGTTGGCCGCTCATGGTGGTGGCTGCGAGCACGTTTTGAACGGCAACAATTAAAAGAGGCGTATCCCTCTCTTCACGAATGTGAAGAACAAGGGATACACCTCTTTTTGATACATGGGTCCGAGCTAGAACCTTTAATTCTTTTTCTTGAATTTTAAGAACGACCAAATCGTAAGCATCAACAGAACTGCTAGGCATGTTCCTATACTGATACGGTTCTGAACATCGAAGAGAAAAGAAACCGCGATAACAGTTAAACAAACCAGTGTAACAACGGTTATATAAGGAAATCCCCATACCTTAAAGGTTGGTTCTTTCGGATAGGATTTTCTCAGTTTAAGTTGTGACATACAAATGCTGATCCATACGAGAATAACCACAAAGCCTGGAACAGCCATTAGCAAACGGAACAATCCATCCTGGGCGAAGTACGCTAACAAGGAACCAATAACAAGAACAACGGCACAGAGCTTCAGACTGTTGATGGGTACACCTTTTGCAGAGGTTTTTGCCAAGCTGCGTGGTGCTTCGCCCTGTGACGCCATAGAATGCAGCATCCGAGTGGCGCCATAAATACCAGAATTGGCAGCAGAGAGCACCGCTGTAATCAGAATAAAGTTCATGATGTGATCGGCACCCTTAAGTCCTGTTGCGGCTAATACCTGAACAAACGGGCTTGTATGCTCATTCAGTTGATTCCAGGGTATTAATCCACAGATGATTAGGATCGGTAAGGTATAGAACAGAATAACGCGCAGAATGAAGCTTTTGACAACCTTAGGTAAGACCTTCTCTGCATCCTGTGTCTCCGTCAAGGTTAGCCCAATCAACTCTGACCCACCGTAGGAGAACATGACGACAAGAAGGGCAGAGAAAATGGGGGCCCAGCCTCTCGGGAGAAATCCACCATAGTCTGTAAAGTTGTGTAAGTAAGGCGTAGCCTCAGACATAGGCAACAGTCCAAAAATTAATGAGCTTCCTAAGATAATGAAGATGATGATCATTGCGATTTTGATCCCGGCTAACCAAAACTCCGTTTCTCCATAACCACCTACACTCATCATGTTGATGCCGATAATTAGAGCTCCACTTGCAAGACTAAGCAGCCATAAAGGAACATCCGGTAACCAGTATTGCAAGAAGCTGCCCGCTGCCAGCACTTCAATTACACAAACGGTCAACCACATGAAGCAATATAACCAGCCCACGATAAAGGAGAGTCGTTCTCCAAAAGCCTCACGGATGAAGTCCTTCATATTCCTATTCGGGTACACCGTAGCCATTTCGGCTATTGCCCCCATGACCACTAAGAGTAGCAGGCCTGCTAATACATAAGTAAGAATAACCGCAGGTCCGGCAATGCTTATGGTCTCAGAACTTCCTTTAAAAATCCCCGTACCGATTACTCCGCCCATCGCCATAAAGCTGATATGCCGAGGAAGCAATTTCTTCTGTAATGATGCTTCGTTTGACTTCACAATTAATGCCTCCTAAGCTGTCTTCGAAAAATTACACCAAGCATCAGTTTATCCTGAAACGGACTAGTTGAAAAGTAAAAATAACACACATTTTTATGAAGAGACATGACTTTTCACTGGAGTGTGATATTTATCATGAAGAATGTGATGAATTTAACATCTTAATTTTTAATTTT
Source organism: Paenibacillus sp. NPDC058367 (assembly GCF_042723305.1). Lineage (NCBI taxonomy): Bacteria > Bacillati > Bacillota > Bacilli > Caryophanales > Paenibacillaceae > Paenibacillus > Paenibacillus sp. NPDC058367. The sequence continues at coordinate 662,414 of NZ_JBHXIZ010000002.1, forward strand.
ATTGCTAAATAAAAGTAGCTAAATAAGCTTAGGTAACACATGGAAAATGCAAGATTTGTCACTTCGCGACTTGCAAAATCAAGATACAATCGTTGAAAAAGTCAAAAGGATATTATACGGATGACATTCTGAAAGGGGCTATGTCGGTGGTACAGTTACCAAAAGTGAACGAACTCGGATTTTTTGAGATTCGTCTGGAATCAATTGGAGGGCTAGGCGCGAACTTAGCTGGTAAAATGCTTGCAGAAGCAGGCGTTGTCGGTGCTGGAATGAATGGAGTGAGCTTTTCATCCTATGGTTCTGAGAAAAAGGGATCAGCGGTAAAGGCACATATCCGTTTTTGTGATTTGAACACACATATTCGTGACACTTCGCCGGTAGAACGACCTCACGTCGTAGGCATATTCCATGAAGCGTTGGCAAAGACCGTCAACGTGACTAGCGGAATTTATGATCATAGCACGGTGCTAGTGAACTCGGCTAAGTCGCCAGAAGAATTGAAGTCCTCCCTGAACATGATGGCAGGAACTATAGCAGTAGTTGATGCTACATCAATCGCATTAGATGAGAAGAACCGCGTAAACATGGCAATGTTAGGTGCGTTGTTCCGGATGTGTGATTTCTTGGATCCTGAAATTATGAAGGGTGTTATCGAGAAATCACTTGGCAAAAAATATCCGCAGGCTGTTCAATCCGCACTAACTACTTTCGAACGTGGATTTAATGAAGTTACTTTCATGCATTTCCCTTTGCCTGAAGGTGCGATTATGCCTGAGTTCGTTCGGTCTGATATTTCGGCCTTAGGTTATGAAACTCAGCCTATTGGTGGTACCATTACGAATCCTGGCAGCAGCTTTTTAAAGAATCTTAGCATTTCAAGATCCGGTTTATTGCCTCATTTTAAATTAGAGGATTGTATTCATTGTGCGCAGTGCGATACGGTATGTCCTGATTTATGTTTTGTTTGGGATGAGCAGCCTGATAAGAAGGGACGTCCGCAAATGTTCCTGCAAGGCATTGATTATCAATACTGCAAAGGCTGTTTAAAATGCGTAGAAGCTTGTCCTACAACAGCTTTGTCTGGCGAACGCGAGGAAGATGGCTACGCTGAGAGCCATACAGTCCGGCATATTTTTGATCTTGTTACTGAGGCTTAATTAACGGAGGAAAGGTGGAACACACGTGGCTATTGATTATGAAAAAGAAGTAGGCTCTACGAAGGTAGAGCAGAAATTCCTATATGAATCCGGTAATGAAATGGCGGCTTATGCTGCCCATCAGATAAATTATCATGTCATGGGTTATTTTCCGATCTCCCCATCGACAGAAGTCGCTCAATTTCTAGATACCATGAAAGCGAACGGTCAGCATGATATTATGCTTATTCCATCAGATGGCGAACACAGTTCTGCAGGAATCTGTTATGGAGCTTCGACGGCTGGCGGACGTGTATTTAATGCTACCAGTGCTCAAGGTTATATGTTCATGCTAGAGCAATTGCCGGTACAAGCTGGTACACGGATGCCTATGGTAATGAATTTGATCTGCCGCTCGATATCCGGTCCGCTTAATATTCATGGTGACCATTCTGATTTGTATTTTGCGCTAAATACGGGCTGGCCGATTCTGATGTGCCGTGATCCACAATCCGTTTATGATATGAATCTGATGGCACTTAAGCTTGCTGAGCACGCAAAAGTGCGTCTTCCAGTAATGGTAGCATCAGATGGGTATTTTACTTCTCACCAGAAACGTCGAGTACAGGCATTTACTCACCGTGAGGATGTTCATAAATTCGTTGGCCCACAACCACCGGTAGGCTTCACAGATACACTAGACCGCAATAATCCAGTTACCGTAGGTCCTTACATGAACGAACCTGATTATATCAACAACCGTTATCAGCAGTCGGTAGCGATGTATAATGCGGGTGAAGTCTTCGAAGAAATTGCTAAGGAATTCGCTGAATTGACTGGACGCCACTATCCAATGATCGAAGAGTATCGGATGGAAGATGCGGAAGTAGCCGTATTCTTGATGAACTCTGCCTCAGAGATTATTAAAGATGTTGTGGATCAGCTTCGTTTGCAAGGGATCAAAGCAGGTGCAATTTCGCCGAATATGATTCGTCCTTTCCCGCAGAAGCAAATGGCTGAAGCGCTGAAAAATGTTAAGGCAATCACCGTAGGCGACCGTGCGGATTCGGTTGGTGGTCACGGCGGTAATATGGTAAATGAGATCAAGGCAGCCTTGTTCACCTATGGTAACACTACTACAAAGGTAATTAGCCGTATTTACGGGTTGGGCGGTAAGGACTTCTACGCAGAAGATGGTCATGCATTCTTCCAATTAGCATTGGATGCCGTTGCTGCAGACCGTGTTGAAGTTCCATTTGACTACTATGGTCACAATCCAGGTGCACCGGACAAAGCGCCACAGCGTCTATTGAAGCCGATGGACTTTGATTCGCTGAAGACAGGATTAATTACGGTTAAACAGGATGAAGCAACAGGGAAATTAAGTGTGCGGATACCCCCACTGCGCAGCTTGACGAAGAAACCTAAACGGCTTGCACCAGGTCATGGCGCTTGTCCAGGCTGTGGGATTTTCTCAGGACTGGAGACGTTCTTCAAAGGCATCGAAGGGGATATCGTAGCGCTTTATCACACGGGTTGTGCGATGGTAACAACTACGGGTTATCCATATTCTTCTCATAAATCTACGTTTATTCATAACCTGTTCCAAAATGGTGCAGCTACCTTATCCGGTGTCGTAGAAATGTTCTGGGAACGCAAACGCCGTGGTGAATTGGACGGACTTGGGCTTCAAGACGACTTCACATTTGTAATGGTAACTGGTGATGGCGGTATGGACATCGGAATGGGACCTGCGATTGGGGCTGCACTACGCGGTCACAAAATGATTATCGTAGAGTACGATAACGAAGGTTACATGAACACAGGTGCACAGCAGTCCTATTCCACACCACTGGGTCACCGTACATCTACATCAAGCATTGGTAAGAATCAGCAAGGTAAAGTTACACAGCATAAGGATACTGCGCAAATCATGGCAGCTACTAACATTCCATATGTCTTCACAGGTTCCGAAGCTTACCCGCAGGATCTTGTGAAGAAAGCGGCAAAAGCACAATGGTACGCTCAGAACGAAGGACTTGTGTACGGTAAAATCCTGATCGCATGCCCACTGAACTGGATGTCTGAGGATAAAGAGGGTACCAACATCGTTTCGCTGGCTGTTGAATCTTGCTTTTTCCCTCTATATGAAGTGGAGCACGGTTCTACGAATATTACGTACAATCCAGAGGATAAGGGCAAACGCGTTGAGCTCTCCGCTTGGTTGAAGACAATGGGCAAAACCCGTCATTTACTGAAGCCTGAGAATGAGCCGGCTTTACGCAGCTTCGAGGCAGAAGTGGAGCGTCGCTGGAATCGTCTGAAAGCGAAACATGAGCATCCTGATTTGTAAAATATAATGATTCATAACCCGGCAGATTAGTCTGTCGGGTTATTTTTTAATTAACTTTATAGAACAGATTTGTCATTGACATTAAATACGTCAAAATTATCGCTAATACTTCGTATGTGGATGCTGTACAGGAGATTCAGGGGGGTTCAAGGGTTCGGAAGATCGGAATGCTTATGAACAGAATTCACAAAGCGTCCTTTTTTAGATGGGAGATCTCTGATGTCATGATTCAATTTGTAGCCAATTATCCAGATTCTTTTTTAAGGGCTGAGTAATCATTTGGAGTTGTAAGACATGCTGGGAGTCCTCTTGGTGCCACCTTGGATGTGGTATTATATGGAGAATGTAGGAGAGAGGAGGACTGATTTTAATGAGCTGGATCTTTTGGATTTGTTTTATTGTTTCTTTACTAGTTTCCTATTGGGATCAGCGAAAAACATTGAGATTAAAGGATTGGGCGTTAATTATTGGGGCTTTTTTACTTTGTGAGTTCTACGTCAATTTCTCTGGGTTACTGATTCCTGTAGGTTTTATCATTGGATTGATTATTATGAAAAAAAAGAAGCAGTTTCTTTTTTCAAAAGCACTTATTTTTGGGTTGATTAGTGTCTGTGTTATTTTCTATGGTCCTAAGATTAGTTTGAATGAAATCCATGAGCTAACGAAGGCTAATAAATATACAGAGCAATTTAATCAGATTAAATCCGTTTCACAATTTTCCGTCGAATCAGATATTAACGATGTACTTCGGACGTCAGCCAATCAATTAAAAGATAATAATCCAAAGTCAGAAATACCTGTAGAGGATCCTCATGTAGCCTTCAGTATATGGGTTCTCCAGCATAGAGATGTAGCAATTAAGGATTTAGATTGGTTATGGTATGAGGCTCCGTTAGAATTACATTATTATTGGCAATCTAACCGCCCAGATCAGCGGGTTACATTGGAATACGTTTTTTTTAATGAGGTTGGATACATGGGTGTGTTTGAAAGAGAGAATGAGAAGGAACCCTACTATCTGCGGAAGATATATGAGTTTGATCGGTTGAAAACATTTAATCCACAGATCCCTTGATCATATAAAAATGGAGGTTATTCACTAAACTACGACTTATGAAGGGATATTTACGCGTGAAAAGTCAAAATCGGACACAGTTGATCTTAAACGCAGCTTTTTCACACATTTCAAATGTTAACGGACTCCAGTGCAGCTATTAGCATGAAAAACAACAAAAAAGAGCCCTTTTCGAAGAAATAGGGACTCTGAAGTCCGAAACTCTTCTAAAAAGGCTGAAAACTAGCGAATAATGTCAACTGGGTCCGACAGCCTCTGGGAATATAATCTAAATACACAGAGCAGCGAATCTATGAAAATAGAATAATACACAAGCAGTCAAATGTTTTCTACAGAAAAAAGCGAGAGAAGACCCAATGCATTTTGCACGGGTCTGTCTCTCATTTATAGGGGACTTTTAATAGTGTTGTGAAGTAGAGTTATCTTCCGCCTCTAGGCATCATGGAGTTATCAACAAATACATCTTTAACAGAATAAGTGTAGCAATGGCGAGGTACGGGTACACAGTGGTGACGTCTTACGATTTCAACTGGATGAATCACATTTACTACTTGTGGGTGGAAGTGATCTTGATAAACCACTTTAGGTGGGTCAGTAACCGTTTGGGCCGGGCATTTTGGACATTCAGACATTTCCTTCAGCTCCTTTTGTGTGTGGACTTACCGTATTATACGCACAGAACAAAAGCCTGCTTGGTTGTTTGTCTATTGTATTTAAAAATGGGTATTTGCTTAACGCTTGTAAATTTCACGCATAACATGGCGAAGTTCCGGGATAATTAACCGTTCCATAGCCAGTTTTACGGCTCCAGTAGAGCCAGGCATAGAAAAGATAGCGGTCTTTCCCATGGTGCCTGCAATGGCTCGACTAAGAATAGCTGCCGAACCGATGTCCTCTGTGAAGCTTAGCATCCGAAAAATTTCACCGAAGCCGGGTAATGTTTTATCTAGCAAAGAGGCAACAGCTTCATACGTCGTATCCCGTGGAGAAATCCCTGTTCCACCTGTCATGAGTACAGCTTCTATTCCGGCGTGGTCAACACATTTATACAATAGCTCACGAATATCCTGATAATTATCTTTCGTAATGGTGCTGCCTATCACTTCATACCCGGCTTCTTCGAGCATAGATTTAATCAAAGCTCCTCCGGTATCTGTTTCAATAGTTCTGGTGTCCGAGACAGTAATGATATAGCAGGAAACGGTTTGAGGCGCTTCTTTCCGATGTTCTTCAACAGATGACAAATGGCTCAACTCCTAGATTAGAGATGTTATCATGATAGGGTATGGCAGAAGTAAAGACAAGCTTACTTGTACTCACAAAATTCAGCAGGAATTTGGGGTGCCGCTTGCGTGCTTCGCGCGCATGTAGTACACTCGCTACACATAACTGTAATTTGCTGGGGAGCGATGAAACATGGAACAGGTCGTACCTGTGTATATATTGTCAGGATTTCTGGGGAGCGGCAAAACAACACTGCTGCAGCGCCTACTTGATCATTGGAAAAATCAGGGTTTACGCCCAGCAGTAGTGATGAATGAGCTGGGTGAAGTGAATTTAGATGGATTGCTAGTTGAGCAAACTGTCCCTATGGCAGAACTACTTGGTGGATGCATATGCTGTTCTATCCGAAGTGATCTTAGTACAGAACTTGCAACACTGATCAAGAAAGAGACTCCGGATGTTGTAGTGATCGAGGCAACAGGCGCTGCCAATCCGCTGGAAATTGTGGATGGCGTAACCGAGATTTCGTTGTATCAAAAAGTAGAACTGAAAAGCTTGATCACCGTCGTTGACGCCGCGCATCTTCTTGAACTGTATCGCGCACAGCAGGGGGCAACTTATCGTTTGATGCAGGAGCAGATTCGCTGCGCTTCTGTCTTGCTATTGAATAAAATTGACCGTGTAACCGCTGAAGAGGCGGAGGAGGTTAACGTTGTACTGCGGAAATGGAACGCTTATGCACCCATTCTGCCAACTGTGCGTTGTGAGGTGGAACCGGAGGAACTGCTGCGTGATGCAGGTGGAGTTCTTACGGATAAACAGCTGGAAGAGGTTGAGGACGCGAGCGAAAGCTTCTTGCATGATGAAGATGAACACACTACTGGTGGCACACATACTAGCCACGATCATGTGATGGCGTACACACATTATTTTAAACGTCCAGTAAACAGTGAAGAATTCGAACAGTTCGTTAAGGAATTGCCGCGTGATGTTTATAGAGCTAAAGGTATTGTGACCTTTAATGACACCTCCAGCCGGTTTCTTTTCCAATATGCCTATCGTGAAGCTGATTTTATGAAAATCACACCACAAGGCGAAGTGCCTGACGTTGCCGTATTTATCGGCGAACATTTCTCATCAAATGAACTGCGCACTAGATTACTGGAGATGGAGGGACGTACCTTCGTTCGTCCTAGTACAGTTAAGAGAAGTCTATAATCAGATCTCCTTGTCAGAAGTTGTAATGGTTCATTCCTAATCTTGTAGGTTAATAGTATCGCATACCCTATAAAAATACAGGAGGTTTAAGGCTATGACCCGAATTCAATATCAGGAGTGCATTGACGCTTGTTTAGAAAGTATGAATGCCTGTAATTATAGCTATGTCTCAAGCCTAAAAGAATATGATCTTGCTTCTCTGCGTGAAAGCATGCGGCTAGATCGTGAATGTGCGGATATTTGTTCATATGCCGTACAAGCGATGACTCGCCAAAGTCCGTTTGTAGCCGGAATTCTCCGTCTGTGTGCCGAAATTTGTGAAGCCTGTGCAGATGAAAGCAGCAAGCATATACATACACATTGTCAGGAATGTATTGATGCCTGCCGTAGATGTGCTGAGGCATGCCGTTTGATTAGCGATGCGGTTGAAGTATACGCGTAAGGTTGTATACCCAACCTAACTATATAATAAGCAAATGACCAGACCATTGCTGTGGATGTACAGCATGGTCTGTTTTTCTTTTTAGCACAAGGCTAGATTAAATTTCGTTTCTAGAAGAGGAAATATGTAGGGAACTGGAGAATTAACAGTAGATATGAAGCGAACATAAACTTCTCCGATTCACCTGGATGATATCAGTTTATTATAGCTCTGGCAGGCCGAACAGAAGTGGAGGGGAAAGATGAAGCATACACAAGTACCAGAGAGTGAACAATCCAAGGAGTTATTTGCGTATTTTGGACTAGCAGTTTATTATGGTCAAGCTCTAGAACAGCAGTTGACCAATTTGTTATTGCTCACCAAATTATCACAAGGGAAGACGCCCACTGAAGCAGATCTGACTGATTTGTATCAGCGAAAACTCAGCAATTCTCTCGGTCAACTCATCAAAGAAATTCAGCATCACTTTCCTTTCTCAGAGCAAGAAACCGCTCAGCTAGAAGAAGTGTGGAAGCAGCGTAACCATATCGTTCATGATTATTTCAAGGAACGGATACAAGAAACGTTCACCCCCGCTGGAAGGGCGAAAATGATTGAGGAGTTAAAACGATTCAAAAATAAGGCAAGAAGGCTAGAGATCAAATTACAAAGCTATTGTACAGAAATGTTCACGAAACTGGGGTTAGAAGAGGAAACTTTGCACTAATAACCCTTCTAATCCGCACTCCTCTACAACCTCCGGTCTAAAATGAATCTTAGAAGCTCTAACGCAGCGTGACAGTGCAGATAGAGCTTCGCCTAATGCCGGAAGCATCTCTGGCGTTAGGTGTTCACCGGGTTCCCACCACCAATTCATAATGTTCAATGTTTGGCTCTTCTTATCCATCACCGGTTCAAATCTCGCAATAAAACGATCATTATATAATATAGGCAGTACATAATAACCATACTCCCGTTCCAAGGCTGGTTTATAGACTTCCCAGCGGTAATGAAATCCAAATAATTGTCGGATCAGCTCTCGATCCCATATCAAGTTATCGAGTGGAGCTAAGACAGCCGCAAACGAATAACTTGAATGACTCTCAGCATCTTCAGACTCCTGCTGTATTACAGCTTCTAAAGTTAGAGCGTCCATGCTACGGATGTAGAGTGGAAGCTTAATACCCTCCACTAGAACTTCTCTGAGACTGTCTGCCATTAACAGTCTTTGAATCGCTTCAGTACGTTCCTTGCTCTTTAGACCAGAAATTCCAAGCCATCCGTCGCCAGATTTATTCCATAACAGTCCGATGCTACCTATTCTACGCAGCACATACCAATCATGAAATTGTTCATCAGTGGGGTTAGGGTCTTCAGTGTTTAAAAGATTATGAGGAAGCAGGCGTTCAGTGAAATCGTAATACCGACGGGTATGAACACGATGATGAACGACTACTTCCCCCCAAAAGTACATACTTTCCAAAGCGGCCCGGGTTAATCTAGCCGGAGCCCAAGCCCAATCCACCTTATCCTTACCATCTAGATCCAGAGAGGAGAGGGGGCCGCGCTTTAATAGCTCTCCACGAACCTGTTCTACTGTAGCCATTACTGGCTCATTGGCCCGATGGTGTGTGGCTGATGCCTCTCTTCTGCGTTTAAAATAAGGCCAGTCCTCTGTACAATAAATGGACATGTTCTTGTCCCAGCCATCTATTAGAAGTCGGTCTTGATACAGTAGCTCTTGGGCTTGCTCAGGTGTGAAACCGGGAACTCGTGCTTGGAGGACAAGCTCATGGTTATGGCCTGCGATGTTAAGTGGATCATATTGGATACAGCCTACGTGACGAACATAATCATAAATACTAAGTTTACCTGCAGGTAGAGCGCTCCTAGTTAACTTTTGGTGAGCCAGGAGAAAAAGTCGAGCTTGCTTCTTAGTTATAGTGTATGTACGCATCAAATGCCTCCTTCACCTATATGTATTATTTTTCATTTTACAGAACAAACGTTCTAATATCAAGTATAGAAAAACCCTGAATCACAGGATGTGACTCAGGGGATCGATTACATTTTCTCTAACGATGGTTGCAAGCTGCCTAACGAAGGTCGGGAGGGTGCACCATTGTTATTATCTATGCTGTTAGAACCAGCACCTACTTGTAGCTGGTACATCCGGAAGTATCTACCGCCGAGTGCCATCAGCTCATCGTGGCTACCGCGCTCTACAATCTCACCATGATGCAGAACAAGAATCTGATCTGCACTGCGAATCGTGGAAAGACGGTGTGCGATGATGAATGTGGTGCGTCCTTTTTTGAGGACTTCTAATGCATCTTGAATGACGCTTTCTGTCTCCGTGTCGATATTGGAGGTAGCTTCATCAAGAATCAGAATAGCTGGGTCGAAGGAGAGCGCTCTGGCAAACGAAATCAATTGCCGCTGACCTGCAGAAAGGGTGCTCCCTTTTTCAATAACCGGTTCATCAAAACCTTGAGGAAGGTGGGCCAGCAATTTATCTGCTCCGACTTCCCGTAAAGCCCGTTCAACCCGTTCGCGTGAGATTCGTTCATCCCCCAGGCTGACATTGGAAGCAATAGTGCCAGTGAAGAGGTAAGGGTCTTGAAGAACAATCCCCATGTGATTGCGTAGCCATTGCTTCGGAATATCTGTAACCTTCTGGCCATCAATCGTGATTTCACCTTTCTGTGGATCATAGAACCGGAATAATAAGTTGATTATCGAGCTTTTTCCGGAACCGGTGTGACCTACTAGAGCAACAGTTTCGCCTGGGCGTGCTTCAAAGGAAATATCGCGAAGGACGAAGTCTTTTTTATAAGCAAAAGAGACGTTCTTAAACTCCACTTTTCCTTTATAGCGCGGCATGGAACCATCGGTAACATTCTCCCCAGGCTCATCCATAAGAGTAAACACACGACCCGCAGACACCATAGAAGTGTCGAGATTTGCAAGCTGATTCACCATACCTGTAATCGGTTGGAACAAACGTCCAAGCACATCGACGAAGGCGTATAGAACACCTAAAGATACAAATGTAGAACCCGTAATACTGCCATGTCCGAAATACCAAAGCACCATCACAAAAGAGAGACTGCGTAGAGAGTTCACCAGGTTGTGGGAGGTGAAGGCATTCAGATTCAGCATTTTATTCTGATATTTCAAGTAGTCATCGTTCAGATGCTCAAATTCTTCACCAAGCTGCTTCTGACGGCGGAATATACGAACAATGGACATTCCTTGAATCGATTCATTAATGATAGCGTTGATCTCACTCAGACGTGAGCGGATGATCGTATTGTATTTTGTAGCGATTTTGCGGTAGAGCACGATCCAAAGAATAAGAATCGGGATGATGAACAAGCTGATCAGACCTAGCCGAACATCGAGCAAGAACAAGGCGATGTATACACCAGTAATATTAATAATACCAGTACTGAAATTAGAGAGAACGGCAATAAATAGATCCTTTATCGCCTCAGTATCATTAGTTACACGTGACACTACCTTACCTGCTGGCAAGTTGTCAAAAAAGTAAACCGGAAGTCGCTGGATATGCGCATACACATCTGTTCGTAGTTTTCGGATTACCTGATTCGCCGAAGATTGCAGCCAATAGGTTTTACCGAATTCGGCAAAGATCGAGATGACCAGGAAGATAGCGTACAAACCGACCAGCTGATAAATACCAGGGAGCTCAGGTTTGTAAAAATCAAACAGTTCATCCGCTGAAAGTTTAACCGCAGGATAGATGACTTCGTCCTGGCCGCGCGTGATATGCATTTCACCATTACTGAACTTTCTCTCACCATCGGACTGTGTTACGGCTTCATTGATAAAGTAGAAACTTCGTCCCGATTGAAGAATGCGAATTTCTTGACCCTTAGCTTCCCCGGGTTCAAAACGGTCTCCGCGTTTGTAATAAGCGTTGTTATACTGAACTGCCTCATCAGGTGATGCGGTACTAAAATAAGGCTTTTCGATGGCCAACATATGATTGTCAATCATGCTTTTGGCAATAAATGGACCTGCCAGTTCAGCCGCTACCCCGATGGAGAGAAGTAGAAGGGCTGCGATAAAGGTTTTTTTTGCGGTCAATGCGTATTCAAGCAGGCGTTTGCCTGTACTCTTTGTCAACGGTGACACCTCCTAAAAGTTTTGCTTAGTCATAGCTAGTATGTCTTTTAATCATTCGATAAATTATTCTCTACTTGCTGCCGGTCATACTGCTCGCGGTACCAGCCATTCATATCCAGCAGCTCTTGATGCGTACCACGTTCAACGATATGTCCGTTATCAAGTACGACGATCATGTCAGCATGTTGAACAGCAGAGAGGCGGTGCGTAGAGATCAATGTAGTCTTTCCCGCACGCTCTTGGCGAATATTCTCAATGATCTGAGCTTCAGTACGAGCATCAACAGCGGATAAGGCATCGTCCAGAATCAGTACATCTGGATTTGCGATAAAGGCTCTGGATAAGGATACACGTTGTTTTTGTCCACCGGATAAGGATACTCCACGTTCACCAACCAACGTATCTAAACCATCGGATAATGTTCCTAAGTCATTTTGGAAGGCGGCAGCTGTGATAGCTTTCATGATCGTATCGTCATCCGCGTTGTCTAGACCAAATTGAATATTCTGACGTACTGATTTGGAGAAAAGGATCTGCTCTTGAGGAACATAACCCATCCAGCTGTGTAGCTGATCCAATGAAATCTGTTGAATCGGAACTCCAGAGATGAGAATTTCACCATTACCTGTCGGATATTCACGAAGCAGCTGTTTGAGGAGCGTTGATTTACCGCTTCCCGTACGACCGACTACACCTAGTGTTTGCCCTTGGTTTAAGGTCAGACTGACATTGCTTAGATTGTCAATCGTCGATGAGGGATAACGGAAGGTCACATCGTTAAGTTCAATTCGGGTAGGATTAGCAACTTGAACCGGATTGGCCGTACTTTGAACATCCGCTTTGGAGTTTAGCGTCTCATCAATACGTTCGAGAGAAGCACCACCACGTTGCATGATGTTAATAAGCTCTCCAATAGCGAACATCGGCCAAACGATCATTCCGAGGTACATGTTAAAGGAGACAAGATCCCCTAGGGTGATCTGATTACGGAACACAAGATATATCCCATAGGTAAGACCGATAATGTAGCTGAGCCCTACGCAGAACCGAATCGTCGGTTCGAAGAAGGCATCGACACGGGCGACGGCCATGTTCTTGTTGTATACATCTTCTGTAATATCCGAGAATCGTTTCTCATCAAGTCTCTCTTGTACATAAGCACGGATAACTCGCACACCTGAGACAGACTCGAGAACCTGATCATTCATATCTCCGAACGCATCTTGTGCTAAGCTGTAACGATCATGGATCGCTTTACCATAAAAAATCATAGCTATTGCAATTAGTGGTAATGGTAAGACTGCTGCAAGTGTCAGCTTCCAGCTGACAAGAAAACCCATTGCGAATAGTACGACAGTGAGGTAAATTGTAGAATCCACCAGGGTGAGCATCCCGAATCCAACGGTAGCTGAGACAGCTCTGATATCATTGGTTGCCCGAGCCATCAGGTCGCCGGTTCTATTGCGTTCGAAAAACGACGGGGTCATGGTCATCAAATGATTCATAAATCTCGAGCGCAGCAGGCGCTCTACGAGGTTGGAGCCTCCGAATAATTTGTGCATCCATATGTAGGTAATCCAATAAATGACTAGCAGCAAAATGAGGATCATACCGATGTACTTGGCTAACGATGCTGTAGTAATAGAACCGCGTACTATGTCGTCAATGGCATTGCCTAGCAGACGTGGGGGGAATAATTCAAGAACACCTACACCAATAAGTAAGATAAGGCCAATCAGGTAACGCCTTTTTTCTCGGCGAAAGAACCAGCCGAGATTACGGAGAACGGAGAACAAGTAAATCCCTTCCTTTCGAGTTAAAGTACTAGCTGTGATGTTGGAAAAAAGCGCAAGTGGTTATCTCAACAGCCAAGAAAAAACGACGTTGTCGTCCTTCAAAGATGACAACCGACAAAAAAGGCATATCATCCGAAAACGGACGATATGCCTGTAATTTACAGCTATCATGCGCACGGTGCTATACAGCACCAGGCATGTGAGAGACCTTCAAGAACTAAAGTTATACGATCAATTACACTCGCAGGGAACTTCAGGATGGTTTCACCACTTGGGCTGCTTCGGTATTCGGTTGATTGGAAATTCCAACAATAGTTATTTGATATGGCTGTAACTTCGTAAACACCGCGCTCACCCCTTTCATTGATTTAATAATAACTTTTGGTAATAACTAGTAGACCGTTAGTTATGTTCAGAGTTTATCACTCGCTTCGCAAAGTTGTCAAACTAATTTTTGAGGAGCTTGGGAAAACATTAATTGTATAAAGGTATTTGAATATCGATTCATTTTCAGTATGATTAGACTATACAAAGGAGCTGAGAGAGATGAACATGGAAATTAGTCAAGCAGCAGCAGCTTGGTTTAAAAGAGAACTGGATCTTAAGAATGGAGACTATATTCGTTTATTTCCCCGCTATAGCTCGGGAGGTGGACTTCACCCTGGTTTCTCACTGGGTATCGGGACGGAGGCACCAGGACGTCCGGCAATACAAGTTGAACAAGACGGTATTGTGTTCTACATGGAAGAGCAGGACTTATGGTATATGGAAGGTTACGGCTTAACTATTGTGTATTCTGAGGCAGACGATGACATTGAATATAAGTATGAAGCCAAATCGGTGCCTGGCGGAGTACAGGTTTAAATGTCTTAATTTTGATTTTTTTACTAATGTGAAAAGCCCTTGCCAAAAGGCAGGGCTTTTTCTAGTGTTGATATAATCAGTGCGAATTGCGAAACGTTTCTTCCTCCATAGCAAAATCGAAATCGTCAATGTCGTATACTTGAACAGGGACTCCACCTTCAATAATGCGTTGAATCAGCTCGAATTGATCTGTAAGAATAGGCACCTTCTCACGTTGTGAGGACAATAGAAGCTCCGTTTCGATAGGATCGAACGTTTCGCCGTAGACAGCGGTATCCATGCTGTTAATGATGGTAATCTTTGATTGTCCGCCTAGTAGAATACCAGAGCTTTTTGCCCAAGGAACGGCCAGACAGCGGTTGATTTTTTTAGCATTAAGTGGCTCTTCAAAATAGGCAATGAGCTCACCAATCTTGAGTTTGACATGCTTGTCATCATCTGGACGGTTCATTAACGGATCATCACTGTCCCGCAGTTCGTATAATTCCATCACGGTCGTATAAGGCACTATATATTCTACAGGGCTGCTCGATATGAGAAGCTGGCCGTAAATCGCCATCATGACGGCTTCCGTCACAAATTGTCTAGACATCTTTATCCTCCTGAAGTTCGGGTACTGCTATCGTACTTATGGACTTAAAAATATAAAAACACTGTAGAGCGCAAAAGTCAACTGTACTTAGCAACTCAGTAAAGAGAAAGGAAAGAATATCCCTGTGAAGCAATGGAAATCATATTTTACTTTTGTACGGCCTTACATGAAATGGATTGTGTTTACGCTCTTTATAGGTATGATCAAGTTCAGCATCCCGTTGACACTGCCTATGATTCTGAAATACGTAGTCGATGATCTGCTGATGAACCCTGCCATGAGTGCCCAGGAGCGGGTATCGCAATTGATGCTCATCCTCGGAGGCGCTTTTGTTTTATTCGTAATTGTAAGGGGACCGGTGGAGTATTACCGGCAGTATTTTGCCCAGCTGATCACAAGTAAGATATTGTTCGATATGCGGAATAAGCTATACAGTCACTTACAGCGGTTATCGCTGCGGTATTATCAGAATACAAAAGTGGGCGAAGCGATTTCGAGATTTATAAATGATGTGGAACAGACTAAAAATTTAGTAGAAGTCGGAATGATGAATGTATGGCTGGATTTATTTACGCTAGTGTTTGCGCTTGGTTTTATGTTTTATTTGAATCCAGTGCTGGCGCTAGTATCTATCGCTGTACTTCCATTCTACGCCTTTGCGGTAAGTAAACTATATAAACGACTTAAAGTGTTAACGAAAGACCGTTCACAGGCTCTGGCTGGCATTCAAGGCTATCTTCATGAACGGATTCAAGGCATTTCGATCATCCGCAGCTTCACCATGGAAAAAGTGGATCAGAAGCAGTTCGAAGATATCAACGGTAACTTTCTCAAAAAAGCGATGGCTCAAACTCGTTGGAATGCGATTACCTTCGCGATTATTAACACACTAACGGATATTGCACCACTGCTAGTCATCGGATACGGTGGTTATCAAGTGATTCATGGTAATTTGACTGTGGGAACCTTTGTTGCTTTCTTCGGCTATCTGGACCGGATGTATGCGCCGCTGCGTCGATTGATTAATTCCTCGACAGTGCTCACGCAAGCCTCGGCTTCCCTTGAACGGGTGCTTGAGCTGCTGGACGAGCCTTATGATATCGTGGATAAACCGGGAGCAAGACCTCTGACGAATGCACGTGGTGAAATTGATTTTCATAATGTTTGGTTCAAATACAACGAAGAGAATGATTGGGTACTGAAGGATATTAATTTAAGTATCAAACCTGGTCAGACGGTCGCTTTTGTTGGAATGAGTGGTGGCGGGAAGTCTTCTCTCATAAGCTTGATCCCGCGATTCTATGACATAAGCAAAGGTAGCCTCCAGATGGATGGTCAGGATATACAGGGTTTGACGCAGGAGAGTTTGCGAAGAGCTGTTGGGATGGTGCTTCAAGATAATTTCTTATTTAGTGGGTCTGTACGAGATAATATCTTGTTCGGCAATCCTAATGCTACAGAGGAGCAAGTCCTCTCGGCGGCGAGAGCTGCCAATGCGCATGATTTTATTGAGCAGCTGCCGCTAGGCTATGATACAGAAGTGGGAGAACGTGGAGTGAAGCTGTCCGGTGGGCAAAAGCAACGGGTAGCCATAGCAAGGGTGTTTCTTAAAGACCCAAAGGTTCTTATATTAGACGAAGCTACGTCAGCGCTGGATCTGGAATCAGAGCATTTAATTCAACAAGCTCTGCAATCCCTCTCGTCGGAACGAACTACACTCATTGTTGCGCATAGACTGTCTACCATTACACATGCTGATCAGATCGTGGTGCTTGAGAACGGTGAAATCACAGAACGTGGTACACATGAGGAACTAATGGGACTGGACGGAAGTTATGCGAGATTGTTTAACGTACAGCATTTGGATACATGATAAGATCTAACATTATAATAAATTACTTAGGTGGTCTTCTCGGGAGAGAGGGCCATTTTTTTAAATCCATTTGAGTCTTTTTGAATATCACGTGCGTCTAAAAAAATATAAGCAACATGAAAGGTAGTGAGAACTTGAATACAACAGAGCTGGAGGAAAAGGCGATAGCGGGTGATGAAGACAGCTTTACTGCATTGATAGACGGGATGCAAGAACGTCTTTACCGTATGGCGTACTCCTATGTGAGGAATAAGGATGATGCGCTGGAGATTGTACAGGAGACCGTCTATAAAGCGTTCATCTCAATTCATAAACTGCAGCAACCCCAATATTTTAAAACTTGGCTCACAAAAATAGCCGTCAATTGTGCCTTGGACTTTATCCGAAAATCTAAAAAAATCGTGTATATGGAGAAAGATCCCGAAGGCAGCTACGCTTCAGAACCCATAGAGGATGTCATTGATCTTCAGGAGGCGCTAAGAGTTCTTGATAAAAGATCAAGAATGATCATTGTGATGAGGTATTTTGAAGACTTGCCCATAAAGGAAATTGCCGGGGTATTGGACATGCCAGAGAGTACAGTGAAAACCGTCATCTATCGGGGATTAGGGAAATTAAAAATTAATATGAAGGGGAGTGAGTACTTTGGATAATCAACTTGAACGTTTACAGAAAGCATACAACGATATTGAAATCCCCGAAGAACTATCACAAGCTTCTCGAAAAGGTATTGAAAGAGGAAAACGCTATAAACAACAGAAAAGAGGAATAAAAATGAGCGGATTAAAATGGACAGGATCAGTTGCAGCAGCAGTTATCATTTCTTTTACAGTGGGTGTAAATACGGTACCCGCCTTCGCGGATAGTATGAATCAAGTGCCCGTTTTAGGTAAGCTGGTAAGTGTATTGAAATTTACGGATGGAAGTGCAGGCGGCGGCACGATTCAGGATGGAGTAGATGTCGATTTCATTTCGTTGAAACATCAGAAGAACAGTGATCAAATGATTTTAAACTTTGCAAATTCGGACAATACACAAGACCTTGCAAGCTCTTATAACGTAAAATTCACTGACAATCCTTATACAATGACCGTAACCGTGAGTGGGGCAAGGAACTTCTCAGCTGTTAAAGATCTTGAGACATTAAAAGAAAGCAAGTATGTTCAAGATGCTTATCCTTTAATTACATTGGATGACTCGATGATACGTTTCAATGTAACCTTCAAAGAGCCAGTTGCTTATGAGGTAAAGGAATATAAGGATCCGGCACAGGTGGCGATTACATTGAAGGATAAGAAGGGTGACGTGGAAGAAGGAACTTCTATCTATTCACTTAGAACAAGCTCAGAGCCTTCCGGCGAGAGTCAAGGTATGGCTGAAGAGATGTTATACGGGTTAGAGAACGTGCGCGTATTAAAGGATCAGAAGGGATTATTCCTAGTGGAAGCTGGGTATTTTAATACAGAAGCAGAAGCTTTGGCCCAACTGGAAAAAATTCAAACAGAGCATGGGGTTGGTGATCTATTGTTTGTAGAAAAACGATCGTCTCAGGAGATTCCACAATCCATTTCTCAGGCTGAATAAAAATAAAATAGAGCAGCGATTCTCTCGATAGTGGAGAATTGCTGCTCTATTTTTGTGTTGAATGGTTGCTCCACCTTTTACATTTTGCCAATCAAGAGCGACAAAATACCGGCTGCGATAAGCGGTCCTACAGGGACACCCTTGAACAATGCAACGCCAATCACTGTTCCGATCAGGAGACCCGCAACAACTGTGGGCTGGTTGGTCATAAGGATGGCTCCGCGCCCACCAAGATAAGCGACGAGAATGCCGATCGCAATCGCAAGAAGAGACTTCCAGTGGAGGAAGGACTGACCGACCATCTGCAGCGATATTTTTCCGCTGGCCAAAGGCGTCATGACCCCGATCGTAAGAATGATAATCCCGATAGTTAAACCATATTTCTCAAGCCAAGGGAAGGTCTGCTGCAGGCCAAGAACTCTTAGCAGTAGTAGGACGACCATTGCTATTGTTACAGGGGAATTACTGCTTATAATACCGAGCGCAGCAAGACCAAGCAAAAGCAAAGAGGTCATGTCCATCTTAAACGTTCAACTCCTTATTGTGAGAACTGCGCTTCGCAAGAATGTGATCTGCGATAAGTTTACCATGCCCACGTCCTGTCTCAATAAATACTTCATTCGCATTGCGGCCTGAAGCGATTACTCCTGCAACATAAAGACCTGGAACATTACTTTCCATAGTTGAAGGATTAAAAGCTGGCTTATCCATATCGTCATCCATAACTACACCGGCAGAAGTGAGAAGCACCCGGCTAGGCCGGAAGCCAGTTAAAGCAAGGACGAAATCATTATCTATGGATTTTTTGTCTCCATTATGACTCGTAACTATAACCGAACTAGCCGTAATTTCAGTAACACGTGATTCCAGATGTAGAGTGATTTTACCCTTTTGTACCATCCCTTCAAAGATTGGCCGAACCCAAGGCTTAATATTCGAGGAAATGCTCTCACCACGATAGACCATATCGACTGTAGCTCCAACACGCATAAGCTCCAGTGCTGCATCTACCGCTGAATTACTGCCACCAATGACAGTAACTTTCATCCCTGTATACGGATGGGCTTCACCGAAATAGTGGGTAACTTTAGGAAGTTCTTCCCCTGGAATACCGATCATATTCGGTTGATCAAAATAACCTGTAGCGATAACGACATTTGCAGTGATTCGTGTGTGATGCTCACCACGCATATTGGACGTATGTACAGCATAGGTTCCATCTTCCAGAGGCTCAATGGATAACGCTTCTTCGTAAGCGGCGATATCTAGACCATACTGCTTCGCAGCCCGGCGGTAATAGACAAGAGCTTCATGGCGGTATGGTTTATCATTGGTCGAGGTGAAAGGAACGTCTCCGATTTCTAATAACTCAGCGGTACTGAAGAATTGCATATTTGTTGGATACAAATAAATGGAGTGTACGATAAAGCTTTTTTCAATAATGAGACTGGACAGTCCTTGGCGCTGGCATTCGATAGCTGCCGAGAGGCCGCAAGGACCTGCACCGATAATAATTACATCTTTCATACAGTGGGTTACCTCCTGATTGTTACTATCTTTTCTTTAAATCCTACCCTAAATTCATTCATTTTGCCATAAGCATAAGATTAAACACAATAACCATTGCAAGCATAATGTTGATTGTTATATAATTAGATATATATCTAATGTGAATCTAGCTTATGAAGGTGAAGGAGTGTGATTCCAATGCAGTTAGAAAAAATAGTGAACTATCATAAAGCTTTGGCTGACCCAACACGTCTTCGTTTATTGTTGCTTCTGTCACAAGGAGAAATGCACGGACAAGCGCTGGCTGAGAAATTGAATTTATCACAACCAACGGTAACTCATCATGCAGCGAAATTGCGTGAAGCAGCTCTAATAAAGGAACGACGTGACAAAAATACAGTTTATTTTAAGTTGAATCCAGAATTCATTAGTAGTGGCGCTGAGGCTTCACTTCAGTTTATTTTTTCGAAAGGAGCGAGAAATATGGAAGAGAAATCACCTGAAAATAGTCTAAAGGAGTCTGTGCTGCGTAACTTTTTTTCTAAGGATGGGCGGCTTCGGCAAATCCCGGCACAATATAAGAAGAAACTGATCGCACTTCAGTACATGGTTGAGAAGCTAGAGCCAGGGGTAGTTTATAGTGAGAAGGAAATTAACGAGTTTATAAAGCAGTTCCATGAAGATTTTGCTACCATTCGGCGTGAATTTATTATGCATCAGTTTATGTATCGTGAGAATGATAAATATGAACTTAATCCCCAAGAAATTTGGACACGGTGGGAAGATGTCAAATAAATGATCATAAAGCTGTTAACAATTTGTGTCGATTGGAAATATGTTGATTAAGAAGGAGGAATTCGAATATAATAGAATTGTAAGCGTTAACAAAGATAGTTTTTCGAAAGGAGACTTGTCTTATGTTTTTCAAACGCGCAAAAAAACAATCACAATCCGATCACGTCACCGTTACCTTAAATCAAGTCAAGCAGGCGATCAGACAGTTTGAAGAAGATATGCCTGCGCTAATTAATAGAACAGCCTTAATCCTTGAAGACAAAAGAATAGATTTGAGCCGACTACAACGATATTTAGGTGGAGTTCCAGACCAGAATTTCTATATGTCACGTGAGACGTATGAAGTTTTCGAGGAACAAGATAAGCTAGTTCCGTATTACCTTGATATGGTTCAGTCCGCTGTCGACAATTACATCAGTGATACAGGTCAGCTGCCACTTGTTGAAGATGCTTGGTTACCTGAAGTCCATTATCGATTGCTAGCCACAGAAAGCTATCTCAAAGAGACCCCTCCTTTCCCACTGTATATCACGGAAGAGGAAATGATGCTGACACATCGAGCGGAGCATTTTGAGTAAATGAATAAATCAAATATAAAGCCTATAAAGACTGTTCGGTAGAAGGGGAGACAGCTGTTCCTTTTTACAGAATGGTCTTTTCATTGTTTCCAAAGGCATAGTACAATAGATTACTGAAAGTTCAATTCTGAAAATCAACAGCATATAAGGGGAATCGCTTGATGAAAGAAGTACAAGCCGTATTATTTGATTTGGATAATACTTTAATGGATCGTGATCATACATTTCGCAGTTTTAGTACTCAGTTTGTTCAGGATTTTCTAGGACATTTGGAAGCTGAAGAAGCGCAGAAGGTAGTAGAAGATATGATTCACAGAGATGCTGATGGTTACCGTGATAAGGACGGATTCTTCGTAGAGCTAAGCGAGGTACTGCCTTGGGAAACACCAGTTACGGCTGAACATATTCGTGCATATTATGATGCAAGTTATATCAATCATGGTGCTACGATGAAGGATGCTGTGGACGTTCTGAAGTACTGCAAAGAGCGTGGTTATATACTTGGTCTGGTTACCAACGGCAAAGTAGATATCCAGAACACCAAAATTGATACCCTTGCCCTGCGAGAGTACTTCAAGGCTATTGTCATTTCTGGAGAAGTAGAAATCGCTAAGCCTGATCCTAAGATTTATCAACTTGCATTAGACAGATTGGGAGTTACTGCGGATCAGACATTGTTTATTGGAGATCACCCGGTGAATGATATCTGGGGTGCAGGGAAAGCAGGGCTACAAGGCATTTGGCTGCAAAGAAAACATGCCTGGGACGAGCAATTGGACATACAACCTTGGAAGATAATCTACGAGTTGAATGAGCTTAAGTCCATTTTGTAATTTTATCAAAATTTATAGTTGACATTATACGGCAGCGCCGTTTATGATAACAACATCTTATTTCGGAAGGAGACGATGTTTTATGACAGTTTTAAATGTAATGAACTCAACTGTTGTGGATACGTGTCTTCCGGGAACAGCGGCTGCCGAATAAGTTATTCGTGCAGTTTAGCAGGTAAGCTCTATTACGCTTATTAGAGCCGCGGGAACCGTATTGGGTCCGGCGGCTTTTTTGCGTATATAGAATCGATAGGAATTGTAGTTAATTGTCTATTTCTCTATATATCGCACGGGAAAATGAATTTATCCTTGTCTTTTGGATGAGACATTTTTCTGATTATGTGTGCACTTTTTGTCCTTTTCGTCCTAGAAGAGTTCATGAAGTGTGACCGCCGCCGGAGTCTTAAATTCCGACGGCTTTTTGTGTTCTCGGAAAATGCTAGCAGTACATGGTAAATAAAAATAAAAACTTAAACAGATCTTTAGGAGGATTCAAATGACTAACATACAGCAATATGGTTGGAATGAAAATTGGAGTTCAAAATGGGATGAAAAGTGGAAGGAGACGGAGGATAAACGGCTTGTTCCCGGAAGAATTGTAGGCGATTTTGGCAGTAAGTATAGGGTGATGACTGATTTGGGAGAGACATGGGGGGAGCTATCAGGCAAGTTGAGACATACGTTTGTCGCTTCAGGTGATTTTCCAGCGATCGGCGACTGGGTGGCTCTTTCAATGCAGGATGGCGGCGAGCATGCGATTTTACATGGGATATTGCCTCGGCATAGTGTCATCTCACGCAAGGTAGCTGGTAACACTCAAGAGGAGCAGATTGTTGCCTCGAATGTAGACACTTTATTTCTGGTCAGTGCTTTGAATGATGACTTTAATGTTCGGCGGATGGAGAGATACTTAATCATGGCTTGGAACAGCGGGGCCAATCCAGTCATTCTACTGACCAAAGCAGATCTTTGCCTAGATGCAGAGAGTAAAATTGCCGAAATGGAAAGCGCCGCTCCAGGTGTGCCTGTTCATGCGGTTAGTGCACTGCAAGATAATGGCCGTGAGAAGTTGCTGCCTTACATTGGGAGTGGACAGACAGTAGCTCTAACGGGCTCATCAGGCTGCGGCAAATCTACGATGGTCAACTGGTTATGTGGAAAGAATCTTCAGCTTACACAGGATGTAAGAGAAGGCGATAGCCGAGGACGCCATACTACTACCCACCGTGAACTGTTTATTATGCCGGACGGAGGAATCATAGTAGACACACCAGGGATGCGTGAGCTGCAGCTGTGGGAAGATGAGGGTGGATTAGATCTGGCGTTCAGTGATATTAGCAGCTTAGCTGCTGCATGTCGGTTTAGTAACTGTAAACATGAACGTGAGGAGGGCTGTGCGGTACTTGAAGCGGTTCATAACGGTGAGCTCGAAGAGAAGAGACTGCTGAACTACCGAAAGACACAGCGGGAACTGCTGTACCAAAGCACCAAAGAGGTGAAGCTCAAGAGAAAAACCACAGCTTCTTCTAAAGTTCATTCGACAAGGACTAGAGGGTACGGTTGGCGTAAAGAACTTGATGAGTATTAGAAGAACTTTATAGACAGCGACGGAGCCAAGAGTAGTGTTCCAATAGGCTAGAAAGTCAAAAAAGGGTGACCCTGAGCTCAGGGTCACCCTTTTTTATTAAATTCTCTTATAGCTTGTATTAGAACGAAGCTGCAGTTTCCTTAGCCAATTGTAATCCGTTCTCAATGATTTCAGCGGATTGTGCAGGAAGTTGGTTGTGACCTTCGATGATTACTTGAGTAATATCTTTGATACCCCAAAGGTTAAGGTTACCAACGATGAAGTTTACAGCCATTTCAGCACTTGCTGCAGGACCTTCGGAATAAATGCCACCTCTAGCGTTCAGTACGATTGCTTTTTTACCTGTCAAAAGACCAACTGGACCTTCAGCAGTGTAAGAGAATGTTTTGCCAGCTTGGCAAAGGTAATCGACATAAGTATGCAATACAGCTGGTACAGTCATGTTCCACAGTGGGAAACCGAATACTACTTTATCAGCAGCGATAAACTGTTCCAGATATTTATTAACTACAGCAGCACCTGCTGCTTCTTCAGCTGTTAGTTCGTAACCTTGAGCAGCTTTGTACATACCAGTGATCAGGGTATTGTCGTAGTAAGGAAGTTGCTCTGCGAACAAATCAAGTTCAGTGATTTCATCTTCTGGATTGTTAAGTTTGTAGTTCTCCAAAAATTCATTGTAAAGCTTAACACTTACGGATTGTTCTGCTGGACGGTTGTTTGCTTTGATAAATAAAACATTAGACATTATGATTGCTCCCTTGGATGTGTGTATTTAATATTAACTATAAATAATATAGCATGTATTTTTTTGTTTGTAAATTATTTTTTTGTGATTTTTTTGGGGGGAAAAGAGTATTTTATAAAGGAACAAGAGTTTGAATAATAGAAATCCCGGTTAATAAACTTACAAGGA
Source organism: Paenibacillus sp. NPDC058367 (assembly GCF_042723305.1). Classification (NCBI taxonomy): domain Bacteria; kingdom Bacillati; phylum Bacillota; class Bacilli; order Caryophanales; family Paenibacillaceae; genus Paenibacillus; species Paenibacillus sp. NPDC058367. The sequence continues at coordinate 686,918 of NZ_JBHXIZ010000002.1, forward strand.
AACAGGAAAATATTCCCTATATTCATAAGGATCTGAATGAATTAAAAGGAGCGATGGACATGTCCATTGATCGGTTTATCATTAAGAAATTGGATAGCTGTCACGAAGAGCATACACGCCAAAATTTAGTGAGACTCTTTAAACTTCGAATACAGAAAGCTGAAAAAGCAGAGAATAAGAACTATAAGATTAGCTGATATTGTCCCATACTGGTGTAATCATTCATTACTAAAGCTGCAAAACTTAAAAACAGCAAGTCTCTTTCAGAGACTTGCTGTTTTGTCTGCCAAAGGATAAAAGAAACTTTACAAAAAAACTACCCCTCTATTAATAGAGGGATAGCGCCAATGAATCATTCTCACTATAACTGTGCAATATAGCCTCAGAGCCTTTAATTTCGATACTAATTAATGAATTCAGGCATTTCTGGATAGCATTCTTGCCCTTTTGAATTTTGAGCTCCAACGTACTGTTAAGTAATCTAAGTACTTTTTGAGTGGGCTGTTTATTTTCTGTTGTGAAATACACAGGTACAAGTTTGTTCTGAAATGTGATGAGCATTCTCATTTTGAAGACACCTCGCTAAAAGTATTTCATGTTAATGATAATACCCTTTGTTTCTTAATTTTACCTTAAAATTAGCTTATGATAACATAAAGATTGTTAGATTAATATACATATATATGAAATACAGGAAGGATACAATGATGTGAATGACAATGGATTGGCCGATTTAACGCATTTTTTATTTCCAGATGAAGTAATGGGGCAAGCGGTTCTGGATCAGTTACATACAGGTTTAAACGCAGAACGGATCTGTAGATTGAAATATAAAGAGAAGGAGGAAATGAAGGATCTGTGTCTGCAAATACATAAAGACCGGATACTAGTAATCTGCAATAGTAACCCGGAAACCCTGCCCTATGAATTAAAGGATAAAAGTGAAACGGAGAGCTTTTGTCTTCAGCTGTTCGAATGTGAGAACATGAAGGAGCTCTTTAATCACGGGATTCCGGCATTACTAATGTCAAAAAGAAAATTTGAGGAGCTGAAAAAAAGCTCATGCTCATCCACGCTGCAAATGCTCTCAGATTGTTTAGCAGCAGAGACAGGGGATGATGTACATTCCATCCAACTAGCACGGGTAATGAAGTGCTTCATGGCGGAAGGAGAATTACGACTCTGTACGTCCAGTGACAGTGGATGGAGCTTCCAGAAAGCACGCTTCTTAGGCGATCATTCCAGTGGCTGGTTGTTACGAATGAGCAGTGATCCATCCAAAGACTGGCTTATAGCCCTCCCGATTACAAAAGCTCAATTATGTGGGTCAGTAACAAAGTGGGTGTTACATTCTTCCGCATTTCTCACTCCACAATAGCAGTTGAATAAGGAGGGAGGGTAAGTTGATCTGAATTCAAGATCGATTTGACAGCAAGCGTCTTTAGGATCTTGGAGTAAGAGAAACCCTCGACATTGGGTTGTAGTACAATGGCTTGTTCTTCGCCAGTAAGGTTATGAACGACGAGCACCTGATCCTGTGTTGTTAGTCGTTCGTAAGCCATAACCCCGGGATTGCCAGAAGCAAAGTCACGGATTCCGCCATCCCGGAGCGCAGGAATCTCATTTCTTAGCGCAATAAGCTCGCGATATCTTTCTAGCATTGAATCACTGTCATTCAGCTGGCTCTCAACATCAACGTTAATCGCACCCGCATTATTACGTCCGGCCTCCCAAGTAGTCTGCCCCTCTCCTTGATCGGCTGCACTCCATCTCATAGGCTCTCGAAGTCCTTCATCTGGCTTCACACCGCGCATTCCAATTTCTTCACCATAATAGATAAAAGGATTCCCAGGCAAAGTTAACAGTAGGGCTGCTGCCATTTTTGCATGATTCGGGTTATTGTCTAATTGACTCATGACTCTGTTTTGATCATGATTCGTCAAGAAAGTAGCATCGGTAAATTGGTTATTGGATATTTTGGAATACAATTTATAGGTTCGTTCCAGCGTAAAGGCCGTCCCACTGTCTTTTTCAGTTTTTACAGAGTTCACCAGTGTTTCTGCTAAGCCAAAGTTAAAGCTTGAGTTAAAAGCTTGATCTAAATAAGCTCCGACAGTTACAGCAGAATTCTCCCAGACCTCGCCAACTATATATGCCTCTGGATTTACTTCATTCATAGCCTTGCGGAACTCCTGCCACCAGGATACATTTTTAGCGGTAGTAGCCTCACTTTTATCACTCAAAAGATCTTCGTAGATATGCTTCGCAGCATCTAGCCGGAAGCCATCCACACCTTGCTCCAGCCAAAACTTTCCGATGTCCTTCATTTCAGTACGAACTTCTGTATTATCGAAATTCAGATCAGGCATGCCTTCCCAAAATCCGCCCAGATAATGACTGCCAAGGATAGAATGCCACGCACTGCCACCGCCAGCAGCGCTGGCTCCATTTGCGGGACGACCTTGATCTTCAGCCCAGACGTACCAATCGCGATATTTGCTGTCACTGTTTTTAGCCGAGTCTACGAACCATGGGTGTTCTTTGGAGGTATGATTCACAACCAAATCCATAATTATTTTTATTCCTCGTTTATGCGCTTCTTTAATTAGCTCCTGCATATCCTCAATCGTCCCATAATCAGGATTAATCGCACGATAATCGGTTACATCATATCCATGATAGCTTGGTGATGGGTTGATGGGCATGAGCCAAATCCCGCCAATCCCCAAATCAGTCGTGGTTTCAGGATTCCCATCATTTAAGTAATCCAGCTTTTGGGTGATCCCTTTTAGATCTCCAATGCCATCGCCGTCTGAATCATAGAAGGAACGAACAAATAATTCATAATAAACAGCGGAAGGTTGTTCATCCGTCTTATTTATCAATGCTTGAGGTGTAGCGGTGCTCTGAATGGAGTCTGCTTTAGGGGAGGGCGTGGCAATGGATGTTTTGTTGCTTTGATTACCAGAACAACCGGACAGCAGTAATGTCGTTAGACTGATGCCCACCAGAGAGCATATTGTGATTTTTTTGGTTTTGAATGTAACACCTTTATACATATGTAATAACTCCTTCTATTGCAAATTTTCTGATTTCAAGAAATGGAAAGCGCTTTATTTCCTATAGTACTCGAATGCATCCCCATTGGTAAAACGTTTGCACAGATACAAAAACAGCAAATTAAACGATATTTATCCATTCCTCCAATAAAAGTCGCTAGTATCATGGTTATTCTTGGATTTCCCTAGGTTATTGGAGGTTTTAACCTTTTCATAGGCATCTGCATATGCTTTAAGCAAGGGCGAAGGACCCGGTAAGAAAGGAGAATGAAGAATGAAGATTAGGAAAAAGCTGTCATTGTCGCTCATGATCATTACTTTATGCTTTTCAGTGCTTGCCGGTTGCGGCGGAAAGTCAGAGTTGGTAAAGGTGAAGATTGGTGAAGTCACCCGTTCTGTCTTTTATGCACCCGAATATGTTGCCTTATCACAAAATTTCTTTAAAGACGAAGGACTTGACGTAGAGCTACAGACGATCCCCGGTGGAGATAAAACCATGACTGCACTCCTCTCAGGTGCCATCGATGTTGCATTGGTAGGTTCTGAAACCTCCATTTATGTGTATCAACAGGGTTCAGATGATCCGGTTATTAATTTTGCACAGCTTACTCAGAGGGATGGAACGTTCCTGTTTGCCCGTAAAGCTGACGGAGCGTTTAACTGGGATAAAGTGAAGGGTTCTACCTTCCTGGGGCAGCCTAAGGTTATATTAGAAATACCTTATTTACTGCGGCATTAAAGGCGAACTTTTATATGGATAGAGGATGAATTAGTTACTTCTACTGTTTGTACGAGTTGTCTAAGAGCGTTTTTCTGTTCACTACGGTTCTTAGATTTTAGGACGTTTTTCATTAATCCTACACGATTAACAAATTCCTTTTCTAAGGCTACTTGTGTATCTTTTTCAACAAATTTTATTTGGTCTTCTAATTTCTGACGTTGATCTTGAATACGATCTCTTGCTACCCTGAAATCTTCTTTATTAATTTCTGCATCTTCAAATAACTCAATCTGTCTCTGCATTTTGATATCTAACTTTTTTAGACTGGCTTTTAAATTAGAAATGTTGATTTCAATTTGAGGCTCGTTTGAGTTAATTTCTTCACTCTTAGCATTAAACTTATCAGCATTCAATAGATGATCGATGACTGTATTTTCAAGCAAATCTCTGTCTATAAAATGATGAAAACATTCCGCTCTCTTCATGTAACTAGAACAAACATAGTGAAAATACTCTTTTCCACTTGGTTTCTTTCTGTAGCGACCAAACATTGGTCGTCCGCAATGAGTACAATTAACAACACCAGTGAGGAGCCACCGCTCATTATCGGCTTGCTTTCCGCTTGTTTTTCTTGCTGTTATTGCTATTTGTAGCCTCTTAAATGTTTCTTTGTCGATTATGGGTTCATGATGGTTTTCAATCACAATCCATTCCTCTTCAGGTCGAATAAGACTCTTTCCGCGAAGTGTATACCCACGATTATAAACAAACATACCAGCGATCGTTTCTCTTCGCATTAGTTTACCTACCGATAGTTGAGTAAAGGACTTTCCATCTTTAGTTTTCACGCCCATATCATTAAGTCTTCTCATGACTCGATGCGCTCCCTCTCCTTGGAGCATCCAATTCACCATTTTACGAACAATTTCAGCCTCTTCCTCATTAATTACAAATCTTGAATCTACAACGTTGTATCCAAAACAAGGACGACTGACAGCTTTATCAGTATTTGTAACAATGGACATTAGGTTTTCACGAACTCGTTCCCTATTTCTTCCTCGTTCAAATTCAGCAAATGCGCCAAGAATTTGTAATACCATCCGGCCTGCTGCGGTTGAGGTGTCAAATCGTTCTCCAGCAGAAGCAAAGCCGCACTGTATTTCATCTAGTTCATCCACTAGGGTGAGAAGATCTTTGAGGTTCCGGCAAAGTCGGTCAATCTTTGTAATCACAACCATATTCAACTCTTTATTTTGAGCCATCTTTAACATTCGGGTTAATGCAGGCCTTTTCATGCTTCCGGCAGAATAACCATCGTCTACAAAGGTTTCGATTTGTCCTTCTAATTCCATTGCATGACAATAAGCTCGGAGTCGTTCTTCTTGCTCATTAAGTGAATTTCCCTTTAGAGCTTGTTCATCAGTACTGACGCGAATATACAATGCAATTTTCTTCATACGGTATACCTACCTTTCACTACTTATGCTAATTAAGGTAACACCGGTACAACCTTATGTAAATATATTGAATATTGGTATATATCATTACCTAGAAAAAATTAGCAAAATAATTCCAAAATAATAACAAGAACTTATCAGTCATTAGGTTTTTGAACTGATATATTTATAGCATAGGAAATCAAGAAAGAGCAGCACCCGACACAAACCAGTACCTGTTTGACGGCGGTAGGTAGCCAAGAGCTTAAACCCTACATAGAGTCGCAAGGGTAACAATGCGGGATAGCTGTTCTTTTTGTTTTCTGTGCTTCATAACGTAAGACCTTCTGAGGGGGCGTTCAGCGTCTTTTCATACAAAGGAAGGTAAACCATCGCCCTATGAGTACAGGCTGTACGAGAGGACTTCGTGCGGTCTGTTAGGGCATCTATGTGGGGTTAGTGTAACGGTAGCACCTCGGCTGGTAACGGTCGAAAGTGGCGGTTCGAATCCGCTTCTCCGCTTAAAAATTTTTGAGGGGTGTACATTGGAGCAACCATTACTAGAAAAGTATGAATGCCTATCCGATGACTGTTATGGATCATTCCTGGTTAACATGGATAAAACAAAGATGAAAGATTTAAAATGCCCTTTCTGCGGGGGCATAACCGAAGCAACAGCACATGAGAATCCTCACGCTAAGGAAAGAGGGCTAGTGTGGGGCTGCTTGTATCCAGATTGAGGAAAGGTGATTTGATGAAGCCTAGACCCATAGATATACGTGAATTTAGAGCGCGTAAAGCTGGCGAGGATACACCAAGAGTAATCATTGAGGAGTTGTCGGCTTCACTAGAGGCGGGGGACGTTGAGCAAGTAGCGTATATCTTTACTAACAGCAAAGGCGAAGCAATGATGTGCTATAGCGATATGAATAAGTTTGAGCTGATCGGCTTGTTGGAGTTTTGGAAACTGCAGCTATTGGAGGATTTGATCGAATAAAGAAGGATTAATTTTCCACATACCGAATTATGTAGTGGGAGGTGAGATATATGGCTTTTGATTTAGGTGGATTTTTTGGCGGTATTATCGGGGTGTTAGGTGCATACGGTGTGGCTATCTATCAAATAAAAAAACAACGAGAAGCAGATAAACCATCAAGTTCTAGGAAGATTTATGAGCTTTGTGAAGAGGTTGAGGAGGTATTAAAAAACGGGTGGTACGAGGTACAGTTACAAAATGCTGATTATAGTGGGTTATTTCGGGATACTTTCAATTTAGGAATGGATCTTAGAAAGAAGATACCATTAGCTATGGAAACTGATTCTCGGATATACAAAATTATCGAGGATATAGTGAAGGAACTAGAAGAACTTGGAGTACAGAATCTTTCTCAGTCAAACAATCAAGTTCAAATGGTTATTTTTAGAGATCAAATTGTAATGTGTGTCGATAATGCGAGTGAAAGGTTAAATATTATCCGGGATCAAGTTCTAGAGGATATAAGAAGACTTGCTAAGTTGAAAAATACATAACCTTGCTTTGTTGCTATCTTCTGCGTGTAGCTTTTTCTATGCTTTGATTCTGAATACTTATTCACCGTATACATACATGATGAATGCTATTGAGGGAGAATACTTCACCAATAGCATTCATATATCCTGGACGTAGTAAGTTAGAAGTTTTTTAGCATTAAAATATGATATAAATAGACAGAAGGTAAATTATTGATGGAGCTGATTACAGTTGACGAAGATATTCATAAGCCATGCGTCCGCGGATTCTATGATGGTAAATGCATTAATGGATTTATTTCAAACACAGTTTAATCTAACGCGCGATAACTTCTTTAATACCTCTGACGAGCAACTTACCCCAGGAGGGAATTGGGTTGAGCAAATACGGACAGGTATGCACGAGACTGACTTAGTAATGCCTATAATCACACCTAGTTATTTGGAAAGCGCATTTTGTATTTGTGAGCTTGGCGCGGCATGGGTTAACGCTGCAAACCTTATTCCGTTAATTGTACCGCCGCTTACTTATAAAGCTTTAGACGCGACACCCTATAGAGCGGTGGTGCAGACGATTTCGCTTGATTCAAAAGAAGGACTTACCCGCCTATTTGACGCTTTTACTGAAAGAGGAATTGGAACAGGAACAAATATGACTAGGTTTTTAAAACGTGTTGACGTATTTGGTGAGGATAAGTTAAAGCCGTTTATCGAAGAAATGAAAAAACGAGAAATCGTTACTCCTGCTCTGGTTAAACAATTACGCGCGGAAAAGAAGGCAGCTGAAGAAGCGTATGAAGAAGTGGAGGATGAGCTAACCAAACTTAGAGAGGAGAATACAAAGCTTCGGAGAATGAAGGATGCTGAAGAAGTTAGAGTAATGGACGATGCCAATATGGATGAATGGGAGAGATTCTTGGATTCAGTTCACCAAGTTAAAGAAAATTTGCGACCTTTGAGTAGAGTTACTACGAGCGTCCTTTATTATTCAAACAAAAATACGCCTTTTACTGGAGATCAAGGCGTGAATACCAGTCTTGCTGGTTTAGAAGGGGAGGGGATGGTTTATTGGGACGATGGATGGTACGTAGATGAAAAGCATCCGTTAATCGAAAATGCTCAATCTGCTATTAATTATTTGTCTTTCATAATTTCTAATTCAAAGGAAACTATTGAAGAGAGATTTCTTCGTGAGTATCCAGGAGTTCGCTTTGGGCTTCAATTCTACCCTTGTTGGGATGCTCTCTTTGCGGTCAATATTATGGTTGCTGAATAAGTGGATTTTCATAGCATACTTCATTTATTTAGATCACTTAAATTTGTTTTATCTACGGCACCAGCATATAAGCTTTAATTATCAGAATGTGAATATCTACTGATGAAAGGCCGCGTAATAGCGGCTTTTTTTGCGTAAGCTAACATCTTCTAATTTCGCAAAACATCTTTGGGTTAGAAGAGCCCCCAGTTCACACAGGTTAATTACTATATTTAATTTATGGAAAACGAAATAGTAGCAGTCTAGGATTTTGCTTTGATATCCATCTGCTGCTTGTTTATATTATTGGTCTGACTAATAAATAAAATTGGGAGTGGGAAAATTTGCTGAAATCAAGCGTGTTCTAGCACTTGGGTCCTCCTAAGACTGAAAAAATAAATGCGGGTGCTGGCGAGCCCGAAATCCATTCAGTTTTATATTTGAAAATTTACTTCCGTTTCCGCTTTTTAGGAGTCTGTGCTCCTCTTGGTTGGATTTTACTTCATTATATGATCTGTGATTAGGGTCTGAATTATATTGCCTCAAAACGGAAGCTAGGGGGTTCTACGATGGCGGAAGCCAAAAAGGGAAAAGCAGGTTTAACAGAAGTAGAAGTTTCAACGAGCGATTTGGCCGCCATCGTGGGTAAAACCTCTCGATGGATCAGGCAATTAACCACTGAAAAAGTCCTGAAACAATCTGGACGGGGGAAATATATTCTCGCTGAAGCGGTTCAAGCGTATATCTTACACATTTCTGGTGGGGCTAAAGACGATGGCAAGCCCACATATACCGATCATAAGACTGAGCATGAACGAATAAAGGCAGAAAAAGCTGCGCTGGAGCTGGAAGAAATGAAAGGAAACCTTCATGCAGCTTCTGATGTAAGCCGACTACTGTCTGATTTGATCCTAACAACAAAGTCCCGAGTGCTTGGAGTACCAAGTAGAATTGCGACTGAGTGTGATAAAGAGCCTGCTGATGTTGTTGAGTCAGTTGTCCGCCGAGAGATTGAAACTGCACTGTCTGCTTTGGCAAAATATACCCCGGATCAGATTGGGGGCGATGTAAACAATGGTAGCCCAAAAGACAGTTGAGTTATTTTCAGAGGCAAATAAGCAGTGGGAGCCTAAGAAGCGATTAAGTGTTTCGGAGTGGGCAGACCATAACCGTGTCTTGACTACAGAAAGTAGTGCGGAGGCTGGGCCTTGGCGTACATCCAGAGCTGAATTCCAGCGGGAAATGATGGACTCTGTAGAGAAGTGGGAAGAAGTCGTGTGTATGTGTTCGGCTCAGGTGGGAAAGACGGAATTCCTGCTTAATGTAACGGGCTCATATATTGACCAAGAGCCGTGTCCGATCATGCATGTTCTGCCAAATGAGGATCTGATCCAAGCTTATTCTAAAAAGCGTCTCACTCCTATGATAAACAATAGCGAAGTGCTTTTGAAGAAAGTAGGCGTTTCAAAGACACGCGATAGCAATAATACGATAGAGGAAAAATCATTCCCTGGCGGATACGTGACAATTGTAGGGGCTAATGCCCCATCTGGATTGTCATCTAGACCAGTGCAAATCGTATTGTGTGACGAGGTGGATAGGTTCCCTGTTTCTGCAGGCAAAGAGGGAGATCCAATCGCGCTTGCAACAGCACGAACAAAGACATTTCGACACAAAAGGCGGCATCTTTTTGTATCAACTCCAGTGGATAAAGAAACATCTCGGATTAATCAGCTTTATGAGGATAGCACGATGGAACAATGGTGCCTTCCTTGTCCACATTGTGAGGAGTTGCAACCTCTAAGATTTAAAGGTGGTATTGTCTATGATCACTACATCTCTGAAAGTGGTGAAGTCGTAGTCACTAAGGCCGAACATCGCTGTGTGTATTGCGGGATGCTTGGATCAGAAAAGGAATGGAAGCGTGGAGAAGGAGCTTGGATAGCTCGAAAAGAGCATTCAATTCGCCGCGGCTTTCACATCAATCAGCTTTCCAGCCCGTGGTCAGATTGGCGCGAGGTTGCGAAAGCTTTTTTGGTTGCCAAGCGCGATGGTGTCGATAAGTTGAAGGTATTTATCAATACAGTTTTAGGCGAACCGTGGGAGACCAAACAAAAGGGCGCCAATGAAAAGACACTGGCAGCTCGTCGTGAGACATATTCCTACGATGTTCCAGCAGCTGTAAAGGTCATTACCGCAGCGATAGATACGCAGGATGATCGGTTTGAAATTGAAATTAAAGGCTGGGGTGCTGGTAAAGAGTCTTGGGGCATTGAGTATCATCGGATTTACGGAAACCTCGACGAAACGAAAATATGGAGGGAGCTGGACGAATTTCTTTGTCGCTCATGGCTGGGGGAGAACGGAAGGGAATACAGGATCATTGGGGCCTGTATGGACTCTGGGGGTCACTACACTAAAGAGGTTTACGAGTTCACTCGTAGCAGAAACTACCGCCATATATACGCCATAAAAGGGCAAGGTATTAATCCGAAAACAGCCCAACAAGTTCCTTTCATCCATAAGAAGTCAAAAACACAACTGGAAGGTGCGGTGCTGTGGGTCCTCGGTGTTGACGATGGCAAGGTCAAAGTATTCGACAGTATTAATGTGAAAGAGCCAGGTCCTCTTTACTGCCACTTCCCGCATGAGGATAAAGGATACACTGAGGAATATTTCCTCGGGCTTACTGCAGAAGCTCCTGTATACCAAACTATCGGCGGCATCAAGTACAAAACTTGGAAGAAGATCAGGGATCGAAACGAACCTTTTGACCTAGCTGTATACAATCGAGCCGTTATAGAAATTCTTCGTCCAAATCTTTCACTTCCGATTGAACGTCAACCCAATGGGCCAAAGGTATCCCCCGGAGGGGTAGTGGCGGGTAAAAAGCGGCGGAAGCAAGGAGTTTCAAGTAGTATATAGACTGCATGAGAGGAGGTGAAAAAGGAAATGCCATTGTACAAACTTGAGATTGCACAAGCACATCTTGATTCTTGGCTCGCAGCAGAACTCGCTCTATCAACTGGACAGTCGTACAGCATCGGGACGCGCTCTTTGACCCGAGTGAATCTGCCAGATGTAATGACTCAAATTAAATATTGGCAGAAGCAGGTTGATGACTGTAATAGATCGTCAGCAGGCTTGAGAGCTCGTAGCAGAGTTCGGAGGTATGTTCCGACTGATCTATGAGTTGGTGGGGCAGAGTAGTTGAAGCAGTAGCCCCGGAGTACGCTGTGAAACGTGAGAAGGCCCGTACTGATATTGTCCGACAACGGGCAGTGCAAGAGGTGTTGAATCAAGGTTATGGAGATCATGGCGCAAGTCGGCGTAAAAAGGCGTTAACCGCTTGGAATCCTGTTGCTGGTGATGCAGAAGAAGATATCCATGAGAATCTAGATGCCCTCCGATCACGCGCCCGTGATCTTTACATGGGTGGCTCGCTTGCGAATGGTGCAATTAAAACGATGAGAACAAGTATAATCGGTACGGGGCTTCGGGTTAAACCATCCTTCGATGCCGATTTTTTGCGTCTATCTGATTGTCAAGCCCGCCAACTTCGACGACAGATCGAGAGAGAGTTTGCGCTGTGGGCAGATTCAAAGAATTGTGACGCCTCGGGGCTGCATAATTTTTACGAGTTACAACAGTTAGCGTTCCTATCTTGGATGATGTCGGGAGATGCATTTGTTCTATTGCCATTGATGCCACGGAAGCATGCGGTTTACGACCTCCGTATTCGTTTGATTGAGGCTGACCGTTGTAGTAATCCGTTGGGCGAGGGACTAAACGATAGGATCAGTAGTGGGGTTGAGGTGGATAGTCAAGGGATGGTGGTTGCTTATCATTTTTCAGACAAGCACCCAGGATCTGCGAGGCTGGTATCCACAAAATGGACACGTGTTGAAGTGCGAGGAACCGAAAGCGGGAGACAGAACCTTCTTCACTTAATGGAGGCTGAGCGACCGGAACAACGGCGGGGTGTCCCTTTATTAGCGCCTGTCATTGAATCACTGAAACAGTTGGACCGTTATACTGAGGCTGAGCTAATGGCTGCAGTGATTAGTGGTATGTTCACCGTGTTCATTGAGACCCCAGAACCAGATGAAACGGACAAGTTTGGATTAGGTAATGAGGATGCAGTGGACAATACAACAGGAGAACCGTTACTAAATTCAGATAACGGGGATCTTCGTCTTGGAGCTGGAGCTGTTCAGTTTTTAGAGCCGGGAGAAAAAGCAAGCATCGCAAATCCAGGGCGTCCTAATGCTGGGTTTGACCCATTCGTCACAGCGATACTGAGGCAGGTAGGGGCGTCACTTGAAATCCCCTATGAATTACTATTGAAACATTTCACCTCATCCTATTCAGCATCCAGAGCGGCGCTGCTTGAAGCTTGGAAAATGTTTCGCATGCGGAGGGCGTGGATGTCGGCAGATTTTTGTCAGCCGATCTATGAGGAATGGTTTGCAGAGGCGGTTATTAAAGGTCGTATAGATGCGCCGGGAATTTTCGACGATCCATTGCTGTTCAAAGCTTATACAAAGGCGGAATGGAATGGACCTTCTCAGGGTCAACTGGATCCAGTCAAAGAAGTGAATGCTGCAGTTACTAGGATAAATGAGAAACTGAGCACTCGACAACGTGAAGCTGCGGAGTTGACGGGTACTGAATATGAAAGCAATGTTCGCCAACTCGCCTATGAAGAAAAAATACTTGTTGAATACGGGCTGACGAGTTCCGCCCCTGTAACTGTAGCGAAATCCTCTCCGAAGGGGGGTGATGAAGAAAATGACGAAGAAGATCAAACTTAATGGTCCTGTTGTAAGCGGCGGGAACTCATGGATTTACGATTGGCTAGGCATGGAAACAATTTCGCCAAAACGAGTTATAAGCGAGCTTGAAAAGGCTGGTGGCGATGATGTTGAGTTGTATATCAATAGTGGCGGTGGATCTGTTTTTGCAGGGAGTGAAATTTACACAGCATTAAAGGAATATAGAGGGAAAATTAAATCTAAAGTTACTGGGGTTGCAGCTTCGGCGGCAACTTTTTTTGTTCTTGCTTCTGACGAAGTTTATGTTTCTCCACTAGGACAACTGATGATTCATAATGCTGCAACTGGGACAGATGGAGATAAAATAGCCCACGCTTCTAATTTAGAATTGTTGGAAGGCGTAGACAAAGCTATTGCTAAAGTCTACAAATCAAAAACGAAACTCGCAGACAACGAAATACTAGACTTAATGCAAAAAACAACGTGGATGAATGCTGAAAAAGCTGTCCAGTTAGGTTTTGCGAACGGGGTTTTATTTGATGAAGAAGTAGATGCCAGTAATAGTTTTAGTTTAGGAAGCGAACTTCCGCAAGAAGTAATCGACAAACTCAAAAATGAGTTACTGAATAGCGTTCTTAAAAATGGGTCGGTTTACGACGCTCAAGCCAATATTGAGCCCCTCAATCAAGTTATACAGACAAATGAAAGGAATGATAAACCGATGAAATTAGAAGATTTGAAGGCGCAGTATCCTGATCTTTACAACGAGGTTGTGAATGCTGGGAAAACGGAAGGCGTTGCAGCTGAACGTCAGCGCATTAGCGACCTTAATGCTTTAGCCGGAGCTCCTGGAGCTGCGGAGATTGTGGCGAATGCAATCAAAGAAGGAGGCACAGCAGCATCTGCCGCTATCGAGATTGTAAAGGCATCCACTGAAAGACTGTCTGTAGAGGGGCAGCGACGAGCGACAGACTCGACTAACAGTAACGCAGCTTCCGTGCCTGCTGATGAAGCACCAGGTGATAAACCTAATCCTCAAGCTGCTTACGATGCTGAAGCTGCAGCGTTGGCAGAAGAAATGAAAAACATGAGAGGGGGAAAACGATAATGCCTGCATACGATAGCATTCCTTATGATAATTTGATTGCCGGAATGGTCGAAAAGTTTGTTACTCAGTCCGTCATTATCGAACAAGCGGCTGGCGCTATATACACACGCGGCACAGTTCTGGCCCGGACGGGGTTTGCAACAGACGGTACATGGATTTGCAAGATTGTTAATTCCGCAGCTACGCCAGCATCAGAAAAAGTTCCTGTCGCTGTCCTTTCTGATGTTGAGGTTGATGCCACTATTACTCAACAGAGAGCCACTGCTTATACTTCAGGAGAATTCAACCGCAACGCACTCAAGTTCGGCGGGGCTGACACTATCACAACACATGAGGCAGCTCTGAATAATACAAAGCTTTACACAAAACGAGTTGTAAGAACGGGGGAATAGTCAATGGCAGTCAAAGATATGTACGCAATTCCGACTTTACTCAAGGTAGTCGGACAGATACCATCTCCAGTTACTTATATCCTGGACACATTTTTCGAGGAAGGTGAAGCTTTCGATACGGAATGGGTAGAGATTCAAACTTTGAAGGGTAATAAGCCGATTGCTCCTTATGTGTCGGAGTTGCAGCCTGGTAAAGTAATCCTTCGCACCGGATTTACAGCCAAACAATACAAGCCAGCATTGATTAAACCTGCACGGCCGATAACTTCTATCGATCTCAAGGTTCGTACGGCTGGGGAGTCTCTGATCGCTCCAGAGAAGCCCGATGTGCGTGCACGTAAGTTACTTGCCAAGGATCTCATTGAGCTCAAGGACACTATTGTTCGCCGCAAAATCCAGCAAGCAGCAGAATTAATGTTCACGGGAAAAGTGACTCAGGTCGGTGAGGGAGTAAGTCAAGTAATTGACTACGATTTTGATAATGTAATTACTCTTTCCGGTACTGATCTGTTTAGCAATCCTGCATCTGACCCTATCGCATTCTTTGCTGGTGTGCGGCAAGATATTTTCCTTGCCAATGCACCTACCCCTGACGTTATTTTAGGCGATTACGCCGCTGCTACCGCCCTCATGAGACACCCGAAAATCCTGGAACTGGCAAAGAATGATGGTGTTGATGTTGGGGTTATTGATACAACTTTGTTACCTAACGGGGTTACATTTCACGGGCGTCTTCGGGACATTGGAATGGATGTATACAGTTACACGGGCCAATATACAAACGATAATGGAGAGTCTGTGCCATTTGTTCCAACTGGCACAATGGCTGTGCTGTCTTCCCGTGAAAAGTTCACCTTCAGCTATGGGGCCAATATTATTATGAATCCAAAGACTGAAGAGTTTGAGCTTGTTACGGCCGAAATTACACCTCAATCTTGGGTTACAGTTGAACCAGCCCAGCGCTGGTTGCAATTGTTATCTCGTCCACTACCAGTACCGCCAAACGTAGCGGGTTGGGTTGTTGCAAAAGTAATTTAATTTAAAGGGGGATAAATGAATGCCATATAAAACATTAGGCCGCGTGTATCACAATGGTAAGAAATACGGAGTCGGTGAAGAAATTCAGGATCTGCGAGAAAGCGAGGCTGAAAGGCTTCTTAGCTTGGGAGTAATTGAAGGAGAGGACGATCATAGCGAAGAAGAGGTTTACCTTACTCCTGAGGAATTCAAAGCCATCAAAGATGATGCCAAAAGGATTGGATACTTGGAGCATATCGGCTTAACTCCTGCCGAAACAGCTGCTGATCAATTGAAGCAGTATAAGGGCTGGTACGACCCAAGCAGATAAGGAGGCTGTACATGAAGTATAGCGTTATTCGCGGATACGCAGAAGTTGAAGGAGCCCTCCATCAGAAGGGTTCTTCATTTGATGCCGAACCGGAAACCGTCAAAGAGGAGCTGCGAAAAGGTATCATTGTCGCAGTAGAACCAGTACCTGAGAAAAAGAAAAGGCAACATGATGAACTTTAAGGAGCAGGCCGCACTAGATATCTCCCATGTCTTTTTTAATCGGGAGGAGTTTAGCGACGATGTGATTATTGATGATCATGATTGCACTGTTCAAATCGATAGTGAGCGTCTAATAAAACGGGCTAACGATGAGTATGGCGGCATTACGACTGGCTTAGTTCTCTACTTTATTCCGGTTGCTAAGTACCCTGGAATTCCGAAGGTGGGTAACACGCAGATTTTTAACAAAAAGCTTCACTATATCGACTCAGTTTCTGATAATGACGGAGTTTATGAGATCCTGATCAATCAAAACCGAGGTGAGTAGTTTGAGCAATAGGATAACAATTGATACTTCAGCACTGAACAGGGTCATGAGAGGGATGCGGGGCTTCGAAAGTGAAGTTCCCGCAGCCGTATTAAGTGCCTTGAATCGAACAATAGATCACGTCTTTACTAAATCAGCTCAAGAGGTAACTAAGCGTTACAACATAAAGAATAAAGAAGTAAAAGAAACGATGTACAAGCAAAGGGCTTCTCTTGGAAGGATTAATGCTTTTGTGCGGTTTCGGGGTAAGAGGTTCACGCTCGGGCGCTTTCTTCCTGGTGGACTAAACTCAACTTCCAAGGTTGCAAAGGTGAAAATTAAAAAATCTGCTGGATATCAACGAGTAGGCGGCGAGCCTAAAGCGTTTGTCCAAAAGGTCACTGGCAGAGCTCAGGTTATGCGTCGAGAAGGGCGGAGAAGATATCCCGTCGATGTAATGCGAACGATAGCAACGGCTCAAATGGTCGAAAACGAGGATGTTCAAGCTTCTATCCAGACCGCAGCGGCGACAATGTTGTCCCGCCGGATGGAGCATGAGATTGAGCGAAGACTTAGGAGGACCATACGATGATTGATAACACCATTTTGGAGGCGATTCAGGAGTTTTTGCGGACTCATGTCAGTATAAAAATCAAACTCATGGTGCCGAACGAAGATGATGTTAGTAAATATGATCTCATACACCCAAATGTATTTATTGGATGGATACCGCCGCCGAATCAACTGGAGGATGTGGCCTTACAGATACCGGATGGAGTAAAAACTGCAATCCCAGCGATAGTAGTCGGCATGGATGATGGAGATGATGACGGCAATGATGCAGGTCTCAACATCAGGTTATCTTTCGTGGTCTATAATCCGGGACTGTACCCAGAGCCGGGAGTGATTATCCCGAATTTCAAGGGATATCAAGACCTGCTGAACCTAATTACGATTTGCCGTATGGAGTTGTCAGCAAATTACCTTATTGAAGGCGGTAAATCAGCGGCTCAGAAGCCTTTTCGGTGGGGGATGTACTTGCAACAACCAGTAGGATATTGGGTGGGGTGGATGACGTTCAGGGCGGCTTCAGTGAGCTTGCCATATATGATGCCGCCGAACTATTTAGATTAACGAAGGGGTGTGAAATATTTGGTATATAAACACGGTGTATTTGGTTCAATAGAGCCGAGTACAGACACTTTACCACCTGCAGGAGTTGGAACATTGCCAGTCTATATCGGCACTGCTCCAGTACAACAACTGGCTAATCCTGCAGCAGCAGTCAATGTGCCAATTGTGATAAACAATTTTGATGATGCCGCTGCGAAGATAGGTTACTCCGATGATTGGAAAACATTTACACTATGCGAGGTTGTATACGCGCATTTTAAAAACAAAGTCCAGCCTATCGGTCCAATTATTGTAATCAATATCATGGACCCGACTGTACATTCTAGCGTGGGAACAAGTTCTGTCGCTATCACTAATGGTGTTGGTTATATCACTGACCAGGCGATACTTAGCACCATCGCTATAACTGGGAAAGTGAAGGGAACAGACTATAAGGCTGAGTATTTGCCTGATGGAAGGGTCAAGCTTACCTCATTAACCGGACAAACCTTAGTTAATCCAACCTCTGCGACTTACAATAAGATGGATGCGACAGTAGTAACTGATGCTGACATTATTGGAGGTAACTTAGGCGGTATCAGAACGGGTATCGCAGTCGCAGACTTGATCTATCAGACTCTAAACCAAGTGCCGACGATCCTCGCCGCTCCAGGTTGGTCACATCATAAGCTTATAAAAGAGGCATTAATTACACGTGCGCATAAGATTAATGGTCACTGGGACGCAGTTGTTTTGGCTGATTTGAACGTTGACTCTACCGCTGATACAATCACGGAAGCAATTGCATGGAAATCTACAAATGATTACTCAGATGTACCATTAAAAGTAGGCTGGCCCAAAGCGGAGGTTTCTGGTCACCAATTCTGGGCATCTACAATCATGGGTGTGCGGATGCAACAGACAGATTACGCTAATGACAATGTGCCTTATGAGTCGCCATCTAATAAACGTGTTGATATAACATCCACCGTACTCGGTAGTGGCGCGAAAATCCAATTTGATGAGGTTCAAGCTAACGAGCTCAATGCAAAAGGTATTACAACCTTTAACTTCAGAGATGGTATGTGGGTACTCTGGGGGCCGCACAATGCCAATTACGAATATGGAACAGATATTGATCCTGAAAATGTATTTGATTCCTCTATTCGAATGCTGAGATACCTTACGAACTCGTTCCAGAGCCGTTATGGTAAAGATGTTGATGACCCTCTTAATCGCAGCAAGGTGGATACGATCCTTAACGACTGTGGCGTGTGGCTCAGCGGATTAATTGCAGATGGCAAACTGCTTTCAGCTTCAATCAGTTTTAATGAGACTAGCAACCCTACCAGTTCCATCGTGGAAGGGGATTTTGTATTCGATATCTTGACTACTACTACTCCGGTTGCTAAGTCGCTGACGTTTAAGGTGCGGTATACTACTGCTGGACTGTCCGCGTTATTCGGTGGGGGTGAAAGCTGATGAAATTTTCAAACAAAACTGTTGATTACAGGCTCAAGGCATCTAATGGTGCTGGAGTCCTTGAATTAATTGATGATAGCTCCGATTTGCAACTGCCGAGCATTGAAAAATTAACTGATACCCTTAAAGGCGCGGGTATCATGGGGGAAATTGACTTTCCATCTTTCGGGCAGATTGGCTCTATGACTTTTACAATAAATAACAAAGCTGACAACCCTCAATACGCAATGCTCTCACGTCCCGGTTTGATTAAATTTGAAGTGGTAAGCGTTGTTGATGTTTTCGATGTGAACAACTCGAAAATTGGCATACGGCAAGAGAAAGTGTTTATGTCAGGACTTAGCAAAAAATACGACATGGGTAAGCGCGAAGCAAATGCTGGAGCAGATGGATCAAGTGAATTTGAGATAACCTATTTGCGCAAAGTCGTTGACGGAAAAGAAGTTCTACTGATCGATAAACTTTATTCCAAATATGTCATAAATGGTATCGACTATATGTCTGAGATTCGAACAGCTCTCCAATAGGAGGGCTGTTTTTCACATTATGAGGAGGGTATATAATGCCAAAATTTCAACTAAGTAAGCCTATTAATATTAATGGTGAGACAGTAACAGAGTTGTCCTACAATTTGGAGGATATGACAGCACAAGACAAAGCTAATGCTACTAAAGCCTATAAAAAAGCGGGAAATATGGTCATGGTTCAAGAATTAGATTCTGACTATCACCTGTACTTATTCTCTGCAGCAGTAAAGAAAGTAGATTCATCCATTGAAGCTGAGGACGTTCTACGGATGAGTGCTAGAGATTCAGTGAAAGCGGAGGCGCTGGTGCGGGATTTTTTCTTCATAATTTCGGAGGAATCATCAGCGATGAATACCTCACAGGATGCATTACTCAATTAGTTTATAACCATTTCGCCACGCGTTCGGAATGCTTTGAAATGAGCATCCCGGACTTATTTGAGTTTTACGAATCATTAGCCGACGAAGCAGAACGATAACGAAAGGAGGCAGAGCGAGCACATGGCAAGTAGACGCGAACTAGAGACTATTATCCGTTTAGCGGGGAACCTAGATCCTTCACTACGTAGAGCGTTGCTAGACGCACAACGGCGTATGGGAGACGTAGGGAACACATCAAGTAAAATGAGTAACCTGATAAGTAAGTCTTTCAAACTGGCGACGACAGCAGCCGTCACAGGTGCAGCTGCTATAGGAGCCGGACTATTATACATCGCCAAACAGGGGCTTGATCTTGCCTCTGATCTAACTGAAGTCCAAAACGTTGTAGATGTTACTTTCGGAGAAAGTTCTACACAGATCGATGCATGGGCAAAAAGTGCATTGTCTGCGTATGGACTAAGCGAATTGTCTGCCAAACAATACAGTAGTACTTTAGGTGCGTTGATGAAAAGTTCCGGCGTATCGAGTAAAAGTCTTGTTACTATGTCTGAGAATCTAACTGCACTCTCTGGTGACTTTGCATCATTTTACAACCTTGATCCTGCGGCGGCTTTCGAGAAGATTAAGTCGGGGATATCTGGAGAAACCGAACCACTGAAGGCGCTAGGTATAAATATGAGTGTGGCTAATCTGGAAGCTTTCGCACTATCAAAAGGCATAAAGGCAGCTTTCTCAGATATGAGTCAAGCTGATCAAGTCATGCTGCGGTATAACTACCTTCTAGAAAGAAGCGCGGATGCTCAAGGAGACTTTACACGGACGCAGGATAACCTTGCTAACCAACAAAGATTAGCGAAAGAAAGTTTTAAACAGCTATCAGGAACGATTATGAGCGCAGCTATACCAGCAATGACAACCATTTATAAAAAGGCAAATGAGCTTATCTCAACCTTTATGAATAGTCCAGATAAGATCCAAAAATTGCAAAATGCAATATCAAATGTTGCAGATAAAACTGTTGAACTTATACCGATTATGATCGGGTATGTAAAAGACTTTGGTGACATTATTGGTGTTGTTTACAACAAGGCAGTAGAAATCTATCAGTATATATCAAGTAACTGGTCAACGCTCGCTCCTATCATATATGGCATTGTTGGAGCAATGGCGGCATGGAAATTGGCGATGGGTACAATAACTGCCTATAATGCTGTGGTTAAAACAGGGACCTTATTAATAAACGGGCTTAAGGTGGCGTATGACCTGCTCCGTCCATCAAAAATAAAAGATGCAGCGATCACGTTATATCTCAAAGGGCTTTATGCTAAAGACACGATTGTAAGAGCTGCGAATACAGCTGCAACCTGGGCAATGGTAGCTGCAGGAACAACGTGGAACATTATTGCCGGGATTGGCGCGGCAGTCACAACAGCGTTTGGAGCAGCTATTGCGTTTCTTACATCGCCAATTGGGTTGGTGATACTGGCAGTCGCAGCTATAGGAGCAGCCTTATATCTTCTGTGGAAAAACTGGGATCAGGTATGGGCTTGGATTGTTGATATGTGGCAGAACTATATCCAGCCTGTATTCCAAAGCATAGGCGAATGGTTTACTGCTCAATGGACAAGTATGGTTGATGGTTTAAAAACTGCATGGTCAGGGGTAAGTTCATGGTTTAGTGGTTTATGGGATGGAATAAAAGGAACATTTAATGGATTTTTAAATGGTGCTATTGATGGGATCAATAAATTAATCGGGGGCATAAATAAAATTCATTTCAAGCTACCTAAATGGGCGGGTGGAGAAGAATTTGGTATTAATATTCCCACAATACCTACATTTGCAAAGGGCGGCTTTACTAATCAACCCTCCATATTTGGTGAAGCTGGACCAGAAGCAGCAATTCCTCTGAAACGCACTCCGCGAAGTTTGAGTTTGTTGAATAAAACAGCAGCAGCTTTAGGAGTGAGTGGAGGTAGCGGAGGTAGTCCGCAGTTTATTTTCTCGCCAGTGATATCTGGAGGGGATACAGCGGGAGTGATGACAACACTAAAATCTGCAGCAGATGATTTCTTTGAACAGGCAGATCGTTGGTGGGAGTCGAAGAGGAGGGAAAGTTTTGGCTAATGGGTTTATTTATGAAACCATGGCTGGCGATACTTTTGATAGTATTTCACTAGATTTTTATGACGATGAACATTACTCCTCGGAGATCATTCAGGCCAACCTCAAATATCGGAAAACAATCATCTTCTCGGGTGGGGAGAGCCTTTTGATTCCAATAATTGAGGATAAAACTGTATCATCTTTACCGCCATGGAAACAGGGGTGAGTAAATGCAAATTATCTATAATGGAGTCGATATAACTTCAGAAGTTCAGCCAACGAAAGTTTTAAACATGGACAATTCTGGAGGTAAACCGGATAGGGTGGATCTCGTTTTTGCGGACCCAGAGGGAGTGTGGAGTAAGTGGAATCCGGCTAAAAATGATACATTGCAGATTGTTGAGAGTGGTTTTGATAGTGGACTAATGTACATTGACCAGATATCACAGTCTGCAGGAAGTTTCGGATTACAGGCATTGTCTATCCCTCAGATAAGCAAAACAGCACGATCCCAAGGTTGGGAGAGCGTCCGCTTTATGGAGTTTGCGACTCAGATTGCGGCTCGTTATGGTTTCGGGATTAAAACTTATGGGGTCATAAACCATTTATATGATCGTGTGGATCAGGTAGAGACAGCGGATTTTGTTTTTCTCGCTGAACGCTGCTCGCTTGAAGGGTACGCACTAAAGATAAATAACGAATCTATCGTTATTTACGATGAGGCTATGCAGGAAAAAAATGCACCTAACCCTGAGTTGTCAATCATCCGAGAGTCGGATATCGCGGGTGCATATGTATTCACTAACAAATCAACTGACATTTATGGTAAGTGTATTGTCCGAAGCCAAACCCTTAAAGGGTACATCGAGGGACAATATACAGCAATTGGTGTTAATGGTCCAACACTTAAGCGAAATCTGTATGCATCAAATCAAGCTGAGGCTAACCGCTGGGCTAAGGGTATTTTAAGAAGCTTTAACAAGCACATGATAACTGCAACACTCGTCATAAACCTCAACACAAATTATGCCGCTGGCACAACTGTTCAAGTTGTAGACATCGGTCTATTTGACGGTGTGTATATCATTGATCACCTTACTCATGACGAAATAAACAATCAGACTAAATTGACATTACGGAAGCCGCTGGAGGGATATTAATGATCAGGAAAGGTACAGTGACCTCTATAGATTCAACCCATAGACGAGCAAGGGTATCATTTAATGATATGGATAACGTTGTATCTGCTGAGATTCCCTATGCCGATAGTGTTTCTCCGCAAATCAATGATGAGGCTACTGTAGCTTTATTTTCGGCTGTATTAGTAGATGCTTTAATTATTGCGGTTCGCAGGGAGGTGTAGTATGCCAATCGCATCTTATCAGGGAAAGACGTTTTCAGTTAGTCCAACCAAAGTTTATACGATTGATGGTCTTGAGTGGTCCGGCTCCTTAAACACAGAATCCCAAGAGAAGTTAAAGAGTAAGCCGAGTACCTATGTTAAAGGTCAAGGATTAGATACTATGAGTTTTGATGTACCATTACGAGCAGAGTTGAAAGTAGATGTCCGCAAAGAAATAGAAGCATGGGAGGCACTTCGGGAGAAGGCTTCACCTGCTTTTTTTGTGTTGGGTACAAAGCCACTAGGTAAAAATAAATGGTTGTTGAAATCGGTAGCAATTACTGAAACGCAAATCGATGGCAAGGGTCGACTTATCGCGGCCAGAATCAAGCTCGGTTTTGAGGAGTATGTGCGAGCGGGGTCAGCGCAAAAAGCAGCAGCTTCAGCTTCAACCAAAAAAACATCAGCAAAGTCGAAGAAATCCAATACTGCCCAAGTGAATCTCAATCTCGTTCCAATGTCTTATATAGATAAAGTTGAGACAAAGCGGGTGAATCCAAATGCAGCTACAGCAAGAAGGAACGCTGTAGAAGCCAAGCTCAATTCCATGGGGGTGTAATAATGCTAGTCGCAATCAATACTTCAGACTCCCCAGTGATTGATTGGTCTGCCACAGGTAGCGATGAGATTGTCCAGAATGTTTTTACGCTGCTCAATACTTTTACTTATGAGGTGGCTTATGACAGAACACTGGGGATGCAAGGTAAGTTTATAGATATGCCAGATACAGAGGCTATTCCTGTTGTCATTGCACAAATCTACGACTTAATTGATGCAGCAGAGCCTCGGGCAACGGTGGAAGAAGTTACTTATCAAGGAAAATCAGAAGACGGAAGTTTAATTTTCGAGGTGGTGATAGATGTATGAACGATTTCACGCCAATCAAGTTTGTCGATACTGATGCGCAGAGTATCGAACAAGAATTGATCACGGCTTACCAATTAAAAACGGGGCAGGCTTTGTACCCTGGAGACCCACGGCGTATATTTTTAATGCAAATACTTCCAGTACTGGTGGCAATAAGAAATGATATAAATTACACAGGTAATGCCAACTTATTGCCGTTTGCTTATGGAGAAGTGTTGGACGCGTTGGGAGATCGTTTTGATGTAGGCAGATTGCAGTCAGAACCATCGAAAGTGAATATGATGTTCGAGTTATCCATCATCAACTTGAACCCTGTCATGATCCCTAAAGGGACTAGGGTAACACCAGACGGTGAAATATATTTTGCAACAACAACTGCACTAACCATAAATGCAGGGGAAACCAACGGCACAGTTACAGCAGTCTCTACGGTTGGTGGTGCTAAGAACAATGGATTTTTACCAGGTCAAATTAATCTCCTGGTTGACCCAATCTCGTATGTAGCGAGTGTGCGCAATATAGATATCAGCTCAGGAGGGTCAGACGAAGAAACGGATGACGCATACAGAGACCGTCAACGACTTGCCCCGGCATCTTTTTCTGTTGCGGGGCCTAAGGATGCTTATGTGTTTTTTGCCAAATCAGCAGATGTGGATATTATCGATGTGGAGGTAATCACTCCGGCACCGTGCGAGGTTGAAATTTATCCTCTCATGAAAGGCGGGACACTTCCGGGAGCGGATACTTTACAGCAGGTAATGAATGAGGTTTCGGGTGCGACTAGGCGACCTTTAACGGATCGTGTGAAAGTATTAGCCCCGACAGTGGTAGATTACTCAATCGATCTCACTTATTATATCTCGGCAGATCGCTCTTATGAGGAGGCTGTCATACGGTCTGACGTTGAGGGGGTCGGCGGAGCGGCGGATCAATACGAAGTGTGGCAGCGAAGTAAGTTAGGCCGTGCTATTACACCTGACGACCTTATTGCCAGAATTTACAGAGCAGGAGCATATAGGGTTGTTACCATATCGCCTCAATATACAGAAATTACAGACAGTCAGGTCGCCAAGCGCATCGGAGTACGTAAGCTGACGTATGGGGGGCTGATCTAGGTGGAACTCCAAACGGTGGACTTATTAAAGCTACAAAGCAAGTTTATGAGTGGTAATGACGACGTTCAAGGTATGTCTTCCGCTTTATCCTATCAATTTCAAGAAATTGCAGCTGAAATCATTAACGTATTGATTTATAGCCAGATTGATAAGCAGCCGAGTGAAGTTTTGGATATATTAGCTTGGCAATTCGGGGCGGACTGGTACGATTCAAACGCTGAAATTGAAATAAAGAGAAAGGCCATCAAGGATGTGTTATATCTCGCTCGCATACGTGGAACTCCAGAAGCAGTGCGGCGAGTGATTGAAATCTATTTTGGTGACGGGCGAGTAGAGGAATGGTTTGATTACGGTGGCGAACCGGGATACTTTCGAGTGGTTACCACTAATACCGCTGCGACAAGCGAACAAGCTGAACGTTTTGCCAAGGCGATTAATTCGGTGAAACGGCTGAGTGCGTGGCTGGAAACGATCATCATACAGTCAACAGATAATATGGACATATATACTGGGGTGGTTTTGCGAATGACAGACAAATTGACTTTAAAGCAGGTGACGTAATGAGTGCATTCGGAGGTTTGGTCCTCACAACTAAAGGATTAGCGCTACAGGCTAAGATACAAACAGGTACAGCACTGGTCTTTAATCGCATCGGAATCGGCGCAGGGAGTTTAGGGAGTCTACCGATCACCGCAATGAATGCATTGATATCTGAAAAGATGTCATTACCCATCTCCAAACTGCAGGTACAGCAAGGCGGCAAAGCGATTGTCGGAGGTGTCTTGAGTAATCAAGATGTAACAGCGGGGTTTTTCTTTCGGGAGATCGGCATTTTTGCACAGGACCCTGATAATGGCGAAATATTATATTGCTATGCTAACAGTGGAACAGGTGCTGAATATATCTCGGCAGCTGGTGGAACAGACCTCATAGAAAAGAGCATCGACATCATTACGTTAACAGCGAATGCGTCAAGTATTTCTGCCAATATTTCAAGCGGGATTTATGCGTCTACAGATGATTTGAATTTGGCTGTAAGTAATTCTATTAAATTAATCTTATCGCCCACTGCTCCTGTGAACCCTGCTGCTAATACGTGGTGGTATCAAGATATGGGTGACTCTTACGATATTGGAGACGGGCTGATAATCGCAAACGCGAGTCTAGATAACACAACTATGGTTTTCTTCGAAGAGATTTAGGAGGGGCTCTTATGGCTGAAAAAAATGTTCAGATTAAATTCAATAACTTTAACGAGAACACAGTAGATATTATTTACCCAGTGACAAAAATTGAACTGGTACAAGGACTACCTGCTGAACTTGATACTGTAAATAATCAATTGGTAAACATTGCTTCTATTTCTATTTTGGACAAACGTTTTGGCGTAAAGACGGACGGAACAAATACCACAGTCGCTTTTAAAGCTGCATTAGATTATGCGGTAGCGAATAAATTACGGGTTCTAGTCCCGCCTAAAACATATACAGTAGCAGGTCTTCAGATCCCTTCTAACTCAGAGATACATTTTTATACTGGGGCAAAAATGAAGCTTGTAGCTAACTCACCAGCTTGGACACGATGCTTTCAGATTAGTGGAGTGGAAAATGTGAATATCACCGGACTATTAGAAATTGATGGAAACATGAATTCAATACTCAGTGGCAATGAACACATGCATGGACTGTTTATCTATAACTCCAAAAACATATCCGTGGACAAAGTGTATGCTCATGATTGCTATGGCGATAACGTAAGTATCTCCGGGGATAGTGATATTGGAACTGCTT
This sequence comes from Paenibacillus sp. NPDC058367, assembly GCF_042723305.1. NCBI lineage: Bacteria > Bacillati > Bacillota > Bacilli > Caryophanales > Paenibacillaceae > Paenibacillus > Paenibacillus sp. NPDC058367. The sequence goes on from NZ_JBHXIZ010000002.1 coordinate 713,771, forward strand.
ATAGTGAGAATGTCACGATTAACAATGTGCGGTGTTTTAGAGCCGGTAGGAAGAACCTTGTCATTGAACACGTCAATAACCTATCCATCCTGTTTGCGGATCTCGACAACACGACAGGCGGAACAGGTGGGTTAGGTGGTAACTCCTTAGACGTGGAACCATTCAATTACACCGGAGAAAATAAAAAATTCACTACGAACTTAGGCAGAGTCGTTACCAGAGGAACGGGGAATGACTTCACTGCGGGTACTACAGTGGTCAATGCTGAAGGTTGCACCATTAACATAAACAGCTTAGAATGCCATGTGTTAGACTTACCAACCAATGACACACTCAACAGTCATGGTGAAAAATCTGCTATCTTTGCGTATGCAGTTACGTTGAACATCAATCATTTCAAAGCGTTTTTAGCGAACACCATCACCAATCTAGGTGGTGGAGTGTACACAAACGCTGCCAGTGCTTTCAAATGCCAACATGCTACACGAATCAATATTAACAATGCGGAAATTTATGGGGGGTATGCAGGGTCATATATTGGAATGATGGATTTGGGCAATGAAAAAGACTACCCTATTGTAAAAATAGACACGTTTAAAGTAAATTGCCCAGACAGCTTAGGTGTAATGGTTAATCGTTGTGATTTCATTGTTGGAAACTACATCATCAATGCCCTTAAAAACAGTGCAATCGCAACGGACACCGTATCCACCAACATCATTAAAGTAAATTATTTTGAAGTAAATGATTCCTGCACAACGTATTTAATCCACTTATCTACGGGAACCACAGTTTCAAATGCTTCATTTATTTTTGAAAACATCAAAATAAAAGATACGCGTAACACCAAATTATTAAGCGTCCTAGCATCAGATAGCAGCGCAATAATGAACATTGTCAAAGTGGGGACCGTGGAGGGAGAAATTCCAATATTCCTGTTCTTGGGAGCTTTAGATCCATCCACCGCAGATATGGCACTTAAAACATTGAGCAGTTCTATACTTGGGAGTATGGTATATGTTTTTGCGAATCCTGAAGGTATAGTAACTGCCAATAAAGGTACAATTGCGATTAATAAATCCGGTTCAACAGGATCAATATTTTATCTGAAAGAAACAGACGGTGCAAAGACAGGTTGGCGAGCATTATAACAATACAAGGAATACCTCGTTCTATAGGAGGCGAAAAGAATGGCTAAAAATGTATTGATTAAAAAACCAAATCCTGCTGCCAGTAAAGGATACGATGAAATACATCCGATCACCAAGGCTGGAAACGTGTATACATCAAGGGGTATATCCCTGGAAGAAATGACGGCAAATCGTGATGGCTACGGGCCAACCAAGAATGATGGGAATGCCTATTCGGTGACCATTGTAGGTGGCGCAACTGCATTGGTAGAGGGCCTACGCGTGATGGTGAAAATCAATGCTAACAGCACCGGAGCGGCGACACTTAACTACAATGGTTTGGGAGCAAAGGCCATTAAAAAGGCAAACACTAGTAATGTAACTAATCTAAAAGCCGGATCGGTATACACTTTGGTGTATAACGGTTCGGTTTTTATGTTACAGGGTGAAGGAGGTGAGGGCGACGCTGTATCTGGAGACATACGAGCAGGTAAGACAGCGGAAACGGATATAGGACCTGTTATCGGATCACTACCAGTACGGACAGGTGGGGCGGTTACACCAGGAGCATCAGCCATTGTAAAGGCAGCTGGGATATATGACGAACAAATCACCATTGCTGCGGTATCAGTGCCAGCCGACAAACTCCTCACAGGTAGCACGGTTGCGGGAACCCCGGGAACTATGCCCAACAGAGGAGCCGTGACCATTACCCCGAGTGCATTAGCACAAACTATATTGTTGGGTTATCACAATGGATTAGGTGTTGTTGCAGCAGTTACTTTTAACCCTGCAAAGGTTCTGAATGATACAACAATAGCAGGAACTAAAGGAACAGTGCCTATTTTGGGTACTCATACATCGTCCATAAACACAGCATGGGATGGCAATAACCTATATGTACGGATACCTAATGGGGCTTATGTTAACCCATCAACTACTGGGTATCCTGAAATAATAGTAAGTCCTGCGCAGGCTAGAGCAGACACTAACATCCAAGCGGGGAATATTCGTAATGGTGTTTGGATGTATGGCCTACAGGGTAATTTAAAGCCCTGGTTCGGTGGACTTATTTCTGTAAACTTTGCAACACAGGCAGGAGCGAATGGGATTACAGAAGAGATGTTCAGATTTCCAGCCGGCTTCACCTATGCCACCTTTGCGGGGTCTCTCCTTTTCGGTACTTCGAATAACAATAGCTACCAAGATCATTCTCTAGTATTACAGGACAATCAGGGCAACCAGTTATTGATACTGCGCCACGTTATAAACGGCAGCTATATGAATCTAACGCATCTAGCCACTGGTATGGTGATAGACAAGGGTTCACGAAGAATCACCTTCTATAATACTATATACATGACAGATTTTGGGAGTACCGGGGACATTGCAGCGGATGGCTCATTTACAAAACCGTTTAACCTAGATGGACCAGTGGCAATGATCCATGTTGTAGTAGCGTCGCTAGGTGGAGGTTACTCTACAGCATCCGCAAGAGGGGCAGCAACATGGAACTAGAAGGAGGAGAATAATAGTGTACTTCTGCACATACAACAGCAGCAACACGGTTTACGCGATCTATCACGACATGCAATATCTGGACGACGTGCAGGGAATGGCCTTTGAGAAGATACCCACGGCGGAGCAGAACGGACTCGATCCGGTTCTAAAAATCAATCTGAACGATAACACACTTTACTATGAATATGTGGCTAGACCACCCGTATTAATAGACCAGTTGATCAATGAAAATACACTACTTAAGGCACAAGTTAAAGCTCAATCTGAGCGCTCTGACTTTATTGAGGATGTCATATCCGAACTGGCTACTGATTTGTATAAATGATCCTGCGGTTGCTCTATTGGCTGTTGGCTTGTAGGGGAGGTGATATCATGGTAGCTATGTTTTTTGCACAGCGCGTAATCTTGGGTAAGACCAAGTATGCAGAGGTGCCGTCTACGCTCAAAGCTGGAGTGCTGGAGATTCTGACTGACAGTGGTCTGGAGTTTCTGGCTGAAGATAAATAGAGATTACAGATAACGCCGCATAGTAGGCGTTTTTATTTTGCCCTCGTAGCTGTTACGGGGGCTATTTATATTGGGGGAGACGAGGGGGAAGAAGTATGTCAGATCCGCAATTGGAGACCTTACAGCGACTCACAAGAGTAGAGACGAAACTAGATGGTATTGAGGATAAGATAGACAATGCGATAAATGCAAAAGAGACAGCTGTCGAGGCGTTATCATCTGCAAAATCAGCTCACCACAGATTAGATAAAATCGACAAAACAATCTTTTGGTTAGGGACAACTATAGTAGGAGCCGTGATTTTGGCAGTTATTAAATTTACCATGGGAGGCGGGAATTAAGATGGAATGGAGCGCAATTGCAAACTTCATCAAACCAGAATTATTGCTTATCGTTGTTGTGTGCTGGGTGATCGGCTATATCCTTAAGCAAACGCCGCGAGTGCCAGATTGGACCATCATTTACGCTGTTACTTTGGTTGCAATTATCATTGTCGTACTGACTACTGGATTGAACGTAGACAGTGTGCTGCAGGCAATCTTATGTAGTGCAGTAGCTGTGTACGGCAATCAATTGGTCAAGCAGACTCGTAAGGGGGCTGGAGAGTAATGGCATTTACACTGGATCAATTAAAGAGCAAATCCTCTGCGCGGTTGATAGGTTTACATCCTATCGTTTTATCTGCTGCTACAGCATTGATTGAGCGTTGTTACACTCTGGGAGTGCCGATTATTATAACCCAAGGGTTACGCACGATAGCAGAGCAGGATGCTCTGTATGCACAAGGTAGAACTAAGCCAGGAAGCATCGTAACCAATGCAAAAGGCGGTTATAGTTATCACAATTACGGGTTGGCTATTGACTTCGCTCTATTGCTTCCAGACGGAAAGACTGTATCCTGGGATATGAAGCGTGATGGTGATGGAGACAAAGTTACGGATTGGCAGGAGGTTGTTCAGGAGGCTAAAAAGCTCGGTTTTGAATGGGGCGGTGACTGGACTACATTTAAAGATTATCCTCATTTCCAAATGACTTTTGGCTTAACACTTACACAACTGCGAGCTGGAACAGAGCCATCTGAAACAGCGATGGCAAAAGCAATTGCTGTAATGGAACGATACAAGGAGGCGCAGACAGTGAATAAAGATGTTAAAGTAAGTGTTTATGTAGATGGTAAAAAGGTCGGTGATGGGGTTCTTGATAACGGCGTTACCTATACACCATCGCGAGCCGTAGCCGAGGCGCTAGGGGCAGAGGTGACTTGGGATAAAGCAAATCTTCGAGTTGATATCAAAAGTGTGAAATAATTCTGTTTTATTTTGATTTAGAAAATACCTGGCAGCAAGTAAGGCGGTTAATATCATAAAGTAAAATAAATCGATTTTGATTTTGCTCACTGGCTTCGGCTTGTGGGCTTTTTTGTCGTTTACAGATTGTACCAATCATGTTAATGTGTTCTTACACTAATCGGAAGCACTGAGCGTGTAGTCCGAAAACATCAACAAATAGTCCTGTTGGCCTCGGCTGCAGGACTATTTTATAGTCATTAGGGGAGAGTGGTTTTATGCAAGATAACCAATTTAAAATTAAAATTAAATGGTGGTATGTTTTATTAATATTGGCAGTCCCAATAATAATAAATTTTTTAGCGAAAATAAAATTAGACTTGGCTGTTGGTAATGGAGAAACTTGGGTTGGTTTCTTTGCGAATTATGCAGGTGGCTTAGTTGGAGCGTTAATTGCAATCATCATTGCAAATTCGCAAGGACGCATGGTTTTGGAACAAATGAAGCAAGAACAACAGCGAATAGAAGTCGTACAAAAAGAAAATGAAGACCAAAGAATCAAAGAAGAACAAGAGAAAAGAGATATCGGGATAAAAATAGTTGAAAGATTCCTCCATGATGAAATAAGCTTCAATCTGCGGAGAATTAACCCTGCCTTTTTCGAATGTATGAAAGAAATTAAAAATCGTGGACCAGTAAGGAATTACAGATTTGATCATAATTTCAAGTATAATGATTATGATCATATAAAATTTGAAATAATTAAATATAATGAACAAAGAATTTCTGATACATTCGATTTGTATGCTGTTCTAAGAAGAATAGAGGGCTTGAAAAAGATTGATGCTGCAAATTACATGGATATTATGACACCAGAGGAAGCAGGGTATATATTAAAAAATCTTGAAAAGTGGGAAATGGATTTATTCATGATCTATATGTAATCTAAGGGAAATGTATTACGAAAATATCTTCAAACATAAACCATCGGATACAATACATAGGAGTGATCGTAATGAGCAATGTATACAAAGTTCTGAAGACAGATTCTGATTTTCTAACGGCTGCTTTATCACAGTCACAGGTAGATATACTTGAACGCCGTGGTGATCTAGCTGGCTGCATAATTGATTGTGATGGTCCAGTCCAGAAATGGAGTCCTGTTAGTGTTAAAGTCGCGGATGCTTACTACATGAGAACCGAATTTGAATTTAGGATGGTTTTGGCCTAACGTTAATAAAAAATCACCCCATCAACCTCAATTGGTCGGTGGGGTGATTTTGCTTATACTACAAATTCCGTAAATACTGGACTCCGTAGCATTCCAGAATTGGTCCAGTTCCTCATTCTTACCTTTGCTCGTAATCTTGGTTCAAGATGTACAAACTCCTTATCCTCACTTTTTACAAGTTGCTGTGCTACGCCTCTAAATGCTTGTTTATGGATCGGTGACACGCCGAGTTCAATGATTCCGGCTGGACGTAGTTTTCTAGATGTACCGGAAGGTACTGAAGCAAGCCAACCAAATTCCTGTTTACGATATCCGGTTATGAAAACATCTACATAGGTCCAATTGATGACCTTTTGCCATGCATGAGAGCGGCGACCAGTCTCATATATGCTATTTTTACGCTTACCTACTACGCCTTCCATACCCCGAGTTTCGATCTGCTCAAATAATGCCTCTCCAGCACCTTCCACGTGCGGCACTACTCCAAAGCTATTAGACGGTAGAGTTAATCCCGCCAGTATCTCCTTACGGCTCATCAGGGACAACCCACGCACATCCTGACCTTTGTACATCAAGATATCAAAGATGGCATAATACGCCGGGAGTGTTCCGGTGAGTTGTAGTATCTTCTCTGCTCGTCTTGTCTGAAAACGGCTCATTACAGATTCAAAATCAGATACCCCAGTCTCTGGATCAACACAGGCAATTTCACCATCTAGGATTACATCGTCCGTAAAGGGTAGATGAAGTTCAGGATATTGCAAAGTACATTCGTTATCGTGTCTGGTATATAACCGGACCTTACCGGACTCTTGAGAGTAAATTAGCCGATGCCCATCTATCTTTGGTTCAAATATATAATTGCTGTGCGAAAATGGCCTGGGAGCCGTTTGCAGCAGCATTGGGGATATAAACATAGTTTCACCTCTCCATAATTATAAATGCCAATGGAAGAGGAAAGGGCAGGGAAGTATTGGGCATAATAATACCCCGACAACCTTATGCGCTTGCGGGGGTACTATTTCGTTTAGAGAACTTTTAGATATAATTCATCATTTCTGTTTTCATAAGAAATCCCTATTTGATTCCATAGCCTTACTTGTAAGTTAGACAAATTTTGAAATACTGTATGATCCACCCAATCACCGTATTCTTTAAATAGGATATGCAATTCGGTCCCTACATCTAAAAATACCCCATTTAAATACTGATTATCCTCAATTAATTGTTGTAACTCCTTCGGAAGATCATCAGATTGTATAACTCCATGTAAGTCTCCATAAAAATAGCCCATTAGTTTTGCTAGCGTGCCAGTTTCGTCCTGAATGACTGAATTTAACTTTGATATATCTTCATCCATGTAATATTCAGAGATAGCGTTCCTACAATTATGATAAACAAGTGGAACAGAACTAAGAAGATCTCCTACTCTAAAATCGTTATCAATATGACTTGAAGAAGCTGATAATCTAGTAGCTATATACTCAGACCAAATAATTTCTGCAAATGTAAAAGATAAGATGTCAGCAGGCTTGTTCACACCTTTGAAGCATTCGTGGAGGTCTTTAGAGCCAAAAGAGTTATACACAATAAAATTATCATGTACATGACACAATTCATGATGAATAGTATGCAATGAGAACTGAGCAGTTTCTGAATGGTATAGTCCCGCTATTAATGCATAGTGAACAAACACTGACGAGAAAAAACCTTTCTCAGTAACATAGTCTATTACTTTTGCCATAGCTGTCCCGTGTTCATTTTTGGTGAAACCAATATTCTTACCTTTCAAACTTTGAAACTCTTCCACCTCTTGTTTAAAGTCATCTGGGACAATGAAATATTCAAGGCTCCTTAAATCAATTGAGTTCTCCAATTGCTTAAACAAACCTCTTAAATGATCTTCCACTCCTTGTTTTTGATCATCCGTAAAATAACTGCTTGTGATTAGAATCTTCAAAAAAATTCCCCCTCATGGTCTAATAACATTATTCCACGTGTAAATGATCTTACCTTTTTTTCCATTGCTAAATAATCCATTAAGCGCATATAATACAAACAAATGTTCTTATTTTTGGAGGCCTTATTTATGTTAAGCGATACATCGCGCAAGCTCTTATTGATCATAACCCATTATTCACGACATTTTGGACGGATGCCGTCATTGTCTGAGTTAGAACGATTGAGTGGACGAATGCCAGTTGATATCCGAAATGGATTGAAAGAGCTGGCGGAGGAAAACTATATCGAATGGAATCCGCATACGCCACCCGAGATGGCTTGTATCATCTCAGGTTGGGAAAGGGATAATCCATCTCACAGAGATCCTAAAGAGGTTATAAAAGATAAAACTGAGGAGAGTAACACGGACTATTGGATGTATTATTAGGAGGAAAAAGTATGGCACGTAAGAAACTCGAAGGTAATGGATTGTGGGAAAGTAGTCGAATGATTATGCCAGAGCATAAAAATAGGATGCTGGACGATATTCATAATGAGGAAGTACGTAACAAACCTGATTTAGACCCTCAAGCTTTGACTGAGATATCACAGGTACTTGTACAATCAATGGAGGATCATAGCCCAATTAACCTCACATTATTTGACCCAGTTGAAGATAAGGAACTACGCGGAATTGTGATGCGTGTAGATCGGCAGCAGTTAAAGCTACGTACAAGTGATGATGACTGGGAATGGATTGAAATAGAAGATGTTATAGGTGCGAATACATTATAGATTCCCACAAGCTTTGTATTTACGAAAAGCCCCGTCAACCTTAAGTGGTTAGCGGGGTATTTGTTCGTGTCCAGAAAAGTTTACCTTACAAGTGTTATAGAGTTAATATACATAATTCAATAGTGAATATTATGTTGTAGTTAATTACATTGTTCAGTTAAAAATTATTTTGTTTAACCAATGTTGTTACTATTATACTGTGGTAAAATAATCCTGTTACTATAATGTATTAATAGGAATAATATACTATAGAGGATTGATCTATATGAGTAGAAGTCAACTTTTGAAAGATTTGGTAGGCGGTAACACAAGTATCGAAAATATTCTTCTAAGATTGAAGATTATTCTGAACGATCTAGAGAATGAAATGATTATGGGCTGGGTTAATGGAGAGTTAGCTGGTTACAAAGAAAAGGGTACAGTTCCGAAGTATAGAATACTTAAAGGTAGTCCAATAGGAACATTTATTGTTAATCAAAGATTTAAATATACCGATTCGCAAGTACCTCTGGAATCATTGCTTTCTAGAGAAGAAATTGATTCGATAATAACTTTGGATGTGCTTGACAGTATTGCAACACTTCAAACTATATTAGATGGAGAAAACAGAGACAGATATGCAAAACAAATCTCAACTGCATTATGTCATAGTATCTCAGTTAACGATCTTCAAATTGCTGGAATGAATGTAATGATTCCGTCTAATCAACTTGATGGTATTGTCTCTCATGTGAAGTCTAAATTGGTTGAGGTTATTTTGGAACTTGAAAAACAGTTTGTGAAATTAGATGATTTAGATATAAGACTGCAAATAGATGAAAATAGTTCGAAAAAAGAACAGGTAATATATAACATAGAACAAATTATTTACGAAGGATCTATTGAAATTGGAGATAAAAATAAATTGCAACGATCAAAACTAGGGAAATGGTTTGGAGGTAAAGAATGAACGATATAAAAATCGGAAATAATAATAAATTTAAAAACACTTCAGTTGGGCATCGGAATAACTCTAATAACAATTTGAATAACAAGAAGCCACCAAAGAAAAGGTCTTTCACTCAAAGACATCCAATAATTCTTTCAGTTATTATCTCTTTAATAACAGGGTTTGTACTTCTCTTTTCATTTTGGAAACAAATAGTTGACTTTATTGAAAATTTATTCAAGTAATTGGATTGGATTATAATAGAGGATGTTGTAGGTGTGGATACATAGTAAATTCCTGGATTATGAAAAAAGTCCCGCCCAACCTTAAGTGGTCAGCAGGGCTATTTTTTTGAGCTGTTACTTAGTCGAAGGAATCATTGTGCCAATAAGCATCGGCAATAGCAGGGATGTCATCCGAAACAAAATTATCCCAAACGATTTTTTCTCTTGTTTCAGGACTGAATTCTGTCTTCATAACAACCCTCATGGACTGTTGCCCGAATTTGTCTTGCATCGGGAATAAGATTGAAAAAGCTATTGTACCGATATCTTTGTTTTTATGCAGCGCCTGTAGTATATCCTTTATGTTCGAATGCATCATAAAAAGGATCATCTTATCAGTCAGATTATCCTGACCTACAACCTTTATTATAAGCGTCTTGCCCTGATCGAGAGTGATTTCTTTAATGCTGTCTGAATTATCAAAAGAGTTCGTTTCACCAAATGCTTTATGAACGGCATTTCGCGCAACATCTATTGATGTAACGACAGGAGCTGCCGTTTCTTTGGGTGCCTCCGTTGCGGTTGGTGTTGGTTTGATAGTTGGTGATGGTTCATCGGCCAACGCCTCGACTACCGGATCAGCAGCGCTTATCGTGATTCCTGGTTCGTCTGATTGAACTGGAGTGTTAACGACCGCTATAATCATCAACACAAAAAATAGTGTAGCTCCGCCAAAAAACCTCATTGCTTTCTTCTTCCTTACAGCCGAAATAACCCCAACTACAATTAAAACAATCATCATTACTATGCTAAAAGCACCTATAGCAGCCCACATCTGTATTCATCTCCTCCACCCAAATAATAGATTAGCAGGGTCTTGAAGATATCATATGAATCTGTTGTTTGCTTAATCCCAAAAATCATCAATTTTAACGTCATAGCCTACTCTTCTAAGTTTACTAATGATTTTCAATTGTGTGGTTTCTATAGGTTCGTGGTCTATATCATTACAAAGGTTATATATGGTTTTCCTGTTTAACGGGATATTTTTAATCATCCATTCTTGACTAACCCTATTCCGATCCATCCACTTACCTAGTTTAGTTCTTCTCTTGAAATCAAATACTCCCATAAACGCCACCCCTTTAAAACTAGGATGGACAAATCTATGAAAATTTATACAAACAGCGGGTTATATTGACCAAGCAATACGAGATACATATTGAAGTAGATACGTAACAGCAAGCTCTGGGGCTAAATGTTTACGTAACTAGACATCTAAGGAGTGGTGCATATGATATCAGCCATTGATGCCGGGAACTACAAAACGATGTACTACGATGGGCAGGAATTCAAACAGTTTCCATCAATGATTGGTGAGTATCGGGAGCGCAATATTAGGCAGCAACACGGGCAATCAGACTATGAATGGGAGTATGAAGGACAAAGAGGTTTTGCGGGAACTCTTGCACAATACGAAAGCGAGTGTGCGGAAAGTCAGAAAGGAGAAACCAAGGCACATCCGGATGCAAGGCTTCGAATCCTGTTGGCATTACATCAATTTTCCAAGCAAACCGAGCACAAGATATTGGTGGGGCAACCGATCAGCACACATACCCCAGATGAAAAGTTGGCTATCAAGAAAATGATGCAAGGGCGGCACGAATTGACGGTCAACGGCAATAGAAGGTTGATAGTTATACAACAATGTGAGGTAGCTGCTGAAGGGGTTACTGCAGGCTTATTAATACCTGGAGGTGGCACGGTTCGGATCATCGACATAGGCAGCGGTACGGTTAATTTTGGAACTCTTATAGATCGGAGGTTTAGCGATAAGGGGAGCTTTACTTTAGGAATGGGGATGGAAACTAATCGCAACGTTCACCCCTCAGCGTTTGGGCGGCAGATTGCTTTACGAGCCCTTGCTGCAGGGTGGAAAGCTGGGGATGTAGTTTATCTCTGTGGTGGTGGAGCTGAGGAGTTGCTTCAGTATTTATTGCCATACTTTCCTGCTGTGAAGCTAATACCAGGCGATCCGTCTAGTGCAAACGCAAGGGCATTTTATCTGATTGCGAGGAAGTTATATGCCTAGAAATGTGGAGATTAAAGCGATACAGGTCACCTTTAATGTGCTGGACCCGGAACAGAAACGGGCTTATGAACATGCCTACAGGAAGACAAATTCATCCGGTTACATCAAACGCCTGATTGACAGGGACATGACAGGGATAGCTCCAGCAATTATGTCAGCTCAGACCAGCATCCCAAGGAAGCTAATGGAGGACAATTTTGAATTTGAGGTTGAAAGTTTTGTCTAACCCAAAAAGGAGTGATCAACCATGAAAGAAGTTAAGCCGCAAGCAGCATGTACGAAGTGCGGTAAGCCGTTATCCTCTGTTCGTATTTGTGATCAATGCGTCAGTGAAATGTTCAAACCAAAGGATGGATGGAGATGATTGAACCATTCGTAAAGCTAGGCATTGTAGGCGTGGCGGGACATGCACTAGAGAGACACTTGGAGCGATCCGGCCGTCCTGGAGCTGTCTTGTACGTCAAGATTGGTACTTATGTAGTTTGCGGTCTTATTGCAGCAGTAGAATGGCGTCATTTTTTCAGGGTTCTTGGGGGCATGTTCGGGTTTTATCTGCCTTGGTAATTGCAAAGGTATCAACATAAGTTTTACTACTTCGGTTGTACAGGTCTGATTGGCGTTCTTATGCTATTTTCAATTCTGAAACAATAGGGAGGTTGTTATTATTTTTATTTCTTCCTCTTTAATTTCTGCCGGGGCGTGTGTGGCTGGGGCTATAGTGGTGCACCAGTCATTTCCAGAGAAGGTCATGAGACGTAAGTTAGGAGCGCTTTTAAGGACCAATGACTTTCACAGTAATCTAACAGGGTACAAGGGAAGGGCGTACCGTGTACAGCCTGTGGTGAAGTCTGCAAGGATGTATCTGGATCGGAGAGAAGCAACATTTATGTTGCCTGTAGGCAGTGACCCTCAAGAGGTATTCAAAAAGTCATGGATCTTTCAGCAGGTCTTTGGACTTGAGGCAGAGTTAAGTCTGATTGACGCTCGCACTATAATGATGTCGATTTACACGACCTCCATACAATCATTTGTATATAACGCCGAGGAAATAGACCAGAGCTTAGGTATGAACAGGCTGCCCGTATATGTTGGTAAGGACCGACATGGGGATGTAGTTTATGACATGGTAGAACATCCACATTTATTAGTTGCTGGAGAAACGGGAAGTGGCAAGAGTGCGGCTCTAAGATCAATCCTCACAACGTTAATAAGGAACGTAGATAACCTTGATTTGTATTGTGCTGACCTTAAGAGATCAGAGTTTCACTTATTCAAGGGCATTGCACAAGCTGTGGTATATGAGACCCACGAAGTCCTTGCGCTTGTAATAATGCTACGCCTCGAAATGAAACGCCGTGGTGACATCTTAGAAGCCGCAGGAGTAGCACACATAGATGACTTAGAGGAACCGATAAATTACATTATCTTAGCAGTTGATGAGGTGGCTTTGCTCAAAAAAGAAAAGGACATCATGCAAGGAATTGAGGAGATCAGTACTATTGGGAGAGCGCTTGGTGTGTTCCTTGTACTCTCCATGCAGCGTCCAGATGCTCAAGTATTAGATGGTAAGCTGAAGCAAAATCTGACGGTCAGAATGGCGCTGAAGCACGCTGATGGGATCAACTCCCGTATAACAATTGACAGTGTAGACGCAGCAAATATAAAGGACAGCGAGAAAGGCCGTATGGTGTTAAAACTGGATGGATTAAAGTATGTTCAAGGACCAAATCTGGGGTTGTCAGAAGCCAAAGAATTGCTAAAGGGGTGTAAGTCTCCATTGGAAATTAGACAGCCACAAAGAGCCTCACAAGAGATGCAGGACGATATTATTGAACTGGGTGTGTTGTGATGAATGCGCGTGATAAAGCCATCGTTGAGGATATTCAACGTTTCCGAGTGCTCAGTAGAGACTTAATTGCAGACCTTCATTTTCAGGATGTAAAAAACAAAGTTACAGCTGCTAATTACGTTCTCAAAAGATTGCGGAGGGACAAATATATCTCCTGTTCTGATGACCGCAGACAGTACATTTACTTTCCAGCAGAAGGGGCAATTAAAAGAGACTCCACGAAGATTCCACACTTCCTAATGATTGCAGACTTCTATAAACAGATAGCTCAGATTGAAAAACCACGCGTGTTTTTAGTGGAGCCAAAGTATAGTAAAGGGATGCCGGAGCCTGATGCTTTTATGATCTGGAAGGGGATGCCGTGGCATATTGAGATCCAACGTAGCAGCTACAGTGATAGGCAGATGAAGGAGAAACTGACTCGTTATGACCATTACTTTTTAAGCAACGAATGGCACAACGAGGAGTGGCAGCGACCAGACAAAAAGATATTTCCGTATCTCTGGATTAGTGGAGTGGGTAAGTACGCTATTGGAACAAGATCATATAGAGTATTTCAGACCAATGTGGCAGGTATGGCGGGGATGGTGACAAATAAAAAATAATTATCTCTTTGAACTCTCACTGTAGAGTTCTTTTTTTTATTAGGCTATGTTAAATTTTGTTGTTGATATTTGATATATACGAACTAAGTTCTATAATTAGGGCAAGGGTAATATCACGAGCTTATCTACTTTTTGCAATCACGAACTAAAGGAGTGGCGGTACGGGCTGGTTAGTTGAAGGGTGTTGTTTTAAGCCTACATTTTAATTAAGGAGAATAGTTATGAAACAAGGCAGAATTATTATAATTACTGGTTCACCAGGGACTGGTAAAAGTACAACGGCATCAATTGTTGCTAAAGAGTCTAATTTATCAAAGTCGGTACATATGCACACTGATGATTTCTATCACTATATTCATAAGGGGGGAATACCTCCATTTTTACCGGAATCACAAGAACAAAACTTAATTGTTATTGAAGCCTTTTTGGAAGCTGCAAAACGATTTGCACGTGGTGGGTTCGATGTGATTATTGATGGAATTGTTGGTCCCTGGTTCTTAGAGCCGTGGTTAAAAGCCGTACAAGATAATTATGAAGTACATTACATTATCTTAAGAGCGACTAAAGAAGGAACAATGAAACGAGCAATCAATCGTTCCAAATTGGACGAAGATGCCAACATTGAGTTGGTAGAAAAAATGTGGGAGCAATTTAACAATTTGGGTCGCTATGAATCAAATATTATTGATACTACAAATCAATCAATCGAACAAAGTGTTTCAACAATAAAAGCAGAGATTGAAAAAAAATCTTCTTTACTCACTATTTGATGTGATACAAAAGTTAAACAAACGGATACGATATCTCAATAAACCGCCTTTCACCAAGGCGGTTTTTCTTATCGTCAAAAACAACATTAGAATATAACATAGCCTTTTATTAAGAAATAATCGTATTTTTTTATACGATAAACACTTGTGTTTTGTACGGTAATATCGTATATTTAATTCAGGAAATAAATTCCTTATATACCAATGGAGGTGCGATACATTGACCCTGAATCAGTACCGGAAATGGGCTGACGAAGTGGGTGGAGAGATTGGAAGCAAAGTACATGAAATACTTAATGAGTTGGAAGAGGCTCGTAACATTGCTAAAGGAAAGAAGATCCCTCCCTTACTTGGTAGCACAGAAGTTGCCGGAATACTCGGGATTGACCCCAAGAACATGCACCATACTCGCAGAACTAAATTCTTTCCACCTCCAGATATAGAAGTTGGGAAGCGTCCTTTCTGGTTTAAGACTACAATCCAAGTGTATCAAGACAAAATCGAAGAATGGCGTTCAAAGAAATAAAGATGAATATGTGTTTCGGGGGGGGGTGATGATTGTGATAACTGAAGCATTGTCGTTTATGCTATTTTCGACAATTGAAGCCTTCGCATGGGTTTCATTATGTATGGCGATATTCAGATTTAAAACTTCCGATTATGTGTATCAAATTCTTCTCGTTACGCTATTCATGAACTTGCAGAGCTTTATTTTGAGGAATGAACTTTCACTATCGTACCTTGTCCCGCTGATTAATATTCTGTTTATCGCCTTTTTGTTTACTACAATAGTTCGAGTTTCTTTTATTGGTTCTTTGACTATATCTGCTGTTGGGATGGCTGCTTTCGCTTTAATACAATGGTTGATCACTGCTATATTGTTTGGTTCTATGGATGTAGCGAAATCTTCTACAGAAGATGGTTATCTAGTCCAGTTAGTATCAGCGATTATCGTAATTCCTTTAGGAGCTTTACTTTATAAATTCGGATATGGATTCTCCTATGACTTTGAGAGGTTTCGCTTAAAATATGAACGCTTAATCGTCATTTCTTCTATTCTAGCATTTTTAATTATCGTCACAACTGTACTCTATCTTAATGAGGTATGGAGCGTGATTATCTTACTCACTGTATCGCTTATGTTCTTTTTGAGGTATGCCATACAAAAGGAGCGTGAAATGTGATTGAATTGTTAGCTGGTCGTATGGCAGAAGGTATAAAGCGTAGAGCCCCTGACCATCCGGCATCAGTCGCAGTATTAAAACATTCCCTAGCAATCCTGATTAATACTATATCTATTATTGTTTTGACTTTAGGCATAGCAATCCTAAACGACCGCCTCAAAGAAACGATAATCGTTATGAGTTCCTTCGCATTATTGCGGATGGTCTCGGGCGGATTACACCTAAAATCAGGTACTTTGTGCGTAGTTGTCTCGACACTATTAATCGTAGGTCTGTCGATGATGGGTTTTAGTGAAAAAACCACATTGATTATTAACATCACGAGCTTGATCCTCGCTATCCTATTCGCCCCTACCGATATCCAAAAACAATCTCGTATTCCAAAGAAATATTATCCTGTTTTGAAGTTACTATCAGTTTTGATGATTTCTATAAACTTTTGGATAGCATCTTCATATGTTGCCGTTGCTTTCTTCGCCCAGGCGCTTCTATTATTTCCGCGCATGAAAGGGGGTGGAAAAAAGACATGAAGAAATGGAACTTCATATCGTCGGCTTTGGCATTTGTCGCAGGTATTACAGTAGCTCCAGCGAGCGTTTTTTGGATTTATGGCGCTGACGCACCGGAAGAACTATTGAAATAAATTGGAGATGGTATAAGTGGATTATATAACTGTAAGCAGGGAAATTGATGCTACTACGGGGATTGAAAATCTACCAATAAGAAACATCGCCTTTTTGGGATATGCTCGTCAAATTGATAGAGTTGTCGTTCATACGATTGATGAAATATTCTATATGAGAGGTACACTGAAATATTGGCAAAACGCCCTAGATAGCAGCGGATATAACTTTGCTACCGTTGATCGCACAAACGTCGTTAATTTAGATAAAATAGTCATAATGGATGAAGTTTATCGTGTCGCTTACTTCACAAATTGTATAACTAAAACCTCAAAGCGTTGCACTTTTACAAAAGTCAATTTTAATAAGGTTAAAGAAAAGTGTGCACTTTCTGACATAAAAATGTTAGTCATTAATTAATGATTTAGGAGCCACTTGTGTGGCTTCTTTTTTTTCGGAAAAAGTTTACCACAACTCCCTTGTAATAAGCTGTCGAATTCCGGTGTTAGTACAATAAAATTCATCGGGATGAAATGAAATTTACAAATGGTGGGATATGATATTAAATAAAGGTAATTCATCCGGTCGAAAATTCTTGACAATATTGACATTAACGATATTGTTAGGACTCTGCCGTCGGGGAGTAGAAATTCCTACTCAAGCCCGTTGCGTTACATAGGCCATTCATACAGATCGACCTCAGAGCAGTTCAGCACGATACATAAGGCTCTCATTTGTTCGGGTGACATGAGACGCTTAGTGTTCTCGAATTGTGAGAGCATGACCGTGGAGATGGATAAACCAGTCTTTTCAAGGACAACTTGCGAAAGTAGTTCCTGAGTGAGACCGCTGGACTGACGAATGTAACGCAACAGACACTTCCCGCGGGAAAGTGCCATATCTGTCCTCCGCTATGGAATTTTTGTTTTTATCAGAACGATAGTTCACGTATAACTCAAAAAATAATTGGGGGTCATACATATGTTAGCGACTAAAACTAAAAGTGTAGATGTAGCTGAGTTTCTTAAGGCCATTGCAAAAGATACACCAGAAAACAAAGCTCTTATAGAGCAACTAATTATTGATCTTTGTGCAGCAACAATTGAGCCATAGCTTGTATTTTCTTTTTTTCCTCCGCAGTAAGTTCCCGTCCATTGAAACTAATCAGTGATTCCATGAATGATGAATCCCCCAGATCGACCTTGTTTACAAGGACCCTTTGATCATTAGTCAATGTCATTTTCCTATTGTTTGTATGCCCTAGCACCCAGTCCGTAGTCACATTGTAAAAGTCACAGAGTTCCTTCAGTGTATCGAAATCCGGTTGATTACGACCTGCTTCATAACCGCTAAGAGTCTTGTTATTAATGCCTGTTTTGGTCTGGACTTGAATTTGAGTAAGATTTAATTCCTGCCGCATCATTTTTAAACGTTCAGCGTAGATTGGCAACATTTTGTCATCACCTCTTTCCACATATATTATCATGATTCGCCGTATCAGAGAAATTATTCTCTGAAACAAATATTTTTGTTGTTGACAGATACGAAACGAAGAATTATATTTGGATTACCAAATTTCTCCGAAACAGAGAGAAATGACAACACTGAAGAAGGGGGGAGGAAATTGGAAAACAAAGAAGTGGATAGTGTTGCCCGTAAGCGGCTTAGGGAGTACATCATCTCTAACAAATATGTAATAAGGGAAGTAGCGCATAAGTCTGACATTGGTGAAAAGAAGCTTTATAAGCTACTCGATGGTACATGTAGATTGTCTACACATGATCTGGAAAAGATTTGTGATCGAGGCTTAAAGGTTAGTCCGGCAATTTTTTTTGAGTAACACTCTCTGAAACAGAGAATATGATGTAATGTGATTATACGGCTTTACCGTATGTTTAGTCAATAGTCCTGGGTAAAAATTCCTTTTAGGAGGTTTGATTTATGCTAAGAGATGCCGCAGCATTGAATGACTCCCAGATAGCATTGACAGTTAAACGGGGTCAGTCAGTGCAAATTACGCTAATGCAAGAAGAAACCACCGGAGAAGATGGAGCGGTGCTCTCACCTGCAAAGTCATTTACGGTGATGGAACGGGAAAGCGCAGTTGTTCTCCGTGATCTGCTGATTAAAGTTCTGAAAGATGATGCTCATGAAGATCTGATCCAGTAAACAGCCAGTAAATTCAAAATTTAATAACGGAGGTTATACAAATGGGAATTGTGATACACCAGTCACACCGTCAACTCGCCGCCATTGCATTCTTAAACATCAACAAAAAGGGAGAATTGATCCTAGGTGTACCTGAATTAAAACTGATCATGCCGTTGTTGTTAGATAACCTTAATCTCGTTCAGGAGATAGATGGAATAAAGGAGGCATCCTACGCAGCGCAGTGCACGGGGAATATGGATTTGGTTCAGCACTTTTGTGAAAAGCTTGAAGAACTGGAGGCGCAGTTTACATGATCGAAACAAAAGATGCTGTCCGGTACCACCGGAAAAAAATGGTCTTTTGGCTCAAGGCTCAGAAAGCAGCAAAGAAACGACTAGACAAAAATAAGGAGCAGCAAGCAAACCAAGAATACCGTAAACATCGAGATGCTTTACTTGCTATCTGGGCAACACCTGCTGAGCGTTTGGCGGTGAGTGTATGAGTATTAACCCAATACGCGGAGAAATATGGTGGGCAAACCTAATTGGCAACAAAGGGAGCGAGCAAGGCGGTGAACGTCCGATGCTAATTATTCAAAATGATATCGGTAATCGGTTTAGCCCTACTGTCATTGTTGCAATAATCGGACGCACAAAACGTCCAGACTTACCCATACATGTTGTACTTAATACAAAGGCGTATGGACTGCCCAAAGAAACGTCGGTGGTTATGCTGGAGCAATTGCGGACACTCGATAAATCAAGACTTATTAGCCGGAGTGGGCAACTCAACGAGGAGGATATGAGTCTGGTGGATCAAGCGCTTATGGTCAGTTTGGGAGTATCTATTTAATTCAATGTGAAGGAGGTGAACAAGAAAATGCCAATACCTGAAACCCAAAGTCAAAAAGAAATCGAAGAAGTTGTGGAAGGTCTCCGCTGTCAGGCATGTAGAGACGTGATCGACGGTTATAAAACTGGATATATGCGGTGCTGTGAAAACTGCGAAAACGAGTAAGGCCTATTATTTTTTTGCCAAAATCGGGGTTCTGAGCCCTAAAACACTTGAATTTCAGCAAATAAATCATATCGGAGGAATTATCCATGAAACCAAAATTCCGCATCACTAATAAACGTCACGCTCTTGTTGCTGCATTACAAAGTGGCGCTGCTAAAGATTTTGCAATAGCTAAATACCGCCGTAAATACAAACACGAAGCATCTAAAAAGGTCACCTATAGCCCCGGATCACTTGGTCCCTCTGTTGTCACTGCAGCAATCATTAAGGAATATGGTGGCGTGCTAACTCGGTCTATTCGTAAAGCCAAGGCGAAACGTACAGGGGAGCCGTTCATCAAGTTCTACAGCCATAAATGATTCAGGGAGTGATTACAATGACCCTCAAATGTGGCTGTGGAGCTGACGCAATATACGCAGTTTACGATAACCGGCAACCTCACTGCTTGAGCTGCATGTTAGAAGCAGTTGATGTTCCACTCCAAGTATTGGTTCGCACCTTGGACCCATGGGAGACAAATCCCACACAAACAAATAACGCCCTCGGCTGCAACCAAGGACGTTAGTCAAGCATTAAAACAAAAATTTCACGGTCAATATATCACGAATATTAGGATGGTGTAAAGATGTCGTTGAGCTCCTTGAGATCAAAACGATTGGTGAGCACCTTAGATATGACACATGACGATTGGTTAGATTGGCGGCGTAAGGGCATCGGGGGTAGTGACGTAGCAGCTATTTGCGGGTTGAGTCGTTATAAGTCTCCGATGGCAGTTTATCTGGATAAACTTGGTGAAATTCCACCGCTAGAAGATAACCCCAAGATGAAAGCAGGGCGAATTCTCGAACCCATTGTAGCGGATTGGTTCTCTGAAGAAACTGGCATTAAGGCAACTAAACAGAACGCAATTTTTCAACACCCTGATCAACCCCATATGTTAGCAAACATTGATCGTTGGCTGCCTAAACAAAATGCTGGGTTGGAATGTAAGAATACTGCGGAATATTGTCGAACTGACTGGGAAGGTGCAACAGCACCAACAGAATATATTTTACAGGCAAATCACTATATGGCTGTAACTGGTGCTGAGCGATGGTATATAGCAGTGCTTATAGGTGGATGGGACTTTCAATGGCGGGTTGTAGAACGTGATGATGAACTAATTAATAATCTCATAACGATTGAGCGAGAATTCTGGCACGGTAATGTATTAGCGCAACTGCCACCATCGTTTAGCCATCAGGACACGGAATACCTCAAAGAAACATACAAAGAGACCTCTCCAGACCTGAATATCGACTTACCTGAATCAGCATGGGAAGTGATTCAGAATTTGATTGAAGCTCGAAAGGTAAAAGCTGCGGCTGTTATGCAGGAAGAAACTGCTAAAAATCAGATAAAAGGCATGATGAAAGATGCGGAAAAGTCATATTTCCAAGGCGATCTTCGTTTCACATGGAAGGCAAATAAAAAAGGTATTCGTTCTTTTAAAGTTATAGGAGGCGAAGAATGATGGCGGATAAAAAAATAGATCAGTCCAGTATTAGCGCAGCACTAGCCAATAAAGCAGGGGCGGCAGCTCCTGCAGAAAAGAAAAAAACAGTGTTCGATTTAATCCAATCAATGGAGGGAGAATTTAAGCGTGCGCTGCCTGAACATGTTGGGGTTGAAAGGTTTGTACGTGTTGCAATTACCGTCGTGAGAACCAATCAGAAACTGATGCAATGTGAGGGTATGAGCATTGTGGCTGCGCTTATGCAATCCGCGCAACTCGGTTTGGAACCAAACACCCCTCTTAAAGAAGCCCACATCATCCCTTATAGAAACAAACGGATAATCGATGGGCAGGTTGTTTGGGTAGAAGAAGCGCAGTTCCAGCCAGGGTATCGTGGGATAGCAAAACTGGTTTGGAACAGTGGTTTGGTATCCGAGCTTGAGTTCGATGTTATTTGTGAGAACGACACGGTCATCTATGAGAAAGGAAACAACGGTACATTTAAGCACATTCCAAATTTCAAAGGTGATCGCGGTGAGGCATATGCCTACTATGCTTATGCAGTAATGAAAGGCGGAGGTTTTGTCTGCACGGTAATGAGTAAGGAGACGGTCATTAAACATGCTTTGAAATTTTCGAAATCGCAAAAGAACAAGGAAATGTATGGGCCTTGGAAGGATGATTTTGATTCAATGGCTCTAAAGACAGTCCTGCTGGCGTTGTGTGATAAAAAGCTACCAAAGAGCACTACTCAAGAATCAGTTAATCTTCAACGGGCTGTGTCTTCTGACGGAACAATTAAACGTGAAGTTGCAGATGACATGAGTGAGGTAATTGATGTAACTGACTGGTCTGGAGTACATGAGGACGAAGCTACTGATGTCGAAGCAACTGATGTTGGTGACAATCATGGCGAATCCGTACAGTAAAGAGCAACAACTTTATAATCGTCGTCAAACACTAACCGCTAAACAACGGGGAGCAATCAGCAATGAAGTCTACAACGAAGCTATGGAACGATCAGGTGGACGGTGCGAACGCTGTGGGAGTAAAGAGGGATTACAATGTGCTCATTTAATTAGGCGCTGGAAAATCAACGGTAAAACGACTGTGAGGGATGTAGCAATGCTCTGCGGACCTAGTGTTAATACCGGAACATGTCATAACTGGATTGATTACAGCAAAGAAGGTAAGCGGTGGGCGATAGATTATCGGGATCAGCTCTATGAGAATTGAGCCTACTGTACAAGTTGAAATATTCCTTTTGCTACTGGATTGTCAGGTCTGCGGTAGTGAGATCAACCCCGACCGTGAGGAGTATATAGGAAGAATGCGTGTCTGCCCACGCTGTTATGAAGCTCTAACTACAGGAAGAGATCGGAAATCACGGCAAAGAAAAATTAAGAAAAGGGGCGGTTCAATTGGCTATTGAAATTCAGGTCTTGAAATCCCATAGAGGTGTTCGAGCAGGTAAGTATGAGGCTCGTTTACTCCCAACAAAGAAAAAGAAATTCCTTCTATTCCCTGGCTCAACTCTTGCTGCTCAGATTATCACCGGAGCACATACCGGAGCAATCATCCCTTCTATGAAATTTATCAAAGTGTCTGATATACCTTCTAACGCTCGTATGCTTGCTGAAAAGAATAGGATGCTTGAGGATCTGACTCGCCTTGCTCGACGGATTAACGAAGTAGAAAAGCGAAATCGGGATCTTCATAAATTGCTGGACAGTGCAAATGATGCAGTGTCTGCCCTACAGGCTAATCTTGATACTGCAAATGAAGATAGGGTGTTATTGCTACAGCAGATCGAGCAAAGTATTGACACAAAAGTCGAGCTACCTTTGGATGTAGCAGCTGCCCTCAATGAATGCAGAGCAGCCGGTTTAAAAGGCATCTCTATTATCACTAACTTAAACGTTATCGACCAACTATTTAGAGACTGCGGTTTGGTTGTACTTGATTCGCTGAGAGTAATCAAAAGATTTATCGAGCAGCAGGATGGTGGGCAACTGATTCTCACTGCTCTGGTCAACGATTACACAGTAGCAACTTTAGGAGAATTGAACACTGATGTTAGCCGATAGGACCTTCTAAAGTAAAGCAGGTGAGGCAATGAGTGGCTTCATCCAGATAGGGAGGGAGTTACAAAATCATTGGGTAAGGCGCGATAAGGATTACTGGAATGTGTTCTGTGAAATGTATTTTATCGCTCGGTATTCAGATAAACCTGAAAAAAGAGTCATCGAGGGCATTGAAGTTACGGTCCATCATAAAGAGTTCATATTTGGTCGAACTGCTTGGAGTAACCGGTTGGATATTTCAGAACGAAGGTTACGAACGTTTATCAAAAAAATGGTTGAGGAAGGGTTCATAAAACAAGTTGCAAAACACAGTAAATTCACAGTCTACTCCTTTGAATATGCCCTTTCCTTAACCATAAAAAGCGACCAGCAGAATGACCAGCACAACGACCAGCAGGATTTTACTGAGCGACCAGCAGAACCCCTTGCCCCGCAAGGCTTTGAGGGTGATAGCGACCAGCAGGATTTTTCCAAGCGACCAGCAGAACGACCAGCAGAGCGACCACAGAAAGAAGAAGGTATTAAAGAAGAAGGTAGTAAAGAAGAATGTTTTAAACCTTTAGAGGAGGAACAGGACATGCGGAAGTACACAGAATCGTTCGTTAAATTCTGGTCTTCATATCCGAATAAGAAGGGCAAAGCAAAAGCGTCAGTCCATTGGAACAATCATGTAGAACCCGAATTAAAAAAAGGCAATGTATCTATGGACGAAATAATAAAAGGTACGTCTTGCTATGTGGATTACTGCCAGAAGTCAGGCAGGGCGTTAAAAAGTGGAGATACAGCAGTTAATCATGAGGTCTGGCAAGATGACTGGACTTGGAATGGTGAGACATACGGAGATGCCAGAACAGCTTTAGCCAAAAAAGAACCTTCGTTCCTTGAACAGAAATTAGGGGGGATGCATGGTGACGGGGGAAGAACTGACGTTACTCCTGGCTATCAGCGAGAAGGTACACGGGCCATCGGTCAAGGATCAATCGACATTTAATGTTTGGTATGAGGTGGTTAAGGAAGTTCCTGTAGAAGAGGCGAGGAGGAACTTAATGACTCACTTACGCACAAGTCCATTTCCTCCAAAGCCATCGGATATTGTGGGCAATTTCTACAACAAGCCTAAGCCATCCATTTACGACATTCAGGCGCTGGAGCAAAAGCAGGAGCAACTTGCGCTGCTGGAGTACCATGAGAAAAACGAGGTTGTTCCTATGCCAAACCATATCCATGAACTGCTGGAGCGATTAGCGAAAAAGCGGTCGATAGGTGGTGACGACAACCTTGAATGACTACAACTACCTGTATGAAGCTGAAATAAACGTTCTTGGATCAATCATGAAGAATAAGTCTCTTATGGAGGTTTGTGTCCTTAGTAAAGACAGTTTCAATCCAGAATGGGATAACGGGCTGATCCTTCAGGTTTTACGATATGCCTATGATCAATTTTCCGAAAGAGAAGATCCGTTTTATATCCCGGACTTGATTAATCATTGGGGAGACAAACTCGCAAAGGTTGGCGGCGGGGTAGCGTTGATAGATATATCAAGGAGTGTTCCTGAGACATCAGCAGCTATGTTTAAGCACTACATGGGAATAGTCAACGAAGCACATGTCCAACGAGAAATAGAGAGGGTGGCACGCGAACAATATTCTCGTGGATCTCTGGAGGATATGAAAAGCGAAATAGCCCGAATAGAAGCTATACAGGCTAAGACATCCGATGGTGGAGATGTAGTACGGGTATCCGATCTGATTAAAAGGCATACGTCACTCCTTATTAAACGTTCGCAGAATCCTGGTGGCATCACAGGCCGGAAAAGCTGCTCAAATGACCTGAATAATCTGACCAAGGGCCATCAAGAACAGGATTTCATCGTAGTAGGTGCACGGCCATCTGTAGGAAAGACAGCCTTCATCTGCAACGACATACTTGCTTCTACGGCGGACGGATCAGCAGCTCTGCTTATATCAGGGGAAGACGGAAATATGAACATTCTTGAACGGATGATTGCAGCTTCTAGTCGTATAGAATTGGCACATATGAAATCAGGGCGGATGACAGAGAGGGATTGGGAGCGATACGGTTATGGCGCTGAAACTATCGAGGGAAGAAATATTTTCATCGATGATACTTCAGCTCCGACAGTTGAAGCTATCCGACGGAATGTCTCAAAGCTGATTCGTAAGTTCCCGAAACTTACACTTTACGTTGATTATCTGCAACACCTTCGTAGCGAGAAATCATTCGGTAGTGAGCGCGAAATGTATAAATATATCAGTTACGAGTTAAAGCAAATTGGACGTAAGTTTGATGTTCCGGTTATTTGTTTGGCTGCACTGAGCCGCAAGGTGGATGAACGCAATGACAAACGTCCGGTTATGTCCGACATTCGAGATTGTGGAAACATCGAGAGTGATGCTGATGTGGTCATCTTCCTGTACCGTGACGATTACTATAACGCGGACAGTGATCGCAAAGGATTAATGGATTTGATCGTGGCTAAGGGTCGGAATGTTGGCACAGGTACAGTAAGTATGGTGTTTGATAAGGCATGCCAACAACTCATTAACATCACCAAGGAGATCAAAGAAGCGCGGAAGGAAAAGGGGCTTGCAACATGAGTGGCGAGCGGCAAATCCGCGATGATGAGGGTTATGAGAAAACCCTTAAGTGGATGGTGAAACAATCGAAGCTACTTCTGGACCCGTTGACCCTTTCCCCAGCGCAGAGAAAGGAACTGCAACAGAAATATGATTTTTGGGAACAGCGAATCCACGAATACAATCGCGGACAGATGGTGCTTTTATATCCCGAGCTCCGCAAGGTATATGAAGCTGCTGGAGTAAAAATACAAAATTTTGAATAGCTGGGGAGGTTCGGGGGATGGGGATTTGCGCGATTCCAAACTGCAAAGCGGTTGCTGACCACACCTGGGCATTAGTTTCAGTATGTGAACTGCACCAGGAAGAGATAAGAGCGGAAGCACTGAAATACTACAAAAAGCGGATTACGTATCAGGGACGGGAGATTTATCTGCAGATAGCACCGCTGATTCCTTGGAGCAATAAGGAATGAATACCGAGGATAGCCAACTTGAATCCAGTAGTCGGTTATCTGGCCGTGAACCGTATAATCCCAATTTAGGGGATTTAACGGAATTTATTATAGAAAACAAAGGTATGGTTTTTGATGTTGCATTTAAGTGCTTAACTAAAACAAAGCTACCTGTCGAACTTGACGATTTACGGCAAGAAGGTTACATCGGACTAATCAAAGCTTATCAATTCTTTGATCCCTTAAAGGGGGCTATATCTACATTTGCTTATTATTGGATTCGAAATGAAATGATTAAATATATCCGCGATAAGCTACCGCTAGTTAGACCGCCAAAGAGATCATATGAGCTTTCAGGAAAAATCATCAAGAACAAGATGCAAGATTGTGGTCCAGAAGAGATAGCTGCTTTTTTTGATACTACTTATGATGCAGCTCAACGAGCACTCTGGCGCGTTCAACATGGGATTTCAGTATCAATCAATGAAACGATAAAGTTAGGCGGCGGCCGTGAGTTGGAATTTTTGGAAATGTTCTTCACCGAGGATGATCAAAGTGGTATGGAGGTCGAACAATTCCTTGAGATCCTTCCCAAGCAACAACGACGAGTAATCGAGCTTATGTTAATTGGATACAGAAAGACAGATATTGCAAAGGAATTAGGAGTTACTAGGTCAAGGATTGGTGCTGTTGTTCGGTCCGTTGAAATGAGATACGTGAAGTATCGGAGGCGGTGCGGATGCGTTTTGTAGGGATTGACCCCGCCACTCAAACAGGCTTTGTAGCTCTAGATAAAAATGGAATACCTGTGGTAGAGAAGACCTTCCGAGGCAAAGGCAAGGACGTTAAAGGCGGTATTTCTCCAGAACAGCGCATGTCCCTTTTCAACCAACTTTACAATTTGCTGCAGCCTGGTGATGTGGTTCTTAAGGAAGCTATAGCTAACGGAAATAAGATGATTATAACGACAGCTAAAATTCACGGTGGATTTGAGGACATGATCACGAGAAGAAAATTGACCTTTGAAGAAGTCGCACCTTTAGCTGTGAAAAAGTTTGTTGATGTCGATTTCAGAACTATTGATAAGAGCTTGAAAAGTAAGGAGTATGAAAAAGCCAAAAAAGATGCAATGGCTGTAGCTGCCCTGAAACACTTCAATTACAAACATCCCAGTGATGATGTTGTGGACGCGTTTATCATAGCGAAGATATGCGAGGCCCTGTATATGGTCCGCAACGGGAGGGCAATGAATTCATATCCACTATACCAACATGAAGTTATTTGGTCTTTTATCGATCCTGAAGCCTACAAGGAATATGACAAAGAAAAACAAAGAGCCAAGAAGCGTAAACGCCCAGGGAAGCCTGCGGCGGCGGAGAGTCACACCCATTCAAAGGAACAACAGTTCTTATTTTAAGGGGGTATCCCAAATTAATACCAGATGGAGGCAGATCAGCAAGCTAATCTCGGATAAATATGATCGGTGGGAATACATCGGTGAAAACGAAGTGAACGACAATAAATGTCCTTGCTGCGGGGCGAAGATCAGAGAACGGAGCTGGTCAGAAGAATTAGGTTGTGTAGAAACCGATAGACGGTGTCGGGATTGTAATTATCTAAGGAACTGGTCGTACGGCTATACCTCGCTTCAAGTTGGTGAGTGGGATGGCGAATATCCGCATAGTACTCCTGATTATCAGGTGGAAGAGATAGAGACTGAATTCAGCAGGCTGATTGCGAAAGAAAGGGTTCGCCGCAAAGAACAGATACGCAAATATTATCGCAGATTAGCGAGAAGGGGGAACTGACCTAATGAAAACAGTCATTAGATTGCGGGACGATAACGGGTATATCGTCGGAACTGTTCGGGAGGAGAAGCTCCCAAGTCCGACCCAATTACTGGTGAGGTTCAGCGTGGCGCTGGCATTGCTCGGGCTGCTGCTCTTATGGATATGAGGGTAGATGTACGACAGCAAGACATGAACCATTTGAGCCTTTTCACTGGAGTTGCAGGAGTTGATCTTGCAGCGGAGTGGGCTGGGATTCGTTCTGTAGCCTTCTGTGAGCGTGAACCATTCCCGCAGAAGGTATTACGAAAACATTGGCCAGATGTACCAATATATGATGATGTTTGCACATTAACTAAGGAGGTACTTCAGCGCGATGGCATCCTTTCAAGAACCAGAACAATTGACATTATTTCAGCTGGATTCCCCTGTCAGCCCTTCTCAGCAGCAGGAAAACGGGGAGGCACTGACGATGAGCGCTATCTCTGGCCGGAAGTTGTCAGGATATTACAAGAGGTCCAGCCCACTTGGTTTGTTGGCGAGAATGTTGCTGGAATCCTCAGTATGGCAGAGCCAGATGGGGCAGCTCAAGTGGAAAGCCGAACCGTACAGTCTGGGGAGGAAGAAGACTTTTACGAGGCGGTATTTACACAACAAGAAATTATGCTCTTCGGAAACATCTGTAAAGATCTCGAAGACATTGGCTATGAAGTCCAACCGTTTGTTGTACCGGCTGCGGCTGTCGGGGCGAAGCACCTCAGAGAGCGAGTCTTTATTGTGGCCTACGCCAATAGCAGGAAACGCGAGGAACGGATGCAGCGAGGGGTCAGAGCGAATAAAGAGGAAACAGATGCAAGGGTGGACGATCGACTTGCAAGATTTGGTGAGAATTCCGAGTCTCTGGCCAACCCCGACAGCTTCAGAGACAACGGGCAGGGCGAATGTAGAACTTACGGAAACTGGCAGGAGATCATGCAAAAACGGGAACTCTCACAGCATGGATTTAGCAACGACAGTCAAAATGTGGCCAACACCAACAGCGAGCCTTCGGGGGGATTGTCCTTCGGAAAGGGAACGCAGGACACAGGATCTTCATTCAGCTGTGAAGATGTGGCCGACACCTCAAGCTTCGGACGACAGGGACAGAGGAAACTTATCCAACCCATCGATTCAAAAACGTGTGGAGAACGGAAAACAAGTGAATCTCTCAATGTGTGTTTCGGAACAGAGCGGACAACTCAATCCTTATTGGGTGGAAGCCCTAATGAACTTTCCTCTTGGATGGACGGAAGTGGAGTAAATCCATTGGATGCATTTGGAGAGTATATCGCAAATTATCCGCAGCCAGCACCACTCGGAATGGATCAATACAACTGGGAACCGCCCCGGGTAGCTACAGGAGTAAGGGAACGTACTGGTCGGCTGAAGGCTCTCGGTAATGCTGTAGATCCATTGCAGATATATCCGGTGATGGCTGCAATCAAGGCGATTAATGACTCAATCAATCGGGCATAGCCCATAAGGAGAGATAAACGAAATGGTGAAACAACCAAAGCTCAAGAAATCAGGACTGAAACCGGAAGACAAAGTAATCATGCATACATGCTACGAAGCTAGGAAGGAAGTAAATAAGGATAAGGTATGGACGGTGAAATCGGAGCCGTGGGACTTGTGCGGATCAGAGGTAGTGTTGCTGGAAGGTTTTAACGGCGGTT
Organism: Paenibacillus sp. NPDC058367; assembly: GCF_042723305.1. Lineage (NCBI taxonomy): Bacteria > Bacillati > Bacillota > Bacilli > Caryophanales > Paenibacillaceae > Paenibacillus > Paenibacillus sp. NPDC058367. The sequence continues at coordinate 743,758 of NZ_JBHXIZ010000002.1, forward strand.
TTGCGACTGAATATCTGAAGAAGGTAGAGGGTTAACCACCCTCTTTCCTATAAAGGAGACGATAAGTATGCAACCTATTGGTCAAATTCAATATTTTAAAGTCGAAAAAAATGGAGAACTCGCCGGATTATTCCAATCGAACAGTCCTGATATTATCGAGGCACAAAAAAAGCAGCTTTTTGATTTAACGGTTACTGAAGTTCAGGAATCCGAATACAAAGGGTTGCAAATGGTTGCTTCTTGGAATCAGAGGGAGGCATAACCAGTATGAGTGACCAAACCAAAGGACTCTATAACAAATACCAAATCACAAATCGCGATACGGGCAAAGAAGCAGAGGGTGACTACTTTGTTCTTAAACCAACGAACGACCCAGCGGCACGTGCAGCACTGATGGCTTACGCAGAGGCTACCGACAACGAGCAACTAGCTACTGAAATATCTGTCTGGGTGTCGATGTTGCCTGAGTTGGCATCTTGCGACTGGTGTGGTAATCCTGCTCAGGAATTGAGTCACCCTCATTTGTTTGACATGGCCTTTGGAAAAAGGATGTGCCGTCATTGTTGGGACCATGATCGTGAGGCTTACAAAGGCGTTTACGGTGAGGATATCGGAGAGTTCAAACCTATTCGGGGAGAGGTGGCAAAGGTATGAAAGCCATTACCATCGTACAGCCTTGGGCAACACTGATTGCCCTCGGTGAGAAACACTTTGAGACTCGCAGCTGGGCTACAAAGCATAGAGGTGAGTTGGCAATCCACGCTGGCAAGAAGATAGACAAGGATGCCTGTGATCAGCCGGAAATCAGGGCAGCGCTCGTCCGGCACGGCTACACAGCTGATAACCTACCTACCGGAGCAGTGTTAGCAACGTGCAACTTGGAAGATATTTATCTCATAAATCATCATGCTGAACACATGCGTCTTGCTACATCCATTAATGAGCAAGGGTTGATCGATGAAGTTTTTGAAGGTGACGAGTACGCTTTTGGTTGGTATGAGGAGGGGCGGTTTGCTTGGAAATTGAGCACACTTCGGAAACTGCCGACTCCCATCCCAGCAAAGGGGCAACAAGGTCTCTGGAATTGGGAAGGATCGCACTCATGACTGAACTCAAGAAATGTCCAGGATGTGGTCGTCCACTCTGCCAACTCTGTAATGAGCATCATTCTGAACTGGTCATGAAAAATAAGTTCAACGGTAAAGAACTCGAAGTTTGCAAGGAATGTCATAAGGAGGTATGGGGCAAATGAGCATGTCAAAGGGGTGGTCTTAGGTATGAAAAAGCTTATCTGTAAATTGATCAGTCACAAGGTTGTTAATAAAAAAGGCAATTGGCACAGCTATTGTCTGCGTTGCGGCAAAGACAAGGTTTGGGGACCGGATTGACGCAACCGACGATGTAATAGAAGGTGGGAAAATGGATGATTAGCCAAGAGAGATTTGATGATGTTGAAGCTGAACACGGCTGTGGGTACTATCATTTGTGTTGGGAAAAAGCGTGTCCTTGTGCTATTACAACTGAAAATAAAGGCTTAACCAAAGAAATATATGACCGATTTATAGAAGAAAATCGTAGATTGGCTGAAGAGTTAGACGAAGATGATTTTTAATGAATATTCCGAAGATATGGCGACACCATTAAACCCAAATTTGAGAGGAGCAATTATATTATGAAAACTAGCGTAACCACAAAGATCAAGGATATTAAATTCGGTGCTAAAGAGGACGTAATTACCTTAACGATTGACGGCAATATCACAGACGAGCAAGTGTCCATACTACGCAACATTAAAAATACTGGTGTAGCATTCGTAAGCTTCAGCAGTTCGCAGGCTGATCTAGACGATTATAAACCAACACATACTCATCAAGGTGTTCGCGGAACGATTGATAAAGATGGATCGGTTAGCGTTGACTCCGGTCAGATGACAATAGAAGAGGCTGCTACGGTGGCTGAAGAGGAAGACGAGAACGAAGAAAGAGAAGACGATCAGAAAGAGGACGTTGAAAAGGAAGCTGACGATCAGGAAGAACAGCATGAAGACGAAGATCTGGACGGCGAGAAAGAAGACACTGAACAACAAGAACAACAAGAGTTGGATGAAGAAAACGGTCCGCCAATGCCTGAAGGTGACGATAATCAATCGTTCTAAGATGGGGTACGCCCCGGCTTCGGTCGGGGGAGTTTTTACAAAGGGGTGATAGCCCAGTGCAACAGAGCTTTTTACCAGAGATTGATCGGGAGGCGACACAAGCTGCTGTTGAGGATGCGTTCGAACGGTACCGCATTTGCAAGTTTCTTACTTTTGAAGAACGCGAAGCAGCAACAACAGCAACGTGGTCAGATACTCCCCGAAGTGAGACGGGTACTACCCCAGATCAAACGGCAGGCATCGCTATCCATAACGTGGATAGTTTGGTAGCTCGGAAAGATTTCTGTGAAAAAATCGAGCGTGTGGTGTGCCGATTACCCAGAATGGAAAAATTTCTGATCGAGACGAAATATATGAGTAATGATCACGATTATATAACTAATGAGAGGGTTTATTCTCTCGAATTCGCGCCACCGATCAGTTCAGGAACATACAGTAAGCTTCGCTGGAAGGCGTTCTATAAATTGGCCTTGCATTTGAATTTAATTGTGGAAAAGGAAATTGAAGATGAAGGGGTTTGATATAGATGTTGATTTACTGTAAAGATGGACATTCCATTGAGCATAACCTTTAAATAGGAAGGTGATGCTATTGAAAAAAGAAAAAGGTGAAAAACAATTGACTGTTACTATGAGCTTTGTGGACGAGGAAGGCAAGATAGTTTTCAATAGCATGGAAGAGGCATTCACTAAATTAAATCAGAAGGAAAGAAATAATCTACATGCTCGTATAATGTGGGCGGTAACAGGAAAAAAACACAAGGCATTATAAATAACGAAGGCCACCATTACAGGTGGTCTTCATTTTTTTATTTCGGTATTTCTAAATATATCTTACCCCAAAGAAAAGGCGGAATGCCACAGATGGCAGGTGCGTTTACTTTATCTAAAAAAGGAATAGATCCTACCAAAGACATTACCTTGATCCAAAATATTGACTTTGCTAATATTGCAGGTGCTTTTGCTTCAGGTACAGGCGATTATGTGCAGCTGTTTGAACCACAGGCTTCAATCTTTGAACGTGAGAACCGAGGGGCAGTAGTGGCTTCGTTTGGTGTGGAAAGCGGCTATTTACCGTACACCGTGTTTATGTCTAAGAACAGCTATATTAGTAAAAATGGAGATACGGTACAGAAGTTCACAAATGCGATCCAGCGTGCTCAGCTTTGGGTGAAGGAACATAGCCCTGAAGAAATTGCGGATGCGATAATGACTTATTTTGATAAGACAGATAAAGATATCGTCGTTTCTGCAGTCAAACGTTATAAGGAACAGGATACCTATGCGGTTAATCCAATTATAGATCAAGAAGAATGGAACAATTTGCTCGATGTCATTGATAATGCTGGTGAGCTTAAAGAACGCGTTCCCGCTGACAAAATAGTGAATAACAGTTTTGCTGAGAAAGCTGAGAAAAGCATAAAGAGCAGCACTTCAAAATAAGAGAGAACCAAAGATCCTAAATTAGATGTGTAAAATTGAAGGAGGGGCTGACAATGCTTCCAGTAGTGCAATTAAAGGGAGTAACGCATGCCTATCTTGGCGACCGTGAAGCTTCACTGGCCGTTGAGGACCTGAACCTTAATGTCGAGCAAGGGGAGTTCGTTAGCTTAGTCGGACCAAGTGGTTGCGGTAAGACGACTCTCCTATCGATTATTGCAGGACTGCTGCAGCCATCTCAAGGCGAAGTGTTCGTAAATGGAGAGCCCATTATGGGACCCTCACCAGAGGTTGGGTATATGCTGCAGCAGGATTATCTTTTTCCTTGGCGGAGTATTCTGGACAATGCCATTCTAGGACTAGAGCTGACTGGAAACTTGAACGAGGAGAGCAAAAAGCGGACGTTGGAGCTACTTCGAGAGATGGGCTTAGAAGGCAAAGAGCACGCCCTTCCTACTCAGTTATCAGGTGGGATGCGGCAGAGAGTGGCTCTGGTACGCACCTTGGCAACGAATCCTGGACTCCTTCTACTAGACGAGCCGTTCTCGGCACTTGATTACCAGATCAAATTACAACTGGAAGATTTGGTCTCTGAGACCTTACGCAGCAGGGGGACAACTGCGATATTAGTTACTCATGATCTATCTGAGGCCATTGCGGTAAGCAGTAGTGTTATTCTTCTACAACGAAATCCAGGGAAGATCCGAAAAGTATTTTCAGTGCCAGAGCAAATCCGGTCAGCACCTCCGCTATTTGCACGTGATCAGCCAGGCTTTTCGGAGCTTTTTCATGAAATATGGAAAGAGATGGAGATTGCAGGGAGGGAAAGCTAATGAAGCATACGGAGCAATCGGGGTTATTAGCTTCCCGTGAACAGTGGCTACAACAATTGCATGGCGATTATAAAAAAACGAAGCACCGCTGGCGCAATCAGGTGATTGTTGTAAGGAGCAGCCTGTTACTGCTGTTTTTTGTTCTCTGGGAAGCTGGCGCAAGAATGGGCTGGATTGATGAGTTATTATTCAGCTATCCCACAAAAATCTTCCGGCAGATCTGGGGAGATATGGTCAGTGGAAGCTTGTGGCCGCATCTGGGGATGACGGTAGGTGAGACTGCGGTAGGCTTTGTACTAGGAACGCTATTAGGGACACTTCTTGCTGTGATCATTTGGTGGTCTCCTTTTTTATCAGCAGTGCTTGATCCGTATATGGTCGTATTTAACAGTATGCCGAAGGTGGCGCTGGGGCCGATTTTTATCGTCATGTTCGGAGCCGGATTCACTGCTATCGTTGTTACTACTTTATCTATAACGGTGATTATAACGACGCTTGTTGTGTACAATAGTTTTTGCAGTGTGGATCCGAATCTGGTCAAGGTGGTTCGTTCCTTCGGAGCTTCCAGAGTTCAGGTGTTCTTTAAAGTAATTCTTCCAGCCTCGTTCCCGACGGTGGTCTCCACCTTAAAGGTGAATGTGGGGATGTCATGGGTAGGAGTTATCGTAGGGGAGTTCCTGGTCGCTAAATCGGGTCTGGGTTATCTGATTATTTATGGTTTCCAGGTCTTTAATTTCACGTTAGTGATGTCCAGTCTTTTGATTATCGCGGCCGTGGCTACAGCAATGTATCAATTAGTGGTATATCTTGAGAAGCGGCTGTTATCCCGGCGATGAACCTTATGTAATATTGTGTCCGTACACAAAATCTTGTAACATGTCTATATCTTTACCTATTTATTGGGTTAGTGCTTGTAAGGAGAGATAAGGCTATGGGATTTCGTGTGATAAAAACAGCAGCAGCTACGTTATTATCCGTACTAGTTGCGTCTGCAGTGGGTATACCTAATGCGCAGAGTGCAGGCTTGCTGGCAATTTTGGGTGTAGAGGTTACTTTGAAAAGGAGTTTCCGAACGATAACGGCTCGTTTTTTAGCCTCGCTCGTGGGACTCTTTTTTGGCTGCATCCTATTCTGGCTTCTAGGGTTCCATTACTGGGTGCTCGGGCTGTATGTACTCGTGGGCTTTCCGATGATTGTAAAGTCTGGCTACAAAGAAGGAATTGTCACCAGCTCGGTTATCGTGTTTCGCGTGTTTGGACAAGCTGAACTATCGCTCCATGTCCTGTTGCAGCAAATAGAGCTTCTGGCTATTGGGCTCGGTTCAGCAGGGCTGGTAAACTTGATTTACATGCCTCAGACTGGTGGGGTCATTTATGGAATCCGTAAGGAAGTGGATCGCTATTTTTCGGTTATTTTTACCCAGATGGCCCGAACGCTTCGAGATCCTGCTTATATTTGGGACGGCAAAGAATTAATTGACGCAGATAATACAGTGCAGCGGGGATTAACGGCAGCTACGCGTGAGATGGAGAATCATGTTATTCATCCTGATGAAGCATGGAATGTTTATTTCTACATGCGGAAGGAGCAACTGGAATCGATTCAAAGTATGATGCAGCTGCTTTCTCAAGTGTATCGCCATTTACCGCATGGGGAGATGGTTGCTGAGTTATTTGACCAGCTTAGCGGGGATGTGCTTGCGGAAGAATATACTGGACGAACTGAACATTTACTGGACGAGCTAACAAGAGAATTTGAAGAAATGGATCTGCCAGAGACACGTGAGGAATTTGAAGTGCGCTCAGCTATTCTTCAGTTATGCAGGGAACTGGCACTTTATTTAAAGATCGCTAAGCGGCATAAAATCCCGGTCAGTTACAAGCCGGAGAAACGTTTGAAGATTCGAAATAAGGCTTAAATTGAGGCTTTAATAAACTGAAGTATTAACTATCTCTGTCAAAATCACGATAAGATATGTATGAGCTAAAAGTTGATCACAGGATATGATTAACGATTTTATGGTGAGTTCAAATAATAGCAGGAAGTTCGGTAGTCGAATTTTCCGCATTGGCAGGTGAGGCGTATGGACAAAGTTATGGAATCATTTATAGGAAAACAGCTTATAGCTAACCTTTTTAATGACAAAGGAGTATTTGTTTTACCCGCATTGACTTTATTAAGTGCTGAGCATATACGATTAATCAATCAACATAAGATCACCCTAGAGTCTCATGACGTCGTACAGCTGGATAGCGCGGAATTTTTCCAACTTGCAATCGATGATTGCACAGCTGCGATAGAAAATATTTTTGAACAGCTTCGTCATAACAAAAACAAACGAATTCCTATGCTTGAAGTTAGAAATGAAGTCATTCCGTTTATTCAGCAGGTAAGTGAAAAGAATGACTTCTACGGCGTATTGGCTGCATTGCAGTCCAAGGATGATTATACATACAGACATAATGTAGCGGTTGGTATTTTATCTACATTGCTAGGGAAATGGCTAAAATTAAAGCCTGAGGATTTGAGTATGCTGACGATCGCAGCGACCCTTCATGATATCGGAAAAATGAGGATTCCGGATGAATTATTAACCCGGCCGGGCCCGTTGACCGCAGAGGAGTATCAGCTTATGAAAAAGCATACGACCTATGGTTACGAGATGATCCGGGACACTATTGGAACCAATCATTTGCAAGCGCTCGTCGCCCTGCAGCATCATGAAAGAATGGACGGCAGTGGTTATCCATTCGGCGTACTTGGGAATCGCATCACTGATTTCAGTAAAATTGTTGCAGTAGCAGACGTGTTCCATGCGATGACATCCGACCGGTTTTATCGTAAAGCTTCACCTCTTTATGAAGTGTTGCTGCAGATGGAGGAAAACGTATTTGGCAAGCTTGACCCTTATATTTGTAGAGTCTTTATTAATAAGTTAATGCAGTCAATGATAGGGAATGAAGTGGAATTGACAGATGGACGGACAGGAAAAATCATTATGATTCTTGCTACTGATCCACTGCGTCCCCTCGTGAATATTGATGACGATTTTATTGACCTGAGCAAACATAGATCTATTGGTATTATGCGCGTAATCCCGCAATAGCGGGCTTTATAAGGTTTTTTTAACGTTTAGAATGGATATGTATCAGGCTGGACCATTTTTATAATCTACTCATATCTGTACAAATTTTGAAATAAAATGAACTATAAGTCTTCTGATAAGACCCTCTGGAGGGCTTACTCAAATTTATTTATAGACTAACAATCAACAAATGCCTAGAACCTGCATACACTTGATAGTGAATGATTGTATGGAGGAGGTTTAAAGATGTCATTAAGCCATAAACGTCAAACAAGGGAGATCATTACGAAGGCAATTTGCGGCAAAGGTCGTAAGTTCTCTACAGCAACCCATACCGTGACTCCGCCACATCACCCGACTAGTATTCTGGGGGCTTGGATTATCAACCACCAGTACGAAGCGGTTGCCGCCGGGAACGGAATCGAAGTAATTGGTACTTACGATGTAAACATCTGGTACTCGTACGACAAGAACAAGCAGACCGAGGTAGCTAAAGAAACGGTCTCCTATGTGGAGCTCATTCCGCTTTCCTACCTGGACACGAGACACCGCACTTCTACCGTTGAGGTCTCTGCGGAGGCAACGCAGGAACCCAACTGTGTAGAAGCGGGCGTATCGCCAGGCGGAGGCAGTGTGACACTTCGCGTAGAGCGCGAATTCGAAGTGGAGTTGGTGGCTGAGACCAAAGTCCGTGTGTATGTCACTGAGCAAAGCGATGATCCAGAAGACAAGGATTATGATTTTGAAGGTGATAGCTTCGATTACGATGATCTAGACCCTGACAATCTGGATGATGAACTGTAAGGAAGGATACGCCGCCGTTAACTGAGTACTGATGGGTTATGGTCCATTATATGTAGGGAGGGCGGCGGCGTAGAGGGCGAATGCCCTCCTTTTTTTTATTTATTTTTAGAATTAAAAATGGAACCTGAGTGGATTAAGAACAACCTGGTTTGTATGAATGGGCAAGAAGTGCTACTGCAGGGCTTTCAATCTTGGGCTGCGATGGATGGAGGGGCAGGAGAATGAATGAGGGGTTTAAGGTGTATTCGGGATTGTCATCAGCACAAAGAGAGTCCAGATTATTTCGGAGCGGGATTGAATCGACGCTTACTTCGTCTAGTAAGCAGGAACTGTTGCGAATGAAGGGCTCAGAAGCATCTCTGCGGAGAAACCAGACCTCTGGTGAAAGCAATCGCTTAGAAGATACATATGATACTCTGCCTTCCGATAAGGCCCATAAACAGTGCTATAACATACTCGTGTATAATTTGAGCGTTCTGCAGATCACTCCACTAGGAGCAGGCCCAGGTATGCGCGCAGCCTCCGATTTGCTAGCCGGGGCTGTGCGAATGGATAGAGTCGATAGCAGTGAATCAATGGGGGCTGCACCAGGAGTATGGCGTGGAGTAATGAAATTACTTCAGCGTATTGCTGTTCGGACTTTGTACAGCTTGGGGCTGGATAGCGGTGAGGTCCTCCTGAGGGCAATGGGGAACCGGAGGTATGTCGTGGAGGGAGTCACTCCACTACTACAGAGTTCCGGCAAATCATTGCCAGAGCCTTATCGTTCCGCAGCATTAGCGCTGGAACGGAGCCTTGCTCTGGAGCAGCCAGGCCGCAGCGGCCTGCTCATGGGTATGGACCCGGAGTTTATCATCCTCCGAGAGTCCACGGGCCGCGTCGTGCCTGCGTCGCGGTACCTGCCCACGGACGGCGTCGCAGGCTGCGACGCCGGACCTCCGGGAACGCGCGGCGCGTTCCCGGTCGCCGAGCTGCGCCCCCAGCCGCGCGGGGAACCACGCGCGCTGCTGGCGCAGCTGATGTCCGCCGCGGCTACGGCGGACCGGCTCATCGCCGACCGCACGCTGCGCTGGCGGGCGGGAGGTATGCCGCTGACGGGCTGGGCCCTCGGCGGCCATTTGCACTTCAGCGGCGTGACGCTGACGGCGCCGCTCTTGCGCGCGCTCGACAACTATCTCGCGCTGCCGATGCTTTTGCTTGAGGACGTCCGCGCGGGAGCGCGTCGTCCTCGTTACGGCGTGCTCGGCGATTTCCGGATTCAGCCGCATGGCGGCTTTGAGTACCGGACTTTGCCGAGCTTCCTGGTATCCCCGGTCATCGCTAAAGGCGCGGTCTATCTGGCTCACCTTATCGTGAGCCATTATGAAGACCTGACGCTGCGCCCGCTTGACCGGGAAGACCTGCATATCGCCTACTACGGCGGCGATAAATCCTCGCTGCGCGACGCAGTACCCCCTCTGCTGGCGCAGCTACGCTCTCTAGGCGGCTACGAGAAGGCCGCCCAATACATAGAGCCTTTATTTCAGTATATCGCCTCTAAACGAACGTGGGATGAATCTCGCGATATCCGTGAGCTGTGGTGCAGCAAAGTTAAAGCTTGAGCTTATATTTCAAAATATTAGAAAGTATTAGTTTTTCACATATCCCTTATATCTAATATTTCTCGCATAAACGCTTACCGTCCTAATAAGGACGCCGAAGGCGTTTATGCTTGTCTACATGTACATGATGCTCCAAGAGCCGATATCTTGAAATCCAAGTCGTTTGTAAATGACCCCAGCATGAGGGTTGTCATAAAAGAGGCATAAAGATTTCCCTTCAGAGAGTAAGTCTGTGCATAGCTGTGCAACTACGCTTGTAGCTAATCCTTGCTCTCTGAATGCTTGATGAGTGGCAACCCCTACGATCATAGCTGACATGGAATTTTCCGCTGATGTTGAGGCCGTTGTAATCACCTGATCTTCACGTTTCATATAATACGTACGGCCAGTGCCAGTCGCCAATGTTTTACGTAGGCTAGTTCTCGATCCATCCCGACTGCTTTCAAACTCTTCTATTGTATCCGTAAGCGAACAAATCGCTTCCACATCCTGGATGGTTGCTTTATTAATGTTATCAACGGAAGAAGAGTACTGTTTAATTTTGGTATTCATTTCCTTAAGCTCAGCAAAGTACAATTGCTTTTCTTCTTTAAAGTTAATTACTCCGTCAAAAGCTTTTACCACTTCGGTTACACCAGAAATCATATGAATTTCGTTATCTTGTCGCATGATTGTAGCGAATCCTTCCACATCAAACGGCCCATCCGCGTAAGGAAGATAGCTTCTATAGAAACGTAATAGAACGGCTTTTATAAGGCCGTCAGATGGATCTATCTCTCCCCACAATGCCATAAAATCCTGTTCAAACCCGAAATTCTCTACATCTCCAATGATGAACAAATTAAGAGCAGGCTCTTTCTGTAGCAATGCCATTAGAAGTTCCCGATCATCCTCCATAAGTCTTCGTATCATTTGATATTCTCCTTTAATTTTCTTATGATCTAACGCTCTGTGTTAAGATTTTACAATATTAAAATGCAGAAGAATACACCTCTTTCTAATGAACGATGGATGCTTGAAATATAAACAAAAGGTACTACCCATTGAGCTTCAGTAATAGTGTCGGATTTCGTGATTTTTTGTCTGAGGATCGAGAAGAATGAACTTCTATGCGGTTGCAGGGTGACTTTGTACGCAAATTTTCTGTTATAATGGAGGACAGCAATAAATAGGCATGGAGGTTGACCATGGCACAATATACGCCGATGATTGAGCAATATTTAAAAGTGAAGGAAGGGGCAAAGGATGCCTTCCTATTTTTTAGACTGGGCGATTTCTATGAAATGTTCTTTGAAGATGCCATTTTGGCTTCCAAGGAGCTTGAAATTACGTTGACAGGTCGCGAAGGCGGGGGCGCAGAGAAGATCCCGATGTGTGGAGTACCTTATCACGCCGCCGAGGGTTATATTCAACGCCTGATTGAAAAAGGATATAAAGTCGCTATTTGTGAGCAATTAGAGGATGCTTCTGTCACAAAGGGAATGGTGAAACGGGATATCGTACGTGTCGTGACACCTGGAACAGTTATGGATGGAAAAATCATTGCCGACAAAAGCAACAATTATCTTGTTTGTGTAACCGAAAGTGATGGGATGATGGCATTAGCTGCATGTGATTTAACTACAGGTGAATTGTATGTTACTTCAGTTTTATCTGGTGCAGAGTGGCTGCGCGATGAGATTGGCATTTATGAACCGGCTGAGATCATCGGAGACCCGACGTTATTGGAGCTTTTACGTAGTGAAACGCCTCTGTTGGCGAAACCTGTTGTGTACACACCTTGGGAGAAACGTGAGGAGGAGCTGGCACGTCGACAATTCGGTGAAGCCGCATGGGTTCGTCTGGAGAAAGAACGTGGACAATGTCTAGCGCTGCTAATCTCCTATCTAAACGAGACGCAACGGCGTTCAATGGGACAACTTAGTCAAATTTCTCCTTATGAACCAGGTAATTATATGATTCTTGATCCGTTCACACGCCGAAATCTGGAGCTAACAGAGACGGTCCGAGAACGTTCTAAAAAAGGATCTCTTCTATGGCTACTAGACCGTACCGAAACATCCATGGGTGCGCGATTGTTACGTCGTAGAATAGATAAGCCGCTGTTGCAGCGCGCTCCGATCGAACGTCGCCTAGAAGCAGTTGATTATTTGTACAACCAGTTTATTGTTCGAGAGGACCTGCGTTTAGCGTTGAAGGAAATTTATGACTTAGAGCGGCTGGTAGGTCGTATTGCCTTTGGTAGTGCGAATGGTCGTGACATGAATGCCTTAAAGCTATCATTGGCACAAATCCCTGCTTTGAAGGAATTATGTATGACTTCGGGATCTGCAACCCTACGCGAGATCGGTGCTAGCATGGATGAATGTGCCGAGATACGGGAGGATATAGATCGAGCAATTGTTGAAGATGCGCCGGTGTCCGTGCGAGACGGAGGGATTATCCGTTCTGGTTATCATGCCAGGTTGGACGAGCTGCGGGAAGCTAGTAGTAATGGTAAACGTTGGATCGCCGAACTGGAAGCGAAAGAACGGCAAGCCACAGGCATCAAATCACTGAAGATCGGATATAACAAAATCTTCGGTTATTTCATAGAGATCACCAAATCCAATCTGGCTTCGTTGCCGGAAGGGCGTTATGAACGTAAGCAGACGCTTGCAAATGCAGAGCGATTTGTTACACCTGAGCTTAAAGAGAAAGAGGCACTGATTCTTGAAGCGCAAGATAAAATGACAGATTTGGAATACAGCCTGTTTACTGAACTGCGTGATCGAATCAGCGGCCAAATTCCGCGACTGCAGAATCTTGCGGAAAAGGTAGCTGAGATTGATGTGTATCAATGTCTGGCAGCCGTCAGTGCCGAGCATCGCTTCGTAAAACCTGTTCTATCAGATGGGTACGATCTTCGACTTGAAGGTGGTCGTCATCCTGTCGTGGAGGCTGTGTTAAAGGATTCGGCATTTATAGCAAACGGAAGTACGCTAAGTAAAGAAGATGGAAATATTCTTTTGATCACTGGTCCTAATATGGCTGGGAAAAGTACCTATATGCGGCAGGTTGCACTCATTTGTATTATGGCTCAAATTGGCTGTTTCGTTCCAGCCACCAGTGCAGAAGTTCCGCTAATTGATCGAATCTTTACTCGTATTGGGGCAGCTGATGATTTGATCGGAGGTCAGAGTACATTTATGGTAGAAATGGCCGACATACAGGTCATGACAGAAAAAGCAACAGCCCGGAGTTTAATTATCATAGATGAGCTTGGTAGAGGAACATCGACGAGTGAGGGCATGGCGATTGCACAAGCGGTAATTGAGTATGTGCACGATACCATTTCTTGCAAAGCTTTAGTTTCGACGCATTTTCATGAATTGGCTCACTTAGAAGAAAGTCTTAAAGGGCTTAAGAATTACTCTATGGCCGTACAGGAGAGCGGGGATAAAGTTAACTTCCTGCGTAAGCTTGTTCCGGGAGCGGCAGACAGTAGCTATGGGATTTATTGTGCACGCCTAGCTGGGCTTCCTGAAGGGATCATTGATCGTGCTTACGGTCTGCTTCAGAGTATCGAGCAGGCGGCTCATCCAGGTGGTTCCTCTATTCATTATGGGGGTGGACTAGAAAGTCAGGCCGCTGCAAAAGAGGTCGCAACTACATCTATCCAACAACCCGATAGTGTCATCGCTGAAACTTCGGGGATTCCTGCAGACTCCTATTCATCAATAGCAGATGAAGTAGTTCAACTGTCTATCTTTGGCGAGGAAGAACCACGTAAGAATCGGAAGGGTAGTGCAAATCAGTCGGCTGTAGTAACTGAAGTACAAGAGAATCCTGCGATAAAAGAATTCATCACTTCTGTGCGTAACGCAGATCTTATGAATATGACTCCGCTTCAGGCTATGAGTCTGCTGAACGACCTGAAGATGAAAGCAAAGGATCTTTAATTATTGATTGCCTAAATAAGAGGTGAATGAAATTGGCCAAAATTCATATATTGGACGAGCATATTGCCAACCAGATTGCTGCGGGTGAAGTTGTAGAGCGACCAGCTTCTGTTGTGAAGGAGCTAGTTGAGAATGCTATTGACGCAGGAAGCACAAGGATTGAGGTTTCGGTGGAGGAAGGCGGTTTACAGAGCATCCGAGTAAAAGATAACGGCTCGGGGATCGAGCCTGAGGATTGCGAGACCGCCTTTTATCGTCATGCCACAAGTAAAATCGCTAATGGGCGTGATCTATTCCAGATCACTAGCTTAGGGTTCCGTGGTGAGGCGCTCCCCAGTATTGCTGCGGTATCCAAAGTCTCTCTTCTAACGGCTACTGCCGATGACGGCAAAGGACGCCTGATTGATATTGAGGGTGGTAATTTAATTCGGAATGAAGATTCCCCTTCGGGCCGTGGGAGCGATCTAGCGGTGCGTGAATTATTTTTTAACACACCGGCACGGCTGAAATACATGAAGAGTATCCAGACGGAGCTTGGTCATATATCGGATGCCATGTATCGAATGGCGTTAGCCCATCCGGGAATCTCTTTTACCTTGCATCATAATGGCAATCAGCTGCTGCACACGCTTGGTAATGGTGATCTGCTGCAAGTGATCGCAGCGGTGTACGGAACCTCCGCAGCCAAGGCTATGTTGCCGATTACGGCAGAGGATTTGGATTATCGTATTTCTGGTTATATAAGTCGTCCGGAATGGACACGCTCAAATCGAAACGCAGTGACTACCATTGTGGGAGGACGATATATTCGCAGCAATGGTCTGAACGCAGCGATCATGCGTGCTTATCATACTTTACTTCCGATTAACCGCTATCCACTGCTGGTGCTCGAACTGGACATGCATCCTTCACTTGTGGACGTCAATGTACATCCAGCTAAGCTGGAGGTTCGGTTTAGTAAGGAGAATGAGCTTTACACGTTTGTTGAACAAGAAATTCGTAAAGTGTTGTTAGGGCAAAGTTTGATACCGCGTCCAGGTAAAGAAACCATTGGGCCAAAGGGCAGCAGTTCATTTATACAGGAGCAGTTTGCTTTTTCTAAAGGGTCAGTTCCGGCACCCCCACCGTCTGAGGTGGGCAAGGATTCAGTTCCTCAGGGATCTGGTAGTTCCTTTAGTAGACAACAACCATCAAATGTTGAGCAGAGCGCCAGTGAGTTCAGAAAAGAGGGGCAGATTGATACTCCGATGACCCGTGAAACGGCTCCATCCTACGGGTCAGGATACCAGTCTTCCTCTTCACAAGGACGTCAAAATAATGTGAGCAACAACTATGCTAATGGGTATCGCCCGCAAGAAGCTTCATCCCTGCAGAAGCAGATTCCTTCTGCCCAAGCGTTATGGGCACCGCCAGTCGATGAAGAACCTGGGCTTCCTGCCTTCCCGGAACTAAATTATATTGGACAGCATCATGGGACTTATATTATCGCTCAAAATGACGGCGGACTGTATCTCATTGATCAACATGCGGCACACGAACGCATAAATTACGAGTTTTTTTATGAGAAGTTCGGTCGTCCTGAAGACGCTTCTCAGGATCTGCTTTTGCCAATTACACTTGAGTTCACGCCTTCGGAAAGTCGTCAACTTAGTGAACGTTTACATTGGTTTCAGCAGGCTGGAGTGTACCTTGAACATTTTGGAGGACAGACTTTTCTGATTCGATCTTTGCCTTATTGGTTTCCTGAAGGTGAGGAGAAGGCGATCGTTGAAGAAATGGCGGAGTGGGTCTTGAGTGAACGATTGATTGACCTAGCAAAGCTACGAGAGAAATCGTCTATTCTATGCTCGTGTAAAGCCTCCATCAAAGCCAACCAGAAACTAACAGAACAGGAAGTCGAGGCCTTGTTGTCTCGTCTGGCAGCATGTAGACAGCCGTATACTTGTCCACATGGGCGTCCGATTGTGATTTCTTTTTCATCCTATGATTTAGAGAAATTGTTCAAACGGGTGATGTAATTGTACGATTAGAAATTTGTTTATAGCAAGACTGGAGGCAACATGATTATAACTACGGGTTATAGCCCGATAATGGATATTGTAGAGCGAGCTCAGAATCTCGCAGAGAGAACGGGCTCTAAATACGCTCCACGCGAGAAATTCTCTATACCCAAGATGGTGGAACACTATGGAGATGAGGATATACTAATCCTTTCTCAAGAAGCCGTTCGTTTACACCGATTAGGGATGGAGCCCATGGAGTTTCACCCAAGCATGGGTTTCGTTCGTGCGAAACGGATTCTAAAGGGTGATATAGAACCGATGCTTGTCGCTGCTCGAATGCTTCCCGGAGATAGCGTACTAGATTGCACAGCGGGTCTAGGTGCTGATTCCTTGCTATTTGCTGTGCATGGTGGCGAGTCCTCAGAGATTACCGCTCTGGAGAGCTCATTGCCGCTGTATGCACTGCTCTATGAAGGGATGCGGCACTATACCTCTGGGCAAGTAAGGGTTAATGAGGCCTTGCGTAGAATTAATGTCGTCCATAGTGAACACTTGGACTACTTACGTGCTCTACCGGATCGCAGTGTAGATATTGTGTACTTCGATCCTATGTTCCGAGTGCCGCTGACCGGTTCTGCTTCGATTTCCCCGCTGCGGCAGTTTGCTAATCGTGCAGCACTATCACTAGAGAGTGTGGCTGAGGCGGTAAGAGTTGCACGTAAAACTGTTCTTTTGAAAGAAAAGGCTCTGAGCGGCGAATTCGAAAGGCTTGGCTTTACAGAGCTGCTCCGGAGCAACTCCAAAACATCGTACGGGGTGATACACATTGACAACTAAAGAGAGACATAAGGTTCTAGTCTTACTAGGACCAACAGCCGTAGGTAAAACCAGGTTAAGTTTGGAGCTTGCGGCTGCATATAACGCAGAGATTATTTCTGGAGATTCGATGCAGGTTTATCGTGGTATGGATATTGGGACAGCTAAGATTACTCCAGCTGAGATGATGGGAATTCCTCACCATTTAATCGACATTCATGATCCGCAGGACCCATATTCTGCTGCTGAATTTCAGGAACAAGGTAGCAGACTTATCGAAGAGATAAGCAGTCGTGGGAAACTTCCATTTATTGTTGGGGGAACAGGTCTCTATATTGAGTCCCTATGTTACGGTTTTCAATTCTCTGAAGCTGTGGCTGACGAAGCTTTCCGTAAAGAACAGGATCAATTTGCAGAAGAACATGGAGCGCTTGCACTGCATGCCAGACTTGAAGCCGTTGATCCGGTCAGTGCAGCGAAATTGCATCCGAATGACCGCCGTAGAATTATTCGGGCACTGGAAATTCATCACCAGACAAACACCACACTTTCCGCTTCTCATGCAGCTCAAAAGAAGGAGTCGCCCTATGACTTATGTCTTATCGGTTTGACAATGGACCGGAAAATACTATATAAACGTATTGAGGACCGAATTGATAGCATGCTTGGGGATGGTCTTGTTGCTGAGGTGAAGGGACTGCTGGAAAACGGCTACAGCAGAAGCCTTGTGTCCATGCAGGGACTGGGCTACAAGGAAATTGCCGCTTACCTCGCAGGGGAACTGACGCTTGAGGAAGCTGTGATACTGCTTAAACGCGATACTCGCCGATTCGCCAAAAGACAGTTGTCATGGTTTCGCCACATGAAGGAAATCGAGTGGATCGATGTCGAAGGTGAGCAAAACTTTTCTGAGAATTTCTCGAAAATACGTGCTATAATAGCAGGAAAGTTTCTCTCAGGTCTTGAATATACTTCTGAACAATATAATTGAACCATTGGGGGTACGTCATATGAACAAGTCCATTAACATCCAAGATACATTCTTGAACCAACTACGCAAAGAAAATATCCCTGCTACAGTATATTTGACCAACGGTTTTCAAATCCGGGGAATTATTAAAGCATTCGACAATTTTACAATCGTTATTGACAGTGATGGACGCCAGCAAATGGTGTATAAGCACGCGATTTCCACTTTTACACCACAGCGCAGTGTGTCACTTATGCAGGACAATAGTAACGAAGAATAACATTAACAAAATTGAAGTGAAACCTTTCTTGTTAATAAATCGTTTGAATAGAGTGTGAGAGAGCAACCTGAGAAGGTTGTTCTTTTCATTCAGAGAAGTCCATACATGATTTATTCAAGGAAGGGAGTCAGGAGGCATCATGTCTAGAGATGATACATCAAGGACGAACAACAATAGAAATAGAGGATCGTCCAGTACCAATTCAAAACCAAAACCGAAAAGTAAGAAGAAAAAGAAGTTTTTGACTAAAAAGCGTGTGCTGTGGAGCTTGTTCTTTGCTACAGCGTTGGCCATTTTCTGTGCGCTTGGCGGTTATCTGTTCATTATGCTGAATGGGCAAAAACTTCTCCTAGAGAACCAAGACAAACTGACCGTAAATGAAACTACAAAAGTATATGACCGCAATGCTAATTTAATCGGCGAATTATCGCTTGAGAAAAGCGATCCTGTAGAGTATGAGAAGATTCCACCGTTATTGATCAATGCCTTTGTGGCCACAGAAGATAAACGCTTCTTTGAGCATTCTGGTGTGGATTTATGGTCAATCGGCCGGGCAGCGGTAAAAGATATTGCTGCACGCAGCATGGTAGAAGGTGGTAGTACCATTACTCAGCAGCTGGCCAAAAACATCTTTTTGACACGGGATAAAACATTTTTCCGTAAAGCGACTGAGGTATCCATTGCTGTAGCATTGGAGAACCAGAAATCTAAAGAAGAGATCATTACGATGTACCTGAACCGAATAAACTTTGGGGGTACGATCTACGGAATTAAAGCAGCATCTGAAAGATATTTTGGTAAGAGTGATCTGAATGATCTGAAAGTTTGGGAAATTGCGACACTGGCTGCGATGCCTAAGGGACCGTCTCGTTACAACCCTCTGCGTAACCCGGATCTTTCAAAGGAACGTCGTGCAGTAGTACTTCAGCTCATGTACGAACAAGGTTATATTACGGAGCAAGAGAGAGACGAAGCACAAGCCGTGGATTATAATTATAAGCCACCTGAAAAGAAACAGCGTTATCAAGCTTTTATTGACTTCGCAGTGGAAGAAGCAGAAGAGAAGTTTGGACTATCCGAAGATGATCTGAATATTGGTGGTTACAAGATATACACCACGATGGATAAGCACGCTCAAGAAACCGTAGAAGATGCTTTTGCAGACAGTGATAACTTCGAGAAGAGTGTAGACGACGAACTGGTACAAGGTTCTATGACCATCGTGAATCAAGAGAATGGCGGCATTGTCGCACTTCTAGGTGGACGGAATTATGAGAAAAAAGGCTATAGCCGTGTAAATGGCAGCCGACGTTCTCCTGGTTCAGCCTTTAAACCAATCGTTGCTTATGCTCCAGCACTGGAAACTGGAAAGTACGACAAGTATTCTACGTTAAGCAACGAGAAGCAGTGTTTTTCCAACTATTGCCCAACTAACCTTCACGGATATTCCAAGAGTATTAGTATGAGTGATGCTATACAGAAATCAGAGAATATTCCTTCGGTCTGGTTGCTTAATGAAATTGGAGTGAATACCGGATTTAAGTTTGCCAAGAAATTGGGGATTGGACTGGAAGACGAGGACAAGAACCTCTCACTGGCTCTCGGAGGTATGAGCAAAGGAACGAATACACTGGAAATGGCACAAGCTTACAGTGCTTTTGCAAATGGCGGTGAACTTCGAGAATCATATTCCATTAAATCGATCACTGATAGTAGTGGAGAGACCGTCTTCAAGGCTAATACAACGCCTGAGCGTGTTATGAGTAAGCAAACGGCTTATCAAATGACCGAGATGATGCAAAAGGTTGTAGAGAGTGGTACGGGTAGAAAAGCAAGGATTGATCGTCCAGTTGCTGGTAAGACCGGTACGACTCAAAGTGGATATTCTGGAATCAGCTCGAACCGTGATGTTTGGTTTGTGGGATATACACCTGAATGGACAGCTGCTGTTTGGATGGGTTATGACAAGCCAAGCAAGAAACATCTGCTTAAGAATAGCAGTGGGCTTGCCGCAGCATTCTGGGGTAAAGTGATGGAGGAAGCGTTAAGGGATGTTCCTAAGAAGTCCTTCCCACAGCTAGATAATGAAATCGCTCCTGCACCTACAGAAACACCTGAACCAGCTAAGAATGTTAGTGGACTTACTGCAGCTTATGATCCATCTACGATGACAGTAAATCTGGGCTGGCAGGCAGTTCCTGTTGCGGGTGTAGAATATCGTATTTATCGTAGAGAGACATCCGAGGCTGATTTCGGTTTACTGTTAAATACGGTCACGACTAGTGCAGGAGACTTTAGTGCAATGCCTGGTCTGGTTTACGAGTATTATGTTACTTCCTACGATCCTGCAACCCAAGTAGAAAGTGAACCATCGAATGTGGTTACTGTCTCTGTGCAGGATGAGATGCCAACACCTGAGCCGACCATTGATCCTAATCTCCCGACACCAACCCCTGAGAATGGTGGAGACAATGGCTGGGATAATGGCAACGGTGGTAATAATGGTGGTGGCAACGATGGAAGCGGGAATAATGGTGGAACAGGAACCTTGCCTGAATTCACTACGCCTCCACCGTCAGCAACACCGATACCTACTGCTCCGCCAGATGTACCTTCTGGAGGCGGAAGTTCGGGGAATGACAGTGGTAATGCAACACAAAGCCCTGATCAAGAGGCTAGTAATATGAATGGTGATTCTTCTGTTCAATAGTGATGCTTTGAATTTATGAAGTTAGCTTTTCTTTTCCTGAGGCTGTCTCAAAAGTAGTGAATGCTACTTATGGGACAGCTTCTTTCTTTTATAACTCCATATTTTTCTAATCGAATCTGTGATAAAAATTTGCTGTATTTTGCGGGATGTTTTGAGTGTATCCTCTAAATGTGGTAAGCTGAAGAAACCATACTGGAGAGGGTAATTTCTATGAAACGTAAATTCGGAGACCGGGCCAACTGGCGCCGGATTACGCGTCGCCATTTTGCCTGCCGCTATGTGGAGAGCCGGGAATTCAGCGGATATATTACGCTTTATACCATCTACGGGCTGAAAGAACCACTGTGGAAGAGCTATGGACGGCATACATATCGTATTGCGGATAAAGGTTATTCCTGGCTGCAATATTTCCCAAAAGACAGTCACTATATTGTGACGGCTATGTTCGACGAACGGCAAAATATCATTCAATGGTACATAGACACCTGCAAGGTGCAGGGCGTCACAGACCAAGGCGTTCCATGGTTTGATGATTTGTATCTGGATGTGGTTGTGCTTTGGAACGGCGAGGTTTTCTTGCTTGATGAGGATGAATTAGAGGAAGCGCTGGAGAGGGAAGATATTTCCGAGAGTGATTATAAACTCGCCTGGGAGACAGCCAATACTATTTTACGCGGCATCGATGCTCATGCTTTCCCTTATTTCTCACTATCTTTGAAGCATCGTGCCGAATTATTTCATCATGGAGAATTCAGGAGGAAATAAAGAAATGGAATGGTATGTCTACGGAAGAGGGTCTTCCCCGATTCGGATTGTTTCCAAAAAACGCAGATTCTGGACGAAACGAACGTTGCTTATCGCTTTATCGATAATTGTGATTGCTGGATTGTTGTGGTGTGCTTATGCGTTAAACAATATTAATAAAGCTGCCACCACAGATCCTATGCAAAAGGCGGATGTTGGGATCATTCTTGGCATGTCGATGTGGGGGGATGAGCCTAGCCCAGGACTTAAGGAACGGCTGGATTACGGACTGAAGCTTTATCAAAAAGGGATGTTCCCACATCTTATTGTATCTGGTGGTTTAGATAAACCTGATTTACAATACACAGAAGCTCAAGGAATGCGTAATTATTTGGTTGCTAAAGGAGTGCCAGATAGCGCCATTTACGTAGAGAATGAAGCTACTAGCACTTACGAGAATCTTTTGTTTAGTAAAGAGATTATGGCACGAGAAGGTTTGTCCTCAACAATAATCATTACGCATACTTATCATGGGTGGCGGGCTCATGAAATTGCTGGCGAGCTTGGATATGTGAATCCTGAGCTGGGACTTACAGAATCCACCGTTCTATCGATGACAAGACATAAAACACGTGAGACTCTAGCCTATACGAAATGGAAGCTTCAGCAGCTATTCCTGTGATTTGTCCAAAAAATCCCGAATCTTCTAATAACACTTCATTTACTGGAATAGACTTGATTAGAGAAGTCAGCCCTGGATAATGAGGTGATACCGATGAGCGGACGCGTAGCAGCGGCCAGTGGACGGGAGGAAGAAAGACCGTCTCGACAAATCAATATTGTATTGCGGAGTCAAGAGCCTCCGGCTATAACTAACCCTTCTGGAGAGAGTCGGCCGGTACCTCCAAAAAATCACGGCCACACTAGCCTATTCCAAGAGTTAACGCAAGAATTGGAAGGTTTAGTGGGTCTGGACAATATCAAAGAGCTAGTCTTTGAAATCTACGCCTTGTTACAAATTGCTCAGATGCGAACTGAGGCAGGACTTGCAAGCGGCGGGCAAGCTTATCACATGGTTTTTAAAGGGAATCCCGGAACTGGCAAGACAACCGTGGCTAGAATCGTGGCTAAGCTGTTCCAGCGTATGGGTGTACTGACCAAAGGACATCTTATTGAGGTGGAGAGAGCCGACCTTGTAGGAGAATACATCGGTCATACTGCACAGAAGACTCGCGACCTGGTAAAAAAGGCTTTGGGCGGTATTTTGTTTATCGATGAGGCTTATAGCCTTGCTCGGGGTGGAGAAAAGGATTTTGGGAAAGAAGCGATTGATACGCTCGTCAAGGCCATGGAGGATCATCGCAGTCAATTTATACTTATCTTAGCGGGGTACTCTGGAGAGATGGAGTATTTTTTGATGAGCAATCCCGGATTGCCTTCACGGTTTCCGATACAGGTGGAATTTCCTGATTATACGATCGATCAACTGCTGCAAATCGCTGAACTGATGGCAAAAGATCGCGACTATATTTTGATGCCACAGGCGATACTCAAGTTAAAGCAGCATTTGTTAGTAGAGAAGACGGAGAGTCTTCATGCTTTCAGTAATGCGAGGTATGTTCGCAACGCCATTGAGAAAGCGGTTCGGGGTCAGGCTGTCAGACTGTTAAACCAGTATGAAAGTACCAGCCCAGGCAAGCAGGAATTAATGACGCTTCGAACTGAGGATTTCAAATTATGAATTACAGGATACTATCACCGTCATAAGGAGCATGACATACATGGCAATAACTACGCATGATACGGAAACAGATGTACAAGATCGAGCGATATTGGTAAGTCTCGTCACAGATAAAATTAAAAGAACCGGAATTGATCCAGAGCTTTCACTACAGGAATTAGTGCAATTAGCCGAAACGGCTGGTGTTGAAGTTCTGGATGTGCTGCGTCAAAACAAGGAAACACCTGATTCTAGATGGTTTATTGGTAAAGGTAAAGTAGAAGAGCTACGGATGGCTGCTGATGCTCTCGGGGCTAATACAGCTATCTTTGATCAAGAATTGTCAGGAGCCCAAGTACGGAACCTTGAGGAGGCTCTGGATCTTAAGATTATTGACCGGACGCAGCTTATTCTGGATATATTTGCGGGGCGTGCGAAGACGCGAGAAGGAATTATTCAGGTAGAGCTGGCACAATTGTCCTATCTGTTACCCCGGCTTTCCGGCCAAGGGAAGAACCTATCCAGACTAGGTGGCGGAATTGGTACCAGAGGTCCGGGTGAAAGTAAGCTGGAAACTGATCGCCGACATATTCGTGATCGGATTACGGAGCTGAAACGCCAGCTGGATGAGGTTGTTAAGACTCGTGAGCTACATCGGGAGCGTCGCCGCAAGGCGGGAGCAGTGCAAGTCGCACTTGTTGGGTATACGAATGCAGGGAAATCAACGCTGCTTAAGCAACTAACCGATGCGGATGTCTATATTGAAAACCAGTTGTTTGCCACACTGGACCCTACTTCACGTGTACTTGAGCTAGCAGGTGGTAAAGAGGTTGTGCTGACGGATACTGTAGGCTTCATTCAGAATCTTCCGCATGATCTTGTCGCATCTTTCCGTGCAACGCTGGAGGAAGTGAATGAGGCCAATTTGGTGCTACATGTGGTGGATGCCTCTTCACCAATGCGTGAGGAGCAGATGGAGATTGTCCAATCCATCTTGCAGGATCTAGGTGCATCTGGTACACCGCAAATCGTACTTTTTAATAAAATTGATCTATGTCAGCCTGAGCAACTGGAAATGTTGCCTACAGGTACAGGGTACTTGAAGATCAGTGCATTTAATCCTGAAGATTTAACTCGGATTACCGAAATGATCGCCGATGAACTGGCTGGCGACACACTCAACTTCCGCATTCCCGGAGACCGAGGTGACATTTCTTCCTTGCTCTACAGGGTGGGAGAGGTTCTGGAAACGACATATGATGAGAACGATGTGCTCTATAACGTTCGTCTTAATAAAGAGGATTATGACAAATGGGGTTACATGCTTGCTGATTTTGTGGACCAGCAGTAATCTTGTCAGTCATTCCTAAGGTGGAAATGCTTCGTTTATAGGTATAAAATAATAGCTAATCTAGAAAGCGTCAGTTTACTGCCGCTTTCTGTCATTATGATGGCAAGTAAATGTAAGGAGCGAATAAGAACGAATGGTAGTTTTTGCAGAGGATATTTTGAGCGCGGCAGAGGCCGCAGAAGTTGAAATAGAAGGCGCTGTCAAAGCCCTTGATCGTATTGTAGATAAGAATCAGTGGAAGGTTATAGAAGCGTTCCAGCGTCATCAAGTCAGTGATTTTCACTTTGCCGGTTCAACGGGGTATGCGTATAATGACCGTGGCCGTGAAGTGTTGGATCTTGTCTATTCTGACGTTTTTGGTGCGGAATCTGCTCTGGTTCGCCCGCATTTCGCTTCAGGAACACACACCATATCAACAGCCCTATTTGGTGTACTGCGTCCAGGAGATGAGCTGCTATACATCACAGGACGTCCGTACGATACCTTACATAAGGTAATTGGTCACACAGGGGATGGGACAGGTTCACTCGCAGATTTCGGAATTACTTACCGGGAGGTTGCTCTTACTGCAGATGGCAAGATCGATTGGGATGAGGTAGCTCTCGCTATTAACGAAAATACTAAAGTGATTGGAATCCAAAGGTCACGAGGATATGATTGGCGTGCTTCTTTCACAGTGGCTGAAATTGGTGAAATGACTTCGAGGGTAAAGGTGTTGAAACCGGAAGTGATTGTCTTCGTAGACAATTGTTATGGTGAGTTTACCGAAGAGCTTGAGCCTCCACAGGTTGGTGTGGATCTAGTAGCAGGATCGTTAATTAAGAATCCGGGTGGCGGTATTGCTGAGACAGGCGGTTATATTTGTGGCCGACAGGATCTTGTAGAATTGGCAGCTTATCGATTAACCGCTCCTGGCATAGGTGGTGAAGTGGGGGCTATGTTAGGAACAACACGTGGGCTTTACCAAGGGTTGTTTATGGCACCGCACACGGTCGGACAAGCTTTAAAAGGAAGTATTTTTGCTGCATCCGTATTTCAGCGATGCGGGTTTGAGACAAAGCCAGCGTGGAACGAGCCTCGTACAGATTTGATTCAGGCGGTTTCCTTTGATGGACCAGAACACTTAATTGCCTTTGTTCAGGGCATACAACGCGCTGCAGCTGTGGACAGCCATGTGGTACCAGAGCCTTGGGATATGCCAGGTTATGAACATCCTGTTATTATGGCTGCAGGTACGTTTATACAAGGTGGAAGCTTGGAGTTATCTGCAGATGCGCCTATACGAGCTCCTTATATTGGCTATATGCAAGGCGGGTTAACCTATTCACATGTTAAATATGGCGTTTTGATGGCACTTCAAAGTATGCGTGAAAGAAAATTGCTGTAAGAATATCTCACATACCATTGACACGCTGTATTAGGAAATGTACAATGAGATCAGAAAAAGATCATTGGAAGGTTGGATGAGTCATGGGTGATGAAATCCGCAGAAATATGGCACTATTTCCTATTGGAATTGTAATGAAGCTGACTGATTTGTCCGCGAGACAAATTCGTTATTATGAGCAGCACAGTCTGATCGTACCAGCACGTACGTCGGGGAATCAGCGTTTGTTCTCTTTTAATGATGTTGAGCGCCTATTAGAAATTAAAGCTCTGATCGAGAAGGGTGTTAATATTGCTGGCATTAAGCAAGTAATGAATCCTGTCTCTAAGGAATCCGAGGAAGCTACTGTTATTACCCCTGATACAGAGGTAAGACGTAGAGAGTTATCCGATTCCCAGCTTCACCGAATGCTGAAGCAAGAACTAGTTTCCGGTAAAAGACCGGGACAAGTGTCTCTGATTCAAGGTGAGTTATCCCGGTTTTTTAATAAATAATAATATATAGAAGTTCGAAAGGGAGAGGATCACATGAGCTTTTCTAAAGAGGATATTTTACGCATTGCCAAGGAAGAGAATGTTCGTTTTATTCGTCTGCAATTTACGGATCTATTAGGTACTATCAAGAATGTAGAGATTCCAGTTAGCCAATTGGAAAAAGCGCTTGATAATAAAATGATGTTTGATGGTTCTTCCATCGAAGGTTATGTACGGATTGAAGAATCTGATATGTATCTCTTCCCTGACCTAGATACATGGGTAATCTTCCCTTGGGTGACTGATAGTCGTGTAGCTCGTCTGATTTGTGACGTCTACATGCCAGATGGTACACCTTTTGCTGGAGACCCACGTGGTATCCTCAAACGTTGTCTGAAGGAAGCAGAAGAAATGGGTTTCACAGCTATGAACGTTGGACCAGAACCTGAATTCTTCCTTTTCAAGACAGACGAAAGAGGCAATCCTACTACGGAATTGAACGACCAAGGTGGATACTTTGACTTAGCGCCAACGGATTTAGGGGAAAACTGTCGTCGTGAAATCGTACTGACCCTTGAAGAAATGGGCTTTGAAATCGAAGCTTCCCACCATGAAGTAGCTTCGGGCCAGCATGAAATTGACTTTAAATATGCTGACGCGATTACTGCTGCTGACCAAATTCAAACCTTTAAGCTCGTCGTGAAAACGGTAGCCCGTCAACACGGCCTGCATGCAACTTTTATGCCTAAACCATTGTTCGGTATCAACGGATCTGGTATGCACGCTCACCAATCCTTGTTTAAAGGCAAAGAAAACATGTTCTACGACGAAAGCGACAAGCTGGGTCTGAGCAAAACTGCACGTTACTACATGGCTGGTATTTTGAAGCACGCTCGTGCTTTTGCAGCGATTACTAACCCAACAGTTAACTCATACAAACGCCTTGTTCCTGGTTATGAAGCACCTTGCTACGTAGCTTGGTCTGCAAGTAACCGTAGCCCAATGATTCGTATTCCGGCTTCTAGAGGTCTTAGCACACGTGTTGAGGTTCGTAACCCGGACCCAGCAGCTAACCCTTACCTCGCACTTGCTGTTATGTTGAAAGCAGGTCTTGACGGAATTAAACGTAAGCTTGATCTTCCAGCTCCGATTGACCGTAACATCTATGTGATGTCTGAAGAAGAGCGCATCGAAGAAGGCATCCCAAGCTTGCCATCCGATTTGAAAGAAGCACTTAGTGAAATGATCCGCAGTCATGTTATCACCGAAGCTCTCGGCGAACATGCTTTGGCTCACTTCTACGAGCTAAAAGAAATCGAATGGGATATCTACCGTACTCAGGTTCATGAGTGGGAAAGAGCGCAGTACATGACTCTTTACTAGAATAAATCAGCCCTTGGCGCTCTAAGCGTTAAGGGTTTTTTTCTGTGTGGGTAAGGTTTGGAGGTTTTGTGGAAGGTTAATGAGCGCCCCCGTAATGCCCCCTGAAAATGTAGTTTCATTCGAGGATACTAAGCAGTTGGAGTTAGAAAAGGCAAAAGAAGAACGACTGCAGCAGATTGAACCTATAGCAGATCTAATCATAACGGCTGCTGGCAGGGATCTCCGAGCAAAGGAAATTAGATTTTTGGAATCATTAGAAACCAAGGATCTAGAAACCTTCACTGCAATGTTTACTGATGCTCTTAATGGCTATGCTGCTCAGGGTTCTTATCATCCAAATGACCGATTTGAAGATTATAAATCTCTTATAACAACGAATTAAAGTTATTTATGAGGGAAGGTTGAAGATGGAATTCATTTCGAAAAAGCAGCAAGCAATAATCGACTTTATTGAAAAATTCTCATTTGAATTTCATTATCCGCCCAGCATACGCGAAATTGCAGTAGCCATGGGGCACCAGTCAATATCGACAACTCACGGTTTTATTAAGCACTTGGAGAACAAAAAGCTCCTGTCCTGGAGGAGGAATCAACAAAGAGCCATAGTGCTCACCATAAAAGGAATGAATCAGGTAATTAAGGCAGGAGCATCTGAGATAAATGCCAAGGCTGAGCTGTGACACAAAAATAAGGGGCATAAGCCCCAATGACGGATAATAAGACATGGTTCTGGCAGTTCGAAATTTCTAATTGATCAGACAATAATTCTTTCTGACATATTTCCTTCATCCTGCAAATGCTATTCCATTAAACGCAGCATTTACCATCCATATTCCGTTTCTCCCAACTTCTAAGTCTGAGTAAATAAAAAGTGAATAGCGAATTTGACCATTTGAAACAGTAGGAATATCGGGGAAATCTCCTGCGGTTATTGAGATTGTGGATGCTGTACTCTCTATAGGACCTGGACGGACTTGCGATTCATAGATTAGTGTGCCAGAACCAAGGATTCCGTTTCCGTTTCTTTCTATTACGACTGTTACTGAGGTTTCATCTGGTGTATCGAAAGCTTTATAGAAAGTTACTGAACCAGACAACCATATACGTACCTTGTTTGCATCTGGCGTTCCTACAATTGAAGATGTTTGAATTCCCAAATCTCCAATCAAAATTGGGTTGACGTATACGTACTCAATTGCACTCCCTAACCCAGACATATGTTCCGAAATCCGCATATCAAGAGCTCGTGTTGTCATGAGACTCACTCCTTTTTTATTTATAGAGTATGTTGTCCAACAAGTCTTGTGAGCCTTTTTTTAGAGTAGATAGGAGGGGAAGTATGAAAGCCATAACCATCATTCAGCCATGGGCAACGCTCATAGCTCTCAGGGAGAAGAAGTTTGAAACGCGCAGCTTTCCGAACGACAAGCCCGAAAAGGAACATTGAGCAGAGAAGAAGTTGAGTTAATGGATGCGCTGGCTGCTCTAGAAGAGTCACAACAACTGAACAAAACTTATGAACGCTCAATTAGTAACAGTCTAGAAAACATAGATAGGATCGGATAGCACTTAAGGAGGTGCAGCAGACCATAGCCCGACAACGGGAGGTACTGGAGTTCTATGCAAATCAAGTAAATTGGGAACTGCCAAGCTTCGGTAGAGGTCATTCAAAGGTTACGAGCGACAGAGGAAGTAAAGCACGTGAATTGTTGGAGGAAGGGAGCAACAAGGCATGACACAGGTAAAGGATAAGACAAACATTTGCCCCCGAGAGAGGGCATAGGCAGCATATATCACGCTTAGTAGTGTCAAAGAGTAGATCGGGGGATTCGCTAAATGAAAAAGTCTAAAAAAGTTAAGCTACAAGAGCATTGCATTATAAGGCTTCAATACAGTTATTCAGACGGAGGATAGCAGGATACAACGAATGTAATCCATTCTTGTGTGATACAATACCTGATCTAGTTAAGTATTTATCTTTGGAAGGAATAGAAAGGTTAAAGGAAAAAGGAGTAGCCGATGACAAATGAATTAATTGATAGGAATGAATCTCCTGTCAAAGTAGGTGACCAAGTAGAGGTAAGGCTCCCTACATATATCGGACACATCGTCTGCAGCGGACCAGTAGAGTACCGGACAGAGGATGTAGGCTGCTACGGACCGGTTACGGCATTAACGATCCGCAGAGAGGATTTACGTATCTCAGTAGCATTAGCAAATCTACAACAAAAATGATAATTTTACAGCTGTTTGGCCATCGTCCGACAGCATAAACCCAGCAACACGAGGGCCGCACCAGATCATTAAGGGAGTAGGAGTATCCCTCCTCTCCCAAAGGCACAGTAGACGCATACTGCGACATAAAAAAAGATAAAAGTGATTATGCACCCTTATCTTTTTCAAGCAATTCTATTATTCTGTCTAATTTTTTCTCTATGCTAGCATTTTTATCTGAAACCTTGTTTTTAGTTAGATAATCTTTTTTTAACAGTAAAACCAAGGGAATTGCCCAAACAAATGCCAATGGTATTAAAAAAATATATTGCAAGATAACACCTCATTAATAGTTATTGTTTTATTATAACAAACTAAAAAAAGAACTTATTTGAAGTTATTTACTGCGCAGTATGAAGATACATGACATTAAGGGATAGAGGAGGTTACAGCACTCCTCTCCCACATATTGCGAATCAGGGAAGAGAAGTTCGTTTTGATAACGAAATGATGTTTTTGTCCTTATCATCACCATGGTCCGCATTTTCTTCTATCTCTTTTTTCTCATCGTGAAACTCAATATGAGAATAGGCCGTGATGTAGTCAAATGGAGTGTAATTATTACTTGGTAATTTTCTTGTAAGTAATATCTTGACAATGATGATTCCTAATGAGAAATAGAAAATGGCTCCTACTCCAACCAACATGAATTGTACTAAGTTCATTGTTAACACCACCTTTGTTTGATTTTATAATTTAATGTTAATATTTACAAGTTTACCGAGATTTGATGCACATTACGAAGATACATAGACAGAGAGGGTTAATAGCCCTCCTTTCCCACAAGGAGGATATAAGAGATAGTTTGGCTGTACTGAACTATAAGGGGGCTGAGATAATGGGCAAGGTCGCGGTAATGCCGAAATACCCCTGCACCTTCTGCCGAAAGAACGAAGCTACTCAATTGTGTGACTTTGTAGTCGGTTACTCATGGACTTCTGCTAAAGATGAACGGGGACGGATGATAGGAAGATACCACGAAACATGTGATAACGCCTATTTGCAAAGAGTGTGCCACAACAGTCTCTTGGTTTGAGTTTTGTCCGTAATGCAACGAGCTACATGCCACGATCCAGAAGCAACATGATAAACGGAGAAGCAAAGTGAACATTGATATAGCTTATGGGAGATATAAAGGTTAGGGGGCTGAGACCCCACACATTTAGGTATAAGGGGGAGGAGAGGATATGAGCAAACCGATCAAGTTTCGAGCTTTGAAAGATATCTATTGGGATGATTGGGGCCATATGGGTACAGCCCTTTCTACGATGTGAGTGATGGGTTAGATCAAGTTGAGTACGAATTAATTTAAGTGGCACTACAGGCCGTCTGGCCATCGAGTCAGACTGAGTAATCCCAGTAAAACGGGGGCCGGATAATCTTCAGTTCTTACCCATTAATGATATACCATAGTAATCCATAAGCTATTCCGAAGTAAGCAATCACACCCAGCAAAGAGATGGACAAAAGAATAATGATAACTTTCTTGCCGTTCATAAAATTCACCTCTTAATTCGAATAAAAAACCTTTCCCAATTTTTAGTGTAGGGAAGAGGCCAAGAAAGAAAGATTAGGCACAGCCCTCATCATCCAACTTGATTATAAATTAAATAAATACTTACCATCAATTGATTTTATAACTGGAAGTCATACCTAATGAGCGATTGGTACTTAGGAATTAAAAGCAAAGAGAAAGAAACATCAGGCGGTAGGCAAGGAGTCATTAAAAACTCGCAATTGTCTCCAGAGGAAAAGGCAGGGTTAGATCTAAAGTATCGACGCCCAACAGGGAAAGCAGTAGAGAGACCATTCGTTATTAAGGGGTCAGTGGAATGAAATACAAGGAAACTCAAAAAGCATTGGCTGATGGGCATAGACAATTTATTTTTACTGCAAGCCCCCAGCATGGATGGAATATCTGACAGCCTATGAAGTAGAGTTTCAATAGGAAGAATAGGAAGGACGATGTTTGCAACCTCATGAACAATACGCTATTGAGGATGCTATGCATGATTTATCTGAGAGAGAAAGGCAATGCTTCGTTCTACATCACGGTTGCAGAATGTCATTAAAACAGATTTCTCAAGAACTAGACACCAAAAAAAGCACGGTTCAATCTTTATCTGGATCGAGCTACAACCAAAGTAGAGATTAACAAGGGAATGAGTTTATTTCTCCAATGTGTCTAGCCTTGCCGTACGCCTGCCACCTATATATAGGAGGAACCTATTACATAAGGTTCCTCTATAGCAACTGTTTAACGTAAATGTGACCCGAATCCCATTATCGCGGTATATGGATTGCCCATACGGTATGTCACTACTTATTTTCTAGGTTGTAAGGGCATACCGTTTATTATTCTTCAAAAGGATATGAATTGTATTTATAACTCCAGTTCTCTTCAGGTAAAATAAGTAAATTATACACTTCTGTTTTTGTTGCTGTAAGGTTATCAACAATATCTAAGTATTCAAGGTTGACTTTAATTAAAGTTGGATCATCCTTGCTAGCTTTAGTGCTGATTAGTTTTATTTGATATTTATCTCTTATCTCTTTTAATCTTTCTTCAGAAACATTTCTTGGATCTGTAACTGATCCACTTGTAAAACCAAATTCAAGTATTACTGCATTTTCTAAACTCTTTAAATCGTGTTCAAAAGTCATTGGTTGCCCAATTAGTTGCTTTACATGCGCTAAATCTTCAAGATATTCGCTGTAGTGTTGTTTTTCTAAGTCAGAAAAACAATCATTAATATATCCATATAATGTATCATCATTTAAATCTGATTTTTCGTCACTAAATTGAGAATCAAAAACATCTTCAGCTAAATAATCATAAGGTTCAAGTAAGGATTTTAAACTCGTTATTTCACTTTCAGTAAAGAATTGTTTGTTTTTAAATTTTTCATCAAACTCTTTTACAATTTCTGTTGAAACTTTAAGCAAGTCTTTACTAACGTATCTATCATATTTTGAAGATAGATCAAGTGTAAAAGTCAAATCCGAGGCATTCTCGACTTGTGCTGGTAATTCTACTCCTTTTATATCAGCTACCACTTGAAGACTTTTTTGATGAAATGTTTGTAGTGGAGAACATGCGGTTACTGAAATTAGTGATGAAGTAGTTAAAATGATAAACAAAACATTTCTAAATTTCATAGAAAAGATAACTCCCTTTTATGTAAAATAATAAAAAGACATAGGTCCTACTAGTTTAACATTATCAGTAGGTAAATCGTACTAGAATTATTTAAAGAATGACATCTCCAAGCGCTTCATAACCCCCAAAGATGCAGAGGTGAGGCGTAGGAAAGTATATGGTGGAACGGCAAGTAAATACTTCCTAATGTCGAATAGATTTATATCAAGTCAAAGGGAGGAGATTGTTAAGTAAGATATAAATGAATGGTTATCATCCCAGGAACGTAAGGAAAAGCTTGCTGGTGAATGCTACTACCGGAATAAGGCTGATAACTAAAACGTAAGCGAATGTCCATTGGAGCAGATGGGGCGCTGGTAGAAGCTACAAACCTCGCTAATAATAAGATCGTTCACGGATTCTTGCGAAAGCTCGTTGATCAGAGAGCCGGTTATCTGCTGAGTAAGGAAATGAGCATCCAGACAAAGAACAAAGTTTATGATGAACTGTTGACAAGGATTTTTGATAAAGGATTTAAAAGACTATTAAAAAACCTGTTGAAGGAGAGCGTTAAAAAGGGGTGCGCATGGTTGCATGTTTATTTAAGAAGGGAGTGCCCTGTCAGCGATGGCTGTTGAGGCACTCCCTTCTTTTTGAGGATATTCTTGAGCAATAACGACAAACTGCATTAATTTAGTCGTCTGATTGGCTTATAGGTTCGCATACAAGGTTGCTAGCGGACTCAGCAAATCTTATTTGTAGCTTTATTCTGTTTTTGGCTTGCTATCGGACCGCGATGCAGTTATTGGCCTGAAAAGTACCCAATTATGCTCTAAAGAAGCAATAAGGTTACTGGAGTCCGAAACCATGCACAAAAGACGATTATTATGTAAATAACGTCAACTGAGTCCAAAACTCGAAGAAGAGGACTTTCTCCGTTAGTTGAGAAACTAAGTAGACACCAGAAGGGCCGCAATACCAATCGCCACAAAAATAGCACCTGAGCTCATACCCATGATTCCTCGATTATGTGTATTCTCGTCATACAACATTTTAATTTTTCCAATAGTAGTGGAGAATAATGTTAGAATATCTTATATATAGATATCCAATACTTTCCTGGGAGGAGTAATAATATGCGCATATTCATATATATGGGACTGGCTTTTTTTGTGATCTCTGGTATATGTGTTGGCGGATTTACGACTGGAGCTCAGCAAAGAGGGAATTTTTATTCGGAATCCAAAGAAGACCGTAAAATTAAAAACAAAGTAGCGAATTGGTCTGCTTTAGGAGGGGTTCTTTCCTTGGCTATAGCTGGACTAGTATATTTGTTGTGATATTTACCTCACTCAAATTCAAGAGTGGTAAAGAGTGCAATACATGACTTTTTACACGAACCTTTAGACCCTTGATGTCTTTGCCGTTGAGGTTTTTTATATTTATAGTTCTAGTAAAATGGAATTTATTATAACAGTCACAATTATTCTTATCATCTGACATTATTTTATATTTTTCTTGCAAAGGTATATCTTTCATAGGATAATATGGGTATATTTTCCTATCAAAAGTTGGAAATGGATATTATCTGAGAGGAAGTAGAATATTGAAAACAAAGAAACCTTTTTTTAAAAAATGGTGGTTTTGGCTTATTATTGTTTTTGTTGTAATAGGGGTGATTGGATCACAGGGGAATGATAGTGAACCTACAGTATCAAAATCAGAACCAGCAGTGGCAAAGGTAGATGATACTGCAGCAACAGAGAAACCGGTCGAAACGGAAAAGCCTACCAGCAAGCCTACTGAAGAGCCAAAGGAAACGATGATAACTGAAGTTGGACAAACCATCACAACTAAGAATTTTAAGCTTACAGTTGAGTCTCTGGAAAAGCCTAAGGGAAATGATTATGTACAACCATCAGAGGGTAATGAATTTGTAGAAATCGGAATTATACTTGAGAACATTTCCAGTAAAGATTATATGGTAAGCTCTATGCTAATGTTCAATGCATACCAAGACAGCTTCTCCATAAATGAAGATCTCTTGGCTCATACTTTGGATAGTCAAGTAGGAACAATGGACGGCGCTTTAGCTGCGGGAAAGAAAATTCGTGGCAAACTAGCTTACCAGCTTCCTAAGGATTGGAAAGAACTTGAAATCAATACTGATTTTACGGTTTTAAGTTTTAGTTCAGATGGAGAAATCAAAATCGTTCTTCAAAATAAATAGGATATCTCACATATAAGAGTCTCGCCAATGCTGGCGGGGCTTTTTTTATTGTTAAACCTGATAATCTGCATTTACATAAAGTACCAAACCGATTATATTGAAAGAAAAGCGTAATGGATGAGGGGTGTTATATTTGGCGAAGATTTTTAATGAAAATACAGTTTCATTTAAACAAAAGTTATCTCCGATCCCTGAGTTTGCTTGGCATACGAGTGAGAGGTTAGCTGAAATCGCTAATTCTAAACATCTTGTCTTCGACATAAGATCGCTTGATCCAGATAAGTATTCCTTTCCTTATCATTTTCATAGAAACGCTGAAGAAATATTTGTGATTTTGACGGGAAAAGCGATGTTAAGAACTCCCGAGGGTTTTAGTGAGGTTTCTGAAGGTGATGTACTATTTTTTGAAATAGGACCTGAAGGAGCGCATCAACTTTATAATCATACGGATGCCCCTTGCAAGTATCTTGATCTCCGAACGAACCAGGGCATAGATGTTTGCGAATATCCGGACTCAGGTAAAATCAACATTCTCCCCTATCAAGAAATTTATCAGGCAGATCAACAAGCGGACTATTATAAAGGAGAAGAGCAGGTAAGGGAGAAATGGAACGGAATGGAGGATCACACTTGATTCAAGATCGATGGTTCACAGTCACGAAAATTGATCCAATTACTTATGCAATCAGTGAATATGGACATTGGGAAAAGGTGCACTCTTTTTTGTTGTTAGGGAAAGAACAAGCGGTGTTGATTGATACGGGATTAGGCATCGATAATATAAAAAGAATAACGGATCAGTTAACGGATTTACCTATCGCTGTCATCACTACGCATGTGCATGCAGACCATATAGGCAGTCATGGACAATTTGAGACGATCTATGTTCATAAAGAGGATGAGGATTGGCTGATTAATGGAATACGAGGTTTGTCCCTTGCCCAGATCAGAAAAGATATGAGCCGAGATATTACTCTTCCTGTTCCTGAGACATTTGATCCTAATACGTATACGCCTTATCAAGGGAAACCAACAGCTCTATTGCGAGAGGGAGATGTACTTGACATAGGCGGGCGTAGATTAGAGATTTACCACACGCCGGGTCATTCACCAGGCCATGTCAGCATCTTTGATCATGCGAACGGGTATCTGTTTACAGGGGATTTATTGTATGATGTTACGCCAATTTATGCTTTTTATCCCTCTACTAGTCCGGCAGATTTAGTGGCTTCTTTAGAAAAGATTGCGCAAATTCCAAATGTATCTCAAGTATTCGGCTCTCATAATACTTTGGGTCTAGATCCAGATATTTTGCAAGAGGTAATGAAGGCAGTTCGTGAATTACGTGAACGGGATCTTGTTGCTCATGGTACGGGCATTCACCAATTTAACGGATTTAGTGTGCAATTTTAAAATGAATGTTGGATGCAGCGAAAACGGCCCCCTAAAAGGACCGTTTTTTGTCTTTCCTTAAGGTTTTCAAAATTTCTAATTAGGTAAAGTAAAGTGAAGTAATCAGAGGTGGAAGGGGGGCATTTATTCGGATACGATCGACCTGAAGAATGCATGCAATTGTTGGACTTGGGAGTAGGCTTCTTTGTACTGATTGTCGGATTGTTGAATGGGCAATAAACCTGGCAAGAAGGAGATACTATACACAGGTATTTCATTGCTGTTCATGTATATTTTAAGCGTAAGTTCCTCGATAACATCAGCCTCTTCGTCAACGTTATTAAGCACATTAATATCCGCACTCGAAGCAGTTGATTTGCTGTTTTGTTGTCGTTTAGATACTTTTGAAAGGGTTAGTGCGTTAACAACAATCTCTGATCCCATTATATTGTCGAACGAGTATAGCTTTGCTATTGCTTTTTTGCTTGTTTTCGGATTGCTGGTACCTATTGCTATTTTTTTATAAGGTTCATTAAGGGCGATCAAGTGCGATTGATTGGGCGGAATGAATGTTTTGGTGAATATAATATTAAAAGATGAGGTTGCGTTTAACAGCTTAGAAAGTTCAGAAGAAGTAGATAGTTTTTTTAATTCTATAATAACGGCACTTAGAATTAAGACTCCTCCTACAATGGCAAACATATACATCAAGAAAATCAGCATGTAATCACACCTCCAAAGATTTCAGTAGAGCAAGATTTATTGCTTATTGAAAGATATGCCTGAATTCTCTCTACTAGTATCTGTTAAGAGCGAAAATCGTGGGAATTTAGAAACGACTACTGATTAGAAAAAGAGAAAGCACCCAGAGATCTGCCGATTTTGCGAGCTGAGTGCAAAATTGGGGCAACTGCTGGAGTGCTTTGTTGAGAGCTTTTTAAAATAAATATGTCAAAATCATAAGAAATTGAAGGCTGTGATTTGATCGGTATAAACAATTAGCTGTTTGTATTCGATCGGAGATTCATAGTGAGTATAGGGTCTTACAGAAACATCATTAAGGACTACAAAGTTATAGCTGAAATTTTTATCGGGATGTTCCGCACCTAAATAAGATATGTATTCATCTACAATGACATCATCCATTAGAGATTTTAAGTCAAAAACATCCTCTTTATTGGAGGTGGAAGGGGAGATGGTCCCTTGAATACTGCCGAATGAGGTGAGTAAATTTACTTTTTTTCCACTCGCTTGATCGTTGTTTAACAATAAGCCAGAGAGTTTAACAAGTGCATCGACTTTAAAATCGACGAGGGTTCTAATTTTTGAGTTGTTCAAAACGAGACACTTCCTTTCAATTTGAAATCCTGTTAACATTATTCGACATATAACCACATAATTCCTATTAGGTCATCAAAAATACATAAATACAAACACGCCCCCTCCATTGAACCATGAGTGAGGCGTGTTTATCTTTAGAGATAGATTTAATTCCTGATCGTTACTCGTGTTCCAATCGGAACAATCGCAGCTAGTGCTAACACATCTTCATTGTACATACGAATACAACCGTGGGATACTTCGTGCCCTATGGATGAGGGATCATTATTTCCATGTATCCCATAGTGAGGCTTAGATAGACCCATCCAAAAGACCCCAAATGGACCACCTGGATCGGGTTGTTTGTTAATGATTGTGAATTCACCGAGTGGTGATTGAGTTAACATTTTACCGATTCCGACTGGGAAACCCCTGATCACAATGTCGTTATCAAGAAGATAAAGCATACGCTGCGTCAGATCAACTATAATCCGGTAATTTGGCATTGTGTAACACTCCTTTCTAATTAAGATATGAGGAGGATGCCTAAACGGTTATTCATTAAAAATGGTCATTTTAGCTTATGGGAACAAATGTTCTGTGATTGATAAATGGAGTTTGATAACAATAAAAAAGCTGTTCTGCATTTGCAGAACAGCTTTTAAAAAAATAAAAGAAAGTATATATTTTTACGATATACCCTATCCTTATACTTCTCGTAGAAACGGATACCGTCCTTTAAAGGGCGGTATCCGTTTTCGCTTGGTAGGAGTGCATACTTAGTGGATATCTCGAAATAATCCGATAACTCTGCCGAGAATGGTCACGCGATTAAGGCGAAGAGGCTCGTACGCCGGATTCTCCGGCTGAAGACGTATATGATCACGTTCTTTATAAAAAGTCTTAACGGTTGCTTCATCTTCTTCGGTCATAGCTACAACGATATCTCCGTTATCAGCCGTTTGTTGTTGACGAACAATAACATAGTCGCCATTCATAATCCCAGCTTCGACCATACTGTCACCTTGAACCGATAACATAAATACTTTGTTATCTCCAACATAGTGAGTTGGAAGCGGGAAGTAGTCTTCAATATTCTCAGTAGCAGTGATAGGAACCCCGGCGGTAACCTTACCTACGACAGGAATGCGAGCGACGGTTTGCGCGAAATGATGGACATTCTCGGAATCCTCTTGGCCAAGCAATTCTATCGCACGAGGCTTCGTTGGATCTCGACGGATAAGTCCCTTCTTCTCTAGCCGATCTAAATGACCGTGAACTGTGGAGCTGGAAGCAAGACCAACAGCTTCTCCAATCTCCCGGACGGAAGGAGGATAACCCTTGCTGCGGACTT
This sequence comes from Paenibacillus sp. NPDC058367, assembly GCF_042723305.1. Lineage (NCBI taxonomy): Bacteria > Bacillati > Bacillota > Bacilli > Caryophanales > Paenibacillaceae > Paenibacillus > Paenibacillus sp. NPDC058367. The sequence goes on from NZ_JBHXIZ010000002.1 coordinate 783,162, forward strand.
CGCTACGTATAAATTCCAGGATCGCCAGCTGGCGACTTGAAATCTTTGACATTGGAATCAACCCCATATAGTAATGTTTGGGAAAATTATAACATAGAACTACCGTTCGCACAAACATAAGTTCTAACTATTATAAATATTAATTCGAAAGAGTTAATAAATGGTAGTCTTGTATTGATTGCGTTTCCTTCAACTAAACGATAAGAGTGATTCTTTATATGAAGAATATGGTAAATATTAACCTCTGAAAAAAAGAGAACAATTGTTCTAAAATAGTATTGAACAAAACACATGTTCGTGTTATTATAATTTCAAAAGTAAGAACAAGTGTTTGGAGGATGATATTCATGTTAAAATACAGTACATACCGTAGCATCTACGATAAAGCCCCAGTGGTTGAATCTTTAGGACATAATCCTATTACCCGTTATTCAGCTCAGATTAAAGAGATAACAGAGCTTTTGCTTGAAGGCTTGATGCGTTTGTTCCGAAGAGATTTTGTTATTAAACTGACATTGATCATTGTGCTCGTACTATCAGGACTTACAGTAGTAGGTAATGTATTTGCAGGATCTACTACTTTAATGAAGGATGAGAAGCGCGTAGTGGTTGAACGTGGAGATACACTTTGGAGTATTGCTCTTGAGAATAAACCTTCTGATATGAAAACGGCTGTATATATAGAAGGAATTAAAAAATTCAATGGCATTAAAGGTAGTCAGATTAATGCTGGAGATATTCTCACTTTACCTATATATTAATATTCTAAGAACATAATAAGAGGACATGAAGAGCTTGCAGGGAGTAAACCTTGACAAGCTCTTTTTCTCATGGCAGAGTTAGAATTAATTTATAAGGGGAGGGAAAGTTTTGAATATTGATGAGTTGGTCGCGCGTATTAACGAATTGGCACGCAAACAGAAGAGCGTAGGCCTTAATCAAGAGGAAACGGCGGAACGCGCCAAGCTTCGTGAAATTTATTTGGGGAATATTCGCAATAACTTCCGAGCACAATTGAATACGATTGAATTGGTCGATAATGATGAGCATGAACAAGGTAACAAGGGGCGTAAGCATTAACACCCTGTTCCTTTTCATAGATATTACTGGATGACTAGGGGGAACGCATATGGCCCGTTCTTGGGAAAGAATGGTTCAACGCAACACGCAGCAAATTAATAAGCAAAGAAAGAAACAGGGGAAGGAAACGATTTACGCATCTAAATCTAAATCTCCTGGTAAGAACAGCGAAACCTTTAAAGGCCGTAACATTGCATTTCCAGTAGTGTTATTAGTGCTTGGTACTATGTTTTGGATGATTGGTTCAGTGGACCAGGCCAAAGGTAATGGTATGCTTATGAATTGGCTAGGAGTCGTTTTGTACTACTTACTAGCGGCACTTTTGTTCTTCCGACGTCCGTACTTGAAGGTAGAGAATGCTAGACTATCTACTATAAAATTCAACCGCGAACGGTATCTGCCAGCTTCTGATATTGAGAAAATCATCCTTTCGCGTGGAGCTGTTGTAATTAAGCATAAAGGCAAACGCACGAAATGGATTTTTACCAGACTTATGAATCGTTATGATACACATGCGATGGGGACTCGACTGGAAGCATTCGCAAAAGCTCACCAAATTGAAGTAGTTCACGAATAGAAATTAACCAGCCATGGGAGAGGGAGACCTGTAATGCCAATTTCCGCCGTACTATTTGACCTTGATGATACACTGCTCTGGGATGATCGGAGCGTTAATGAAGCATTTCGTTCTGCATGTGAAGCCGCTGGGGATACGATTGATCCACAAGAACTGGAACTTGCGGTGCGTAAAGAAGCCATTGGACTATATGAATCCTACGAAACGAACCCGTTTACAAAGATGATTGGGATTAATCCGTTTGAAGCACTTTGGGGGAACTTTACTGCAGGTGAACAGCCGGAATTCCGTCAATTGCAGCAGCTTGCACCGGGGTATCGTAAAGAGGCATGGCGTCGTGGTCTTGCAGTACTTGGTGTAGAGGACGAAGCTCTTGCTGAGACATTAGCAGCCAAATTCGCAGCAGAGCGTAGAAATCGACCTTACATCTATGAAGAAACGATTCAGGTGCTTGAAGAACTGAAGGGGAAAGTGAAGCTATTGCTTCTGACTAATGGATGCCCTGCATTGCAACAAGAGAAACTAGATGGCGTACCTGAAATCGTTCCTTTCTTTGATCACATCGTGATTTCTGGAAGCTTCGGAAAAGGAAAGCCGGATAAGGAAATTTTTCTGCATGCCCTAGAACTTTTAGATATTGCACCTGAGCAAGGAGTTATGGTCGGAGATAAGCTTACAACGGATATTCGTGGTGGGCTGGCAACAGGTTTGACTACAGTTTGGATTAATAGAAAAGGCAAACAGCCAGATCCGGAAATTCAGCCGGATTATGAAATCAAACATCTTGGAGAGCTTCTTTCATTAGTCCAATCTTTATAAAATTTCATTCATTTAAGCTTAAAGAAGGCAGTGAGTTCCTAGGTATCTAGGAGACTTGCTGTCTTTTTTATATCTACATCATATTTAATATGATAGATGAGATTTACTAGTATATGATTTAAGTCACAAGAGTTTAGCTGAATTGATGCGAAATACTGAAAAACCAATAATAATGTGTATAATAGATGGAGAATGTATAACATGAATTGGTAGATTCTTAGTAATCAATTCGACTGGGAGGAATCTAAATGAAGATTTCAAGAACAATAGTTCCTTTATTATTAGGTGCAACACTTTTAGTATTGGGAGGATGTTCATCAGACCAAACTAAACATTCTGGCGTACATAATATGAATATGAACATGGACATGTCTATGGAACCTATCAAGGTCGAGTTACATTGGAATCCTGAAGAGGTTGTTGTAAATCAGAAGGTGACCTTTGAAGCAGTGGTGACGCAAGACAACTTGGCAGTAGATGATGCGAAAGAGGTTCTGTTCGAAATTGTGAGTAAAGATGATAGTGAACAGAAAATTGAATTTAAAGGGAAGCTAGTCAGTGATGGAATCTATCAAGCAGAGGGAACACTAACGAAAGAAGGACAATATATTGTTACATCACACGTAACTGCTAGAACTCAGCATTCTATGCCTAATAAAGAACTCTCTGTAAAACCATAATTAAAAGAATAGCAATTCCTATGATTACAGATAATGCAGAGTGGAAAGGAAGGCTTTTCGAAATTCCTTTATTCTGCTAAACTTACTCTAATGTTTTACTGGGGGGACTATACGTTGGCTAAATATACACTTGAGGAAAGCTTACAACAAAGAATATTAATTCTAGATGGTGCAATGGGCACAATGATCCAACAGGTGCCTCTGACAGGTGAGGATTTTGGTGGGGAAGAATTGGACGGCTGTAATGAAATGCTAGTATTAACTCGTCCAGAAGTAATTCAGACGATTCATGAGCAGTATCTTGAAGCAGGTGCTGATCTCATTGAAACGAATACATTTGGTGCAACGTCTGTTGTACTTGCTGAATATGATATTCCGCAGCGGGCTCGTGAAATTAATCTGGTTGCAGCAAAGCTAGCTCGCAATGCCGTTGATAAATATGATACACCAGATCGTCCCCGCTATGTCGTAGGTGCGATGGGTCCTACAACAAAGACACTCTCTGTTACAGGAGGCGTCACTTTCCAAGAGCTCGTTGATAGCTACGAGGAACAGGCAGTGGCATTGATTGATGGTCAAGTAGATGCGTTATTGCTAGAGACCTCTCAGGATACGCTGAACGTGAAAGCTGGAAGTATAGGTATTCGAAATGCATTTGAGAAGACGGGTATCAAATTGCCAGTGATGATTTCGGGAACAATAGAGCCGATGGGTACCACACTTGCTGGTCAGAACATTGAAGCATTCTATATTTCTTTAGAACATCTGAAGCCTATCTCAATAGGTCTGAACTGTGCGACGGGTCCAGAGTTCATGCGTGATCATATTCGTTCACTTTCTGCAATCTCTTCAGCGGCTGTGAGTTGTTATCCGAACGCTGGACTGCCAGATGAGAATGGGCATTATCATGAATCTCCTGATTCTCTTGCGCGTAAAATTGCTGCGTTTGCAGAAAAGGGATGGCTTAACATTGCGGGAGGTTGTTGCGGAACGACACCGGAACATATCCGTGCTATGTCGGAGGCACTTTCACAATTCCCTCCACGTCCGCTTGCAGGAAATCATCCACCGGCACTTTCAGGGATTGAACCTATTTATATTGAGAACGACAACCGTCCATACATGGTTGGTGAACGTACGAATGTATTAGGGTCGCGTAAGTTTAAACGTCTTATCGTCGAAGGTAAATATGAGGAAGCCTCAGAAATTGCCCGTGCACAGGTGAAGAGTGGTGCTCAAGTTATCGACGTCTGCGTGCAAGATCCAGACCGTGATGAGATTGAAGATATTAAGCTGTTTCTAGAATTAGTTGTAAAAAAGGTTAAAGTTCCTTTGATGATCGATACTACCGATCCGAAGGTTATTGATCTGGCATTACAGTACTGTCAAGGTAAGGCGATAATTAACTCCATTAACCTTGAAGATGGTGAAGAAAAATTTGAGCTGGTCACTCCATTGATTCATAAGTATGGTGCAGCTATCGTAGTGGGTACGATTGATGAGACAGGACAAGCAATTAAGGCTACGGACAAACTGGAAGTTGCCAAACGCTCCTACGACTTACTAGTGAACAAATACGGATTAGCTGGAGAAGACCTTATTTTCGACACGCTTGTGTTCCCTGTAGGAACCGGGGATGAACAATATATTGGCTCTGCTAAAGAAACTATTGATGGGATTCGTTTAATCAAAGAAGCACTTCCAGGTGTTCATACGATCTTGGGGATCAGCAACGTTTCCTTTGGATTACCGGAAGCAGGACGTGAAGTGCTGAATTCAGTATTCCTCTATGAGTGCACTAAAGCTGGATTGGATTATGCGATCGTAAATACCGAGAAGGTAGAGCGTTATGCGTCTATTCCTGCTGAAGACCGTCGTCTTGCGGAGGAATTAATTTATAATACGAATGACGACACGCTTGCTGCTTTTGTAGCCGCCTTCCGAGGGAAAAAGGTTGAGAAAAAAGAGAAAATTTCTAACCTGTCACTAGAAGAGCGTCTGGCTTCATATGTAGTTGAAGGCACCAAAGAAGGACTTATTCCAGACCTTAATGAGGCGCTTACCAAATCAGGACCTTTGGAGATTATCAATGGCCCGCTAATGGCCGGAATGTCAGAGGTTGGACGGCTGTTTAATAACAATGAGTTGATTGTTGCTGAGGTGCTGCAAAGCGCTGAAGTAATGAAGGCTTCTGTTGGTCATTTAGAGCAGTTTATGAAGAAGGATGAGACATCGGTAAAAGGTAAGATCATGCTGGCAACTGTAAAAGGGGACGTGCATGATATAGGTAAGAATCTGGTGGAGATCATCTTATCCAATAATGGTTATCAGATCATTAATTTGGGTATAAAAGTACCACCTGAGACCATTATCGAAGCGTTTCGTCGTGAAAAAGCCGATGCGATCGGATTGTCTGGACTACTTGTAAAATCGGCACAGCAGATGGTGCTGACTGCGCAAGACCTACGCACGGCTGGGATTGATGTGCCTATTATGGTAGGTGGTGCTGCCTTGACCCGAAAGTTCACCAAAACACGTATCCGGCCGGAATATGATGGACTGGTATTATATGCTAAGGATGCTATGGATGGACTCGATATTGCTAATCGGCTTATGAATCCTGTTGAACGGGAGAAAATTGCCGAGGAAATTCGAGTGGAAGCAGAATCCGCAGTGGCAGTTGCTCCTAAGCAAGAGCTTCCTACGCTGACTAGAGCTGTACGCTCCAAAATTTCTCCAGATGCACCTGTATTTGTTCCACCCGATTTAGAGCGCCATGTCATTCGTAATTATCCATTGGGGCATATTATCCCTTATGTGAACATGCAAATGCTGCTCGGTCACCATCTGGGGCTACGAGGTTCTGTAGAGGCGCAATTAGTTGCTGGTGATAAGCGGACTGTGGAGTTGAAAGGTACTGTCGATGACATTCTACATCAAGCGATGCTGGAAGGTACGATTACTCCTCATGCGATGTATCAATTCTTTCCGGCACAATCAAGTGGTAACGATATTATCGTGTATAATCCACAGAATACAGCCGAGATTCTGCATACCTTTACTTTCCCAAGACAAGGTGTTGAGCCTTATCTCTGTCTAGCGGACTTTTTGAAGTCGGTCGACAGTGGAATGATGGACTATGTTGGATTCCTCGTGGTAACAGCGGGACACGGTGTTCGTGAGCTCTCTACAGCCCTTAAGGATAATGGCGATTATTTACGCTCACATGCGTTACAATCTGTAGCGCTGGAAGTAGCAGAAGGATTAGCGGAGCGTGTTCATCACATGATGCGTGATACATGGGGCTTCCCAGATCCTGCAGATATGACCATGAAACAAAGACATGGGGCAAGATATCAAGGGATTCGTGTATCCTTTGGTTATCCTGCATGCCCAGATCTGGAAGATCAGGGACCACTATTTAAACTATTATCCCCAGAGGATATCGGTGTTCACCTTACAGAAGGCTTTATGATGGAGCCTGAGGCTTCCGTTTCGGCGATGGTATTCGCTCATCCAGAAGCACAGTATTTTAATGTAGAGAAGCTGTAATTCTTTCATTTATACACCCGGTCTGTAGGGGGATTGTATCCCTTTCAGCGGAACCTCCCGTAACTGGGGGGTTTTTTGCTGGAAGAAGGACGTTTAGAATAGATAAGAGATTGTTCAGCCGTTAAGATGAAGGGAGGACAAAGGATGGAATTATATTTTTTAGGTACGAATGCAGGGGTACCAACTATACAACGCAATGTAACGTCGATTGCATTAAGACTTCTGGAAGAACGCCGTAGCATTTGGATGTTCGATTGCGGGGAAGGGACTCAGCATCAGGTTCTTCGCTCACCGATTCGCCTAGGGAAGCTGGAAAAGCTATTTATTACACACTTACACGGAGATCATCTATTTGGTCTTCCAGGTTTATTATCTAGTCGTGGTTATCAGGGAGGGACTTCTCCTTTAACGGTTTATGGTCCACCTGGATTGAAGGCATACTTAGATATATCCTTAGCTGTGAGCCAATCCCGAATTCCATACAAGATTGAGATTGTCGAGCATACAGGAGGAACGGTATTTGAGGATGATGGTTTTAAAGTGGAGGCAGCATTATTAGAGCATCGTATTGATAGCTATGGTTACCGGGTAACGGAAAAGGATAGTCCTGGGAGCCTCAATACGGAATTACTAAAGAGTTATGGCTTAAAGCCTGGACCGTTATATGGAAAATTAAAAAAAGGTGAAGATGTTATAACGGATGACGGTGTTCGTATCTGCGCTGCTGAAGTTGTTAGAGAACCTAAAAGAGGGCGTATTGTTACGATCTTGGGAGACACAAGACCTTGTTCAGGAGCTTTAGAACTCTCACTTCATGCAGACCTTATCGTTCATGAAGCAACCTTTGCTCATGATCTGGCAGAAATGGCGTATCAATACCATCACAGTACCGCACGTCAAGCTGCAGAGCTAGCAAAGGAAGCCAATGCAGGCCAACTATTGTTGACTCATTTCAGCTCTCGTTACAGTTCGTCTGAAGAGTTAATTCCTTTGCTGGAAGAAGCTGAACTCATTTTTCCAGAGACATTATTAGCGGAGGAATTCGGCACATATCCAATTTATCGAAGACAAAACGGGCAATTGGGGAAATGATTATTTTCCGGGAAAGCGCAGGAAATGACAGTGCTATGCTAAAAAATGCTGGAAGAGTCTCTCGTTCGATTTCATTCGACGAAGTGTGTTAGATTTAAAGTAATTACAGCGTGAAAGAGGTACGAATGGCTGGAAATCTTGCCGAAAATAAACGGACAATACCACCAAACAAAAAGTATTATTAATCATTCTAAATCCAAGCTGGGCTTAGGTTGAATGTTTATTAATACCATTATTAATTTATCACATTAATTAATTTTTTATGGAAATAGAGGGATCTATAATGGGACAGATTAAAGGATTATTGATTGACTTAGATGGTACGTTATACCATGGGCATAAAATGATTCCTGGTGCTGATTTACTGATTAAAGGTCTGCGTGAAGTGGGCATTCCTTTTTTATTTGTTACCAACAATTCATCCCGTACAGCTGCTAATGTGGCTGCACATTTATGTGGAATGGGAATCGATGCGAAAGCTGAGGAGGTATGTACCTCATCAATGGCGGCCGCACGTTACATAGCTGAGGAATCACCTGGGGCTGCAGTGGCGATACTTGGAGAAGAGGGTTTGCATGTGGCTTGTACCGAAGCTGGGCTCCGCATTGTCACAGACTCACCCGATTATGTACTGCAAGGCATCGATCGCTCCTTCAACTATACGTCGCTCTCGCAAGCTTCATGCTGGATTCTGGGAGGAGCAAAGTTTGTACTCACTAACCCAGACTTAATGCTGCCATCAGATGATGGCATTATGCCTGGCGCAGGTACGATCGGAGCAGCCATCGAGGCTGCTAGTGGAGTGAGTCCGGTAGTGATTGGCAAGCCGGAATCCCATTTAATCAAATTTGCGACAGATCTTCTTGGTATAGAGCCTGAACATGCAGTGGTTGTCGGTGATAATATGCGTACAGATATAGCAGCTGGAGTAAATGCGGGCTGTCGTACAGTTCTTGTATTTACCGGATTAACCAATGCAGAAAATCTTGACCACTATAAAAACCTTACCGGAATCTCACCGGATGAAATTTGTGCCGATTTAACTGAACTTAAAACGTTTCTCGGTGTATAATAGCTAGGATCTTATTACTTCACCAACCTAGAAGGGACGATGAGCTATGCCGGAATTGCCGGAAATGGAGAATTATAGAAAGCTGCTTAGTCAGCATATTATAAATGTGCCAATATCTGATGTAATCGTGAACAGAGAAAAATCAATTAATATGGAAACAGAAGCTTTTAGAAATGCATTGATCGGTGCGCGTGTTGTTTTTGTTGAGCGGCGTGCCAAGTATATTTTGTTTCATCTTCATGATGGACGAAGACTACTTTTACATTTAATGCTTGGTGGAATACTTTTTTATGGCACGGAGGAAGAACGGCCGGATCGTAACACACAAGTCGAAATCGCATTTGGAGATCATATCCTTTACTTTATTGGACTTCGCTTAGGTTATATACATTTGCTGTCGGTGAAGGAAAGCGAAGCCACAATGGGTAAGCTTGGACCTGAGCTGCTGGATCGTCGGATGACGCTGGAAAGATTCACTGCATTATTAAAGGGACGGAGAGGTGCGCTCAAAAGCCTGTTAGTAAATCAGCATGTGATGGCTGGAGTCGGGAATTGCTATGCTGATGAGATTGCCTTTGAAGCTAGGCTTTTACCTTCTGCACTAGTACAAAATTTAACAACTGAATCTATAGCCCGTCTTTATGAGAGCATCCAAAAAGTACTGACTGAGGCGACTGAAATTGGTGGGTACATGGAAATGCCGTTTATGACTGGGGATACTGTTACAGGTTCATATAATAATCAATGTAAAGTGTATGATCGTGAAGGCGAGTCTTGTCTTCGTGATGGGGGAACGATTATCAAAACAGAGCAGTCTGGACGCAAAGTGTTTTATTGCCCAAACTGTCAGCATGACGAATAGCTCCAAAATAGGGGCACATGTTAGCATTCGCGGTGGTTATGGGAGAGCTGCCCGATTCGCTTGGGAGAGCGGTGCAACATGTTTTCAATATTTTCCTAAAAATCCGCGTAGTTTGAAACTTAAACAGGTAGATGTAAGAGATACGAGGGATTGTGCGCTCTTTTGCCAAGACAAAGGGATTGCTTCGATTGCTCACACACCCTATGGGATTAACATGGCGGCTGGTGTAGATGATGTTACTCCGCGAAAGGTTTATGTAGCCTCTCTCTTAAATGATCTGGAGATTGCAGAAGCTTGTGGTTCATTAGGCATCGTTGTTCATTTTGGACATTTTGGTGGAATGGAGCCGTTACAAGGCTATCAAAATATTATACAATGTATGAATGAGGTGCTTCAGTCCTGGGATGGACGTACTAAGCTGCTTATAGAGAATCAAGCGGGCAACCATGGAAATGAAGGAATTACACTTGAAGAACTCGTGAAAGTTCGAGAGCTTAGCCAATTTTCGGAGAAAATAGGATTTTGTTTGGACACCTGTCACGCTTACGCAGCTGGTATCTGGAACCCTGAGCGAACGGAAGACTTCCTTGAACGAGGAGAGCGACTTGGATTTTGGCCACATCTTGTTGCTGTTCATTTAAATGATTCTAAGTTTCCTTTCGACTCAAGACGCGACAGACATGCTGGAATCGGACAAGGACATATTGGAGAGCAGGGGCTGAAAAGCTTATTGTCCTCCAAGCTTTTACGAAGCTCAGCTGTTGTCATGGAAACGGAGAAGGGTGCGGATGGCAGTCACCGAAAAGAAATTGCTACTGTGCGTGGTTGGTTTGAAGCGGAGGCGTAATTGTGATTCATATCTATATGGATGATCTTCGAAAGGTACCTAAAGGGTTCGCTCTGGCTCGTTCGACGGAAGAATGTCTTCTAATGCTGCGTGAGTGCGAGGTGGATATTTTATCACTGGATTACGATATGGAACCGGGTGATTATTCGGGTGGAGAAGTTGCCAGACGGATCGTACTGGAAGGACTGTTCCCCCGAGAAATCTATTTGCACACTTCCAGTCTGTGGGGGCGAAAAGAAATGTATGAGATCTTATATACTGCTAAACCTGAGGGGATGCTTTTGGTAAATGGTCCCCTGAGTTCTGATAAGCTTCGCGATATCGCCGAGGAGACGGACTTGAAATGAAGGTAATGAATGAAGTGGAATTACTGGAGGCGCTCAAGAGTTCAGGAGAACCGCTTGTAGTATTCTTACACACTCCACTGTGCGGTACTTGTAAGGCTGCTGAACGGATGTTAGAGGTGGCGGCTCATCTATTGCCTGCTGAACTTCAAATGGTTGTAGGCAATGTGAACATGCTGCCGAATTTGGTACAACAATATCGTATTACGAGCGTTCCTGCACTACTTGTAGCTTCTGCAGAACGGGAAAATGATCCGAAAGTTTATTATTCCATGGTTTCAGTTGAGCGAGTGCTGGAATACATAAGGAGTGTTATATCATAATCATTTCATTACAACATTTATCTCTCCGCAGGGAAGAAAGCTTAATCTTGGACGATGTGTCGCTAGAAGTTAAAGAAGGTGAGAACTGGGTCATTTTGGGACGGAATGGCTCCGGTAAAACCACAATTTTAGAGATGATGACTGGTTATTTGTTTCCTAGCAAAGGGACTGTAGAAGTGCTGGGTTATAAATATGGACAATGTGATATACGTGAGGTTCGTAAAGAAATTGGCTATATCGGGCCTTCCTTGATGGAAAAGATGTCGTTAGAAGATCCGGTGTGGGAGGTCGTAGCAACAGGTGCTTACGCTTATTTGCGTTTCTACGAGACGATCCCCTCCGAAGTAAAAGAGAAAGCAATCAGCATGCTGGAAGATATGAATCTAGGCAATATGGCATTTCATCCTTTTGGGACCTTGTCACAGGGGGAACGTAAAAAGGCTATGCTGGCAAGATGTCTTATGGCTGACCCTAAGCTATTAATTATGGACGAGCCATGTGCCGGCCTTGATCTATATGAAAGGGAAAAAATGCTGGCTGAAATAGACAAGCTGAGACAGCGTAATGTTTCTGTAGTATACGTTACTCACCATGTGGAAGAAATTGTCCCGCTTTTCACGCATGTTGCATTAATCCGTGAGGGTAAGCTAGCTGGATCTGGACCGAAAGAAGAAGTATTAACGAAAGAAATGATCTTGGCCACTTATGATATTCCTGTTGATGTTGAATGGGATAGCGGTCGTCCCTGGATTAAAATTAGACCTGGAGGCAAAACGATTTGAACGATTTAAGACAAGATACCGAAGAGCAGAACATTGCTCCGGAAGAAGAAGTGTATTCCCGATATATTTGTACAGCTAATCACGGATTTGCGCCATATGCGCAAGAAGAGCTTCGCCGTTTATTCGGTGCTGTGAAGAGTACCTTGTTACTACCAGGAGAAATCTTTCTGGCTACATTGCAATCTGAACCAGAGGAAGTAACGCGCCTACTCACACAGAATCTTCCCATTTTCCTGCGTCATATACAGCCTGTTCAGTTTCAGGATGAAGGAACCATGGAAGCTCTACAGCGTTTAGCGGTGTATTTAAGTCGCCACACTGAGCTTGAGGGTGAAAAGGTATCCCTAAATGTTCGTAAAGGTGATCCTTCCTTCTGGCAGGACAGTCCAGGAGAACTTCGTGAATGGCTCCAAGAGCAATTGCAGAGCTTAGGCGCAGAATTTACTGTGCAAGAACCAGCCTGGGTTATTTCAGTCTACGCAGACGGGAATGCCTTATATGCAGGTGTGTCCAGACCAGAAGCTAATTTATCTAGCTGGAATGGCGGTGCCATCCGCTTTCGTAAGGAAGATGGACAAATCTCACGTGCTAAGTTCAAACTAATGGAAGCCGAGAAGGAGTTTGATATTCCTTTTTACAGCTTCCGTAATGCGTTAGATATTGGTGCTTCTCCAGGTGGGTGGACTTCTTTCTTACTGGAACGTGGAATGAAGGTTACTGCGGTTGACCCTGCGTTAATGCATGAGTCCCTTCGTAATTATCCGGGCTTGAAAATCCTTCGTAAAAACGCAGGAGAAGTAAAATTCCGGGACAATGAATTTGATCTGCTCGTGTGCGATATGAGCTGGAGTCCTAAGCTGATGGCGAAGCTAGTAACTGGGTTACTCCACAGTCTGTCACCGGGTGGAACAGCCATTGTGACCGTAAAACTAATGCATAAGAAACCACTTGCGATGATCAAAGAAATTATTGCGATGTTTGAAGGGGAGCGCATGCAGATTCAGCGTGCAAAGCAGCTATTCCATAATCGTGATGAAATTACACTTTATATGATTAAATACTAAACAAACAAATTTTAAATTTCTAAGGGAAAGCATCCCGTTATTAACGTGACCGTATTTTGCGGTAAGAACGTTAATGGCGGAAGCTTTCTCTTTTTTTTGCGAAAAGGGGGAGTAAGTTTGTATTTTGAGACGAAACTTAAGATTGGACAGGTTATTGATGACAGATACAGAATTACGGGCCATATTGGTTCAGGTGGGATGAGTAATGTTTATCTTGCGGAAGATTTGCGTCTAAAGGGTAAACGATGGGCTGTAAAAGAAAGCTTATGCTTAGATGAGCTGCATTCTGACATCCAAGCGGAAGCCGATATGTTAATTACACTAGACCACCCACGATTGCCGCGTATTGTCGATTTCTATCTTCCAGATCGAGAAGGGTATTCCTATTTAATCATGGACTATATTGAAGGTGTGAGCTTGAGTCAGCTAATGAAGGATAATCCCGGACCTTTGCCAAGTGACTTCATCATTCAGGCGGCTAAACAGCTTTTAGAAGTCCTTCAATATTTGCATAGTCATCAACCACCGATTATCTATCGTGATCTAAAGCCTTCAAATATCATGTTGACACTGCAAAAAGAGCTGATGTTAATTGACTTTGGGATCGCACGAAGCTACAAACACGGTATCTCTGAAGATACGGTTAAGCTTGGTACGGTTGGCTTCGCGGCACCTGAGCAATATGGAAGTGGGCAGAGTCAGCCGGTATCCGATTTATATGGACTAGGAGCATTAATTCTCTATATGGCAACTGGAGGGCAATGTAGTCAATGGGAGTCTGGGATGGAGGATCGGCTATATAACCATATGCCAGCTGGCATTATTCCAATCATAAGACGCTTATTACGACATCACCCGGAAGAGCGTTATCAGAATGCGGAAGCAGTTCTACAGATGCTAATTCGTATGGAGTCCGAAATGGTTAGAGTAAATGATTTTACTATTTCAGTCCCACATTCTCTAGAAAAGAGAAAAGCGATGGTCATTGCCATACTTGGAGTTGCTTCAGGTCTTGGAACAACACATACTTCATTCGCAGTGAGTAGCTTACTTGCACAGAAGGGGGCAACTGCATGGGTTGATTTTTCTCCTGATTCATCGGTTTATGAACGCATTCGCAGCATGTTACATACACAGATTACAACTGTTGCATCCAAGGATGAGATATCTGCTTTTTCATGGAAAGGGGTGCATTATTGGAAACGTCCTATTCACGGAAAAATGGCTGATTTGCTGAGAGGGGATTATCAATTTGTAGTGTTGGATCTTGGCGTTGGGGAATATGAAGGGGCGCTTGATGAGTTCAAATATAGCGATATGCCGATTCTAATTACTTCTGGTGCAGATTGGCGACTTGAAGATTTACTAGTGTGGCTTAGGCGTAAAAGGTTACAGCCTGAAACGAATTGGAGGGTGGGGTTACCACTCGCAGAACGCTCAACTGTACAACTGTTGCAGACGGCTATAGGTACAGATAAGATTTATGGACTACCTTTTCAGCAAGATCCATTCAAGCCTAAGGGGAAGTTGGTAGAAGAGATCAATGAAATGTTTGAGGGAGTATTAGATGTACCCAGTAAGGGGAAAAGCCGTAGTTTTTTTCAAAAGAAAGGCTGAATAAAGCGGTTCTCTATGCTTCCTCTTTTCACTCAACTAACTTTTAGTTCAGTGTTGCATTAAAGTGTGTTAAAATATATATTTATACGTGTTTTGAAAAATATAAGAAAGTATAAGTTTTACACTATACTTTACCTTTATATTTCTTGCATGAACGCTTACCGTCTTATAGGGACGCTGAAGACGTTTCTGCTTGAAATATAAGAAAGTATAAGCTTCACACTATACTTTATCCTTATATTTTTACGAGAAACGGTTGTCGTCTTTAAAAGATGACAACGTCGTTTCTTCTTATTACGCATTATTTAAGTATAGACAGGAGCTTGCGGAGAATTTATGAGTTTACTTAGTGTAGAAGACGTTTCCCACAATTTTGGGGATCGGACGTTGTTTAAAAATGTTTCTTTCCGGTTGTTACCGGGTGAGCATGTAGGAATCGTAGGAGCAAATGGCGTAGGAAAATCGACGCTTATGAATATTTTGACTGGAAAACTGTTGAAGGATAGTGGAAAAGTAGAGTGGACGCCTCGCGTCCGTTACGGTTACTTGGATCAGCATACGATCTTAACGCCAGGGAAAACCATCCGTGATGTATTGAAGGACGCTTTCTTGCCACTTTTAGAGCTGGAACAGGAAATGCTAACTATAACTGAAAAGATGGGCGACGCTTCTCCTGAAGAGTTAGAGATGTTACTCGAGCAAATGGGGGACATTCAGGAACAGCTGGACATCGGAGATTTTTATCTTATTGATGTAAAAGTGGAGGAAATGGCAAATGGTCTTGGTCTTTCCGTTATTGGACTTGACCGTGATGTCGCTTCACTAAGTGGGGGTCAGCGCACAAAGGTTCTGCTCGCGAAGCTTCTGCTTGAGAAACCGAATGTGCTATTGCTGGATGAGCCTACCAACTATTTGGATGTTGAGCATATCGACTGGTTAACTAACTATTTGAAGCAATATCCATATGCATTTATATTGATCTCTCATGATACGGAATTCATGAATAAAGTCGTAAATGTGGTCTATCACCTGGAGTTCGGTAAACTTACTCGATACACTGCGAACTACGAGAAATTCCTGAATATGGCCGAGATGAATAAGATCCAACACATAGATGCTTATGAGAAACAACAGGATTTTATTAAGAAACAAGAGGATTTCATTCAGCGTAACAAAGCTCGTGCCTCCACATCTGGCCGGGCGAAGAGCCGTGAGAAACAGCTGGATCGTATGGATCGAATTGATCGACCAGAAGAAGCTGCAAAACCTACCTTTAAGTTTAAAGAAAGTCGGGCCAGCGGGAAAACAGTCTTCGAAGGCATTGATTTCGAGATTGGTTACGACCGTCCGTTGCTTCCTATGCTGAACATGACCATTGAACGTGGAGAGAAGATCGCTATAACTGGTTGCAATGGTGTCGGTAAATCGACGCTACTGAAGACTATTCTTGGCGTGATTCCTACGTATAGCGGTAAAACCTATCTAGGAGATTATCTGAACTCAGCGTATTTCCAACAAGAAGTGAAAGCAGCTAATCTTACACCTATTGAGGATGTCTGGAATGAATTTTCTAGTCTAACTCAGAATGAAGTGCGTGGACATCTAGCTCGATGTGGTCTGAAAAATGAGCATATTACCAGACCGCTTAGCATGCTGAGTGGTGGCGAACAAGCTAAGGTCCGTCTATGTAAGCTGTTGATGCGTGAGAGCAACTGGGTTCTGTTCGATGAACCTACCAATCACCTTGATGTTATTGCCAAGGCAGAGCTGAAGCGGGCATTACAAGAATATAAAGGCACAGTCCTGCTCGTCTCCCATGAACCTGATTTCTATGAAGACTGGGTTACGAAAATTTGGGATGTTGAACAGTGGTCAGCAGTACAAGTATAGAATCTTCATACTCCCGGGGAATAGCAGACGATCTGCTGTTCTCCGGTTTTTGGATACGGGGAGGGAAACCGAATGATTCATACAGATGGTCGTGAAGATCGTTATTCTCGTCAGGTGCGATTTGCGCCATTTGGAGCAGAGGGACAAGAAAGGCTCGCGCAGTCTAGTGTTTTAGTAGTGGGAGCAGGTGCGCTTGGTACAGGGATTGCAGAGACGCTGGTACGCTGCGGGGTAGGCAAAATTATTTTAGCTGACCGTGATTATGTAGAGTGGAGTAACCTTCAGAGGCAACAGCTCTATACTGAGGTAGATGCTATTGAACGTATGCCTAAGGCTGCTGCTGCGCAGCGCAGACTTCAACAGATTAATTCTGAGGTCGTTATTGAAGCCTATGTTATAGATGTTCGTGCCGAAGAGTTGGAAGGGCTTGTTTCAGGGGTTGATCTGATCATGGATGGTACAGACAATTTTGATACTCGGCTCATTATTAATGATATGGCGCAAAAGCACGGTATTCCTTGGATCTATGGTGCATGTGTAGGGAGTTATGGAATAACCTATACGATTTTGCCAGGAGAAACTCCATGTCTCCATTGTCTTCTAGGTACAGTACCGCTAGGAGGTGATACCTGTGATACCGCAGGTATACTTCCGCAAGCAGTACAACTAGTTACGGCAAATGCAACGGCAGAGGCGCTGAAACTACTAGGTAAGCGTAAAGAACAATTAAGAAACAAACTGTTAACGTTTGATTTGTGGCGGAATGAATACCATGAAATTGGAGTGAAAGCTGCCAAAAAGAAAAACTGCCCTTCTTGTGGGAGTCATCCGATCTATCCCTATCTAATGGCAGCGAATACCGAACGAGGCGATGTTCTTTGTGGAAGGGATACAGTACAAATTCGACCTGCGAGACCACAGAAGCTTAACTTGCAGGAAACTGCGGACCGTTTGTCTCGTTTAGGAAGCGGAAGCGTGGACAGCAACGCTTATCTGGTTTCTTTTATAGAAGGGCCTTATCGGTTAGTAATTTTTGCTGATGGTAGAGCGTTGATTCATGGAACAAAAGATATTGCTGCTGCTCGGAGCTTTTATCATCGATATTTTGGATAAAGAAGCTGTAAATAGGTGTTCAGGCCATTTCTTAGGAATGGTCTTTTTGTTTTCCGGGAATTCTATACGTACCGCAGTGATGCTGGTGCAAGTCATATGAATATGGGGGAACTTTGTGATTGAGCAAATAATATGGTATATGGCTGATAGCAGTAGTAGAGAAGAAGATCGAACCGTTATAGAAAGTGTGCTACAAGATATTGGACTTGAAGCAACAAAAAGCGAAGATCCCGAGGATCTCCGCTTATCCATATCAAAAGTAGAACCGGTACTGCTGCTTGCTGAGTTATGCGAGGTGGGGACTTGGGAAGGCTGGGACATAATTTCCGCTGTAAGAGCTGAGGGGATGATACTACCGGTAATGGTGATTTCCGGTAAAAAATCTGAATCTGGAACTGGGGCAGTTTCGGCGTTCTCAGCCGGGGGTAATGAATATATGACAAAGCCTTTACATACCGGTGAATTCAAGCACAGGATTCTAAATTTGTTAACCCTTACTGGACGGCGTCGAAATTTAAATCAAATACTGAGAGTCGATGGTTTAATGCTCGATCCCAGCCGCAGGTTTGTAAGTCGCGACGGGATCGAGTTAAAAATGACACCCAAAGAATTTGATCTATTGTATTATCTCGCTGCGAACCAAGGAATGATATGCTCTCGCATCGAGATACTTAAGGAAGTATGGGGTTACCAATTTCACGCAGATACCAATGTTGTAGATGTTTACATCAGACATATCCGTTTGAAAATGGATAAAGGTCACCGGAACAAGTTGATTCACACCGTTCGCGGAACAGGATATGTAATGAGGGCGCCCGAAGGCGGCACCACATCCTGAGACTATTTCTCTATTATAGTTAGAACTCTACAGAGTCGTTGTTTACAGTACGCGGCGAGCCTTTAAATATGTTTTTTTCCAATTACCGGAGTTAAGATCGGAAATCGTAACACCTGGTTTACCGTAAGTGTGCAGAATTTTGCCATTGCCAGCATAAACAGCAACGTGAGTTACATTTTTACCGTTTGCTCTGCTACCGCTCGAGAAAAATACTAGATCACCTACACGAAGGTCAGCTTTCGATACTGCTTTCCCTACTTTAGATTGATCTACGGATGTACGAGGCAATGTTACATTATATTGTTTAAAGATGTATTTTGTAAAAGAAGAGCAGTCAAAAACTTTAGTAGTAGAAGTGGATGCACCGAATTTGTAAGGCACTCCCATATATTTCTTCCCGAGATTAACTACGCTTTGACCTTTAGATACGGAAGCTGCTTCAACTTTCGTTGCGCCTACGCCTGTTGCCATCATTGTACCCAAGCCCATTGTAGTAACCATTCCTATAACAATCGCTTTTTTAATCCATTGTTGTTTATTCATGTTGTATTACCTCCAAGGTGTTAGTCTTTGTTGTTGTGTTTGTCTGTCTTGCTTGCCTGATTCGTAGTATAGCAGGTTATCTATGACATAAAAATTGGAAGAGGTGCAATAAAGTGAGGCCGGGTATGGGTTGTAAGCGTTTTATTAAAAATTCATTAAAAGTTACAAAAAATTAATAATTTGATGTAATAGAATCTTAAAAAAGCCGGAAAACCCTTGGTACAAAAGAGTTTTCACGGCTTTTTCGAATTTGAGATAAAAGTTACAATGATGTTTCTAAACTATAAAAAAAGTAGCATTTTACGTTAAACATGATCTCTATGTATCTAGTCTTTACTCTGAATGATCAGCAACAATCCACTTCGAATGGTAACCGTCCCTGAGGATGAAACCAGTTTGTTACTCACACCAAGTGATTGTCCAAGCTTTAGTGTAGCGTCCGTCAATGGATATTGAAATCCTTCTAAGGTAATACCCGATACTTCTGGGGTTAAAGGCAGTAAAGACACGTAGGTATAGCCTAAATCGTTGATAACAGCCTGGGATCCTGTAAGGGTTATATAGTTATGCGTGTCCATGACGTAGCAGTTGATTTGACGTTGTAGGGCTCTTGTCATCATTTGAATGCTAGCCAGGGAGTGGTCAATTCGAGTACCCGTAACACCTAATAGTAGAATAGAATCGGGTTGCTGATCCATTGCAATATCTAGCGCCATCTCGCTATCTGTCAAATCTTTATTCACGGCATCACAGGTGATAGTCTTCTTACTTTTGTTTTCAATATCTTGAAGTGCTTCAGGCGAAACGGAATCAAAATCACCTACTGCTATATCTGGTGTATATCCGTGAGAAATGAGAAATAGCGCTCCCTGATCCGCACCGATAATAAAATCATCTTCATCTAATAGGTTGAAATATTCTGGAGACAGTTCTCCACCTGCAAAAATTACGACTCGTTTGGATGACATAACATCCATTCCTCCTCTTAAACCTCTTGTTGAGTATCCTGTCCAGTATAATGCAGATCGAAAGGTTGCACAATTGACCTCGACAACGCTAAAATGAGAGTGTGCGATCTTTTGAGTATAAATTCACATATATTTAGGTTTAACAACTGGGAGGTGAACGAAATCGTAAGCGTACTGTTTGTATGTCTGGGTAATATTTGTCGATCACCAATGGCGGAGGCTGTTCTGCGGCATAAGATTAATGAACGAGAACTATCTGATAAGATTCTTGTAGATTCAGCGGGAACTGGAGATTGGCATATAGGAAAAGAGCCGCATGAAGGAACAAGACGTATCCTTGATCAGAACGACATTAGCTATGAGAACATGTTAGCACGGCTAGTCGACAGTGAAGATTTTCAAAAATTTGACTATATCGTCTGCATGGACAAGTCTAATGGAGAGAATGTTCGAAAGATTCCTGGCGGGAAAGACGCCGAGCTAATGTTCTTCATGGACTTATTGCCTGAGGAGGAGCTGCGCGAAGTGCCGGATCCGTATTTTACAGGTAATTTTGAACAGGTATATGATTTGATCAACGCGGGCTGTGACATATTGCTGGAAAGAATGATAAGAGAAAAGCTGTAACCCATTCGGATTACAGCTCTCTCTGTATGATTCATATGGTAAATCGAGGGAAATTGCTGGATTTAACTGTAAGCGCAATCAAGTAATCTACATACTGTTCTTTAGATGTTCACTATTTACTACTATCAATAGGTCATTATGCGTTTAAGAAATAGAGTAGAGATTCTGGTAGCTCTTTCTGCCAGAAGCCCCAGAGATGAAGTCCGTCTTTCTCTCGGTAGGATACGGTTGCTCCGCGTGATTCAAGCAATGTTTTTGTTTCTCGATTCATCTGAACAAAATCATAAATGCCAGTATCCGTTTTGTATTCTGTTTCCTGCAGACCAACGACCATATTAATGTTGAGCCAGGAGAGATCCTCTTCTTTAGCCAGCATGTCGCGGGATTCAGGATAGAATGCACCGGAAAGGCTGATGATACGTGTGAAGATCGCAGGATAAGCAAGTGCAAGGTGGAGCGAAACACTGCCCCCAAGGGAGTCGCCTGCTAAGATTCGTTCGTCCGGAGTACGGCGCACAGGATATTTTTGTTCAATGAAGGGAATAATCTCTTCGGAAAAGCAAGATAAGTACTGCTTGAATCTGCTTCCAAAAGGAGCGTATTCTTGAGTCCGAACAGCGACGTCTACTTCGACACCAACAATGATGAAGGGCTCCACGTCTTCTTCTATAATAAGACGTCCAGCGAGTGTAGCGATGCGGCCAAAGTTAAAGAACTCTTCGCCGTCTTGGCAGTACACCACTGGGTAGCTCAAGACTTCGTTGTAGCCGGGAGGGAGATAGATGCGTAATTTACGTTCCTCCTGCAGATGTTTACTCCAAAGCGTTTCTTTTACAATTGTGCGTTTCAGAAAAACAGAATCGCTCATAGTTGCCACGTCACCTTTCTTGTCGAATTTTGCAATACACAACGGTTTGCTCTAAAATGAATAGCTGAGTAACTGTGTGATTAATCATTTACTTGTTCCAAAAGCTTTAAACTGTTATATAAAAATAAATCACCTGTTATACATACAAAATTTAAAGGAATATAAATTTTATAAGTATTTCTTTGACGAAAGTAACCAAACAGGTGTATAATAATATTATAACAGAGGCAGCTGATATTCAAATTTTTTTATTGAGGTGAAGATAATGAGTAAAGTTCCTTATGAAGTGTATACAGAGGACGTCGAGGCTCTAACGGTACTTTCCCCGGATGGAGAAATTATCAACAAGGATAAAATGCCTGATTTAACCGACGATCAACTGAAAGAAATTATGTATCGTATGGTATTTACCCGTACTTGGGATGATCGTGCAGTAAATCTTGGTCGTCAAGGCCGTCTTGGTTTCTACGCACCGGTATCCGGTCAAGAAGCTACTATGATTGGTAGCGAGTACGCTTTGGAGAAAGAAGACTTCTTATGCCCAGGCTACCGTGATATTCCGCAGCTAGTATGGCACGGACTTCCATTGTACCAAGCATTCTTATATTCCCGTGGACACCAGCATGGTGGAGCTATTCCTGATGGCGTTAATGTATTGATGCCACAAATTATCATCGGCGCGCAAATCCTGCACGCTACAGGAATTGCAATGGGCTTTAAATTGAAGAAACAAAAGAGTGTTGCAATTACTTACACTGGTGATGGCGGTTCTTCTGAAGGCGACTTCTATGAAGGCTTGAACTTTGCTGGTCGCTTTAAACTGCCTGTTATCTTCTTTGTTCAAAACAACGGTTACGCGATTACGACTCCATTCGCAAAACAAACAGCTTCCAAATCGATCGCTCACAAAGCGGTTGCAGCTGGTATCCCGGGAATTAAAGTTGACGGCATGGACATCTTTGCAGTAATCAGTGCTGTTCGTGACGCTGCTGAGCGTGCACGTAATGGCGAAGGTGCTACATTGATCGAAGCTGTAACTTACCGTTTCCGTCCACACTCCCTTTCTGACGATGCAAGTAAATATCGTTCGAAAGAAGAAGAAGGACAATGGAGCGAAAAGGATCCAATCAACCGTCTTGCCAAGTATTTGGAGAAGAAAGGTCTTTGGACTGAAGAAGATACGCTGCGCGTGAAAGACGAAGCGAAAGCTACTGTTAACGAGCAGATTAAAAAAGCTGAACAAACCGAAAAAATGACTATACCTGGCTTGATCGACAGCATGTTCGAAGTAACACCTAAACATCTGGAAGAGCAAAAAGCCGATTTTGAATAAGGGGGATATCAGGCAATGGCACAAATGAATATGAAAGAAGCGATCCGCGACGCGATGCGCGTTGAACTGAATCGTGACCCTAACGTTCTTATCTTCGGAGAGGATGTTGGTAATGTAGGTGGCGTTTTCCGTGTAACGGAAGGGCTGCAAAAGGAATTTGGCGAAGATCGTATTTTTGATACTCCACTAGCTGAGTCCGCTATCGGTGGTCTGGCATTTGGTCTTGGTGTACAAGGCTTCCGCCCAATTGCAGAAATTCAATTCGTTGGTTTTATCTTTGAAGCACTTGATCAGATCGTTGTTCAAGCGGCACGTCTGCGCTGGCGTTCTGGCGGTAAATATAATGCTCCAATCGTATTCCGTACTCCTTTTGGTGGCGGAGTTAAGGCTGCTGAGCTTCATACAGATTCACTCGAAGGTTTGATTGCACAAAGCCCGGGTATTAAAGTAGTAATTCCTTCAAACCCATATGATGCTAAGGGACTTCTTATCGCGTCTATCCGCGACAATGACCCTGTATTCTTCATGGAGCATTTGAACCTTTACCATGCATTCCGTGCTGAAGTGCCAGAAGGTGAATACACTGTTGAACTTGGCAAAGCTAACGTAGTACGTGAAGGTGCTGATGTATCTATCATTACTTACGGGCTGATGGTACATACAGCTACCAAAGCAGCCGAGCAACTCGAAAAAGAAGGCATTAACGTTGAAATTATTGACCTTCGTACTGTAAGTCCAATCGACATCGACACTATTGTAGCGTCTGTGAAGAAGACTAACCGTGCTATCGTAGTACAAGAAGCTCAAAAGAGCTCCGGTGTTGCTGCTGAGGTTATTGCACAAATTAACGAAAAAGCATTGCTGCACTTGGAAGCACCTGTTCTTCGGATCGCAGGTCCGGACACAGTATATCCATTCGCACAAATTGAAGATACATGGCTTCCAAACCCTGCGCGTATTATTGCAGGCGTGAAGAAAGTTTTGGATTTCTAAAATATTTTTTCTATGAGAAACGGTTGTCATCCTTTATGGATGACAACGTCGTTTCTTCTTCTGAATTCTAACCATAAGGTCAGTCCCAATTTCACAAGGAGGTTTTCAAAGTGGCAAAGTTTGAATACCGATTCCCTGAACTAGGTGAAGGTTTGCATGAAGGTGAAATCATCAAAATGCATATCAAAGCCGGTGACAAGGTAACGGATGATGATATCGTAATGGAAGTTCAAAATGATAAGGCGGTAGTTGAGGTGCCTTGTCCAGTGAACGGTACCGTGTTGGAAGTTTTGACTAAAGATGGCCAAGTTTGCCGTGTTGGCGAAGTTGTAGCTATTATCGAAGCTGAGGGCGACGTGCCTGAGCAAGAAGGTCATGCTGCTGAAGAAGCTGCACCTGCACCTGCACCTGCTGCACCAGCTCCTACGAATGCTAAATCAGCGAACTTTGAATATCGGTTCCCAGAACTGGGTGAAGGTCTGCATGAAGGTGAAATCATCAAAATGCATATCAAAGCCGGTGACAAAGTAACCGATGATGATATCATCATGGAAGTTCAAAATGACAAGGCAGTAGTTGAAGTTCCTTGTCCAGTGAACGGTACTGTGTTGGAAGTTCTGACTAAAGATGGTCAAGTATGCCGTGTTGGCGATGTTGTAGCTATCATTGCTGCAGAAGGTGACGTTCCTGAACAAGCAGGTCATGCTTCCGCAGAAGCAGATGCAGCAAAAGGAAGTGCAAATACCACTTCTTCCCCTGCAGCAACTAGCCCATCTGATGTTAAACAAGGTGGATCTGTTAGTGCAGCACCTGCGCCTGACCGTGATGTGTTGGCTACACCAAGCGTTCGTAAATTTGCTCGTGAGCAAAAAGTGGATATCTCTAAAGTGAACGGAACTGGAAAAGGCGGCAAAATCACTCGTGAAGACGTTGAAGCATTCTTGAAAGGTGGTTCAGCACCTGCGGCAGCGGCAACACCTGCAGCGGCAGCTTCTGAAGCTCCTAAGGCTGCTAAAACTGAAGCTAAAGCAACATCTGCAGCAGCGAGCGGTAATGTTAGTCTTGAAGAAGAACGTGTACCTTACAAGGGCATTCGTAAAGCGATCGCCAATGCAATGGTTAAATCGGCTTACACTGCACCTCACGTTACAATTATGGACGAAGTAGATGTTACTGAACTGGTAGCATTCCGTACACGTATGAAACCAATCGCTGAGAAAAAAGGCGTTAAGGTTACTTACCTTCCGTTCATTGTTAAAGCATTGGTTGCAGCTTCCCGTCAATTCCCAGCGCTTAACGCTATGATTGATGAAGAAGCAGGCGAGATTGTTTACAAGAAATACTACAACATCGGTATCGCTACTGATACACCAAACGGCTTGATCGTTCCAGTTATCAAAGATGCTGACCGTAAGAGCATCTGGATGATCGCTAGCAGCATCACTGACCTTGCAGTTCGTGGTCGTGACGGTAAATTGTCTGCTAACGAAATGAAGGGCAGCACGATCTCCATCAGTAATATTGGTTCTGCTGGCGGTATGTTCTTTACTCCAATCATTAACTTCCCTGAAGTGGCTATCCTCGGAACTGGCCGTATCAGTGAAAAAGCAGTAGTTAAGAATGGTGAAATCGTAGTTGCTCCTGTAATGGCGTTGTCACTCAGCTTTGACCACCGTATTATCGATGGTGCGACTGCTCAAAACTTTATGAACTACATTAAATCGCTGCTCAATAATCCTGAGCTGCTGGTTATGGAGGTATAATTATGGTAGTAGGAGACGCTTCTCTAGATATTGACACATTGGTCATTGGTGCAGGTCCTGGTGGGTATGTGGCGGCAATTCGTGCCGCCCAGCTCGGCCAAAAAGTCCTCATCGTGG
Organism: Paenibacillus sp. NPDC058367; assembly: GCF_042723305.1. Taxonomy (NCBI): domain Bacteria; kingdom Bacillati; phylum Bacillota; class Bacilli; order Caryophanales; family Paenibacillaceae; genus Paenibacillus; species Paenibacillus sp. NPDC058367. The sequence goes on from NZ_JBHXIZ010000002.1 coordinate 808,926, forward strand.
ATAAATCGGAACTCGGCGGTGTATGTTTGAACCGTGGATGTATTCCTTCTAAAGCACTGATTGCTGCTGCACATCAGTTCGAATCTGCTAAGCATGGTGAAGTTTTCGGTGTTACTGCTGAGAACGTTAAAGTGGATTTTGCCAAAACTCAAGAGTTCAAAAACGGCGTAGTTAAGAAAATGACTAGCGGTGTGACTAGCTTGATGAAAGGCAACAAAATTGAAGTATTTAACGGCGAATGCATGTTTATCAGCGACACAGAAGCACGTGTGTTCAATGATCATGAATCCCCACGTTACCGCTTCAAACACTGTATCATTGCAACAGGTTCCCGTCCGATTGAACTGAAACCTTTCCCATTCGGTGGACGCATTCTGTCTTCGACTGAAGCTCTTGAGCTTCCAGAAATTCCGAAGAGCATGATCGTAATCGGTGGTGGTTACATCGGCGCTGAGCTTGGCCAAATGTACTCCAAATTCGGTACTAAAGTAACAATCATCGAAGGTTTGGATACTGTACTTCCAGGCTTTGATAAAGATATGACTCGTCTTGTTGCGAAAAACATGGCTAAAACTGGCATCGAAATCGTAACTAACGCTAAAGCTGAAAGTGCTGTACAGAACGACAAGGAAGTTACCGTGAAATATTCTGTTGGTGGCGAATCCAAAGAAGTTACTGCGGATTACTTGCTTGTAACTGTAGGCCGTCGTCCTAACACTGATGGTGAACTTGGTCTAGACCTGATCGGTCTTGAGCTCGACGAGCGTGGATTGATCAAAGTCGATCACCAAGGTCGCACAAGCATTCCTAACATCTTCGCTATCGGCGACGTTGTTCCAGGTCTGGCGTTGGCTCACAAAGCTTCTTACGAAGGTAAGATTGCCGCAGAAGCGATTGCAGGACTTACATCTGTTGTTGACTACAAAGTCATCCCAGCAGTTGTGTTTACAGATCCTGAATGCTCAAGCGTTGGTTTGACTGAGAAAGAAGCGAAAGACAAAGGCTACAAAGTGAAAGCTGGTAAGTTCCCATTTGCAGGGAATGGCCGCGCCGTATCTTTGAACAGCCCAGAAGGTTTCATCAAAATTGTTGCTAACTCCGAAAACAATCTTGTGCTTGGTGCACAAATCGTTGGTATCGAAGCTTCTAACTTGATCGCTGAACTTGGTTTGGCAATTGAAATGGGCGCAACACTTGAAGATATCGCTTTGACTATTCATGCGCATCCAACCCTTGGCGAAATCGTCATGGAAGCTGCTGAACTGGTTGAAGGTCACCCTATTCACGTAATGAAATAATTTCTCTACCCAATTGCTCTAGCAGGCACTGAAAGGCGGAACGCATTTGCGTTTCGCCTTTTTGAGTTTTCCACTTTTTTGAAAAAAGATATAATGGGAGGAGATGAAACAATTTGAGCGAATACACTATAAAATCATTCATCCGTATTTTAAAAACTTATATAGGGAGGACAAATGATGAAACCCAATAAGTTAAAGCCTGGTGATGAGTTGCGAATCATCTCACCTGCCAGAAGTCTGTCGTTAATCGCTGCTGAACAAAGGAAAATTGCCAAAGAACAGCTGCAAAAATTAGGCTTTCGGATATCATTTTCCGTAAATTCTTTTGAGAAGGATGATTTTGTTTCCTCATCGATCGATTCTAGAATAGAGGATTTGCACGAAGCTTTTTTAGATCCGAATGTTAAAGGGATTCTTACGACCATTGGAGGCTTTAATAGCAATCAACTGCTACGTTATATCGACTATTCCATCATTGCAGAGCATCCTAAACGATTATGCGGGTATTCGGATATTACTGCTTTAAGTAATGCAATCTATGCTAAAACAGGATTAGTTACATATTCCGGACCACATTTTTCTAGCTTCGCAATGCTTCACGACAATGAATATACCACCGAATATTTCCGTAAGCTGATGATGGACAACAAAGAAATAGTGGTGAGGCCTTCGAAGCATTGGAGTGATGATGAGTGGTATCTGGACCAGGAGAACCGTGTATTTATCAGAAATGAAGGTCCGTTCATTATCAATGATGGAGAAGCGAAAGGGACAATTATCGGTGGGAACCTGTGTACATTAAATCTTTTGCAGGGAACGGAGTATATGCCAAGTTTAAAAAATTCGATATTATTTCTTGAGGATGATTATGAGTCATCGCCTGCAACCTTTGATCGGGATTTACAATCGCTGATTCATCAACCAGATTTTCAGCATGTTAAAGGATTGGTTATTGGCAGATTCCAACAAGGATCACGTATGACTAAAGAACTGTTGATCAAAATCATAACTTCAAAAGAAGAGCTATCAGACATTCCTGTCATTGCAGACGTGGACTTTGGACATACCTCCCCAATGATTACTTTCCCTGTAGGTGGACAAGCCTCACTTCGTGCTTATGGGGTTAGAGTAGAGTTAAGAATATCAGAGTAGTGAACTCCTCGGATTATTAAATAAATTTAAAAAATATCTTACCTTCTACAAAATTCGGATTTTTCAGATATAATATATGAGGTGAAATATTACGGAGGTGCATTAAATTGAATAATGAGTTAGAACAAACCTATTTGAATTTTTTACAATATATTTTAGATAATGGTGTAAAAAAAGAAGATCGTACCGGAACGGGTACTATTAGTGTATTTGGTTATCAAATGCGATTTGATTTATCAAAAGGCTTCCCATTATTTACAACAAAACGGACACCGTTCCGTTTAATCGCAAGTGAATTATTATGGTTTATTAAAGGCGACACAAACATTCGTTATTTATTGAAAAATAATAATCATATTTGGGATGAATGGGCTTTCAAAAGATGGGTTGAATCAGACGAATATACAGGTCCAGATATGACTGATTTCGGGAATCGTTGTTTAATTGATGAAGACTTCAATCAAGTTTATCAAGCAGAGATGAAAGCATTTTGTGATCGTGTCTTAGAAGATGATGCGTTCGCAGCGAAGCATGGTGACCTAGGGAATGTTTATGGTAAGCAATGGCGAAATTGGACATCTTCTACGGGTGAATCCATTGACCAATTACAAGATGTAATTCATCAGATCAAAACAAATCCTGATTCTCGTCGTTTAATTGTAAGCGCATGGAACCCGGAAGATGTTATAAATGCTGGGGCAAAAGGGAGTAAAGCAGCGTTACCACCTTGCCACGTTATGTTCCAGTTCTATGTTGCAAATGGTAAATTAAGCTGTCACTTGCTGCAGCGCAGCGCTGACTCTTTTCTTGGAGCTAACTTCAATATCCCGTCTTACTCCTTACTTACACATTTAATTGCACATGAGTGTGGTCTAGAAGTAGGCGAGTTTGTATATAGCATTAGTGATGCACATATCTATTCAAACCATGTTGATCAAGTAAAAGAGCAATTATCAAGAGACTTAAGACCATTGCCTACCTTGGTTATTAATTCAAATAAGAAATCACTTTTTAATATCGAGCTGGAAGACCTTATCATTGAAGGGTACAATCCGCATCCTTCGATAAAAGCTCCGATCGCAGTATAAATTAATGGTTATCAAGATTTTTTGATCTATATAGGTAGGAAGGAGCGTGTATCATGAGTATTAGCTTAATATGGGCAATGGGCACCAATCATGTTATTGGAAAAGATAATGATATGCCTTGGCATTTACCGCTTGATTTCGCTTATTTCAAAGCGGAAACACTGGGAAAGAGAATGCTTATGGGCCGCAAAACGTGGGATTCGCTCGGAGGGAAGCCTCTAAAGGGCAGAACAAGCTTAATTATGACTAGAGATACTGATTATGCTCCTGAAGGTGCAGAGGTTGTACACACGCTTGAGGAAGCTCTCAGCGAGGGTAGAAAAGACGATGAGCTGATGGTGATCGGCGGTGCGGAAATTTATAAGCTGATGTTGCCGTATGCTGACAAGTTGATGTTAACGCAAATTGAACAGGATTTTGAAGGAAATACCCGGTTTCCTGATATTGACTGGAGTGTATGGAAAGAGGTTTCCAATAAGAAGGGAATTCGTGATGAAAAGAATCCGTATGATTACCGTTTTCTTGTTTATGAACGTACGGAATAGCAATAAAACGTTTTCTCTGACATAACATGTGAAATAGTACAAAAAATCAGTAGATTAATCCATTACTGTGCAAAAGTAATGAGTGCTACTATAATTAAAATTAGAAATGATAATCTACAGGTATAGAATGTGCAGGTACTTCATTGCGCTGCTCACGACCATAGGAAGCCGCAATATGCTACAATGTACTATACTTCAACACGAAGAGAACGGATGGGGGAAACGTAAACATGTCTACACCTACAGGTTTTATGGAGTATAAACGGCAGCTCCCAGGTGATCGGGATCCTGAGCAGCGGGTAAAAGACTGGGAGGAGTTCCACCATCATTTATCCGAGGACGAGCTTCAGACACAAGGAGCGCGCTGCATGGATTGCGGAACGCCGTATTGTCATACAGGAATTGATATGGCTGGAGGAACCTCGGGTTGTCCAGTTCATAATCTAATTCCAGAGTGGAATAATTTGGTGTACCGCGGACTCTGGAAAGAAGCCCTGGAACGTCTGCATAAGACGAATAATTTCCCTGAGTTTACTGGAAGCATTTGTCCTGCTCCTTGCGAAGGCTCTTGCACAGTGGGTCTAATTGGACAGCCGGTGACCATTAAGACCATTGAGTTAGCTATTATTGATAAGGGCTTTGAAGAAGGCTGGGTTGTACCTAATCCTCCAGAGAAACGTACAGGCAAAAAGATTGCAATCGTAGGCTCTGGACCTGCTGGACTCGCAGCAGCAGCTCAACTTAATAAGGCTGGACATACAGTAACTGTATTTGAACGCAGTGACCGCATCGGCGGACTGCTGACATATGGCATTCCTACTATGAAACTCGATAAGAGAGTTGTTCAACGTCGTGTAGATTTATTAGCTGCAGAAGGTATTAATTTTGTAGTGAATACAGAGATTGGCAAGGATATTCCTGCTCAACAGCTAGTGGATGAATATGATGCGGTTGTTCTGTGTGGTGGAGCTACAAAGGCGCGTCGTTTTAACGTTGAAGGCAGTGAGCTTAAGGGTGTTATGTACGCCATGGACTATTTAAATGGTACGATTAAGAGCTATTTGAATTCCAATCTTGAAGATGGCAACTATGTATCTGCTGAAGGTAAAGACGTGATCGTCTTGGGTGGCGGTGATACTGGATCAGACTGTGTTGCTACAGCACTTCGTCATGGCTGCAGCAGTATCACTCAATTTGGTACACATGAAAAAGCACCTCTTCAGCGTGATCCGATTGCTAACCCTTGGCCACAATTCCCGAATGTATATAGCCTAGACTACGCGCAAGAAGAAGCTAAAGCCATATTTGGGGATGACCCGCGTGAGTTCTCTATTATGACTACTAAATTCGTAGGTGATGATGAAGGTAACTTGAAAGAACTGCATACTGTACAGATCCGCCGGATCGTGGATGAGACAGGTCGTAAGATCTATCAACCTGTTCCAGGCACCGAAGCTGTATATCCTGCTCAATTAGCTTTGATAGCCATCGGTTTTGATGGGCCAGAACAAGATATTATTCAAGAGCTTGATCTTGAGACAGATCGTCGTTCCAATGTGAAAGCACGTTATGGTAAATTCAATACGAACGTGGATAAAGTGTTTGCTGCTGGCGATATGAGACGTGGTCAAAGCTTGGTTGTATGGGCCATCAACGAAGGACGCGAAGCTGCGCGTGAAGTGGATAAATACCTGATGGGTTCAACCGTTCTTGTTTAAATCGTTAAGATAATAATTGTCTAATAAGCCGTTTCAAAAGCAGTTTACCTGCTGGAGAAACGGTTTTTTATATAAAGCGATGCTTGACGTAGATATCAGTATCATATAAATTAAATACATTATTCACATGATAAAAGCATTGACCAAGGATCTACGATTCAAGAAGCGTTAGAACAGAGAGGGAACCCACCGGGTGAAAGGTTCCTCAAACACGTGTGAGTGGTATCCTGCCTTGGTAGCTGTAGCGATAGTATCTACTAACCCGCTACCGGAATCGACCGTTATCCGATTTGAGGATTGCCAAATCAGAATGGATTGTATGTTGAGCTGGCAGTTGAATAAGGGTGGTATCACGACACATTCGTCCCTGACGAATGTGTCTTTTTGCATTTAGAGAGATAATTTCTGGGGAGGGTATTTAAGATGCGACAAAGCAATTTATTATTAACAACACTGCGTGAGGTTCCTTCGGAAGCGGAGTCAAACAGTCATCAGCTACTGCTGCGTGCGGGGTATATCCGTCAATTAGCTGCTGGAGTGTATACCTATTTACCACTTGGACGGCGGGTTCTGCGAAAGATAGAAGCGATTGTGAGAGAAGAGATGGATCATTCCGGAACGCAGGAGATTTTAATGCCATCCATGCAGCCTGCGGAACTTTGGAAGGAATCAGAACGCTATGATGTTTATGGTAAGGAGTTGATGACTTTTGAGGATCGTCATGAGCGGGAATTCATTCTTGGTCCAACGCATGAAGAAGTAGTAACCACACTTGTGCGGAATGAGATCAGCTCCTATCGTAAGCTTCCTGTTACCGTGTATCAAATTCAGACTAAGTTTCGAGATGAACGGCGACCACGTTCTGGATTGCTAAGAGGAAGAGAGTTCTTGATGAAGGATGCGTACTCTTTTGACATAAGCTCAGAAGGACTTGATAAATCATATCACCAAATGTTCGATGCTTATCACCGGATATTTAAGCGATGTGGATTGAAGTTCAGAGCTGTTCATGCAGATTCTGGTGCAATTGGCGGAGAAGGGGGCAGCCATGAATTTATGGCACTGGCTGATATCGGGGAAGATACGATTGTGGTATGTTCCTCTTGCGATTACGCAGCCAATCTGGAACAGGCAGAAGCTGTACGTCCTGTTAAGAAGGAAATGAATTTCGAAGTACCAGCGATAGAGAAATTCCATACACCAAATTTACGTACAATTGATCAATTAGAGCAGGAGTTGGAGATCCAACCAGAGCAGATTATGAAAACATTGATCTACGAAGGTAGCGGACAATTCTTTGCTGTAGTGGTTCGAGGAGATCATGAAGTTAATGAGATAAAAGTGAGTAAATATATCGGAGCGATGGAGATCGGTCTTGCTGACTATGAAGCTGTGAAATCCTTAACGGGTGTAGAGATTGGGTTTGTGGGGCCTGTGGGACTTCAATTAACTGTACTAGTTGATGCCGCAGTTGCTGAGATGACGGAAGGTACGACGGGAGCAGGAGAAAAAGATTATCACTTCCGTAATGTTGTACCTGGTAGAGATTTTGGGCTTGAGCATGTGGGGGATTTTCGCAATGTAGCGGAAGGAGAAGCTTGTTCACATTGCGAGGATGGCGTTCTTCATTTTCATCAAGGCATTGAAATCGGACATGTCTTTAAATTAGGTACCAAATACAGTGAGAAGCTTGGAGCTTCCTTTTTAGATCGTTCAGGCAAAAGTCAGCCTATGATCATGGGTTGTTACGGAATTGGAATCTCGCGTCTATTGTCCGCAATTGTAGAACAGAATCATGATGATCAAGGAATAATGTGGCCAGTTGCATTAGCACCTTATCAGGTTCATATTTTGATGATGTCCATAAAGGACTCGGAGCAACTGGCAGTTGCAGAGGAGCTTTATAATCAACTTACTAAGCTCGGTTTTGAGACGCTTCTAGATGATAGGGATGAACGTGCTGGCGTTAAATTTAAGGATTCAAGTTTGATTGGTATACCCGTAACGCTAGTAGTCGGTAAGGAAGCTGCACAAGGTAGGGTGGAGTATCTAGAAAGAGCCACTACGGGTAAAGAAGTCTTAGAAAAGTTAGAAGCAGTTTCTCGTATCCAAGAATTCTTTTCGCAGCTGAATTAAATTTCTATAACTCAAACTGAAAGCCATTGTTCAGGGCGGGAAAGTGCTGGCGGTAACTTTGTGAGATCATCACCTATTGCCGCATTAATCTGACCCTGAGTTAGAAAAATGCTCTCTGATAGATCAGCGCCCCTAAGATCAGTGTCACGGAAATCTGCACCAATAAGATCTGCACCTCTAAGATTAGCGCCTTTAAGGTCAGCGGCAATCAAATAGGCTCCCCTCAGGTTGGCACCCCTGAGATCTGCATTTTTAAGATTTGCTCCGACAAGGTCAGCACCACGGCTGAATGTTCTCGATGCTTTTTTAAGTTTACGACGAGCCTCAGTACGCACAAGTTCACTGACTTGCAGCAGTAACAGATTAATCTTTGCTCGATGAGCGTCAACATTCACCTTCTGTAGAGAATCAGGGTTAAGTAAAGTGAGTTGTTCCGTCTCATCGAGTGCTGTTTGCAGCTCAACATGTATTGAATGGGTTATATCTAAGTTCATTGATTCATTTAAGTACCATAGCAATTCGTGCAAATGCCACATGGCCGTAAATACCTCGAACATTTGCTTTGCAGTTTTTGGATTCTTCCGCCAGTCCTCACCGGTATAAGTAACCTGAGAAAGCTTTTGTCCAGCTCCAAAACAGTCATATACAGTACAACCACGAAATCCAAGCGCTCTTAAATCTGTATGTACACCACAGCGAAAGTCTGATTGTAGGTTATGGCACGGCTGGCCAGCTGCTTTATCCATAGCAAAATCCACTGAAGCTGAAAAAGGTAGTGCGGAACAGCACAAACCGAAGCATCTCTCACATTCTGCTTTTAAATAGTGACCGTTTTTGTCCTTATAAGGTTCTGTAAATTTGTGATTTTCAGACACGTTTTGATTCCTCCGATATATAAACCTCGTTTACCAAACTATTCTAATTCATAGAAAAGACAAAGGGAAGTCTGAATTTTACCTAGGCCTACTAACCAATCCATTAAAAAAAACCGAGGTTAATGGTATAATAGAATACTGGACGCATTTTGGACTTAAGAACGAAAAGGTAAGGAGCGATTGTTTTTGAAGACACTCATTATTGCGGAGAAACCGGATATGGGGCGGAATATCGCCGCCGCAATAGAACCGAAGGCCAAAAATTACCGTTCCTATCTTGAAGGGGAGCAGTACATTATTACTTGGGCAATAGGGCATCTAATCGGTTTGGCCGAGCCGGATGCTTATGATGTTAAATACAAAAAGTGGAATATTAATGATCTGCCCATTATTCCAGACCAGTTCAAACTGGTTCCTAATGCGCGGACAATCGACCAGCTCAAGGTAATTGGAGATCTTGCGAAACGTAGCGATCTTCTAGTGAATTCATGCGATGCCGGGCGAGAAGGGCAGCATATCTTTTCACTCATTCAACGACATTTGAAGCTGGAGCATCCTGTGAAGCGGTTGTGGATCTCGGATCTGACGCCAGAGACCATTCGCAAAGGATTCCAGGAGCTGAAGGATGGATCGGAGTACGAGAATCTAACGAAAGCAGCAAAAGCTCGCAGTGAAGCGGATTGGCTCATCGGCATGAACGGATCACGTGCTTTTACTACAAAGCATAATGTGCTGCTGTCCGTGGGTAGGGTTCAAACTCCCGTACTCGCGCTGATTTACGACCGTCAGAAGACGATTGAGGCGTTCTCTTCCCTAAAGTTTTTTGAGGTGGAGGGACATTTTACTCAGAATGAAATGACCTATAAAGGCATGTGGCAGGGGGATCGGCTGACTGACGGGGATAAGGCGGAGGCGCTAGCTGCCAAGGTCAAAGGAAAACCGGGCCGGATTGAGTCTTACGAGGTTAAGGAAACAAAAGAGTATCCGAATAAGCTGTACGATTTGACGCTGCTGCAGCGTGAGGCGAATGGAAAGTACGCTTTTTCCGCAAAAAAGACGCTTGATATTGCTCAAGCGTTATATGAAAAACATAAGGTGATCTCTTATCCGCGGACGAACTCCAACTATGTTACAGAACAGAATATTCCTGAGATGCATAAGACGTTATCCGCGCTGCAAGGGACGGCGTATGATGAGTGGGTGAAGGGTGCGAATCGCAATCTCGTTCATAAAGGGAATAAATTCATCTGCAACCCCTCGAAGGTTGAGGATCACCACGCGATTTTGCCTACATATCGTAAAGCATCAGGACTTAGTGCAGATGAAGGAAAGCTGTATGATTTGATTGTGCGGCGTTTTTTGTCTCAGTTCTATCCGGCAGCGGAGTATAAAGTGCATACGGTGATGACCGAGGTAGAAGAGGAAAAGTTCAAAACCACAGTCAAGGAATTATTAAGCCTCGGCTGGAAGGTCATTTACGCGGACCAGAAGAAGGATAAAGCGAAGACTTCCAAGGGTAAGAACAAGGATGATGAAGAGGACGAAGAGATCGAAGTGAACGAACCATTTTCTATTGCTCCGGCAGAAGAAGTGGTTTGTAGTGAGGCTATTGTTAAAGAGAAAGATACTCAACCACCCAAGCATTACACAGAAGGTACGCTGCTTCGAGCGATGGAAAGTGCCGGAAAGCAGATTGAGGATGAAGAGCTTCGCGATGCTATGAAGGATTCAGGGCTTGGAACTCCGGCTACCCGTGCAGCAACGATAGAACGGCTGAAGAATGTCGGATACATCGAAATGCAGGGCAAAAAAATTGCCATCACACAAAAAGGACGAACAGCTATAGAATTGATACGCGGCGCTGGGATAGAGCTGTTGACTTCACCGGAAATGACCGGCCAATGGGAACGTCGTTTGAACGAAATATCTAGAGGAACGGCGTCAGACGGGCAGTTTATGGAAAATGTAAAAAGATTCGCCTGTATGATCGTGGATAAAGTACGCGTACAATCTCGAGCGTCCAAAACCTCTTTTGAAGGGGAGACGCCTTCTGTCAATACAGGTGCTAAAGGCCGAGGCGGAGCAAGCACAACCCGTAAAACGAGCGACAAACCTGCGGCGCCGCGAAAGCGCAAGGCAAGTAGTGAAGAGGAATCTGCCAATTCAGGACCTAAGGTCATTGGAAACTGTCCGCGTCCCGGCTGCGGTGGAATGATTTTTATGGGTAAAAAAGGCTACGGCTGCTCTCATTACAAGGAAGGCTGTAAATTCGTGATTTGGAAAGAGAATCATGGTCGTACACTCACGGATGCACAAGTGAAGGCGTTGATTGAGAAAGGTCGGACGGGCAAGCTAAAGCTTACCAGCGAAGACGGTACACCTCTGGAAGGCAAGCTAGTGCTTCAAAATATGGATACGGGCGAATTAGCAATTGAATCATAGTCGATCAAAAAGAATGTGTGTACGGTAAAAAGGTGTCTCTAGCCATGATGGATACATGGCAGAGACACCTTTTTAATCATGCCTTATAATTATTCAGCGGATTTAGCCAGCTGCGCTTCAATCGCTGCAGTTAACCCTTCATAGGAGGAGTCAGGAAGCAGGGTTCCGTTTACCATAAATTTAGGTGTACCATTAACCCCGTACGATCCCGCGATCTTGAAGTCTTCTTTGACGTCGAACATATAGGTATGATTCTTGAGATCTGTTTCGAATTGAGCGAAATCAATACCTTCAATGTTATCTTTGACGAAATTTAGAATGAACTTCTGTGTGGCCCATATTTTGCTTTCATCGCCTTGATTGGCGTACAGCTTATGGAGATATTCCCAGAATTTCTCGTTGCTTTGCTTATAAATGGCTTCACCTGCACTTGCAGCAAGATAGGAATCTCGATCCAGGAAGGCAAAGTTCATGAAGAAAAGCTCAACTTTTCCGGTATCCACATAGTCCTTAACAAACGTATCCAGATATTTCTCCGTCCAGTTTTTGCAGGCAGGACATTTGAAATCTGCAAATTCGATGACTTTGATTTTGGCATCAGGACTACCAAGATGAGGTTGCTTTTCATATTTCAGCCCATCAACAACAATGCTACCCTTCACATCAGTGTAGTTCGGTAAACCCTCTGTACTGTCCGTCTTGTCATTTAGAATGAAGACAATAACAGCGACAAGGATTACAACAACTATACCTAAGAGCATGGGAAGCATTTGTTTGTTAGTTCGAGAATGGTTGGACTTCACTTTCTTGTTCATATCTCATCTCCTACCTCATTTAGGAATTATACAAAAATAGTATAATCATCCCAGAGGTAGAGTAGATATGTCATTTGTAACAATGTCTGAGGTTACTTTGCACCTAGAGTTTCTGCAGGGTAGCAGTACGAATAACAGGAGGCACCTCATGGATGGAGGAAATGGTCTTCACTGCTTGTTGCATTTCTTGCTCCAGTTCAATAAGGTTATAGCTCCATTCATTCTGTTGCTTCAGATAGATACTGTTAATGCCTGCGGTTACTGCCGGAAGTACATCTGTACGTAAAGAGTTACCAATCATCCAGGTGCGTTTGCGGTCAAAGCCTTGCGTAGTCAAAATATTTTCAAGTGCCTCAACATTTTTATGTTGACGAATATAGATCCGGTCATCAAAGTAAGCATCTAGCTTCATTTGCTCAATTTTACGTTGTTGGATCGTATCGTCTCCACCTGTATACAGGAATAAATGGTGACCATCCTGCTTCAGAGTATCAAGCGTTTCAACCATGCCAGGGTAAGCTTCGATTTCTTGATCATAGACGCTTAGTCCAAGCTTGTGTAACTGTTGTTCTTGAAAACGGTCCGTCGGACGATTATATTTGGCGCAGAAATAGCGGTAGGTAGCGATTAGGGATTTAGGGAAATTATCGCTGGCAAGACCACTTGTGTTAACCGTGTGCACGTCAATTTCTATTTGTTTATCACGTAGTTCACTGGTGCTTGGGCCAAATTCGTTAAACCAATCAGTCATTAGCTCAAAATATTGCCCTAAAATCAGATCGAAATATTTGTTGCAGTGGACTAGTGTATCATCTAGATCGAAAATCACCTGTTGTGTCATGTATTTCATATCTCTCACTCCTTGGATCTGTATCTGTATAGTGTTCTATAGATAAATATAAGACTCTAGGAACATTTGCAGCTCTGATGCGCCGTCAGGGCGAATACTGAAACGTTCATCTTGTTCACCTCTAAGATGGATGCGGAGTAGGCCGGCTACTCGTAGAATCATAAGGTGATGCATCAGCATTTCTCTGGATTGATTCAGATCAGATTGCATCTCCCACAACGACTTGGGTTCATGTGCGACATAGCGAAGCAATCGAAGTCTTGTGGGGTCGGAAAGTGCCTTGGTCATGCGCAAAAGCACCATAGGTGGTTCATTTTCGTCTTCTAAAGGTACATCTACAGGATATTGTACGATCACCATGGTTTTGTAGAAGCAGTAGGTGTTAATCGGACGATTATGAACAGTTGGTAGTAATACAATCGTCTTTAGATCCGTGATCTCCTCGAAAACTACACCGCCAGATGCGTATTCAATTAGAGAAATGGGGTCCATTTTGCTTTCAAGCATTTTTTTCTCAGAAGCATCTTCAATTAATAGCGGTAATATTTTGTGCTCCACATGGCGGAAGTATTGCTCGTACCAGAGACGCAAAAGTGGACTATAGCTGCTCCGAATCCGAAAAGCATCTTCAATCGTAAACTCCTGAATGAGCGGAGCGATCTGCTGATAACATTCTTCTATGGAGGCTGAATCCAGATCATCTAGGAAATGCTGCACTGAAGTTGCGGGTCCTCGAATGTAAACCCAGGCATATAGCACATCATAATCCGTAAAAGGCCACTCGGCGGCTTGCATTAAAGCTGTTACCTTATGAGGAGAAATGCGATCTTCCACATCACTTATCCAGTGGGGACCAATGTCCAAATTGGAGATCCATTTTCTAGTTACATATAACATAAAACTGTCCAGCAGTTCATAAACCGGCGATACGTCGATCTTTAATTCGTACTCCATGTCTCATGCACCCCCAGGAAATCCGTAACATCTTCATATTATCTCTTGTTTTGAAGAGGGTTGTCCACTATAATGTTCGGTGTTTGCCAATTGGCGTTAGAACAAATTAGCGTTATTAATTATAGGGGGATATCATCTGTGTCAGACCGGCCAAAATTATCTATTCGAAGTAACAGCAAAATGAATTTCATGATTCTTATCACCGCTACTATAGCGGCTGGACTCAGCCAAGGAATGCTGCTTCCCGTATTATCCATTCTATTGGAGCAGAAAGGAGTTTCCTCTTCGCTTAATGGACTTAATGCAGCTGCTTTATACATAGGATCATTCGGAATGACCTTGATTGCTGAAAGAGTTCTCGGAGCGATTGGATTCAAAAAATTGATTGCTGGCGGGATAAGCTTAGTCTTAGTAAGCTTGCTCTTATTCCCCTTTTTTCCTGGAATCAAAATATGGTTTGTGTTACGTCTTCTTGTAGGTGTTGGTGATGCAGCTATCAATTATGCCGCCCAGCTATGGGTGCTGCTAATGACGCCTGCCGAGCATCGTGGACGAAATCTTTCCCTGTATGGGATGTCCTATGGCCTGGGCTTTAGCTTGGGGCCACTTGGAATTAGTCTGCTGCGCTTTGGTCAGGCAACACCCTTTATTGTTCTAGCTTTTCTTTTTTTGCTGGTCCTAATACTAGCCGTTACATTACTTCCGGATTCACGTCCAGATAAAGTTGAGAGTGGAGAAAGTCAGGTACGCCGTTTTGGACGTTGTTACAGTCTAGCGTGGTTCGCTTTAATTCCTGCACTCCTATACGGTTTCATGGAAGCAAGCTTAAATAGTAATTTTCCAGTGTATGGCCTCCGGATCGGATACAGCACGGATCAAATTGCAGCCTTATTGCCTTTTGCGGGCATTGGAGGACTGTTGTTACAATTCCCGCTAGGACTGTGGAGCGACCGTTTTGGTCGAAAGAAGGTATTGATTCTTACTGGGATTGGAGGCGGGATTGCCTTCGCATTACTGCCATTAGCAGGTGACCATTTCAAAGTGACTATGGTGCTGTTGATGATTGCTGGTGGACTTGTAGGCTCCTTTTTCTCGTTAGGGCTTAGTCTGGCTGCGGACATTTTACCACGACATTTACTGCCTGCTGCAAATGTGGTTGCTTCTTTTCATTTTAGTATAGGCAGTATTATAGGTCCAGGTATCGGCGGTTTGCTCATGCAAGTCGGCTGGGGCGGGGGGATTTTCGGCTTGATGGGCGCTTTATATATCGCCTTCGGATTGCTTGGGTTATTTTTCTCGCCACGGCAAAAAATTTGAGGTAAGATAAGAACGAGTGCTCGCATGGAAATTCATCTGGCTTTCAGAGTACACTATAGATTATAGATAAAGACAGGGAGAGGCTGAACTATGATCACAGTTGAACACTTAGCCAAGGCAGTTGGGGAAGATAAGAATCCAGTTCTACAGGATATAGGGTTTCAATTAGAACCGGGTGAGTTCGTAGCAATACTTGGAGCTAGCGGTAGCGGTAAGACCACTTTACTGCGCTGTTTAGCGCTGCGTGAGAAGTGGGATAGAGGGAATTTTAGAGTGGACGGTACAGATATAATGGCGAGTGCCTTTACAGGTAAAAGAAAAATCCGCCGCGAGTGGGCATACCTGGAGCAGAATGCAGAGCTCAATCCTAACCGTACTGCATTGAAAAATGTACTGATCGGCCAGTCTTCACAAACGCCGTTATGGCGAATGGTCACTGGGATGGTACGTTCAGATGATTATATGGGTGCAATGGATGAACTGGACGCCCTTGGCCTCCTGGATAAAGCGAAGATGAAGACAAGTCAACTTAGTGGCGGAGAAAGGCAGCGTGTAGCGATTGCTAGAGCGTTGACTCACGGTGCTAAAGTGATTTTAGCGGATGAACCGGTTACGGGATTAGATCCTAAATCCGCGGAGAGTGTCTTGGAAACATTGCGGAAGCTGTGTAAAGAAACCGGTCTTACGGTTGTAACGGTGTTACCGATTGAATTAGCGGAACGTTTTGCTACGCGTCTATGGGTACTAGAAGATGGCAGAATTAAGCATGATATAAAGGGGCGTAGATTAACGTTCCAAGAACGTGCAAATCTTTAAATATAGGACACGGATAAGGAAAAGAGTGATGAAGTTGAATATGAGAAGTCTTAGGTGCTTTGTAGCCGCAACGCTGACGTTATCCGTACTGTCGGGTTGTACTTTCATCAGTGATCCTGTTTCTAAGATGAAATCCCCACAATTGTCTGCTGACAAAGCAACACTTATGGCTGCTATTAATTCACTTAAGCCAGCAGGTTCCACGTTGATTCGTCCGACCAATGACGATGATAGTACCATCTTTACTGAGGATCTCAATAAGGATGGAGTTATGGAGACGCTAGTGTTCTATAGGACTCCAGGTGAAGCCGTACAGATTCACGGGATGATACTGGAGAAACAGGGCGACACTTGGGTCAAGAAACTTGTATTCGATGGCGACGGGTCTGTGCTGGAGTCGGTTGATTTGAAGGATATGACGGGTGATGGGAAGCTTGAAATTGTTACCGGCTATTCACAAGGTGAAGAAAAGGGTCTTGTCGTCTATAGCTATTCCAGCGGAACATTAGA
Organism: Paenibacillus sp. NPDC058367; assembly: GCF_042723305.1. Classification (NCBI taxonomy): domain Bacteria; kingdom Bacillati; phylum Bacillota; class Bacilli; order Caryophanales; family Paenibacillaceae; genus Paenibacillus; species Paenibacillus sp. NPDC058367. The sequence goes on from NZ_JBHXIZ010000002.1 coordinate 825,442, forward strand.
AGAAGTGCTTTCACATCCTTATACTAAATATATGATTGATGATCTTAATGGGGATGGAATTGAAGACATAACCGTTGTTTACTTTAAAAGAAATGAATTTGCAACCATTTCGGTCTATCAGTACAATGATGGCTTTAAGGTACTCGATAAGCTTGATAATATCGATCCTTATTTTAATAATTATTACAATATTGTTGCAGGAAAAATCTCAGAGAATAAAGAAGGAATCGTATTGGATGCTGCGGTGGATTCCCAATCTGCCTATACCTCTATTGTCGTTATGGAGAATAACAAGCTGCGTGTGGTATTACCAGGTGATGCGCGGACTTATAAAGATCGTCGGATTGCAAGTGAAGATATTGATCATGATGGCATTATTGAAATTGGATTGCTTGAGGCGCCTAAAGGATGGGAGTATTTCGATCCAGCTGAAATTCCATACTTTACCTCCTATTATAAATGGGATGGGAAAGAAGGTCTGACCTTCGCAACCCAGCTATATCATGATCCATCGGATCGATTCAATATTAATTTTTCTCCGGAATGGCATGGAAAGGTGACAGTTGATACGAAATCGGTTCTGGATAAGAACCTTAAGTTTATCATGTCAGATACCGGTGAGACGGTTGCTGAGGTTTCCTTCTTTTCTCCTTCAGAATGGGATCGCGTAAAAAATGACGGTTGGGATTTGCTTGCACGTGATGCAGACAAGGTCATCGCCTACCGCGGTAAGTTAGAACAAAGTACAACAAAGGAAGGAAGCAATAAAATTGCTTCCCCTATAGAAAGGAAGGGAATAGATGAGTAAAGTACTGATACTGGAAGATGAGGAGTCCATTCGTAGTTTTATTGTCATTAACTTGAAGCGTAATGGGTTCGAAGTGATAGAGGCTGCGGATGGGCATGAAGCTCTTCACAAGTTAACCACGATCCCTGATATTGATATCGCTCTGTTGGATGTAATGGTTCCGGGTATTGATGGATTTGAAGTATGTAGACGGGTCAGAGAAACCAATGAGCGTTTGGGTATTATTTTTCTGACAGCCAAGGTTCAAGAGCAAGATAAAGTGTATGCATTGTCTGTAGGAGCGGATGACCATGTTAGCAAGCCATTCAGCCCGACAGAACTGATTGCTCGAATTCAATCTTTGCTGCGCCGAGTGAACGTTCATCGTGAACAGTCAGCGAAAGTTTCATTCGTTTCAGGGCCATTTACCTTGGATCTTATTTCCAAACATTTTAAACGTGATAATGAAGCGATTGAACTGACGCCAACGGAATTTTCGTTGATTCAATTCTTCCTCGAAAAAGAAAATACACCGCTCAGCCGCGATCTTCTGCTGGATCATGTGTGGGGCAAGGAGTATATGGGTGATCCCAAAATTGTGGATGTGAATATTCGTCGTCTGCGTCAAAAAATAGAGAATAATCCGTCAGAGCCAGAATTTTTGCAAACGGTATGGGGACACGGATATAGATGGAAAGGCCAAGTACAATGATTAAGAAGGGGATGCGCAGACAAATTGTTCTACACTACATTCTTGTAGTTTTTTTGGCGCTTCTCCTCGTAGAAGTTATCTTCCTGCTTGCCATCAGAACGTATTATTATGACAGTGTATATAGCAAGATGAAAAATCACATTACCACGGCAGAGTCGTTTTTTCATAAATACGAGCTAGATGGCGATAACAACTCGAATCAGCTGCAAGTACTGCTGGATAGATTTGAGCTGCCCAATACAGAGCTAGAAGTATTGACCATGAATGGTGACATGATTACCAGTTCAACCGGTTTTCAGCCTGATCGTACGATTACAACTAGTGACGTCCCTGAAGCGGTAGGGGGCAGTATTGGCCGCTGGGTAGGACGCCAGAGTGGTACTAACGAGAGTGTTATGGCTGTGTCCAAGATGCTGCAGGTTCACGGACGTGATACGTATATTCTAAGATATCTTACTTCACTTGAAGGTATCAACAACGATTTGCTTAATCTTACGTTACTGTCAATTGGAATAGGTGCAGCTGTTATGGCTGTTGTTATCGTGTTCAGCTTCGGACTTGCCAATTCAATCGTAAAGCCGCTCAATAACATTACGGCGGTATCAGCCCAAATGGCTAAGGGTAGATTTAATGTGCGGATTAAGGGGAATTACAAATTTGAGATTGGTGACTTGGCTTCAACGCTGAATTATATGGCTCAGGAAATTGTGCGCAGTAATCAGATTAAGGATGATTTCATCTCGTCCATTTCACATGAGCTTCGGACACCCCTTACTAGTATCAAGGGCTGGAGTGAAACCTTGGTCTCTGGTGGCTATGATCCGGAGGAGACGAAGCTTGGAGTCAGCATCATTTCCAAAGAAAGTGAACGCTTGATTGGTCTAGTAGAGGAGATTCTAGACTTTTCAAAGCTGCAGCAGAACCAAATGAAGCTGTCCATTGGGATTGTTGACGTGAAAGTGTTACTTCAGGAGACTATACTTAATATTTGGGCCAAGGCGGAGAAGAAACGGATTCACCTGCTTCTTGAATGTGAAGACGGGATCTATGTTAAAGGGGATGCCAATCGTCTAAAACAAGTATTCTTGAATCTGGTAGACAATGCCGTGAAGTTTTCACATGAGGAGTCCAGTATAGAATTGTCTGCGAAGAGAATTTCGGCTACAGAGACTGCTATCATGGTTCGTGATAGTGGGATTGGGATTAGTGAAGCACATATCTCCAGAGTGAAAGACCGTTTCTTTCAAGTGGATGCGTTGAACGGGGGAACGGGCTTAGGTCTAGCCATCTCACAACAAATCGTGGAACTTCACCACGGGAAGCTTGAAATGGAAAGTGAGCTAGGTAGTGGAACTGAAGTTACCGTAATCTTGCCACTTACTGAGAAGCTGCCTGAAGTCAATTCAGATCATGTAGCACAAATAACAGCTACCTTACCTGAATCAGATGTCTAGGAGGTATGGAAATGGAAGTATGGGGGAATTCGATTAGGATCGTTCGTGGAGAACCTGATCGGACTGGTGATATCTTGAGGCTGCTGCAGGAAGCAGCAAATTGGATGGAACGAAATGGGATTAAGCAATGGACCCCCGGCCAATTTAACGAGAATGATATCACAGGCTATTTCACGGATAGGCATGTTTATCTTGCGATTGAAGATGAAGCAGTAGTTGGAATGTTCACATTACAATTCAGTGATCCTCAATACTGGGGAAGCAAAAACGATGAGTCTTATGCATATTTGCATAGATTAGCTGTAGCGGGTTCACACCGCAGTCAGGGACTTGGTCAGCATATGCTTAAATATGCTGCGGCCCGTGCCAAAGAACTTGGCTGCAGAGGACTCAGATTTGATACCGTCGCACATAACATTAAACTCAATCGTTATTATCAGAGCATGGGTTTTCATTACATGGGTACTAACGATATGGGAAATGGTCGTTTAGTGAACCTGTATGAGCATTTTGAGGAACAACCTGATTCCGATCGTCTGATTCTTAGATTTATTTCTGAATCGGACTTTGAGCACCTGAAACGATGGAGTGTCTCACCTGAGTATCTGAAGCAATGGGCTGGACCTTCATTAACTTTTCCTCTTGACGATGACCAGCTTACTAAGTATTTAGATGGGGCTAATCATCCAGCGAATTCTGATCGCCTTATCTTCTGTGCGGTGCATGAAGCTACTCAGCAGGTCGTGGGACACATCAGTTTTTCAGCCATAGACCGGGCGAATCGATCTGCATGTATTGGCAGAGTAGTAGTAGATCCTGATTATCAGGGCAGAGGCTTTGGAACAAGGATGATGAATGAAATGCTCCGGATCGGATTTGAGAGTTTGGATCTGCATCGTATTTCTCTGGGAGCTTTTGCTTTCAACACTGTTGCCCTGAAAACCTATGAAGCATTGGGCTTTAAGCGGGAGGGTGTAGAGCGCGAATCAGCGCTGTTTGGGGAGCAATATGTAGATTGTGTGGAAATGAGTATTTTAGATCGAGAATGGTTAGCGCTCCATGAATCATAAAGGTTAACTTCTAACAACCGAAGGGGCTGTTGCTCTGGTCATGTTGACCAGGACAACAGCCCCTTTTTATATAAAGTATTTATATATATAATGGTTTTATGAAGGGAGAACTTCCCGTAGACGTCCTGTCTTCTCATAAACATCCTGAAACAGACGGGAGGGTTGATTTCGAACCGCTGGCTTAGGAGCTACGGTCTCATTGGGCCCAACAACTACGATATTGTTAATACTTCCCTTGACGACAGCACCATCCTTAATAATGGCACCTTCGCCAATAATGGCATTTTCGATCTGTACTCCACGTCCGATTCGAACGCCAGGCATAATAACGCTTTGTTTAATTTGGCTCATTTTGCCAATTTCCACACCATTGAAGATTACAGAACGTTGCAAGCTGCCTTCTTGCGTGCAGAATTCATTCACGAGAGAGTCCGTTGATGGAATCTGAACACGTGGTTTGTGAACAGCAAGCTTAGTCCGGCGACTCCGGCTATACATCGGCCAATGAGCTTTGTCGAGCTTCATGCCATTGTTTTTTTGCAGAAGATCCATATGTGCTTCCCAGAGACTACCCACAGTACCTACATCTCTCCAGTATCCTTTGAAGCGGTAAGCGAATAAATCATCATTCTGATCAAGCATCGTTGGTATAACGTCTTTACCAAAGTCATGACTGGAATTAGGATTAGCTGCATCCCGCAACAAGTGCTCCTTCAGATAAGCCCACTCAAACAGATATATACCCATAGAAGCTAAATTACTTTTAGGTACTTTTGGTTTTTCCGCAAACTCAGAGATTTTTAGTTCATCATTTACGTTCATCACTCCAAAACGACTAGCTTCATCCCAAGGCACCTCCATTACGGAGATGGTGGCTTTTGCAGCCTTCTCTACATGGTAATCCAACATTTTCCGGTAATTCATATGGTAAATATGATCACCGGATAGAATGAGAACATGTTCTGGATTACGGCTATCGATATACTCAATATTCTTATAAATCGCATCAGCAGTTCCTGTATAGCTGTCTCTGCCTTCAACACCGGAAGGAAGCAGGGTTACACCTTTATCCTTTTGACTATGTAAACCCCAAGGTTCACCTTCACCGATGTGTTCATGTAAGGATTCAGCTTCATATTGCGTCAGGACACCTACTGTATCAATTTTAGAATTTACACAATTACTTAGTGGGAAATCAATAATTTTATACTGTCCACCGAAAGGGACTGCAGGCTTAGCCATACTGGAAGTCAAGGGAGCCAATCTGCGGCCTTCCCCTCCTGCCAAGAGCATGGCGATACAATCTTTTTTGTTATTCATTTGTTATCCCTCCCATTTATTTTGTCAATGCTTGATATATAAACTCACGACAAGCACTTGAAACGACATAGGTGAAGTATATTGCTGTGTAAAAAGAAAAATTACAATTAATATTTCTTTATCAGAAAATCTTTTGTTTTCACATCAAATCATTTTCAAAATGGTAATATTCGGGTAATGTAATAGGTACAAGCATTCAAAAAAGGTGGTGTAGAATTGGCTGAAAAAGCAACAATCGATACCCTTCCGTCAGCATCTGATATTTATTTGTTCCATGAGGGCACCAATTATCGCAGCTATTCTATGCTGGGTGCGCACACTGCCGCTGAAGAAGGCGTTACGGGCGTGCGCTTTACCGTGTGGGCTCCTCATGCGACATATGTAGGACTAGCTGGTGATCATAATGGCTGGGATGGAACGCAGGACATGGACTCGTTATATAAGATACCCGATTCAGGATTTTGGAGTCGTGTTTTTCCGGGAATACAGCCGGGAACTTTTTACAAATACAGGATTGTTGCCAGTGATGGCTCCAGCTTCCTAAAAGCGGATCCTTTTGCCTTCAAAGCTGAGGTTCGACCGGCGACTGCATCCGTTGTTACGGATCTCAGTGGTTATCGTTGGGGAGATGCTGCATGGCGGAGAAAGAGTAAAGCTCCATATCATCAACCGATGAACATTTATGAGATGCATTTTGGAACTTGGCGTCAAAAAGAAGATGGGGAATTTTACAGCTATCAGGAAATGAGTGAATTATTAATTCCATATTTGGTGGAAATGGGTTATACCCATGTTGAGTTTATGCCGCTTGCTGAGCATCCATACGATTTGTCATGGGGCTATCAAGGTACGGGGTATTTTGCGGCTACGAGCCGATATGGTGAACCCCATGAGTTGATGTATTTAATCGATCATTTGCATCAAGCTGGAATTGGTGTCATTCTGGATTGGGTTCCGGCCCATTTTGCAAAGGATGCACACGGTTTAAGAATGTTTGATGGCTCGCCACTTTATGAATATGCAGATCCAATGTTAGCGGAAAAACCAGGCTGGGGAACCCTATCGTTCGACTTCAGCAAGCCTGAGATTTCTTCGTTCCTCATTTCTAATGCACTCTTTTGGTTTGAGTATTATCATATTGATGGGATGCGTGTAGATGCGGTTACCAGCATGCTTCGTCTCGATTTTGAAAAACAAGCTCATCAATATCGACGCAATGTGAATGGTGGTCTGGAGAATCTAGAGGCCATCAAATTTATTCAGAACCTGAATAAGGCGATATTTCAGTATTTTCCTAAGGCATTAATGATGGCAGAAGAATCTAGTGCTTGGCCGGGAGTTACAGCACCAGCTCATGAAGGTGGCCTCGGTTTTAACTACAAATGGAATATGGGATGGATGAATGACACATTGGGCTACATAGAACATGATTTTTGGGGGCGTCCTCATCATCATAATTTATTAACATTTCCAATATGTTATGCTTATGCCGAAAATTATGCATTACCGTTATCACATGATGAGGTTGTACATGGCAAAAAGTCGTTACTGGACAAAATGCCCGGTTCTTATGAACAAAAGTTCGCAGGACTTAGACAGCTGCTTGGTTATCAAATATCTCATCCCGGAAAGAAACTCCTGTTCATGGGTGGAGAATTTGGTCAATTTATTGAGTGGAAGGATCAGGAGCAGCTGGATTGGCTACTGCTGGACTATGACAGCCATCGCGGCATGCTAGCTTACACAGCTGCACTTAATAAACTGTATCGCTCGGAGAAAGCCCTGTGGGAGCTTGATCATTCCCAAGAGGGTTATCAATGGATTGATGCAGATGACAATGAACAAAGCGTAATTTCATATCTGCGAAAAGGCAAGAAGCCTGGAGATACGTTGCTGTTTATCATCAATTTTCAACCTGTCCAGCGTCAACAGTATCGTATAGGGGTTCCACGCCCAGGGACCTATGAAGAACTTTTTAGCTCGGAAGATGTAGCGTTCGGAGGTTCGGGTATACACAACTTGCCTCAGAAGAGCAAAAAGTTAGAATGGCATAATCAGGTGAACAGTATAGAGCTAACATTACCGCCTCTTAGCTTCCTGGTGTTTAAGAAAACGTCACGAGTGGGTAAGAGTAAAGAGGCAAATGAGTCATAGATTAAAGAACGAATAGAGAATCCGTACACTTTAAAGGGGGAAATAATCATGAAAGTTTTATTTGCCGCAGCTGAAGCTCATCCATTTATCAAAACGGGTGGTCTGGCCGATGTCATTGGGGCATTACCTAAAGCGCTGAAGGGTGCCGGGGTAGATGTACGAGTGATTTTGCCTAAATATCGTGGGATTCCAGAAAAGTTCACTTCAAAAATGGAGCATTTAACAGAAGTGTATGTGCCAATCGGTTGGCGTAATCAATACTGCGGGATCGAACATATGGTTTATGACGGTATTCCCGTTTACTTTATCGACAATGAATATTATTTTGGACGGGACGGAATCTACGGATATATGGACGATGGGGAACGCTTCGCGTTCTATAATCGTGCGGTGCTGGAGTGTCTGCCAGCTATTGATTTTCAGCCGGACGTCTTGCATTGCCATGATTGGCATGCGGCTGTAATCCCAATGCTGCTTCAGGGTCATTATCGACACAATCCATTTTACAGCGAAATGCGAAGTGTATTTACCATACATAACCTGTTGTATCAGGGTGTGTTTCCATATGAGGTGCTTGGGGAGCTATTGGGTCTTGACAGCAGTTATTTTGGAGGTGTGGAGTATTACGGGAATGTGAATTTCTTAAAAGGTGGCATTGTATACAGCGACCGTGTCACCACAGTAAGTCCAACCTACTCGGAAGAAATTCGAACACCTTATTATGGTTACGGACTGGATGGATTGTTGAATGCGCGAGCGGATGTTTTGAGCGGTATTGTGAATGGAATAGATACAAAAAGTTATAATCCTGCAACAGATACAAGTCTTGCTACCCGTTATCGTTCTAATCTGGCGAAGAAAACGGAGAACAAATTAGCCTTGCAGGAGGAATTAGGACTACCTGTGGATGCTAATATTCCGATGGTGGCTATGGTTACTCGTCTTGTGGATTCCAAAGGTTTAGATTTGCTTACGCGTGTATTGGATGAGCTATTGTATAAGGATGACATTCAATTTGTTCTGCTTGGAACGGGGGATGAGTCCTATGAGCGGTGGTTTAAGGAAGCGGCTTGGCGTTATCCGGCAAAGCTATCTTCACAAATCCTCTTTAATGATGCACTCTCACGCAAAATATATGCTGCTAGTGATATCTTTCTTATGCCTTCCAAGTTTGAACCTTGCGGGATCAGTCAACTTCTCGCTTTACGCTATGGTAGCATACCAGTTGTGCGGGAAACTGGTGGCCTGAATGACACTGTTCAAGCTTATAATGAAGAATCCGGTGAAGGAAACGGCTTTACGTTCAGTAACTACAACGCCCACGATATGATGTTTACGCTTCGCCGGTCGATCTCATTATACAAGCAGCCTGAACACTGGAAAAAGATTACGAAAAACGCATTCGCTGGCGATTATAGCTGGAATGTATCGGCGCAACAGTACATTGATATTTATAATGAAATTACGGAATAAGGATTCATTAGATTCCGTAATAGGTTAATAAGGGAGTGCACTGAAGTATAACTCATACTTTAGTGCACTCCTTTTTTTGATGAAAATTAGGGGTGATTTGCCGCATGATTTGGTTAAGTTAGGGAATAGTAAAAATGTATAAAATTATATAAAATTTGAATAAATGTTGAATAATATGTTTCAGAAGAATGAATTCTTTGCTTTGAAACCCATTAAAAGGAAGTTATTGTCACAATTATGCCTTTGCATATTCATGCGTTCTGATTTATAATAAGTCGGTCAAAGAGTCAACTTGGATTTTTTTCATACGAATAGGGGAGATATAGAAATGAACAAATGGGGTAAACTTAGTTTAGGTATGTTATTAGCAGTAGGCCTGTTGTCAGGCTGCGGTCAAAATAAAAATGATAGTGATACCGCTGCAAGTGGAAATGCAACTAACGGTGGGGCTACTAAGAAGCTTACTATGGGCACAAGTGCAGATTTTCCTCCGTACGAATTCCATAAAGTTGTAGACGGTAAAGATACTATCGTGGGCTTCGATATCGATATCGCTAAGGAAATTGCTGCTGATATGGGTGCTGAACTTGTAATTAAGGACTTGCCATTCGACTCACTATTGAACGAATTGTCCAGCGGAAGAGTAGATATTGTAATTTCTGGACTTAGCCCGACGGAAGAACGTAAAAAAGCTGTTGATCTTTCAGACATTTATTACAAGGCTGAGCAAGCGATTGTTGTGCGCGAAGCGGACAAAGATAAATACGCCACTATGGATGCTGTAAAAGGTACTAAAATTGGTGTGCAGACTGGATCCATTCAAGAAGAAATTGCTAAAGGGATCGAGGGAGCGAAAATCACTTCGCTTGGTAAAATCTCCGAAATTGTTCTACAATTGCAATCCAATCGTGTAGATACTGCTATCATTGAAGGGCCCGTCGCAAAATCATTCGTTAAGAATGTTCCTGGTCTTGTAATTACTGATGCTAAGCCAGAAGTTGAAGATGACGGTTATGCTATTGGTATTAAAAAAGGAAATAAAGAGCTACTGGATCAAGTAAACAGCACACTGACACGTTTAAACTCAGAAGGTAAAATTGATGAGTACGTAACGGCAGCTAGTGAGCTTGCAGATAGCACGAAGTAAAGATACAACGGATATTTTTAAAGTCTGCTAAAGTAAATTGTATGTGTATACAGAAAATAGCGACAATAAGCTATTTTCTATTTTTTTGGAGATGGGAGGAAAGGTTATGGACATTACTTTATTTAAAATGGCTTATGATTATCGTGATTTTTTCCTAACCGGTTTGCAGTATACCTTGCTGCTTGCTGTTCTAGGCGTCTTCTTTGGTTTTATTCTAGGGATTATTATTTCCTTGCTACGTATGTCCAAATGGAGTGTGCTTCGCTTCTTGGCAACAGCCTGGGTAGAATTCCTTCGTGGTACACCTATGCTTGTACAACTGTTTCTGATCCATTATGGATTGGCTACATTCGGGATTGAATTTACACCGATTCAGTCGGGGGCAATCACCTTATCCATTAACAGTTCTGCTTACCTTGCAGAGATTTTCCGTGCTGGGATACAAGGGGTAGATCGTGGACAAATGGAGGCAGCCCGTTCACTTGGAATGAAGCAAGGGATGACTATGCGCCATATCATACTCCCGCAGGCACTCAAGAGTGTTCTTCCGGCAATCGGAAATGAATTTATCACCATTATCAAGGAATCATCGATTATTTCTTTTATCGGCGTTACGGATTTGATGTTTCAAGCACGTACGGTTACAACGATTTCTTACGATGGTATGACACCACTTGTAATTATCGCATTTATGTACTTTGTGCTGACATTTACGCTATCGAAGATCCTAGGTAGACTGGAAAGGAGGCTGAATACCGATGATCGCCGTTAAGAACTTGCAAAAAAATTACGGGAAGCTGGAAATTCTCAAGGGAATTGACTTGGAGATTCATAAAGGTGAGGTCGTCGTCGTTATCGGACCGAGTGGATCGGGTAAAAGTACCTTTCTGCGCTGTTTGAATCTCCTGGAGCAGCCAACTGGTGGCGAAATTACTTTTGAAGGTGAATCTATTACCTCCAAAAAGCACGATATTAATGTCACACGTGAGAAGATGGGAATGGTATTTCAGCAGTTTAACCTCTTTCCTCACAAAACAGTTCTGCAGAACATTACACTAGCACCGATTAAGGTGAAAAAACAGCAGCAGTCCGAAGCTGATAAATTCGCAATGGAGCTGCTCAAGACTGTAGGCCTAGAAGATAAAAAGGATGCTTATCCTGCTCAACTGTCAGGAGGACAGAAGCAGCGAATCGCGATTGCCCGGGCGCTGGCGATGCAGCCTCATGTGATGCTCTTTGACGAGCCAACCTCAGCCCTTGACCCAGAGATGGTCGGTGAGGTGCTGGAGGTTATGAAGAAGCTTGCAGAAGATGGGATGACAATGGTCATAGTTACGCATGAGATGGGCTTTGCACGCGAAGTGGGCGACCGTATTCTATTTATGGATGGCGGCGTGATTGTAGAGCAAGGTACACCTGCACAAGTATTCGGAAATCCTCAGCATGTACGTACACAGGATTTTTTAAGTAAAGTGTTATAAGTAAGTCAAATTGTAGCGGCGCTCGGGCAAGTTATCCGGGTGCCGCTTTATTTTTTTAACAGTTGCGTAATTTGAGGATATAATGGACTGAGTTCATTTATTTATGTAAACCATGTATAATAGATGGTCAAACAACTTGAAAAGGAGTACATACATAATGAGAGATGATCTGCGCCGGATAGGCATTATCGATATTGGTTCTAACTCCATACGTCTTGTAATCTATGATACAACGCCGGAGGGAGGCTATAAGATCATCAAGGAGTGTAAGTACTCTGCGCGTCTTAGTGAGAAGATTACGAAGGAAGGTCGACTGGAGCAGAAGGATATGGAGACGATCATCCCAGTCTTGCGCCAGTTTAAGGAGATCTGCAATGCTTTTGATGTAGAAACCATTCGTGCGGGCGCTACAGCGGCAATCAGAAATGCTGCTAACTCCAGTGAAATTATTGCCTTTTTATCAGAAGCTTCAACCATACCCATTGAGGTTATCAGTGGTCATCAGGAAGCTTATTTTGGCTTCTTAGGTGTCATAAATGCATTTAATGTTGAAGATGGTTATGTCATCGATATTGGTGGCGGGAGTACTGAAATCACACTTTTTCGCGGGCGGCGTTATCAACATAGTATTTCCTTTCCGTTCGGAGCGGTGAATACCAATCTTATGTTTGGTCAAGGTGGGAACTGGAATGGAGAGCAGATTCAGAAGCTCGAGACCTATGTTCTGGGGAGATTGGTAGAGCATGATTGGCTTAACTCAACAGCAGGTCTTCCACTGTTTGGTCTGGGAGGTACGGTTCGTTCTCTAGGTAAGCTGGATCAAAAGACTAGAGCATACTCATTACCTAACTCTCACGGTTACACCATGGCCAGTGAGACGATTGAGCATTTTATGAACACATTACCTTCAATGCCTTATGATAAGCGTAAAGACTTAGATGGGTTGTCTAAGAGTCGAGCAGATATCATCGTATCTGGGTTGATTATTTTCCATACGGTATATCAGTATATTGGGGCTAGCCAGGCTGTAATCAGCGGGGAGGGGCTCAGGGAAGGTATGCTACATGATCTACTGAAGCCGGAGCAACCGGTGCGAGACAGTGCGCTTGAATACAGTTTAAATACGATTATTCGGTTTGATATTCGTACTTCTAAACGGTATTTAGATCATATTAACAAGCTTGCTCTAAGTCTGTTTGACGCATTCAAGGATGAGGAGAATAAAGCTGAACATGAGATGTTAATTTATGTATCCATCATGCTACATCGGACAGGGTCTAACATTAACTATTATCAATCTAAACGACACACCCTGTATTGGCTGATGAATTCACCGATTCGTGGACTGACACACCGTCAGCTTATCCTGTGCGCGATGATTGCCTCGTATAGCACAAAAAGCCGGAAGCAGAAATTGTCCCAGATGTATAAGGACATTTTACTGCCTTCCGACGAAGAGTGGATTCATAAGCTCGGATCGCTTGTGCAGCTAAGCATTGCACTAGACAGCACCGAGATCGGGATTGTAAGCGGCCTGAAGGCTAATCTCCACGGCAATACTCTTAATCTGGATCTTGAGGGCGCTTCAGCGCTTCTGATTGGTCTAGAGGACATTGAGAACGCCTTAAAAGCATTTAAGAATGCTTGGGCGGTGAAGGTAAAACTCGATTTTCCTTCCAACGTGTAACATCCATTGCTGCGAACTGGCTCCGGAAAGGGGCCTTTTTGTCGTCTGGCTGCTCGTAATACCCATTAGGCTGTAAGAAGCTGGCCTTCACATTATCTTTAAGGGATAGTTCAAGAATCTTAACGATTTGTTTACGAATATTGCTGTCTCTTACCGGACACATCAGCTCGATCCGTCGGGTTAGGTTTCTAGTCATCCAGTCTGCACTGGATAAATACACCTCAGGCTTCCCGCCATTTTCAAAATAGTAAATTCTTGAATGCTCCAGAAAGCGGTCGACAATACTGCGAACCGTAATGTTTTCGCTCAAGCCTTCAATCCCCGGACGAAGACAACAAACCCCCCGAACGATTAAATCGATAGATACACCGGCCTGTGCGGCACCATATAAATCGTCGATGACTTGTTGATTAGAGAGTGAGTTCATTTTGGCAATGATACGTGCAGGTCTTCCAGCTGCAGCATGCTCCGCTTCACGCTTCATCAGCTTTTGTAAGGAAAGGCTCATGTCCGTTGGAGCTACAATGAAGGAATTCCAGTCAAAATCAGCGGAATAGCCAGTCATTTGATTAAACAGCTCGGAAGCATCAAGTCCGATATCGCTTTGAGCAGTAAATAGACTGAGATCCGTATAGACTTTGGCTGTACTGTCATTGTAGTTTCCTGTGCCTACATGCACGTAACGACGTAATTCATGGCCTTCCTGACGGACAATCAAGGTAACTTTGGCATGCGTTTTTAGACCAACAAGACCATAAACGACATGACATCCGGATTTTTCAAGTTGGCGGGCCCAAGCAATGTTACGTTCCTCATCAAATCTGGCTTTTAACTCAACAACGACTGTTACCTGTTTTCCGGATTCAGCAGCATTAGCGAGTGCAGTGATCAGAGGAGAGTTTCCGCTCACGCGGTATAAAGTCATCTTAATGGCCATCACTTGTTCGTCCTCTGAGGCTTGAATGATAAAGTCCGTCATCGCATCAAAGGATTCGTAAGGGTGATAGACCAGGACATCTCGCTCACGTAATACCTCGAAGAAATCCTCGTTCTCTTCAAATTCAGCAGGGTAGACGGGTTCAATGCTTGGATAGTTTAAGTAACTAAAGCCCTTAATACTGCCGGCGAAATTACGAAGGAAACTTAGATCTAGCGGACCTTCAATTTCGAATACGAAATCTTCAATTTCAAACTCAGCTTGCAGCTGTTCCAAGGCATATGGATGAATTCCTTTTTGTACTTCAAGTCTTGCTGGAACACCGCGGCGACGCTTGCGCAGCTCCTTTTCAATCTCTTCTAGAAGATCCTCGGCCCCTTCTTCGTCGATCGTGAGATCAGAGTTGCGGGTCAAACGAAATTCACTAACGGCAACGGGCTCATAACCACTAAATAAAGTTTGAATGTGATGACGGATGACATCCTCTATAAATACGAACTGCCGTTTCTTACTGTTAGACCGGTGTGGTAGCGGGATACATCTTGGCAGATTAGATGGAATTTGCAGAATAGCAAAAAAAGGCTCTTCTTCAAGGCCATTCTTACGAGTAAGAACTACTGCTAAATAGATAAATTGGCTATGAACGAGTGGAAACGGTCGACTCTGATCTACAGCCATTGGCGTAAGTACAGGATAAATGATATCCCGGTAATATTGTTCTATGGACTGTTCTTGTGCATGAGTGAGATCCTCATAATCAACAAAAACGATACCTTCTTTATGCAAGCTCCGTGAAATATCACGGAAAATCCGGTATTGGTCGGCAACAATTTTGGTAACTCGCTTGATGAGACGTTTGTATAGCCCGGAAGGGGTGTAGCCAGTGAAATCTTTTTTAGTATAGCCTGCCCGGATTTGATCTTGAATTCCTGCCACTCGAACGCTTATGAATTCATCAAGATTGCTTGAGACGATAGCCAGAAATCTAGCCCGCTCCATTAGCGGATTATCAGGGTCTTGAGCTTCTTTCAGCACGCGTCGGTTAAATTCGATCCAGCTCAAATCTCTATTGAGGTAAGCAGTGGCTGGGCTGCTTTGGTTGTTTTTATTCTCTTCTGTATTCATGGGACCTCCAAATATGATTCGTTGTCTATATCTATTCTATTTATCATATTCTATCATTCTACTATTGGATAAAGCATGAAATGTTAACGCTATGTAAAATCTTCGGGAATTTTATATGATAATTTTAAAAAAATGGTGCATGTATCTTTTAATGTAGTTTACATAATGAAAAATATGTTAACCACAATCCGAAAAAATGACAATATTGAAACTTGATTTTTCACAATGGTAACAATTACATAAGCACAGGTTACAAAATTGTGATATATTAAGTCCTGTCAGTTTTACAAAAGACTGCAACACATCAAGAAATCACACACGGGTTGTACATAAGTACTTAAAATGTACACGAGCGTATACGGAAGTGATACCGTTCACGCCCATCTAATGAGGAGGCAATTATGAAGAACAGATTTAGAACAATTAAAACCCTTGCTGCAATTATGGGAATCAGTGCATTACTGCATGCCGTCCCAGCTCATGCAGACAGCGTTCATATCGCTAAGGATGGCAACACTTTTTATACTTTATCCAAGCAATATAATGTAGGTGTGAATGAATTAATGAAAGCAAACCCAAACGTTGCAGCACTTAACATTTACGAAGGTCTTGAAATTACTATCCCTAGTAAGATGCAGGCTGAGTCCGTAACTACAACTGACAAATCACCAGTGATTACACCAAGTCTGAATGTAAACTCAGAGTCCAAAACAGTTGAAGCATGGGGTAAGTCCTTTAATTATGACAAATCGATTCAAGTCAAAGCTTCAGCTTATTCTTCTGCAAGCAGTGAGAACGGCGGATGGGGTGCAGTAGATTATTTCGGAAATCCTCTCAAACTTGGAACTATTGCTGTTGATCCAAATGTGATTCCTCTCGGTACCAAAGTATTGGTGACAGGCCATTCACATGATGGATTGCCTAAAGATGCATTCTTAGCAACGGCAACGGATGTGGGCGGTGCTATAAAAGGCAATCGTATCGATATCTTTATCCCTGGTAGCCAAAGCTTTGTATCATCATTCGGTTATCAATATGTACAATTATACATTGTTAAATAGATAGATAAAAATAGAGAGAATACCTATGAGATATGAAAAGTTCTAAAATAAGGTTACACAGGAAACGGAGGGAGTCCTTAGCGGCTGCCTCCGTTTTTTTTTTTTTTTTACGTATTATAAAATATATATTTGGGGGTAATTTATTTACTTTTGGACACTTGTAGTAATTGAGGAACGGTAACGAAAGTATAGCCCCGCTTGCGCATAATAGTGATTACTTCAGGTAAAGCCTGAATCGTTCCCTGTAGATGACTACCTGGACCGCCTCCACCGTGCTGAAGAATAATCGCTCCTCTCCCAATATGGGCTAGAATATTATTTCTGACTTGGTTTTTGGAAAGTCCTTTCCAGTCCAATGAGTCCACATTCCAATTCACGAGCGTGTAGCCATGGCTTTTTGCCCATTTTAGCTGCTGTTCACTGATATCCCCATAGGGTGGGCGAATTAGTCGTGGTTTATATCCGGCCAAGGTTTGTATAATATCCTCGGTCTTTATGATTTGTGATTGAAAATCATTCATCGCAAGCTTCACAAACTGAGGGTGGTTATACGAGTGATTTCCAATCGCATGTCCTTCTCTAATCATTCTTTTCACCAAAGCTGGATGTTTTTTTGCTCTGCTTCCCACCACAAAGAAGGTTGCTTTGACATTGTATTTTTTCAGGATGTTAAGCAATTGGGGGGTAAATCTTGGATCAGGAACATCATCAAAAGTAAGTGCTATGACTTTATTCCGAGGTCCACTAGTCTTAAAAGTCTCTGGGTATTTGTGTAACAGCTGACTTAATGTCAGACCTTTAGTGTTTTTATTGCTGTTAAGTGTCGAACTATTTGTAGCAGCGCTACCTGCTGAAATTGCCGTATCTTCGTCTGAAGCGGGTACACTTTGTGTTTGTTCTTGCGGAGTCTTCTGACTCTGTACAGGCGCTGACGCAACCTCTGAAGAATAGGTTGGGAATAGCATAGTTATGATTGTTCCTAATACTATAAGCAGTTTCTGACCTCTCCGTTGAAAATACATCCCCATCTGCCTCCTTTACTACCTGATCACCGTCATATTCTTAATTGTTATCTCCATAGATGGGTAGATTTATGCTGATAACAATACAGTATTGGTTAAGATTTCTTGAAGGAACCAATGCGTGTATACTAATAGAACGGGGAATTCCCGAGTCAATTATAGATTACGGAAGGATGGAGACATGAATGTCTGATTTGTTTGCACCGTATGAATTGAAGGGGTTATCGCTGAAGAATCGTATTGTCATGCCACCTATGTGCCAGTATTCGGTGGATAAAGAGGATGGCATCCCTAATGATTGGCATTATGTTCATTATGTAAGCCGTGCTATTGGCGGTACAGGATTTATTATCGTGGAAATGACTGGCGTACATCCAGATGGTAGAATCACTAATCGAGATACAGGAATCTGGAGTGATTCGCAAATTGAAGCTTATCGTAGAATCACGGATGGTGTACATGCGTATGGATCAAAAATCGCTGTTCAATTAGGACATGCTGGACGAAAAGCTGTGGATGCAGAGCCGCCAGTGGCTCCATCAGCAATTCCTTTTGATGCTAATTTCAAAACGCCACAGGCCCTTTCTAAAAAAGGAATTTCAGAATTAATTGAGGCCTTCCGTGAAGGGGCGCGCAGAGCTATAGAGGCAGGATTTGATACGGTCGAAATTCATGGTGCACATGGTTATTTAATTCATCAGTTTCATTCTCCATTGACGAATACCAGAGATGATGAATATGGACAAGATCCTGCGTTGTTCGGAGAACAGGTAGTTAAAGCAGTCCGAGAAGTGGTTCCTGTAGACATGCCATTGATTATGAGAATATCTGCGAAGGAATATGTAGAGGGTGGATATGATGCTGCATACGCTCTGGATATTTGCCGACGGTATAAGAATGCTGGAGTGGATCTGTTCCATGTTTCTTCTGGAGGAGAAGGTCCTATAGGTTCAAATGGAGGGCCGGGTGCAGGCCCTGCTTATCAAGTGGATCTGGCAGAGTTTATCCGTAGTGAATTACAGGTGCCTGTAATTGCAGTGGGGCGGCTTGAATCCTTTACTGAGGCACAGTCCATTGTCGCGGAAGAACGGGCAGAGCTGATAGCCGTTGGCCGTGGGATGTTGAGCGATCCCTATTGGTCTTTACATGCGGAAGAGGCGCTTGGAAGCGTACGTAATGTCCCCAAACCTTATGAACGCGGGATCTGGAAAAAGGGATAGCGCGCTTTGAATGTGAAGTTTGTCACAGATTTTATACTCCTTCTAAGGCAATCTTAATAAAGATAAAATTTGAAGGAGCTTGATAACGTGGGGATGGTTTTAAGTAACGATCGGCTAACTGACGGAGTGTACCACCTTAAAGTTGAAACGAATAGCGGCGGTGAAATGGGTCAATTCTACATGTTACGGGCATGGGATGCTTATCCGATCCTTTCCAGACCGTTAAGTATACATGAAGTAAAAGAGGATAGTGTCGAATTTTTATATCACGTAGTGGGGGAAGGCACTGAGATATTTTCACGGTTGACTCCTGGTGACTCAGTGGAGCTTGAAGGGCCTTTTGGCACGGGATTCCCACAGGTCGAAGGCAAGGTTGCACTTATTGGTGGTGGAATTGGAATAGCGCCGCTATATTATTGTGCAAAGCAGCTGCCTGGTTGTGATATCTTTCTAGGTTTTAGTCGGGAAGCTTACCGGACAGAAGCTTTTCGTCCATTAGCAGCCGAGCTTACAGTAGATGTAGGCGGATTTATTTTGGATCGTGTGGATTTTAGTCAGTATGATCATGTTTTCGTTTGCGGCCCACATCCTATGCTTAAAGCTGCACAGCTTAAAGGCGTAGCGGCCGAAGAGGCGGGTAGCAATACAAAAGTTTATCTCTCTCTAGAGAATCGAATGGCTTGCGGCATTGGTGCCTGTCTTGTTTGTAGTGTTTCTTGTCGTGATGGTCAGCGAAAAGCCTGTGCAGACGGACCCGTGTTCCTTTCTGAGGAGGTGATTTTTCATGACTAAGATGAGTACAACTATTGCAGGCGTTCATTTTAAGAATCCGATTGTAATGGCTTCAGGAACATTCGGCTTTGGTCGTGAATATGGAAAGCTGTATGATGTATCTTTGCTAGGTGGAATCTCAGGGAAAGGGCTCACCCTCCATCCAAAAGCAGGTAACCCTGGCACTCGAGTTTATGAGACAGCCTCTGGCATGCTGAATAGTGTAGGATTGGAGAATCCCGGTGTAGCTGCGTTCTTGGAAAAAGAATGCCCTTATTGGGAGACACTCGATACAGCCCGTTTGGTGAATCTTGGGGGCGGGACGCTTGAGGATTACGTACTTGGAGCAGAAATAATCCAGCGTGATGCAGATTTTCGATTAAGCGTAGGTAAACCAGCTGTTGATATGATTGAGTTGAATATTTCCTGTCCAAATGTAAAAGAGGGTGGAATTGCATTTGGAATCAAGACTTCAGAAGCGCAAAAAGTAGTACAAGCTGTTAGACGTGCCACTAGGCTACCACTTGCGGTAAAGCTGTCTCCAGGTGCTGAGAATATCGTTGAGATGGCGCAAATGTGTGAGGCAGAGGGAGCAGATGCTGTCTCGCTGATCAACACCATTTCCGGGATGAAAATTGATGTGCGACGGAGAAGTAGTGTATTTAATAACTTGTATGCCGGACTGTCCGGACCAGCGATTAAGCCAGTTGCTTTGCGCATGGTGCATCAAGTCGCACAGAACATATCTATTCCAGTAATCGGAATGGGGGGCATCACCACAGCTACTGATATTATTGAATTTATTATGGCAGGTGCTTCGGTAATCCAAGTAGGAACCTACAATTTCATGAATTTGAGAGCAGGTAGTCAGCTTGTTGAAGAGCTTGAGCAATTCATGGTTCAAGAGAATATTCAATCCTTGGATGAAATACGTGGCATTATATAAAGTGGAGTAGTGAGGAGATACTATTGACTTCTAACAAGATTAACCCCGAGGATATTGAGCTGACGGCGATGCCTGTCGGACGTGATCTTTTACTCGTAATTAGTGGGGGCGTTCGTCATATTGGAGCGGCAAGTACTGCGTATTTAAATGGAGAGCGGGTGGAAGTGCAGACCTCTGCCGTTCCTCATCATAAAGAGAATACGATAAGCGAAGATATTGCCATTAGGGTAGCTGAGGCTTTAAACAAGACGGTCACAGTAGTTATGGGCATTCATTACGACGATCTCACGAAAGAAGGTATTAAAGAGGTCGTTGAGATCGTAAATAATAAAGTAATTCAATATTTAGCGCAACAAATGTGAAACGGGATTGGCAATTCTGCGTAAAAGATATCAAGTGAGTATTTAAATTATCTTTTGGAGGAATGAAACCATGTCTATATTTAAAAGATTGCGCGATTTAACAATGTCTAACGTGAATGCGATTATCGACAAAGCAGAAGACCCGATTAAGATGACCGATCAGTACATTCGTGATATGACCGAAGATTTGGAAGATGCAGAAAAAGCTGTAGCGGCTCAAATCGCTATTGAGAAAAAGTTCAAGCAGCTTTATGAAGAGCAGGAAGCGCTTGTTAACAAACGTACGCAACAGGCACATGCTGCAGCTCAAGCTGGTAATGTTGACCTTGCTCGCCGAGCTCTGGAAGAGAAGAAGGCTGCTGAAGCTAAACTGGTAGAATACAAAGCTAGCTTCGATCAGAACAAAGCATCTGCGGATAATCTTCGTGGGAAGCTTGACGAAATGCGTAAGCAGCTCACTCAAATGAAGAACAAACGTGAAACCTTGGTTGCTCGTTATAATGCTGCTAAAGCTCAAACCGAAATTAATAAAGCGATGAGTGGTTTCAGCTCTGATTCCGCATCTGCTGGCCTGAAACGTATGGAAGAAAAAATGCTGCAAGCAGAAGCTCAAGCCGAAGCTAGCAACGAGATGAGCTCGGGCAACAAATCACTTGATGATGAGTTCGAGAAGTTGAACAAAGATCAAGCAGTAGAAGATGAATTGGCTGCTCTGATGAAACAATACGAGAAGCAATAACATTTGATCTTAGCCGTTTCACGGCTGATGTTCACAGGCGAAGGGGAGACAGGAATATCGTTTCCTCTTCGCTTTATCTATGCTTATGACAGCATGCAAAATGAATAAGCGGGGGCTATTAGAATGGATTTCCATATCCTGGTGTCCATGGTCGTGTGGACAGTGAGCGGCGCGGTGTTGCTGTTTGTGCTGATGTTCGTAGATTCACTCTTCACTCGATACAATGATTTAGAAGAGTTAAAGGCTGGAAATATGGCAGTTACTACACGTTTTGTAATGAAGCTATTGGCACAGGCATTCATTTTATCATCATCGATAGCTGCTTCTAACAGCCTGCCAGATGCTTTGCTGATCTCGATTGTATCTTTTTTTCTTTTGCTTATATTGGAAAGAACGGTTCGTCTCCTCTTGGCTAAATGGGGGAATCTGGATCTGGATCATGGTACACAGCTTGGCAAAATCGGGTACGGCTTATTATCAGGCTCACTGCAAATTACGGGAGCTTTAATTATTTCTGCATTTATGTAGGGGGAACGGTCAAGTTGAGTATATGGAAACGTATAGGTAATCTTTTCTCCAAACCAGCGGCACAGGAAGTTCAGAAAAGTATGCTTAATTTGTCTCCCGGAGACATCTGTGAAGTATCGCTCGTTACCTACGAGGTTACCGGCAGGACCCATAATCGTGGACGAAATGCGGTAGTGCTGACATTAAGAGATGGTAGTCAAATTGCCTATTTGCATATTGAGGAGCGGGAACAGCTGCAATATGGTTTATATAAACCTATTGATGGGCGCTTAGATAATCCTGCTGAGGTTCCAACAACACTTGAACTGGATGATTATACATTTTTTCTGGAGGAAGAGTATGAAGGATATGTTGCTGCCCTAGGCCAAACCCCTTTTATGAATGGTGGAGAGCAGCATGTATGGCAGTATCAGTCAGATGATTCTCGGCTTCTGCGTGTAGAATGGCAACATGGACGGTTCATGCTGTATGAAGGGGAGAAAGTAATTCCTGGTGATGTGAAGGTAATTAGAGCATCCTAGACATGAATCGTAAGAGATGTGATCTTGAGATCGCATCTTTTTTTTGTAATTACGTAGCTGAAATCGGTAAAGGATTAATGTCGTTTCCACCATTCATTTTACTTCAGGATAGCTCATGTTAAAATAGTACCTATTGTACTACAAAAAACGGACGATTTAGAGCGGAGGTATGTTATGAAGGATCATAAATTTCAGCGCAGCGCGCTTCAAGTAAAAGAGGCACAGGCCAAAATAATCAAATTTGCTAATCCGCTAGAGTCACAGGAGGTCTCATTGAATGAGGTCTGTGGACGTTATTTGGCTAAGGAAGTGATTGCGCCACATCCTTTTCCCGCGTTTAACCGTTCTAGCATGGATGGATATGCAATTATTGCAGCAGATACAAGTCACTGTGTAAATGGACAAGTCGTATGGTTAGAAATGGTGGACAATATTCCATGTGGCGCTGTGGCATCGGTAGATATAACTTCGGGAACAGCCGCAAGGATAATGACTGGAGCACAAGTGCCGTTAGGGGCAGATACTGTAGTTATGCTAGAAGTAACGGAGACACGTGAGGAGGAAGGAAAGACTTACGTAGGTATTCGAAAGAAGCAGGAAGCGAAGTCTAATATCACACCGATGGGGCTGGAGTTAAGCTCTGGTGAGCTAGTGCTGCCAGCGGGGCGATTAATCTCTGCCGGGGATATAGCTGTTCTGGCAGCGTTTGGCATACATACAGTGAAAGTCTATCGTCGGCCTAAGGTAGCTATCTTTGCGACAGGCACAGAGCTGCTAGAGGTACATGAACCACTACAGCCTGGCAAAATTCGAAACAGCAACTCACCCATGCTCGAAGCTTTAGTCAAAGAGGCAGGTGGGGAGCCCGTGATGCTGGGATCTATTGTGGATGATCTGGAGCTGGCTCGAAGTAAAGTACAGATGGCGCTGGAAACCTATGATTTTGTAATCACTACGGGTGGAGTATCGGTAGGAGATTATGATATTATGGGCGATTTGGTTCGTGAACAGAGTGGAGATATGTTATTTAATAAAGTGACGATGCGTCCGGGGAGTGTAACCACTGCTGCTGTTAGAGGTGGTAAGCTGCTGTTAGCCCTATCAGGTAATCCAGGTGCTTGTTTCGTTGGTTTTCAATTGTTCGCACGTCCGGTTATCAGATTAATGCAGTGTGCGTCACAGCCGTTCTTACCAGAATGGAGCGCCACACTCGGTGCAGATTATAACAGAGTGAATGACTTTACCCGATTTGTTAGAGCGCGATTAGAGATCCGTGAAGGCAGCCTTTATGCCATTCCAGCAGCGATAGACGAATCTTCCGTGATGGTCACGATCAAGGATAGCGATTGTCTGATTGTTGTTCCACCAGGGGATCGAGGCTTATCTGCGGGTGCTAAAGTGACTATTATCAAGCTTCCGGGAGAAATACGGGGATAGGATAAAGGTAAAATGCTTTTTGACATTAACAATAGGACGGAAATAGCTAATTATCTAATATGCCAACGATATTATTTATAACATTTCAATATATGAAAAATTCACAATAGAAAAGCCGATATTTCAACATAATGCTAATCTGATCAGTCTTTCTAAACCATGTAAAAAGAGAGCCGGCCACACCTTTTCCATAAAAATCGGATAGGGTATGGCCGGCTTTTCGCAAAAAATTAA
Source organism: Paenibacillus sp. NPDC058367 (assembly GCF_042723305.1). Classification (NCBI taxonomy): domain Bacteria; kingdom Bacillati; phylum Bacillota; class Bacilli; order Caryophanales; family Paenibacillaceae; genus Paenibacillus; species Paenibacillus sp. NPDC058367. The sequence goes on from NZ_JBHXIZ010000002.1 coordinate 849,630, forward strand.
CTATCCAAACGGCGTTCAATCGCCTCAGACATCGTTTTGTCCGTGAGATGAGCATAGATTTCGGTTGTTTCTGTCGAAGCATGCCCGAGCTGTTCTTTCGTTTTATAAATATCGTTTTGCAGATAATAGTCTGTTGCAAAAGAGTGACGAAGCTTATGTACCGTTAGATAGGGCTTACCAAAGCGTTTTGCATATTTAATAATCATTTCTTGAATGGCTCTTTTGGTCATGCGTTTGCCTTCTTGCCGTCCATTGGGCAAAGCGATAAATAAAGCTTTTTCCCTCTTCGGCGTTTTATAACGGGATTGACGTAGGCTTAAATAAAGAGCTAAATCCTCTTTAGCTTGTTCTCGAAAATAAACAGGGGTTTTGAAGGTTTCATCATTGTTCCCTTTTCGGGTGACATAGATCAGCTTGTTGTTAACATCCAGATCATCTACGTTTAGATTGACTACTTCGGATACACGAAGACCAGAATTCAGAATTAAGCTGGCAATACAGGCATCGCGTTCACGATTTAATTGAAAGGAGTAATAGGCCTGCTTGTTTCCTTCAACATCTCGTCCATATCCTTCGAAAATGTACCCCACAAATTCCAGCAGTTCCTCATCCTCTAGAATCTTGCCCTTTAATTTAGCAGCAGTATCCTTAGGTTTATGCGTTCGTTTAACTTCAACCTTAGCCATAATGTTTCGCTTAAGCAATGGATAGAAGTTCTCGTCCTCAGCGATTTGACTTAAATAATGAAATAAAGAGCGTAATGCGGACAGCTTACGGGACACGGTTACTCGTGTATTGGTTCCCTCAGCTCGGGTAGTGAGGTGTAGGCGGTATCCAACAATACTATCCATATGCAGGGTTTCTAATTCCAGCAGAGTGATCTCTGTATTGGAGTTGGCCTGTGAGAGGCCTTCTGCACGCAGCCATCCAAAAAAGGACTCATAGTCCCGAATATACTCCAGCAGGGTGGATGGGGATAGATCAGGACGCTTATAATCAATAAACTGCTGAACGAACCAAGGCATGAGAGGTAGCTTTAGATCCAGTTTTTTACGGTCATCGTTCTTTTGAACGCTCATGTGATTCACCTTTTCCATAGTTTGCATATCATTTCTTCTTTCTATCTTATCATGTTTTGTCCAAATATAAGAAAGTATAAGTTTCACACCATACTTTATGCCTTATATTTCTCGCAGAAACGGAAACCGTCCCAATAAGGACGGTAAAGCCGGTTCTTCTTGTCCCATGGCTTTGATCAAAGCTATTTACTAGTGATGAACTTGCTCCTGAAGTAACTAAGTTATATGATGTGTAGTAAACATAAATGGCAGAGGTGCACGAAATGGAACTTGGAATGGAGCTGGTTCCCAAAGAGCGGAAACAGACGATAAGCAAACTAATGCAGTACTATTTATATGATTTCACCCGTTATCTGGAGCTTGATGTAGATCAAGATGGAGTATATCCAGCTTATCCGGGATTAGAATCATTTTGGAGTAGTGGCAACAATAAATTTGCGTATTTGTTTAAAGTAGACGGGAATATTGCCGGATTTGCTTTGGTAGAACGGTTGTTGTATGATCCCGAAGGGCAATTTTACATGACTGAGTTTTTTGTGATGCAAAAATATCGCCGGAGCGGTGTGGGGACCTGGGCCGCGCATAAATTGTTTGATATGTATCCAGGCGACTGGAAGGTGTCACAGGTACGTGCGAATACGCCTGCCCGTAGTTTCTGGCATAGAGTGATTGGAGAGTACACAAATGGAGAATTTAAAGAGCGTTTTAATCCGCCTCAAGGAAATCCGAGTCAATACTTCAACACATTAACTAATAATAAGGTTAATGATTGTAAAGGTAACAGCGATGATGTAGTCATGAAAAATTAATGGTTATCTCACGATAATTAAGATAAACGCGGAAATAGTTTACATAATAATTATTATGTAAACTAACAATGAATAACCCAACAGCCTTAACAGGAATGTTGGGTTATTTTTGTTCATTTCACCCAAGCACAGAGTGGGATTTAGCATATCTTATGGTGTACTCAATTACAAAGGAGGAGTTAAAATGGGCGAATTCGCAGGAGGATATGGTGGATTTACTTCCACAGGAGCGATTCTGGTTCTGTTTATCCTGTTGGTTATCATCACTAAAACTCTTTGTCTGTAATCCTTTAACATCATGAAGTTTGGTTCCGCCAGTCTATAAGGACTGGCGGATTTTTCATGTTTGGATATGACAATAAGGGTTGGGTGGTTTGCCTGTGACTTACTATATAGAAAAGAACGTTATAAATTATATATATTTAACAGTGTTCAATGACTAAACGATGTTCAAATTATAAGGAGACGTCATGATGACTAAAGAACAACGGCAAATGCGTGAGCGTGAGGAAATGAAGAAAAGAATTTTAGAGGCTGCGGCCTTGTTGATTGCAGAGGAGGGGATTGAAAAGCTTTCTATTCGCAAAATTGCAGAGAAAATCGAGTATTCTCCGGGTATTATTTATCATTACTTTCAGGGTAAAGATGAAATTGTGGTGAGATATTTGCAACAGAAATATACAGATATGGTTGCCGGGCTTCAGTCCGTACAGCGGAAGGTGGAGCATGAACTGCCACCAGAGACGCTTTTGAGACAATCGCTTGAGCAATGGATCAGGATGACCCTTACCACAAGTGTTGAGTACCGTAATGTTATGCTAAATGATACACCGGCTGTTCTTAGTTACACAGCAGTTCTATTCAAGGGAGCTGGTCAGGAGCGTAAAGCGATAGGTATGCTCTGTCAATGTCTATCTAGGTTCGAATCGAAAGAACAACATATGGAATCTTCGATAGAGCTCACTGCTCAAGTGATGTGGAGTGCTGCGTTCGGATTAATTATGCGTTTGATTGTGGAAAAGGATTTGCCAGAAGATCAGGTTGAAGCACTGATATCTTGTTATTTGGATTCTATGGTTTCAATAGCAACCAGGGAGATACGTGAGCCTTTAACATAGTAGGATGATCAGAGGGTGGAGGGAAGAATCAGAATGAAGACGATTATTATTTATACTTCTAAATATGGATGTACGGAGAAAGCTGCCTATTTATTGAAAAATCAATTGGATGATGAGACTGAAGTAGTTAATTTAATGCATGCTAAAGAGCCTACATTAGAACGGTACGATACTGTAATCTTAGGTGGGTCTATTTATTTTGGGAAAATACAAAAACAAATGACGGAGTTTACTTCAAAATATCAAAATGAACTAGCTAATAAGCGCGTTGGATTGTTTATTTGTGCAGGAGCGAAGGGGGAGCAAGCCATACAAGAATTGAAATCTTCATTTCCAGAGAAGCTGTATAACCAATCAATTACAAAAGAAGTGTTCGGTGATGAGATTTACGAAGAGAAGATGACTGCATTAGATCGAGTGGTTCTGCGAGTGGTAAAAGGGAAGAATAAGAGTGTAAATGGATTATCCAAAGAGACGATAGAACGGTTTGCACTTGCGCTAAAGAAGCGGTGAACGAGTGTGGAAAATCGATTTCCTAAATTAGTTAACATAATCATTATTATGTTAACTAATTATTATTTCAGATACCAATTATCATTAGTTAGGAGAAGGGGGGCTTATAAAAAGTATTGATTTTTGATTTTATCGCTATTATTTTCCGCTAATTCATCATATGAATAATTCACAATAGAAAAGTCAAAATCCACTACTGTCTCACCCTAGACACTACACATCAATAAACAATTCACCTCACCTCACAAACAAAACCCATGAAAAAGGATATAACATCCCTTGATCCATTTATACAAGCTTTTTTTCAATGCAAATACCTAGTTCTATAGCTTGTATCGCATGGTCTAACTCAATTATTGATGAACTACCCTCCACTAGACATTGGAGTGCATACTCCAAACTTTTTTCATAGGGATTAGCTGGTTCTAACAAAAGATCTTGTTTACCTACAGCGGTATATTCAATTAATGAGCTTTCAACAGCTCCATTCATGTTGTCACTCTCTTGATAGACAAGCTTGCCTTGTTCAAAATAAGCCTCATAGCCTACGGTAAAAGGATACGAAGCCGGCATTTGTGAAGAAACAACGATCTCTGCGGATACATGAGGTTGCTGAAAAATTGCACGGACTAAGGCTTGATTACTTTTACCACCATCGGATCCCCAAACCGAGTGCGGCTCCATAGACCCCAGCATCCAGGTCACAAAATCCAATTCGTGAATCATCAGATTTGTAGCGATAGCGTGTAGACCGAGGTCACCCCACAAAGGAGGTGTCTCTCTTTTTAAGGTAAGAGATAAGAGTTTTCCGTATTTCTCATTATGATTCGCTTCGCAAAGATATTTGTACGCAGGATCGAATTTAATAAACTGGTTGACGAGAATTCGCGAATCATACAGTTGTTCAGCTTCCTTCATCGCAAGAGCATCTTCTAAGTTGTAGCAAACGGGTGTCTCACATAATACATGTTTCCCATGCTTAAGCGCATCGACTGCATACTGCCTATGTAAAAAAGAGGGCAAACAGATATCAATCACATTTATGGTGGAATCAAGCATAATATCGTCAATATTAGTAGTTATCTCAACGCCTAAAGATTGTTTTAGCTCCTGCAGCTTAGCTTCGTTCCGACCAAAGATAATTACTTTGTCTACTCGTTCCATTGTCGTCCATAACTTCGCATGATAAGCTCCGAATCCAGTTCCCAATACGCCTATATTCATGTGTATCAGCTCCTTTAATGTAATGAACTAATCATAACCTTCTATTGTTGACAACAGCTTGGCAAGAATTATGATGTATACTATAAAAAAAGAAAGATTTGGAGGCTCCCCATGCGCTTGCATCGTTTGATTGCAATTTTATTATTAGTGGAATCAAGAGGGAAGATGAAGGCCAATGACTTAGCTGAAGCCTTGGAAACCTCCGTACGTTCTATCTATAGAGACATTGATGTATTAGCTGAAGCAGGAATACCACTGTTATCCACGCCGGGACCGAATGGTGGCATCTCCTTGATGGAGGGGTATACTGTTAACCTAAATCAGCTTCATGGGGAAGATGTAATCAATCTATTTTTAACAGGAATGGGGATTCATACTGGCGGACATACAGATTCCGGATTAAAGCTAAAGACAACCCTCTTGAAATTAGAAAAATCATTACCCGCTTCCTATCAAAATGATATCCAGAAGGCACAAAGACGTTTTTATTTTGATGATACACCTTGGTGGACAGAACGCTTAGAGATTCCATGTCTGGAATCGATTCGAACTGCTGTTTGGAGATCTCAGAAACTACAGATTGAGTACCACAAGATTAACGGAGTCATCTCGAGCAGGAAATTACAGCCCTATGGTCTAGTTGTGAAAAAAGAAGAGTGGTATCTTATAGCCTACTGTGAAGAAATCGAACAAATCCGCACGTTTAAATGTGAGCGAATCGCCTCTATACAGCTTATAGATGAAGAGTATGCTATCCCTCAGGACTTTTCATTAGAAAGGCACTGGAAGCAGCAGGAGAGGGGATTCAAGCAAGCTTGTAAAGAGGAAGAGATCTACCCAGTATTGATCAGAACGGATAAGAGGAGAGAGGCCTCGCTACACGGGGTGGAGATTATGAATAGAGTAGAGGAAGGAGATCAAATAACCCTTAGTGTAAATATGTATAGCTATGATAGTGCATGTACGAATATTTGGGGAATACTTGGACAAGGCGAGATTGTGGAACCTTTGGAACTGAGACAATATGTGAAAGTACAGGCGAATTTGCTACAGGAGGTTTACAATTAGCATGATTTTTTGTGAAAAAGGGACCGTTTCGAATGCATGTTCTGCAATGAAACGGTCCCGCTCATTTGTGAATAGGCTTTATTCATTCAATAAGTTTACATAATAATTAATATGTTAACTAATTTGGGATTGCCCCATAATAACCTTTAGATTTAAAAAATTTAGCCTTTTATGTGCTAGCGTCTACGCCAAGAGATAACTTCTCTCTAGCAGTAAGCCTCTTGTGCGCTACGATTAGAAAAGGAAGACCTATAGCCGTGGTTAAAGCGAGTGGCAGGAAGATCGTAAGGCCATTCTGAGCTCCATAATGATCCAGCAGCACTCCGCCGAAGATAGGCGCGATTACACTCCCCAAATTGTTAAAGCCAATCGTTCCAAAGTACGTACCCTTCATTTCTGGCTTCGCGATCCGATCAATTAACATATCCATCATCGTAAAGAGCAGTACTTCCCCTATCGTAAATATTACGACACTAAACATTAGAAGGGCTACACCTTCAGCTAAACCTACTAAGAGAAGACTAATAGCAACGCAGATATTTCCGAGAATCAATGGAACAATCGGTGAGAATTTGCTTGCAGTACGTACGATAGGATACTGTACCACGAGCACTGTAATGGCATTGAGTGACAACATATAGGAGAATAATTGCCCACCATTTGTGAAATGGTTGTTCATTGCTAAATATTGCGCCATAGTTGAACCAAAATGTCCGTATCCAAGTACACAAAAAATTGTACCAAGTAGAACTGGCAAGAATACACGGTCTCTACCGGTTGTTGCCAAGGCTTCAAGTAAACGTGGTGGTTCAGCTTGCGTATGACTCTGCATGGTTGAACGATGCAATTTAAATTGGATGAATAGTACAAGTCCATATGCAACATATACAATACCAGCGATCATAAAAGGAAACGTAGATTCGGCAGAACCGAGCTGTACTCCAATAATCGGACCAAAGACAACACCAAGATTAATCGCAGCGTATCTAAGATTGAATACAAGCAGCTTACTTTCAGCAGGGGTAATGTCGGATAAAAGTGCCCGTGATGTGGGCTCAAACACGGATCTGCATAAACCGTTCAGGGTGTTGACCAAGAAGAACACCCACAGATGTTGTGCCACAGAGAATCCGAAGAATACTGCCGCCCAGCCAAATACGGAGATTAACATGACAATTTTGCGGCCTACAATATCCGAGATATATCCTCCGTAGAAGCTGGCCATTACGCCTGCCAGAGAGCTGACGGCTACCGTAATCCCCGTTTGTGTGGGGGTGGCTCCAAGGACTTGGGTTAAATAGATGGATAAGAACGGAATGCTCATTGAAGTTACCAAACGTCCGAACATCGTACCGACGATGATGGTCCAAGCTAGTGGGTGAATATGCCTAAGATGCTGGTTCATAATTGAAAAGGTCTCCTAATCTGATAGCTATAATTTAGTACTGCATATTCATTAACGATATATGTATAATTATAATGATAAAAGGGGGAAGTAAAAGTGTAAGAATTACTTACAGTGTTTCACCTTTAAAGGAGTGAACGATCGTGGACCATATTAGTAATCATTTTTTATGTTTAGCAATAGCCATCCCATCCTCAATAGATATAGGGGAAGCTAATCCTGTGACGATAGATAGACTAGCTTCGATTCTGTGCTGCACTCCGCGTAACGTAAAGTTTATTCTGCGAAAACTTGAAGAGCAGGGTTTTATACACTGGCAGCCTGGAAGAGGACGTGGAAATATCTCGCAGCTAACTTTTCTTCGAACGATTGAAGAGGTGCTTGAGGACAACTTTCAGGAACTGATTAATAAAGGGAAGATTAAGGAAGCTATAGAGTTATTAAGTCGTGGTCAGGTTAGCGACACATTAAAGGAACGGTTATTAATGGTGTTAAATAAGCAGATGGGCTTCCGTAGTGAAACGGAGTCGACATCAGGATTGGATGTCTTGCGAATTACACGAAACCGGCATATGGAAGTGCTGGATCCAGCTTATGTATATACCGCGTTTGAATCCTATTTACTCGGACAAATTTATAGCACATTAGTTACCTATGATGCGGCAAGTGATACCTTTCTTCCCGGATTGGCGCATATGTGGGAAGCCAATGAAGATTGTACTAGTTATATTTTTTATCTACGGAAAGGTGTGCGATTTCATCACGGCAGGACTATGACCTCTAGAGACGTAAAAGAGACATTTCAACGACTTATAGACTTGAACAGTCCGGCATTGAGCTTGTACAAAGATATTGAACGAGTAGAGCTTGAAGGAGATCACAGGATCAGGTTTGAGCTGTCTCGTCCGAATCTCTTTTTTCTCCATATGTTCAGTTGTATTCATATGTCGATTCTTCCTCATGATGTAGATCTTGTAAATGAAGTAAGTGGAACAGGGCCCTATCGTTTACTAGATCTTAATGAAGATGTGCTAGTCCTCGCGGCATTTGACTATTATTACGGTATACGCCCGCTACTAGATCGTGTGGAAATCTGGTATTTGCCAGAACAAGCTTCAAATGAACGATTGTATGAACTTCCTGAATCTGCTCAGGAAGGTTTATTACCTAATATCATCTGTAACCACAGTATTGACTACCCTGCCTTGGGATGCCGATATCTCTTGTTCAATTTCCATAAAGACGGAATTCATCAACAGCAACTATTCCGGCAGGCTATACGAATCCTTTACAGCCGAGAAGCCTTAATTAAGGAGTTAGGAGGGAACCGTAGTACCCCTGCTGATAGCTTTTTACCTTGGGAGAGCAGTAAGAGAAGTATTATTGAGCCTACTCTGGAACATGCGAGAGAGCTTCTAGTGGCAAGTGGCTACCAGGGGGAGACCTTAAGATTAGCTACAAAAGATAAAAAAGAAGAGCGAGAAGAAGCCCTGTGGCTTCAAGCACGAGCTGCTTCAGTAGGACTGCATATTGAGCTGTATTTATTCAACGAGTTTAACTCAGCAGATATAAAGAACACCTCCGAAATCCTCCTTGCTGAAGAGGTTCTTGAAGATGATTGGCAGTGGGGAATGGTTAACTACTTTAATAATAAACTTAATTATCTTTTTTCTCTGCTGAGAGATGAACAGATCTTGTTATTCTCAGATGTACTTACCGATTTCACGCAATCCCCAAAGGAAGAAAGAATAAAGTTGCTGGATCAGGCAGAAGGTGTGCTTAGGGACAACTATTGGGTGTTATATGGTTGTCATATGAATAAAAAAGCGCAGCTAAATCAAAGCTTGTTTGGACTTCACACCAGTTCATTCGGATTTCTGGATATCTCAAAACTGTGGATCAAAACTATTAGTCTTTAAGGAGAGTTACCTAAATATGCTTGTACAGGAATGTTTTCTTTTGCTATACTTTCCAGGGAGGCTGTATCGATAAATCATCGAATGGTGCTCTAATAGGTTTTAATAAATGAATAGTAATTAACTTGTAGCCATGGAGGTGAACTCGTTGGATTTTGCTCAGATCCGTAAGGACCGAGACAAAAGAACGGTCGATACTTGACTCTTTTTTTGCCTTTCGGACCTGTTTAGCAGATAGCTAAAAGGTCTTTTTGTTTGTTTAAATTAAGGGAAAAGAAGAGGAGATTATTATGCGTTTTCTTATCGTGGGTGCAGGAGCTATAGGTGGATATTTCGGGGGACGTCTAGTTCAAAAAGGAGAAGATGTTACTTTTCTCGTCCGAAATGCCAAACAGATTCAGTTAGAAGCGGACGGTTTGATTGTAAAAAGTGTTCATGGGGATTTTCAGACTTCTGTACGAACGATTTCTAATAGGGAAGCAGTAGAGCCCTTCGACTGCATTATTATAGCGGTCAAGGCATACCATTTGCCTCAGGTGATGAATGACATTGAACCCTACGTTGGTGAACATACACTGATCCTCCCGCTCCTCAATGGTTACGATCAATTTAGCATTTTGCAGAAGCGTTTTGGCCCAGAACATGTACTGGGTGGTCTTTGTTATATAGAAACAACTCTAGATTCAGCAGGTACTATCGTTCAAAGCAGTTCGTTCCATAGTATTGTGTTGGGTGAATGGGCAGGTGGTGAGTCAGAACGAACACAGTTGCTTCTGAGTCATTTGGATCATGCTGGATTCACAGTGACATTAAGTTCTGACATTCAGCGCGAAGTGTGGCAGAAATATATATTTGTAGCTAGTCTAAGTGGGATTACCACTTTAATGGACAGCTCTGTTGGGCCTATTTTTGCTTCCCCAAAAGCACGTGCAATCTATGAGCAGCTTCTTCAAGAGATTGTTAGCTTGGCTCAAAATGCTGGAATGCCTGTGGGACCGGAAAATATAGCTTCCACGATGCAAAAGATGCTTTCTGTGTTACCTGAATTTACTTCATCCATGCATCGGGATATGCATAAGCAACTACCTGTAGAAGCGGACCATCTGCATGGGGCACTTCTGGCTATGGCTGTTCCGGGTCAAGGCGCGTATCCGGTTCTCGAAACCGTGTATGCCCGTTTGAAAGTATACGAAAGCGTTAATGATATGAAATGATCTACTTTAAATCACAATAAGGAGCTGGACAATTATGATGGAAACGAATCAAAAGATCATGACTTTTCTAATGTTCGAAGGTAAGGCAGAAGAAGCTATGAATTTCTATACGTCCTTGTTTGATGATTCCGAAGTTATTAGCATTAAGCGATATGGAGCGAATGAAGCAGGACCTGAAGGGAGTGTAATGCAAGCTTCCTTTTCTATGCATGGACAAGTATTTATGTGTATAGATAGTTATGTTCAGCACGGGTTTACCTTTACTCCAGCGATATCCTTATATGTAAATTGTGAGAGTGAAGCTGAAATTGATCGGGTCTACGAATCATTAGCGCAAGGTGGACAGGTCCTAATGCCTCTTGGAAGCTATCCGTTTAGTCCGAAATTTGGCTGGGTAGCGGATAGATTTGGCGTGACTTGGCAATTAAATTTTTCGGGGAATGCATAACGATTGAAGTGTTGCGCGGTCAAATCTTTTAGGGTTTGACCCGACATACTTTCCAAGTGGAAAAGTAGGTTTTCTACGATTAAAGTTGATAGCCCACTCTCCATTTTTAATCCGCAAAAAGGTCAAAAGAGCAGCAATTCTCCCGTCACTGGAGAATTACTGCTCTTTGTTTATGGTCATAGCAAGTGAAAGTCAACCGACCTCAAGCGTCATTTTTTCCATGCTGTCAAAAGAAAATAAAGTATTAGACTCGAAAAATAAAATTGTAGACTGGCATGGCGATTAGCAAACGGCTGAGCAGCGAGGCTGTAGCTCGAGCTCCTGATTCTTTTGGATGCATTGGGGTGGACAGCCGGGTGAGATTATATTCTCAAACAGAACCGTAGCAAGGATACGCTCGTCCGACTAGTTGAGGTCTTAAAAGAGTAAACGGCTACATCACAAAGAAGGTTGGTCGAGCTAATCGGTGTATCCCAGGGACGAGTGAGTCAGTTAATTCAAAAATTGAAAGAGTCAGCCCGCGGATTTGGCGAGTAGTTGGTACTGCTATGGGAATGAAGCAGGCGCTTCTGGACTACTGCCGGGAGCGCTTTTTTTCGTGTTTTGATGATAATACACAGAAGAAGAGTTATATGCTTTTAGAAAGGGCTGGGTTAATCAGTAGCTTGGAAGAAGGGAGAATTGGAAATGAAGCATTGGGCTTTGTGATATAATATGGTAAAATATTCAACTCTACAGAGACTATCCCACATGTAGCGTCATCTTTCAGAGAGATTATCTCTCAAATAACCGTTGTTTGCGGAATACCTGGATTTGAAGAAATCCCAAGAGGAGGAAAACAGAAATGAAGAAGAAGGTTGTTACGACTTTATGCGGTACCATGATACTTTTAGTGGGCATGGGCACAGGTGCTTTCGCGAGCACACAGCTCCAAGAAATTAAAGCGTTGTTAAACGGAGATTTAAAAATCAGAGTGAACGGGGAGATTACCCCTCTCAAAGATGGCAATGGCAAAGCGGTACTTCCAATTACTTATAAAGGAACTACTTATCTTCCGGTACGATCTGTTTCTGAGCTTCTGGATGTTCCGGTGAATTATGACGGGACAGCCAAAGAGGTGATTATTGGCGAACAGCAGGCAGGCGTTCCCGTGAAGCAGGAGGATTTTAACACGAGTCTGTATACCAAGGACCCTGCACTGACCAAATACGGCGGCAAAAATTATAAGGAAGTTCTGTATAGCGCACCTAATTCAAATATTAAATATACCGCGCTCAGCCCTAACGGCAAATATCAGAAGCTTGTTCTACAATTCGCTTCAGTCGGCAAGGAAGTGGAATCTCTTGAAATTAGAGATAATGACAAGAATGTGCTCCTTAAAAAAGTAGAGAAGATTTCACCTAATAGTGATCTCCAGACGATTGAGGTAGATATTTCTGGAGTAAAGACCATCGCAATAAATGTGACACAAGCTGTTGACGGCGGGTTCATTATTCCGCTAGATACTTCAATTTACAAGTAAGATTAAGCAGCGAAGCCCACAATGCCCGAATAGGCGTAGTGGGCTTATTTTCACGTGAGGTTACATTGGATTTTTTCTCGTTCTTTTGCTATAAAGAGATTTAAATCCATCTTTCGTTATATGTGGACATGCTTAGAGGGTATGTGTCGACTCGAAAAATAAAGTTGTAGACTGGCATGGCGATTAGCAAACGGCTGAGCAGCGCGCCTGCAACTCGTGCTTATGGTTCTTTCGGATGCAACGGGACGGGCCGCGATCGGTATGCCGACGACAAGAATGTGTTCGCCGGTAGCCATTTAAAGGGACGTTACTCAGTCTACTAATTTATTTTCTTCGATCATATGCCGCGAAGCAGAAATCGCCGGAAGCTCCGATTGTTCTTTAGTTGTCCAAACATACTCTCTAGTTCTATCATTCGACGTACGGACAAAGCATGGTCTTCCTCGCTTCGCAGGATTTCCTGAGCTTGGTATACTGAATGTTCAAAAGAAACCTCTTCTTTGAAATAGTTGTGTGGTAACTCCATTTTACCAAAAGAGAGGTTTTTTTTGCGTTTTTATAAATATTGTAGTCCATTTCCCGCCTACACAGCGGAGAGAACGGACTGATTGTGGAAAAGCGATAGCGGTCGCCTTTGTTTCCGGATTTTATCCGCTAAGGAAAATTGAAAAAAATCTGGACACAACAGCGATTGGAACAACGGACCGTTCGCGGAGCGTCCTTATGGAGCGCAACCGTCTATCCGACTCCAAAAAGAAGGGATCTCCTAAGCATCCGTTTCATGGCTTTTGGGACAGCCCCTTAGAAGAAAGGATTTAATTACATTGCTGAACTATAGTTGTGCCCTCATTAGTAATCGTGACAGTTGAATAACCAGATAGATACTCTGTATAACCGCATACAGTTTCTTGGGTGGATTGTCCTTTTGCGTTAGTATACTTAAGGTATATAGAACCTTCACCACTTAAGCTCAATGTAGGTTTGAACTTTTTTGTTTCACCTTTCTTGATGGGATCTGTAAATAATTCCTTAGAATCCATATGGATTAAACCTATTTCAATAGAGCTAATTTCATCATCCGACTGATTATCAACAGTGAGTAAGAAATTCTTAAATGGAGTTAGGATATTTGATATCGTACCGATCCCGAAAGCTATCACAATACCTAATGAAAATATAGCAATACCTATAAAAAATCGTCTCTTCATCATTTAGTCCCCCTATGTAAGTAAGACAGGGTTCATTCGATAAATGTTACGGTATATAAGAATTAATTATAACTATTCATTAACAAGTGAAATTGGAAGAGTTGTGCTACCCTTAATGTATGCCAAAATTTATATGAAAAGGGGTTTTGTTTTGACAAAATCTACGATTCTTTCATCAGAAGGAATAACGATTCGTCATTTTGAACAAGGGGACATGCCATTACTGGGTGAGTTATATAACTCGGTTACTTCGCGGGGAAATGTTGTTTTTTGGTGGGTTGGTGATGAGGAAAACTGGGAGAATGTGTACTGCGCCTTTGAAAATGGAAAAATGGTTGCCAAAGGTCAAGTAGAGATCATAAATATTGTGCCACCTGGGCGTTCAAAGGAAAGCAGACATTCGATCTATTTGAATTTGAAAACAATACCTGAACGAGAAGAAGACTACGATTTATTAGAGAGCATGTATCAAACGCTCCTCCTGAGAGCACTTGAATTGAAGGAAACTTTATCAACAGCGTACAAAACGACGCTCTGTGTCGGGAATAACGCATCTGAGATCGCAAATACGCAATTTTTTGAAAAAGAAAAGGGCTTCTGTCAATACAATAGCTTATTTAAAATGAATCATACTCTTGATCATTCCTATACCGTACCTGAACTGAAAAAGGAATTTGAATTTGCAACTTGGATGATAGAGACGCCGCAAGAAGAAGATCTTTATTTAGAATTGGAAGCAGAGGTTTGGCCAGAAACCCCACTCGGGAAAGAACGGCTATCTCAGTTTAAGCAAAATCCGCTTTGGAACTCTATGGTTGTTCGAGAAGGGGAGAGGGTTGTAGGCAGCTTGATGGTATGGCAGGAAGAGAAAAGTGGGTATATTGAAAATGTTTTTGTACTAGAGCCGTGGAGAAGATTTGGGATTGCTAGGTACATGCTTTCTCAAGCGTTAAACTATTTCAGAACACATGGACTTGAAGAAGCCTATTTAATGGTGTTAACAGATAATGATTCTGCATTGCATCTTTATGAATCTGTCGGATTCAGTTTATCGAGTGAGGAAAGACGGTATCGTATAGAACTCATATAGTTTTTGAAGTGGAGGATTACTAAGCAAAGTGTGATTCAGTTTCATCGAGGTTCGATGACAGGATTGCACTTTTTTAGTAATCCGTTCGCCTTGTAATAAATGATGACTGGAAACCCTCTGAACAATTTTGTTCAGTTACTGTTAGTTACTTGTTTACCCTCGCATTTCTTACATACGTTAACTTTTTCGCCTGAAATTCCTTTTCCGATGTACAAAAGCTTAATACGAGTGCTGCCGCAGATCAGACATGTTCCTCTGCTTCGGGATGACATACGCCAGAGTGCTTTGCCGCGCTTGTTTTTGGACATAAATAGCCCACCTTTGCGATTGATACCCTATCTTATGAGCGAGGGAACCTTAAAGTTCGGAGAATGAAGCTTATAAATTCCTTTGTGATTGCAGACAAAATTAAGGATAAAAAGGGCAAAAAAACGCCCTAAAAAAACAGCGCATAACTTAAATTATACGCTGTTTTAGTTGTAAGACGTTTTTTTGAGGAAAGATCGCCACTAGGACGAGCAAATAGATGGGATTTTAAGGATTTTTTTATAAATAACGGATGTCGATATTTCTAAATTTTCCTACTGACATTTTCGGCATTCTGAATTGCAATGATCCTTGTTTATAAGTGCCTCTGCTCTGATCCGGATTGACTGGAACGGGGAGTGGGATGATCTCGCTATGATCTTTTCCGAGACCGTTTAATTTGATTTGTGTTCGGTTGATTTGTGCCCAAATACTTTCGGGGTGAATTCCACTTGGAATACGAATTTTCGTGATCAAATAATTATGTGTGTCCAGATGCTCAAATTGCAGACTTGAGGTTTCGTCCGTCAATGAGGAAGAGGTGGCCGCGGTAGCTTCTCTGATTATTTTTTCAATATAGCCATCGATCTGGCTTGGATCCAGCTTCCATTGCTCTTCAAGCGACTTTAAGGATAACTTTTTCTTAAAAAAGGGATCTTCGTTCATCCAATCTAAAGGGTTCGATTTATTGGGGCTCATGAATGCTGAACCTCCTTCATTTTTTTATCCATTGTATGGGCGTATGACTTATTCAGTGACATCTGGGCGGATATCTACATAGAATAGGTTATCATTCCGAAGGGAGGAGTGGTTTGGTGGTTTCAATCATCGGCAATATTAAAATCAACAGCGTAGGCCCCAGTTCCACAGTCTTAGTAGGAAATACGGCATCTGTTATCTTGAGCAGTAACTCCAAAATCTATGCCGGTGCCAACTCCTTCTCCATAGGTGACTCCATAGGTACGAACATTACGAATAATGCAGCCAGCAGTACGAACACGATGGATTCAGATGTGGTGGATCAAGTATCGCCTCCTTAAAGGTGGGTTTACATGAATATTACGGTGTATCAGTGCATATCGGTCAATCATCTGAAAATTGGTACGATCTCAAATTCATCGGTACTGCAGATCGGTACTTCCGGCCGAATTAATACCTTGTCTCATAGTTATCAGTCTAGTGACGTTCCAGAATCTCCTCCTGCGCCATCACCAGCGGTAAGTGATTCACCTCTTGTACCCTTGCCTCCACCAACTGAACTATATACACGCTAGAATTAGGCTCTCATCCTTCGCATACAATAAACCATAGGAGGGGGTTGTATGCACCCGTATTATGTTCAGCAAGTCTTTAATGCACTAAGAATACAAACTGAAAAGATTCGACTTCTAGAAAAACAGCTCCAAGATTTACAGTGTGAAGTAGTCAGCATAAAGAACAATAACATTGCAAGTATAGGTCCTATAAATTATCATTTTGAACAATTGAAAATCGAGAAGCTGGAAGGCACTTTAAATATAGGCATTACACCAAATGAGGGAAATAATCTGGATGAAGCGATGATCAATGGTAAGCCTATTGGGGAGCAAGAGGGAGGGACACCAACTGCAATATCGGATAAAATTCGTCCAGAGATTCTGAAGTATGTGCAAGAGGAAGTTCCTTCTCAATTTTCACGCTTAGAAAAAGAACAGAACTTAAGTATTGATGAGCAGTATATCCAAATGGTAACTCAGGATCTGCTGAATCAGATGGATGGCCGGATTAACGAGTATGTAAGCCAGCTTCCTGCCGCAGAAGAAGGGCGTGGATACACAGAAGAGGAAAGTGCTTCTATTGTTGAACAAATCAAACGAGATATTGTTACGGCGGTAGAACGGCATTTGGAAATAAACATAACTGGAAGGCGGGAGCCGCATGAAAGTAACCGTGATTAACAGAGACATAAATGTAATCGCAGTAAAAGTGGTTTCGATATCAGGTTCTTCGGTATTTTTAGTAGGGGATACGCAGACGATTAACTGTTCTTCGGCGTTTGACTGCGTGATAGAATATGCTCCGAGTGCTCCAGATCAAGTCCAAAAAGGCAGTTAATAAATGCACACCTCACGTATACTAGATGTGTATATCAATAATCTGTCTGACAGTTCGATTTTCATATGTGGATCTGTAGAGCGGATTCAGTCTAAATTTGTGGGTAGTAAAGAAAATTACCTATATAACATAAAAGATATTAATAGCAATAATAGAGAGGCTTCACCCTTAGAGATCCCACCCATGGCATGGCCGAAGCAAGTGAATGAAGATGAAGTTGAGATTTTGAATGATTCCAAGGAATCAACGATTAACATGCAATATATTAGGATCTTATCGATTGGCTCTGGAACGACCTTTCAGATTGGAAATGGTAGCTCAGTTCGTCTGGAGAGTCGAACCAGTGAGTTCAAGCGGGAAATAGCTTCAGAAGATGAGGGGTAATTTGGCATATTTGTTGATACTTATTTTATAAAAATAAATTAGTTTACATAATCATTATTATGTAAACTAATTTAAGGTACTGTCCTATAAGAAAGTACTTATCACAAATAAGGGAGCTTCGAGCTACGAAAAGGAGGGCCATCAAAGGTATTCTGCTATAGAAATAGCATTAAACTTATAGTTAGAGAAAGCCTGCACATTTGCAGGCTTTCTCTAATTTGGTGAACGAACATATTTATTTAGAAACCTTCGCGAAGCCATGTAGTCGCCAGCTTGATGGCGGCTTTTTTGGCATTGGTTTCAGCTAAAGGATTAAGCATCACGAAATCATGTATGATCCCTTGAAAACGAACTGCCGTGACTGTGACTCCAGCTTCACGTAATTTGGCGGCATAAGCTTCACCTTCATCACGTAGAACATCTGCTTCACCCGTTATGACTAGTGCTTCGGGTAGATCGCGTAACTGATCTACACTAGCTCGAAGCGGGGAGGCTGTGATCTGCTTCCGCTCCTCAGGGTCAGTTGTATATTGATCCCAGAACCATTTCATTCCATCACGCTGCAAGAAATATCCTTCGGCGAACTCATGATAGGATTCTGTATCAAAGGAGGCATCCGTTACCGGGTAGAACAAAAGTTGTTTCCCTATCTTCGGGCCACTGCGTTCTTTAGCCATAAGCGTAATGGCGGCTGCCATATTTCCACCGACACTATCACCGCCTATGGATAGCTTGCTAGCATCAAGTGCATGTTCACTACCCTGTGCAGCGATCCATTTCAGAACAGCATAGATTTCTTCAATTGCTGTAGGATATTTAGCTTCTGGAGAGAGGCTGTAATTTGGAAAAACAATGGCAGCCTCCGCTCCGACAGCTAATTCACGGATCAAGCGGTCATGGGTATGTGCATTACCAAACACCCAGCCAGCACCATGAATGTAAAGGATCACTGGCAACGACGCGGAAGAGGAGCTAGGAGGCCGGACAATTCTTATGGAAACATTACCATTAGGTCCTCCTGGCACCATAAGATCTTCAATTTCGACTTCAGGTTTATATATCTCACTGGATTGTACAGTATCTACCGTTTCACGGCCTTTTTCTGGTCCAAGATCAGGAAGGAACGGAGGTTTGGAATTATCATCGGCAAATTTCTGTGCTGCTGGCTCAAGAATAATCTTTGGTTGATTTGGCATGATGTATCGTCTCCTTTGTCTGGTCATAGTATAGTTTACCCTCTTCATTCCATAACCATCTAAACGAATGCTGAAACGATATGAGTCTTACAATGCTTTTTGTTGATCCTCACGAATTCCACTTTTTAAATCCCTTATTCCGGCAACCGCTTGTTTATGTTTGATACGGAAGATCAAAATAAACATCAAAGTAATAAGTAACGGATAGCCTATTGCCCATCCTGTAAAAGGAAACACAGCAGCGGTAGCTAGAAAAGAGATCCAGCTAATCGTTACGCCTAATCTACTTCCCTTAAGTAGGCGTATCCCCGCAGCACAACCTCCGATATAAGTCAGGATAAAAGTCGCATTTGGAAACTGGATCAAAGTAGTGATAGATATCAATCCGCTGCTGTACAGTGACATGACCGTTACAAAACAAAGGAGCAGGAAAGCTATCCCACCGATAGGGGTATGATATGGTTTGGATAGTCTTCCCATCCATTGCGGTGCATAGCCCTGACGTGATAACGCATAAGCCACACGCGAGGCAGCACCGGCATAAGCGATAATGGTGGCGGTACAGATGAAGAGACCTGTAAGTCCTGCGATAAATCCACCCCAGCGTCCAAGGGGCTGGCTGATGATCCAGACAAGTGAAGTGCTCGATCCACCTTTAAGGTAGCTTTGTGTGCCAACCGTTGCTAAAGCGGATAAGAAATATAGAACACCTACAATAATAGCAGCGATGGTCACACCTTTAACTGCAGCACGTTGTGGATCTTTGAACTCCTCAGAGAGATGTGAGACAGCTTCCCAACCAATAAAACACCAAAATAGGATTGCTGCAGCCTGTCCAATGCTCATCCATCCGTGTGGGGCAAAGGGAGTGAAGTGTTCAACCTCCATTCGAGGAAGCGCAGTAGCAAACGAGAAGACGAGAACAGCTACAATCGCAATCACTACAGCAATTTGTACCTTTCCCGCCACTTGCATACCAATCCAGTTTGTAAATAGCCCAATGGCCAACATCACCGCAGCGATAGTAATTCTCGCAGGTTCATCCCAGCCCATTGCGGCTGTCATATAACCAGCTCCGGTCAGCGCAGCGACAGGCGCACCAATCGGAACGGACATTAGGAAGAACCAGCCCACTAAAGATCCGGCTTTAGGTCCGAAAGCAAGGGTGACGAAGTGGGACACGCCTCCTGCGTTAGGAAATTTGGCAGAGAGCAGGCCCATCGATAAGGCCATTGGCAAAATCAACAGCGTCATAAATCCCCATGCCAGCAATGAAGCGGGACCTGCCATTTCTGCAGCCAGTCCGGGAACGATTAAGACTCCCGAGCCCAATACAGCGCCGATATAAAGAGCTATGGCTTGCGGCATGCCGATGTTTCTTCGTAAAGTGGTTGAACTTGAATCTTTCATGATTTTTAATCCTGCTTTCATTGTCTTTTGTTATAGAGTAGCAGATAATAGATCCATTGGAAAAACAGATTTTTTGAATAGTATCCATTCGAAATTCCGATGGGTAACTATTATTCAGGGGGCACGTATGGAATCACGTCATCTTTTTACCTTTATAGTCGTAGTGGAGACGGGTAGCTTCACACGCGCTGCACAGAAGCTTGATTATGCACAATCCAGTATTACCGCACAGATCCAAGCGTTAGAGACTGAAATAGGTCAGCCTTTATTTGATCGGATCAGTAAAAAAATCATCCTAACCGATGCAGGCCGCCGTCTGCTCCCATTCGCTCAAGAGATCTCCAGAATGCACTCTCTAGCGCAAGATGCTCTTCGCTCCGAGAGTGAGCTAACAGGGTCTTTACGAATTGGCGCACCTGAATCCCTGGCTGCTTTTCGTTTACCAGGCATTATCAAGGAGTTTCGCGTGAAATATCCAAAGGTCCAAATTCTTCTGAAGCCTGGGGCCTGCTGGGAGCTAACGGATTTAGTTCGATCCGGTGAGTTGGATTTGGCCTTCCTACTGCAACCAGAGACGGAAGATAAAGATCTGAATATAGAAACACTGGTGCATGAACAAATGACCCTGATCGCTCCGCCGGATCATCCCTTATTGAGTCTTCCAGTGGTAGAACCGGTTCATCTTAAGGGAGAAACGATATTGCATACGGAAACTGGTTGTAGCTACCGTACTTTATTTGAACATCATTTAAACAGACACGGGGTATTTCCGGACCCTACGTTAGAGTTTTGGAGTATTGAGGCGATCAAGCAATGTGTTATGGCGGGTCTAGGCATTGCTTTTATTCCAATGATTACAGTGAGCAACGAATTAGCGGAAGGGAAGTTAGCTAGGCTGAGTTGGAATGATGAATCGCAGCGTGTGGCTACTCAAATTGCCTATCATCATAAGAAATGGAAATCTCCTGTTCTAACAGAGTTTTTAAAAGCTGTGCAAAAGCATGCTGAAAAATGGAGCAGCTAAGTTTAATTCTTGTAGCTATTCTATGGTACAATAGATTGTCGAAATCAAGGGAGGCTCGAAGCCATGAATGAGTGGAGTGAAGACTACGAAGAGGGGCTTGAGGCTTTTTTAATCTGGATGAAGGATGCCGGTTACACTCCCTATACGCAGAAATCCTATTTAGTGGATGTAAAACAGTTTTTAGAAAGTCTGAATGGTAAAAAGCTAGAGTCCGTAAAGAAGCTACATGTTATTTCTTTTCTTACGTCAGTGCGTGAACGTGGAGTAAGTGATGCTACCCGTAACCGGAAGCATGCCTCAATTAACTGTTTTTTTAAGGCATTAATTGAGCTGGAATTGCTTCTTACCAATCCTGCAGCTGGGATTAAGAAATCTAAAACTGAGATCAATCGCGAACCGGTCTACTTAGATGAAGGTGATCTGGGGCGATTTTTGTCTTCTATAGATGGGAAATACAAAGGTCGTAATTTAGCAGTCTTTTTACTCATGTCCTATATGGGGCTTCGGGTGGGGGAAGTCCACACGCTTAATTTAAGTGATTATAATGTAGAAAGACATTCCCTTCGAGTGTTCGGTAAGGGTCGTAAATGGCGTAATGTACCGATTCCAGAGGATGTGGTACCTTTTCTCGATCTGGCGATTGAAGAACGATTAAATCCTTGGCGCAGTAAAGAGGAAGCTATGTTCATTTCACAGAAAGGACGCAGGCTGTCCATACGTGGCATTCAGCAAATCGCTGCGGACACCTTCGATCGTTTCCAAAGGGATGTGCCTGCTGCACAACGTCGACCCTATTCCAGCCATAAGCTACGACATTCCTTCGCTACCATGCTGCTACGAAAAGGTGCGGATCTGAGGACGGTTCAGGAGCTGCTGGGGCACTCTTCCATTCAGACAACAACGGTTTACACGCATATCACGAGCCGTGAGAAGGAAGAAGCCATGTCGAAATTGCAAGTCCAGATTTGATAGAATTCTAAGTGCAAATCTTTCATGAAAAAGGGGCTATCCCCGGCCATGTATCATGACAACAGGGAGAGCCCCATGTATTCATTTGCTTATAGTTCTAGCTTAGCTATCTCAGCTTTAAGCTTCTCGGCAGATTTCTGGAATAGAGCTCGTTCTGTCTCATTTAATGGAAGATCTAGTACTTCTCGTACACCGGACCGATCTACGACGCAAGGGGCGCCAAGGTAGACATCCGAAACTCCGTTATAATTATTCAATAAAGTAGATACGTTCAATACAGAGCCTTCATTATGAAGAATGGATACCACAATACGATCTAGTGCTAATGCTATTGCGTAAGAGGTTGAGCCTTTGGCATCAATAATTTCATAAGCGGCATTCTTAGTATCTTGGAATATTTCATCTTGTTCTGCTTCGTCAAAACCGAGATCAATCCCGGCAACATTCGCTAGACTCCAAACAGGAAGTTCCGAGTCTCCATGTTCCCCGATAATCTGACCATGAATACTGCGTGGATCAATTTCTTTGTGGCGTCCAATCAGGTAGCGAAAACGTGCACTATCCAGCACCGTTCCGGAACCGATGACTCTTCTGCGATCAAAACCGCTTATTTTCAAAGTGGCATATGACAAAATATCTACAGGATTAGTAGCAATAAGTAGTATCGCATGTTGATTATATTTGGTGATTTTTTGAACGATATCTTTGAAAATTGAAATGTTTTTGCGGAGAAGATCTATCCGGGTTTCACCCGGTTTTTGTGATGCACCGGCAGTTACAATGATGATATCCGCCTCCCGGCAATCTTCATATGTACCAGCCCATAGCTTCACACCACCAACAAAGGGCATGCCGTGATTCATATCCAATGCTTCTCCAAGGGCTTTCTTTTGATTAACGTCAATAAGTACGAGCTCAGGCATACGTCTCCGTAGCAGTAATGTATAGGCTGTTGTTGTACCAACTGCTCCAGTACCAATGACTACGACACGATTGGGTTTCGGGGGGGCCATGATTCCATCTCCTCAGTAATTAAAATTTTTAGCTTTTAATCTTGTCCATCATAATCGCTAACGATATTGTTTTCAAGCAGGTCTTATTTAATGCATTACCCCATTTTGGGCATACTTAATAGAAATTCTCTAATCAATTTGACAACAAGACTAGACAGGAGAGAATGTAAGAATGGATTTATTTCGCAAAAAACCGCTAATCGCACCTTCAAACTCGGGTGCAACCAAGTTGAACAAAACACTTGGTGCGCTGGATCTAACCATGTTAGGTGTAGGAGCGATTATTGGTACTGGTATTTTTGTAATGACAGGAGTAGCGGCAGCAGAACACGCTGGTCCTGGCCTTGTCATTTCATTCCTGTTAGCCGCGTTTGCCTGCGTGCTGTCAGCCCTTTGTTATTCAGAGTTTGCATCGACCATCCCGGTCTCCGGAAGTGCCTATGCTTATAGTTATGTAGCTTTTGGAGAATTACTTGCTTGGATTTTGGGCTGGGATCTTGTGTTAGAGTATGGCGTTGCAGCAGCTGCAGTAAGCAGTGGATGGTCAGGCTATTTGCAGGGACTTTTAGAGGGCTTTGGTATCCATATTCCTACAGCACTATCCGGGGCGTATAATGCGGAAGCAGGTACCATTATTAATTTACCAGCAGTAATAATCATTTTACTAATTTCCTATTTACTAACACGGGGAACTAAAGAGACTGCTCGTTTTAATGCGATTATGGTCGTTATCAAAATAGCTGTAGTGCTTTTGTTTATCGTAACTGGATTTTTCTATGTTAAACCAGAGAACTGGACTCCATTTCTACCCTTTGGCTATCAAGGTGTTGTAAACGGTGCGGCAACTGTCTTCTTTGCCTACATAGGTTTTGATGCGTTATCGACTGCTGCAGAAGAAGTAAAACAGCCACAGCGCGATTTGCCTATAGGGATTATTTCATCTCTTGCTATATGTTCTGTATTGTATATCCTAGTTTCACTTGTATTAACAGGTATTATACCTTATACGGATCTCAATGTTAGTGATCCCGTATCTTATGCGCTTCGTGTTGTAAATCAAGATATGATAGCGGGTCTAATCTCTGTTGGAGCTATTGCGGGAATGACCACCGTACTGCTCGTAATGCTGTTCGGTCAAACCCGACTGTTATTCGCAATCTCACGTGATGGTCTTTTACCACGAGGATTGTCTAAGATCAATGCTAAAACACAGACACCTATTCGTAGTACGTGGATGGTTGGGATCATTATAGCTGTATTAACGGGCTTTATTCCTTTGGATCGATTGGCTAACTTAACAAGCATTGGAACACTGTTTGCCTTCTTTGTCGTTTCTTTGGGGGTAATTGCCCTGCGGGTTATTCATCCCAATATGAAAAGAGGGTTCAGAGTACCCTGGGTACCCTTCATTCCATTGCTAAGTGCGGCAACATGCGGATATTTGATGTATAATCTAGGAAGTGAGACATGGATTGGGTTTCTGATTTGGACGAGTCTTGGACTTCTGATCTATTTTCTATACGGCTATCGTAATAGTAAGTTAAATCATAAATAAGATTCCAATTGAGAGGAGAGAGGGCATTGACATCTAGAACCGCTGGATTGAAAACTCTAAGAATGTTTATGATGCTATTTTTTTTAGCGTGGATAGTCTCAGCATGTTCTTCACCACCACCGGAGCCTTCTCCACAGCCACAGCCTACAGAAGCACCGGAAGAAGGACAGACGATTACTCTGATTACACCACCAAATAACAATACTAACAAAGAGAGTGGCCCGAAATATCAGGTTCAAACTCGAATTACGGGTTTTCATCTGCTTAGTGAGACAGAGGGCATGGTATGGGGTGTAACAAAAAATGAACTTCGTTTGTACGTTACCCATAATAACGGGGCGACCTGGGCTAATATTTCTCCTGCACCCAATGTGCAGTTCCTGTCCACACCTGTCTATGGAAAAGGCATCTTTTTTACTGACTCTAACCATGGTTGGATTATAAGAAGTGCTTTTGGTACGACAGAGAATATAGTGCTACGAACCACTGATGGAGGGAAAAGCTGGAAAATCTCTTCATTAGGTGATGATAATAATGTATCTTCCGTTTATTTCAATTCACCAACACAGGGATGGTTAATGACCTCTGCGAACGCTACTCCTAATAAGGAAAGCAAGGCGATTTATTCAACGTCAGACGGTGGGGCCACATGGGAAGAAGTGATGCAGAATGAACAGTATAATCCGAACCTTCCCAATCATTCGATCCCGTTCACAGGTGTAAGTACTGGAATGATCTTCAAGAGTCGTGTAGAAGGATTTGTGACTTTGCAGACCGGTGCCCTTCCTAAGATCTTTATAACTAAGGACGGTGGTCAGAGTTGGAATCCAGGACAGTCTTTTCTGGTAAATGAACAACTGGAAAGCTGTGACAGAGTCATTACTGGCAAACCAGAGTTCTTCGATGCTAGTAAGACTAATGGTTGGATGTCTGTGGGCTGCCAAAATGATAAAGATAAGACGATTACTTACCACGGTTACTTTACCGCTAATGGTGGAGATAACTGGAAATTCACACCGTTTGAATTAAAGAGTCCAACCGGAGGGAATCATCAGAGCGCTCCGACGTTTCTGAATTCGCAAGTTGGTTGGGCCATTATTGGTGATACTCTTTACCATACCGCTAACCAAGGGAAAACTTGGCTCCCTCTAAAGGAGAGCAGTGTTCTGCAGTCTAAGCTTGAGGAATATCCTGAGACGATTAAGATGCAGTTTATTTCCACAGAGGTGGGATGGCTTTTACTTGAGAAAAAAGAACAAAAACGCTCGCTCCTCTTGCAAACTACAAATGGTGGGATTAGTTGGCGTGTGATGTAAAGTGAAGTGAAGCTGTTTCAAAAGTAGAGGATAATACTTTTGAAACAGCTTTTTTTGAATAAGAATGAACTTCTAAATCATTATGTTTTTGATTGATTGAATATAAGGAAAAAACTTAATTAAAATTTTCTTTATAGATGTGAAAAAAATCACATGACATTTAAATGATCGTGTGATATATTTAACACATAGAACAAGTTCAAATTTTCACAAACTTAACTTTCGAATAGGAGAGATTACAATGAAAACTTTTGAAACAGATTATATGACAAGAAACCTGCTGCAACTTTGCTACAACTGTGATGACGCTCACCTGTGTGAAACGGAAGAACAATGCAGAGCATGCTGGGCAGACAATGGTATGTTAGATGTTGAGACTGACGAAACGAAGCAATTGCTAGACCTCGTTCATGCTTAATCTGATCACTCAAAATTATGATTAAAGACCACTCGATTTCTTGATTTCTAAGAAAACGAAGTGGTCTTTTTGCATGAAGTCTCACTAATTTAATGCTTTCTGGACTAGAAGAGGCATATACATGTACAGAAGAAGTGCCTGAAGTTAAGTTAAGGGTTGAATTAATGGGTATGAAGGGGGAAAATGTCATGGGAATGGGCCCGGATCTTTCATGGATGTTTGATTTCTCTGGAACAGTGATGCCAATATTTCTCATTGTAATGGTTGGTATTCTTGCAGTATCAGCAGGCAGGGGTTTGCTTCAATGGAGCCGGAACAATAGCTCACCCATGCTAACCATCCCTGCCCGTATCGTCAGCAAGCGGAGTGAAATAAGACAGCAGCAGGTTCAAGAAGATAATGGTTCAAGTCGTACGAGTACAACCTACTACTTAACGTACGAATTGAATGGGGGCAGTCGAATTGAATTTAAAGTAGATGGCCATGAATATGGAATGAGTGCAGAAGGCGATAAAGGCATGCTTACCTATCAAGGAACCAGATATCACGGATTTGAGCGACAACCACAATACTCCACAGCGGAGTAGTCATTAGCTATACATTCATTCTTAAACCATTCTTCTGTTCCATTCAACGGAGCAGAGAGAATGGTTTTTATTTGCGGACTATTAAGAACCTAACGGAAAGCAAATGGCTTTAAAATTAGGTTGGAACTGTCACCTCTTGGGCTAATGCACATACAATACACCATGCAGTTAAGAACGAGGTTGTTTACGAAGCAACCCCAAGGAGGAGACAGCGTGGCCGTCATCAAAACGAACTCGGAAGATGTGAAGGTGCTAGCGCGGTTGATGAGAGCGGAAGCTGAGGAAGATGGAGATCTCGGTATGCTTATGGTCGGCAATGTTGGTGTCAACCGGATTCTTGGCAATTGCCTTGATTTTTTGAACATTCGTAATGTGAATGACATGGTCTATCAAAGTCCAGGAGGATTCGAAGCCCCGCAGAAAAGCTACTTCTATCAACGAGCAAGAGAAGCAGACATTCGTCTTGCTAAACGTGCAATTGCAGGTGAAAGAACATGGCCAGCGACCAATGCTTTATGGTTCTTCCGTCCTGTAGGAGATTGCCCTCCAACCTGGTATAACCAACAAAACACAGGCCGCTTTAAAGCTCATTGCTTCTTTACTCCGACTGGAGAAGATTGTCCGTCTGTATTTATTGGTAATTAACAGGGTAACTGTGTTAAAGAGAATTACTCATTATTATGAGTAATTCTCTCAGTAAGCTAGTGCAAAGGTTCTTTTGTGTCCAAAGGGAGCAACTGCTCCGATAAACATTTAGGAGGTTTCATTAAATGATCGTTCAACCATACCGTCCCGTCACTTATACTATTGGTAGTGTTTCTTCTTCAGGTATGCAAATGCCAATGTCTACAGGAATGCAAGGGATGCAAGGCATGGGTAGCATGCCGCCACAAGTTAGCAGTGGAAGTCCAATGACACCAGGAGGGGTTGTAGTTCAAAACCCACCTCAACAGTTTGAACAATCGTATATCGAAAATATTTTCAGACTGAATTTAGGCAAAGTAGGTACATTTTATTTTACTTACGAAAATAACAAAGAGTGGAATGCCAAAGTTTACAAGGGTGTGCTGGAAGCTGCGGGTCGTGACCACATTATTATTAGTGACCCAGTAACTGGTCAACGTACTGTATTACTTATGATTTATTTTGATTATGCTACATTTGATGAGCCCCTTACTTACCAGTACCCTGGAGTGATCGGCAATCCTCCAACAACAAGAAACTGTCGCTAATCAAGTCCTTATATTTCTGGATGAACCCCAACACTTAACGGTGAGGGGGTTTTCTTTATATATACTGATACTTTGGAATAATAAGGGGAATAAAGACCCATTTTTTTTCGAAAGGACACGCATGCTTGCGGTTTGCCCCAATATATTAATATAATAAATTGTATAAGACTCAAAAAACCTTGATATATCAGTGTTTACAAGGGATTTTGAGTCTTTTTTTTATCTTGAAATCACAGAAAAATCACATTTCCGGCAGATCCTTGGGAGTTAATATGTTTTGGAAGTGGATTTTTAGTTTGTCACTACTGCTCTGCATCATTCGTTCTGTCACATGGGTATAAATCTTGAGTGTGGTTTTTGCATCATCGTGACCTACACGCTTCATAATCGTTTTGAGATCAATCTGAGAGCCAGAGGCTATACTTGCTTCGATTAGCATCGTGATGTGCGTGTGTCGAAATATATGAGGAGTTGCGTGCTTCTTGATGCTTGTTAATTTCATTAGACGAGCCATACGATTAACTAACTTCCAGTTTGTAAATGGTGTTCCGTTGTTATTGGTCAAAATAAACTGAGTCTCTACAAAATCATCGTGGAGCTCCTTGTATCTTTTATGTCGAGCGTACTGTTTTACCTTTAACCGCTTAAACATCTCAACGATGAAATCATCCACATCAAAGGTGCGGACGGATCCGGTAGTCTTTGGAGGTGTTAATTGGTACGCGCCACTTCCACCCTGTGGAAAGTGAAGTGTTTTATAAATATGAACGTCATGAGTTTCGAAGTTGAAATCAGGCCACTCTAAAGCACAAAATTCTCCTGGTCGCACTCCGCTAAACAGCAAAAAATAAAACGTCTCTAGATCATCACCTAAACCGTGATTTTGTAGTACTTCCAGAAATTCTTCAATTTCACTTCTTTCCAGAAATTTTTCTTCCAGTGCATTGTTTTTAGCTTCTAAAACTGTCCGTTGTTTTTTAGGCATTTTTATGTTTTGACAAGGGTTATCAATGCGTAAATTTTCTTTGATGATCCATTTGAATATTAAATTTGCTGTTGAGTGATAACGATAGATGGAGTTTATCTCATATCCTTCTGAAAACAAATTGTTGAGCATTTTTTGATGTTGGTTATGTGTTATTTTATCGATATTAGCGCCACCATAATATTTGTTCAGTAAATTAATGTCGGACACATGAGCTTCCACAGTTTTTCCTTTAACTCCGCTAGTAATAATATAATCTTGTAGCCATTCTTGAGCAGCCTCATTGAATTTCATTTTTTTGGCTCGCTTTGTATCGGTTCCACCCTTCATACGATCCACAACTGCCTGAGCTGCGGCGATGGCTTCCTTCTGTGTATCACGTACCCTCGGTACCTGTTGGCGCTTGCCTGTGACCGGATCAGGAGGACCCTCCATGACACACTTCCACTTGTAGCCTTGTTTGTTCTTTGCAGGTACTTTAAATACACTGGCCATGAGTAGGTCCTCCTAAATTAAAAATTAATAGCATCTTCTAAAGCTTCTATGGTTAGAAACAATTTGTTTGCGTTTTGTCCATGTCGAGAAGCAATTCGCTCCATGTCGATCATTACGTATCCAGAACGGCTCGGAGGGATTAATAGATCACTTGAACGAACAACAGCGCTATTCCGATTAGAGTTTGGATGGACATCCACGCTTTTAAAGGTTCCATTAACCTCGATGTAGAGTGGCTGATCCCACTTAAAACCTCCACGTTGTTCAATGATAAGCGTGTGGGGTCTAGATAAATCGTCAAGCCCGTAAACACCTCGTATGATTGGCTCAGGAGTTGTCGTGTATGGTAAAGTGTTTTCCTTGGACACAGCAGTATATGTAAAAGCCGTCATGAATTCAGCGCTAGCAATACGCTCGCGAATCTGTTTCAGACGCAACAGTGCGAATTCTGGAGGAACCTGAAATACGGTTGCAACTATACCTGCCGCTTCTTCTTCGAAAGCAGGGAGCTGTAATTTTTCAAGCATGAAAAAGGGGATGGCTGCGTAAAGACTGAATCGTTCGGCATCAGCTTCTTGCATTTGCTGGAAAAGCTCCGAAATCTGACGCTGATCCCCAACATGGCGGAGCACGTGTCCAAGCTCGTGGAAAAATGTTTTATGCTGTACATCACGTTCATCCTGTTGGTTGATAACAATTACACATAATTCATTATCAGAAAACGATTTAACGCTTTTGAAATGCACCTCCACATTAAAGGCTTCAGAAATTCGTTCTATAGTCAAATCGTTTGGCACCAATATAGCCCTGGAGAGGTAGTGATTTTCAATAGTTTGTTCCAACGGGGTTTTGAAGTATTTGGATAAGTTCATGTTAAATCCTCCAATTAGCGTACATATGTTCTATTTTGTATGTAAAAGAAAAGCCATTGCTGGCTATGTGGAAAACCTCTTTATTTCTGCTCTTTATTTGCTTTATCTAAAGCTCTTTGTCGTGCCTCTCTGATTTCCTTTATAAAATCATCAGCCGCTTTAAATTCCTCTTCTGTCCAGTCATTTGGCCCACCGTAGAAAGTAAGGTTGCTCTCAGGCTTCTTGCGTATATTTGATCTTCCACTTAAGAAATCAGTGTCACAATCAAATGTGTCAGCTATTTTATTCAATGTATCTACTGGTGGTAATTTTGTTCCATTTTCATAAGCAGTGTAGGTTACCCTAGCAACACCAATAAGATCTGCAACAAATTCTTGAGTCCATTTTTGATCCTGTTTCTTTAAGGCCTCTCGTTCACCTTTTATTCGTTTCCCTACTATTTCCATGTACACAACCCCAACTATACAAGATAAGACTATTATAATGTTCCTAAAAGAAACTTGATATAAATGTTCTTAAAAGAAACTTTTATGTTTGACATGTTTCTTAAAGTAACATATAATCAAGCTATAAAGTTACTTAAAGGAACAATGGAGGTGATGCTGGATGAGGAGTTGGTTGAAAGAACTTCGTGAGACATTAGGTAAAACTCATGAGCAGGTAGCTGATGAAGCAGGTATATCGCGGAGTTACTATACAAATATTGAAGTCGGTACTAAAACTCCTGCTGTTCCCGCTGCAAAAGCTATTGCTAGTGTTCTTAAATTTCCATGGGAAAATTTTTTTGAAGACGAAAGTTCCTTAAAGGAACATATTTGAATCAAGGAGGTGATCTTAATGTCCATAGTTGTGATGGACAGCGATGACTTAGAACGGTTGCTTGAAAAAGTTGTATCTCGAGCAATTGAAGTTTACGCAGTACAAGTCCCGACTTCACTACCACCAGTGCTTAGCATTAAGCAGTTCATGGAACTTCTGGACATTAGCAGACCAACAGCCACTGAGGTTATGAAACGTCCAGACTTTCCAGTGAATCGTGAGTTTGGTAATCCACGGATACCGTCAGCTTTATTACTTCGGTGGATCGATGAACACACCGAGTGGATCGATAATAACGCTGGTGAAGATTTCAAAGCTAAACGCAGACATGCAATCGGATAAAGAAAACCCGCCGAGCTTTATCGGCAGCGGCGGGCAGGGATTGCGGTAAGGGGAATCGCTTAACAACATCATACATCAGGCCTCTGTCCGATAGCATCCCATAAAACGGACAAAGGAGTTGAAATCTAGTTGGCAATCGGACAATTTGGAGCCGCACTACAAGACGTCTTGAAACGTACCGGTGATAACCGGCATATTGCTGGAAAAGTAGCTAATGTCGATGCTTCTCAAATCGGGAAAATCGTTAAAGGAACACGTAAAGCTTCTAGGCCAGTCATGAAGGCAGCGGTTGAGCACTACGATGATGGACAGCTTTTCTTGGCAGCAGTAGCAGATGTTTCTGGGGGAGCCTTCTCACCTTGGCTGGATAATGTGGATCTGCATAGAGCAAGCGTCCTAATAAAAACCGTCGAGGAGATGAGGGAAGTACTTGTGGCATCGGGACAAGCACCAATCAGCAAAACTAATGAACAAATAACGGATGAAGAGCGACATCAAATAAAACGACTGCTTATGGAAACGGTGGAAGCTATCACGGCCCTGACTCATCTGGCTGCAGTGCTATGTAAAGAGTATTCCTTTAGTTGGTTGGGAACTTGGAAGGAGCATCGAGCTGAGCTAAAAGTTAAAAAATATTTGAAATGAGGGAGCGCTTTGGAAAGAGAACAATTGGTTGCTGAGGCAAGAAAAGCGGGTAAGCATGCAGCTCATAACCTGCAGATGATCCGGAAGAATCCGGATGTGATTCTACCAGGAAGGATTGAGGATGTTGAAGACTATCTGAATAATATGATCCGCATCGCTGAAGTAGAAATGAAAAATGACCGCCTGGCAGGGCAGTCACTTGGTTTGAAATCTCGGTTAGAGAATCTCTTGATGTCCATTCTAAACCCGAAGCGTGAAAAGCACAAGGTTACCCTTTGAGATTCAAATGCATTAATAAACTCTAAAAAATAATCTTACGGAGGCTAATAATATGAAATCAACTGGAATTGTACGTAAATTGGACGAGCTTGGACGGATCGTTATCCCTATTGAATTACGTCGCACTATGAATTTGGAGATCAAAGACCCTGTAGAGATCTTCGTTGACGACGACAAGATCATCTTCCGCAAGTATGCGCCTGGCTGTGCGATCACTGGTAGCCAGGAAGATTTGGTACCGTTTGAAGGGAAACTGTACAGCCGTTCAGTTATTCAAAAAATGGCAGCAGCAGCAAAGATTTAAGAAGGACGGGCACGGGCTTCGGCCCCTGTCTTGGGATGTCGGACCTTAGAAATAACCTTTCCTCCGTCCGGGATTCCAAGATGCGGCTGACGCATCCAAGGTGGTGGCGGATCACATAGGTCAAGGGAGCTGAAAAGGCCGTCTTTATTGGTGCAGTTACTCCCTCGCTCACCTTGCAAATACATAGAAAGGAGGCAGCTTATGCAAATCATTCAAAAGTTAACAGTGGTTAGTAATCCTACACGAGTATTTGAAGTTGGAACCGAGATTGATAGCCATGAAGTAATTGAGATTAAACAGGTTGGTTCTGAGTATGAGGACCATGTTCATTCTGAGTATGTCGTTCTGGACGAAGATGGCCACATGATAGCCAGTGTCGAGAACGCTCCTGTAATCGTGGATTACAAGGAAATTGCTGAACACGACAACGAAAAATAGCCCACTGGCATGGGCTATCTCAGTTCATTGAAAATCAAATTTTCTTGCCCCCACTATATCATGCTGGGGGCGCACTACACAAGAGGGGGAGTTCATCCATGCGTGGAACGCATACATTTCTCTTACATGAGGGAATCGTTGACTTCATCATCGATGCGGAGACCTACTTTAATCCTCCGGTTCTAAATATCCAGCAAGGCGGGGAATCCATTCAGCATCATTTTAGCAATGAGCAATTGGCTGAGCTGGAATACAAAATCCGGACTTATTTGGATGGTATCCGCTATCCAGAAACACCTGATCAACAATTACTGCTGCACGATGAATGCATTGCAGCCATCGAGGAGGGAATCGCTTGAAACGTATCGTTTTGGAGCGCCTAACGCTCCGTAATTTCAAAGGTATTAAAGAACTTGTCCTCGCCGCTAATGGCGGGGATGCTGATGTCTATGGTGACAATGCTACTGGGAAGACCACTATGTTCGACGGCTTTGTCTGGCTCTTGTTCGGTAAGGACAGCCAGAACAAGGCTGACTTCGAGATTAAAGGTTTGGATGGAGTGGGAAAGGTTCTTCAGCACAAGTTGGAGCACGAGGTGGAGGGAGTTTTCTTGATCGATGGCCGCCGTCGTACTTTCCGCCGAGTATTTACTGAAAAGTGGACTAAGAAACGTGGTTCCGCGACGGATGCGTTCGAAGGACATGAAACGAATTACTTCATTGATGGTGTTCCTGTGAAAAAAGGAGAGTACACCACTGAAGTTGATTCCATCATCAAAGAGGATTTATTCAAACTATTGACTTCACCTTCTTACTTCAATGAACAGCTAAAGAAAGAAGAGCGCCGAAAGACGTTACTGGAGGTATGCGGTGATCTTACGGACGCCGAGGTCATTCACGGTAACAAGGAACTTGCTTCATTACCAGGTATCCTGGGAGATCGCGACCTTGAGTCACATAAAAAGGTTATTTCTTCCCGATGCGCTGTGATTAACAAGGAGATCAAGGAACTGCCGGTGCGGATCAGTGAAGTGCAGCGCCAAATGCCGGATGTTGCGGAGCTGGATGAAGAGCTCCTCAAGGAAGATATCGCAATGCTTCGCCGCCGGGTTGAATCCAGCGAGGCAGAATTGTCCCGCATCCTTTCTGGCGGGGAAGTGGCAGTTCAGGAGAAGCGGCTTCGTGAAATTGAAGGCGAGCTTATCGATATCAAGAGTCGGATGCAGTCCAATGTGTTGGATAAGTTGGCTCTCAAACGTGATGAAGTGAACCGGATGCATAACGAGCTGGATAAGTACCGCCGTACAGTAGAGGACAAAGAGCAACGTATCAAGCAGAATGAGCGCTTAGTTTCTGATCGTCGGCAAGAAGCAGATCGCTTGAGAACAGAATTTGCTGAGCTGAAGAGTCTTACCTTCGAACATCCTGAAGGTCATGATGCAAATTGCCCAGCCTGCGGTCAGTCACTCCCAGAAGACCAAATTAAGGCAGCCCACGACAAAGCAGAGGCTGAATTTAATCGTCGGCTAGCAGAGCGTAAGGAGCGTATCAATAATTCCGGTAAAGCAGCGGTGGCAGAAGCTCAGAAATTCGAGGAGGAAATCATTCGGCTACGGGAAGAAATTGAAGGTTTAACCAGTACCCTGAAAACCTTGCAGGCTGAGGTCACATCCGCTGATGATCAGCTAACCGTCCTTCGAGCAGGTGTAAAAGATCCTGCCTCAGATCCGGAATATGCGAGCAAGCAGGCTGAAGCTACTCAAGTTAAACAGCAGATTGAAGTATTGAGAACTTCAGGTGAGGATGCTGCTGCAATAGCTCGTTCCGAAATTCTCCGGCAACGTGCTGAGATCGAAGAAATGGAACGCGATCTAGTCAAATTCGATAGTGTCCGCCGGGCGCAAATGCGGGTGATGGAGCTAGAGAAACAAGAGCGGGAACTTGCATCAGAGTACGAACGCCTGCAGCATGAATTGTTCCTCTGCGAGGAGTTCACTAAGACCAAGGTCAGCATGCTGGATACCAAGATCAACAGCAAATTCAAGCTCGCACGGTTTCGACTATTTGAGGATCAAATCAACGGCGGGATCAAGGAAGTCTGCGACACGCTTTATAGAGGTGTTCCTTATGATGGTGGGCTCAACAATGCGGCTCGTATCAATGTCGGTTTGGACATCATCAATACGCTAGGTGAACATTACGGATTCTCGGCTCCGATCTTCGTAGATAATGCCGAGGCAGTGACGAGGTTGATTGATACAGATGCCCAGGTCATTCGGCTGGTAGTTAGCGAGAAGGATAAGAAGCTTCGCATAGAAACGGCAGCTATACAGGAGGCGATTTAATGAGTACCTCTGATCAAACAAAGCAACATATGACACCTGCAGAGATTGAAAAGAAAGAACCGACACAATCAGAACGCTTTATGACCAAAGTCATTTCTGAGTTTGGTTCCAGCGTTGGAGAAGTAGCCCTTACCAACTTTCAGAAACGTCTCGCTCAGAATTACTTTGTCGCTCTGGATGCCATTCTTAAGACAACTGAAGAAAAGCGGTTGAAGAAGTCTGAGAAGTTTCGTGATGCTGTGCCGGTAACTTGGCAACATGTAAACATGGAGAAGCTTGCTCGTGATGTGGTGGCTATGGCAAGGGTTGGATTTGACCCTTCGCAGCCTAACCACATCAACCCAATACCTTATAAGAACAAACATTCCGGAAAATACGATATCACCTTTATCGAAGGGTACCGAGGCATTGAACTGAAAGCTACTAAATATGGTCTAGACGTTCCGGATCATGTGACCGTTGAACTGGTTTACTCAACCGATAAGTTCAGACCGATCAAGAAGGATTCAAAGAACCAGTATGAAGGCTATGAGTTCGAGATCGTCAATGCCTTTGACCGTGGAAATATCATTGGGGGCTTTTATTATCATAGTTTTTCCAAGATCCCGGAAAAAAACAAACTTGTCGTCATGACAAAAAAAGATATCGAAAAGAGAAAGCCTGATCATGCTTCTGCAGAATTCTGGGGCGGAGAAAAGGACAAATGGGAAAATAACAAAAAGGTTGGCACGGAAACAGTTGAAGGCTGGTATGACAAGATGGCCTGGAAGACTATTTACCGCGCCGCCTATGGCGACATAACTATCGACTCCCAAAAGATCGATGATGATTATCTTCGTTTAAAACAGATGGAGAGTGATTTTGCAGAGGCTGAGGTTGACGAGGAGATTCGGGCGAATGCGAACGGATCGATTATCGATATCACTCCTACTGATCCACCAGGCAATAAGCCAGATAGTCAGCCGGAAGAATCTAAAGACAGCGCAAATTTCTCTGGTGATGTTCCTTCGATGGAACAAGAACTGGATTTCTAATGATTGACATCCAATGTCTCGGCTCTAGCAGCGCCGGTAACGCCTATCGCATATCTGACGGGCATACCGTGCTTCTGCTGGAAGCCGGTTTTCCTTATAAGTCGATACAGCGGGCGCTTAATTTTAGAATGTCTGACATTGCAGGTTGCCTTATTACTCATGAGCACCTAGATCATAGCAAGGCTGCTCCTGACATTATGAGAGCAGGTATAAACATTTACACCAGCGCAGGTACGGCAACTGCTAGAGGGTTGTCAGGACATCGTCTGAAGGTCATAAAGGCGTTGGAGCAGTTCACAATTGATACTTGGACAATTCTACCGTTTGATATTCAGCATGATGTGGAAGAGCCGCTAGGCTTCCTGCTAGCCAATACAGAGGGAGATAAACTAGTCTTCCTGACTGATACCTACTATTGCCGGCATCGCTTCAAAGAACTTACTCACATCATGGTGGAGTGCAATTATTCCTTAGATATCGTTAACAAGCGGGTGGCTGCGGGTCAATTGCATCCTGCTCAAAAGAAACGACTGCTTCGTTCTCACTTCGGATTGGAAAATGTGAAAGAATTCTTGAAAGCCAATGATACCCGTAATGTTGAGGAGATTTGGCTACTGCATCTATCTGATGGTAACAGTGACGCCGAACGCTTCAAACGAGAGATTCAGGAGACTACCGGAGCTCTTGTTAGGGTGGCAGATCGATGATCAACGATAAACCTATGATGCAGAGCATGATGGGGGAGCGGATCTGGAAGCTGATGAAGGTAGATCAAGAGGAGTTTAAACGGGAAACTCGAGAATACTTCACTCGAGCTTGTCCAGGCTGGACGGTGAAGCGGGTGAAATATCCGATTATTTATCTTCAAGATGATAGACCCGGCCATTAAATAAGGAGGCGGTGCCGGTGGATTCCAACGTGAACCCCCAACCCACGGATGCCCATATACGAATCAACCACGAAATTCATAGAGAGCTGATCCGGCGGAAGTTCACTCAGCGACAGCGCGACATCATTGATTTCATTTTAACGTTGAGCTGGGGATGCGGGAAGCCATCGGCGATTATACCGCAGCTGAAGCATTTTGAATTATGTGGTATTCGTAAAAATCATATTCGAGCTGAACTCATAGCTTTGTGTGAAAAAAAGGTGATTCTATGGGAGAAAAGTTTGAATATTTTCCAAATTAACAAGCACTATGACCAGTGGAGTGTTGATCCTATAGAGAGTTTTGATCTCAAAAAAATGAAAGAATTAATCAACTTAAATATCGAAAATCATTCACCAAATCTCACAAAAATGGTTCCTAAAAAGGGAACTCAGTTCCCAAATAAGGAACCGAAAATTGGTTCCCAAAAAGGGAACTCAGTTACACATTCGGGAACCGAGTTCCTAAAAAGGGAACTTTGCGGTTCCCAAAAAAGGAACTTTCCGGTTCCCAATTCGGGAACCGTGAGGCGCCACTATCCCAGTCATATCAAGGCTTTCAGCGTCTCTAAAGAAAGTATTAAAGCAATTATTAAAAGAAGCAGTAGTAATAAGCGTATTTTATCTGAAATAGATACAGAGCCAAAAACCGTCAACAGCAGCCCTAATTATTCCTTCGGATACCTGTACCAAGCCTATGAAAAAAACTTCACGGAAGATGGTAAGGTTACTCCTTTTGAAACTGAAGAATTTGGAGTACTCTTCGATGATTATGGCGGAGAGTGGATGCTGAAGGCAATGAGGGAGGCCAGCAGGCATAAGGTCTTGACCCTTGCTTATGTCGGGGGGATTTTAAAGGGTTACCGAAAACGTGGAGGACCTGAGGCTGTGACTAGTGGGGGACGTGATTCGCCTGCAATTACAACCATTCCTGAAAATGATCCGATCATGGACCGGATACGAAAGGCAGATGAACAACGACTTGCTCAATACGGAACTGCTTGAAATTGAAATCTTAGGTTCTTTTTTCCTTGATCCGTCCCTTGTTTCCGAAGTTGCAATGTCCATCCAACCCTCTGTATTCACTCAGCCTTGGCATCGTAATTTGATCAAGATGATTCAAGAGCTTCACCGACAGGGGAAGGAATTGTCCTTTACCACTTTCGCAACAATGTTTGGGAAGCACCTCGAAAGAGTAGGTGGATTTGATTATCTGACAAAATT
This sequence comes from Paenibacillus sp. NPDC058367, assembly GCF_042723305.1. Lineage (NCBI taxonomy): Bacteria > Bacillati > Bacillota > Bacilli > Caryophanales > Paenibacillaceae > Paenibacillus > Paenibacillus sp. NPDC058367. The sequence continues at coordinate 888,456 of NZ_JBHXIZ010000002.1, forward strand.
AACCCATTCGGCTGTAACTGCTGGACGAATTGAGAACAATGTTCGTGAACTAATCGAAGCGGATGCGCGCAGAAAAGCAATGGCGCTAGTTGAAGAGTATAAAGACAAATTTTCTGATTTTTCCGCCGGAAGCTTCGAGAACATTCTCGATGAGTTTGAACAGCGTTCGTTGGATATTCGACCAAAGGCGCTTCAGCAGGACACCAGGATGGATGACATCATCGATTGGTACGAGGAATTGGTTCTTAAAACTCAAGATCCAGGTCGTGCTCTTGGCATAATGACAGGTTGGGATGCTATTGATCGCCTGACTCTTGGCTTCCAGCGCACAAATCTGATCGTAGTAGGTGCTAGGACGAGTATCGGTAAATCGGCATTTGCTAATGAAATCGAGCTCAGAGTGACCAAACGAGGGTTTAAGGTGGCGAGCTTTTCACTCGAAATGTCCAAAGGACAGAAGTACAACCGGGCTCTATCGAATTTATCAGGAATATCAATGCAGGCGATTCGTTCAGGTAATTTGACCCCAGGTCACTTGGAGATGATTTCTCGACACATGGATTTGGTTCGACGGATTCACATCGATGACAGCCGTGGCGTGACAGCAGATTATATCTGTTCGGAGATGCGTCGGTTAAAGAGACAGGAAGGTCTGGATTTAGTAATCGTGGATTACCTGCAGGAAGTTCTTGAGGAAGCTGCGGCAAATGACAACAGTGGATCTGGTCTTCACCGGGTCTGTCAGAAGCTTCGTAAGGCAGCAAAGGATTGTGACTGTGTGATGGTTGGATTATCCCAAGTCAAACAAGAAGTGGATACACGGCAGAACAAGAGGCCGTTCATCTCCGACTTGTCTGGAAGTGCAGCGATAAGCGCGGTGGCTGATGACATTATCATGTTGTATCGGGATGAGTACTACAACCAAGATACACCTGATCCGGGAATCATGGAGGTTAATCTGGCCAAGCAGCGGAACGGTCCAACAGGAATGGTAAAACTCAATTTCAAGAAAGAGACACAGCAGATTGCATAAGGAGGCAACGGCATGAAGCAGGGGAAGCGGCCAACGAAGAAACAGAAAATCATGATTGCAGCAGCGAAGGGTCTGGTGCTGGAGAATTGGTTGGTGGAACGGGAAACGCCGACACAGCTTGTGTTGATTCATCGAAAATCTGGCAAACCGAAGACGATCAGTAAGGGGGCCTAATGATGGGTAGGAGGAATTACTGGCACGTGTATAACCAGATGCGTCGTCATTATCTAGATACAGGAGTTACCCAGCAACGAGCGGATCTGTTAGCTGAATTTTCTGAGATGGATCCAGCAGAAGTGGATGAGGGTATTGCTGAGTTCGAGCTAGCGATTGGTATCCGAATGAGGGGAGTAGATCTTAATGGTTGCAAAGAAGCGCAAGCCAATTGATCCGTTCTTCCAGCAACAAAACTACTTCGCGGTTATGGATGAAACGGGAGCAATGGCAGGTATGGTATATGTGCTTGATACAGCGATGATGCCGGTTAAGCATCGAGGAGGGAAACGCAATGATTCAGTTTACGGTTTACGGAGAACCGGTCGCCCAGGGCAGGCCTAAATTTAGCACTGCCGGTGGATTTCCGAGAGCCTATGATCCCGCCAAATCAAGAGATTATAAGGATTATGTCCGTTTGGCTGCCAGTGAGTATGCGCCAGCAGCGCTGTTGGAAGGACCTCTCGGAATTGCGGTTACTGCCTTCCGCTCTACACCTAAGAGTTTTAGTCAGAAAAAAGCAGCGGCTGCAGAGCGTGGTAATATTCTTCCAGTGACAAAGCCTGATGCGGACAACTATCTGAAGGGTGTTAAGGATGCGCTGAAGGGCATCATCTGGAAGGACGATAGCCAGGTTGTGGACGCATTCGTAAGGAAACGGTACAGCGCACGACCACGCATTGAAGTGAAGATCAAGCAACTCCAATAAAAATCGAAGGGGAATGATTCGAATGATGAAGGATTATGCAAAATTCAGTGCAACTATTGCTAAAGGAATTAAAGTTGGAGATGCCGACGTTGAAGTTAAATTGCTTGTGCCACTGAAGGTTATGCAAGAAAATTTCTTGTTCCTCAGCAGCAATCAAGGGGAAAAGATCAATGTCTTCATGGGAGATCCGCAGGCTGCTTTTGATTTCGATGAAGAGGACGGAGATATATACCGGGAAGTCACTGGCCGTCGTGTCACAACTGATGCTTCCGGTATCGTGATGAGCACAGAGAAGCTTGGTGAAGAAGATCCGAACCAAGCTAACCTTTTTGAACAGCAAGAGGGTGTTTCGGAAGGAGAACAGAAGACTGATGATTTTGAGATTGTTGAATCGGAAACGGGAGAAGACGCTGTTGGTACACAATCAGATGATGGCCAGCATGAAGACGGTTCTGATCTACAGACAGATGGTGCTGACCTTGAACCGGATTGGCTGAATGAAGGAACTGGAACAGACGACCAAGATAACGAGTGTGATCCTAATGAATCAGGGGAACAAGTCGAGAAAGGTGAAAGCTCTGATCTTGGTGAAGCTGCTGCAGATGAGACAAGTAAGGAAGAACTGGACGCTTTTATCCTTGCTGAACGCCCGATTTTTCCTGAAGTCGAATATGATGGACAGCCAATCCCGTTCCCTGTTCTTCTGGAGAAACGCATCAAGGAAGATAAGACATGGCGCGAAATTGCTAATGAAAATGGCATGACCAGTGGGCAACTATCGACCAGATGGACGGCATATCGCAAGCTGGCAGCAAAGAAAATGAAGAATGGCGGAGGAGCAGCGTAAGCTGCTTTTCTCTTACTTAGGGAGGTGCAACCTTGATTTTTGCGGTTTATGCACTGGCAATTGATAAATATATCGAAGTGGTTTGGGAAACGGCAGTACGGAAACATCAAATTGCAGAGCTTCGGACACTGATCGATCAAGCACTGGATGAGCGAGATAAAGAGGTCTTCTATAAATATTCGACGGAGTTAAATAGATTAAAAAAGGGAGGATGAATATGCGGAATACATTGGGGGATTTGAATAATCATTTGTTTGCTCAATTAGAGCGGCTAAGTGACGAGGAATTAACCGGAGAAAAATTGGCGGATGAGATCGGCAGAGCAAAGGCTGTAACAAATGTAGCTTCTCAAATTATTGCAAATGGTTCCCTTGTGCTAGATGCAATAAAGCTTTCTGATGACAGGATTAATGCTAATACGGCTATCCCCAAGATGCTGGAGGGATAATCAATGTTCCGATACAGTTTGGAGCACAAGGAATTTATCAGCACCAACATTCATGGACGATATGTTCTGGAATTGACTTCAATGTTTAATGAGAAGTTCGACGTGGAAATCCAGCCTTCGCAAATGAGAGCCTTCATCAAAAATAACGGGTTGAAGAGCGGAATCGATGCCAGGATCAAAGCAGGTAACGTTCCACCCAATAAGGGAAAGAAGAAGTTATGGACCGGCGGCGAGGATACTCAATTCAAGAAGGGCCATAAGCCGCATAATTATGTTCCTGTAGGCTCTGAGAGGGTTAACGGGGATGATTATGTAGACATAAAGATTGCTGATCCGAATATGTGGCGCGGGAAGCATCTAATCGTTTGGGAGCAGCACTGCGGCCGCTCGGTTCCGAAGGGGCATGCAGTCATTTTCGGGGATGGAGATAGGCGGAACTTCGATCCGGATAACTTGATCATGGTTTCCCGCGGGCAGCTGGCCATCATGAATAAAAGAGGACTTATCCAAAAGGATGCGGAGCTCACCCGGAGCGGTATTATTTTGGCTGACATTATTAAGAAAATCGGTGAAAGAAAGCGAAGCAAACGTTAACCGGAAGGAGAGCATTTTGGATGGTTAAAGGTGCTGAACTTATTGAAATGCACCTGCAGTAAGACTGGAATTGGGAGGGACATGAAAGTCAGCCTCATTAAGATGAATGAGGCCGATCAAACCATTACCCATACACTGTTGCAGTAGCGTTAATAGGACCACCTACAATAAATTCATTAGCTGTATCCGCGTAACCGAATACTTGGATAACATGGTGGCCTGGAGTTACATTCGACACTATCGTTGAAAAAGTAATCTGTTGGGATTCGTTCACGGCCTCAATCATCGTTTGTCCCGTAAGCACACCATCAAGGTAGACTTCAAAAGTTGCAACAACTGAATTAGTGGGTGGATCGGAACCAATACACGAAAGAATGTTTAGAACGTTTATTGGTGTTGCTACGAATATACCAAATTCGAGTAATAACCCCGGTACGGTAGTAAGAGAGATTCCAGTGTCGTCCAAATTCGTAAGCAGCGAACTATTAAAGTTGATAACACTAAGCATTTCTGTTCCTCCTTCTTTTTGTTATATAAAATAATATGTTTGGATATGAAAAAAAGAGTGGTTAAAACGGAAAAGAAAAATATCAAAACGCAACCTAGGTTGAAGTAGAGAGCTTTTGGCGAGGTCCGGGTGACCCTGAGAAAAAGGGAAGGGGGAGAAGACAGATATACAGCGCAGATAAGTGTATGGAATGCGGAAAACCCATCGAATATGAGCCTGAATACTGTTGCGATGGACGGGAGTGCGGATGCAGGGGCTTGCCTATTGAACCACCATTATGTAATACCTGCTGGGATAAGTTGTTAATAAATAAGGGAGAAGGAGGGAGTTATGACAATCAGAGCATTAACGAATCGTCAGACAGAGACACTTGAACTTATAAAGGGATTCATCAATCAAAGAGGTTATGCACCTTCAGTTACTGAGATGGCGGCTCTCCTGAAGATAAAGTCGCGCTCTACTGCGCATTCATTAGTAAAGCAATTAGTAGATAAAGGGTACTTAGTGAAGACAGATAATGAAGTCCGGACGTTACGAGTGGTTGGGCAGATAATTAGCGATTCGCAACAGTCACAGGAAGACTTAAGGGAGCAAAATTGGAGGTTACAGCTGGAGAATGTGGAGTTGCGGAAGAGGCTTAAGCAGTTTGAAAAATACTAAGACATACAAAGACCCCCATATCCTTGGCCGGGGCGGGGGTCCTTTAGTTAAGCCATCCTCTTGACATTATAGCATAAAGGGGAGTAGGGGGATGGCGATGGCATGGGGACAAGGTGAGCTTTTTCCAACGGCTAATGAAATGGAGATCCAGCGCACAAAATTCCTGCTTGGTAAATATACAAAGATGATTGCTTTGATGCAGGATTTTGAAAAATACGAAGAGGATCTCAAGCAAGTAGCAATCGACGGGGAAGCAGCTCGTCAGATCGACCAGGACGATCTGCATGCGGATAAAACAGCCAATGCCACGATCCTGATCGAGAAGCAACGGTGGGTATATCAGCAGTATCAGTTTTATACCCAGCAACTGCGGAGATCTTGGGCGCTCATCCAAGATGACGACGAGAAGAAGGCGATCGATTATAGGTACATTCAGGGGTATTCATACAAAGAGACGCTACTTTTTTTCAGGCGCAGCCTGAGCGACAGCACCATCCGTCGTAAGATTTTTGATGGAACTGAAAGCATGGCCAATACGCTGAAATTGATGGGTTTTTTTGAACAGGATAATGCTGAATTTTGATAAGAGGCAATAAAGGATGCCCCATATTTGCTCGGCATCCTTTATTGCATGTGGATATACTAACTTAACGCCCTTTTAATTAACCGCGATTGTGGGCTCGAACTGAGTGCTTGTACTCGGCGAAACTTGAATATTAACCATGAAAAACTTCCTTCGTAATAGAGTTTTCGGTACTTATGGGTTCAGCTGAGCTATGAAAGTAAGTTCGGATTTGAGCACTCTTTGATGAGGGATGACGTTGCCTGACGAATCCGTTCCGAATACCGTAATAATCGTGTCTGCGGGTGCATTTCCAGTTACGAGAAATTGGACTTCATAAGCTGAATTGCCTGCGATATTAAAACTGAGAGTCTGGTTGGTGTTAGCATTAATATTCAATGAGCTGGAGTAGACTAAAGCCTTACCAACAAAGGTATTCCATACGTAAATGTGATAGACTACGTTAGATGAAAAACTAAGGTTGTCATTGTCGATGTTAATGATCACGTTGGATGCTGGGGTAGTCCCTGTATTCGTAATAATACCTGTTGTGTTTGCCATGAGCTTCACCCTCTTTTATTGGTTTGCTATAAGTATATGAATTGAGGTTCATTGTGTTTGGACAAGGTAATCAGATAAATCGTGGAAATTGGAAACATGAGAGGTCTTATTGGAGGGGGAATAAATATAAAATTTGAGCATGATCTGAAGGTAACTTGATTCTAAATTGAACACCAATTGACGATTTTTCCGTGCTACTATGAGATTGTAGAAATCAGGCGAGAGTGACACGCACGGCCGTATTTACGGCACTTAACCGGGGCGTACATCCTCTCGCTTTTCCTATTTAGAATAGTGATCTACTATTATCCCGCCGATCCATCCTATTGAAACAACAATAACTATACGGATCAATGCTTTCTTCATCACTTCTCGCAATGTTTTTGATTCCTCCTCAGATTCTTTTTAACAGTATAATCCACTGATTGGCAGGTGGATATGAAAGAGTAAGAGATTTTAAGGATTCGAGAGTCCGTGCACCAGGAATGGTCAGAAATCGTTTCTAGTCCTTTTGACTCTCGTTTAATGAGCTCAGTAAAATGGTCTTGTCCTCCTTTGTAACAAAGTCCGTAAAGATTTTAAGCAAAGAGCGTAGCGCATTTGCTGCGGGTGCGAAGCCGACGCCGTCTTTTTAATTGCAGGAATTTAATTCCTTTTGGCGAAGAAATGAGTCAGGAGGGAGATTTGATGGATATATTATCAGGCGTAAACATATGGGAGACAGCAGGTCCGCTGATTGTAACGATTATCATTTTGCTTGTTGTAGGAGTAATTCTTGCGATAATTGTTAATCGAATGGAAAGAGGTATGTTAAAGAATATCCTTGTTTCAATAATACCGTTATTCTTAGTCATCTTCGTATTAGGAGCAATTACATATTTAAGTGGGATATGGGGAAGTCGCTGAAATCTAGCGACTTTTTTTATTTTTCCGAAAGGAGCTGTAGTAGCTATGAAGAAGAATCGAACTCAGCATAAAGACCCACCCAAGCAGCCGAAAAAGTGCAAAGGGTGTATATGGGGGCGTTGGGAGCAATCAGCACAGTTTTGTGGCAGGCCGGTTTGTCAGAAGGGAAAAAGTTCCTGAACGTCGAAATATGATGTCGAAGGGAGGAATTCAAATGTACGCATTAAAATTAATACGAGATATAAAAAAATTGACTTTGGAGAATTATGACGTACTCGAAAAACCCATTTATGGAGATTATCCCGGAATAAAAGCAGTGGTATTTATGAGTAGGACTCTTTCTTCGCATGCAATTAACGGTGGAGCTGGAGATAGAGACTTGGATCAAACTATTGCGATTAAAGACGGGGAATGGATTAAAATGGAGTTCGAAGCAGAAATAAGCGGAATCGGAGCGCCATTCAAATTAACAAAAGAGCGTGAGGATGTACTTAGCGATGAAGATGTAGAGGCTTATTTGAATGCTTCTGATACCCCTATCGGAGAGGTAGTGCAATTTTTCAAAAAATATACAGAGTTAATAAAACAATTTGAAAATAACATTCCGAAAATCGACGTCTTTTATGGGAAAATTTAAGAGCACCCTCGGGTGCTTTTTTCATGCCTATATATGGCCTTCTGTGAGCCGTTTTCAGGCCCCGAATACAGAGATATATGTTTGTGTGGTGAAGAACGGAAAAGAGTAGGGCGTGCCGATTCTCTTCGTCTTCTGCTGAATTTTCGTATACCCGAAGATAAAAAACCAACTCAACACAAATAATAGTTGAGTTAGTATTAATTCATGGATAAAATGCCAGTTTTAGTTCACTGGCTGTACGTTGTCTCAAATAATTTTCTTTACACCAACAATTGGAGCATTTTCTCATTCTTTTCTTGACGTTTTTAAGAATGTAATCATTTTCGGCGATAACCTCAGCTAAAGCTTCAGAAGCCTTCTTTTTTAAAATCACATCTCCTATTCTTACACCAGGGTTGTCAAGAATTATTTCTTCAAGGTAGGGTTCAAACAAAAGAGGAGATGAAGTATTTCTTAATGTAATCATTTGTCTATATGAGGTATCTGTATAACCTTCGTTAACCTCTTGGGTTGATTGGAAGTATCTTTCTTCCTCTTTAGAGTTTTCATCCCAATAAATTGGATTAGTAGTAGTCACCCAGAGAGGGGGTAATCCTTCTTGAGAAAGTATTTCAACATCAAATTTGAAGAGTACAGGTCCATAATGATTTTGCCTGTTGAATAGGCTATGTAAATCTGAGCTATCTAAGAATATGTCGTACCATACATTAAATTGTTTATCTAATTCATCCGAGCTTTGTGGAGTTTGAAGGTATTCAGCATCTTCCATTGCACCTCTGGAAAAGAGCCCTCCTGCTTTGATAAAGGAAGATGCTGTTTGAACAGTATTAGCGTGATACAAATGTGTAATCCCTTTTTCTTTTAAAATCTCCATTATTTCTATTGGATCTAGTTCCATAGAAGCACCCCCTGTGACATTTTACTAGAATTTAGGTGATTAAGTAATTGGAACGTTAGTTCTTTTTATTAATATATTTCGTGAGGTGTTAGCATGGACATTAGAATCATACCGATTGAGCAACTCAATGCAGCCACCTATAATCCGAGAGTCGACCTTCAGCCAGGCGATCCGGAGTATGATAAGCTGAAGCGCAGCCTGGATGAATTCGGCTACGTGGACCCGATTGTATGGAATGAAGATACCGGCAATATGGTCGGTGGCCATCAGCGGTATAAGGTACTGGTAAATGAGCAGGGCTGCACGGAGCTGGCCGTCAGTGTAGTCAATCTGGACCCAGAGCGGGAGCGGTTGTTGAATCTGGCGCTAAATAAGGTGTCCGGACGTTGGGATGATGAAGCCTTGGCGCAACTGTTGAGTGAACTGCAGGAAAGCGGATCAGATCTGGCGCTGTCCGGATTTGATGTAGGAGAAGCCGAGAGGTTAATTGCTGATTTCACTGAGCCGGCTGCTGATCAGCTAGGATACTTTCAAAACCGTGAGTTAGATGTGAGTGAATTCGATGAGTCACGCTTTGACTGTAAATGTCCTCGTTGCGGATTCGTCTTTGATAAAGAGGACGCATCATGAGTCGTCCAGCATGGGATTGGCGACTATCAGATCTTTCCAACGTGCCGAAGAATGGGAGAACGGTATTCTCTTGCTTCTCCTGTGGTGGTGGCTCCACGATGGGATATAGGCTGGCTGGATACACGGTGCTGGGTAATGTAGAAATCGATCCACAGATGATGCGGATCTATCGGCAGAATCATAAGCCGAAGTATCCCTTTCTCATGCCCATTCAGGATTTCAAGGAGCTACCTAATTCAGAGCTTCCACCTGAGTTGTTTGACCTAGATATCTTAGACGGATCTCCACCCTGTAGCGTGTTTTCTATGGCAGGAGTTAGAGAGGACAAGTGGGGTGGAGAGTACGCTTTCCGCGAAGGACAGGCAGTGCAGCGACTGGATGACCTTTTCTTCGATTTTTTGGACGTTGCAGAGAAACTTCGACCTAGAGTAATTGTCGCTGAGAACGTTCGCGGAATGATGGTTGGTAAGGCTCGTGGGTTCGTTAGTCTGGTCTTGTCTCGCTTCCGAGAGCTCGGGTATAGACCGCAGCTCTTTCTACTAAATTCGGCTACTATGGGCGTTCCTCAAAAAAGGGAACGCCTTTTCTTTATCGCTTCTCGGGATGATCAAAACTTTCCATTGCTCCAATTAGAATTCAACGAGCCGCCTATATTATATGGAGATATTCGTAGTGGGAACGGTTCTCCGATAAATCCAGACAGCAAGACATATACTCGCTGGCACAAGCGACGTCCACCAGATTTGAATATGGGTGATGTGACTGAACGAGAAGAAGGGAAAATGAGCAACTTCAATACGATCCTACTTAAAGATCAGAAGGTAGCAAACACTCTAGCCAGTTCATCTGTGTTTTTACGGACGGATCAACCGCGACACATCAGCGATATGGATGCTATTCGTATGCAGACTTTTCCGACCGACTATAATTTTATGGATGCTAATGTGCAATATGTATGTGGCATGAGTGTACCACCATTGATGATGAAGAGGATTGCTAAGGAATTAATAGTTCAATGGTTAAACAGATAAAGTAAGATTTTTAATTCAAAGGCATTTGAATGAATATTTTAATTTCATCAGTTAAACATTAACCACAGTGAAATTTATTAAGGAGGGTTAATGAATGAAAATTGGTGGATCACTAGGGAAGTGGTCAAACGAAGCTAAAGGTGCTGTAAGAGACGCTGGGCAAATGGCGGATCAGTTTTATAAGAATACGATAGGTGATATAACTGATTCTTTAGGTAATATTAGCCAGTGCTTAGCTTCTTTAGATAAAATAAGGATTCGGGTTATGGAACGAACAATCGAGTATCACACCGCTGCTTTAAGGGTGTTAATAAGGAGTAACTACGTCGAGCAAGAAATAATCGAAACAGTTTGGCATATGGTCAAGAATGATATTAGAAGATCTCCAGAACCAGCTATTTATCATTTGCCTAATCCCAAGTCCTCAGTAGGAGCAAAAAAAATTGATATTGAAAGCCATGTCTTCCCAAAGAATAAGTATCCAAGCATTTTGGTTCATGGAATGGGTTATAATGCTTCGCTTGACGACGCCTATTCTTTTTATAGGGACTTTGAAGATCATGTTGATGTATTTAGCGATAGTCGATATGCAGATCATGATATTTATCTTGTAAGTTACGATACAGAGTTAACTGATGAAAGTGATTCAATAATTCGAGCAGCTATCGAATTATTATTAGGAATGATACCAGGAGGAGATTTGGAACCTTTAGTTCTCGGTGTGTTTTGGAGAGAATTGGAAAGGCGCGCTTCATTGACGGGTGATTATATTTTTCCTTTCCTAAAGAGAATTAAACAAGAAGTACCTACTGCTCTTGGTTTTGCTGTTACACATTCATTAGGATGTTTTACTCTTGCTTCCGCTTCTCAAAAGTTATTGAGTGAGAACAGAAATAATAAAATCTTCTCAAAATGGTTATGTATGGCGGCTGCATTACCTGCAATGCCTTTACTGAAACAGGGAGTTTTTCGTTAGCACCTTTAATCGCTGGGTATCCTGATGGACCTAAGTATGGAACAAGTGTATGGTTTTCAAGATTGGATCTAGTTTTAAATATCGCCTATACATTGGCAAATCGCCATTTGGCGATGGGTGTTTCGGGTCCTTTACAAAAAACAGTGACATCATCAGTTGATGTTACAAATACAACAAAAGAAGATCACTATCAAGCTTATTTTAAAAAGCTGAGTCAGATGCTGAAAGAGTTATTTGGAATTTGATAACTGCTGCAATTGCTTTCTAACCACCTCTTTATACTAGGTGGTTTTTCTTTTGCCCAAAATAAAAGGAGGACGCGCTAACGTCCCCCTCATACAACCAGGGTATCCCCCGGCTGAGACAGCGGCGCGCCACGCGTGGCATTCACAGTCATCCGCTGTCTCGCATTCCATCATAACGGAAAGTCGAGGGGTACGTAAATGGGAACACAAGATGAAATTTTATTGCAGCATGAGCTCGAAGTCATGGCCGGAATCCTGGAAAGCAAGGCACAGTATCGTAAAATTGTTAAAGCCGGCATAGCAAAGTGGGTCAAGGACTTCCAGGACGGTCGGATTGAGATTAAAACGGTTGATGATCTGAAGAAGCTGATTGAGATAGATATCGAGCTGCAGAAGGATGAGATATAAAAAACGTCACTCATATGAGTGACGTTGATTATTCGCTTTACCCGATGTCTTAGCATTTGAACGATCCATTTCAAATTTTGTAGTAAAGAACGGAAGTCTAAGATCAAATCCTTTAAATCTGATGCTTTTGATATTTCTCATAAACATCCCCCCCCAATACTTTTTGGCTAAGACGCCACCATTGACTCTTCCTTGGCAATCAAGGAAGTCGGGAATCGAGTAAAACGAACAATAAAAACATTGTACCATAATTTGGTTATTTTTTCAAGTGAATCGGAGGTGGTGACATGTAGGATGGCTAGGGAACGCAGTCCTGAGCGGGACAAGGCAAAAAAAATGTGGTTGGTGAGCAGCGGGACGATGAAGCTGAAGGACATCGCCGCTGCTCTTTCTATTCCAGATAGTAAAGTGCGAAAATGGAAGACGATGGACAACTGGGAAGATGAGCTCAAAGGGAGCGTTCCACCTGTATCTAAAGGGAGCGTTCCAATTGAAATGAAAGGGAACGTTCCACATCGCGGTGCTCCCAAAGGGAACAGAAACGCAGTCGGTAATCGAGGCGGTGCTCCCCCTGGTAATAAAAATGCTAAGGGAAACAGCGGTGGTGCCGGTGGGCCGCTTGGCAACAAGAAGGCAGTCACCACAGGCGAGCATGAAACCATTTGGTTTGATGCGTTAACCGAGACCGAGCAGCAGCTCATCGATCAGGTGGACACTGACCCGATCATCCAAGCGAATGAATCTCTTTACCTTTTAACGATCCGTGAGCGCCGCATGATGCACCGGATCAAATCCCTGATGGATGGGTTATCCGAGACCGAGCGCAGTGTGCTCTATGAGATGAAGGCCATCAAGGAAGTCGCGGAGATCCATGATGAGAAGACCGGCATTACAAAGAAGATCCCGCACAGTCGAAATGAAATGATGGAATCGAAGATCGAGGAGAAGGTTTTCCGCAAGATAGACGACATCGTAAAGCTGGAAGAGGCCTTGACCCGCATCCAGGATAAGAAGATTCGGGCCATTGAACTCAAAAATCGATTGACCGACGACGAAAAGCGTATCCGCATCGAAACCATGGAGTATGAGCTGCAAATGTTGCGAGGTGGTGGAGGTAAGGAAGCCTTTGAGGATGATGGTTTTATCGATGCGCTGAAAGGCATGGCAGCGGGGGTGTGGAGCGACGATGGCGAAGCTTAAACTCAAACCAGCGGCGTTCAAGTGGTCCCCTTTCTCGAATAAGCAGCTTAAAGTGCTGACATGGTGGACACCTGAAAGCCCACACCACGATAAAGACGCAATCATCTGTGATGGTTCCGTCCGGGCCGGCAAGACGGTCTGCATGTCATTCTCCTTTATCGCCTGGGGGATGGACACCTTCCGAGGTGAACAGTTCGGCATGTCAGGGAAGACCATTGGTGCGCTACGACGTAACGTGGTCGGTCCACTGAAACGCATGCTGGCCAGCCGTGGGTACCACGTTCATGACAATCGATCTGAAAATGTTTTGACTGTGACCCGGGGCTTAATAAGCAACCGGTTCTTTTTATTTGGTGGACGAGATGAAAGCTCACAGGATTTAATCGCAGGGATCACGCTAGCCGGGATGTTCTTTGATGAAGTGGCGCTCATGCCGAAGTCCTTCGTTGACCAAGCGACTGCTCGTTGTTCTGTAGATGGTGCCAAGCTCTGGTTCAACTGTAACCCTGCAGGACCGTATCATTGGTTCAAAAAGGAATGGGTGGACCAGCTACAGAAGAAGCACGCGCTGCACCTACACTTCACAATGGAGGATAATCTCTCACTTTCTGAGCGTGTACGGGAGCGGTACCGTCGCATGTACAGCGGGATCTTCTATCAGCGGTACATCTTAGGGCTTTGGGTTATGGCGGAGGGAGTGATTTTCTCCAAGTTTAATGATGCAGTTCATAAGAAAGCCAGAGACTGGTTCCCGACCAAGTTTGATCGTAAATTCATTTGTATCGACTATGGGGCTAACAACCCGACAGCATTCCTAAAATACGGGGTCCGAGGGAACGTCTATTATGAGCTGGATGAGTATTATCACAATATCCGCCATAAGGGTGAGAAAACGAATGGTGAATATGCGGATGATCTGGAAGCCTTTCTTGATGGCGATGAGTATTCGATCTTCATCGACCCATCAGCAAAGGCTTTTATTATTGAACTGAAGAAGCGGGGGATCAACAATATCCGTGCTGCGGTGAATACTGTACTAGATGGTATTCAGACGGTATCTAACCGATTTCAGAATAATGAACTTTATATCTGTGCTGATAACAACAATTCCCTTCAGGAGTTGGTGTCTTACGTATGGGATGAAAAAGCCGCCGAGCGCGGTGAGGATAAGCCTATTAAACAAAATGACCATACCTGTGACGCGCGCAGGTATGGTATCCATACGGATTATCTGTTGCAGCGTGTAAAGCAGCGTAAAAAAGAGAGAGAGGAGCGATCTGATCATGACGTGGGGTGGGTGTAAGGCATGAGTGGCGAGGCACAGTGGTTCCAAATATCAAAAGCAGAGGACAGGCATATTCCATCGAGTGCACAGCTACCGGATAGCTTTGAAAACTTATATGATCAGCACGGGCTGCTGCCATTCCCGCCAGGGAATGACCCTGCCTCCTGCAAACTTCTGGTTAAGAACAGTAACATCATTCCGCAGTGCATCGAGGCATACAAGCGAAACATTGCTGGATATGGTATTGCTTTGGAGTACCTCCCTGGTGAGAGTGATCAGACCGCGCAGGAAGAGTGGAACAAGGCAGACAAGTTTTTTGAGACTTGTAACCTAGAGGATACGCCAGATGAAATTATCGGCTCCTTGATTGAGGACATCGAGAGCAGCGGGAATGCAAATGTGGAGGTCGCCTGGCCTGCCGGCAGTGAGTTCCCGACACTCTACCGAATCAATCCGAAATTCGTTCGATGTACCCGGGAGACGGATAAGGTGACGTTCAAGCGTAAGCGGCTGATCCGGTCATCGAAGAAGGTAGAGGAATTCTCCCAAGATATCTATGCCCGGAAGTATGCCATGAAGAGAGGGCAGTCCGTGGTGTGGTTTCGTCCATTTGGAACCGAGGGTCAAGGAAATCAAATCATTCCCTTAAAACTTGGTAATGATGGACCCTACGGCGAGCCGCGCTGGTTCGGGAATGCACCAGGAGTGGTGGGTAGTCGTGAAGCAGAGGAACTCAACGTTTCTTATTTCAGCAATGGTCGAATGCTCTCCATGCTGCTAACGGTGACCAACGGTCGACTGACTAAGCAATCCATGGAGCTGCTGAAGAATGTAAAAGGTTCGCAGTCCCAAGGAGGCATTCTTTATCTGGAAGCCATCGGGGAAGAGACTGGTGGACCACTAGATGAGAAAGTCGAGAAGGTATCTATTAAGCTGGACAAACTGAATGATCTGCTGCAACAGGATGCTTTGTTCTTGGAATACGGGAAGGACAAGAAAGCTGATATCCTATCCTCGTTCCGATTGCCCCCAATCCTGGTTGGTCAGAGTTCCGATTACAACCGTGCAACGGCGCAAGCTGCACTGCGATTTGCAGAGGAACAGGTCTTTGAACCGTACCGCAAGTGGATCATGGACGAGATCTTTAATAAACGCTTATTCCCTGCCATGGGCATCTTTCGCGTACGGGCGACTTTACGTGGACCGCGTATTATAGATCCGGAAGACCGCAAGGCGCTGCTGGACTTCATCGCAGATAAAGGTATTATGCTGGTCCGGGATTTAATCCCGATCGCTGAAGAGGTGCTTGATACAACGGTCGATGAGTCAAAATACACTGATGAATATTTGGATACACCGATTGCTCAACTAATTAATAGTCAGCCTGCATTAACTGTGCCAAAACCTGACTCCGATGTGAACGATCTGCAGGAGCAGGTATCCACAATTGCTAAGCGTCTGCTGCGTCAGAGCCATGACGAGGTAGTCGGTCATGTGTAAGGAATGCTGGGAGCGGATCGCAAAAGCAGACGATACAGAGTTCTTAGATAGCCTGGAGCTGACACATGCTGAGCGTAAAGTGTTGGAAGAGTTGTACAAGCAGGGTGAAACCCGAATAGTTGAAATCCTTGAGCTGCAAGGGAAGGCATTGCATGACGCGATTCTGGAACTCAGCGAGGAGTTGCTGATTGATATCGGTGAGCTTGGGAAGGTTCTGCTGTCTGTTCAAAGCGGTGATCTCTTTACAGTCCAGTTCGAGCAAGCGGTGTATGATGCTTTCACTCCGCTGTACCATTTGGCTGGCGAATCGGAGCTGACGGTGCTGAACACTGAAAAGATCTGGTCTACGAAGCATAAGGCGGCATCACGGTTTGCCAAGAACCTGCAGAAACTTGTTCCGGATATGAATGGTACCAGTGCGGATGTTATGACCCGGTCTTTCCAGAAAGCCATCAAGGAGGGGAAGACACCTTCCGAGCGGGCGCTGCTGGTTCGTGAGATCAGTTCGGTAGCCGCTAAAGGTGCTGCTGGTCCATTCAATATGGAAAGGGCCATTACCATTTCTCGCACTATGAGCACGGCAGCGGCTAACGGCGGTAAGATGGAGGGTTGGAAGCAATCTGAGGTGGTCACTGGTAAGAAGTGGAGGTCATCCAAGGGCGATAGGACCCGTAAGACACACCGTAAAGCAAACGGCCAGGTGCAACCGTTGGATAAGCCTTTTGAAGTCGGTAAAAGCAAGCTGATGTTCCCCGGAGATCCATCTGGACGTGCCGAGGAAATTATCCGCTGCCGGTGTACGATGCAATCTGTAATGGAATGAAAAAGGTAATTCCCCAACTAATCTTCTTTTAGTTAATATGAATTACAAAAAAATGGAGGGATTATTTTGAATGAGGAATAGAAGACTGAGTAAATAGAGTGATAGACTGATGATGATCATTTAAGCTAACGGGCAGATTTGTTCAATTGATACCTAACAAAGAAGTGAGCACGGAATAGCACTGGCTAGGAAAGTGCCAGTACTCCATCAGTTCAACAGAAAGAGGAGCAGTTGCCATAGCGGCTGCTCCTCGTCTTTATTAAGGGCGGTAATTGGGTTTAATAGACGAGAAATGTTTTCTGGTAACTACCCATGAAACAAATGGCTAATTACAATACTGGAGGCATATTAAGAAGGAGTATAGGATAGACTGGCGTTAAATGAGAGTTGGGTGATATCAGCTGCTGAGGGATCCGTCGACAAAAGCGTCCGTACACGAATGCCAATACGATCACCCGCAGCAACTACTAATGATCCCCCAACATTTATATTCGTTGCGGTTCGGAAAGTACCGGCTGTAATGATATTATTCGGAAATCCGAATCTAACCGAACTAGTTAGCGGAGTTGTCACGTAAGGTGAAGAACTATGATCAATCCCATTATTAGGAACTGACGGTGCGCGGAATACTGTAAAATCATATTGAAGACCGAGAGTATTTATAGAAACCACGGAAGCAACCAATAGATCTACACTTATCTGTAAATTTTGAACGGTACCCGCAAAGGGAATTGGGAAAGCAAAACCACCTGCTTCGGGTGGCATGGTTGATTCTCCAGAACCGTCAATAACTTCAACCGTGTGATTACCAAAACCCATTAAAATTGGAGCAGCTGATACTACAGTAGCACCACTAAGGATGATCCCCGTTGAAAATGGAATTAATCCTCCAGCTCCTGTTGCTCCTGTTGCTCCTGTTGCTCCTGTTGCACCTGCAGCTCCTCCAGCTCCTGTTGCTCCTGTTGCACCTGCAGCTCCTCCAGCTCCTGTTGCACCTGTTGCACCTGCAGCTCCTGTTGCTCCTGTTGCACCTGTTGCACCTGCAGCTCCTGTTGCACCTGCAGCTCCTCCAGCTCCTGTTGCACCTGCAGCTCCTGTTGCTCCTCCAGCTCCAGGTGCTCCAGTCGCCCCGGTTGCACCTACAAAACCTTGTGGTCCTATTGCTCCTGCAGGACCAGGTAAACCTTGCGGTCCCTGAGGACCTACGGCTCCTTGTGCACCCGGCACTCCTTGCGCACCCTGAGGACCAACGGGTCCCGCTATACCCTGTGAGCCCATTGCTCCCGCTGGTCCAGGTTGACCTTGAGGTCCTTGGGGTCCTGCGGGTCCACCGGCAGGTCCTTGAGGTCCTTCAGCTCCTTGGAGTCCTCGTGCTCCTTGAGCTCCGGGAACGCCTTGGGCCCCTTGTATTCCTTGGAGTCCTTGTGCTCCTTGCAGCCCTTGCGGTCCTGTAGCACCAACGACTGTCGGAGTAGTAACATTCACTTCTGGTGGAGGACAGGTGACTTTTACAATCTTCTTAATAACTTTTCGACGATGTTCTTTTCTTTTTCTTTTCGAAGGAAATACAGTGGCGACTTTTTTCTTATGACACTTTTTATCGTCTGGACAACTCAATAATGACACCTCCCTAAAGTGATGGTTCATTGTACGTGAGTAGTCTATTTTAGGGATGGACTATAGCCTGTTTTAGCTAGACTAAAAAATATTATTAAGAAAAAGAGGTGAATAATTGGTAAGTTTCCCCCTTGGCTAAACAACCATATTCAGATGATGTTAGGGTTGATTTTGTCATTGATACCGATACAGACCGCATTTATAAGCTATCATATTAAGCTCAAACGGGCAGTTTCGTTTATTCCAAAGTTTCCTATAATTTAAAAAAATGTGAATCAAGTAGCGTTTTTTGTTCGTCTTAAATTTTGGGTGATAATGAAAAAAATAAAATAGATTCATATTGTCAGTGATTTTGTTTAGTAAATTGTGATTATTTTCTGAAATGATATTGAACTAACTGGGAACGTTAGTTCAATGAAACAGCGACAGTCTAGGACATTATTTTCTCGTCCTTTGCTGTCGCTGTTTCAATTTCTAGGGTCAGTCTATTATTTATTTTACGATGTTTGACGCCATGAAAACTCAGATGAAAGGAGGTGAGAATAGAAATGACCTTTAAACTGAAAGACGCTAAGATCACGCATATCTCCCTGGTAGATAAAGGGGCCAACGGAGTGCCGTTTGCCATCATCAAGGATGCCGGGAAGAATTCCATCCAGAAGCAAGTCCAGATTGCCAAGATTGACGACGATAAGCGTATTGTTAAAGGCGTTGTGTACCAGCCGGATGTGGCGGACGCTCATGACGATCAAATGGACGAAGTTGAAATCGAGAAGGCAGCCCATCTTTTCATGGAGAAGCAGCACACCTATAACATCGACAAGCAGCATGATCTCGAAGTCGATAAGGGTTTTGTCATTGAGTCGTACATTGCTCCTTGTGACATGACGCTTGGTGAGCAGCAGATCTCGAAGGGCTCCTGGGTGGCAGCTGTGAAAGTCACTGACGACGACACTTGGGAAGACATCAAGAAAGGTGAGATAACCGGATTTTCAATGTGGGGTGTAGGTAAGCGGGAAGAGATCGAGGAGGAAGCGGAGGTATCCAAGGGAATCTTGAGTCGAATAGCCAAAGCGCTGGGCTTGATCGAGAAGGGCGCGGTCGCTGACAAATACCATAAGAACCGGAAGAACCGAGAATTTTGGGCTGCACAAGATGCCCTCAACTCGGTTCTTTTTAATTGGGACAGTTATAACAGCGGGATGGAAACCGATGCGGAGACCATTCGGGAGGCGTTGCAGGATTTTGTGGACATTGCTGAGGACGTGTTGACCAAGGAGGATATCGTGAAAGCTATCGGCGCGCCGCCTGAATCCATTGCGAAAGCTGGCAAGAAGATTTCTGCCGGTAACCTGAAACATGTGGACGATGCGATTGCTGCGCTTAATGAATTGAAAAATAAAACGGCTCCCGTAGAAGAGGAGTCCGAGGAGGATGACGATTTGAAAGCTGAAGATATTGCCAAGGCTGTAACGGCCGCACTGGCTCCGATCGCAAAGCAGGTGGAAGGCCTGACGTCAGAGATTGCGGAGCTTAAGAAAGAAGAAAGCGTCGAAGGTGACCAACCTGCAGGCGGTGTTGCTCCGGCTGCGACTACAGAAGAGGCTGCAATTACCGACGCCATTGCCAAGGCTCTTGCACCGCTGAGTCAGCAGATGCAGACGCTGGCAGCTGACGTGCAGTTGGTAAAGAATAGCCGCGGTGCTTCCGCGCAAGGTGATGAAGAAGAAATCAGCAAATCAGAAGGCGCCGTTAGTTTCGGACGCTTCCTGTAATTCGAAGGAGGAATGCAAATCATGAGAACAAACGGTAACATCGCTAGTACGAGCATTCGTAAATCAACCATCGTTACACCAATGGACCAAAATGCCTTGAACTATGAGGAAGTTGAAGCTTTCACGGATATGGCGTATGAGGCGAACGGTTTCTTGAAAGGCATTCGGCATGAGAACCGTAAAAGCTCAAAGGGAACAATTGATAAAGTCGGTGTACGTGGCCGGAATATGCGTAGTAAAAAAGAGAATATTATGGCTTCCAACACGCCTGGTCTGACCTTTCCACAGATTCCATATTCAGTGGAGCCAGTAATTGTTCCATTTGATATTACTGAGGAATTTATTCGCCAGACTCAGCGGGTGCGTGGCCAAAACGCAGAGGATATCATCATGCGGGCTATGGCTAACAACTACGGTGAGAATATGCAGGACATCGGCTTTAATGGTGATACGGCAACTCTGAACACTGACCCGGATTATGAGTTTTTGAGCATAAATGACGGTTGGTTGAAGAAGGCACGCACCACTGGTCATTACTTAGATTGGAAGACACTTTCGGCTAAAGAGAAAACAGGGATTTTGTTTGAGGTCGAACGTGCGATACCAACCCGTTATCGTGCTGGTGGGGTATTTAAATATTTCATGCATCCAAATACCTTCAGCGAGCGACTTCAAATGTTGGCTGAGAAGGACACCAGCGCATCTATTCAATTGCAGATCTTGGGGGGCACGAAGAAAGTCAACGCTTACGATGTTGAAGAGGTTTGGAGTATGCCGGAAGGAGCGATTCTCTTCACATATCAGCCGAACTTTACAATGGTCCATACTTATGACATGCAGATTCGGAAAACGACTGAAGGCAAGGAGGCAATCTGGACTGATAAGCGTTTCTATGCGATTCATTCCGACTTTGATGCCATCTTTGAAGAGCCGCAAGCTCTGGCCTACGTGGAAGGGGTGGAGTTTTAATGCCATACGTGACCTACAGAGGCAAGAACGCCTCACTTCGGTTTTACAGCATTCGGTTTGTGCCTGCTGTGCCGGTGCTGGTGGAAAATGAGTCTGTGCTGGAGCACTTACGGGATGATCCTGATTTTGAGGTCAATGAGGAGAAGATCATCCCACTGGAAGATCTGACAGTTCCCCAACTGAAGGACAAGGCGAAGAAAGCAGGCGTTGAAGGTTTTGCGGACCTGAAGAAGCCGGAGCTGATCACTGCCCTGAAGGCGCTGGAAGGCGGCGATGCGCCGGATGCTAACAGCGACACTCCTTAAGAACCGCAGCCGCGTCAGTGCAGTACAGGAGGCAGCAGATGTTCTACTGGAGCAATACATTGATGATGCACAGACCCGAATTGAACTATATTTGCCTGTTGCTTTTCCTGAGGTTGTCGACAAGCAGCTCATGTTGGCCTGGGTGAAGCTTGCGGAGTCGCTGGCTCTACAAGACAGTGAGGAATATCTTGCTTCCGTCGCTCGTGGCTACTCAGCTGAGAGTGATGGTGCCTGGACATATACCCGGCAGGCAGTGGAAGGGAAGACCACAGGAAATGCTGATGTGGACTCTATTCTCTTCCTGTGGGTCAAGAAGCAGCAGTCCGGGCCGGATGATGGGAACATCACGGTCTATTTGCTATGAATCACCGCATGAATACTCCGCTGGCGGTATACCGGGTCGGTCGCCAGCAGGATGCCGATAATCTGTTCAGTGATCGGAAGGCGGGTAAGGTCGCAGATCTGAACTGTTTCGTTGTTAAGACGCAGACTGATGCTAAGGCAGATTCCACTCCTGTCATATACATTGTGAAAAAGACAATCGGGGTTCCGAAGACAGCAGACGTCCGTATCAGCGACGAAGTGTCACTATTCGGACGTAAGTATCTGGTAATAGACTCTAACTCACGCCGTTACTGGCGTGAGTTATTGGTGACATGCGAGGTGAAAGGCAGTGAACATACATGATTTTGACGGACTCGCGAAGAAATTTAAGAGGCTGAGTGACGAAGGGGTTAGTCAGGTCCTTAAGCACATTGCTGAGGCTGTGGGCGAAACACTTTTGAACCTGGTCATCGATGAGATTGATAAACAGGATCTGATTGACACTGGATTGATGTGGAACTCCTTTACTCGTGGAGAGGACAATAACATTTGGGAATGGGATGTTGACCGCAATTCTATTACAATCGAAGTCGGTTCTAATCTTCCTTATGCGCGCCATCTTAATGATGGTTACACCATCCACAAGGCTCACTTTGTCCCAGGTTATTGGGCAACGAATGGTACATTTGTCTATGATCCCAGGGCAAAGGGTGGATTTATGGCTAAGCCACGATCGTTCATTGGTCGACATTACTTTGATATTGCTGTTCAACAGCTGGAAGGTGGCATGAATGCATTAATTATGAAGCGTCTGGAGAAGGAGCTGGGGAGGATGCTGTCATGATGGATGTCGGATTAAAAGCCTGGGCAGAACTCGTGCAGCGGATATACCCGGAGCTGCCGATTCTTCGAGATCGTTCCCTTTGGCTGGCAGGGCAGTTTGATCTTCCAAGCGTGTTTATCGAGACGGATCTGGTATCCGATAAAGCACACACGCCGCGGGCAGACCGAATCATTGAGGATGTAGGGTTAGTCTTTCATTACGACATCGACCGTAGTGTGGTAGAGGAAGACGGGGAGCCTATTCCCCTAGATTTATCACCCTTCTTCCTTTACCTCCGCCAGCGGCGGTTTTGTGTGGCTTCGCAGCGCTTTGGAATCATGATGGTGGTTGAGGCTCCGCGTACACGGCCAATGAATGACCGGATGGAGGTTACCTTCCGTTATTCATACCTTCTACACGTGCCGAAGTTGCTTTTGAACAGTAACGGCAGTCCAGTGGCTAAGATTAATGACTTTTTTATTGAACCAAGTTGACCTTAACGTTTGATTTTTGTTAAGCTAACTGGAAATTATGTGTAACGAAATTCTTCCTTTTTCGTTAATATGTAAAGAAGGGGTGAGAGAATGAGGAGAATTTCTTTGGTTTTTCTAATATTGTTAATTCTAATTACTGGATGTAGTGTCGGAAATCAAACCGAAGAAAGAAGTAAATCAATACTTTATAATTTTAATGAACCGTTTAGATTTCCATTTGAAGTAAATGAGGTTTATACGGAGATAGCTATTGATAATCCAGAAGTACTCCAACAATTTATTTTTCATTATAAAAACAAACAGACCACTCAAGAAATAAGGTTCATATTGAGCAAGGATATTGAAAAACCAGAGAAAGTATCTGAACAAGGCAAGGAACCTATTGAACTTAAAAATGGAAAACAAGCCTATTACGATGAGGACGAGACCACACAATCCATTTGGTGGGAAAGTGAGAATGGTTTTTTGGCTAGATTTTCGTATTATATCAACGGAAATCTTGACCAGTTAGGTACTTATAAACTAGATGAATCCGACCTAATAGATTTAGTCAATCAGGTTCAATAGTATTTCTTTTGTACCTTTCTCTGTTCATTACCTTATGAAGGTTGATAGTACTTAGAAATTACCGCCCAAGGAGAGGCGGTATTTCTTTTGGTCAGAAAAAGGGAGGAGTTACTGAATCATGAACTTAAAAAAACAGATTCACCAGCCTACTAATGTTGTTCCAGATATCCTGAACAAGCGAACAAAGCAGGAATGGATTGAGAGCGCAGTGGTTTTGAAGCGGGAACGCTTTGAAATTGCCGGCGCTCTTTTTGATTGTGAGGAAGATACCCTGCTGTCTCAGCAGGAAGTTATTCAAAAGATGCAGGCCTATTTGGGACTGACAAAAAAGGAGGAAACAGTGAATGTCGATACAACGGAATAGACCAGGTGCGTATGTGGAGCTGCAGGCGGTTGCGAAGTCTCGTGTCCTATCGGTATCTGGCCGCGTTTTGGTACCGTATCAAGCGGAGTGGGGACTGCCGAATAAAGCAGTGGATATGGCGGATCAGTCCGAGCGCTTCAAGGAATCTGGTCTACGAGTAGATGAGTTGGAACTGGCTGCAGAGAATGGCGCGACGGTAGTGGGTTATAGGGTTACGAATGGGAATGAGGTAGCTGCTTCGGTTGCAGTGGCCAGCAGCTACACAATTGAGGCCCGTTATCCAGGTACTCGTGGAAATGATTTTGAGTACTTAATTCGGGCGAGTCTGGTAGATGCAACAAAGAAAGAGATTGTCATTCGGGATACTCTAGGTATCTATGATACTGAGACGTTCTTGGTTGCTGATAAAACTGAAGCTATCAATGCTCTGAAAAAGTCCAACATGGTGCGCTTCAAGGACACAGGTTCAACGGCTTTGGCTGATGTTGCCTATACAAAGTTGGCTGGCGGAGTTACTGGTACTGCAGCGATTACGGCAGCCAATTGGAGCGGTATATTTAATCGGATTGATGGCCTGGTATTTGATGTCGTGTACTTGCCATCCTCAGAAGCTGGAGTGCAGGCAGCGGCAAAGCAATGGCTGCTAGATCGGCGTAGCAAGGCTCGCAAGCTGGCACAACTGGTCATTGCAGGAGCATCGGGGTCTGATGATGATATTGAAGCTCATAACACGCGTAGCCGCGCTGCTAATGCTCGTTTTATCATCAATTGCTCTTTGGCTGGCGAACATTCTAACGGAAAGACTTATACTTCTCTGCAGTGGGCGGCATGGGTAGCTGGTTTAGCCGCTGGAACACCTGCGAATAAATCCTTTACGGGTGTTAAGGTGCCAATGACGGAGGCAAAGGTGGACTGGAGTCATAGCGAAGTTTTGAAGGGGTTAGCCGAAGGCACACTGATGGCTACCCGGGATGGTTACGACTATATTATTGAGTCGGCAGTGAACACATTGACCACGCTTGGTGCCGGGGAACGAGAGGACTTCGGCAAGATTCGGGTTTCTATGACGATTGACCAAATTTTGAACGACATCTACTCTGCTGGTAAAGCAAACAAGGCTAAGCTGGACAATGATAAGGATGGTCGGGGGTTGTTTATCGCAGCAGTCGTTAGTTATCTGAAGACTCGTGCTGGACAGAAGGCGATTGACTCAGAGTTTACATTTACTGAGCATCCAACGAAGAAAAGTGATATGGATTATGCTTACTTCTCTTTGTCGGCAAAACCGCTCGATGCAATTGAAATCTTTAATATTGATTGGGAGGTGGCGTAATAGATGGAACGCGAACTTATTGGCCGTAATTTATCCGTGCAGGATGACAATGGCGACTCAATTCAGACCATTAAAGAAGTAGAGGTTATTCTGAAGCCAGAGACATTGGATATTATCCGTGCGCGGAAGATGTCTAAGACGAAACAGATTGTCGGGTATGAGATCACCGTAAAGCTGGTTATGTCAAAACTGGAGTCCTCTCTTCGTTACAGGCTCTTGGCTGATTTCAAGTCAGGTAAGACGATGTTCCTAGACCGGATCACAGGCTCTCTTGAGGACATGCAGACTGGCAACGTAGAACGGGTAATGATCAGCGGTGTGCATATTCATGATGAAATGGATTTGCTGGTTGCCAAGATTGACGACAACAATGGCATCGATATCACGCTTTCTGGTACGGCGAATGATTTTGATTTTATTGAACAGTTTCCGGATTATATGGCATAGGGACGGGTAACCGTCTCTTTTTCTTTATTTCATATCGATAAAAAAATTGGAGGAAAAATCACTATGAGCGATAAATTAGTAAAATACCTATCCAAAGGCAAATCAGGTCGTAAAGACGATACCATTACTGTGCAGGCAGACGGAGAAGAATGGTTTGTGCGCCGCCTGACCACTATTGAGGTACGCCGAGCCTATGAACTGGCCTATGAGGAAAATGGTGATCCGAAAGATTCCTATAACGAGATCGACGTCATGATCGTTAAGGCAACCGAACATGAATTTGATTGGAACAATAAAGATTTACTACTCGCCTTCAATTGCACCAGTAAATATGAGCTGCCACCGCGTATTCTAGACAATCCTGCTGATTATTCGGAGCTTAGCAAAGCTGTGCGTAATTTCCAAGAAACAAAGGACGAACTTATGAAAGAAGCAAAAAACTCATCAAGCAAGACGGAGAAGCAAGCTGGGTAGCATCCTTTTGGATTAACCAGAAGCGGCTGCCGGCTGAAATCCTACCTTATGAGGTGGATAAACAGCGGCAGTATTATTTCTGTCTTGCCGCGGGGATGATTGCTGAAGAAGAAGCCAAACGCCTGGCTAATAAGAAATAGGCAGGATGGGGGTGAACAACCATAGCAGCAACAACAAAAGTGACGGTCCCGTTCGAAGCACGGGATCTTATTTCCGGTGCTGTCCAGAATATGCGAAAGGCCATTCTTGGGGCGAATAATGATTTACTAGATTTTCGTAGAGCATCTGGACAGATGGGGGAAAACCTTGTATCTGATCTTCGACGATCCCGAAGCGCAGCGGATGATTTAGGTAGTCGGATCAATGATGCTGCAGACGAAACTAGGCGATTAGGACGAGCGAACATTGATGATATTTTCAGGAGAGCTCGCTCCGGTGCTGACGATCTGCGCAGATCGGCATCTCGTGCAGATTCAGAGATTCGCGGAATGAGTGATTCTCGTGTGCATATACGTGCTCAAGATGAATTGAGCCCAGTCCTTGATGGTATATCTTCCAAGATTACAACGATTGCGACAACTGCAGGTGCTCTAGTGCTAGGTGGTGGAATCAAGGACGCATTATTCGGGAATGTCATGGATTACTATTCTGAAGCTTCCCGAAGCGCGGCCTTATTGCCTACAGCTGCACGTGATCAAGGTCTTCAGACTGTGAAAGATCTAAATGCTCAGGGTATTATCTCTTCTCAGACGGAAGGGGCCAGACAATTAGCAGATATTGGCCCACTAGTCCGGGATAAATCGCAAACTAGCGAGTTTCTGAGAGCTTCAGCAATGATGAAATATCTCCTGCCAGATGCAGGGTTCGAAGAGATCAATCGCGCACTGGCGCAGTCAGCTGACACGTTCGGTGAAACTTATGCTTCTGTAACTGACAGCATGATATATGCCTATGAAAAAGTGGGAGATCGACAGAAAGATCTGTTCGACACATTTTGGGAGTACAGCGGTTATTTCAAAAACACCGGTGCAAAC
Organism: Paenibacillus sp. NPDC058367; assembly: GCF_042723305.1. Taxonomy (NCBI): domain Bacteria; kingdom Bacillati; phylum Bacillota; class Bacilli; order Caryophanales; family Paenibacillaceae; genus Paenibacillus; species Paenibacillus sp. NPDC058367. The sequence goes on from NZ_JBHXIZ010000002.1 coordinate 915,656, forward strand.
TCTGGTCAAATGGCCAACTTCTTGACACAGAGCGTGAAGGAGGGAGCCTTCAATTTCGATAAGCCTGCCGATTTTATCAAAGAGACATTCGGCGTGAAGGCTCTCGATGCGGGGGACATGGAGAAGTATTTCACTCTGCGCGGAGCTGGTAAGAACGACGCAGCAAAGCAAGCTGCCTCATTTACTAGTGACATTAACTCTGGCGAAGAGCAACGTGCAAAGGGAGCACTGATGGCCCTAGTTGCTGATTTGGCAAGTCAGTCACAGAGTGAGTTGAAGGCTTCTCTAGTATCTCTTGGATCGGCAACAGCTGAAGATAACGGAAACGCTGTGCTTAAAACCTTCAAGATACCGTTTCAACCTGCACCTTCTGGGATTGCGGGAACAACGGAAAGAATGGTTCAAGCTCAACAGGACGCTAATCCAATGCAGGATATCATTCAAACGCGCGCGCAGATCGATCAGCAACTGCAGGAGCTGGGAGCAAATCTTTCAACAGCAGTTCTTCCAGCACTCAAAGAATTTAATACTCTGATCACGGAAAACAAAGATCAAATCCAAACATTTGGTTCCGGGATTGTAAAAGTGGTTACAACTGCGACTGACTTGTACGGAAAGTTCTTTGATGAAATCAATGTCGGTATTGGATTGCTGATAGGAACCATTGCTGCCAATAAGGTTTATAAGGGATACCAAAAAAGTAAAGATGTAGCCTCTGACATACGTGGGCTTTTTGGAAGAAGATCAACCAGTTCTGACTCATTACCAATAGAAGAAGTCGGTAGCTCTTCACGAAAACGATTTACACTCAGACGTGGTACTACTGGATCAACCGGCGGTTTAGGTGGTGGTCTGAGCTCTTTATCTTGCATGACTGTTAATGCCAGTGTGGTCTACCTAAGTGAAGCTGGAGGTTTAGGAAGCTCTATTGGTGGGCAGGGCAGTCGAACAGGAGGTAGGTTAACCCGGCGCGGGCGCGCGGGCGCTGCGGGTTCGACCTCCCGAATAACGACAGGCGGCAGCGGTACAGGTGGCTCAATCAGAGCGCGTCGAGGCACTCGAACTACTAATATTCCTGATGTTGATTCAATTCCAGACGTTTCTGCAAGAAGAGGACGAGTTACCTATCGTAATACTGCTCGGCTTCGGGGGACGTCTGCTGTTCCGGATATCATCTCGGATGTCTCGGATATACCTGCGAGACGAGGGCTGTTAAAGGGATTCGCTAAAGGTGGGACCAAAGCCGTAAAAGCATTAGGGATTGCAGGTACTGTGGCGGGTATTGGCATGACAGGCTATGACCTGTATCAAGCATCAAGAGACGACGGGTTTAAAGCTGGAGTATCATCTAAAGGTGGATCATTGGTCGGAGGTACAGCAGGGGGAATCCTGGGCGGTGTTGTTGGTTCGTTAGCTGGTCCATTCGGTACCGCTGCTGGTGCTGCAGCTGGTGGCTGGGTTGGAGAAAAGCTCGGTTCGTTGGCTGATAATGCTGGATGGACGAAAAAGGCAGTAGATGGTATCTATTCGATCGGTGATTGGATTACAGGTAAAGGAAAGAAGAAGGAAGAGCCTGCAGTTACCGCTAAAGTAGCGCCTGAAGCTAAGGTCACCTTTGGTAACTTGACACCGGAACGAGAAAAACGATTACAGGAGACCTTCAACGCTTTCCGGGCTAATGTCGCCAAGGATGGATTAAAGACCGCATTGACCAGTGCTGTTAACGAGAGCGGTGTAAAAGAAACGGTCGATAAGATTAAGAATACATTTGTTGGCGCGTGGAAAAGCACAGAATCGGGCAATGCTCAGCAAAATGTGCAGGCTGTTGGAGCAGCTGCACAGAAAACAGCTGGACAGACTCAACAGTTGGGTGTAACAACGAAGACCAGCACAGCTGGAATTGTTCAGGGTGCTAGTGCAGCGGGAGCGAGTATGCTCGGAATCGGGACCGCAGTAAAGACGGCGACGGATGAGACGAAGCAGCAGCTGCTATCGATACAAACAGTTACGAGTCAGAGTGAAAGCTGGGGCAGTACCATTATTACGAGGATTTCCAAGGGGATGCAGAGTAAATTCCCTGAACTTAAGTCGACAGCAATCGGTGCTATGGGTATTCTGAACACCCTGACTGGAGCAGGTGCGGCGAAATCTTTTGTTACCTCGAGTCTTCCCAATTCCAGTGGTGGTGCCGCTTATGCGAACGGCGATATTATTACTCGACCTCATATCGGGTTGGTTGGTGAAGCTGGACCGGAGGCCATTATTCCTCTCTCTGCAGGGCGCCGGCAACGCGGGGTGGAACTGTGGGAACGTGCGGGAGCAATGTTGGGCGTTCGGGCTTACGCAAACGGAGGGATTGTTGGTGCGCAGCCTTTCCGAACTCAAGCTTACAAGGCTAAAGCCTACATTGATGATAACAACGATAATATAGGTTACGGAGCTGGATATGCCGAAGGGATTCACGGATCTCTTGAGATGGTGAAAAGGCAAGGTCTGAAGCGTTACACCAAGGCGATGAGTAAAGCCAGTAGTCTCACAGATGCTTATAAGATACGAGCAACTGGTCATCAGCTGCGCAGGCAGGCTGCCAAGATGAAGACCTTTGCCAGAAGTACGAAACTACTTGGCAAAGTGGTTCGACCTGTTGGCTACGCCATGGATGCTTGGGATATTCTCTTTGCTGGCAAAGGAAATCGCGGGCGACAGACTGCTAAAGTAGCCGGTGGAATTGGTGGAGGGATATTAGGTGGTGCTGCAACGGGTGCAATGCTTGGGACTTTCTTGATGCCTGGTGTCGGTACCGCCGTCGGCGGTGCAATCGGGGGGCTGTTAGGAACAATCGGCGGTGAGAAGCTGGCCACGAAAATGTATGATGGCATTTCTGGATTTTTTGGCCGTCGGAAAAAGCGCAAGAAGAAGTATGCCGATGGTGGGTTGATTAGCGCTCCACATATGGGACTGGTCGGTGAAGCTGGACCGGAAATGATCATCCCACTTTCGAGGCAGCGGAGTAAACGAGGGAGGGCATTATGGGAGCAAGCAGGTAGCCTTCTTGGTGTTAGACCCTATGCAGATGGTGGCGCGGTAGGTATGAGATCGTCCAGCATCCCGGTAGCGAAGACACTAGCGCAGGCGCCTGCAGCAATCCGCGACATCGTGATCGAGAACATCAACATCGATTTTGGCGAACTGGCGAAGGGGATTACCAACTTTGCAGAATTTGCGAAGATGCTGACCAGTCCTCAGGGTAGAGCATTGTTCCGTAAGGTTTTCGGCGAAGAGTTGTACAATGCTCTGGAAAGTGGGGGATAAATCATGCTGACCATGATACGTGATAAGAATCGCTTCACATTTCCAATTACACCGGCAGAGATTCAGATCACTAGCAGCAATGAGATAGATTCCTTTGTAGTAATCACGGGTGAAGAGAAGACAAGTAAGAGACTCACTTCGAAGCTGAAGAGGGTCTCTTTTTCTGTGATCTTCCCACGAGCTTGGGAAGAGCTTTGGGAGACTGGAAAAGAGACGGTCGCTTACCAGTCTCCTGAACAGGCTTGGAAGCTGATGGAGGAATGGAAGCTCAAGCCGGTTGTTATTAACTTTGAATCGCTCTTTTCGCAAACCATGTGGTTTGAGAGTTTCGAGGCCACTTATAAGGATGGCCAGGCGAATCTGCATATCACATTTAGTTTTGTCGAGTTTAACCCAGTTAAAATCGTGTCGTACTCCAATACAAAGCAACTCTTAAAGCCTGGTGTAATCATAACCAAGTCATCCAAAAGTCGACCTAATACTACGGGGAAAACAGATAGTAAAAATAAAACTAAGAAGAGCGATAAGCAGAAGAAAGCCGAAGCAAAAACAGCCGCCAACAATAAAAAGGGAAACTTTGATTATTTGGCTCAAAAGGAACGAATTCTGGACAAGAACTCTAGTGTTAAATAAAGGGTGGGATTAAAATGGACAACTTTGCGATTCTTTACGGAAAGGAGAGTAATCGACAGCTGTTGACGGATGCGACAGTTGAATTGTCCTGGTCTTCAGCACGAGATGAAATCGCACGTAGCGCAACTGTTCGACTTCGTAACGCTGCTGATCTAAAGGTAGCCGGTATGCTGATGTGCTTTTCATCGCGGCTGAAAGGAATGGGAGTGCTTCATCACAAGAATCAGTTCTTCCATGGACCCATCATCAAGTATGAACAAAATGAGTTCACAGATGAATGGGAGGTTGAAGCTCGGGAGATGAGCTGGTATTTAGCGAAGAACAAAGGCACACGACCATACCTGAAGGGCGAGGCCGGTGCAGAACTTCAGCGTTATATCAAGACTACTGGAATTGATTTTCGTTGTCCTTCGTTAGGGTTTAACCTGGATGAACGCTATGGCACGATGTTCCATTCAGAAGTTATCTTGGATGTGTTGCAAAAGGCATATGAGCGGAGCGGCTACCGTTATCATGTAGATGTAGTCCGGACAGATACTAGTTTCTACCTGCAGGTGGTTCGGGAAGGAACGAACACTCTTGTTCCGGTCTTTATTCCAGAACAGATGGAAGCCAGCACCGTTGGTTATAGCATTGAGGAGACTTATACGGTCGTCACCGCACAGAAGTATAAGGACGATAAGCTTGCTTCATCAGTAACGAAGATGGCAGCCGGTGCAGTTCAAGCCATGGGTCGAATGGAAGAGATCATCGAGGTTGAGGAAGATGAGGACCCGGCCACGATCGCAACGCAGCGCCTGAAGGCTTTGTCGCAGGCTAAGCAGATTAAGAAAATTACTGTAAAGCATGAAGACCACACGCTGACAGGGCTTCGGGCTGGCTGGATGGTGTTGATCAAAACGGACCATACCTCCAAGTGGATTGTAGAGTCCGCTGAGAGCAGTTTTAAAGATGGGTTGTACACTGTGAAGCTTGAGCTGGAAAGGAGGGAGTAACGTTGCTGAATGACGCATTGAATTTGTTGAAGGAAAAGACGAAAGGTCATATAGACGCTCGAGATACCGAACGAGCGACATTATTGAGTTGGCCAGCTAATCCGAAAATTCAGGTAGAGGGTGATCCAGAACCTTATCCTGCATATAAACTGGTCTTTGCAGAATATCTGCAGGAACGTCGTATCGATGCAGTTTTTGAGGTTGAGCAACTTGAGGTTTCAAAGTTAACTGGTGTCCTAACGATTCCCAGCCCCCTGAAGGTTGGAGATCAGCTTATTGTTTCTCGCATGACGAGCCAGCGGTATTATGTGCTCGGAAAGGATGTGGGAAGCAGTGGCGGATAGTTTGTTTCCTGAATTGGACATATCAGACATTGGAGAAGTTGAGCTTACAGAATCGGTTGTATCGGCTACAAAATGGACTTACATGATCGATTACCGTAACCGGCGTGCCGTACTCACTGAAGATGGCCACCCGAAGAAGACAGGTTCTTATGCTGAGTACTTAGTTCAGACAGCACTCAAAATCCTTAATACAGAACGCTTTCGTTATGTCTTGTATGGGGAAGAAGTTGGCGTGGAGAGATCCGAGTGGTCCACTTGGGAAGATGTAGAGATCAAACGAGATATGGAGGAAGCTTTGACTGCTCATACCGAGATTGTGCATGCTGAGGTGCGATCGATGATGCGAGAAGGACAGGAGATGCATCTTAGAATATTGATAACTGGCTTAGCGGGTCAAGTGGAACTGGAGGAGGCGATTAGTGTATGACCATTAAACTGAGTGATTTACCGTCACTCCCCTACATGCCTATCCTAGAAGAAGAGCCAGAGGAAATCTATCAACGTTGGGTGAACCGTGCCATTGCCCTGGCGCTTGAACGAGGGTTACCACCGCCGCCAACAGGAGAAGGGGAGTACTTTTATGATTTGTGGTACCCTCTTGCGTTAGAGCTTGCCGAACAGCAAATGCTATGGACTTATGGATTCCTTCAGGGCTTTCCCATCTGGGCGGACTCTGAGTATCTCGATGGTCACGGATGGGCTGCAGGTCTTACGCGCAAGGAAGGTGAGAGTGATGATACATTTCGCTTGCGTATGCTTGAACGTGCTGCTACCGAAATTGGGAGCGGACGTCGCAAAGATTATGAAACCTGGGCCACTGAGATGGCAGGTGTGGGTGGAGCCATTGCCCGTGAAAAAGAACGGCATGACAATTCCGTTGATCTTTACTTGACCGACCTGGACGGACAGCCAATTACTGAGGAATTTGCTGAGACGGTCAAAGCATGGATGTGGGAGGAGCGGCGGATCGCTGGGCATGACTTATTGGTACATCCGGCTCCGGTCTTTAATGTACGTTTAGAGACACGTTTGCTAACGTCTAGCGGTACAGATCTTACTGTGCTGGCAGCAACCATTCAGCAACGTGTATTGGATTACGCAAGCGGACGGTCCAAACTAATATACAATTATGTGGCTGCCTTACTACTGCTACCTGGCGTAGAGGATTACGAGAATCTAACCCTTAATGGTGATGTAGAGGATATTGTTCTTCCGTTGTCATCTGTTTTGAGAGTGGAAGTGGTTTTGTTATGATCCCGCTTAGATATCGGGAAATGCTGCCGCCGTATTGGTATGAGATCGATATGGCAGACCGGCATTTTTCAGTTTTTGAGAAAGAAATGGATGATCGCCTGCAGACGATAGACGATCTGAGTAATCAGTTTATCCTCAGGAGATCAACCTGGGCGTTGTGGATCTGGGAATGGATGTACTTCCGGAAGACTCAAGAGGGAAGTGATGATGAGCGTAGAGAGGCGATACGCCGAAAGCGCTGGGGCGATCGTCCTTTTAAGCTTCCTCTGCTGCGAGAACTGGGGAATCAGCATGGTAAGTTGATAAGTGTTTCAGAGGATTTTTTAGCAAAAGAGATCCATTTTGAATTTTCCTTAGTTCAACCGTTTAACATGGCAGGTCTACAGGCTGATTTTGAATACGTGCGTCCGGTTCATATTCGTCGAGCAGTATTGAGTTCAGCAGTTCCGACGCAGGTCATTAATATAAAAGGTACTGGGTACTCGCATGGAGTAGACTTCCCAATTTGTGGGTTTGAAGTGCCGTTTGGGGGAGGGTAGAATGGCAGACGTTATTAAGCAGTTGCTTCTGGAGAAGTTGATTTCGAATTTGAATGGCCACATCGTCAGCGCGCGGGTGAATATAGGAGGCGTTCAGACGACGTATCCTATTTACAACACAATTGTGTCTGGTATGTCTGTTCGAAAGTACATTTATATAATGGAGACGCAAGCCATCGGCAAACAACTTTTAGGCGCAGCCTTGCTGGATGCTGAAGGCAACATACTGGCAGAACAACCCCTTCTCGTAACTAAAAACGATAAGGGGTTTTTGATTACCTTTGAATTTGTTTTGAGATTGGAGGCGAATGCTGGTGGTGTATAACAAACAGCAGTGGAAGGACGAGATTCCCGACTTGACCAAGCCGATAAAGGATTCCTCGGGAAAGCAAAAGACTGACCCGCAAACCGGGCGGCCTTTGTACGAACTGGTCCAAGAAGGTACACGTCTTACATCTCAGCGTTTGAATCACATAGAAGATGGTATTGAGACCGTCCATGAACTGGCAGATCAAAACGCTGCGGATATTGATACACATAAAAAAGATACGGTTAAGCACATAACGGCTGCTGAAAGAGCGGAATGGAAAGCCAAGGAGACACCTGCAGGTGCTCAGACTAAAGCAGATGCTGCTCTATCAGCTGCCAAAACCTATGCAGATACCGCGCTACTTGCAAAGGCAGATAAGTCATCTACTTACAGCAAAACGGAGACTGACCAGCGTATTCAAGCTGTGGTCGGGGCCGCGCCGGATGCTCTGGATACACTAAAGGAAATCGGAGATGCACTGAATAATGATCCAAACTTTGCGGCCACAGTCACCAATCAGCTCTCGGGAAAAGTGGACAAGGTATCAGGCAAACAACTTTCAACAGAGGATTATTCTTCTGCAGAGAAGGCGAAGTTGGCCGGGCTCATTCCTGGAGCTGGTGCTGCGGGATCGGCTACAGATACAACGATAGGTAATCGTACTGCGGATCCTAATACTACAACAGCATATGGTTTAGTAGGTTCGATCACTCAGTGGTTCTCTTGGATTACCAAGTACTTCAAAGCCATCACAGGTAAAGCTAATCCATTCGACGCACCTGACATTACGTTAGCAGCAACCAAGGTTCACGTAGATAACACCGTAGTACATCTCACCGCAGCAGAGCGTACTGCGTGGAATGCTGCTGAAACAAACGCAAAGAATGCGTCTATTCCTAAATCAGACAAAGGAGCTGCCAACGGTGTTGCTGGACTAGATGCAAATGTTAAAGTTCCTGATACTCAGATTCCTTCTAACATAGCACGTAAGGCTGTAGAGATTCCTGCTAGTGCAGACCTGAACACGTACACTTCCGAAGGGGAGTATTACCAAGGAACATCATCTATAGCGGCTACTATTGCGAATAAACCCGCATCGGCTGCATTCTACCTACGGGTGTCGCGGCACAACGGCGTAAACCAGTGGTTCATTACTTTTGGAATTCCCGGCACAGGGGAGATGTTTATCTATACACGGAACGTGTATCAGGGTGCTTGGGGAGCATGGGAAGAAATTGAGACTACCAGTAAGAAGAACAAAGCTAGCGGTTACGGGGGCCTGGACACTAATGCCAAGCTACCGAGAGTTAACACGTACAGTTCTCTAGGTGCAACAGGCGGAATTTCTAACTTAGATTCAGCCTTTACAGCGGGCACTTATAGCGTATCAACAGGGATTCCAGGAAGCCCATCACCTACCGAATATGGACAGGTGCTAATCCACTTGAGTTCTGGTGAAACGCACGACTCAAGTACTAACTGGATATGGCAGATGTTCTATGGAACCTTGGGTAACACGTATGTGCGTCGTAAAGTGAACAATGGTGCTTGGTCGGCTTGGGTTCCAATGTGGACAGGGTATAATGATGCTCCGTTGTTCATGACTAGAACACCGATAGCAAACAACACCGACTTCAATACGCTTACAAACAATGGCATTTATGCCATGAGCGCTGCGACAGGTTTATTGAATGCACCGCCTACTATATTGCATGGAATAGTCAGTGTATCAAGAACTGATGGGAGCAGTCCTTTTATAAAGCAAGAAGCAGTTGATGTCACAACAGGGGTAGCACAGACCAGAATCAGAACAGGGTCTAATACTTGGACACCCTGGGCAACTAGTATCAGTAGTACTGGGGGAACTATGGTTGCTGCTCATGTTAGGAACTATGATGGTTCTTTCTATAGCTATCGTAACTTAGTGGGGTATAATGCTACTGGTACTGCTACAGGGACTATTAAAATCACACTACCTAAAACATGGAGCAATACCATGATGAGTATCAAAATAAAAGGGTATGATTATACCCTAGGCAAAGGTGCTTGGGAATTGATTCTAGGTGGCTACAACTACTCTACTACTCCTGCTTGGGCTAACGTCAGTGCTGTGTTAAATGGTAGAGTTCCATTTGATCGAGTTCGTTTAGCTCATGATGGTACGAACAACTGCATTCTATTAGGAAGCCTCACTACTGTATGGGGTATTACACATATAGAGGTATCTGAATTTACGGGCGCTTTTGGCACTATAACAGGCTGGGAGAAAGGCTGGCAGATGGGTTTGATTACCTCTGAAACAGGTATCTTCAATGCTGTAACACCAGCATTGACTCCGCAATATGGAAAAGCTAGTGCGACAAATTACTTCGTTACGACTACTTCTGAGTTTGCCTTTCTGGCACGTACGCCTGCGGAAAGTGGTAACTTCGAGGCGAGAGTGTACTTACGACTGACTGCTGCCTCTAGTGTAAAGGTAACAGCTACTTACAAAGATCATGCCTCTACAGTACAGAGCACGGTAATCGTAGACGATGTATTCCCTATAGGAAGCTACTCTCTACCCGTTGCTTTCTTCGCTGCTACTTCAGATAGCCCAATAAGCATTTTGATTAAGTGTAGTGCAGCAAACGCAGTCTATGCGTCAGGCTCGATTATTGACTGCTAATAACAGATGGAGGTGTTACAATGGCTATTATATATACGCCCGGGAATGCCAAGGCATCACAAGTACTTGCGGGAAATAAATTCAATGCCGGCCCTATCTACGGAGGGGTCGGTACTATGCCGAACATGGGTGACAAAGAAATACTTGCGAGTAGCGCCTATTTGCAAGAGGGCTATTTATCAGTATCAATACCGCAGACAGGTGATGATAAGTACCTAGCCGTAAATGGTGGTTCACAATTTACTTATGTAGATGCCCTTCATTGTTCCGCTAAGAACATTATCATGGGCTTCGAAATGCTAGGACTAGACGGTACTGCTACCTCAGACGCTACCGCAACCGCTGCAGATATCAAAGCAGGGGCGATAGCATACAGCCAAGGTAAACGTCTAGTTGGCACTGCTTCTGTAGCTACTACAAATTACACAACGGGGACTCTTAATGCACTGAGTGGTGGGGAGCTAACTACGCAAGTAGGCTTTAAGCCTCTTATGGTGTATCTAACGGCAAGCGCAGTTAATGGACAGGGTGATAATTTAACGTTTACAGGGCAAAGTTATTTTTTCAACCCTAGCGGCGGGGCTTTCGAAGCTGATATGTATTGGAAGTCTACAAACTCATCTTCGAATCCACTAGGAACTGGTTCAACTAGATCTAGGGGGATATGGACCGACAATACGTCGTTTACGATTAGATCGACTGGATGGCCTCTTACTCTTGTCATCAATACCATATTTACTTGGCACGCTTTTGGGTTTAAATGATTTAGTGTTATTCGACAAAACAAAACAAAATATTCCAATCTATTACGCCATAGTAGGCGTTTTTATTTTGCCTTCGGATCCCTGGGGGCTCTTTATATCACAGATGTAGAAAGGGGGGAGTAATGATGTCGGGAGGAGGCGGAGTTATGGGGACGGAGGATAAATTAGTAGAAATTCAAATACAGTTAGCTAGAATCGAGAAAACCCTAGAAGCAGTACCGGCACTAGCCTCAACAATCGAGGCTACACGCGACCTTGCGCGGGAGGCAATACAATCTACTAAATCAGCGCACCACAGGCTGGATCGCATCGAGGATGCACAACGTTGGCTTTGGCGAACAGTTGGAGGGGCAATCATTACAGTTATTATAGGGGCCATTGTCGTGGCGATCAGAATGGGAGGAAACTAAGTTGATTAGAGATAAATACACGATCGAACGGCGTTATATCAACAAACGCCAAAATGTTCGGCCCGGCACCCGTTTAACATCGGGAACGCCGGGCTTTTTAGTTGCTCATGATACAGGTAATCCGGGAGCAACCGCGGATAACCATTTTACTTATTTTCAAAACCTCAAGGACCGCTCAGCCTCAGCTCAGACATTCATTGACGATAAAAAAATCTTAGAGATCATCCCAGCAGGTACTGGGTCCGATCCAGCAGAAAAGGCTTGGCATGTCCTCTACAGTGTTACAACAGACAATAAGCTTTATGGAGATGATGCTAATGATATTGCTCTAGGTGTGGAGCTATGTTATGGCGGCAAGATAAATACCATTGAAGCATACAAGCGCTTTGTATGGTATATGGCTTATTGCTGTGACAAGTGGGGTCTAAATCCACTGACACATATTCCGAGTCATAAGCAGCTAGATCCTGCGCGTAAAAGTGATATTGATCAGGCGTTGGCTACAGTTGGTAAAACACTTAAGGATCTACTTTATGACGTGGTGGCAGAAATTAAGGAACAACCAGTAACCGTTGTACCGCCTATTGCTGTACAGATGCCAGCCGGTGTAGCTCAGCGCCTAATTGATGATTATGTATCTCCAGCTTGGTTTGTAGCTCGACAAGCAGGTAATCAAGTGGAAACAACTCATTTGCACAACCTAGCTGATAACCTGAGATTGGCATCATGTATCCCGTTGCAACTTGGATCAGCAGAACCTTTTAAACAGTTGTATAAAAGTAATGCTCAGGAGCTAATTTTTAGATTTCTCTCTCCAGGATGGTTCACTGCTCATCGTAAGGGAGACAAGTCTGGAATGGATTATTTTAAAAGTGCGGCCAATCATCTGAGACGTGCTGCTGGGATGCCAACAGAATAAGGGGGGATTAACTATGAATAATGAAGCACTGAATAATGTTCTAGCTTTTGCATCTGTTTTAGCAGCATTTGTGTTTGCAGGAGTACAATTTGTGAAGGCTACCGTTAATGTACCTAAAAATATATTGCCCATGATTGGTTTAGTGATCGGTTTGTTGATTGGTGCAGCTGCTCAACCGTTTACTGAGTTGGGACTTGTTCTTCGATTATGGGCAGGTGGTCTTGCGGGATTGTCTGCTACTGGGTTGTTTGAGTTGGTATTTAGTAAACGAGATGGGACTACAAAAGAGTAAATCAATTCACCCACTGGCTTCGGCTAGTGGGCTTTTTTAAGCTACAAATTATTTGTTTTTTCAATATGGTTTTTAAGGCTTTTTAAAATTCGTTCTTCACAATCGCTACAAATTAACATAGGATACGTTGGATTATTCAATAGTAGATGTTGCAGGTCCCTTGTCGAATAGTCTTTTGCCTTTACTTGTTTGCATATTGGGCAGAAAATATCTATTAAAATCATATCCATCTTTTCTCACCTCGTTCTGAATAAATCCTCCTATAGTAGTTTATGCATTTTATCTGGGATAGATTGTTCAAATAACCTTATTCTAAAATTACTTAATTTAATAAAATAGAAGGAAAAGTCTGTAGTCAAATTGAAGTGGTCAGCGGGGTTTAATTCTTCTTCGACAAATAAATGGTTGAAATCAAACGTTGTTTCCAGATGAAATGTCCAAGCTGTATAACCTCTTAGGACATACAATACTATAACTTATCGAAAGGAGGTTATTCATTTGGGAACTTATCTTGATGGAAGAACGTCGCAGAATGCGAGTTATGCAAATTCTATTGCAATTCCAATTACATTTCTAAACACTCCTCAGTTATTCGGACAAGTAGGGCTTATATCGCAAGGAGTTACTACTAATCCTCGTGTGCTGCTTAAAGGAACGATATCTGTTACGCTTCCTCTAGCTTTAGTGGGTATTACAATTACGATTGTAAGAGGAACCTTGCCTACAGATCCATTAGTTTACTCAGCCACTTCAACTTTTGGTTTAAGTATTCTTGCTCCACAAGTAATTGCTTTCTCTGCTGATGATTTTAATCCTCCAGTAACACCGCAATTGACGTATACAGCTTTTGTTTCATCTAACTTGCTGGGAACAGTTCGTGTAGGTCCAGAAAGCTTTGATGCTATTCTGGTTTCTGATTAATACAAAAGTTTAGAATTATGCCCACTGGCTTCAGCTGGTGGGTATTTTTTTGTTTTTTACGAAATGCCGGATCCCAAAACAAGCCTACTATTTTGGTTCTTCTTTACCCAAGCACCGATACAAATCCCGCATATCTTAGTTTTGTATCCAATTAAAAAGGAGGAATTGACAAATGGGCGAAGTACGTGGAGAACGTTGTTGCGGCGTTGGTGAACGTGAACGTGAACGTGAACGTGAACCTGAACGCTTTGTTGGTGGAGCCTTTACATCCACAGGTGCAATCTTGGTACTCTTTATCCTGTTGGTTATCATTACAAAAGCCTGTTTATTCTAAGTTGTATTCAATTACAAAGGAGGAATTAAGATGGGCGAATTTGGTGGCTTTACTTCTACCACCGCAATTCTGGTTCTGTTTATCTTGCTGGTCATCATCTCTAAAACTTTCATGATTTAAGTTTCAAACCTCCCAATATGGCTGCACCTTATTAAATCCGCCAGTACTCATGCTGGCGGATTTTTTTCATCATACATAGTCAAAGACGTACCCTGTCAACCTTAAGTGGTAGGCGGGGTATTCTTGCTTTACCCGCAAATTCCGATGGTTAAAAAGGTTTTTACATGAAAAAAGAATTTGTGGATACTATAAATTCTGAAGATAAATAAAGGAGTGGATAATCCGATGTCAGGTATTCTTAATGGTAATGCAAAAGATGAGCCTATGCACTTTGGTGAGGTTTTTAGTGTTTGGCAAACTTCCGTGATGGCAAGAGGTGCGGTGTCTTGTTACCAAGCATTTTTAAACCATGCGGGTGATAAGGATTTGAAAAAGGTTCTTAACAGCCTAATCGATCAAGCAGAATTAGAAATTAAGGAATGTGATACACTGCTTACTGATAATGGCATCATTCCAGCACCCATAATGCCAAAACGACCGGATGCAAAGCTTGAGGATATCCCAGTCGGTGCAAGATTTTCAGATCCTGAAATAGCAGCACATATTGCTGCTGATATTGCCGCAGGCTTAGTGGCTTGTAGCCAAGTAATGGGTCAATCCATTAGAGTGGATATTGGAGCCTTATTTGCTAAGTATCATTTAACGAAGGCAGCATTAGGGGTTAAAATACTTGAAATAACTAAAGAAAAAGGATGGCTTGTTCCCCCACCTTTACAAATTAAGCGGCCAGAAACAGTCGAAGCTTAGAAAAAAAGAGAGCCTGCATTTTCTTGCGGGCTCTCTTTTTTAACAATGAATTTAGATGGATTCTTTAGAATCGTAGAGGGTTATACACCGAATTCCATTAAGATGGCTGGAGCTCGGTTAAGATAACAATTTAGAGGATACATACATAACCCGTACGGCTCCCTTTAGTTTTTTTAATCGGATATCACTTCTTTTATACGTTTGATAGCCCAAGAAGGAAAAGAAAACAAACCACTCCCAGTTCTTATTATGAAGTAACCTGGAGAGTCACTTTCCTGACAAAAACCAACATATGTCTCTCCACTGACTAGATGTATTTGTAGTTGTATTTCAGTTTCAATTGCATGAAATACCAGCGAAAGATTCACTGTAAGGACTCCTCGCATAAATGATTTTATTCTTTTAAATAACCAAATCATTATTACTGTACTCAAATAAGACAATATTGTATCTTTTATCGCTCAGGTTATGACTATACGGAAGCACCGTACCCTGCTAATAATGGTGGGGTATTTCTTTGCGTTCAGGCAAATTTACCTTATCAGTAATATAGAGGTCATATACATAATGTTCCAAATGAATTAATCTATACGTATGGATAATGAAAACTTTCAGTATAGAGATACTTACTTTTTTGTGGGGAATCCAGTTATTCTATGAATCACCATACTTGGCTTGGTATTGTTAGGATTTGTTTTGTTTATTTGATTAAGAAATACATAAATCAGAGAAAATGAGGCCAGGTGTTTTGATACATAGGAGTGCTGTAATGAAGAAAATCTTTAAAGAATTTGGTGTCCATTTTTGTGCGGCAACTATTCTTCTAGGCATGTCGTTATTAATCGATGATCATCACGGTGCAGATGAGGGACTACAATCTTTGATGATAATGATTTGTGGAGCGCTCATATCTATTGGGGGATATCGATATTTGAAAAACAGAAAAGGCATAGTGATTTTAATCGTGGGAGTTGTTGTTTTAGGAATAGCGCTGTTTACCTTCTCTTTTTAGGAGTGATCATGTTGAGTAATATATACAAAGTCCTAAAGACAGACTCTGAATTTCTAATGGCTGCCTTAAAGCAGTCTCAAGTGGATATTCTTGAACGTCGCGGTGATCTGGCAGGCTGTGTAATTGATTGTGAGGGTCCAGTCCAAAAGTGGAGTCCTGTTAGTGTTAAAGTCGCGGATTCTTATTACATGAGAAGTGAATTTGAATTTAGAATGATTTTGGCATAAGTGTGTATAACAAATACCCCGTCTACCTTAAGTGGTCCGCTGGGTATGTTTGCTTTCAGGAAACATACCCTTACCGAGGATATCGATTACATGTGCACGATAAGAATAATTAACTTATTCTTCAGAATATCGTATTTTGACACGCAAGGCCTTGTGACCTCAACGTGTTTTTGCTTTATAATAAAATTGTAACTGGTACTGCAGTTGTTGACCCCGTAAGAACTGAATACGGCGGTGTCAAACTAAGTGGCATTGGGTGGATCAAACATCTGAAAGTCACTATCGTAAAATAATTGAAAAGGCATTTGCTTACTCAAATTAATACACCAAAAAAGCGACTGTAGAACTTAATTTAAAGTCCGATTCATACCCGCCATGATTATCTTTGTACGTGTATATTCGTTTAATAGTGAGAAGTGAGGTAACCGTTCGGTTAAGGAAAAGTGACGTTCTTATTCATCGTATTCTCTATACAAATAATAAACGTGCAAGAAAAAGGGTTTTAATGTATAATATTTCTGACAATTTAATAACACATTTAAAACAAAGCGTAGCAAACAACAGAATTTTCTTTAGAACAAAGTTTAGAGATATAATTAGAATGCTAAGTGAAATTAGATAATGGGATATTGGATAAAAGAGTAGTGAAAGGGGAATTTATGAAAGAGAATATAACAACTTTCGTAATTACTATAATTCTTTTTATTTTAACTACATTTTATCATTCGATAATAAATTTTTGGTTGGCAGCTTTGATAATAGTTATTTGGATAATGGTTGAGATAATCCGTAAACCTACTAAAAAAAACATAATAACATATCTGATTATTTCTTCAGTATCAATAGTTTTGTTTTTAATATTTAGATGAACAAACAAAGGAGATACATCGATAAATAGGCTGCCTTTATCGGATAGATAATGTAGGAGAAAGCAAACAAGAGCCGAAAAATAAAAACTGACACCCACTGGAATAATGGGTGTCAGTTTTTATTTTTCGCGACAATACTTTTGTACTACTGAGTATTTAACTCATGGTCCCCAGCCTGGAGTATATGATTCTTCCATTACAGGAGAGTCATAAATATAATTATTGTAACTTGAATCGGTATAGAAATAGGTGAAAATACGTTCAGCCCGAGGTAATGGAGGATTTGTCAAGGTATGTCTATAGTACCATTGCTTTTGCCAATATATATTTGTTTTATTCAACTGATAATAAAGGTTTGCAATTTGTGTGACGATCTTTACTGCTGCAAGTGGAGTAAGTGCACTAATAACGATTGTTATTGCACCAACGGTAAGTCTCTCAGAAAGACTAGATCCTCTAGTAATAGAATGAAACGTCCAGTCAGTCAAATCGCTGCTAGCTGCTGAAATCCTATTCTCAATAGGATTGTTTAATCCTTCTACTTTATTAATTCCAGTTTGAGGATCTTCTGAAATAATAGTAGAAGTAGGTATCGTTTCGTTTGTGATAATACCATCTTTTGTTGTAGATATAAGCAAACTATTATCTTCCAACAATTTTGAAGAAACTTCAGAATCTAATACATATTGACCATTTTCCTTTACGTATATATCACTTGAAACATCGTTCTTTTCTAAATCGATATTCTCGACAATTCGATAGAAAACCCCGTCTTCTTCGTAGGTGTACTCATAGTTGTTTAAATTATCGTTCACCAACTGGAAGTTAATTTTCCCTACCTTTGAAGACTCATTATTACTCGTGCTGTCTGCTGAGGAAATTGATGTGAAAATGGAGCTAGTAAAAATAGTAGATACGAGGAAAAGACTTGTGATCATTTTTTTCATTTTTAACAAAATCTCCCTTCTTGTGATATATATCTATCTTACTACAACCACAAAAATTTCCAATGGTACTAAAGTATTGGATTAATTTGTAATTAATGTTTGCGTTTTTCATTAAATAATGTCGATTTTTCTCATCAATTGTAATTTGTTGAAATACTCAGGACCATGGATACGGGGCTATCTATACTTGTTATAGCGTAGAGCGGGCTATGCCATAGTGAATGGAATTGTTCGTCGTCTTCACTATACAGAGGATGACGAGTGGTTACTCGGTTCCGGTATGGGATATCGTTCTGGATCTAAGCACTGAAACCAGCACAATCCTGGATGCTGGGCAAGTGCATTACCAGTTCAACCATGAGCAGAAAGGGTATTGGCGGCTGGTTATTGAACCAACCGTCACGATAGGAGCAGGGGGATAACCTCGCTGCTCTTACTTCTTCATTTGCCATTGAATAAATATTATGGTTATAATACAAACAAACGTTCTTATTTTTTTGGATAAAGCGTGCAAGATTACGCAACGCAAGATCGAGGTCTGTGGCATTCGTGACGGTTGTATCCGGGCTACGTGCCTGACCACCAACTCGCCCCGTGTATTCCTAGAAACTAGTATCCTGTCATGGCAACCCATACAGGAGAAACGCCATGCTTAGTGATACGGCCCGCAAGCTTCTGATGATCATGCGGCATTGCTCGGTGCATCACGGATACATGCCTACGCTAGAGGTACTGGAGACAAAGAGCGGGCGGACACTAGAAAAGATTCGAGCCGGGCTGCAGGAATTGGCGGAGGATAACTACATCTTATGGGAGTTTGGCAAACCGCCAGAGAGTGCAGTTGTCGTTGAGGGATGGGAGTGAACTGAGGATCGATCAACATTAGTTTCATGGAGCTTGGACGGCGGTCATATAGACTACTGGACAGATTACTAGGAGGGCAGACATCATGGTTAAGAAACTGGAGAGTATTTGGGATTGCAGTAGAATGATGCTACCGGAGCATAAGATTCGGATTATCAGTGATGAGCGAGGACAGCAGTGGAGGGACCGTAAAAAGCCGGTGCTTGACACGCAGGAGTGGGAATTGATTGATCAGTTGCTCGCTTACTCGAAACGGTATCTGGAGCAGATCACTATCACTCAGTTTGAACCGGTTCAAGATATCAAGATACGGGGAATTGTGTTGGCCATAGACAGGCAGTTACGACGAATCAAGCTGCAAATGGAAAATGATTATGACTGGATTAATATTGACGATGTGATTCAGGTCACAATATAAAAAATGCCCCGGACACTTTCGCCAGGGCATATCTATTATTCCTCGAATAACTCATCCATTAAACTATAGATTTCTTCTTTCCGCGAGGCTGTACCCTCAGTATCAATTATGACCTTGCCTTCTTCGAAAATAAGCGTGTCTCCAGGCTTAACCTCCGCCGGTAGTTCTGATCTAAGGACATCTTCGGTTCTACCATCAAATTCAATGACGGCATACTCACCCTCAAAGCGATCAATGATCCCTTTCTGCATTTACTTTGCCCCCTTAGTCGATGTAAAGGTGATTTTATTGCCATCACTTATTGCAGTAATTGTACCTTTTTGGTCAGTTCGTAACACTGAAGTATTCGCATTTTTTAATCTTGTAAGAATCCCGGAATCCGGATGGCCATAATTGTTTTTACCGACGCTTATTATTGCGTACTGTGGTTTAACGGCGTCGATGAATGCTTTGCTGGTTGAACTACTGGAGCCGTGATGTCCGACTTTTAACACATCTGCTTTTAAATTCATACCATCGGCTAACATATCGTTTTCAGAAGCTTTTTCAGCATCACCGGTAAAGAGGAAGGACTTGTTCTTATAGGTGACCTTTAAAACAGCACTCCAGTCGTTAAGATTATCCCCATACGTTCTAATAGGAGCCAGGAACTTCGCCTCAACACCAGTTAAAGGAATAGTAACGCCTTTAGTCACTGCTTTGATGGTACGTCCCTCATTCTTTACAGCGGTCAAAAAATCTTTGTATGTCTCAGTGGTATGTGATACCTTTGGAGCGTAGACAGATTTAACGTCCAAGGCTTTTAGAACATCGTCTAACCCACCAATGTGATCTGCGTCAGGATGAGTAGCAACGAGGGCATCAAGTGTTTTTACACCAAGAGCATTCAGGTACTTCACTACATTCTTACCCTGATCGTTATTACCTCCGTCAATGAGGACATATTGATTGCTCGGAGTTCGTATTAGGGTAGAGTCACCTTGTCCAACATCGAAAAAGTAAACCTGAAGAGTGCCAACATTTTGTTTCTTTGGTAAAGGCAAAGTTGGAGCTGGTGTAGCTGTAGGCTTTGCTGTTGGTTTCGCGGTAGGTTTAATAGCTGGTTTAGCAGTGGCGGCTGGTTTTGAATCTGAACTTCCACCATTGTGGTAATGGTACTCTCCGTCTTTCAGTCCCCACTTTGCGCAATTTGTGCGGCAATAATGACCGCCCTTTGAATCTGTGCGTCCTGGATGTGCCTCAGCAAGTACAGGCATCAACAATAAAACAAGTGACATGAAGATTGGAACAATAATTCTTTTCATAAAAAATAAATACCCCCAATGTATGATTCTGGGAGTAGTCTATCAGAATTTGTCATATTTTACTACCGTTATCTAAGTCTTTAAAAAACTCTATAGATGAGTAATGCTGAGAAGCTGTGCTATTTTAAACCCTATTGAACCCTATAGAACAACATATATGTGGGCACTCGTAGAGAAAAATAGGGATCCCAATACTAGTGGATATAGCTTTAGAATGAGCTATACTAGATAATGGGCTATATAAGCTAAACTAATTATGGGTACATATGGGAGGAAGGCACTGATGCTTTTAGAGTGGATACTACCGATAGAAATGACATTAGTTGGTGAAAATCCTTGTGAAATACGCCCAATACAATTGAAAGTGAATGGAATGGAATGGAGAATTGAGTTTATTTTTGAGCCCTTTAGATATGTAAAAGAAGGAGATCAAGGAGATCAATTTTGTGTGGCGGAGTTAAGAGGCATTCGGTTTACCTTAGAAGAAAATCCAGCATCGTCAAATCATAAAATTGAATCTCTCTGTAAAAATGAGGATAAACTTATAAAAAAAATTGTTCAGTTAACAAATCAAGTGATTAAATCCTTTCGAGTCCATGGAACAATTGAAAATTTGCATGAAATTATTATATTTGAAGATAAGAAAAATTATATTTTAGAATCATTAAAGCCTCAGTTTTCGATTGATGGAGAGAATTGGACTTATATAGTTGAAAGTAAATTAGATAGTAATTTGTATAAAATAGCTGCAATACATTCTTTTACAAAGAAAATAGAAATTTTCAATAAATTTATTACTGCTTCATATAATAGTGCGATTTATATACATACAATATCTTGGGAAAAAGTAATGACAGCTATTATCGAACAGAAAATTCCAGCTGCAGAATTGGAGTTGGCAGTAAATGCTAGGGAAAATTGGCATGCGAAAAATTTCAGACTAGCTGTTCTGGAGGCTGTGATTGGTCTCGAAATTGTAATGTCAAGTTTTATGCGAGCATTTCTTACTCATCGAAAAGGAATCTCTAAAGCTCAAATTGATGAATTCTTGGCGCCAGAATTTAGTCTTTACTCCAGATTATCCGGCTTATTAACCATGACTATTAATAAAAAGGATTTAGAAAAAATTGACATTGATCTAATAAAACAAGTTGTTAAGTGGAGAAATAAAATAGTTCATGTAACTGGTGATTTACCGGATGGTATACAGGAAGAAAAAATACTCAATGGCGTTAATGCGGTTTTACATTTACTATTTCTTCTTCATAATAAGAAAGAAGCAATTCTTAAATTTCCTGATCAAAATTTATTGTTAAGTGATTATGTTTAAAAAATAACTTTTTTTGATCGGATGTTTTTTATCGGGAGATCGTTTTGATGTAGAAAGGACTTATCTCAGATAATTTAATTGCTAACCAAATTGTAAACGAAGTAGCTGATATAGAGTTAAATGCATCAATAGAAAAACCTCTATAATAGAAGAAAAAGAAACGCAGTTAAGTTCATTTTAACCTTTCCCCAAGCTCAGTTGGTTAGAGCGGTCGGCTCATAACCGATTGGTCGGGGGTTCGAGTCCCTCAGGGCCCACTTATCAAAAACCCTTACTTTGTAAGGTTTTTTTGCTGTCTTGAGAGTGCAATAGTAAATGGTCACATTTTGGTCATGGCGTTGATGTTGTGACTGACTGATGTTCGAAAATCAGTCTAGACTGGCAAGCGTTACGAATGATCATGAGTAGCAATTGGAACTTCAACGTAAGCTGGAGGTGCTCCGGTTGACGGGACGGGTTCTAAAGACTTAACATATATAATAGAAGGAACACATTTATATGAAATTAGAACAAAAGAAAATCATCTGATAAAATCACGGAAAAATCACATAATCTCTTTTTATTAGTTTGTACCTGTTTCTACTATTAAGGGGTATGTGTCCATCAGCGGCAAAAATAGATCATATTTTTACACTGGTTTTGACCTGTTTTGATGGGCTATGTAATAATATAATAAAGTATATATTCAAAAACGTGATTCCAGACTGGAGATGAAACCATTGGGAAATTGATACTGAAAGGAACAACTGGCAAGCTTCTTGCTGATACTCTGAAAAAACGAAGGAGGTGGGCCTATCCATCCGTACGGAGAATGATGGATAGGATTATAAATTGAGCGACCCTTTACCCGGTATATTACACGTAGGTCTTATTATTCTGTTGGTATTATTAAATGGATTTTTTGTTTCAGTTGAATACGCAATGGTGAAAGTACGAAGCGGTAGAATTGATACCCTTATTGAAGAAGGTAGTAAAAAAGCTTTAAAAGCGAGAAGCATCGTACGCAACTTGGAAGGTTATCTATCCGCCTGTCAGCTTGGTATTACATTGGCTTCACTTGCGCTAGGATGGTTGGGGCAACCCGCTATAGCTAACCTTGTTGGGCCCTTATTAGGAAGTATAGGTTTTGGAGTAACCGCTGTTAATGTTGTATCTTTGATTATTGCTCTAATGTTTATCACTATCTTGCATATCGTACTAGGAGAACTTGCACCTAAGACTATTGCAGTTAACAAGGCTGAATCTGTCCTTTTGCTAACATCTGGGCCGATGAATGTGTTTTACAAGATCATGTATCCAGTGATTTGGATCGTAAATGGGCTGGCACGTGGTTTATTACGGATCTTCCGTTTATCCCCTGCTTCAGAGCTGGGAACGGCGCATACGGAAGAAGAAATCCGTATTATCATGCAAGAAAGTAATAAAAGCGGCTTTATTGATAATACCGAAATGGCGCTGGTTGACAATATTTTTGAATTTGTGGACACAATGGCCCGTGAGATCATGATTCCTCGAACAGAAATGATCTGCCTGAATAATCATCTTTCAACGGAAGAGAACCTTGAGATTGCTTTTGATGGAATGAGGACGCGTTATCCAGTCTGTGATGGTGATAAGGATCATATCCTAGGCTTCATTCATATCAAGGACTTAATTAGGGATCGTGAACAAAGCTATAATAAATTGATTCGTCCTATACTAACCGTACCAGAATCTATACAGATTAGTGCTCTGCTGAAAGTCATGCAGCGCGCAAAGACACAAATCGCCATTCTGATTGATGAGTACGGTGGAACATCAGGAATGGTTACGCTGGAAGATATCATGGAGGAAATTGTAGGAGAAATTCAGGATGAGTTCGATGAGGAACGTCCTGGTGTTGAGAAGCTGGGGGAGGATGAACACTCCATCGACGGCTTGATGCTTATTGAAGAGATCAATGATCTTTTGGGGCTCCATATGGATACTGAGGATTATGATACGATAGGCGGTTGGCTGTATTCTAAATTGGAGGTTAATCCACCTCAAAAAGGACAGTCTGTAGAATTTGATGATCATCTGTTTATTGTGGAAGAAACGGATAATAAGCGGATTTCTCGAATTAAGCTGCTGAAGTTACAGCTATTGACTGAAGAAGCTGGTGCATAACGAACTTATTAGTAATATTAGGACACAGTGCTATAGCGCTGTGTCTTTTTTACAGTGTTTTTACAGTATTGTTTGCCAAAAAGAGATTAAAAATTATATAATTTTAAATGTATATGATAAAAACTACATTAGTCCACAGAGGACAGAAAGGAACTCTCCTTGAGTAAACCTAATAAAAGTACAAGCGTTCCCCAGCTCAGCAAACAAGAGAAACGGCGGGTAGAACAGGAGCAGCAAAAGCAGAAGACGAGAATTTTAATTATTAGTTCAATAGCTTTAGTAGTCATCATTTTTGTTGGATTGTTTATGTTAGCTTCGAAAGATGCCGCAAAAAATGCCACTTCGGGAGAACCAGTAGCATTCAATTACAGTGAGCTACCTAGAGTCGGTAAAGAGGATGCACCTGTTAAAATTGTTGAATTTGGAGACTTAAAATGTCCAGCGTGTTCCCAATTTGCAACTTCAGTTAAACCGAAAATTGTTCAAGATTTTGTCAACGAGGGAAAAGCAGCGCTCTACTTTGTAAATATGGCTTTCGTTGGTCCAGACTCTGAAACTGCCTCACTTGCTGCATTATCTGTTTACCATCAGAATCATGATGAATTCTGGAAGTTCTATGATGCTGTATATGCTCAGCAAGGTGATGAGAGCGAAGAATGGGCGACTGAAGATTTCTTAGTAAGCCTTGCGGAGAAAGAGAAGTTAGCTATCGATTACGAACTGCTGCGTAAAGATATTAAGGATCGTACGTATGCAGATGAGCTGAATAAGGGTATGCAGTTAGCTAGTGAAGCTGGGGTGACGACTACACCATCCCTTTATATCAATGGAGTAATGACTGCGGATCCATTTAACATTGAAGCGATTTCAACTGAGATTAACGACGCCGCAAAAGCTGTGGAGGCAAAGTGACAAAGTTCCTATCTTTTTGCAAGCGTAACTGCCTGTATCTGGCCTGGTTCGTCTCTTTAGTTGCTGTTGCTGGTAGCTTGTATCTGAGCGAAGTATTGAAATATGAACCTTGTAAGCTTTGCTGGTTCCAGCGAATTTTTATGTATCCTCAGTTATTCCTCTTGGGAATTGCAACCTTTCGAGGGGATAAAAGGATTATCCCATATGTACTTCCACTAAGCTTGATTGGTGGCAGTATCTCGATCTATCATTATGCGGAGCAGAAGATTCCTGCGTTAAGTAAAGTGCTTCCTTGTACAATTGGTGTTCCTTGTAATAAGGATTACTTGAACTTTTTTGGATTCATTACGATTCCTTTCCTTGCATTAATCGCTTTTGCTTTAATTAGCATCTTACTTTGGTACGGACGCAAGGAAGAAGAAGTGATGGAGTTAGATACAGAGGAAAGTTTAGGATTTTGATTTTTTAATTTTAAAGGATCAGAAAAAATGTGAAAAGTGATTAAAAACACGATCCAGAGGGATAATTGAAGAGAATGAAAGAGAGCATCCAATAAGACGCTGTATTTGCGCTTACTGGATGTTTTTTCATTCTTTTTTCATTTTTTTCAACGCTTTACTGTATACACTTTGTAGACTAATATTAGACCTTGTGAGAAGTTGAATATGCGCTGAATTTTCTTAGGAAAAACGGGGGAACCAAACTTGGCATATGTGCCAATGGGGTGAATCGGAATGGGTCGATTAGACTTATACCGTAGGGCTAAACCACAGCCCGAATCCGCCAGCTAACCTCGTAAGCAATGGTGGGATAATGACCATGCATAGCATGCGGATCATTTCCGTATGCTATTTTTAGTGTCTGCATTTATGAAATCCACCAATGAAAACAGCGCGCGGAAATTCCGTTTCAGCTCCCAAAGAAAGGAACTGTATCCACCATGGTAAGCAAGGTAAAACGACTATTGATCGGGCGTCCGATGAAGTCGAACGAACTCGATCATGAAAAGTTATCCAAGGTTAAAGCACTGGCTGTCCTGTCTTCTGATGCGCTCTCGTCTGTAGCCTACGGAACGGAACAAATTTTGATTGTACTGGTGGCTGCGGGGTTTACTGCCATCTGGTATTCCCTGCCAATTGCATTAGCCGTATTGGGCCTGCTGGCCATCCTGATTTTATCCTATCGGCAGACGATTTACGCTTATCCTCAGGGAGGCGGAGCTTACATCGTTGCCAAGAGTAATCTTGGTGTTCCGACAGGGCTCTTAGCAGGAGGGTCTTTGTTAGTGGATTACATTCTGACCGTAGCTGTTAGTGCGTCGGCAGGGACGGATGCGATCACATCGGCTTTTCCAAGTCTTCATAATCACACCGTTCTTATTGCAGTATCAGTTATTATTTTACTTACTTTGATTAATCTTCGCGGAGTTACAGAATCAGCTTCATTCATCGCAATCCCAGTGTATTTGTTTGTAGTGTCGATTGTAGTGTTGATTATCTCCGGTATTATTAAATATGCAGCAGGTGGCGTACATGCGAATGTCCCTGAAATTGGCTCTGCTGTTTCTAATGTTAGTTTGTTTCTACTATTAAAAGCCTTCAGTTCTGGCTGTTCGGCACTTACGGGTGTAGAGGCTGTATCTAATGCCATTCCAAACTTTAAAGCACCAGCTGAAAAGAACGCAGCCAAGACCTTAATGGTTATGGGGGTTATACTTGGATTTATGTTTACAGGTATCACACTATTGGCGTATTGGTACGGCATAGTGCCTGATGAAAAGGCAACGGTTGTTTCACAGATCGCTGAATCGACCTTTGGCCGCGGAACCTTATATTTTTTCATTCAAGGTATCACAGCAGTAATTTTGTTCTTGGCAGCTAATACAGCTTACTCAGCGTTCCCGCTGCTCGCATTTATGTTTGCAAAAGATAAATATATGCCACATGCTTTTATGGTTCGTGGAGACCGTCTAGGTTTCTCTAATGGTATTATTTTTCTAGGTGTTCTGTCTGCTGTGCTTGTAGCTGCATTCCACGGAAATACAGAAAGCTTGATTCCACTTTATGCGGTTGGTGTATTCATTCCTTTCACATTGTCACAGCTAGGAATGATGGTTCATTGGTTTAAAACAAAACCAGCGGGATGGAAAAAAAGATTTGTTGTAAATACCATCGGTATGCTGACTACATTGACGATTACGCTTATTTTTATCATCACTAAATTCTCAAGCGTATGGATGGCTTTCATTTTCTTACCTGCTGTAATGTTCGTGTTCCACCGGATTCACAAGCACTATTTGAACACTGCAGATCAGCTTCGTATATGCCCGAGTACAGATAAACCTTTGATTAAGGGCAGTACAGTTGTTGTTCCTGTTGCGGGTGTAACACGTGCTGTACTACATTCCATCAGCTATGCCAAGTCTCTAACGGATAATGTTGTAGCCGTGTATGTTGGCTTTGATGAAGAGGACATTCAAAAAATGGAGCAACGGTGGGAGGAATGGAATCCGGGTGTACGCCTGATTGTACTTCGTTCCAGATATCGCAGTATTATTCGTCCGTTAGTGAAATTTATTGATACAGTGGAGTGGAAGACCGCAGCGACGGATCATATCACGATTCTGATTCCACAGTTTATAACTAAGCATTGGTGGCAAGCTGTACTTCATAATCAGACCAGCTTTTTAATCCGTTCGTATCTAATGAATTCAAAAGATGTTGTAGTTGCGACTGTCCCATATCATTTGAATAAATAATGGATCATTGAGGAGAGGCTATATCCGGAACGTTCGGAATATAGCCTTTTTTTGTATTTTTAAGAAGGAAATTATTGCAAATCCACAAAATTTAAAATTTATATGTTGACATAGAGAATGAGAATCAATATCATTTAAAAGTGAGACTGAGGTAGTCAATACCTTTGAATAACATAGGATGCACACACTAGGAGGGTATTTAATGTTTTTGTTTAACAGAAAAAGATTTGGAAGCATGAAATTAACGATGGTCGGATTAATGGTGATGGTGCTATTCTTATCCGCTTGCGGTAATAATAATCCCGGTAACGCTTCAAACGCAGGAACAGACAAAGCGACGGCACCTACTGCTGAAGCTACAGAAGCTCCTGCAGCCCCTAAGACGTTAACGGATGCAATGGGACATGAAGTAACGATTCCAGCTAATCCTGGGCGTGTACTGGGTTCTTATTTGGAGGATGCTTTGGTAACTCTAGGTGTGACTCCAGTAGCGCAATGGTCAGTGACTAATGGTATTCAAGATTATCTGTCCACTGAATTGAAGGATGTTCCTACGATCAGCTACGATCTTCCGCTCGAGGCAGTAACCAGCTTCGCTCCGGATCTTATCCTCATCCCATCGGAGTCATCTGTACAGAATGGTATCTATGACCAACTGAATAAGATTGCACCGACTTATGTGATTGGGGATAAGCTAAATCAAGATTGGCGTAAATCGCTACTCAAGATTGGTGAAATTCTGAACAAGACCCCTGAAGCAGAGAAAGCCATTAAAGATTATGAAGACAAGGCGGCTGCAGCGAAAGAAAAGCTTAAAGGAGCTATTGGAGAAGAGTCCGTGGCGATTTTATGGTTGGTACAAAAGAACTTCTATATTGTAGACGAAACTCGCAGCAGTGGTGCTGTATTATATACAGACCTTGGTGTAAAGCTGCCTAACTTAGTAACAGAAATTCCTGTTGGTACAAGAGCTACTTGGAATCCAATTTCGCTAGAGAAGCTTTCTGAGCTGACAGCAGATCATATTATCCTTGTAAATAGTGATAAGACTGAGGGTTCGGAGATTCTGGACAGTGCAATTTGGAAAGGCATCCCGGCTGTAAAAACTGGCAATGTGCATGAAATGAGCTCAACAAGCAGTTGGCTATACAGTGGTGCGAACGCTGGTGGCAAAATTATTGATGATGTGTTAAAAAGTTTTGTGAAATAAAAAGTCGTAATTCACCATGAATGAGACTGATCATTTGGGTGGGGAAGGGCGTGCAGATCAAGTATCTTAAGATGCTTAGATCTGCACCATTTTTTTATAAACCATTCCTGTATTACTGAAAAATAACTCCTACAATTGTACAACCTAATTTTTTTTTGCGATAATGAGAATGATTGTTGTTATCATATAGAACATTGTAACTATCGATTAAGGAGACGACTCATGGTTTCACCCTCAGATTTCGCACATCGTAATAAAAATGATACACAAAAAGCTATACATACCCGACCGGCAGCTGCAATGGGTATTCTAGTGATTGGACTCGCTGCCATTGCCTTTGGACTGGCACTTTCGGTCTCAGTGGGTGCGGCAGATATCAAGCTAGCTACGGTATGGGAAGCAATATTTCATTTCAATCCAGATGTACAAAAACATCAGGTGATAAGAGAACTGCGATTTCCACGCGCGATAGCAGGTGCTTTGGTCGGTGCTTGCTTCGCAGTAGCAGGGGCAATCATGCAGGGGATGACAAGGAACCCTCTTGCGGATTCAGGTCTGTTAGGCTTGAATGCGGGAGCAGGTGTAGCGCTGGCCATAGTTTTTGCTTTTGCACCTTCGATCTCATTCACTTCACTTATGTTGTTTTGTTTTATAGGTGCTGCTATAGCTTCTTTTATCGTATTTGGAATCGGGTCGCTATCTTTTAATGGCCTTACACCTTTACGTTTGACGCTGGCAGGTTCCGCGGTAAGTGCACTACTGGTTGCTGTTAGTCAGGGCATAGCTATTCTTTTTAACTTATCCCAAGATATAGCCTTCTGGTTGGCTGGCGGAATGGGCGGGGCAAGCTGGACTCAGATCAAGATTATTTTCCCTTGGGTGTTCGTGGCATTAATCGCAGCGATGATGTTATCGCGGTCTGTCACCTTGCTCAGCTTAGGAAGAGAAGTTGCAGTTGGTCTGGGGCAGCGGACAAGATTAGTACAGTTGGCATGTATGATTGTTGTAGTAGTTCTTGCCGGAAGTGCAGTCTCAATGGTTGGCCCGATTGCTTTTATAGGACTAATTATTCCACATGTAGCACGTTATTTCGTTGGAGTAGATTATCGCTGGATCATTCCTTGCTCGGCAGTTCTTGGGAGCTTATTGATCATCTTTGCGGATATCGCCGCTAGAATGATAAATGCCCCTTATGAGACGCCGCTAGGCGCATTAATTGCCATCATCGGTGTACCTTTCTTTATTTACTTAGCGAGTAAGCGGAAGGGGGAGCTGTAATGCACAGAACAACCCTTTCTCCCAATGAAAATGAACGCCGTACACGTGCTATTACAGTGTTAGCGGTCCTTGCCATATTGATCGTTGTTGTTTTTATTGTCAGTATGAATACAGGATTTATGCGTCTATCCCCACGGGAGGTATTACATACACTGCTGGGTGATGGAACTCATCAGCAAAAGCTTATTTTATTTGATTTCAGATTACCTCGCATCGTAATTTCATTGTTGGTTGGAGCGGGCTTTGCAGTGTCAGGCTGTATTTTACAAAGTCTCGCAAGAAATGCACTTGCCGAACCGGCTACGCTGGGCATAAGTGCGGGTGCTGGTTTTGCGGTAATCATTTTTATCTCGTTTTTTCCGGCTACAACAGCAGCTCCGGTATTTGTCTTGCCGCTCTTAGCGCTTGGAGGGGCTAGCTTAACCGCCGCTTTAATCTATATTCTTGCTTATAGAAAAGCAGATGGTCTATCTCCAACAAGGTTGATCCTTATCGGGATTGCAGTCGCTGCCGGAATTAACGCTTGCCAGCTGGTGTTGGCACTTCGGCTTGATCCCAATAATTATCAGTTTGTAGCGACTTGGATCGCCGGGAAAATATGGGGTGGCGATTGGAGATTCGTCCTTGCTCTGCTACCTTGGATAGCGATTCTGTTACCGTTCGCCTTCTATAAAGCCCGTATTCTTAATGTATTGAATCTAGGGGACCATACTTCTGTAGGACTTGGAATGCGAGTGGAGAAGGAGCGTATTCTTCTTCTAGTGACTGCAGTTGCGCTTGCCGGCTCCTGCGTTGCTGTAAGTGGAGGAATTGGCTTTGTCGGCCTAATTGCACCACATCTTGCCCGCAAGCTTGTGGGACCCCGTCATCAGGTATTATTGCCCGCTAGTGCGTTGACAGGGGCGCTTCTTATGATTACTGCTGATACTATCGGCAGATGGGTGTTACAGCCTGCAGAAGTTCCAACAGGCATCGTGGTTGCGATCATTGGTGCACCTTACTTTTTATATTTACTCGCCAAATCAAAAGCATAATGCGTACGAAGCGAGTTTTACTATGTAGTTCATTCTAGGAGCATCGCTCCATTAAACTTTTAAGGAGTTGTTAACATGTCAGAACGTTTGAACACAGAAGAGTTAAGTATTGGGTATGCAGAGGCTACAATTGTTAAAGGGTTGAACTTAACTATCCCTACGGGAAAAATAACCGCACTAGTGGGCGCTAACGGTTCTGGTAAATCTACAATTCTTAAAACAATGGCCCGGATCATGAAGCCTAAGAGCGGCAGTGTAATGCTGGACGGTAAATCGATCCATAACTTTTCAACGAAAGAGGTAGCTCGTCAGCTTGCGATCTTACCGCAAAACCCAACGGCTCCAGACGGTCTAACGGTCTCTGAACTTGTCAGCTATGGTCGCTTCCCGCATCAAAAAGGATTTGGCACAATGACAGCAGAGGATCGCAGCATTATCTCCAACGCAATCACTGTTACAGGTATGGAGCCTTTCCATGACCGTCCGATTGACCGCTTATCTGGAGGACAACGTCAGCGTGCTTGGATCGCTATGGCATTGGCGCAAGAAACTGACATTCTATTCCTGGACGAACCAACAACATTTCTAGATATGGCTCACCAGCTTGAAGTTCTACAGCTTCTGCAAAAGCTGAATGAAGAAGAAGGCCGTACCATTATCATGGTCGTGCATGATTTGAATCATGCTACTCGCTATGCACAGCATATGGTAGCTATTAAATCCGGTACTGTGGTTAGTGAAGGCTCACCTACTGAAGTTATGACACCAGATGTACTGCGGGAAGTGTTTGGAATTGAGGCAGATATTGTTCCAGATCCACGCACCGGTGTGCCGCTGTGCCTTCCTTACGAGCTTGCGGCCTACAAAGCTGTGTAATCATAATTGAAAATCATACAACGAACAGGCTCCCGTCATTGACAAGGGAGCCTGTTCGTTGTTACAGTTGTGGTTGCCTACAAATCCATGATACCACTACTAAAAATAGATCAAGGACCATCATTTATACATGGTTAAAGGAGCATGAAACATGAATATTGACAAAATTCAAAATGACCTAGAGCAGCTAATGACTGCAGGGATTGTGAAGAGTCATGAGAACTTAAAAGATCACGTGTATACCAAAATGGGCGGTAAAGCTGATATTTTGGCAGCACCAGCTACTTATGAGGAAATTCAAAAGATCGTTACATATGCGGAACAGAATGGGATAAACCTTACGGTACTTGGGAACGGCTCCAATGTGATTATCCGTGATGGAGGTGTGCGTGGAATCGTTCTGCAAACGGCAGGACTAACCGGAATGGGGATTCGAGACAATCTCTTATATGCGGAGTGCGGCGCCAAGATTATAGATGTGTCACGATATGCATTGGATATGGAGCTTATGGGTCTTGAGTTCGCCTGTGGTATTCCAGGAACGGTTGGTGGAGCGTTATACATGAACGCAGGCGCTTACGGCGGAGAAATTAAAGATGTACTGCATAGTGCACTGGCTATAACTAAGAGCGGACAATTAGTGACTCTTCAAGGGGATGAGCTGCAATGGGGTTATAGAAAAAGCGTGTTCGCAAGCGGTGAATACATCGTACTTGAGGCCAATTTTGCTATGACTTCTGGTGATGCATTAGCCATCAAGGCGAAAATGGATGAACTTACTTACTTGCGTGAATCCAAGCAGCCGCTTGAGTATCCCTCCTGTGGGAGTGTCTTTAAACGTCCTCCAGGTCGGTTTGCAGGTCAGTTAATTCAAGAGAGTGGCTTACAGGGAACAAGAATCGGTGGTGCTGAGGTATCCAAGAAGCATGCAGGGTTTATTGTAAATGCAGATAATGCAACAGCCAGCGATTACATTGGGCTAATTCACCATGTAAGAGCGACTGTGAAGGATAAATTCGGAGTGGAGCTTGAAACTGAAGTGGAGATCATTGGAGAAGAGTAACTATTAATTAGAAAGAGCCCACAGATTACTGTGGGCTCTTTTACTGTCATTACATATGGCTTAATCCACTGAAAGGGTATATTTAGCTCTTTCAGTAGTTATTTCCGCCTTGCGATCACTTATGTCCTCAATCCGAAGCCCGTCAATAGCTAAGTCATAGGTGGAGTGTGGTAGCGATACTAGCTCACCATCGGCGTTTAAAGTGCTGCCAAATCCTTTTAATATTAATGCACTCCCAAGATAATCATCGATAACATCCTCCGCACTCCGAAACTCAACAGCCTCTAGATTAAAATGAATTTTATCCAGATCACGAAGCTCCTTCTTTTCAATTACAATAGTTTCATTCACATGACTGTTAATCCAGTCCATAAGTTTCTGTATACTTTGTTCCATTAGATGATCCCACCCTTACCTCGAAGATTATTATGTTTAAGTTACCCTTTTCTTAGGATTTGAATCCTTATTTTTGCCACATCTGAGCGGATTTGAACAAAGGAAGGTACTAAGGAATAGCGAATGTTACAGAATAGCAACAACAGAGATAATCCTCTACAACCAGAATAAGGATAGAAGAAAGTTAACTATTCTAAAAAGGGGGAGTGTTATTGATTCAGCTAACTGATGTCTCAAAATATTATCAGGAGAGGTGTGCAGTTGATCGAATTACTTTCACGGTGGAGAAAGGTGAGGTCTTTGGATTTCTAGGTCCCAATGGTGCAGGGAAGACTACAACGATGCGCATGATGACAGGGCTTCTTCAGTCTACAAGCGGAGAAATTTTAATTAATGGCATGAATATTTCACGTCATAAAAAAGAAATCCATGCTCAAATTGGTGTTGTTTTCGAGCTTCCGAACCTATACATGCGTAGTTCTATTCGAAATAATCTGGAGCTGTTTGCTGATCTGTATAGGGTAGCAGGAAATCGAGTGAATGAAGTCATGGAAACCCTCCAGCTGTTAGATAAGGAAAAAGCTAAAGTAAGCAGCTTATCCAAAGGCTGGAAGCAGCGTGTTCTAATCGCCAGAGCATTATTACATAAGCCTCAAGTGTTGTTTTTAGATGAGCCTACAAGTGGGTTAGATCCAAATTCAGCTTCACTCATACGTAATCACGTCAAGAGAATTCAAGAAGAAGGCACAACCATTGTCTTAACGACGCATGATATGCACGAAGCCGATGCATTAAGCGATAGAGTGGGCATCATGCACGCTGGTGCTTTGGTGGCACTCGATGAACCGCATAGACTTAAGACCATTTATGGTAAACCAGAAATTGAAGTTAAATATCAGCAGGATGGGAAAGTGGTTATGAAATCCTGGCCGATTGCAGAAGAAGTTACTAAAGATCATATCTATCAGTTAATGTCTACGAATCAAATTCTAAGTATGCACAGTAAAGAAGCTTCGCTGGCAGATGTATTCGCTGCCCTGACGGGAAGTGAGCTAAGTTGAGTTATCAGATATGGAAGCTGTTTAAACATGAAAGTAAGGATATACTGCGTAATCCAGCGACTGTAATTCTAATAATTTTGCCTATATTTATGGCTAAAATCATCATCACTGTAGTGGACAAGAGCGGTTTGGACTTCATACTTCTTTCTACATGGATATTATTTGCGCAAGTGATGGTTGGGATCATGATTACCGGCCCAGGATTAATTGAGGAGAGGGAGAGTAAGACTTATGATGCGCTGTTGATTACTCCGCTAAGCAGAGGCCAGATTATTACAGCGAAAGCTGGATCTGTTCTTGTTTTTTCTTTGTTATCACAGCTGATTGTTTATGTACTAAATCAAGGTTTGACAATGGATTTACTCCCTTCCTTATTGTATATGTTATTGGGTGGAATTATCTTTGTGCAAGTTGGAATTATCATTGGTTTAAAGGTAAGTTCCTCCAAAAATGGTTCAGCCATCAGCTCCGCATTTATGGTCGTTTTTTTCTTAGTAGCTTCTGTGTACGTCGCTCTTCCAGAATGGACCTATCCGATCTTTGTTATTCTGCCAAGTATTGAAATCGTCCAGAATTTGAACAGTATTCTAAATGGAGAAGGAGTATTGCTCCTAGAAAGCCTGCTTTTGCTCTTGTGGATTGTGGTGCTTTCGCTCTGGATTTGGAAGACGGGCAAAGCGTAGAACTTGTCAGAAGCAAATTACCATGGTATAGTTCAAGACGCAATATGCATGAAGAAGAAGTCTGCACGGATTGTGCAGGAGAGGTTCGCGAACTCCCTCTATAAAAAACTAAGAGTATATTAAATCTTATAAGCGGATGCAGTCCTTAACCCGGACGTTGCTTCCGTTTCTTCTTAGTGGAGCAAAGTTTTCGAAATCTCGTTCTTCTTTCCATTACCGGCCAAGGCCGAAGGAAAAGAGAGGGGTTTTTTGTCGTGTCAGAAGGAAGATTGAAAGAGGAAATGCAAGAAGTCACTTTACTTGGTAATCAGGGAACGCAGTACAAGTTTGGTTATGATCCAGCTATTCTTGAGGTATTTGATAACAAGCATCCAAGGCGTGATTATTTTGTTAAATTCAACTGCCCTGAGTTTACTAGCTTATGTCCTGTTACAGGTCAGCCGGATTTTGCCACACTGTATATTTCGTATATTCCTGAACAGAAAATGGTGGAATCTAAATCATTAAAGCTGTATCTGTTTAGCTTCCGTAACCACGGTGACTTTCATGAGGACTGCGTCAACATTATTATGAATGATCTGATCTCACTGATGGACCCACGATACATTGAGGTATGGGGCAAGTTCACTCCGCGTGGAGGCATATCTATTGATCCTTATTGCAACTATGGAAGACCGGGTACGAAGTATGAGGCGATGGCGGAGCACCGCTTAATGAATCACGACCTCTATCCGGAAAAAGTGGATAACCGCTAATCCCAACAAGTTGATAAGGAGAGATTAAGATGAACAAAAAAGCACTCGTCGTATTTAGCGGCGGACAAGATAGCACCACTTGCCTGGTTTGGGCATTGAAGCAGTTTGAGGAAGTGCAGGTAGTTACCTTTAATTATAATCAGCGTCATGCGGCTGAAATCGAAGTTGCTACAGAAATAGCAGCTAAGTTTAATGTAAAACAGCATATCCTTGATCTTGGGCTGCTTAATCAGCTGGCTCCAAATGCACTAACCCGCCAAGATATTGATATCGTTGCTGGCGAAGGTGATGAGCTTCCTAGTACATTTGTTGATGGACGGAATCTGTTATTTTTATCCTTTTCTGCAATATTAGCTAAACAATTGGGATATTCCCATATCGTCACTGGGGTTTGCCAAACGGACTTTAGCGGGTATCCGGACTGCCGTGATGTATTTGTGAAATCATTGAATGTTACGCTGAATTTATCTATGGACTATGAGTTTGCGATACACACTCCATTGATGTGGCTGGATAAAAAAGAAACGTGGAAAATGGCCGATGAACTGGGTTATTTTGATTATGTTCGCGAACACACATTGACCTGTTACAACGGTATTATTGGCAGTGGCTGCGGTACTTGTCCAGCCTGTCTGTTGCGTCAGCGTGGTCTTGAGCAATATGAGGCGGAGAGAATGGAGGCCGGATCTTAATGCTTAACGAGGTTTCAGTCTGCAAAATATTTACGTTTGATGCGGCGCATCAATTAATTGGTCACAAAGGGAAATGTAGCAATCTGCATGGACATACTTATAAGCTCGAAGTAGTGCTTAAGGGCAAACCAGAGGCTACGGAAGGCCATTCAGACGAAGGGTTTGTTATTGACTTCAGTGATATCAAGACGACTGTGCAACAAAGCCTTGTAGACCGTCTAGATCACGCTTTTCTCGCTATGGGAAACGAACCTGTGTTAGAGACGTTAACGAATACGGGTTCCAAAGTAGCTTTGTTGTCTTTCCGCACCACAGTTGAAAATATGTCTTCATATATTGCCTACAAGCTTAAGCAAGCAGGGTTGCCTTTGTACTCGGTAAAGCTATGGGAGACTCCAACCTCCTGGGCAGAGGTGCTGGCTGAAGATGTTCCGGATGAAGGGCCATCCTACCGTTTATATGGAGGCTGTGACTGTGAGTAAGATTCCTGTAATTGAAATGTTCGGTCCAACTATTCAAGGCGAAGGCGCGGTAATTGGAGTGAAGACGATGTTTGTCCGCACCTATGGCTGCGATTATCGCTGTGGCTGGTGTGATTCTGCTTTTACTTGGGATGGTACTGCTAAGGATAAGGTTCGAATGATGACCTCGGATGAAATTATGAATGAACTTTTAGCTATAGCTGGAGATAATTTCGACTGTGTTACGATTTCAGGCGGAAATCCTGCTTTGATTGGTGATGGGCTGGGCTCTTTTATTAACCTGCTACATGAGCGAGGGATACAAGCTGCAATAGAAACTCAGGGGAGTAAATGGCAGGATTGGTTCAATGACGTGGATGTGCTGACAATTAGCCCTAAACCCCCAAGCTCAGGAATGACGACGAATTGGGAAATTCTAGATAACATCATGAGTAAAATGGAGAAACTGGGTCGTTCTATGCATAGCTTGAAGGTCGTAGTGTTTGACGATAAGGATTTTGATTATGCAAAAGACATTCACCAGCGATATCCCAATGTGCAGCTCTTTCTGCAGCCTGGGAATGATGATGTCACTGAAGAAGGCGACATTTCTGCTCGACTTTTGGGAAGGCTGGAATGGTTGTTTAATAAAGTAATCGTAGACGCTGATATGAATAGAGTACGTGTCCTTCCACAGCTGCATGCATTGATCTGGCACAATAAGCGTGGCAAGTAAAAAGTATTTAAATGTAACGGGTGTCTGCTCAGCAGATGCCCTTTTTTTATTGATTTAAGCCTTTAAATAGGTAGATAGAATGTCCCATAATCTGGTATGATTTTCATAAAAATTGTAGGAGGTACTAAATGGGAAATTCAACTGCACTATTAATTATCGATGTTCAAGAAGCTATGTTCTCCTATCCTGATCAAAAGCTGTACGATGAAGAGGGTGTAATGGAGAGAATTATTTCCCTTCAGAACAAAGCTAGGGTTGCAGGTACTCCAATAGTTTATATTCAACACACCGAAGATGAGGAATATACAAAAGGTACGCCCACATGGCAGATCAGTCACCGCATCACACCGCAGGAAGGCGAAGTTATTGTGGAGAAGCCTACTTGGGATGCTTTTCACCGAACCGAACTGCAAGAGGAGCTACAGAAGCTGGGGATCACGAATCTGGTGATTTGTGGGATGCAAAGTGAGTTCTGCCTAGATACGACAATAAGACGCGCATACAGTATGGGGTATAAGAGTGTTCTCGTCCAAGATGCTCATAGCACCTTTGATAATGGGGTTCTGAATAGTAGTGAGATCGTTAAGCATCATAATGCGGTAATCGGAGGGAGATTCGCCCAGTTACGAGCTGAAAGCGAGGTTCAGTTCTAGATGAATACACCTCAGGCTGCCATGAAACCTATTCAGCGTTCTCGACTTAGACTATTTGCCGGAAAGCGATATTTTATTTGGAAAAGATATTTGAAATGGTGCACTAGCCGCAGCAAGGTGGCGAAGCAGCGCACTAGTGAAATTTTATCTAATGAAGTGATGACTCATGCTACACCGTTATTAAGAAGTCTACGGAATGTAGATATGGTGCTTCAATACAATAAAATAACCAATTTACGTCTGGCGATAGCGAAGCTGGATGGGCTCTTGGTGCGTCCGGGTGAGACTTTTTCCTATTGGAGAAGCATCGGTAAGCCCAGTAAGCGAAAAGGGTATCTAGAGGGGATGGTGCTGCATTATGGTGGCTTCCATTCTGGAGTTGGCGGGGGACTGTGCCAGTTGTCCAATCTGATCTACTGGATGACACTGCATACACCTCTTACGGTTACAGAACGGCATCGGCACAGCTATGATGTATTTCCAGATGAACAGCGTACACAGCCATTTGGAAGCGGGGCCACCTGTTCTTATAATTATTTGGATCTTCAAATGAAGAATAACACGAATCAAACGTATCAATTAAAGCTCTGGCTGGATGACAGCCATTTGCATGGGGAATGGAGATGCGATGAGCAGTCCCTTTATAAATATGAAGTGTACGAAAGTGATCATCGGATAAGCCTAGAACCATGGGGTGGATATATTCGTAGCAATAAGATCAGTCGAAAAATATTCACACGTACCGGCGACCTAGTTGGAGATGAAGCTGTAACCGATAACTATGCGCTTATGATGTATTCTCCGCTTCTTCATGGATAAGAGGATAGGCATAGGGATATAACATAGAAAGGTGTGATCCTTATATCTCTATACCATTTCCAAAGGAGCGGATTAACAGCATGAAAGCATTAACCTACCAAGGGAAGAAGAAAGTGAAAGTTAAAGAGGTAGCTGATCCGAAGATTGAGAAAAAGGATGACATTATCGTTCGAATTACCACTACAGCGATTTGTGGCTCAGATCTGCACATTTTTAACGGTGAAATTCCAGGTATGAATGATGACTATATTATTGGTCATGAGCCCATGGGGATTGTTGAGGAGACCGGTCCAGACGTAACTAAAGTCAAGAAAGGCGACCGGATCATTATTCCCTTTAATGTAGCCTGTGGTCAGTGCTACTTCTGCCAGCATGAGATGGAGAGTCAATGCGACAATGCTAATGACGCCAAGGATACAGGCGGATATCTGGGTTATTCCGATACTTATGGGGGCTTTGCAGGAGGGCAAGCCGAATTACTGCGGGTTCCTTATGGTAATTTCGGCCCTTTTGTCGTTCCTGAGGATGCAGAAATGGAAGATGAAAAAATTCTTTTCTTATCTGATATTGTACCTACTGCTTGGTGGGGAGTCGAAAGCGGCGGAGTGAAGCCAGGGGATACAGTCATTGTTCTCGGCTGCGGGCCTGTTGGACTGCTTACTCAGAAATTTGCCTGGATCAAAGGCGCCTCAAGAGTCATTGCGGTTGATCATATCGGCTACCGTCTGCAGCATGCGAAGCTGACCAATAATGTCGAAATTTACAACTTTGAAGAGATTAAAGATATTGAAGCTCATTTGAAGGAGATAACACATGGGGGCGCAGATGTAGTTATTGACTGTGTAGGTTTGGATGCCAAAATATCTGCATTGGAGAAAGTGGAAACCACTCTGAAGCTACAGGGAGGCTCACTCAGTGCATTTAGAATGGCCTCGGATATCGTACGTAAATTCGGAACTATTCAGCTTGTAGGAGTTTATGGGCTTAATTACAATATGTTCCCTTTGGGTCATCTATTTGAACGCAACATTACTTTAAAAATGGGACAGGCTCCAGTGATTCACTATATGCCTTTGCTCTATAAGATGATTAAAGAGAATAAATTTGATCCCACAGATATCATTACACATCGCTTGCCTATCAGCAAAGCGGAGCATGGCTATGACATTTTTAGTGAGAAAAAAGAGGATTGTATCAAGGTGGTTCTGAAACCTTAGCCTTTAAGAAGCATGAGCTCTCGTCAGAAATGACATTGCTTATGCTTTTTTTAGTGAAATCTAATGAAAATAGATGCATTTTTTCACGGTCTGCGTTAAATTAACATAAGTGACTTAAGATAGTGAAAGGACGCGTACCATGTGAAGCTTAAAAAACCGCCACTTCCTATTCCGATTTTAATGTTGATTGGGATTGTGGCCATCTCTTTTTCCGCCATTTTTATTAAGTGGTCTGCAGCGCCAGCATCTATACAAGGAATGTATCGGCTGTTGTTCACCTCGCTGCTGATGTTGCCTTTTGCAAGACCATATAGCGGAGCAGCGTTCGCTCTTCGTAAAAAAGACTGGATCATGCTAGTGCTCTCAGGCACTATGCTAGCTCTACATTTTTTGCTTTGGATGGGCTCTTTGAAGTATACTTCGGTAGCTAGTTCAACGATGATCATGGCGCTGGAGCCAGTGTTTATTATGCTGGGCGTTTATTTTTTGTATAAGGAAAAAACGGCTGTGTCTGCTATTCTGGGGCTGAGTATTGCTATTGGCGGAGTAGTGTTTATCGGTTGGGGCGATATTGGTATCTCTGCAGATAATCTTAAAGGTGATTTGTTATCGGTTGGAGGAACAGTAGCGGTAGCTGTGCATATGCTTATCGGTCAAAAGCTTGTAGTGCGCATGCCCTCATACCTGTACAGCTTGATAGTTTTCTTATCAGCGGCTGTTGTGTTTGCCATATACAATCTGATTATGGGGATTTCCTTTTTCAATTATCCTGCGAAAGAGTGGGGGATTTTCCTATTGCTAGCAGTGGTTCCTACGGTGTTTGGCCATATTTTATTTAATTGGCTGCTTCAGTATGTATCCGCAACTACGGTATCTATGAACATCTTAGGAGAACCAGTGGGGGCTAGTATCCTTGCTTATCTGCTATTAGGTGAACAATTAACTGCGCTACAATGGGCAGGGGGACTTTTGGTTATGTTTGGACTGGGCGTATATTTGTACGCTGGAAGAAAGAAAACGATTCAGGTGGCAGATGCCATTCAGAATGCTTCATAACAGATATTTTAATCATAAAGGGGTCGCAAGGTATGGAAGAACAAGATCAAAATTTAGAACTACATCCTGGAAAAGGTACTGCGCCAACGAGTGAGGAACTATGGAACGAAGACACGTACACAGCTTGGGTTGCTCGATTTGGTACACCGTCTGAGGCTGCAGCCAAGTTAATCAAGGAACCAAGTGCAAAGCTGTACCCGCTCTCTTCTTATTTTGGAGATGTACAGGGTAAAAAGATGATGAATCTCATGGGATCAAACGGAATGAAGGCAGTCGCGCTGTCATTACTTGGAGCGGACGTTACTGTTGCTGACTTCTCAGAAGCTAATGCGCGTTATGCAGCTGATCTCGCACAAGAAGCAGGTGTTCAGCTTAACTATATCGTATCGGATGTTCTTAAGCTGCCAGATCACGTGCTCGATGGTTCATATGATATCGTATTTGCTGAATTAGGAATTGTACACTACTTTACCGACCTAGCACCGTTTATGGAAACCGTCCGCCATTTACTTTCTCCTGGTGGGATTTTTGTTCTACGTGATTTCCATCCTGTGACAACTAAGCTTATATCCTCTAAGGGTTCTACAGCGAAGGTTCGTAAGCACAAAGTTAGCGGGGACTATTTCGATACGACATTGGAAGAAAAAAAGGTCTCGTACTCTAAGTATTTGCCTTCCACAGGCAAACCAATAGACGAACAGGAACATAGCGTTGTATATTGGCGCCGCTGGACGCTTGGAGAAATTGTAACAGCTGCTGCCAGT
The DNA here is from genome assembly GCF_042723305.1 of Paenibacillus sp. NPDC058367. Lineage (NCBI taxonomy): Bacteria > Bacillati > Bacillota > Bacilli > Caryophanales > Paenibacillaceae > Paenibacillus > Paenibacillus sp. NPDC058367. The sequence continues at coordinate 957,761 of NZ_JBHXIZ010000002.1, forward strand.
TCCGGGCTTGTGATCCGCCAATTGATCGAAGAACCCAATCTATCCTCGGATGTTTATGATAAAGGAATACCAAAGACATTCACCTTGGTGGCTGGAAAGGGTCAGAACCTGTAGGCTATTCGAATGTAAGGATTACAACTGTTATACACATATGAGCTAATCTAAAGGCTACTTTGTCCGTAAAAGGACGGTGTAGTCTTTTTTGCTTGCTTCAAAACATAAAATTTTAAACTTTTTTACGGAGAATATTCCATTACATTGGAAACTTATAGGTAATACAATAATTTTACATTCAACATTTGAAAGCGATTACTTTACAAAAAGGCATTCATAAAGGATTTGAGGTGGATATGAAATGGACGAAGTATTACTACGAATGGCGGGGATTGATAAATTTTTTCCTGGTGTTCATGCATTGAATCAATGTCAATTTGAGCTGAAGCGTGGGGAAGTGCATGCCTTAGTCGGTGAAAATGGCGCAGGAAAGTCTACCTTAATGAAGATTGCAACAGGAGTCTATTCCAAGGATGCGGGTCAGATGTGGTACAAGGGATCTGAGGTGGAGATTGCCAATACTCGCGCTGCGCAGGAACTCGGGATTAGTATCATTCATCAGGAACTGAATCTAATGCCGCATCTTACAGTGGCCCAAAATATATTTATTGGTCGTGAGCCGCGAAAGGCACTGAAATGGTTCGTTGATGATCTGGAGCTAAATCGTAAGGTGCAGGAACTGTTTGATCAGATGAATCTAAAACTAGATCCGAAGACTTTGGTCTCAGATCTGACTGTTGCTAATCAGCAAATGGTTGAAATCGCCAAAGCTTTGTCCTTCAATGCGGAGGTACTGATCATGGATGAGCCAACTGCAGCGTTGACAGATACGGAAATTAACGAGTTATTCCGTATGATCGAGCAATTACGAGAAAAAGGTGTAGGTATTATATACATCTCTCACCGCATGGATGAGTTGAAACGGATCACAGACCGCATTACAGTCATGCGGGATGGTTGTTACGTGGATACTGTTCGGACGGATTCAATAACCATTGATCAGATAATTAGCATGATGGTTGGTCGTGAACTGTATCAAACGTCGAAGCCAACGCTTTCGTTACAGACAGAGCAAGTCGTACTAGAGGTTCGAAACTTATCCAGTGGGCAAATGTTGAAGGATATCAGCTTTCATTTGAATAAAGGTGAGATTCTGGGCTTCGCTGGATTAATGGGCGCTGGACGTACTGAGGTTGTTCGTGCCGTATTTGGGGCTGATCCTATCGATAAGGGCGAGATTAAGCTGCATGGAAATACGGTTCGTATAAAACAGCCTCACCAAGCCGTGCAGCATGGAATTGGCTATTTGTCCGAAGATCGCAAACGCTACGGGCTGCTTGTAGATATGGACATTAGCATGAATAATGCGATTGCTTCCTTCTATAAATTCCGTAATGCATTCGGATGGATGAGGGATCGGGAGATGCGAAAGTCCGCGGAGCAGCATGCGGAAGCACTAGCAACCAAGACTCCAAGTGTAAGTCAAAAAGTCAAATTCTTATCCGGTGGGAATCAGCAAAAAGTAGTTATCGGGAAATGGTTAACGAGAGATTGCGATGTGTTAATCTTCGACGAGCCCACACGTGGTATTGATGTAGGAGCGAAAAGTGAGATCTATAAGTTGCTTGATCAGCTAGCAGGTGAGGGAAAAGCGATCATTATAGTCTCTTCAGATCTCCCAGAGATTCTAAGAATGAGCCATCGCATTATTGTCATGTGTGAAGGACGTATAACTGGTGAACTACTCGCAGAAGAAGCATCGCAAGAAGCGATAATGAAATATGCGACGATGCGTTCATAATCGTTCAAGAGTTTATCGGAGGTGTCAAGGTCATGAAGATCGCAGATAAAGGGATTAGCCAGCCTATCAGCTCGAAGCAAACCGGGGCGCAATCAGGGTTTAAACAAAAATTACTAGCATTCGCAAGTTTGATCATTCTGGTCATCGTATTTTCCGTAGCATCAAGTAACTTTTTTCAGTTTTCTAACCTAGTTGGAATCCTCGTCTCCACAGCTGTAATTGGAGTATTAGCGCTGGGCGCAACCTTTGTAATTATTACGGGTGGGATCGACCTTGCTTTGGGTACTGTGATGACCTTCTCCTCGGTGATGGTTGGCGTCATCATTACATTCTGGGGTCTACCTGTTCCACTCGGAATTGTAGGCGGGATTCTAGCTGGTGCACTTTGCGGCTTTATAAGTGGTTTAATGGTGGCGAAAATGAATATTCCTCCTTTCATTGCTACTCTGGCGATCATGATGGTCACTAAAGGATTATCACTTGTCATAACGGGTGCCAAGCCGATTTATTTCAATGATGATCCGATTTTTGCCAAGATTGCAATGGGCAAGATGATCCCAGGCATTCCTAACACCATCGTAATCTTCCTATTGCTCGGTGTTATCGCAAGCATCATCTTATCGAAGACCATTATTGGACGCTATAACTTTGCACTTGGCAGCAATGAAGAAGCAACTCGCTTATCAGGTGTGAATACGGTCAAATGGAAGATTGTGATCTATACCATCACAGGGATTTTCAGCGGAATCGCTGGTATCCTGATGGCATCACGTCTAAATTCAGCCCAGCCATCACTTGGTACTGGTTATGAACTTGAAGCTATAGCGGCTGTCGTCATTGGAGGCACATCTTTAAGCGGGGGCGTAGGTTCTATTCTAGGTACAATTATTGGTGCACTGATTATGAGTGTACTGACGAATGGCTTACAGATTATGTCCGTTGCTCAGGAATGGCGGACAGTCATTGTTGGTGTTGTCATCATCATAGCAGTGTATGCTGATATTCTTCGCAGACGGAAGCAATGAACGAGGTATTATCTCCATACGGAGTGATATACAAAGCAAATGACGAGGGGGAAGATTTAAATGAAACAACGTCGAAGAGGGATTATCATGCTTGCCAGTTTGTTACTGGCTACTACCTTACTTGGTGCTTGTAACAATAGTGATAGTAAGAAGAGTGCATCCGGTTCAGACAAACCATATATCCCTGTCATTTCAAAAGGCTTCCAGCATCAATTCTGGCAAGCGGTGAAGCAAGGAGCCGAGAAGGCTGCCAAGGAGTTTAATGTCGAGATTACGTTTGAAGGACCTGAAAACGAGAGTCAGGTAGATAAACAAATTGAAATGCTGCAGACGGCGCTAGATAAGAAGCCAGCAGCAATCGCGTTAGCAGCTCTCGATAGCAAAGCAGCGATTCCATATCTGGAAAAGGCAAAGGAAAACAATATTCCAATCATTGGCTTTGACTCTGGTGTAGATAGCGATATTCCTGTAGCAACCGCAGCGACTGACAATAAAGCGGCAGCAGCTTTGGCAGCTGATAAAATGGCTGAGTTGATCGGCAAAAAGGGTAAAGTAGGTTTAGTTGTACATGACCAAACAAGCAGTACAGGTCAACAGCGTCGTGATGGCTTCTTAGAACAAATGAAAGCGAAATATCCAGATATTGAAGTGTTAGAGCCGCAATATGGCGGTGGAGATCAGTTGAAGTCCACGGATCTTGCAAAAGCGATGATGCAAGCCAATCCGGACCTTAATGGAATCTATGGCTCAAACGAAGGATCTGCAGTAGGAGTAGCTAATGCAGTAAATGAATTACAGATGGGTGGTAAGATTGTAGTTATCGGCTTTGACTCCGGTAAACAGTTAATGGATGCTATTCGTAGTGGTGTTGTAGCTGGCGCTGTTACACAGGACCCCATTGGTATTGGGTATCAAGCGGTGAAGGCAGCTGTGCAGGCGATTAAAGGGGAAACCGTAGAAAAGAATATTGATACCGGGTTTCACTGGTACGATAAGAACAATATAGATTCCGATGAGATCAAACCTCTGCTGTACGAATAGAAGAGATTAATAATAGAGGTTGCCTCAAGAAGGCAACCTCTATTATGCTTATCCCAAAAGGTAAACATTTACATTACATGTACTCGATGAGTCAATAGCTGAGGAGGTGTTGGATGTATAAGATTATTCTTGTTGATGATGAAGACGAGGTTCGTGAGGGGATTAAACAGAAGATAGCATGGAATAATCATGGTTTTGAACTTGTTGGAGATTTCGATAACGGCAGAGATGCCCTTGATGCAGTCGAACAGTATCGACCGGATGTGATTATTACAGATATTTGCATGCCCTTTATGGATGGACTAGGATTGGCTAAAGCTGTAATGGAACGATACCGGGACATGAAGGTCATTATCGTAACTGGTTATGAAGACTTCGAATACGCTAAACAGGCTATAACCTTGAAGGTGACGGAATATTTGTTAAAACCAATTAATGCTCGTGAGTTTGCCGAATATCTAAGCAAGATGAAGCAGGATTTGGATGAAGAGCATTTACAAAAGGCCAATATCGCTAAGCTTCGTATGCAATTAAATCAGAGCTTTCCTTTGCTTCGCGAACGTTTTCTGGAGAAGCTTGTTACTACTCGTATGAAAAACGACGAGATCGAGAATAAAATGAATTATTTTCATATACAGCTGCAGGGTGAAGCTAACCTTGCAATCGTAATCGATATAGAAATGGACAATCGTAGCCTGGATATTGCTTCTGATGCTGAGCTACTGCGCTTTGCTGCTTTTAACATTGTGCAGGAGCAACTTGAGAAGGAGCAGGGCGGTGTCGTATTTCAGACGAGAGATGGGAAATTCGCTGCGATATTATCAGGGGGTTCCGAAGAGATCGAAGTCATAACACAACTTCTTGCAGATCAAGTACAAACCAGCCTGAACAAGTACTTGAAGCTGACGGCAACCATCGGCATCGGTAGAAAATACGCTGATTTACAGCAAATTCCACAATCATTCCAGGAAGCGATTTCATCCATAGAATATCGATATCTTTTAGGCATAGATAAGGTTATCTCCATACAGGATCTTGAGTTCGGCAAAGGATTGGATCAAGCACATTTCTCTTCATGGGAAAAGCAATTCATATCCGCGTTGAAGACAGGTAAAGCATCAGCGATCTCAGAGGTCCTCTCAAAATGGTTTCAGGAGCTAAAGAGCAATAGCTCTTCTATAGAAGACTGCCGCAGTAGCATCTACCAAATGCTCGTTTCTCTAATGAACTATGTGGTCGATATCGGATTCCCAAATACAGAGCTTGTTTCGCATAATATGTTTGCTGAGGTTGCAGCCCTTAAGACTTTAGATGAAGCTAGGAATTATTTGGAGAGAACTTGCCATGAGTTGATACTCAAGCTATCGGAACAAAGAACAACCGTCAGAACCTCTCAGATGAAAGCAGCAGAAGCTTATATTCGGGAGAATTATTGTAATGACAGCTTTTCACTTAATGAGCTCTGCAGCCATATTTTTATGAGCATCAGTTATTTCAGTGCGACTTTTAAACAGCATACTGGAGAGACTTTTATTGAGTATTTGACTCGTCTCCGTTTGGAAAAAGCTAAAGAGCTCCTTACCGTCACACAGTTGAAGACTTATGACATCGCTGCTAGAGTTGGCTATGCTGATCCTCAGTACTTTAGTGTGATTTTCAAACGTAATGTTGGGATCACACCGAAGGAATATCGACAGCGACAGAAGGAGAATCTCCTTCTATGAAACCTCATCGCTTCTTCCGAAGTCGAAGTATTCATAATAATATCGCTATTTCTTTTTCCCTTCTTATTCTCTGCACAACTATAGTTCTGAGCTATACTTCATACCGACTCTCCTCAGCTGCCGTCATGGGGAATTCCGTAGCCTATACTTCACAATTAATAGAACAAGTAAAACTGAACATCGAGAATTATATTAGTAACATGGAGAGTATTGCTGCTTTGGTATTAACTAGTAGTGATCTTGAGAGATATGTAAAAGGTTCGAGTTCGGGACAAGATGGGAAAGTCAAAGATAAGCAGTTAGCCAGCCAATATCTTCGATCTGTCGTCCAATCCCGCACCGACATTTCTTCTATAGTGTATGCAAGCTCAGAGGGGATAACGGTTTCGGATCGACTGGACGCAGTTTTGAAACCGCTTCCTGAGTTGATTGCTCAAGAGTGGTATCTGCAAGCTTTGAACCAGACGGGAGTGGCTGTCTCCTCTTCACATGTGCAGCACTTATTTCAGGATGAATATCGTTGGGTAGTATCGATCAGTAGAAAGCTATCAGATACCTTTTCAGAAATGGAAGCAGATCGACAAGGTGTGCTACTTGTAGATCTTAATTACAGCGTTATTAACAATTTGTGCAAACAAATCGAACTGGGAAAACGCGGTTATGTATTCATCGTAGATCCGTCAGGGAGCCTAGTCTATCATCCTCAACAGCAGCTGATCTACTCGCAGCTCAAGTTCGAGCAATTGGAAACCGTTCTAGGGATTAAAAGCGGGTCGGTTACAGTGAACACAGGGAACGAGCAGAAGCTGTACACGGTGGATACAACCAGCTTTGGTTGGAAGATTGTGGGGGTGACCTATCCGGATGATCTGGTTGCTAACAAACAGCAGATGCAAGGTACAGCTGCCTTGTGGGGAGCAGTAAGTCTCATCTTTGCCATGGCTATATCTGTGCTTCTTTCGTACGCACTAACTAAGCCACTCAAGAATCTTGAAATAAACATGAAAAAGGCTGAACGCGGCGAGTTCGACATTCGTGTGGAAATTGAGAGCACGAACGAAATTGGCAAGCTTGCCCGAACATTTAATCTGATGATCATGAAGATTAAAGAGTTAATGAGCCAGATTGTGATGGAGCAAGAGATGAAGCGTGTGAGTGAGTTGAAGGCATTACAAGCACAGATTAAGCCCCACTTTTTGTACAATACGCTAGACTCGATCATCTGGATGGCAGAGACCGGTAAGATGGAGGAGGTGGTCGAAATGACCTCATCATTATCGAAGCTGCTGCGTTCTACGATTGGTGAGGGCGAGGAATTGATTCCGATCGTAAGAGAATTAGAACATATTCGACACTATCTAACGATTCAGAATATGCGCTATCGCCATAAATTCACATATTCGATAGAAGTGGATGAAGACATTCTTGAATGCAGTATATTAAAATTAGTCCTTCAACCCTTAGTTGAAAATGCGATTTATCATGGGATAAAGCATAATCCTGAGCAAGGGCACATCCTAATTAGAGGTAAAAGAGAGCAAAACGATATTACCATTCAGGTTATTGATAATGGTGTTGGTATGAATCCAGAGCAGATGAACAAGTTATTGCTTCAAAAGGCAGATTACAGGATTGGCAGTGGGGTTGGCGTCGCAAATGTGAACCATCGCATTCAGCTATATTTCGGGGACCATTACGGGTTGTCTTTTACGAGTGAAATGGAAGAAGGGACGACGGTCACTTTAAGAATTCCTGCGCTCTATGAGGAGGAGAGTCCATGAGCTCACTATGGTCGAAAATAGGCTTGTCTGCTCTACTGTTATTCTTCATTGTAGCGCTCGGGTGTGTAGGTTATCGTATGTTTATGAACGATCTTGATCCAAAGGTCAGAACCATTATCTACGTTCCTAAGACTATCGATACCAGTATTGAATTCTGGGAGGTAATGAAACAAGGGGTGGCGACTGCTGCCAAGGAATTCAGAGCAGATGTCCATACGGTAGGAACAGATACCGAGCTAGATGTAGATAAGCAGATTCAATTACTGGAACAGGCGATTGAGGAGAAGCCTGATGCCATTATTTTGGCTGCTACCGACTATTATCGTCTCGTTCCGGTTGCAGAGCAGATTAAGGCGGCTGGTATCACTCTTATTACGGTGGATTCGGGACTGAACGGCGGTGTATCGGAGAGTTTTATAGCTACAGATAATTATGAAGCAGGCCGTAAAGCAGCGCAGAAGTTGATTGAAAATATTCAAAGCGACGATCAAGTCGCCATTATGAATTTTGTACAAGGCTCCGCTACAGCTATCGAAAGGGAGAAAGGGGTTCGGGATGCTTTATCTCAGAATGGAGTTAATCTTGTGCAGGATACTCTTTACAGTAACGGATCTTCGAAGAAGGCATATCAATTAACTGTTGATCTTCTAAAGAATCAGCCACAACTAAAGGGAATCATTGGCTTAAATGAGCCCTCTACATTAGGTGCGGGACTGGCGATTATGGATATGGGCTTAAAATCAAAAGTGAAGCTGGTTGGGTTCGACAATTCCAGTAGTGAGGTTCAGTTGCTGGAGAACGAAACGATGCTGGGAACGGTGATTCAAAAACCTTTTACTATGGGGTACTTGGCTGTGAAAACTGCACTTGAAGTCGTTTCAGGTCACAAAGTAGCTCCTGTTATGGATACAGGCTCCGAATTCATCACGAAGGAAAATATGTACACAAGTGAGAATGAAAAGCTAATGTTTCCCTTTATAGAATAAGCAAATAAGAGCGCTCAAAACCATTTTGGCTTTGGGCGCTCCCTTTTATAAAATAGAAGGACCTATACGTTGTTTAATATATCGGCAAAAGATTGCTGCAATGGCGTTAATATATGATCTTTTCGCCAAGCCAGTACAAAACCACCGCTCTCAGGCAAAACTCCCGGTAGAGGAGCATAACAAAGACGACCTAACGCAAGTTCTGCTTCAATGCTAACTCTAGAACAAATGCCTACTCCATCTCCCTCGCTAACTAACATCTTTAGAGTTTCAGGTGAATTCAACTCGGATCGGTTCCACAAGCGAATATGATTTATTTCTGCCCATTGATCCGCAAATCCCCGTAAACAAGAACCACCCTCATACTGAATCCAAGGCTCAAGCGCGATCTGTTCTGGTGTTAACTTCTCTATAGTTGCAAAAGGGTGACTAGGGGCAAAAATGAGCACAGGCTCGTCGCGGACAACCAGCTGAAAGTTAAAGGATTCATCATGCCAATCAGAAGTGTGTAAAATAGCCATTTGAATTTCCCGGCTTCGGAGTCGTTCCTTTAACAAAGTATCACTTTGGATCGTCATTGAATTATTAATCCCAGGATATTGTTTCATGAATTGGATTAGCGCTTTAGGTAAAATATAAGTTGCAGGTATATAACTTGCTTCCAGCTTTAAAGTACCTTGTGTTGGTGAAGAAAACTGTTTAACAGTACGTTCAGCTTCGGCTGTAAGTGAGACAATCTTGAGCGCATATTGATAAAGGGCACGACCCGCATCTGTGAGCAGTACTCTTCCACTTCGATATTGGAATAAAGGCGTTCCAAATTCATTCTCTAGATTCTTCATATGAAAAGATACTGTGGGTTGTTTAAGGCCTAATTCAGCAGCTACATCGGTTACTTTCTTATATTTTTCAAGTAGGATAACGATCTTTAACTTCATAATATTCATGATTTTCCTCCGTACAATGATAAGTTGGATAACAAATTATATCTCTATTATAGATTAAATCTATACATATATATAGTTTCTATTGGTATTTTTATCGTTGGCTTTACAAAGTTAAGAAGTTTCTCTAACGAACGAGCTCTAGAATAAGAAGAGTCAGAGGGGCCAAGAAGCTCCGGACAACAACAATAACATATGCGTACAATGCACTTTTACAGTAAACAAGCATATGGGGGCCAAAGCTCCACAACACCATGTTAAAGCTTTCCAAGCCAGTTCCGTATGAACTGTATGAGGAAGCCGTGCTAACAAAACATTTAGGAGGAGACAAAACAATGCAATTCAAAAAATCTTGGGTTATGACTTTGGCTTTAACAAGCGTACTGGCACTTTCAGCTTGCGGTAATGGTGGGGCAAACAACACGGGAGGAAACGCTGTAGCTACAAATGAAGGTAGCGGCGCTAAAATAAGTGGTTCGATTCTAGCTTCAGGTTCAACAGCACTACAACCATTGGTTGAGCTGGTAGCCGAGAATTTCATGGATAAAAATGCTGGTGTGGACATTCAGGTTCAAGGCGGCGGTAGTGGTACTGGTCTTACTCAAGTAGCTGAGAAACAAGTAGATATCGGTAACTCTGACGTATTCGCAGAAGAAAAACTAAAAGATGCAGATGCAGAAAAAGCAGCAGCTCTTGTAGATCATCAAGTAGCAGTAGTAGCGATCGCAGCAGTAACTCATCCGGATGCTGGTCTGGACAGCTTGACTAAGCAACAGCTTATCGATATTTTCACAGGAAAAATTACAAACTTTAAAGAAGTTGGCGGAGCGGATCAAAAAATCCAAATCATCAACCGTCCAGGCAGCTCCGGCACTCGCGCAACCTTTGAAAGCTTTGCACTTGGAACTAAAACTGAAGATATCCCAGGATCGATTCAAGAAGATTCTTCCGGTACTGTTAAGAAAATGATCGGAGAAACTCCAGGGGCTATCGGTTATCTGGCTCTTTCATACCTTGACGATTCAATCAAAACACTTAGCCTTGATGGTGTAGAAGCATCTGTAGACAATGTTATTTCTGGTAAATATCCAGTATGGGCTTACGAGCACATGTACACAAACGGCGAACCAAATGAAACAGTAAAAGCATTCCTTGACTTTTTCTTGACAGACGAAGTACAAACAGGTGAAGTCGTTGAGCTTGGATACATTCCAGCAGTAAAAATGCAAGTTACTCGTGACGTTGCAGGAAATGTTACAGCTAAGTAATTCACTTCTAAGTAATTTGTAAGGATTAGAATCTCAAGTGATTAGAGGCGGATACATCTGCCTCTCTTTTCACTTTAGAAAGAGGGAGCAATTGAGGGTGAAACTAAAGAACTCACGCATCGAGAAACATCATATTGAAGATTTTGTGGGACGTACATATATGTCCTTCTGTGTACTGCTATTGATAACAATCATTGTATCGATGGTATATTTTGTGGCGTCTAAAGGTATTTCAACTTTCACAAGCGGTGATGTTAGCGTTACTGATTTTCTATTCGGAACAAAGTGGTCACCTGAAGCAGATACGCCATCCTTTGGTGCTTTTCCGTTTATTACTGGATCCTTCTTAGTTACTCTACTTGCAGCATTGATTGCTAGTCCACTTAGCCTTTGCGCTGCGCTGTTCATGACTGAGATTGTCCCAGGATGGGGCAAAAAATTGCTTCAGCCCGTAATCGAGCTGTTGGCAGGTATCCCTTCAGTTGTTTATGGTTTCATCGGATTAAGTGTTATTGTACCGTTTCTACGCAACAACCTGCCTGGTCAAGGCATCGGGGTAGCTGCAGGCGCGCTTGTGCTCTCGGTCATGATTCTTCCGACGATTACAAGCGTGGCTGCAGACGCGCTGGCTTCATTGCCGCAAAATTTAAAGGAATCCTCCTATGCGCTTGGTGCCACCCGGTGGCAGACGATCTCTCGAGTGATTATTCCGACAACGTTTCCTGCTATTATGACTGGTATTGTACTGGGGATGGCACGTGCATTCGGTGAAGCCCTTGCTGTACAGATGGTTATCGGGAATGCGCCATTCGTACCAAAATCACTCTTTGAATCAGCTTCTACCCTGACGAGTGTAATCACGCTTGGAATGGGGAACACAACCATGGGCTCTGCGCACAATAATGCTCTGTGGAGTATGGCACTGGTTCTTATGCTGATGACCTTTGTATTTGTCTTCTTTGTGAGACTGCTTGAAAGGAGAAATAAAATTTGAAGCCGAGAACCGTAAATAAAATTGCCACAAGCCTTATTGTGTTTTTCGCATTGCTCATCGTAGCTATTCTGGTTGGTCTATTAGGATATATCCTCTTTCGAGGTCTTAGTCACATTAGTTGGGATTTTCTATTCTCTGCACCGCAAAAAATTCGAGCAGGTGGAGGAATTGGCCCTCAGCTATTCAACTCCTTATTCCTTTTGGTACTCACGCTAATAATTACAGTACCTCTAGGACTGGGTGCCGGTATTTACATGGCTGAATATGCTCGTCCGGGAAAAATCACCGGCTTTATTCGCTTAATTGTTGAGGTATTATCTTCGTTCCCTTCAATCGTAGTCGGCTTGTTTGGTCTATTGCTGATTGTTAACTATTTTAATCTTGGCTTTTCCTTAATCTCTGGAGCACTGGCATTGACGGTCTTTAATCTACCGCTGATGGTTCGGATTACGGAGCAAGCTTTCCGTAGTGTTCCTAAGCAACAAAAAGAGGCTGGTTTTGCACTAGGATTGTCCAAGTGGAAAATCGTAACCTCCGTGTTGTTCCCAGTAGCATTACCAACGATTATTACGGGTACTATTTTGTCCGCTGGCCGTGTCTTTGGGGAAGCAGCCGCGTTGATGTTCACTGCAGGAATGAGTAGCCCAAGACTAGATTTCACTAACTGGAATCCACTTAGTCCGAACTCACCACTGAATCCTTTCCGTCCAGCTGAAACACTGGCTGTTCATATCTGGAAGGTAAATAGTGAAGGCCTTGCTCCTGATGCCGCGCAAATTGCTGCGGGAGCTTCAGCAGTACTTGTAATTATGGTGTTGATCTTCAACTTGGCAGCACGTTATTTCGGTAGATTTATTTATCGTAAGCTTACAGCTTCAAAAAGAATGAACTAATTCCTAAAAACTAAAGTAGAGATGTAGGAGGAGTAATCGATGGGAACGTCGGCAACAGCAGTGCGTGAATCTTTTCAAACCGAGGACCTGAGTATTTTTTATGGAACATATGAGGCAGTTAAGGGGATTAGTCTTCCTTTTGCTGAAAATACGGTTACTGCACTGATCGGCCCATCCGGCTGCGGTAAATCAACCTTTCTTCGTTCACTGAACCGTATGAATGACGAAATCTCCGGATCAACAACCAAAGGAAGCATCTGGATTGATGGCGTTGATATTAATGCTCCTGGCACAGACGTTATCAAACTGCGTCAGAAGATCGGTATGGTTTGGCAAAAACCCAATCCGTTCTATAAATCCATTTATGATAACATCGCCTTTGGACCGAAATACCATGGGGTGAAAGGAAAAAAAGCACTCGATGAGATTGTAGAGAGCAGCCTTCGTAAAGCAGCGTTGTGGGATGAAGTGAAGGACCGGTTAAAAGATTCAGCATTAGCTTTGTCCGGTGGACAACAGCAGCGCCTTTGTATTGCAAGAGCGTTGTCAGTTAACCCACAAATTCTACTCTTGGACGAACCAGCATCCGCACTAGATCCGGTTTCCACTGGTAAAGTAGAGGAGCTCATCAAGGAGTTAAAAGAAGAGCTACGCATAGTAATCGTGACACACAACATGCAGCAAGCTGCACGGATTTCTGATTATACGGCTTACTTCTATCTGGGATCCCTTATAGAATACGATAAGACGGATAAGGTCTTTACTAATCCAGAGAATCAAATGACACAAGAATATATCATGGGTCGTTTCGGCTGAAGCCTTTCAACATCGTTCCTTAGGGAACGGTGTTTTTTGTTTCAATTATTTGCAAATCGCAGATAGATACTGTATCATTAATGATAATGATTATCATTATTACTATAGGGAGTGGATCTCATGACACAAACTCAACCGACTCAAAAGAATAGCGTAGCTGAAGTAATAAGAGAAAGACGCTCTATTAAGCTTTTTAAAAAAGATCCACTGCCACAAGGTCTCTTAGAGGAATTGTTAAATGTAGCTGTATGGGCGCCGAACCATGGGGTGCGTGAGCCGTGGAGATTTATTGCTTTTCAAGGTGATGGTACAAAGTTCTTGGCTGAAGCGGCATTTGCTTTCGTGAAACGTGCTTTTTCTGATCCTGAAGTGGCTGCTAAGCGAAAAGAATATATCTCAAATATTCCTTTAACGTTAATTGTGGTGATGCCTGAGGATCCTCGGCAGAGAGAGTGGGATGAGGATTTTGCAGCAGCGTCAGCACTTGTGCAGAACTTCCAGCTAGCAGCTTGGGAGCAAGGTGTGGGAACGATTTGGAAGACAGATCCTTATATCAATAATCCTGAATTCCGTAACAAAATTGGTGTGAAGCCAGGAGAGAAGATCATAGCTATGATCCATGCCGGATACCCGGAGACTGTGCCAGACAGCCGTCCACGCACTGATGCTTCTGAACTGCTGAAGATCATTGATAGCTATCCAGAGAATGATGTAGTGGAATAAGCAGAAGGTTTTACGGTATTTGAATAATGAATATTAAAAGAATATATATCCGAAGCATCCGAAGGGGTGCTTTTTTGTTGTAAGTTTAAGCTCATAATGTCGTATGGTTGATAGAAATATCGCGATAAATGTTTATAGCAATATATAATGTACATAATGAATGATATTGATTACAATTTGGTTAAGTGGATGAATTTAAATAAGGAGGGAAAAGCGTGGGGGAGAACAAGAACATCAAGATGAAACTGGCCCGTATACAAAAAGATCTTTCCCAAGAACAGTTAGCGGAAGTTGTAGGGGTTACAAGACAGACGATTGGTCTGATTGAAGCCGGGAACTATAACCCAACGCTTAAGTTGTGCATAGCTATCTGCAAGGCATTGGATCGATCTTTAAACGATATTTTTTGGGAGGAATAAGGGTGAGCAGGACAAGGATTAAGGATGAGCGGATTATCAGCGAAATTCAGAAGTTTAGTACGCATGGTTTTATGATTGTGTTCGTGGGCTTTATGGTTAGTCTTTTGGTAAAAGTGTTTATTCTGCAATGGGACATTAAGTATTGGTTTGATACGTTTGTGATTGTGATGGCAGGGTGTTTGTATATAACTGTTCGTTCCGTCAAAAATGGAATATATCTGCTACCGAGTAAAGAAGGCGAAGGCGATGTAAGACGGTATAAGAAAATCAATTTAATTGGGGGAGCTGTCAGTACGTTAATATGGGCCGCTTTAATGTTCCTATCTGATTTTAGAGAAGCCGGGGAGTTGGATATTGCTAAAAGTATCATGAGCACCCTTGTGGGTTCCGTTATATTTTTCGTTGGGATAACATGGATTCAGTGGTTCATTATTAAAAGATCTAATAAAAATGCGGACAAAAGTCTAGAGGGTTAGTTGGGTGAAAAATTCACTCTTGTAAAACTAATGTGATTAGTTTATATTTAAGCTAATACCATTAGTTTTATGGAGGGGTAATGATGAGAGTAACGCGTGAAGGTCATTTATTACAGCTAACTTGGATGCCAAGAGTGTTTCCTGTGAATTGTTACATCATTGAGGAAGAGAATGAGTTGACTTTGATAGATGCGGCAATGCCGTTCAGTGTAAAAGGAATTATAGATACCGCAGCGAAGCTTGATAAAAAGATCACTCGTATTATATTGACGCATGCTCATGATGATCATATAGGTGCACTGGATGAGCTAAAGAGACAGCTTCCAGAGGCTCAGGTGTACATTTCAGAAAGGGATGCAGCATTGCTTAGTGGAGATCGTTCACTTCGTGAGGGAGAACCTCAGACTCCTATAAAGGGAGGCGTGCCCAAGAAGGTAACAACGAGACCAGATGTATTGCTCTATGATGGAGATACCATTGGTTCATTAACAGCAATTCTAACTCCTGGTCATACCCCTGGATCTATGTCTTTCATTGATTCACGAAGCGGCGCTGTTATCGTTGGAGATGCTTTTCAAACCTTCCGGGGAACCGCAGTTTCAGGAACCGTAATTCCTTGGTTTCCGTTTCCGGCTCTGGCAACCTGGAGTAAAGATCAAGCATTAAAAAGTGCAATTAAGCTTCTAGAGGCTTCCCCGACTATACTGGCTACTGGACATGGAGACTTACTTAGAGACCCAGTACAAACCATGGAGAAAGCTATTCATAAAGCACAAATGATTCAAGATAGGAGTAATTAAAATGTCACCTAGAGCAGGATTAGATCGTCGTACGCTAGTTATTGCAGCAGCAGAAATCGCCGATCATGAAGGGATAGAGGCCGTAACCTTAGCCGCATTGGCTAACAAATTAGGTGTTCGTTCTCCGTCTTTATACAATCACATTAACGGGCTACAGGAATTGCGCACACAACTTGCAATTTATGGGCTAGGGGAGCTTTCCAATGCAATGAACAACGCAGCTAAAGGCTTAAGTGGAGACGCTGCTGTACAGGCGATGGGGCGAGCGTATGTGGACTTTGCTAGAAGCCGACCTGGATTATACGAGACAACGTTGCGAGCCCCTGAACAGGCAAATACGGAGCTGGAAGCGGCAAGTGGTCATATTTTGAAGCTTATCATTCATGTGATGAAGGATTATCAATTGGGTGAGGAAGGAGAAATTCATGCAGTACGCGGGTTACGAAGCATTCTGCATGGCTTTGCCTCTTTGGAACAAAAGGGCGGTTTTGGAATGGCGCTTGATACGAATGTAAGCCTATCTCGGCTCATCAGTACTTATATTGCTGGGATCGGAAATATGAAGTCTAAATAATGGAGTACATAGGAGATGATGTTGTGATGTATAAGGGATATGAAGAGGAAAGTGTTATCACCTTTGAGGAAACTGCAGAAATCGTTACCAAGATTGGGATTTTGCCGCTTGCCACTCTGATTCCTGAGCACCCATCTTTAAATAGATTAACGAAAGCGGAGAATTGGCATACGGGTTCAGAGCTAGATCCATGGTCATGGCGTGTAAGGTTTCCTTCTGAAGGCCTGGCTGGATACGGTAAATTTGTTAAGAAGAAAGCTATCTTGGTCTCGAGGGAGTGGTTTCCAGCATTTGTGTCAGCTGTAGGAAGTACTAAATCTATAGAACAACGTTATAATGACGGATTGGCCAGCAGAGAAGCAATGACTTTACTGCAAATTATCCGTGAACATCAAGGGATTGATACGCGTATACTTCGTGTTGAAGCTGATATGAAGGCTAAAGAAAAGAAGACGGCTTATGATAATGCGGTTACGGAGCTTCAGGCATCGCTGGACATCGTTATTTCAGGTGTAAAAGAACGCCAAAATGCAGAAGGTGAGAAAAATGGCTGGAGCAGTACCTCGTTTGAGACTGTAAGCCACTGGATGGAAGATAACGGTCTTTCCTCATTTGAAGGCGATAGAGAAGAGGCGATAGCTTGGCTACATTCCAAAATGAATGGCATATGGTCGCCTTCAGCAATAGCCTGGACGAACAAAGCATTTTCATGGAAATAAAAACGGTTAACCACTACTCCCATGAGAGTGATTAACCGTAAGCGTTTTCTAATAAAATCATATCCATCACATTATTGTTCCAACATAGGTGCCAAGTAAGCAATCAGGAAATACAAGAATCCGAAAAACAGCATAACATAGGCGGTATATTTGATTGCATTAGATGCAACAATTCTTGAATCCACCGGTGCTTGAATTTCGAGCTGTTCTTCTTCAACGCTGTCAATTTCATTGGATATTGGGTCTCTCAACATGATAATCCCCTCCTTGGAAATTAGATCCTTAACTGTATTGTGACATATTTGTGAACGGAAATCAACAATAGTGTGAACAAATATTGAACTTTTATTCAAATTTGGGCTATTTATTTTCTGGATATCTAGTATGAAATAAAAAACAACCTGCTTTTGTCCTCGGAAGAGGAACCAAGCAGGTTGTTTGGCATTTTATTTATTCAATAGTTTAAGCGAACAATTTAAGCCCAATCTCCATCACGGAAGATAGGTACGGTTGTTCCATCATCCTTAATACCATCAATGCTCATTTCAGGTGAACCCATCATAAAATCAACATGTGTATGGCTTTGGTTCATTCCTTTTTCCTGCAATTGTTCTTTGGTCATTGTCGTACCCTCTTGAAGGGTAAAGGCATATGCTGCACCTAACGCCAAATGGCAGGAGGCATTCTCATCAAACAATGTGGTGTAATATAGAATTCCGCTCTCGGAGATCGGGGAGTGGAAAGGCACCAAAGCGACTTCTCCAAGATAAGCAGAGCCTTCATCTAACGCGATAAGGGAAGCAAGCGTTTCTGAACCTTTTTCAGCGGTGAAATCCGTTACTTTGCCGTTCTCAAAGGTAAGAGTGAAATTATCAATAAGATTCCCCCCATAGCTAAGCGGCTTAGTGCTGCTTACCTTACCATTCACACCAGACTTCAGTGGGGCAGTAAATACTTCTTCTGTAGGGATATTGGCTAGGAAAGGGACACCTTTGCCATTGACAGCTCCGGCTTGACACCAGATATGGCCTTCTGGTAGTTCAATCGTCAAATCGGTCCCTGGTGCTGTATAGTGCAGCTTGCGGAACTTATTATCATTCAAGTTAGTACAACGTGCTTTTAGACCATCTAAATGTTGACTCCATGCTTGAATAGGATCAGCCTGATCCGCACGTGTTGCTTTAAAGATAGCATCCCATAGCAAATCAATCTGCTGATCAGGTGATGCTTCAGGGAATACTTTTGCCGCCCATGATGATGATGGGAAGGCTACAATACTCCAGCTTACGTGATTCCCCATTAACAATTCACGATATGGAGCTAACGTTTGTCCAGAGATCCGCTGATTATCTGCAATTCTTCCTGATTCAACACCGTTCAACAGATCTGGATTCGTTGAAGTTATCGATAGAAATGCTGCACCTTTTTTAGCCAGATCTTCTAATTCATCTGCTTGCCATTGTGGCGGTTCCAAGAAGGAATCGGATGGAGCGAGGTCATAACGTGTACGTGTAACAACCTCGTCGCTATAATTAACCTTGACGAGCTTCGCACCCGCTTCATAGGCTTTGCGTACGACAAGACGCACTAGTTCTGCCGAAACGATGTCGGCATTTACAACAAGGGTCTGCCCAGGTTGGATATTAACCCCAATCTTCACTGCCAGCAACGCATAGTTCTCCAGTTTTTGCTTGAAATCTAACATAGTTTCAACTCCTCCCAATATCTCTAGTCTTTTATTTCATATTTGCAATAATTAGAACGCCCAGTTTCCATTCAGGAATACAGGTTCTTCTGTTCCATCAGCAGCAATCCCGTAAATATTCATCTCCGCAGAACCGATCATGAAATCCACATGGGTAACGCTATTATTCAATCCATGTGCAATCAGTTCATCCGGAGTCATATCTTTACCGCCTTCTAAACAGAAAGCATAAGCCATACCTATAGCTAGATGATTGGATGCATTCTCATCAAACAAGGTATTGTAATAAAGAATATTGGACTCTGAGATAGGGGACTTATGTGGAACTAATGCAACTTCACCTAGGTATTTTGCTCCTTCATCCATACTAATGAGGTGCTCTAGTGCTTCTTGTCCTTGCTCTGCACTAACACTAACAATTCGTCCGTTCTCAAAAGTAATAGAGAATCCATCGATAATGTTGCCGCCATGGCTAAGAGGTTTGGTGCTTCGTACGGTGCCATTTACACCAGTCTTTAGAGGAGCGGTAAATACTTCCTCGGTAGGCATATTGGCTACAAAAGAATGACCCTTAGCATTAATACTGTCTCCTTGTGCCCAAATATGGCCTTCTGGAAGTTCAATGCTTAGGTCCGTACCAGGTGCTATGTAATGCAGTTTCTTATATTTTTTTGCGTTGAGTACATTTGCTTTTTGATCTAAGGTGTCGAGATGTTCTTGCCATGCAGCTACTGGATCTTCACGATCAAGACGTACGGTGTGGAAAATAGCTTCCCATAGCTTACTTACACGTTCTTCAGCTGGAACATCCGGGAATACTTTATCCGCCCAAGCCTGACAAGGTACGGCAACAATACTCCAGCTAACTTTGTCGGACATTTGCATTTCACGATATTTGGTGAGTGCGGCTCCCCGTACTTTTTGATAATTTGAAATGCGTACAGGATCAATACCTTTAAGTGCATCAGGATCTTCCGCGATCACGTTAAGAATAGCTGCACCCTTCTCGGCGAGTTCGGTCATTTCACCTGCGTACCAAGTAGGAGGCTCAGTGAACACTTCTGGTGCAGCATGTTCAAACTGCTGGCGTGTAATGCTTGCATCACTCCAGTTCACCTTCACCAAGCTTGCTCCAATCGCATATGCCTTGGCGGTAATCATACGAACGAAATCAGCTGCAAGAATCGGTGCATTCACCACCAGAATTTGCCCTGGTTGAACGTTAACCCCAATTTGCACAGCTAAATCTGCATATTTACTAAGCTTTGCCTCGAAATCAGTCATCGATATTTCCTCCAATTACTAATAGTTTGGTACTTTACAAGTATTGTACTAAATTATTAACCGCCGGATGAAAAAAGTCAATTACATGGAATTTACAGTGTAAATTGAGGAATTACATTCATTTCAATGCTATACTGAGAGGGGAAATGATTTGATGAATGGAAGGAAGATTAACGGATGAATTTAGAGATCGTAAGTGCTGAAATGAGCCGTAAAGAGGATAAAAGCTATGTAGGGAGGACGATATTTACTCTCGAAAACCATAAGTCTCCATATGAGATCACTTTTTTCAGTACAAGAGGAACGGAATGGGATTACAGCCTAAGCTTTGCTGGTGAGCCTGGAAGTGAAGAGCAGTTCTTAGAAACTGACGCGCTACTTGAAAATGATGACGATGTATACAATCAATTGCTTGATGCCGCACTAGATAAACAAGAGATCGTTGAAGAGTAAAATATATAAGTGTTGATTGATACCAGCGGCAATATTCATTGCCGCTGGTTACATCTCGCCTTATCCGATTGTAATCTTACCTTCAGGATATCTGTAAAGTTCCTTACTACCCTTAGGTTTGAGTGCATAAGCTAAAGTAAGCGGACCTGTCCGACCCAGAAACATTAGAAAAATAATGAGCACTTTACCCGCCGTAGTCAATTCTGGAGTAAGTCCCATGGAGAGACCAGAAGTCCCGAATGCAGATACGGATTCAAAGAGTACAGCAAGAAAGTCAGCCTTTTCTGTCACGGATAACAACATCGTAGCGATGACCACTAACATTAGAGACATTAATGTCATCGTCACGGCTCTATAGACATTTTCTTTGGCGATCCGATGACGAAACATTACAATATCCTCTTTACCCCTTAGCCTTGCAGAAACCGCAGCCACTAGAACAGCGAACGTAGTAATCTTAATTCCCCCACCAGTAGATCCAGGCGCAGCCCCTATGAACATTAGCAGAATCATTAGAAATTGTGTAGATTCCCGCATCAGTGGAATTTCAATCGTAGTGACGCCACCTGAACGTGGTGTTATCGCTTGTAAAAATGTAGCCATCATCTTTCCACCTGCACTCAAGGGCTTCAGCGTAGAATTAAATTCTAGTAAGAAAAATAGAGCAGCCCCAATGACAATCAATATCATCGAGGTCGAAAGAACAACCTTAGAATGTAGAGTAAGCTTTTTACGTTTTGGAAAGTCAAAAACATCAGATAGAACGATAAAACCGACCCCTCCAAGAAAGATGAGGATCATTGAGGTGAAATTCACTATAGGATCATTTACAAAACGTGTAAGTCCACTAAAGGGCCCATGAATGTCACCGAATAAATCAAAGCCTGCATTATTAAAAATAGATATGCTGTGAAAAATTCCATAATATACAGCTTTCCCGAAAGGCATATCCATCATAAACCTACCGGCAAACACGATGGCACCTGTGAGCTGAATAACAAGGGAATAGATCAGAACTCTGCGGATCAACTGGACAATACCTTGCATGGAATTCTGGTTCATAGATTCTTGCATAAGAATTCGCTCTTTAAAGGAAATTCGTTTATTAAGGACCAAAGTAATCAAGGTGGCCATCGTAATAAAACCCAATCCCCCAAATTGAAATAATACGAGTAGAACAACTTGTCCAAAAGTAGTCAACTGTGTGCCCGTATCAATGACTGCCAGACCTGTAACACAGGTTGCCGATGTAGCCATGAATAATGCATCAATAAAAGAAATATGCCCTTCTACTGAGGCGACCGGCAAACTAAGTAAAAAAGTTCCGGCAGTGATAAGTATTACAAATCCTAGTGATAAGACTTTTGGTGGAGTTAATTTCAATCCACCGAAGTTCAGATTAGCCAATTCAATTCTCCTGTCATACGTGAAATTAGAGTAGTGCACACAAAATTATAACATAACTTGCCAGACCTTCCCTAAGTGGAGGGAGGTAATTGACATATTTTATCGAATTATTCTAGAATAACACCCTATTCTGCAACTTTAAAGAGGAGGCTTTCTTAATGGTGGTAAGTCCGATTCTGAATCAGATTGGTGCAGTTTTTATTCCGGTAAAGGATATTGAGAAATCCAAAGAATGGTATTGCCAATTGCTTGGTTTGCCTTTGGATGGTGAAGTATTATTCGGGCATCTATACGTGATCCCCATGCAAGGACCAGAAATCGTATTAGACAGCAAAATTTACACTTCTGAGTCCGTTCTTAATATCCCCTCTTTTCATCTAAATACCGAGGATATTGATGCTGCTTACGATTATGTGAAAGCAAATGGCGGAGAGATTCTTACGGATATCGAGCATGATCATTGGTTTAATTTTAAAGATCCGAATGGTAATGTTATCATGGTCTGCCGTTGTTAAGAACGTTTAAGAAAGGAATAAACAAATGATAAGAGAGGCTGTTTCTGAAGACGCATTGTATATTGAAAATTTATATCGAATGTTATTGCCTGAGCAGACAGCTATACAAGTGTCACCGGACCGACTGAAGCGGATAGCTGACAATACGGATAGTTTTCTTTATGTGTACGAAGAAGAAGGGGCTATTGTTGGGACGCTTCATCTTCATTTATGTATGGATGCTTTATGTGACGATCGACCCTTTGCTGTCATTGAAAGAGTCATCATATCACAAGAGGTGAGAGGGAAAGGTTACGGAGCGAAACTAATGAGATACGCTGAGCACGTAGCCAATTCTAGGGGCGCCCTTAAGATCATGCTATCGAGTGCGGTCAGAAGAGAGGATGCACATCAATTTTACGAGCATCTTGGATACAATAGCAGCTCCAGTAAGCTGTTCAAAAAGTACTTATAGCTATTTATGATTGGAAGTGATGATATGATGGTTACACTTAAAGTGCTTATACCAGAGGATGCAGAAGAATTACTTCGATTACAGCATCAGTTGGATCAGGAATCCAAATTTATGTTATTAGAGCCGGATGAACGACAATCCAGTCTAAATCAGGTCAAAGAGATGATCGAAAGCTTCGCTTTAGCAAATACTTCAATCCTTATTGGTGCTGAGGTTGATAACCATTTGATAGGTTTTATGTCGGTTAGAGGTGGAAATGTTAGACGCAATCGCCATAGTGCGTACATAGTCATTGGAGTTCTAAGACAGCATCAAGGTCAGGGGATTGGTACGGGGCTATTCAAAGAACTGGATGTATGGGCTAAGAATACTGAAATTGTCCGGTTAGAGTTAACAGTTATGACCCATAATGAGCTAGCGATGTCGCTATATATCAAAAATGGGTTTGAGATCGAAGGGACAAAGAGAAAATCACTTGTGATCGATGGTCAATGGGTGGATGAATATTACATGAGTAAGATTTTGATAAAAGAAAAAAGGATAGAGGATCAGATTTAATCTGATAACTCTATCCTTTTTTTTATGATTAAAAGCTTATGAATTCTCAAGCTCTGACGATTCAGTGTCACCAGTGGTCTCAATGATGACCTCAACCTTGCGTACACGGTATCTGTTCATTTCACGGATGATTAAGGTTACGTTGTCATGTACAATGCTTTTGCCAACGGCCGGATCTGGGATATGACTATATAACCAGCCTCCAATCGTTGTCACTTCCTCATGTTCGAAATCAAGACCGGTAAGCTCCTTGACCTCAATTAAAGATACCTTACCATCGAACAGATAATTTGTATCGCTTAGTTTCTCAACTTCTCTGCGCTCATCACCGTCAAACTCATCTCGAATTTCACCAACGATTTCTTCCAAAATATCTTCAATCGTGATGAGTCCAGACGTTCCGCCATATTCATCAAGCAGCAGGGCGATATGCACCCGCTCCAACTGCATACGTGTTAAAAGGTTCTTAACAGGTGTTACCTCAGAGACGGTTAGGACTGGCTGAATCAAGCCTTTGAAATCAAAATCAGGGTTATTGTCATATTGCAAATAAAGCTGTTTCGTATTAATCATTCCGATGATGTTATCCTTGCTACCTTCTGCAACCGGGAAGCGAGTATATTGTTCCTTACGAATAATCTCGAAATTTTCTTTCAATGAATGATTGGTGAAAAGACATACCATATCCGTTCGTGGAACCATGATTTCTTTGGCCAACATCTCGTCAAAAGTAAAGATACGGTTGACATAGCCATATTCAGCTTTATTGATTTTTCCACTTTCATAGCTTTCGGATAAGATCAAACGAATCTCATCTTCACTATGAGCGTCTCCATGCTCACTGGCAGGCTTCATCCCAAAAAGGCGAACAAGCAGATTTGCGGAACCATTCATAAACCAAATGAGTGGGTACAAAATTCTGTAGAACCAAATAATCAGCGGTGAAGTAATTTGACCGATTTTTTCCGGAATGTTTATAGCTACTGTCTTCGGAGCAAGTTCCCCGACAACGACGTGTAGGAATGTTGCAATGACGAATGCGAATAAGAACGCAAGAGGGTGACTCACACTTGGACTAATATTAGCCCAGTCGAATACCGGAAGGAGCAACTGCTCAAACGCTGGCTCTGCCAGAGCACCAATACCCAGTGCAGTGATTGTAATCCCGAGCTGACAAGCGGATAAGTACCCGTCAAGATTAGCAGACACTCGTTGTACAGCAAGCGCGTTCTTCTTTCCCTCGATCACCATTTGACTGATCTGACTACCTCTAAGTCTCACCAATGCAAATTCCGTTGCTACAAAAAAAGCGGTTAAAATGATCAAAATAGCCACCAACGTCAAACTAAGTCCTATACCCATATAATCTTTACCATCCCTTTCGTTCCTAAAATAGGTTATACTCATATTATGAGTTCTTATGAACTATTCTACGAACTTTTCAGAGAAATATCAAATGGTGGAGGGAAACAGATATGGAATCATTTGCATTGACTCGTGTGGAGATGTCCAGTCTTCTGCTCTCATTGACCGGATTATCAGACCGGAAACCGCTGAATATCCTCCAAGAGGCATGGACTAAATTTCATCTTGATGAAGTACAAAAGGGGACTTCGTTACCCGCTTTTTTATCTACAGATGTTCCACCCATTTTTCAAAAGATCATTAAGGGGCATGATGTAAAAGGCTTTTCACTCGGTGAAATTGCTTCATTAGGCCATCTAATAGAGTATTCCACTTTGACTGTGACTACTATGCAAAATTGGGTGAAGCGTGATTTTAAGGAGTATCTCGGTTCTCCAAGAGAAGGAAAGAAGTATTCAGTTAATCAGGCAGCACTTCTGTTTATGATCGATGATCTCAAATCGGCCCTAAATTTCGAAAGTATTCGTCAGCTATTCCGATTAATGTTCTTAAAGCCAGATCGAGACGATGATGATCTTATAGAACCGGCGAAGTTGTATTACGCATATGCTGGGCTGTTTGAAGAGATCAAGAGCAATCCAACTATACAAACCCAATGTAAAGTAGATCAACTTTTACACAAGGAGTTCTCCTGGAAAGAAGATTCCCTGCTTAGAAGTTCCACAGATCGTGTGATCAATCGGCTGACGCATCTTACGAGATCTCAGAGAGAGTCTGTCCGCAACATACTTCTGATAGCCACGATAGCTGTTCAGACCTGTTATTTTCAATCGCTTGCCAGACAATACTTTAATGCAGCTTTATTTCTTGATTTTTGAACGCTTCAATTTTAATATGTATAAGTGAAACAATCAAAAGTAAGTTTCATAAGATATATGTTGGATATAAGGGGGCTTAG
Source organism: Paenibacillus sp. NPDC058367 (assembly GCF_042723305.1). Taxonomy (NCBI): domain Bacteria; kingdom Bacillati; phylum Bacillota; class Bacilli; order Caryophanales; family Paenibacillaceae; genus Paenibacillus; species Paenibacillus sp. NPDC058367. The sequence continues at coordinate 983,498 of NZ_JBHXIZ010000002.1, forward strand.
AAGTGAATCAAATGACACTGCTGCGGAATCCGAAGCAAAGGAAATTACTCTTCAGTGCAGGCTTAAGCTGGATGTTCGACGCGATGGACGTCGGGATGATTTCTTTTGTTGTAGCGGCTTTAGCCAAGGATTGGAATCTGGGACCGGAGCAGATAGGTATATTGACAAGTATTAACTCCGTGGGCATGGCTGTGGGTGCTGCGGCAGCAGGGATATTAGCCGATCGTTTTGGACGTAAACCGATACTTTTATGGACACTCCTAATTTTCTCGGCTGCGAGTGGGTTATCGGCTTTTGCAACAGGCTTCGGAATACTCTGTGTACTTAGATTTATCGCTGGCTTTGGACTAGGTGGGGAGCTGCCCGTCGCCTCAACATTAGTGTCTGAAAGTATGCCTGCCCGTGAGAGAGGCCGTGCGGTTGTGCTGCTGGAGAGCTTTTGGGCGGTTGGATGGATCGCTTCTGCTTTAATTGCATTCTTTGTTATTCCTGATTATGGCTGGCGTGTAGCATTCGGTATTGGTGCTGTTCCTGCTCTATACGCTCTATACTTAAGACGCGCTATAGACGATTCACCGAAGTTTGCTGAGATCAAGAAGGCGCCTGTGTCCTTGAAAAAACGTATCACAACAGTATGGTCACCAGAGTATCGTCGTTCTACGATTATGCTGTGGATTTTATGGTTTACTGTAGTGTTTTCGTATTATGGGATGTTTCTATGGCTGCCTACAGTTATGGTACTTAAAGGCTTCAGCTTGGTTAAAAGCTTCGAATACGTGCTTATCATGACGCTAGCTCAGCTGCCGGGTTACTTTACTGCCGCTTACTTCATCGAGAAGTTCGGACGTAAGTTTGTCCTGGTCATCTATATGCTGTTCACTGCCGTTAGTGCGGCATGGTTCGGAAATGCAACTACAGAAGGAATGCTGATGGCTGCTGGAATCTGCTTATCATTCTTTAATCTCGGAGCATGGGGTGGCATGTACGCTTATACACCAGAGTTGTACCCAACAACTATTCGTTCAACAGGCGCTGGTTTAGCGACTTCCTTTGGACGGATTGGTGGCATCATCGCTCCTTTGTTAGTAGGGGTGCTGGTAGGTAAATCTATAGCGATTGGCTCGATATTCATGTTATTTTTTGTAACGATTATTATCGGTGCGTTAGCGGTGCTCTTCCTAGGAAAAGAGACAAAGGGAACGGAGCTCCTGTAGAGGATAATTCTTCATTACATACTTGATGTTAATCTACCAACAATGCTAAAATTTAATAAGAACAAAACGGTTCCTTCACAGTTGTGAACAGGGCCGTTTTTTTTAACATTAGAAACTACTATACATTTAGGGCCCCCGCAAAGAAGGCGTTATGCTTGCATTAGTCCTTCTTTTATAAGAACGGAGCGATCGAACATGAGTAAGGATAGGAATCAGCCTCATTTCACGGAATTAGTCTGGGAAAGTACGGAACAAAATGTTCCTATTCCCCCGCGAAATTCATCAGAACCAGCGCTGCCAAAGTTATCTACTGCAAATGTAGGGAAGCCTAAAGAGTCGTCTGAACCTTCTTTACAGCTTCAGCTTTGGGATCTGGAGACCGACACGCCGGAGCCTGTGACAACCACCGAAGGTCAGTTTGTAGCTAGAGCGAAGGAGTTGGAACATAGAACCGAGGATTCGGCGCTATTTATTCCTTTTAAGAGTTACTGGCCAACGTATGGTCATATGACGGGCACGCAAAGTAGATGGTATTTTTATTGGCGCAATGAAGTTAGACAGGGTAGATATCCGAAAACGGATCTTTCATATATTTTTCTGCACGTGTATGAGCTTATTAATGGTGTAGGCTGGCAAGATCCTTATGATGGCTATAAGCAGCTCAGTCAAATCTGGGAAGCTTATCGTGAAAATTATAAACGTCTGGATCAATATTTGGGTGGTTGGATCGCGGACTTCTCGTTTGTTCATCATTTGAATGTGCCTCTATCTTTAATCGTTGCTCGTTCACGCGGTCTTGCCGGAGATTTGGCAGAGCTAGAGTTAGAGAGATGTCTTACTGTAGCTCCTGAGCAGTTAACCTTTACGGTATTAACAGCAATGTCGGACTACGATATTAGTAAATCGAAGTTTTATATGGGGGAAGGTAAAGAAGCCCTTGAACGATATATTCCACAGGTAGTGGCATTAATCAACGCTTATGTCAGTCAGAAACATGGTTCGAATTTGGTTGAAATGTTCCCACCAGGCCCCTCAGTATTGCGGGAGCGTTATTTATTTCGTAGCGCCGTATATGATATTTCGCTATATGGTTATTCAGTGCTTATACCGGTTGTGCGTATCAGTAAATCTCCACCGCTTCGCAGTTTGATTACAAGGCTATTCCGTTTGACTGAGAATAAATTACGGGAACTGCTGGGGTATCGAGGACGGCTCAAAGGGGTTAATGTGGATGCGGATATGGATGACCTTATCACTCGTTTTCTGAAGCGGGAATTTGAGAAAGAGAAACAGGAAGATAAGGGGCCGGCAGTAGTTATTGATCGTGAGAAGCTTGAAAGGCTGCAGAGTGATTCCGAGATTGTACGAACCATGCTTACGGTTGAGGAAATGAACGAGCTGGAAGAACTTGAGGATAGCGGTTTTGAGATTACTAATGAGGAATCCGAGCTTGAAGAAGTAGTAGAAAAAGAAGAATTTGAAGATATTGAAGATGAAATCATTGTACCGCTTCAGTCTCCTGAGCCTGAATTAACTATAAAAGAAATTCAATCTGCTAACGTAGATACGGAATGGGAGCAGTTCTCTAATGCTTTAAGTCCACTCCAACACGAAGCTTTGATTGCGTTTATGAACGAGGATGGAACACAAACCATACAGAAGCTAGCGGCTGCAAATGGCACGATGTCAGAACTCTTGATTGATGAGATCAATGATATCGCAATGAACATTCTAGGTGATTTGATCATAGATGATGAAGAAATTGCAGAAGAATATAAAATTCATCTGCTTAATATTTAATGGGGTGAACTTTGGATGAATGGTTTAAAAATACCCAAACGTATGACGACAGCGCTAGTCAATTCACTGACAGCCGGTGTGGTTCCGCGTATCGGACTAGAGCATATAGCCGTTGGCCGCCGGCCAGAGATTGAAGCGATATTGAGAGATATGGATAATATTGCGGAGGGTGGAGCTGCTTTTAAGCTGATTACCGGCAAATTCGGTAGCGGCAAAAGCTTTCTTTTGCAGATGATCCGTAATTATGCGATGGATCGGGATTTTGTAGTAGCCGATGCGGATCTATCCCCTGAACGAAGATTAGTGGGAACGAAAGGACAAGGTCTTGCTACATATCGAGAGCTGATGAGTCATTTGTCTACCCGGACGCGTCCAGATGGAGGCGCTCTGGAGATTATTTTGCAAAAATGGATTATTACGCTTCAGCAGTCTGTGATGCAGGAGAATGAATACGGCCCTGATCACCCCCAACTTGGAGAAGAGGTAGAGAAACGAATCTATGCTGTAGCCTCCGAAATGCGCGGTTTGGTGCATGGATTTGATTTTGCCAAGGTGCTGGCTTCTTATTGGAATGCCCATAAGCTGGCTGACGATGAATTGAAGCAGGATTCCCTTCGCTGGCTAAGAGGTGAATTCGCTACTCGAACGGAAGCACGAAAAGCACTTGGTGTTGGCGTGATTATTGATGATGATAATTGGTATGATTATATGAAGCTGTGGGCGGAATTCACTTCTGCTATCGGTTATAAGGGACTGCTGCTGTTCATAGACGAAGGCGTCAATCTCTACAAAATCACGAACAGTATCTCGCGTCAGAGTAACTATGAAAAGCTGCTTACGATGTTCAACGATACGATGCAGGGCAAGGCAGAAAGCCTAGGAATTTTTATAGGGGGGACTCCGCAATTTGTGGAGGATGGACGGCGTGGATTATTTAGTTATGAAGCGTTGCGTTCAAGATTAGTTGCAGGAAGATACGGCGCAGCAGGTCTGAACAATTATACTGGGCCTATTATTGCACTGGACATGCTCTCACACGAAGAAATTCTGATCCTTTTGCAAAAGCTTAGAGATATCCATGCCCTTCATTATGGTTACGAAGCACGGTTAACACAGGAACAATTGGTTCATTTTATGGAAGAAGCTGTGGGCAGATTAGGGGCAGACGAGCTCCTGACTCCGCGTGAAGTGGTGCGTGATTTCATGGATCTACTTCACACCTTACACCAGCATCCGGAGATCTCTTTCGAGAAGCTAGTGGGCGAACGAACCTCTAAACCTGCTGATACTGAACAAAATGAGTTAGATGGGTTCCTCGCGGAGTTTGAATTATGAGTGATAATCCGTTTTATAGGCTGGCTCCCTTTATTAAAGAGTTTATCTATAAGAACCGTTGGGAGACTTTGCGTGAGGCACAGGTGGATGCCTGTCGTGTGCTGTTTAATACACCGCATCACTTACTGATTGCTTCGGGTACAGCTTCAGGTAAGACAGAGGCGGCTTTTTTCCCAGCGCTTACTGAGCTGTATGAACGTCCTTCCGGTTCGGTTGGTATTCTGTATATCGCTCCTCTGAAAGCATTGATTAACGATCAATTTACACGGCTGAACGATTTGCTCCGTGAAGGCAATATTCCGGTATGGCACTGGCATGGGGATGTTCCGCAAGCCGATAAGACGAAACTGGTGCAGAATCCTTCCGGCGTGCTACAGATTACCCCTGAATCCCTTGAGGGATTACTGATGAACCGCCCGAATGCTATTCCGGCGCTGTTCCATGATCTCCGTTATATTGTCATTGACGAAGTGCATGCCTTTATGGGTGCTGATCGGGGGATTCAGGTTCTGAGTCAGCTGGCGAGAATCTCACGAATGGCGGGATGTCATCCGCGTAGAATCGGTCTATCGGCTACGCTTAGTGACTATGTTTCGGTGACGGAGTGGCTGGCGGCAGGGACGCGGGAGAGCGTAGAGGTGTCTGCTCCACAGGGCGGGCGTAAGCTCCGTTTAAGTGTGGAGCATTTCTCTTTCCCGGATGCACGGGATGAAGTGCAGGCGGAGCATTTAGAACGCGCGAAGCAGTCTTACTACGATTTCATTTACGATCATACGCATCTTAAGAAAGCGTTGATCTTCACGAATAGCCGCTCGGATGCGGAGACGGCAACCCTTGAGCTGCGGAGAACGGCCGCGAAGCGTGGTGAACGGGATGTTTTTCACGTTCACCATGGCAGCATCTCCGCGATGCTCCGCGAAGAGACGGAAGCCGCGCTGCGGCAAGGCTCCGGACCTGCAGTTGCGGCAGCGACATTGACGCTGGAGCTGGGCATTGATCTAGGAGAGCTGGAGCGGGTGCTCCAGGTCGGCGCTCCTTATAGCTGCGCAAGCTTTGTGCAGCGACTCGGCCGCTCGGGCAGGCGCGGTGACGCCGCATCCGAGATGATCTTTGTCACGCCCGAGGAAGAGGATGAGGAAGCGCAGCTTCCGGCACGGATGCCTTGGACGCTGCTTCGAGCGATAGCGGTTATTGAGCTATATGTGCGCGAGAAGTGGGTTGAACCACTGGTGGTGCGCCAGCTGCCAGTGGGGCTGTTATACCATCAGACGATGAGCATATTGAAGAGTATGGGGGAGGCGGAGCCGGAGGATTTAAAGGAAGCAGTATTAAGTTTACCTTCCTTCAATAGCATTGATCCTACGGACTACGATACCTTCATGACTTATATGCTGGGTATGGGACAAATCGAGAAGATGGATGAAGGCGGCTTGATTATCGGGATGGCAGGGGAGAAAATCGTGAACAACTTCCGCTTCTACGCTGTCTTTAAAGACGATGAAGAGCATGTTGTCTATAATGGAACAGAGGAAATTGGATCGATCACAACAGTACCACCACCGGGTTACTGTTTTACTCTGGCAGGGAAGCTCTGGAAGGTAGAAGAGGTCGATAATCGCCATAAAGCTGTTTATGTAAAAACCTCACGCGGTAAAGTGGATACGTTGTGGCTTGGAGCGGGTGGAGATGTACATACACGCATTATGACCAAGATACGTGAAGTCTTAGGCGCAACTGCACTGTATCCCTATCTAGCTCCAAGTGCCGCTGCGCGGCTTGAGAGAGCCCGCCGTTTAGCGAAGGAGAGTGGAATGCTTGAACGCTCCGTTATGCCAGCAGGTGGAGATTCAATGTTCATTCTGCCTTGGGCGGGTAGTCGGCAATTCCGCACACTGGAGCGCCTTCTTAAAAACAATTTGAAGAGCTCACAGGGACTTCGTTCTATCGTGCCGATGGAACCTTATTATATGGTGGTTGCAGGCAAATCAGATGCAGAAACGCTGGAGGCGGAGATCATCGCTGAGAGTATGGCTGCCACAGATCCGTTATCCTTATTATCTCCAGATGAAGCTCCTTATCTCGGGAAATACGACGAATTCATCCCGCATGAGCTGCTACGCAAAGCTTTTTCTTTGGATGGATTAGATGTTCCGGGGCTACTTGAAGTGCTAAAACAATGGCGGCAACCACAGTAACTATCTTAAATATTTTTTATCGAGACGCCCGCTTATGCGGGCGTCTCTTTATGTTTGGATGCACAACAACATTTATCTCCTTGCACCGATCTATACTTTCCTTCTATTCCAAAAGTTGTATAAAAATAGGGCAGGCGGAGAATAGTATCTAGAAGATTCCTATTAGAGGATGATTACGATGTGGTCTAAAATAGTCTCTTATATTCCGGATTGGACAATTTTCATGCAAGCAGCGATCACGCTGCTCTTTCCCATAGGGATTTATTATCTTTACAAGCATTTGTATTTTTATGTTGGAAGCGGACGTTCCAAGGAATCAGGGGCTAAATCTCAGGATTCGGAACTAAAGAAGGCAGACAACGATGAAGCAAATCAGCAGCCTCCTGTGTGTACAGCGTTTACTCAAGACTATGATGCCAACCTAACAGCGATAAGAATGGCATTGGGGGATAACAGTGATGTGCATTTCCGTGAATTCTCAGTAAAAAGTATTCAGGCACGTGCCGTGTTGGTTTATGTAGAGGGAATGCAGGATGAAGAGCTGATCAATCAACAGGTGCTGCAAAATCTGATGTTTGCTGGTGAAATGCAGGCTTCGGAAGGAATATACACCTATATGAAACAGAATATGCTCCCGCTGCTTCAGCTTAATGAAACCAGAGATTTGGACTATCTGCAGGAGTCTGTCCTGTTTGGCTACACTGCACTGATTGTCGAAGGAATGCGTGAGATGCTGCTGGTTGGCTTTCCACATGGAGCAGTGCGCGCTATTAATGAGCCGACCTCGGAAGCATTACTGCGGGGACCTCGGATTGGCTTTACCGAAGTGCTCAGCGAGAATACCTCTATGCTACGGCGCCAAGGACTCAATAAGAATCTGGAAATGCAAAAGGTTGAAGTGGGCAGCGAAATCAAGAAGAATCTGGTTATCGCTTATATGAAAAACATTGTAAATCCTGATCTGCTACAGGAAGTGAAGGACCGGATCTCCAAAATTGATATGGATTTCATTCTGGAATCTGGCTATGTGGAGCAGTTAATCGAGGATGATTATTTAAGTCCGTTTCAGCAAACACAGAACACGGAAAGACCCGATCGTGTGATTGCCTCCTTATTAGAGGGGAGAATTGCCATTTTACTTGATGGCACACCGTTTGCACTTATTGTTCCAGTGACGTTCAGTATGCTTTTGCAGTCTCCCGAGGATTACTATGAACGCTGGTTACCAGGAACACTATTACGGGTGCTACGGTTTTGCGCATCATTTCTGGCTCTGTTAGCCCCTGCGCTGTATATTTCTTTTATTTCCTTTCATCCGGGGCTAATTCCTACACAGCTGGCGATTTCCATTATCGAAACACGCCAAGGCGTACCCTTTCCTGCTTTAATTGAAGTGTTGATTCTGGAGATTTCCATTGAAATATTACGTGAAGCTGGAATTCGTCTGCCGAAGCCCATAGGTCCGGCAATGGGAATTGTTGGAGGTCTGATCATTGGAGATGCCGCGGTACAGGCTGGTATTGTAAGTCCCTTTCTAGTCATTGTCGTTGCCGTGACAGCGATCTCTTCGTTTTCCATACCGATGTACAGTGCCGGCATCACCCTCCGAATCTTACGATTCGCAGGCATGTTATTTGCGGCAGTCCTGGGCATGTTCGGAACCATCCTGTTCTTTCTGCTGATTTGCAGTCATCTGACTCGGCTTTCAAGCTTCGGGGTTCCTTACATCACCCCTATCTCACCTTTCCGGGTAAGTGACTGGAAGGATTTATTCGTCCGTGCACCGTTATCCATCATGAAGCGAAGACCGGAGATGCTGAAGACCCAAAAGAAAAAGCGCAGGTCCTAGAGAATGTATTCTTAGCAGGAGCAGAGGGGAGACCACAGTGTTCAAACGTACGGATGACAAGATCACAACCTCGCAGGCTACCATAGTACTGACGAATTCAATGCTAGGAGCTGGAATTCTGACCTTGCCCAGAGATATTGTCAAAAGTGTGAAGACTCCAGATGCCTGGGTTTCTGTGGTGCTAGGTGGGATCGCTGTGCTTATAGTGATACTGGTTATGGTGAAACTTAGCCAGCAATTTCCGGGTAAAACTGTCTTTCAGTATTCTAAAAAAATTGTTGGGAATCTTCCAGGTGGTGTACTGAGTTCACTGTTGATTCTGTACTTTATTGTGATTGCGGGATTCGAAATCCGTGTACTGGCGGAAGTAACATTGTTCTTTCTTCTGGAAGGGACACCAATTTGGGCGATTGTGATGCCGTTCATCTGGGTTGGTACTTATTTGGTGTATGGTGGGATTAATTCCATTGCCCGTGTGTTTCAGATTGTGTTTCCGATCAGTATTTTTATCCTGATCATTTGTTTTATCTTAAGCACCAGGATTTTTGATATCCAGCATTTGCGTCCTTTTATGAGTGAAGGTCTGATGCCGGTCATCCATGGCATGAAGTCGAGTATCCTCATCTTTACTGGTTGTGAAGTTGTAATGACAATGACAGCTTTTATGGAGCAACCGCAGGAAGCAGTCAAGGGGATGGTGGTCGGATTCTGCATCCCGCTGGTACTATATCTGGTTACTGTTGTGATGGTTATTGGCGGTCTGTCCATCAATTCTGTAATCACCAGTACCTGGCCAACGATAGATTTGGTACGGAGCTTTGAAATTTCAGGTTTCTTTTTTGAACGATTTGAATTTCCGCTGCTAGTCATCTGGCTGATGCAGATGTTCTGTAATTTTTGCAGCTTTTTCTTTAATGCGGCGCTTGGAATCTCGCAAGTGTTCAATCTGAAGATCCATCCGGTAATTTTCGCCTTAATGCCCGTAATCTTCATCTGCACGATGATCCCTCAACGCATCAATGATGTCTTCAGTCTTGGTGATTCGATTGGCTATATGGGTGTGCTGATTTTTATGTTGTTGCCACTGTTATTGTCGATTGTATTACTCATCAGGAAGAAAGGACTCAAGCAGAATGTTTAGGCAGAGAGTTTTACGCATATTATTAGTACTCATGGTTTTGTTTACGCAGCCTGGCTGTTGGAGTAGTAAAGAGATTGAAGACCTTAGTGTTTATACGGGTTTGGCGCTAGACAAGGGAGAACCTAATACGCTCGAACGGGAATTCGAGGAACGTGGAGGAAGCTATCAAAAGCATAATAAAGTTACGGCAACCGTACAAATTGTGCCTGAAAGAACAATCGGGAACTCCGGCAAAGATGGCGAAACACCGAAAACCCATTTTAACAATATTTCAGAGACAGGAGATTCTCTGCTTGAAGTATTCCGGCAGTTCTCCATTCGCCAGAACCGTCCAATTATAGGCCACCATCTCAAGGTTATAGTCATATCAGAGGATCTAGTGCAAAAGGAGAAGATCAGACGGTTGATGGACTTTGTACTGCGAGATAACGATATCCGTCCCAGCTGTCTCATATTTCTTAGTCAAGGTCGCGCGTCCGATACGCTTATGACGACCTCGGAGGAGATTCCTTCCTTTCGACTGGCAGAGATGGTCCATAACAACTTCAGAACCAGTAAAGTTATGAAGGGCATAACGTTGTCGAATCTAGATGCGCTGATGTACTCCAAGCAAAGCTTTGTGTTGCAGAACGTTGTGGAGACACACGGTGAGGTCGAATTTTCCGGAGCCGGTATTATCAAGGGAGATACAGGACATTGGATCGGCAATCTTGACCAACATGATGTGGAGAGTATTGCCTGGATCAAGGGAGATATAAAAGGCGGGAGCATCAAAGCATATGATCAGTCGAATGACTCGATTACTTATGAGATTAAATCCGTTAAGAGCAAGATTACACTGAATGAAACCGATGATAAGAAGATATCGTTTCATGTTGCAATTGAGTCCACTGGACGACTAATAGAGGATTGGGATGTGAAAGAGCATTCCTCGAATGTTGGTTACTTCAAAGAACTAGAGAAGATATTCGAAGAGAAATTAACCCAACATATCAATAGTCTTATCCATAAGATGCAGTCCACTTACAAGGTGGAGGTAGCAGGATTCGGTGATTGGTACAGCATTGAAAAGCCGCATGTCTGGAAACAGATTAAGGATCATTGGGACGAGGAATTTACTCGGATTCCAGTGACCTTTGATTTAAAGCTTAAGATTACCGATTTTGGTTCAACATCTGATTGAACGAATTTTCAGACAGAATATCGAAAATATTGTTAATCGAAGCACCCGAATTAGCGGGTGTTTCGTTATGTTCGGACATATATTGTATTTTTCTAGAAAAAACAAACCATATATCTTAAATTTGACACCTTGTTGAAAGCGCTTAACAGTACAATAATAAGCCTATAACGAAAATAGGGGGCGTCAAACAATGGTCAGCAAAAAAATGAAGGCAACTTCAACAATTGCGTTATCAGCAGCTTTGGTTTTAAGTATGGCAGCGTGTGGAAATTCAAACAACAACGAGAGTAAAGGCGCTACAGAGTCGAAAGGGAATACAGCTACGAATGCTCCAGATGCCGGAACTACAAAAACCGAAAGCGGTAAGAAGGTCACGATTACTTTTCAAAATATTTACCCGGATCCAGCAACCCCTTCTTATAAGATGCTTCATGAATTAGTTGACCAATATGAAAAAGAAAACCCTAACATTCACATCGAATTGGATACTTTAAATACGGACCAGCAAAAGGTTAAATTGAAAACACAAGCCGCTTCCAAAGAAATTCCTGATATTACGATTGTTAACCCGGCTGCACAAATGAAACCTTTCGTTGATGCAAAGCTGTTTGCTCCTCTGAATGACATGCTGGATCAAAATGGACTGAAAGACACTTATCAATCCGGTCTACTTGATTACTACAGCTTCGATGGTAATGTTTATGCGCTGCCAGATGGTAATAACATCGAGGTAGTCTACTATAATAAAGAACTCTTCGAGCAAGCGGGCATCGCAGACACTCCTAAAACATTCGATGAACTACTCCAAGATGTAAAAACCTTGAAAGCAAAAGGCATTACGCCAATCGCGATCGGTGAAAAAGATTCCTGGACAGGTTCATTCTTGTTCATGAATATCCTGCTTCGCACCAATGGAGGACCTGGTTTCCTTCAAGATGTACTTGATGGCAAAAAAACATTTGAAGATCCTGCTTTCGTAGAAGCTGTAGATCGTTTCCAAGACCTCGTGCAAGCAGGTGCATTCCCAGATGGAGCAACTTCCATCGATGCTAATGCAGGTGGTAATATCTTCAAATCCGGTAAAGCCGCTATGTGGGTTATCGGTTCATGGGAAACAGGAGCAATTGACGCTTCCTCAGTCGCTGGTAAAGCAGGAGCCTTCCAATTCCCAAGCGTTAATGGTAAAGGGGATCCAAATGAATTCATGCTCGCACCAGGTAGCGCCTTTGCGATTTCTGCGAACAGTGAGCATTTACAAGAAACGAAAGATTTCTTGAATTTCTTCACACTGAATCTTCCTAAAAAACAATTTGAACTTAAAAATGCTGTAGGGATTGGTCAAAAAGTGGATGGAGACCTGAAAGGCGCAGGATATTCTGATCTGGCGATCAACATTTCAGGATTGTTCAATCAGGTTAAAGGTGGCGACTTGGCCTTTGACAACACCATGAACCCAGCTACGGCACAAGTCCATCTAAGCAGTATCCAAAATCTTTTTGTTCAAAAAGTGGATTCCGCTCAAGTAGCTAAAGAACATCAAACCGCATTTGAAGCTAATAAATAAGAAGGTTTTGAAAACGCGATGCGAGGGTGCTTAAACGCTTCTTCGCATCGTGTTTACATTCTAGGGGGCGGAAATAATGAAGGTACTAAAGGTTCCAGCGCGCACAATCGCCGTCTTCGTGTTACCTTGCCTGCTTTTGTATGTGTGCTTGGTGTTTGCTCCTATCCTAGTATCCTTTTATACAGGATTGCTGCAATGGGACGGAATTACGACTACGAAAACATTTGCTGGACTTGCTAATTTCAAAGAGATGTTTTTTCATGATCCAGTGTTTTGGCCATCTGTAAAAAGAACGTTACTCTATGCTGTGGCTTCCATGGTGGAAATTCCATTTTGTTTGTTGATGGCTATCCTGCTAAATCGGTATGTGAGAAAAGGAAACACTTTAGTTTCTATTTACTTTACGCCGGTTATTTTGTCGGTGGTTATCATTGGGCAGCTCTGGAAAACGATCTATGACCCTGTCTCCATGGGCGGGATGTTGAATGGCGTCCTGATCTCTCTTGGGCTGGATAGCTGGACTCATAATTGGATCACAGAACCTAAAATTGCGATGTTCGCGCTTTATGCAGTATCTCTTTGGCAATATTTTGGCTACCATTTGCTGATTCAATATACCGGTGTTCAGAATATTCCGGATGAGCTGTATGAAGCGGCAAAGATTGATGGGGCTGATGGATTTAAAGCCGATCGATATATTACTTTTCCACTGATTATTCCAATTTTCAAAATATCAATCGTACTCGCCTTTATAGGGTCTTTGCAGGCTTTTGATCTCGTTATGGTCATGACAGCCGGTGGACCTGCTCACGCTACAGATGTTATTTCTACACATATGTACAACAGTTCATTCTTATCCTTTAAATATGGATATGGTAGTGCTATCGCTTCGTTCTTGGTCATACTGTGCCTTGTGTTTACTGCTAGCATTAATACTATCTTTAATAAGCTTGAGAAAAAATTCAGTTAGCAAAGGAGTGCGCGATCATGCGGAATGTCAAGAAAGGACTCGTGTATCTTCTCTTTGCGATTCCTGTCGTTACCCAGCTATATCCTCTGCTATGGCTAATGCTCTATTCCTTGAAGACCAATGAAGAGATTTTGGGCGGAAGTTTTTTCTCATTTCCTAAAGTATTTCAGTGGCATAACTATAGCGAGGCTTATAAGTCCGGTAGCTATTTAAAGTATTTATCTAACAGTGTAGTGGTTACCGGTGTAACAATGATCTTCGTCATCCTGCTTAGCTCGATGGTAGCTTACGCGATCTCACGGTTCCGTTGGCGTTACGGCAACTTGGTCATGACGATCTTCTTAATGGGGATGATGATCCCCATGCAGGCCACCTTGCTTCCGCTGATGATCATTTTCAAAAATATGCATATTCTGAATACACACTTATCGCTCATATTGCCTTATGTAGCTTTTTCAACCCCAATAGCGGTGTTCATATTAAGTGGCTTTATGAAGAGCATTCCGCATGAAATTGAAGAATCAGCCTTTATTGATGGGGCGAGCGTATATCGGATCTTCCGCACGATCATTCTTCCGGTATCTGTCCCACCTGTAATGACTGTATGTATTCTAACGTTCATCAACATTTGGAATGAGTATATCTTAGCGGCCACCTTCATTTCCTCCGAGAAATTGAAGACCTTGCCCTTTGGTGTGTACACATTCGTTAGTCAGTATTCTGTAAACTATGGGAATATCGGTGCATTTCTAGTGATGGGTGCGTTACCCGTCATTTTAATCTATTTCTTCTTATCCAATCAGATTACAAAAGGAATGGTGGCGGGCGCAGTAAAAGGATAAATCTATATTGCAAATTACAATAATGGAATTATAATGAAGAAGCAGCAGGACAGATGAGTTTGAGGAGGGAAGCCTTTTTGAGAAACAGCTTTCATTCCATCCACCATCGATTGTTTTTGCTGTTTCTTTTTTGCATGTCTAGCATTCTATTAATTGTGAGTCTGCTCTATTACAACCGGACAACCGTACAGTTTCATGAGAAAATAAGTGATTTGTCGCAGAAGAATGTCGCTCAGACAGCGGATCTATTCAGCTTACTGTACAAAGGGTATGATAGTCTCTCTAAATCACTCAGCAATAACTTTGAATTGATACGTTTGATTAATGAGACAAGCACTGAGCCCGCGGTTGCATACATCAATGAACAGACGATTACCAATATTTTGGGAGCTATATTTTATTCTCGGGATGATCTCGTAGGTATTCATGTCATTACAGATAAAGGTAAGATCTATAATTACGGAAACTATATGAATGTGGTTGATCCCGAATATATGAAGGAAGATTGGTACCATCAGCTGCAAGCTTCCTCCGGTAAAATGGTCTGGCTCGGCGTCTATGAACATTCTCTTATCGATCAAGTGGAGGATAGTCCTGTGTTTGCCTTCGGACGTCAGATTTACGATCTCAATGAACACAAACCGATTGGCATTGTTCTGTACGAGACGAATCCGAAGCCTGTTCTGGATGCGCTGGATAATGTGAAGCTGGGTGAGCATAGCCAGGTGTATTTAATGTCGCAGGATGGACGATTCGTATCCTCTGCCGAAGATCAGGAACCTGATTTAACTCAGCTCCCGTCTTTACAGAACTCCCAGAATGTTGTGGTCGAACAGACAGCCAACCGTCTGCTTGTCGCTTCTAAACTGTCCTTCTCTGGTTGGTGGGTGCTTAGTATCACTCCTAATCGCGACCTAAATGTAGAGTTGGTAGAGATGAAACGTTATCTGTTCATTGTATTTTCGATTCTTGTTCTCGTCTCTACTTTGATAGCTTCTATTGTTTCACGAACGATTTCTTTGCCGCTTAAAAAGGTGATTCGAGAGATGAAGCAGGTGGAGATCGGTAATTTTCGGGGAATGGTGAATGTTTCTTCTTATCAAGAGATTAATATTCTTGTTGCTTCGTTTAATCGGATGGTTCGCCGAATCGAAGAACTAATCGAGCGGGTAAAACTATCTTCCGTTAGTGAGAAGAATGCTGAGCTTCATGCCTTGCAATCTCAAGTGAACCCACATTTTCTATACAATACTCTGGATATGATTTATTGGATGCTGGATGAGGAAGGGAATGAGCAACTAGGTGAACTTGTTCTCTCGCTATCTTCGATGTTCCGGTACAGCAGTCATTGGGAAGTTGATGTAGAAGTCACGCTAAGAGAAGAACTGGAACAAATCGGGCACTATCTAAATATTATTTCTATCCGGCTGGAAGGTCGTCTACGGATTGAGATAAATATAGATGAACGATGGCTTGAGGTTCGCCTTCCCAAGATGACTGTACAACCGGTCATTGAAAATGCTGTAAAACATGGCTTGGAATCGCTCGATCGTCAAGGTATTCTGAAGGTGAGTATACTTGAAGAAACTGGAGTGCTGAACATCGTCGTTCAAGATAATGGCAAAGGTATGGATGCAGAGAAGCTGAATGCGCTGGTGGAATCCTTGGATCGACCTACAACGAAAGAAAATGGAAAAATGGGGATCGGTCTTCAAAATCTGCATCGGCGGCTCCAGCATATGTTCGGAGAATCCTATGGTCTTGTGATTCGAAGCTTACCTGGAGAAGGAACCGAGGTTGCTATCATGCTGCCGATTCCGCAGGAAGGAGAGCATAGTCGTGAACATTCTCATAGCTGATGATGAACGGGTGATCCGAGAAGGCATTAAGCGCACAATAAGAAGTATCTATCCAGATTATTGTGTACATGTTGCTGCGTCGACAGAAGAAGCTGTCAAGATTATGGAGGAACAGTCCATCCATATCGTCTTAACAGATATTCTTATGCCCGGTATGAATGGCCTAGAGTTCATGAGGATTTCTAAGCGGCGGTATCCTTATGTCAAATGGGTGGTCATCTCTGCACACAGTGAGTTCGCCTATGCGCAGGAGGCCGTTCGTCTTGGAGCGAGAGATTATCTACTTAAGCCGATCGGCAAAAGCAAGCTACTTGAGATTATTAGTAACTTATCGCTAGAAATAGAGCAGGATCATAAGCTTATTAAAGATGAAGACCGATTAAGGTCAAGTCTGAAATATTTAAGAGAAGGTGTATTTCAGAGGCTCGCTTCTGGTTTTAATCTCGGTAATTTAGACATCAGCCAATTAATAGAAGACCATCAATATTTCTATTTGATTTTGCTGCAAATGGATGCGGGTGATAAAAACATTCGGATAGAACATTTTATTGTAGAGAATGTGTTAACTGAGCTGATAGAGCGGGACGGGAGCGGGTTTGTGGTCAGTTATGACCGACAGAGTCTGCTGGGATTAATCACCTTAAGGGAAGAAGCAAAATTAGAATCTTTTCTGGAAGATGGGCGGACCTATTTGAAGCAATATTTAAGAACACCTTTCCAAATGATCCATTCCGGACTTAGCTACGATATAAATACTGTCCCTCAGATCGTAACGAGCTTAAGAGAGGCGGTGAATTCGCAAGCATTGGATTTAACGCCAGCGAAAGGTAGTGGCGAAAAAGCAATCGACATCGCATTGCAATATGTAAAGGAACACTATTACGAAGACCTTACTTTGGAAAAGATTGCTTCCGTTGTATTTCTGAATCCGGTCTACTTCAGTCAATTATTTAAACAGAAGACGGGTCAAGGCTATAAAGAATATGTGACATCCTTACGATTGGAGCAAGCGAAGCTGCTGCTAGTAAACTCGAAGCTTAAGGTGGCAGAAATCGCCGAACGTATTGGATATCAGGACATGCGACATTTTACACAGATGTTCCGCAAGCGGTTCCTCGTAACTCCTACGGAGTATCGTCAGCAGCTTAACAACGGAACCTACTGAATTCTGTTCATAGGAAAGGAAAAAGGATCTCTGCAGCCATTAGGTTGGCTGTAGAGATCCTTTTTTTTGTGTGGATCAGTAGGGGGTGTAACTTGCTGCTGCGTATATAAAAATAATAAAAAATAAAATTAATATGGCGTAAAGTAGA
This sequence comes from Paenibacillus sp. NPDC058367, assembly GCF_042723305.1. Lineage (NCBI taxonomy): Bacteria > Bacillati > Bacillota > Bacilli > Caryophanales > Paenibacillaceae > Paenibacillus > Paenibacillus sp. NPDC058367. Next base: position 1,000,763 of record NZ_JBHXIZ010000002.1, read on the forward strand.
GTGCCGACAATCCCGCATACCAGACCCGCAATTGCTAAGCCTCTTCCTTGCTCATACCGAATCCGTATTTCTTTAAGGGATAGGGCAGACAGAATAACCGCTACAATCCCTAACAAAAATCCGATATAAGGAACAATTATGGAAAGCACTCCTAAGACGAAACCAGCAATTGACTTGCCATTCATCGGTGTTGGTGGAGGCGGGGGAGGATAATAGTTCTGATTCTCGTTTGGCCCATAACTCATGCATATCACCTCCTATCAAACGTGTTATTGGCTGTAGTTAATCCAGTGTTCAAGCTGTACACAAGGAACGAGTCCAATAGATTCAGCTAGTCTAATGGAAGCTTGATTTGTTTCAAGCACATGATAGCGTGGAATAAACCCTCGTTCTAACGTTTCTTGTATGGCGGTTTGGACCACCTTTTTCGCATATCCGTTTCTTTGAGAGGATTCTAAAGTATGTACAGCGCCGATTTCCCAGATGGTTTCTTCATTGCGGAACGCTAAGCAGGTACTGACCGGATTGTCGTCTAGGAAAATTGACACGGAAAAAGCCCCGTTTTGAAAATAGTCTACTATTTCGTCTTTCGTGTAATGATTAGCGGCCCACAGCGGAATTAAACTGTCGTCAACCACATGACTGATAACAACATCTTCGTCCATCGGAAAGATTTGCCCCTCAGCTGCACTGTATGAGTAGAACCCCCGGACTTTCTCCATTGAAAAATGTGATGATAATGCCTTTTTATAGTTCAGGTCTTGCAGTTTAAAAACAAAATTTGCTTGCGGAGGCAGGAATTGAAACAGAGCCGGAAATACATCTGGGCTGCTGTAATCCATAAATACGATGTAATCCGCTTGAGGATATACTCTATGATCATATGCGTACGCTGAAGCAGGAAGAAGCAATAAAACACCCCATTGATTTCCTTGCTCCACAAGATGAGACTCCATGACTTCATGGAATGAGGTTAGCATTTTTAATAAACTGACATTCTTTAACGGTTCTTTGCGCAATCTGGTTATAATTCGGTCATTCTGGTGCATGTTATTTACTCCCCGCTCAATATATTTCAATATAAATTGCACTTATGCAGATCATTGTATTTAAGATAATTATTATATCGCAGAAATACGTCAGCTTGACAGTGACTGCTATAATGTATTAGGAAAATAAAGCTTGCTGTTTATGCAGCATACGTAATCGGAGGCACAGAATTTCATGACACAATCTATCACACCCGCTGCAGTTCGTGTAGGAGGAGGCCTAACTAAGCAATTCATACTTATTTTAGCCATTGCATCAGGATTAAGCGTCGCAAATATGTATTACAATCAGCCCCTTTTGGCCGATATAGGACGAACATTCCATGCATCCTCTAACGCAGTAGGATATGTATCGATGCTTACTCAGATCGGTTATGCGCTTGGGATGTTATTCTTTGTTCCGTTGGGCGACATCCGTGAACGAAGAACACTAATATCCGGACTTCTTATTGCTGTATCACTATCACTTGTTGGTTTCGCTACAGCTCAGAACCTTATTTGGATGTATATCGCCAGCTTTGCTATTGGCATTACTACGGTCGTGCCGCAGGTTATCATTCCTCTCTCGGCGGAGCTCGCTTTGCCAGAAGAAAGAGGTAAGGTTATTGGAACCGTAATGAGCGGGCTATTTTTTGGTATTTTGCTGGCAAGAACAATATCCGGAATTATAGGAGATATGTTCGGCTGGAGAGCCATGTACTGGATTGCCGCAGCTATAATGCTATTGTTATCCCTTATCTTATACCAACTAATTCCAAAGACGAAACCAGAAAATAATTCATCCTATACAGATCTACTGAAATCAATGGGGAATTTGATTCGCAGATATTCGACGCTTCGTGAAGCGTCATTGATTGGTGCTTGTATGTTTGGTGGCTTCAGCGTGTTCTGGACTTCACTGGCTTTCTTTCTAGAAGGTGAACCTTACCACTATAGTAGCTCTATCACAGGCTTGTTTGGGTTGATCGGTGTAGCAGGTGCTGCGGGTGCTCCATTTATCGGTAGGTTAGCTGATAGGATCGCACCGAAAAAGATAGTAGGTATACTACTATTGCTGACATTGATTGCTTATGGATTCTTCGGTTTAGCTGGATTTACAATTTGGAGCCTGATTGCCGGTGTTATTATCCTGGATCTTGGAGTACAAGGGTCACAGGTTAGTAACCAAACACGGATCTATGCACTTGAGCCAGCGGCGCGCAGCCGAATAAATACGGTGTTTATGGTTAGCACTTTTACAGGTGGAGCTATTGGATCAACACTTGGAAGCTTTGCATGGCAGCATTGGGGCTGGAATGGCGTCTGTCTGATGGGTGGAATGCTAATTGTGGCCGCTATATGCATATGGATAGTCTATAGAGGAATTGAGAAGAAGACATTCATCGCAGGAGGTGCATGAGCATCGCTCAGAAGACGAAAGTCGTAGAAGTTGTCCCTTATGATCCAGAGTGGAAGTTAGAATTCGATAGAATAAAAGAACAGTTGTTATCTTATGTTGGCGACCTCATTATTACGATAGAGCATGTGGGGAGTACTTCCATTGAAGGACTCGCTGCTAAACCCATCATAGATCTTGATCTTGTAATGGATAGCTACGATTTACTCCCACAAATCATAGAACGTTTACAACAGTATGGTTATGAACATCAAGGGAACTTGGGAATCGAGGGCAGGGAAGCCTTCAAAAGACGTCAAGCGGACGAATTCATGCAATATCATCTGTATGTATGCCCTAAGGATGGAAAAGGGTATTTGGAGCATATCGCTTTTAGAGACTATCTCCGTTCAAATGCGGTAGCACGCCAAGCATATGCAGAAGTCAAACAGCATTTGGCGGAACAACATCGCTACGATATGGATGCTTACTGTGAAGGAAAGACAGCGTTTGTCACCTCGATTTTATCAAAAGCCATGAAATAACCCATAAGCAATCATGTGTCAGATCGAAGATGGCTTCGATATTCACTGGGGGACATACCGCTCCACTTACGGAATTGCTTGGAGAAATATAACGCATCATTGAAACCGACCGAAGAGGATACCTGGTCGATGGTGAGCGTTCCTCCAAGCAGTTCCTTTGCTTTATCCATGCGAACCTTTAACAAATATTGCTTTGGTGACATTCCGATCTTTTGCTTAAAGGCCTTAGAGAGGTGTGCCCTATGATAACCAAGAGAGGATGCCATGTGGTCGATACTGATCTGTTGATGAAATTGGAGAGAGATCCAGCGGATCGCTTGATTGATCTGGCGGTCGATAACATCCGGTAATTGTGCGGATTTAGGGGTGAGCGAACCTATGTTCGCAAGGCCGAATTTGTGCACCAGAAGGCGCAGCCACCCAGAAGCCTCCAAACTTTCCAACCTTGGATAAGCAGATTGCTGAAAGGAAAAACGAATATGTTCATACAAGTTATGTATCTCTATAAGGTTATCTAAGTGTATTAACGGCTTGTTCGGTGTAATCCCCACTTCTTTAAATAGCTGCTGAACGGCTTCTCCTTGCAAGGCTACCCATGCATAAGTCCAAGGCTGTTCCATGTCTGCCTGATAGCTGAATAATGCCCCTGGGAAAATGACAAAGGTATCTCCCGTACCACATATATGAGAGTTACTTCCACTCTGAAACACACCCTTTCCATCCATTACGGTATGTATAAGGTAGTAATCGTGAACAGAAGGCCCCATCTTATGTCCCGGGACCGGTTTACCTTCTCCGCTGAACAATACAGTTAGGTCGATTTCATCAGGAGCAAGATTAAACCCTGCTGTGAAATGATAATGCTCTGAAGCCATTTGCTTATGACCTCCTATACGTGATTTGAATTACATTTAGATTATAGGACAGGCCACTTAAATGCAACAAATATCCATATATGAATTGTATTTATCCATACTCATTGAGACCGCTCTCATTTATAGTGAATAGTGAAGAGAGAGACGGATACCCTCTGACATTCTAGTGTTTATAAGGAAAATTCATCGAGGTTTTCTGAGTCGTTAGCGATGTCGTGACCGTAGAACTCACTATTTAAGGAGGAATATTTCACATGTCCAAAATTACATTTATCGGAGCGGGTAGTACTGTATTTGCAAAGAACGTTTTAGGAGATTGCATGAGAACTCCAGCTCTTCAAGGCTTTGAGCTTGCCCTATATGATATTGATCTTCAGCGCCTAAAAGATTCCGAGAATATGCTGAGTAATATAAAAGCAAGTAGTGGCAGTACTTGTATCGTGAAATCCTATACGGATCGTAAGGAAGCTTTACGTGGAGCTAAATATGTGATTAATGCGATTCAGGTCGGGGGTTATGATCCTTGTACCATTACAGACTTTGAAATTCCGAAGAAATATGGCTTACGTCAGACGATTGCGGATACGGTTGGTATCGGTGGCATTTTCCGCAACTTACGTACGATTCCTGTCATGCTTGATTTTGCGGCAGATGTGAGAGAGGTTTGTCCAGATGCTCTGTTCATGAACTATACGAATCCAATGGCAGTATTGACCAATGTGATGAACACTTATGGTGATGTGAAGACCGTTGGATTATGTCATAGCGTACAGCATTGTATTCCAGGCTTATTCGAGCATCTGGGAATGGATCAGACAGGTGTACAGGCTAAGATTGCCGGTATTAACCATATGGCTTGGCTACTCGAGGTTACGAAGGACGGAGAGGACTTATATCCAGAAATCAAACGCCGCGCTGCAGAAAAGCAGAAAGAACATCACGGGGACATGGTTCGTTATGAAATGATGCTTAAATTTGGATACTACATTACGGAGTCTTCAGAACATAACGCAGAGTATCATCCTTATTTTATCAAACGTAATTATCCTGAGCTCATCGAACGCTTTCAAATTCCACTCGACGAGTACCCACGCCGCTGTGTAGAACAAATTGAACGGTGGCAGAAGATGCGTGAAGAATTAGTAAATAACAAAGAGCTTGTACATGAACGTTCGCATGAATATGCGTCCTACATTATGGAAGCCATCGAAACGAATGTACCTTTCAAAATTGGTGGTAATGTTATGAATACAGGTCTTATCACCAATCTTCCGAAAGAAGCATGTGTTGAAGTTCCATGCCTTGTAGACCGCAGTGGCGTCACTCCAACCTTTGTGGGAGATCTGCCTCCGCAGTGTGCAGCACTGAATCGTACGAACATTAATACACAATTGTTAACAATCGAAGCAGCGATTACTCATAAGAGAGAGCATATTTATCACGCAGCTATGCTCGATCCGCACACTGCCGCCGAACTGTCAATGGATGACATTACGAATATGTGTGATGAGCTGATCACAGCCCATGGAGATTGGTTGCCCGCGTATAAATAATTCGGTCTAAACCTAAATGGCAGATATATAAATATGGAACTGTCCCAAAAAGCCACGAAATGGCTGCTTGGGACAGTTTTTCTTTTTGTGAGCATGATCAACCTTTGCGCTTCGATGTACGCTCCGCGAACGAAAACACTCGCAATTGGACCCAGTTAACCCTTGAAGCCATGCTCAAATGACGATAATTGTACTTATAGTGTTATTTGGGTCCATAAGGATCAGCGGAGGGTTGAAGCTAGCGGGTGTCGAATACAAAAGGGTAGTCCAATAATTTAAAACGAGTGGAATAGTTAATTAGTTGCTCAATTAGAAGGGAGTAAGAAAGCGTGTTCATAGTAAACGTAGAAAGTGCAATCTGTAGGGATGACAAATGGCTTGTTATTACACGAAGTATCAAAGAAGAACATGCAGGTGGTACTCTGTCTCTTGTAGGAGGGAAAGTAGACGTTGAAGGAAGCACAGTCGATATCATAGAACGGACTGTAAAACGAGAACTTTATGAGGAAGTTGGCATCGAGATAAAAGATGCTGTTACTTTTGTATACAGTTCCTCCTTTATGACAGATGCTGGATGCAACGTTATAAATATGGTCTTCCTATGCGAATATGACAGTGGTACAGCATATAACAAGAGTCCTGATGAGGTTGAAGCCGTACATTGGATGACCTACGAGGAAATAATGAATCATCCTCAAGCTCCTCCTTGGACAAAAGAGAGTATAAGAAGAGTAGCTCTAACAAGAAGCTGAAAACTGATTTAGGCTTCTTTAATTTAAGTGATCTTCTACGAAAAGGCTTGCATTATTTGAATTTAAAAAACATTAAAGGAGAGCGTAGCGAAGGGGGGATTTGGAACTGTAGGCGCGATAGCGATCGCCTTTGTCTCCGGATTTCATCCGCTCACAGCGGTATAATTTAAGAAATCTGGAGACAACAGCGGCCGGAAGTCCAAATATTCACCGTATTTACCATTCACTCCATAGATGTATAGTCTTCAGAGAAATTAGTATGCTGCAATTTACTCTGAAGCTTCCATTGCGTTTGGCAGATTTAGCACAGGTACATCTAGGAAATACTGAATGGCCAAAGCGCAAGCTCCTAGAATGGATGAGTTTTTGCCAAGCGTAGAGATTAACAATTCACGGTAATGGCTAATTTGTGAATTTAAATTTTGTTTGATTTTATAAATAGAGTCTGGATAGATCCGTAACAATTCACTATCTATTACGATAACGTCTGGATTATAAATATTGATCATATTATTTAAGCCAATGGAGAGATAGTAGATAAATTCATCCATGATCTCAGTGACTTCCGCATCACCTTGGTCAATCCACTCCTGAATTTGTTCATAGGTAATATTAGGGGTTTTCTTTTTTTTGGACAAAACCTCCATAATATTAGATTCAGAGGCATATTTCTCCCAGCACCCTTTATTTCCGCATTTACACGGTCTTCCGCCCGGCACCACAATCATATGTCCAATTTCTCCTGCAAATCCGTCATGTCCACGAAAGAATTTGTTGTTAATAATCATTCCTAAGCCTATACCTGAATGAAATGTAGCTGATAAAAGATTATCCGTATCATGATGGACATAGACTCTTTCGGCAAAAGAACTGAGATTCGAGTTATTCTCAAGATGAATTTCAAGGTTAAGTGCGTTTTCTAGATCTGCTTTCAGATTTACATCATTCCATCCCAAACGAGGCACATAATGAATCACCTCTTGATTCGAGACGAGGCCGTGAATGGCGATCACAATACCAATAATGCCATATCGACTATTTGTGTAATTTTTTTTGTATGTGATGATATGTTTGATTAGCAGTGCAAGAATCTCGGAATAGTCAGTGGTTTCAAGCTTAACGATGTTAGAAAATACAGGGCGTCCTAGAAGATCTGTAAGCGCAAAGGATATTTGCCCATAATCTAGATCAATACCGAGGGCATAACCCGCGTCAGCATTTAAAGAGAGCATAATTGGCTTGCGTCCAACAGCATTATGTTCAAGCTGTGTTTCTACAACCAATTCATCTTCTAACAGATCAGCTACTTGAACAGAGATAGTTGCTCTTGTTAGTGCTACAGCTTTGGATAGATCTGCCCGGGAGATCATTCCTTTCTTAACAATTTCTCTGATTATCAAAGAACGATTAATCTTCTTTATGTATGAAGCATCACCGGTAATCATTATTATCCTCCAATTTGAGCAGTGATTCTGATGCTCTTTTTCTTCCTATCAAGAGTTATTATACTGCTGTAACATACATTTGACAAAACGAAAGGGAATTGATAAATTATCCTTACAGTTAATTTGTTTATTAAACAAATTAACTGTAAGGATAATTTAAACCCGTAATAGAGTTACCTGAATATGAATTTGGAAGGAGATCATGTATGAAAAGTTTTCTGGATCATCACTTTCTGTTAAATTCAGATACAGCTATACGACTGTTCGAAAATGGTGCGAATCAATTGCCTATTTTTGACTTTCACTGTCATCTGAATCCCCAAGAAATTTGGGAAAACAAGCCGTATGCTAATATTACTCAACTCTGGCTTGGGGGGGATCATTACAAATGGCGCACCATGCGAATGAATGGTATAAGCGAAAAGTTTATCACTGGAGATGCAGATGACTGGGAGAAGTTTAAAGCTTGGGCTGAGACGGTTCCCCATTTAATAGGAAATCCTCTATATCATTGGACACATCTGGAATTGAAGATGTTCTTCGGGATAGAGAAAATTCTTAGTCCATCAACAGCACATGAAATTTGGACGGAATGTAATGAGAAGCTGCTACTGCCAACGCACAGACCTAGAGGTTTTATCGCAAAATCAAATGTGAGATTTATTGGAACGACAGATGATCCGCTATCCACACTTGAATATCACGATCTCTTAAATCAAGATGAAACTTTTGAGACGCTTATCGCACCGACGTTCCGACCGGATGGCGCTCTAAATATTGAATCCGCTTCCTTTTTATCCTGGTTAGATCAATTGAAAAACATCACTGGAAGTTCGATTGATTCTTTGGAGGATTTTCTGGATGCTTTGAAGCAAAGAGTGAATTATTTCCATGAGCATGGCGGACGCGCATCGGACCATGATATTCAGAAGCTGGATTATTCGGAGGTTTCCGAGGAAGTGGTTACTGCTATTTTTAACAAAAAATTGAATAAAGAGACGCTTAGCGAAGCTGAGATCACCGATTATCGTTCTTATCTGCTCAAAGCATTAGGAAAAATGTATGCAGAGAAACAGTGGGTGATGCAACTGCATATGGGCGCTATCCGCAATAATAATACAAAAATGAAAAAGCTTATTGGCTCTGACACAGGTTTTGATTCAGTGGGTGAAACTAATTTTGCACAAGGATTGTCCAGATTCTTGGATGCTCTTGATCAAGAGGACTCTCTGCCGAGAACGGTTCTATTTAACCTCAATCCTAAGGATAATGCAGTGCTTGCGGGGATGATGGGGAATTACTATGAAGAGGGTATCCCAGGCAAAGTACAGTTTGGCTCCGGATGGTGGTTCAATGACCATATTGATGGCATGGAAAAGCAAATGAAGGATTTAGCGAACGTTGGTTTGATTAGCCATTTTATTGGAATGCTTACCGATTCTCGAAGCTTTTTGTCTTATGCTCGTCATGAATATTTCCGGCGTATTTTATGTAAGATTGTTGGAAACTGGGTGGAACAAGGTCTAATTCCTAATGATATGGATTTTCTGGAACAGATGATTCGAAACATCGGCTATCATAATGCGGATAAGTTTTTCTTGCAAAGATAAATTGTTAATACAATAAAAGGAGGATTTATTTATGTTATATCCAATCGTTACTGAAACTCGCAGTATTATTGATCTTAATGGATTATGGAACTTTAAGCTAGATTCAGGTGTGGGCTTTCAAGAAAAATGGTTTGAATCCAAATTAACAGATACGATAGCGATGGCTGTTCCAGCATCCTTTAACGACATCGGGGTAAAAGCAGAAATCCGTGATCATGTAGGCTGGGTATGGTATGAAAGAGAATTTACAGTGCCGGATGTGTTCTCGGCTGAGCGTACTGTCTTGAGATTTGGTTCTGCGACACATCAAGCTAAAGTGTATGTTAATGGAGAGCTTGCTGTTGAGCATAAAGGTGGCTTTCTGCCTTTTGAAACGGAGTTAAATCAGATCTTGAAATCAGGCAAAAACAGATTGACTGTTGCGTTGAACAATATTGTTGATTATTCCACATTGCCTGTTGGGATTTACTCTGAGAAAGAAATTCCAGGAATCGGAAAAAAACTGAAAAATGAACCCAATTTCGATTTTTTCAATTATGCTGGTCTTCAGCGTCCTGTTAAGATCTATACAACACCTCACACCTATGTACAAGATGTTGAAATTGTAACCGCTTTAGAAGGTCTGAACGGTAAGGTTAACTACGCTGTGAAATTCGTAAATAATGCAGAAGTTAAAGTAACAGTTCTGGACGAAGCAGGAGACATCGTTGCTGAGCAAGCGGGAGAGGCTGGCACAATCTCACTTGAAAATGTTAAGCTTTGGCAACCGTTGAACGCTTATCTGTACACACTACAAATTGAGCTTGTTCAGGATGGAACTACTGTCGATGTGTATGAGCAGCCGTTTGGCGTGCGAACTGTGGAAGTTAAAGATGGGAAGTTCTTAATCAACAATAAGCCATTTTACTTTAAGGGTTTTGGTAAACACGAAGATTCACCCATTCATGGTAGAGGCTTTGATGAAGCGGCCAATATTATAGACTTTAATCTGATGAAGTGGATGGGAGCGAACTCCTTCCGCACTTCCCATTATCCATACTCTGAAGAATTAATGCGTCTTGCGGACCGTGAAGGTTTTGTTGTAATTGATGAAATCCCCGCCGTGGGACTACATGTGAACTTTATGGTCATGTTATCAGGAGGCAGAGCCCATAAAAATACATGGGAGGAACTCCAAACCAAAGAGCAACATGAGCAAGATATTCGGGAATTAATTGCACGAGATAAAAACCATCCGTCTGTTGTGATGTGGAATGTGGCTAATGAACCTGCGTCCGAGGAAGAAGGGGCCTATGAATACTTTAAGCCGCTTGTAGAATTGATGAGAGAATTAGATCCGCAAAAACGACCAGTTACACTCGTTACTCATCTAGCTTCTACTCCAGATCGAGATAAAATTGCTGAACTAATCGATGTTCTAGCTTTGAATCGTTACTATGGTTGGTATGTGGATGGGGGAGACCTGGAATCTGCAAAAGTGAAATTGCGTGCAGAATTCAATGGTTGGCTTAAACGTTGCCCTAACACACCGATCATGATGACCGAATACGGGGCGGATACTGTGGCTGGTTTCCATGACGTTGAACCGGTTATGTTCACTGAAGAATATCAAGTGGAGTTTTATAAAGCCAATCATGAAGTATTTGATGAATTCCCTCATTTTATCGGTGAGCAGGTTTGGAATTTTGCAGATTTCGCTACAAGTCAGGGAATCATTCGTGTGCAAGGGAATAAGAAGGGGATCTTTACTCGGGATCGTAAGCCTAAGTATGCAGCGCATGAATTACGTAAACGGTGGACTGCAATTCCAGACTTCCATTACAAACAGGATAACGAATAGAGGGAGAGAGCAGAGGCATGTCTAAACAGCAGCAGATTGGTGTCGTAGGTCTTGCAGTGATGGGGAAGAACCTGGCTTTGAATATAGAAAGCAGAGGTTATTCCGTCGCAGTCTTTAATCGTTCTTATGATAAAACAGAAGAGTTCCTAACCAATGAAGCGTATGGCAAGAATTTTATAGGCTCAGAAACGGTTGAAGAGTTTGTAAATGCGCTCGAGAAACCACGAAAAATATTACTGATGGTTAAAGCGGGTTCAGCTACGGATGCGACAATCGAATCGTTAAAGCCTTTTCTTGAAGAAGGCGATATTTTGATAGATGGAGGAAATACTTTCTTCCAAGATACTATTCGTAGAAACAAGGAACTACAATCCGCCGGCTTTCATTTTATTGGTACTGGCGTATCTGGTGGGGAGGAAGGAGCTCTTAAGGGCCCTTCCATCATGCCTGGGGGGAAGAAAGAAGCTTATGAGCTTGTAAAGCCCATTCTCGAGGCTATATCGGCCAAAGTCGATGGCGATCCTTGCTGTACCTATATTGGACCCGACGGTGCCGGACACTATGTGAAGATGGTTCACAATGGCATAGAATATGGCGATATGCAATTGATTTCGGAGGCTTATTTTATTCTGAAGCAGGTCCTGAATCTTAGTGCTGCAGAGCTGCATGATGTATTTAGTGAGTGGAATAAAGGTGAGCTGGATAGTTATTTGATTGAGATTACTGCCGATATTTTTGCGAAAACAGATGAAGAAACCGGAAAGCCTATGGTCGATGTCATCCTAGATACCGCTGGCCAAAAAGGTACAGGAAAGTGGACTAGTCAAAATGCGCTAGATCTCGGCGTTCCGCTGCCTATTATTACAGAATCTGTATTTGCACGCTTTATCTCGGCCATGAAGGAGGAACGGGTAAAGGCTAGTAAATTGCTTCAAGGACCAGAGAAGAAGAGCTACAATGGTGATCAAGATGAGCTGATCGAAGCTGTTCGGAAAGCACTATATATGAGTAAAATTTGCTCGTATGCTCAAGGCTTTGCACAGATGCGTGTAGCGTCTGAGGAGTACGAATGGAATTTACGTTACGGAGATATAGCCATGATCTTCCGTGGCGGTTGTATTATTCGTGCGCAATTCCTACAAAAAATCAAAGATGCCTATGATCAAGATGCTGAGCTTGCTAACCTTTTGCTAGATCCATACTTTAAAGATATAGTGGAAGAGTACCAGACGGCTCTACGTGACGTTCTATCACTTGCGATTAAATGCGGGATCCCTGTACCTTCATTTTCAAGTGCGATTGCTTACTACGACAGTTATCGCGCGGAGACACTTCCTGCAAACTTACTACAGGCACAGCGAGATTATTTTGGTGCCCATACTTATCAGAGAGTAGATAAAGAAGGCGTATTTCATACAAAATGGTTAGAATAGACTAATAAAATAGTTAATATAGCGCTTACAAAAGTTATTGACGAGCACATCAGAAAATGGTATTCTACGGTAAGGATAATTAATTAGTTTATTAAACAAATTAATTATCCTTACATCATTACTTTTGATAGGTGAAGAAGTAAAAGTGTACACCATCCAAGAGTTACGGGGGAATGAAGTTGAATACACAAACTGGTCTGGAAACTTCAAAGGGTTTTGTGTCTAGTGCAACAAACAGAAAGTTTGGTCTAAGGGATAAGCTGGGTTATTTATTCGGTGATTTCGGAAATGATTTTTTCTTTATTCTTGTAAGCTCTTTCTTAATGGTATTCTACACGGATGTATTTGGAATTAATGCGGCTGCCGTTGGTGGGCTCTTCCTAATTGCCCGACTTTGGGATGCAATCGCTGATGTAACCTGGGGGCGTTTTATAGATACTAGAAAAGCAAGCCCTAACGGAAAATTCAAACCATGGATTTTTAGAATGTCGTTTCCACTAGTGGTTACAGGTGTATTAATGTTCATTCATCTTCCAGGGATGTCTGACGGATTCTATCTCGCCTACGCCTATGTAACCTATATCCTCTGGGGAACGTTTTATAGTACTGTGAATATTCCTTACGGGTCAATGGCTTCTGTAATCACAAGTGATCCTGTTGAACGCACCTCACTATCAACATTTCGAACGTTAGGCTCTTCATTAGCGGGGTTAATTATTAATGTAGTAGGGCCCCTGATTATATTCGTAGATAACAAGGCTGATCCGAACCGATTTTTGCTTGCTGCCGTTATCTTTGCTATTCTTTCACTTTCCTGTTACATGGCTTGTTATAAGCTATCAACTGAACGGATTATTGCCCCAGAGAACAATAAGGTTAAAGGTAATCTGGGCGCCACTTTAAAAGGATTCTCCAAAAACAAACCTCTAATCTGGATCTTAGTTGCTTCACTCGTTTTTATGACTTGTTTTATGCTTATCGGATCAGTAAATATCTATTTGTTCAAAGACTATTTTGGTAGTACAACAGCTTTAAGTATGGTAGGTTTTGTTCAAACCGTAGCTATGTTGATCGCTATGCCATTAGTAAAACCACTAGTTGCCAGATTCGGTAAAAAGGAAACAGCCTCCGCCGGTCTTTTATTAGCTGCAGCCATTTACGCTTTATTATACTTTTTGCCTAATGTGAGCACTAATCAATTTATTGGAATATTGTCTATCGCTAATTTTGGTTACGCTTTCTTTAATATGGTGATCTGGGCGTTTGTGACCGATGTGATAGATTATCATGAATACATAACGGGCCTTCGTGAAGATGGAACGGTGTATTCTATTTACTCCTTTGCTCGTAAGGTGGGGCAAGCGATTGCTGGAGGACTTGGAGGGTTTGCGATTAGTGCAGTAGGTTATAATGCCACCCTTAAATCACAGACACCAGCTACGCTTCACGGACTCCATACCTTAGCAACATTAATGCCTGCCATTATCTTAGCTCTAGTATTTTTGATCCTTGTATTCTTATATCCTTTGAACAAAAAACGCACGCTTCAACTTACCGCAGACATAGCAGAGAGAAGTCATTCTTAAGGTTATATCGTTTGTCATCTTTCAACAGAAACCCCAGGTTTGATAGGGGTTTTTTGTTGATTTTTGCTTTAAAGATGTTTGATATTACTCAACTTCCTGAGAGGTTTTTGCGAAAAAACGATGTGAAAATATACACATAAAAAATATTTTGAAGCGCTTACAATTTCTGTTGACGAGTATAAGTTGATGGTGTTATCCTACGGTAAAGATATTTTGTTAGTTTAATGAACTAATTAAATATCCTTACAATTCTTACTTTTGAAGGATGCGCTTAAATGTAGCTATTCAAAAGTTACGGGGGGATAAATATGAATCAACAAGCCGGTCTCGAAACTTCAAAGGGTTTAGTAACAAATGTAAACAACAGAAGGTTTGGCCTCAGAGATAAGATGGGTTATTTGTTCGGTGATTTCGGCAATGATTTTTTCTTCATTCTTGCAAGCTCTTTCTTGATGGTATTCTATACAGATGTGTATGGAATCAGTGCGGCAGCCGTAGGCGGACTTTTTCTCATTGCTCGCTTATGGGATGCAGTCGCAGATGTAACTTGGGGACGTTTTATCGATACTAGAAAAGCAGGGCCGAAGGGGAAATTCAAACCATGGATCTTTAGAATGTCTTTTCCGCTAGTTGTTACTGGTGTGTTAATGTTCGTTCATATTCCAGGAATGTCTGATGGATTCTATCTGGCCTACGCTTTTGTAACTTATATTCTATGGGGAACATTATACAGTACGGTTAATATTCCTTACGGTTCAATGGCTTCAGTGATCACCAGTGATCCAGTGGAACGAACCTCGCTATCAACCTTTCGGAGCTTAGGGGCTTCATTAGCAGGGCTGATTATAAATGTGGTTGGTCCTTTGATTATTTTCGTAGATAACAAAGCAGATGCTAATCGATTTTTTTTGACAGCTGTTATCTTCGCCATTCTTTCACTCTCCTGTTATATGGCCTGCTATAGTCTCTCCACTGAACGTATTACTTCGTCGAATAACTCAAAGGTAAAAACAAATTTTCGAGCAACGCTAAAAGGATTTAAAAAGAACAAACCCCTGATCTGGATCCTAATCGCTTCGCTTGCCATCATGACTTGCTTTATGCTTACCGGTGCTGTGAATGTCTATTTGTTTAAAGACTATTTCGGAAGTGCAAAAGCATTAAGTATGATGGGCTTGATTCAAACGGCAACGATATTCATTACCATGCCATTAATAAAACCTTTGGTTGCAAGATTCGGAAAAAAAGAAACCGCCTCAGCGGGTCTGCTTCTAGCGGCTATAGTATATGCTTTGTTATATTTCATGCCGAACTTGAGCGTTAATCAATTCATTGGAGTAATGACTGTAGCCTCATTTGGTACCGCTTTCTTTAACATGACGATCTGGGCATTTGTTACGGATGTTATTGATTATCATGAATACTTAACGGGATTACGGGAAGATGGTACAGTTTACTCTGTGTATTCCTTTGCCCGTAAGGTGGGTCAAGCAATTGCTGGTGGACTTGGTGGTTTTGCCATTAGTGCTGTCGGATATAATGCTCAGCTTAAAGCGCAATCGCAGGATACACTTCAGGGAGTGCATACATTAGCAACTTTATTACCTGCCGTTATGGTGTTCATAGTTTTCCTAATCTTAGTATTTCTTTATCCATTGAACAAAAAACGTACACTCCAGCTTGCTACTGACTTAAGAGAGAATAGAAGCTTGTAAAATGTAGCGATTTCAGATGTTAATTCTGCTGAATACTTCTTCTATTTTTCCGGAACTGATTTGGCGTGATTCCGTTAGTTTTTTTAAAGACCTTTATAAAATAGTTCACATCATTATAACCAACCATCTGAGCGATATCCGTTATCGATAGATAATTGTTCTCCAACATTTCAACAGCGGATTTAATTCTCAGCAAGTTGATGTAATCAATAATAGATTGGCTAGTTTCTTGTTTGAACTGTTTGGAAAGCTCGTACATGCTTGCCGAGATCGCACGGGCTATTATATCAAGACTCAATTCTTTATCCAGGTTTAGGCGGATATATTCGATCGCTTTTCTTATGGGAGAACTATAGGGTTTCAGAGACAAATCATTAACAAGCTTGCAGTATTCAGAATACATTTTCATTTGAAGCTCAGAAAGCTGTTGTACAGAAGCAGATCTTTCGATTTGAATAGAAAATTTCTCTGAGATACTGTCTATGTAGACTGGATGAACGCCACCTTTCTCTGCTGCCTTGCGCAGCAGAGTGTTGCTTACAAAGGATAAATTTTTACGTGATCGTAGGGGGTCCGTAGGGAAACGGTCAGGAAAATCGTTCTTACCCCATGCACCATCCTTCAAGAATTGTTGCAGCTGTTGTTGATTTCCTCGCTCTATAATAGACAATAATTGATTTTCTTTCCGATATCTTTCTTCTATGATCGCTGGCGATAAATCTGTTTTGTTTTTGACCGCTTCAGAAAGTAACAGATTCTGGCTTCGAAAGTTATAGCTAACATGCTCAAAAGTTGAAACCGAGTGGTTAGAAAGTTGAGCACTCTCTGAAAGATACGCTAGAAATTCTGAGATGTTATTGACCTTTTGTTCATTGATTAAAGGCAGAGAGAGATAATATTGTTCTAAGATGGGCTGCAGCCAAATGGACAAATTATTGTCAAATATAATATCGTGCATGAGAAGTGTAGAAGGCTCTTCCAGTAGATAAGGACCTACAATTACGCTCCCTAGGTAACTGGTGCCTTTGTAAAGGTTGGAAGAGATGAAATTCAATTTATAGGATGTGGAATGAATAAGTAAATGTGATGCGGCATTCGAATGTTGAAGCTGAAGCATTGCTCTGAGATCTTCGAAGTAACCTTTTAATGGCTCTGGCACTTGTATATGCCCAGACTCCCATACGATCTGTACCCCTGATTGAAAAAAGACAGTCTCAATGCTCGCATAGTTATATGTGAATTTAAGTAGTTTTTGTAGTTGTTCCCATTCCTCAGATAACACTAAATTCTCACCCCTTGTAAACATTATTCTTCTCAAGCTGCTCTATATTTTACTATTATACACAAGATTTTACGAGAATAATAAATCGGTTTCATTTATAGTAACGTTATTCTTACACATTCAACTGGTAATCGCTAGGAGGAGGGAAAAGAGGTTGTGGTAAATAAAAACCTTAGCATCTCAGGCTTCTCTGATGAAATTTCTGCAGAGTTTGACCAGCAGCTTGAGGTAGTTTCGAAATTGGGAATGCAGTACTTATCCTTGCGCGGCATCGACGGTAAAAATATCGGTGACTATACGCTGGAAGAGATTCAATCAAATGTTCTGCCCAGACTTGAACAATCTGGTATTCGTGTATCCTCCATCGGTTCGCCAATCGGGAAAATTTTCGTAAAAGATGAAGGCGCTTTTATGAAGCAAAAAGAAATGCTACACAGACTCTGTCAGTTCAGCAATTTATTGCAGTGCAAGTATATTCGTGTATTCAGCTTCTATATTCCCAAGGGTGACGATCCCGATCAATACCGGGACGAAGTGATTGAGAAGATCAAGGAATTTACTACGATCGCTGAACAATACGATGTAATTCTACTGCATGAGAATGAAAAAGATATCTACGGTGATATTGCTCGGCGCTGTAGTGAGATGTTGAATGCGGTTAATTCCAAGTATTTTAAGGCTATTTTTGATTTTGCGAACTTCGTGCAATGTGGTGAGGATACTCAAGCATGCTACGATTTATTGAAAGATGAAATTGCTTATATACACATTAAGGATGCAGTTAAGTCGGATAATCAGAATGTGGTCTGTGGGACTGGGGAGGGGCAAATCCCGTCGATATTGTCTCAGGTGATTCACAGTGGGTATAAAGGTTTCTTGACGCTTGAACCACATCTGGTTCAGTTTGACTCCTTAAAGGATTTAGAACTGGAGAATGCAGAAGAAATTATTAAGGACAACAAAGGTCTTAATGGGGCGGAGGGCTACAAGCTACAGTACGAAGCTCTTATTCAAATACTTGAACATATTGAAAGCGAGGAGAAAGTGAAATGACAAAAGTAAGAATGGGAATTATCGGTGTTGGTGCACAAGGCAGTGCATATGCAAATTTTTTGACCGAAGAAAAAGTGGAGAATATGCAGCTTGGGGCAATCTGTGATATCGATCCTGCAAAGAAACAGTGGGCATCAGAAAAGTATCCGGATGTTCCTTTCTATGACAACTACATCGAAATGATTGAAAGTGGAGAAGTAGACGCAATAGTCACTTGTGTGCCTCACTATTTGCATCCGGAAATGGGAATCGAAGCGTTGAAGAGAAACGTTCACGCCCTGGTGGAAAAGCCAGCCGGAGTATACACGAAGCAGGTTAGAGAACTAAATGAATTCGCAGCAGCTAAGCCCGAATTAGCTTTTGGAATCATGTTTAATCAGCGAACCAACCCGCTATATCAAAAGCTGAAGGAAATTATTGATAACGGAGAAATCGGTGAGATTCGTCGCACGAATTGGATGATTACCACCTGGTGGAGACCTCAAGGTTATTATGATCAAAGCGCTTGGAGAGCTACTTGGGATGGCGAAGGTGGTGGTGTTCTGGTCAATCAGGCTCCACATCAGCTGGATTTATTACAGTGGATATGCGGAATGCCTAAGAAAGTCTACTCCAATGTGAAATATGGTTATCAAAGAAATATAGCAGTAGAAGATGAGGTTACTGTACTACTAGACTATGGGAACGGCGCAACAGGCGTATTCGTCACTTGCACACATGATGTTGTAGGAACGGACCGATTTGAGATTTTGGGTGATAAAGGGAAAATCGTAGTTGATGACAGTAATAAGATAACCGTTAAACGCCTGATCAAACCTGAGCGCGAAATGAGCGATACCATGAGTATGGTTGATGTAATGAAAATATTCATGGGTGGAAATTCGGATGAAATCTACAATGAAGAAGTTATTACCTTTGAAAGTGTCTGGGGAGCTCAGCATACTGCAGTCATGAAGAACTTCGCATCCCATATTTTAGATGGGGAGCCGCTTTTGGCACCAGGAAGTGATGGTATTCACGGCGTGGCGCTTGCAAATGCCATTCACTTATCTAGCTGGCTAGGTAAAGAGGTGGAGCTCCCTGTTGATGAAGAGCTATATTTGAACGAACTCAAGAAGAAGATCGAAGAAGAGCAAAAGCAACCTCTAACCAAGTAATGATACTTCTTAATATTTAAAAAACTAACTCGTGGTATGAGCCATGGGTTAGTTTTGAAAAGGAGATTTCCATATGTTAAAGGCAGCGGTTATTGGACTTGGTGATATTTCCAACATTCATATTCAAGCGATTCAGGCGAATCCAGGGATTGAGTTAGTGGCTGTATGTGATATTGATGAGTCTCTAAGGAACACACTACCTGGTATAAGCTTTTATACAGATTATCTGCTCATGCTTCAAAAAGAGTCCCTTGACTGCGTGCATATTTGCTTGCCACATCATCTGCACTATCCAGTAACCAAAGCCTGCATGGAGAATGGGGTTCATGTGCTTCAAGAAAAACCGTTAGCCTTAAACATAGAAGAAGCGTTAGCCATGGAGAAGCTTGAGGCAGAATATGAGCAGATCAAAGTTTGCATCTGTCTACAGAACCGTTATAACGAGACTTTTGAGATGCTTCAGGATATCGTTCGTCATAATGACTATGGCCCTTTGATTGGGATTAAGGGCTTGGTAGCATGGTATAGACCGCAAGTCTATTATGATATCAAACCATGGCGTGGACGGAAAAGCGAATCCGGTGGCGGGGTGATGATTAATCAATCGATCCATACGCTGGATCATATGCAATTGCTTGGTGGGCCGATCGAGGCGATCCGAGGATCCGTTGATCAACTGATGAATTACGGTATTGAGGTCGAGGATACGGTGTCTGCGTATATTCGGTTTAAGAACGGAGCTAAGGGCTTGTTTTTTGCAACCGTTGCCAATGCGAGTAATTCTAGCGTTGAGCTTGAAGTGACGTATGAGAAAGTGAAATTCACAATAAAAGACAGCCTATTAATTAAAGAAGATGATCATGGGGAGAAAGAGGTATTAGTTGAAGATGCCAAGCTTCCAGGGACGAAGTTTTATTATGGAGCTAGCCACGCTTCACTAATCGATCATTTCTATGATTGTATACGTAACGATTCACACGATTATGTTCATATCCGAGATGCTGTTCAGTCCATAAGAATGATAGATACGATTCACAAATCTTCGGCACAAAAACAAGAAATTCAACTGGAGGGTGATCTTGATGAGTAACGGTAAAATTGGTGTGCAAATGTTCAACTTGAAAAATAAAATTGTGGAAAACGGAGTTTATGAGACACTACGAACGGTGAAAGAACTAGGATTTAGTGCCGTTGAAGTCACTCAAATTGATATGACTAAGGAGAATGTGTCCGAGCTTAAACGAGCTAGCGAGGATTTTAATATCCAAATCGTGTCGGTCTCTGCTCCTCTGAATACGATGCCGGGTATGCTAGGGGAATCCTTAACCACAGATTTCGATAAAATCGTCAATGATTGCAGGACATTGAACTGTAATTATGTCCGTATTGGTATGATGCCAATAACGCTTATGGGAAATAAAGAGAAAATCATGGAGTATATTCATCAAGCAGAAGAAATGGCTATACGTTTGGAGAAGCACGGTATTGAGCTCTATTATCACAACCACCACGTAGAATTTGAGAAATATGACGGGGAAACGCTTCTGGATATGATGAAGAACAACACCTCGAAGCTCGGTTTCGAATTGGATGTTCATTGGATTCAGCGGGGTGGTGAGAATCCGGTAAATGTTATTAAACGCTTTGCTGGACGTGTATCCTTACTGCATCTAAAGGATTACAGAATCGGCCACATGGATTTAAGTGCAGATGACTTTAAAGATATGTCAAAGTTTATGTATAAGTTCTCCAATATTATTGAGTTTGCAGAGCTTGGTGAAGGGAGCTTAGATATTCAGGCGATTATCGAAGCCGGTCACGAGAGTGGTGTGCAGTATTTCTTGATTGAGCAAGACGATACGTATGGGAAAGATCCGTTTGATTGTCTACAGACTTCAGGAAGCTATCTGAAACAGTTGGGTTATGAGAACTGGTTCTAAAATTTAGTAATCTAATCTAACGAATAAAGCCGTTGAAATAGGCTTTATTCGTTTTTTTATTACAAAATCCATCTAGCTCCTGTTATTACTCAAGCTAAGCTTTGAGACTCCAAGAAAGTTTTTTATAACTAATGCACAAGCTCCCATAACACAGGCCTTCTCTCCTAATTCTGAAAGGAGTAACTTACAAGGCTGACTTATCGACGAACTTAGCTTTGATAGAAGTAGAGGCAGGGCATTCGGATAGATTGTTAGCAGGCGATTGTTAAGAATCATAATTTCAGGATTGAACAGATTTATAATATTATTGAGGCCAGTCGCAATGTAATTCATATATTTCTCTAGCGCAGCAATTGCTACAGGGTCAGACACTTGGATCCAATGTTCAATTTCCTGAAGACTTACCTTTTCTTTTTTCTTCATACGCGCTATCGAACTCGTTAAACTTACTTCAGAAGCATATTGTTCCCAGCACCCCGTATTCCCGCAACTGCAGACTTTCCCGTCAGGAATGATAATCATATGACCTATCTCTCCGGCGAAGCCGTTATAGCCTTTTAATACCTCTCCATGAACCATCATCCCCAGCCCTATTCCTGAATTGAAGCTTAATGAAAATAAATGCTCACTCTGATGATGCATAAAGACAATTTCTGAGAAGGCGCTTAAATTCGCGTTGTTCTCCACAAAAATGTTAAGTCCAGTTGCGTCTTTAAGATCTTGTTTTAAATCTCTGTTGTGCCATTGATGATAGGGGAGATAACAAATCAACTCAGAATTATCTACAATCCCATGTACCCCTATGGCCACGCCTATGAGGCCGTGAGGAGCAAGTTCACAACGCTTCTTATAGTGTCTGATCTGTTCCACTAGTAATCTAAATATTTCGTGATAGTTATGGGTTTCAAACTCAATCAGTTGAGAAGAGACTGGAACACCTTGTAAATTGGTAAGTACAAAAGTCATCTTTTTTCCGTCCAAATCAATCCCTAGCGCATACCCAGCAGTTTCATTAAGTGAGAGGAAGATCGGTTTTCGGCCTGGATTGTTATGCTCTTTATAGGTCTCAATAATTAGTACCTCTGCTAACAAATCAGCTGCCTGAACGGATAGAGTGGACTTATTTAACCCGGTTACCTTTGCCAGGTCTGTTCTTGAAATAGAGCCGTGCCCTATAATTTCACCTAAGATTAGAGCACGATTAATTTGTTTGACATGTGAAGAATCGCCGGTAATCATAAAGCACCTCCTTGAATGATTGACGAACCTAAGGCATGATGTTATTATACAGGTAATTAGTTTGTATGGTAAACAAATTAATTTAAAGTGGTTTATCAGAACGCTATTTTAAGCAGATTAGAAAGCATGAATGAATAACAATTTGTACTTGGAGTGGAGGAAATCATGGGGATTTTACAAGAGCTTCTAAAAGATATTCCGGTTCCGAAAATGGCCAAAGTAAGAGTGAATTTTGATAGTGGGCATATTGAAGACCTTGGGAAGGAATTGAATAAGAAGCTGCAAAGAGATGAGATTCGGAACACCATTCAACCTGGTATGGAAATCGCTATTGCTGTTGGGAGTAGAGGTTTAGACCGTTTAGTAGAAATTACAGCCGTTACGGTGAAGTTTCTGCAAGATGCCGGAGCGAAGCCTTTTATCGTTCCAAGCATGGGGAGTCATGGCGGAGCCACCGCTGAGGGACAACGTGATGTTTTGGCCCATCTGGGCGTTACAGAAGAAAGCGTGAATTGCGAGATTCGTTCATCGATGGAAGTGGTTCTGCTTGGTGAGCTGCCTAATGGATTACCCGTTTATGTAGACAAACATGCCGCAAGTGCAGATGGGATTGTAGTGATTAATCGCATCAAACCTCATACCGCATTTAGAGGCCCTGTCGAAAGCGGAATCATGAAGATGATTAGCATCGGTTTAGGCAAGCAAAAAGGTGCTGAGGCCTGTCATCAGTTGGGCTTCAAGTACATGGCCGAGAATGTTCCCGCTATGGCCAAGATGATTATGGAGAAGAAACCTATTCTATTTGGAGTGGCAACGATTGAAAACGCTTTTGATAAAGTAGTTTGCATTGAGACGTTAACTCCTGAAGAGATTGTTGAACAGGAAGCCGCTTTACAAATGAAGGCAAAGGAAATGCTGCCAAAACTTTTCTTTGATCAATTAGAGGTACTTATCATCGATCAAATTGGCAAAAACATTAGCGGAGACGGTATGGATCCAAATATTACAGGTCGTTACCCAACGCCATACGCTTATGGAGGTCCTGAGGTTAATAAGATCGTTGTACTTGATTTGACGCCACAGACTGAAGGTAATGCAAACGGTGTTGGAACCGCTGATTTTACAACGCAAAGGCTAGTAGACAAGATGGATCTGGAAGTAACCTATGCCAATGGATTGACTTCTACTGTTGTAGCACCTACAAAAATTGCAACCACGCTGCCTAACGACCGGGAAACCATTCAAGCGGCTATCAAAACCAGCAATATTTTAGATTTTACTCAGGTCAAAATGGTTCGGATCAAAAACACATTGGTGCTAAATGAGTTGGAAGTGTCCGAGGCATTAATTGATGTAGTGAATCAGCATCCTCAAATGGAATTGATCTCTGAAGCCTACGACCTAACTTTCGATAGCAATGGAAACTTACTTTAATACTAACACTGGGGAGAGAAGACATGACTAATCTATTTGATCTAACAGGAAAAATAGCAGTAGCCATTGGTGGGAACAGCGTACTTGGCTCATCTATCGCGGCAGGATTGGCCGAACAAGGCGCTCAAGTTGCAATTGTCGGACGGAATCTAGAGAAAGCGGAAGAAGTAGCAAAGAGCATTGCTAAGAATGGTGGTACAGCAAAAGCATTTCAAGCTAATGTTAGTTCACGTGACTCTCTGCTTCAGGTAGCTTCTGAAATTGAGGAATGGGCTGGAGGATGGGACATCCTGCTGAACGCTCCAGGGAAAAATAGCTCCACACCTTTCTTCGAACTAGAAATGGAAGAGTGGGACGATATTATGGATGTGAATTTAAAAGGCATCGTGCAGACCTGTCAAATCTTTGCCCAAAAAATGATTGAGCAGAATCGGAAAGGCAGCATCATTAACATCTCTTCCGTATCCTCAACAACACCGTTATCCAAAGTGTTCACCTATTCGGTTTCCAAAGCGGCGCTTAACAGTGTTACTCAGTTCTTAGCGCGTGAGTTTGCATTAAATGGCATCCGTGTAAACGCTATCATCCCTGGGTTCTTCCCGGCTGAACAGAATCGCAAAATTCTAAGTCCAGAGCGAATAGACTCCATTATGAAACATACGCCTATGCAGCGTTTTGGAACACCAGAAGAACTTCAAGGTGCTGCGGTATGGCTAGCCTCTGAGAAAGCCTCCAGTTTCGTTACCGGTACATTAATTCGTGTAGATGGCGGATTTGGAAGTATGACGATTTAAAGAGCATCCTGTAAATAGATTCATCAATGGGAGGGATCATAAGTGCTTACAGATAAATATAACAAATTACAATCCATCCTTCGTGAAATGAAATCAGTAGTGGTTGCATTCTCTGGTGGGGTTGATAGCACCTTCTTATTAAAAGTAGCTGTTGATACTTTGGGTCCTGATCATGTACTCGCGATAACCGCGGATTCAGAAACCTATCCATCAAGTGAACTGGAGGAGGCAAAAGAGCTCGCTGCACTTATAGGTGTTACACATCAGGTAATTGAAACCTCTGAACTCGCAATTCCGGGGTATGCAGAGAACAATAAAAACCGCTGTTATTTTTGCAAAAGCAGCTTATTCGATCACTTAATCCCTGTACTGGAGGAAAAGAGCTTTAAGAATATCATCTATGGTGTTATTGCAGATGATATGAACGAACATCGTCCAGGGATGCAAGCCGCTAAAGAGAGAGGCATCCGTGGTCCTCTACTTGAGGCTGAACTGTTTAAAACAGAAATAAGAGAGCTTTCGAAATCATTTAATTTGCCTACATGGGAAAAACCATCGTTCGCCTGTCTGTCTTCAAGAATCGCCTATGGGGAGCGTATTACGAATGAGAAACTGCAGAAGGTAGAAAAAGCCGAGGCTTATTTAAAATCGCTGAAAATACGTCAAGTACGAGTTCGAACCCATCAGGATATTGCAAGAATTGAAGTGGAACCCTTAGATATGGAGATTGTTTTAGCACATCATCATCTTATCGTGCAAGAGCTTCAGAGTTACGGCTATAAATACGTTACGTTGGATCTGTTAGGATATCGGAGCGGCAGTATGAATAAAGCTCTTTCTATATCGTAAGAAGGGAAGGTTAGGCATGTCTAGAGAGCTTGTAATTGGACTTGATATCGGTACGACAAGTGTTAAAGCCTGTGTGTTTACGATTCATGGAAAATTAATCACAGAGGTTGAAGAAATGAATAGCTTCCATTATCCGCAGCAAGGCTGGGTTGAACAAGATGCAATCGAGATTGAACGCTCTGCTGTAAGGGCTATTAGAGAAGCTGTTAGAAAAGCAAAGATCGGTAAAAATGAATTGATTACTATTGGATTCTCAGCGGCCATGCATTCTCTTGTTCTAATAGACGCAGCTGGCATCCCGCTCTCCCCTGCACTCATTTGGGCGGATGGAAGAGGATCTGATCAGGTCCATCAACTGTCAGAATCGATGAAACAACAGATTTACGCGCAAACTGGGACTCCTGTCCATCCGATGACGCCTTTGATTAAGCTGTTATGGATGAAGGAGAATGGTTATGAACCCTATCTAAAAGCTACTTACTTCATGTCCATAAAGGAGTATTTAATTTACAGCTGGTTTGGGGAAAGAATGATCGATTATTCGATGGCTTCTGCAACCGGATTGTTTAACCCGGCAACTCACACATGGGTTCAGGATCTGTTAACGCTGGTTGGCATATCTGATAAACAGCTGTCTAAGATTGTTCCTCCAACTTTTCAATTCAATAAGATTAATCCGGAAATAGCAGAACAGATGGGAATTCAGGCAGAGCTTCCTTTTATGATCGGAGCAGCAGACGGACAGCTGGCTAACTTAGGGATTGGCGCTCTACTTCCAGGGGAAGTTGCTGTTTCAGTAGGGACTAGCGGAGCCATTAGACAATTCACAAGCCACGCAAAGGTTAGTCAGAATCAAGAAACGTTCTGCTATTCTTTTACCGAAGATACTTTTATTATCGGAGGGCCTACGAACAATGGTGGGATTGTCCTTCAATGGTTTAAGGATCTGATTCAAGATCAAGGAAGCTTCGAAGAATTTCTAAGTGAAGCAGAGCGTGTTGAACCTGGTGCGGAGGGACTGCTGTTCCTACCCTATTTAAATGGAGAAAGAGCACCACTGTGGAATCAACAGGCAAAAGGGAATTTCTATGGTTTGGCGATTACGCATAAGAAAGAGCATTTTATCCGTGCTGTGCTGGAAGGAATTACTTTCAATCTCTATCAAATTGGTAGGGCACTAGATAACATTGCCGGAACCTCCTCAAAAATATATGTGAACGGCGGCTTGGCCAGATCTCCACTTTGGCTGCAGATGATGGCTGATATTTTTGAAGCTGAGATTTATGTTTCAGAGAATCATCACAGTGCTGCGTGGGGCGCTGCTTGGACGGCATTGGTAGGCACGGGTCGCGTGAAGTCTTTTGAAGAAATCAAAGATAATATTCCGATGGGACTGCCTGTCACCCCCAATCAGGAAAGCAGCAAGCGATATAAAGAAATTTATTGTAACTATGAAAAAGTAGCAAAAACCGTAGCTGAATTATTCTGATGACTAGATTTGAACTAAAGAGGTGACGAAATGCTCGAGGACATTTTACAACAAGTTCAAGCTGGAAAGCTTAGTGTTCCAGAGGCAAAAGAACGATTGGCTGCTTTCGAAGAGTTGGGGTTCGCGAAAGTGGATCATCATCGAAAAAAACGTCAAGGATTCCCTGAGATTGTCTATGGTGAAGGTAAAACTTCCGAACAAATCATTGCTATTGTCCAGTCCTTACGTACGAGGAATACTCAGGTACTCGTCACTAGAATTTCTTCGGATAAGGCTGAAGATATTTTAAAGGTAATACCAGATTTGATATATAACGAAATTGCAAGAATTCTATATTGGAAAGCTAATGAAAGTACTGAGGATATCTCTAAAGGCTATATCGCCGTTATTGCTGCAGGCACTTCGGATATTAGGGTAGCTGAAGAGGCTGCTGTTACTGCAGAGGTGCTTGGAAGTACTGTGCATCGTATTTATGATGTCGGAGTCGCCGGTATTCATCGTCTGTTGCATCATGCTGAAGAGATCCAGAATGCAGTTGTATCTGTTGTGGTCGCTGGTATGGAAGGGGCTCTTCCAAGCGTGGTTGGTGGATTAGTTGCTCATCCAGTCATTGCTGTCCCAACGAGCATTGGCTATGGAGCTAGCTTTAATGGTCTATCAGCGCTGCTAACAATGCTGAATTCGTGTGCCTCAGGTATAAGTGTTGTAAATATTGATAACGGGTTCGGTGGAGGGTACAACGCCGCATTAATTCATAAGCTTATTCAAAAGGGGCTGTAAATAATGAAAACATTATATCTGGATTGCTTTTCCGGAATTAGCGGAGATATGTTCATTGGAGCACTTATCGATGCAGGAGCTGATCCCATCCATTTGAGAGAAGAGCTAAGCAAGCTGCATATCGAAGCTGAATACGAACTAAAGTGGGGTAAGATCGTTAAAAATGGCATTACTTGTACCAAGTTTGATGTGCTGTTGCAGAGTGAAGCGAACATAAGTTCTGGTGGTGAAAAAACCGCACTTTTACATGAACATAGCCACACAGATAAGCACGAACATGCACACACGCATGATCATCATGATCACAGTCACGATCATACCCACATACACGAGCATCACTCGCACGATCACGACCATAGCCATTCGGATGAAAATCACTCGCACGACCATAGCCATATGCACGTACACCATGATCACAGTCACGAACATAGTCACACCCACACGCACCACCACCATGATCACCGGTCGTATAAAGATATTGTTAAGTTAATTGAATCTGCTGGCTTTTCGGATCAGGTGAAAAATACAGCATTAAAAATTTTCAAGAAAATCGGAGAAGCCGAAGGGCTTATTCATGGAATCCCACTAGAGCAGGTGCATTTTCATGAAGTGGGTGCTGTAGATTCTATTATTGATATTGTTGGAGCGGCCATCCTGATTCATCAAATGGAGATTGAAACCGTCAAGTCATCTCCAGTTCCAGTAGGCAAAGGGAAGATTCGCATTGATCATGGCATTTATCCGGTTCCAGCGCCCGCAACACTTGAAATGCTTAAAGGCATTCCATTGGAGCAATCGAATATCAGTGCAGAACTAACAACACCGACTGGAGCTGCCTTAATTGCGGTGCTCGTTCAGGAGTTTTGTTCCCTTCCATCGATGAACATTCAATCTATTGGATATGGAGCGGGTACTAAGACTTTCTCGGATCAACCCAATGCGTTAAGAGTTATTATTGGGGATTAGCACAAATATGAAAGGAGTAAGTTCATGAAATCTCAACGACCTCCTGATCATGAACATATAGATACTGACATGGTGAAAATGGAAGTGAACCTAGACGATATTCCCGGAGAATGGCTTGGTTATGTCATGGACTTGCTCTTCGAGAACGGGGCAAATGATGTATTTTATACACCTATCTATATGAAGAAAAACAGACCAGGAACACTACTACAACTCCTTTGTTCTTCTGAAAATGTAAGCGTTATGAAGGAGATTTTATTTGAAGAAACAACAACACTAGGCATTCGATATTATCCCTTAATTGTACACCGTCTTGAAAGAACGTTTGAATCCGTTGAAACAGAGTGGGGAACCGTGACTATTAAAAAAGGGATATGTGCAGGTGAGGTTGTCCAGTGGGCGCCTGAGTTTGAGGAGTGCAAGCGCATAGCCCTTTTGCATGGCATTCCTTTAAAAAGGGTCTACGATCAAGTACGAAAGTCTAGTTGCATTTGAATGGTAGGAGGAAATTGAATTGGAATTTAGCTTATTGTCTGTGCTGTTTTTCGGATTTATTCTAGGGATCAAGCATTCTATAGAACCTGATCATATTATTGCGGTTTCTACTATGGTAGGCACAAATAAAAAATTATGGCGTTCAACTTTAACTGGAGTATTTTGGGGCATAGGTCATACAAGTACACTTTTTATTGTTGGAATGATTTTAGTGCTGTTAAAAGGTGAATTACCTGAAGTATGGGCGATGTCTTTAGAATTCCTCGTTGGCATCATGTTAGTGTATCTGGGGTTTAAAAGTATGGCGTCTATAAAAAAGTCAAACATTGAACCTCATACCCATGAGAGATCTCCATTAATTAAGATATTCATCATCGGATTCATTCATGGATTAGCCGGTAGTGCGGCGATGGTATTACTTACCCTCACGACGGTCTCCTCAATTTGGGAATGTGCCGTGTATATTTTGATATTTGGATTAGGTACGATTAGTGGCATGCTTATCTTTACGACAATTCTTGGCATTCCTTTTGTTTACAGTAAGAAGAATGTAGTGTTGAACCGCTCATTAACTCAGCTAGCTGGATCTATTAGCTTCATTTTTGGGATTTATTATATGTATAACCTCGGGGTTCGCGAAGGATTATTTCAATTGTGGTTAAATTAGATTCAAATTACGTAAAGTCTAAAGCCTGAGAAATCAGGCTTTTTTTGCATATATCTGTCTAGGACAACTGGGGTCCTACGGAATACAAATATATGGACACCTAAATGCGGAGGTGAAGCATGATGATCATTGAGAATTATACTTTAGCATCGTCCACATCCCATGCCACCCCTTATTACGTGATCAGAGGTGGGCTACCTGGTCCTGTGTTTATGGTGGTGTCCGGCATACACGGGAATGAAACGGCAAGCATTCGTGCGGCGAAAAACATCGTGAATCACTTAAGACAAGGAGAACTATATATTTACCGTGGTACGCTTATTATTGTTCCCCTTATGAATCAAAAAGCTTATCGCAAACGAATTCGGGGCGTGCCCGATTTGAACCGAACGTTTCCGCGTACTCGGAATGGAACTGCCAAACATCCGTTATCCTTAGCCTTGCTTCAATTAGTACGGCGTTATCGCCCCACCTGGTACCTTGATCTCCATGAAGCGAACGGTTTGTCTCAAAGAAATCCGAAACGCCTCGGTCAGTCTATTATTATTAAGCCGGGGAGCCAAGGTACGGTTACGGCAAGACTTATCATAAAAGACATTAATCGTACAATCGCTAATACTTCTTATCATTTTAATATCCGTTTACGAGAGCGCCCCGGGTCGTCACGTGCAGCCGTCTCCCGTATCATAGGAGCGAAGGCATTTACTGTGGAAACCTGCTGGAGTCTTGATCGTGACCTTCGTATTCGCTATCAGATAGACATTGTTAGTCGCTTTTTAAGAAGTGCTGGATTGATGTGATGATGATTAGATACGCTGTATGCCAAGCAAGCTGACCCTTAGTTCATAGGAATCGGCTTGTTTTGTGTGGATTTGAAAGATCATTGACAACAATGGGTATAGTGTATATATTACATATATACATTGAATACACATAAACTAGGAGTGAGGGCACGAGTTCATGAACATATTGATATCCAACACTTCCGGTGAACCCATCTATGCACAGATTGTAAGTCAGATCCGCCAGATGATCCTGCAAGGAGAGTTAGTCTCAGGTACGCCTTTACCTTCTATTCGACTGTTAGCCAAAGAGCTGCAGATTAGCGTAATTACAACAAAACGAGCTTACGAAGAACTGGAGAGAGAAGGCCTTATCAATTCCATTGTGGGAAAAGGCTCCTTTGTTTCTGGTGCAGATCAGGAGTTTATTCGTGAGCAGCGGCTACGGATCATGGAGAATAAGATGAAGGAGATTATCGACGAGAGTAAAATGTTAGGGATTGATTTTGCTGAGTTCAGTGAGATGTTGAAACTGCTGTATGAGGAGGAGACAGAATGAACGATGTCATTCAATTGAATCAAATATCTAAAAAATATGGCCATTTTAGCCTATGCGAACTTACGTTCGGTATTAAGGAAGGGTATATAACGGGGCTAATTGGACCCAATGGGGCAGGGAAAACAACTTTAATTAAAATGATGATGGGTATGGTACAACCCGACCAAGGAAATATCGAGATTTTCGGCAAAGAAACAACCGTAAAGAATGCAAAGTACAAAGAGCGAATTGGGTATGTTTCCGATGAGAATCACTTTTACGAGCAATTAACCATCGATCAGATGAGTAAGATGATTGCTCCCTTTTATAGTCAGTGGGATAAAGAGACTTATAGGAAATACATAGAGATGTTTAAGCTTTCCCCGCGGAAAAAGATTAAGGAGCTCTCCAAAGGGATGAAAATGAAGTATTCGCTCGCCATTGCTTTATCACACGGTGCAGACCTGCTCATCATGGACGAACCTACTGCAGGTCTTGATCCCATATTCCGAAGAGAACTGCTTGATCTGCTTAGTGAGCATATCCAGGATGAGAAGAAATCTATTCTTTTCTCCACGCATAACACGACTGATTTAGACCGGATAGCGGATTATATTGTTTTTGTGAATGAGGGGAGGTTAGTTTTTAATGAGATGAAAGAATCTCTCCCTAATAAATATATGCTGGTAAAAGGCAACAAGGAGTTGCTTGATCGGGATGTGCGGAAGTGTTTCATTGGGATTAGAGAGACAGCACTTGGTTTTGAGGCGCTTCTTAACAACAATTCTGAGGAGGCGCGGTATTTAAGAGATCAAGCGATATGCGAAATACCTACGCTGGAAGAAATCATGTATTTTACGGTAAAGGGAAATGCTTTGTATGTTTAATCTCTTGCTGTTAATTCGGAAAGACATTATTCTCCTGCGGAATTTCATCCCTTTATTTCTCTTGAGTATTTTGTTTGTTGCATATGTACAATTGGATAGCTCCAGTATGTTTGCTACCTTTCAATCTTTACTACTGCTCGTATACTCCTGTTCAATGGATGCACAGAATAACAACACAAAGTTTGTTATAGGACTGCCAGTAAGTCGGCAAGAGATTGTTTTGGCTAAATACTTATCACTGATTCCTTATAGTTTCATTGGTTTGGTTTGCTCTTTTGCTTTGTTTCTAATTTCCTTTTCATTTGGATATTCCATTAGCCCAGAGTATTGGATAGGGGTATCTTTAACGTTACTTATGATTCCTTTGACTGCGTCTATTTATCTGCCGATTCATTATTGGCTTGGATACAAAAACTATTACTTCAATGTCTTTTTTAATGTAGTTATAACGATAACCACCATAAACGCTGGATCTTCACTCTCACATTCATCAGTTTTCTCAAAAATAACCCATTTAAAGCTGCAAGATCATCTGGTGCAGATAGGTTTGATAGGGATTGTTTATCTATTCATCTTGTACTTCTCATATAAGATTTCACTACGATTGTTTAGCAGGGAAGAGTTATAAGCTAAGGAGGACTTATAGTGTATCATTCATTTTATCTTATTCAAAAAGACTTCATTCTTTTGCGTAAATTTCTGATGCTGCTTATCCCTTTCTTTATTTTTATCGCTTACTCGAACTATCATAGCTTCAGTTTATTTACGGTAATGCCACCCATGCTGTTGTTGATAAGCTCCTGTTCTATGGATACTCAGCAGCTGACGCAACGGTTTCTCGTTAATCTCCCTGTGCGGAGACAAGAGCTTGTCCGTGCCAAATACTTCTCAATCCTTCCGTATGCGCTTGTTGGGCTGGCAGCAACTGCTTTTACCTATCTCCTGATTATCATGACAGGTAAAGAGGTAACCCCTCATTTTTGGCAAGAGGTTGGTATTGCGATATCTATTTTCCCACTCCTCGCTATGCTTTATTTACCGATTCATTACTGGTTAGGGGCTAAAGGAACGCAAGTGGTTAATCTCGTATTTATGATGATTATAATGGTTGGTCCGAACGTGATCGGCAGCTTGCTTCAATGGTTTCCTGACCTAGAGAACTGGCATAGCTCTGGAGTGAAGTCTAACTTTATTCCTTATATCATACTAGGACTCGCTTACGTGTTTTTACTCAGCTGTTCTTATCTCATTTCTTTGCGGATTTTTGAGAAGAAGGATCTCTGATGTTAATAATTTGAGATTTAGATTGAATTCATATACCATTATCACTACAAAGATAAATACTGTAGGGGAAGGGTATACATCTAATGCCTAAAATGATTTATAGTTTTCGTACAAAAATGATTATGCTGCTGATGGCCAGTATGCTAGTATCCGGTGGGATAACCTTTTTAATCTATAAGGCGCTCCAGCGATATTATCACTCTGAGGTGAAATTCGAGAATCCACTAACCAAAGTTCGCTATGTAATAAGAGATATTGGAGATGTGAATACATTTTTAATTATCTTTATACCATTAGCCATTCTATTTTTCTTCTTATTCACTAAGCCTTATGCAAAATACTTCAAAGAAATATCAAAGGGGATTCATCAACTAGCATCAGGTGATTTCTCCGAACGAGTAGATATACCCTCCAAAGATGAATTTGGAATGATTGGTCATGATCTCAATCTAGCCATTGAGAATATGCAAGAAGCCATTGAGCGGGGAGACATTGCCGAGAGCAGTAAAGATCAACTCGTGTTGAACCTGGCGCATGATTTGCGTACACCCCTAACCTCGGTTATCGGCTATTTGGATTTTATTTTGAAAGACAATCAATTAACCCCTGAACAGACCAGGCATTACACGACGATTGCTTATACCAAATCTCAACGTTTAGAAAAATTGATTGATGAGCTGTTTGAAATTACAAGAATGAATTATGGCAAGCTTAAGCTTGAGAAATCCTCGATTGATCTCAGTGAGCTTCTCTTACAATTAAATGAAGAATTATATCCAGTCTTTGAGAAAAATGGCCTAACCTCCAGATTGGATATGACACAACCTCTGATGATTTACGGTGACGGGGAATTGTTAGCTCGTGTATTTGAGAACCTTCTTACGAATGCGGCCCGATACGGAAACGATGGTCAATTTATTGATATTCACGGTTACTTGGACGCTAACGAGGTAGTCGTTGAAGTAATTAACTATGGGAATTGTATTGAGCCGGAAGAGCTGCCACGAATTTTTGATATGTTTTACACGGGTGATCGTGCACGAACACATCCAACAGGAAGTACGGGACTTGGCTTGTTTATTACTAAAAATATAGTAGAGCAGCATAATGGAACCGTATCTGCGCAAAGCAGTGTGGTGCGGACAATCTTTGAAGTGAGACTCCCGAGAAACAGTAATTGAAGACCATTTCTATATGATGAAGTACCAACCTAAAGAGGATTCGTTGGTGGGTGATATCTAAAAATCGTCCACCTTTGAAATCCTCTTAAAAACATGATATAATTAGCATGCTAATTAATTTGCAAGGTGGTTCGGGGGAAAAAGCTGTGATTGAAAATGAGATAAGAGAACTACTGGATAGAATTTCAGCGGAAATGCGTAGAGATTATGCAGCATTGCTTAGAGAATTTAATCTTCATGTGGGCCAAGAACAGTTATTATGCCGGTTATGGAGATCAGATGGAATGACACAGATCCAGTTAAGCGAAAGTCTGAATTGTGAGCCTCCAACTATTACGAATATGGTGAAATCACTTGAGAGTCATGGGTTTGTTGTTCGAAAAAGAGATCCTGAAGATGGCAGAGTAAGCCGAGTGTACCTAACTCCAGCCGGACGTAATCTTTGTGAACCTGTGGAACGTATATGGAATAAGCAATTGGATAAATTATTAACAGGAATTTTACCCGAAGAACGTTTATTATTAAGAAGGCTTATGAAACAGATGGTTGTAAATTTATTAGCAAGCTAATCAAAACTTAGAAAAGAGGAACATAGATGATTACCAGTTTGACTCGTATTAATGAACTAGCCAGGAAAGAACGTGAAGAAGGTCTGACAAAAAGTGAATGGGTGGAACAGATCGCTTTGCGTGAAGATTATCTGCGTGAAATTCGTGGACAAGTTCGTAACAGTCTATCGGGAGTAACGATTGTAGATCCTGAGGGAAATGATGTTACGCCTGAAAAAATTCGTTTATCGCGTAAAGAAACTTTGAACTAATATTTAGCTAATGAAGTGAATTTACACCTTTAGAATATCGTTGAATGGTCTTATGGGCTAATCAGCGAATATCTAAAGGTGTTTTTTTATGATATCAAATGGACGAAAGTGGAATCATATTTATAAAAGTTATCTTAACGGAAGCTTAATTTGATTTCGTTAGCTGATGCTGAAAGTTAAGGTTCACTTAAACTTGTGTTTCACAGGATCTAAGACTGGATTGTTAGAATGAAATGGACAGAAGAGAAGATATAAATATGTGGGGAGCGGGAATTACATGATGAAAAAGACATTTTTCTTTTTACTGAAAGCAATAGGAGTTATAGTCATAGCCATAGCGCTTTTTCTAGCCATTGTTTTTACTGTTAATGTGATCTGCAACAAAATCGAGAAAGGAAAAATTGAACCCTATGGTCAGCTTGTACCTGTAGATGGAAAAAAAATGAACGTCACGATTCAAGGAAATGGTGAAGAGACGGTAGTATTATTACCAGGATATGGAACTGCAGCGCCGGGTATTGATTTTAAGCCGCTTGTAGACGAGTTATCTCCATTTTACAAAGTGGTTGTGATTGAGCCATTTGGCTATGGATTAAGTGATATCACGGAAAAAGAACGAAGTACTGAAAATATAGTGAGTGAGTTACATGAGAGTTTACAACAATTAAATATAGACCGTTATATTCTGATGGGACACTCCATATCCGGAATTTATGCTCTAGACTATGTAAACAAATACAAAAACGAAGTTAGTGCATTCGTAGGGATCGACAGCAGTGTTCCGGCACAAGGAGCCGGCGATGAACTTCCAACAGCAGCCTTAAAATCACTTAAACAATCAGGTTTCTACAGATTGCTGGTTAAACTCTCGCCTGATCAAATCATTGCACCCGATGTTGATGATGAAACGAAAGAGCAAAATAGAATGCTTTCGCTTAAAAACATGATGAATCCAAATATCATCAGCGAAGCAGATCATTTCTCAAGCAACTTCAAAGCCGCAGAAAACTTA
Organism: Paenibacillus sp. NPDC058367; assembly: GCF_042723305.1. Lineage (NCBI taxonomy): Bacteria > Bacillati > Bacillota > Bacilli > Caryophanales > Paenibacillaceae > Paenibacillus > Paenibacillus sp. NPDC058367. The sequence continues at coordinate 1,037,190 of NZ_JBHXIZ010000002.1, forward strand.
AAGTTCCCTAAAGAACTTCCCGTGATGTTCTTCTTAGTAAAAGATAATTCGGATGTTGAGGGTTGGGCAGCTTTACACGAAGAACAGATCAAAGATTCCTTACATGGGAAGATGATGATGTTTGAAGGCGATCATTATTTACACCATACCCGATCGAAAGAAATCGTGGAGAACTTCAGAAGCTTCATGAGTGAAATAAAATAAGAGTGAATGAGAAAACGTCGAACGATTCATATAGTGAATCATTTGACGTTTTTTTATGGATTAAAGTACGATTCACCAGCGTGATTCTAAAAAAAATGATTGATCAATGCAATTGTGGGCACTCTATATCCTAATCTTTACTATAGGAAGGACTACAATAGCATGTGCGGAATAGCAGGAATCTTAAAATGTAATGGACAACCCCCGCAAGAAGAAACCTTAAAACAAATGACAGGCGCAATGAATCACCGAGGTCCTAATCATGAAAGTGTATGGCTCGATTCTCAAATTGGGCTCGGTTTTCGTAGGTTATCCGTTATAGATTTACGTGATGGAAATCAACCGATGACGAATGAAGATCGTTCCCTTTGGATTGTTTTTAATGGTGAAATCTATAATTATAAAACACTACGAGATCAGCTTAAGTTAAAGGGACATCACTTTCAAACGCAATCAGATACAGAAGTCATTGTGCATTTATATGAGGAATACGGTAAGGACTGTGTCCATCATTTACGAGGAATGTTTAGTTTTGCGATTTGGGATGTTAAGGAACAGACCCTTTTTGCTGCAAGAGATCATTTTGGCATCAAGCCTTTTTATTATTACAAAGACGAGAATCATCTTTTATTTGCTTCGGAAATTAAAAGCATTCTTGCGGTTCGCGGAGTACCAAGAAAGCTTCAGTATCAAAGTTTATTTAGCTACTTAACTTTTCAGTATGTGCCGCAACCGGATACGATGTTTGAACATATTCATAAATTAGGACCTGCAGAGAGAGTATTAGTTAACTCTGAAGGTGAAATGAAGATCGAGAAATATTGGGAGCCCCATTTTCATCCGGTAAAACGATCTTTAGCTGACTATGCGGAAGAAATTCAGTGGAAATTGAAAGAGTCTGTAAACCTTCATTTACAAAGTGATGTGAATAGAGGGTGTTTTTTGTCCAGTGGAATTGACTCCACAGCTATAGCTGCAATGATGAAAGCAGAAGAATCCACAAAGACCTTTTCGATTGGATTTGAAGGGGTAAACAATGAAACAATCATTGCAAATCAAACGGCAGCTAAACTGGGAACGGATCATTATTTTCACATTTTATCAACAGAAGACTTTTTTGAGAGTATTCCGAAAACGGTATGGCATCTTGATGAGCCTGTCGCGGATCCTTCCGCCATTGCTCTTTATCATCTAAATCAGCTTGCAAAAGATCATGTCACTGTTGTCCTATCAGGGGAAGGCGCTGATGAATTATTCGGAGGATACCGGATCTATAGAGAGCCAGATGCATTAAGACCCATTTCATGGATGCCCAATTTCATAAAGGATTCGTTACGAAAATCATTGTCTATATATCCATATCATTTTTATGGGAAAAACTATTTACTTCGGGGGCTGACACCTTTAGAGGAACGCTTTTTCGGTAATGCTAATATCTTTAACAAAAGCGGAAAGATGAACTTGCTCCACGAATCGGTACACGCTCAAAACAGCTTTTTACATCCCACGGATATCGTTAAGCCTTTTTATGATAAGACAGTGCACCTAGATCCTACGACAAGAATGCAGTTTATTGATATGAATTTTTGGTTGCCTGGCGATATTTTGTCAAAAGCAGATAAGCTGTCTATGGCACATTCATTGGAATTAAGAGTCCCGTTTTTAGATAAAGAGGTTTTCGAAACGGCTAGTAAAATTCCAGTCTCCAATCGGATTGGCAAAAATACAACAAAACTCGCTTTGCGTAAAGCTATGGAAGGAATTGTTCCTGATGCTATTGTGAATCGCCCGAAATTAGGATTTCCCGTACCAATTCGTGATTGGCTTAAGACCCCGATTTCAGATATAATGTTTGAGCAAATACGCTATAGTGGTATTGAAGAAATATTCAATATGAATATCATCGAAGAAATGTTTATCCAGCATCGGAGTAATAAAGGTGATTATTCGCGTAGAATCTGGCTAATTTACATTTTTTCAGTGTGGTACACGCTTTTTATGAAAGAAGATCTGAAGCAATTAAGAGTGCCGTGCTGTAATGGGGGAGAGATCGTTTGAACATTGAGGAATATGCGTGGAATAAACATGAGCAGCAAATAAAATCAACTAACGAGTTTACTTACAGTATTCCTAAGATAAAGATTGTAGACAATAATGAATTAAGAAATCAACTTGAAGAGACACTTGAAAAATTACCGCAGAAGTTTCTGGCCAAATGGGCTTTGAGCGTTGCTGTTGAACACCTGGATCATCTGGATCAACATCTTATAAATGACCCGCGCATTGATTTAGGGATAGAAACACTAGAAAAACGTATAGCTGGTGTTATCAGAGCCTTTGACTTAAGAAAAGTTGGGTTCATAGTCAATGAATTAGCGAAAGAGTCCACAACCGAAGCAAGTAAGTATGCTGCTCGTTCTTTTGCACAAGCCATTGCAACTGGACATATGAGAGGACACGCTATGGTAAGCAGTGACTACGCCGTTAAAATGGTAAACATATCCAATAATTTCTCAGTGGCTGAGGCTGCCACTAAAGAACGGGAAAGACAATTAAGGATAGCTAAAGAAATGTTTTAAAATTGAAGCTATAAGACTGACGTGTATGAAGATATTGATATAAGTTAATTAATGGTAATAATTAGATTTTTTATTTAAGAGGTACGTAAAGAACAATCAACAATAAACATATTAAATATAACCACACAGAGTTTAATCCGAGATTCTGATACACTTTAAAGTTTAATACTCGTTAGAGACATATCAATTTCTAAAAAGAGATTCGATTGTTCATGAAAGGGAAGCTATTATGAACAATTTTGAATATTGTATAGATATCAATTATGGACAGCTAATTGGCTTTAGTATGGTTTAAATTGGCTTGCTTCATTAATTTATATACTACTTACTCACAAAACCCGTATTTTGTACATATGTATATGAGTTGGAAAAGGCCCTGTTTGGTTCCAATTGTCATCAAAATCGTGTTAATAGCTAAAAGTATGGCAAACATAGAAATTCACCCCCCATTCTATTAGATAAAATTCAGTACATTCTACTGAAATGACCTCTTTCTCAAACAAAAAATATAAAACGGCGACATTGCCTACATCAAAAACTTCGTAAGGCATGAGCACTACACTTTAGTCTTAATTATAAAAAAACTGCATGTTTTCTTTATTTCAAGGATGTTTATCCGTTACTATTTTTATGATCCTTGATCCATTGTAACCAATAAGAAAACTCACATGCTAAATGCAATTGATGCGATTCTATAAGTCTAGTAGGACAAAGCGCTGGGAACTCAACAACAAGACTTACTTCTATCCCAGTATTGGTATCTTTGAATTGATGACGAACCCCACCTATAATAGTACCGTCTTTCATACGGGCAACACCTGCTGATTGGTACTGATAAGTGTTATCTCTAGGTGTTTTTAATCCTGTTTCGTCATCAAAGACAATGAAGAATTGAACAGGAAACGGGGAATTACCAGTAGTTTCAATGACCTCCAGTTCGTTTTCTCCAAAAGGTCTTAATACATAATGATCAGGACAAGCTGATAGATTTACTTTATCATTCTCGCGTGATTGCTCTAGCATTAAACTATCAATTCCCTTTATAGCTTCTTCTGCCGAAATGCCCTCTAAATAGATACCTGTTTTTGAAAATTTCCGTCTATCTCCAGATAAAGCAGCACAGACACGCATAATCATTCCACTCAATCTAAGTTTAGATTTCAATTTATCGTACATTTCGTTATAGGAATATCTCATCTTTAGTTCAGCTAACTTTTTTATCATGGCGTCTGTATCATTTATTTCAGGCTCATTATGTCCTAATGTATTTAAAACCTTTTTTATACGTTCTCTTTTCCATTTTGTAAGTTGTTCCTGTGAAATATCGTTTCCGTTAATATAAATTTTCATATGAATTCTCCTGTATTCTTATGTTTTGGATCGTATCGTAGTGTGGTTAATATTAGATTAACGATCTCTTTCTTAATATCAAGATTTAAATCTATCTCCGAATGGGCAATACTACTAAGGCCATATAAAATATATCCAGAAGTTAACGATGCGTTGGCAGTGTGGAAAATCCCTATTTTCATCCCATCTTCAATTACCTGTTGAAATAGCGGGTGTATTTGCTTGTATAATTTCTTCTCGAGTTGGAAGTGTTGTTCTGTCTGATAAGAACTCACATGTTTATATGGTGCTAGTTTTTCAATAAATGTCCAAAATATCTCTAGAGAATCTTTCATTTTTTGCATAACGGTCAATTCATTTGAATTAAGTGCTTGTTGAATTTTTTCTACATTTTTCACAATGAAATTATTCAAAATCTCATTAACAAACTCTTCTTTAGATTTAAAGTAGTAATAAAATAAGCCGGTTGCAACACCCGCATGATTAACGACATCCTTTATGCTAAATCCTCCCATACCATTTTTCATATAAAGTTCAAAGCCAATATCCATTAATTCTTGGCGTCTTAGATCAGGTTCTTTTGATATTCTCTTCATTGTCCATCTCCCAATGTAATTTTTATCGCGACTGAATATGATTCAATCATAACTGACTGAATGTAGTTCAGTCAATAAAAACTGTTTCCAATCCATGCCGGGATTAGTAGCTCTGCCCATCGCATATCTCGTATCTAATCCCCCGATCAGAAACTTACTCCTCGTACAACCGTTCAAATCTGTGGACTGTCAAAGAACTACTTACCTTGTGAACTAGAAATCCGGCTATAAAGTCTCTCTAGATACTTTGTAAGTATCAGTAAGTACAATCACCGCTACAATGTAGGTGACTTTATGTCAAAATCCCAAAATGTAGGCACTTTGGTGTCCTTGGACATCGGAAGACAAGAACATATTCCCTTATAGGACAAGAACTTTGTCCCTTTGCCGATTCCCCCACTTTTTCCGGCATATAAAATCCACCCATATAAATGAGTTGATCAATAACCATGTTTTCTTACAAAATTAACGAGATTGCTCCCTGACTTCGGTCATTCCGCCCACCTACGTGTCCGAAGCAACCAGATCTGCGGCGCATAGCATCTTGCCACGCCGCCGGTACCAATTTACGCAGTTCCCGGTAGTTGTTGATTTCCCCGTTAAAAATAAGTGATACTTCGCCCGGCTCATTGTGCATCGGCTGCGAACCTTGAATTCATATGATTTACTTAGGAAGGGTATCATTTCAAGTCATCCATGAATAGGCTGTTGTAATAAATTGAATAATGGAGGTATCCCGGATGACCTTTGGGAACGAATATCCAAACAGCCAGGCTGATCCATCCGTATCCCCTTACTTTACCCGTTACAATCCTTTCCCTTACTCTCATTACTACCATCTCTTCCGTTCAGAAAGCAGTCTGGCAGATATACCCTCAGATAGCGAAAACACCAAAAAAGAACTTATAAATGGTTATATGAACGAAAATTTATGCAGCGGTCAGGGGATTAAGCTAAATACCGGGATAGAAGTAGGCGGTAAACACGACATTGGTTTAAATGCTGGCGGGAATTTAGGCTTAGGTAGCATGGGTATGTATGCGGGCGGCCATATGGGCACTCCTTCATATGGAATCCATGCGCAAGGCAATACTCATCTGGACAGCAGCCAGGGTCTAGGGCTCAATGCCGAAGCCCAGGCCTTCGGCAATTACGGGATTGCGGCTCAGGCAAAAAGCCAAATAGGTGGCGGTCAAGAGGCAGGTTTTCATACGGGGGCGCAGGTCGGAGGAGAGTACGGTATGAGTGCTGATGCCGAAGGACACTTGGGGTTCAGTCAAGGCGCGGGACTCCAAACCCATTTGCAGCTAGGCGGCGAAAATGGTCTCGGAGCCCAGGCCAAGGCACAACTCGGCGGCGGCCAAGGAGCAGGCTTAGGAGTTGCCGGACAGGTAGGCAAATATAATGGAAAGTTAGGACTTAAAATCGGCGGTAAGGACAAAGAAACCAAGGAGTGAAAGTTGCCACAACATTAAGTATTTAACCTTTCATTAGACATCCATTTAATGAAATAGGTAATTATTTTCAAGCTCATTTTATTAATACCAAATCGGTAATAGGACCATGTTCCTGTCCATTAACGGCTAAAGGATCAAGTTCCTGTCTGGAGTAAAGGACAAGAACTTGATCCCTTAAAATACAAAAACCGCGCGGGGCTCGGGTTCTAATGGGACTATGTTCTTATCCCCTGACAAATATATACAGATGTAAGCTCACTAACCTTTCTTCCGGAATCCTCCGTATGTTCTTCAATCAAGACTTTCATCAGAAACTCGTACCAGACTTTAAGTGAGCATGATCATCTACAGTCATTTTGTTACCCTCCAAATTTTTGTTTTATTAACTTGCTTCGAGTAAGACTATTGAGTTAAAATCCTCAAGTTGCAATGCTTCTTTATCTATTCTTGGAGGAAATGAGTACATAATGTAAGATGCCACCTAGTCATATTAAATCATAGTATCTCTGTGTGTTCCCTGACCATATTAAATGATCTATTTGTAAAAACTTTCCCCTACTTATGATACGGTTCACCCGTAACGGGGCTAGCGGCGAAAAAAGTAAAAAGAGCTGCCGCGGCATGCTCCTTCGCTTAACGATCTTAATGCTTCGATCATCTTCTCAAGGTTTTGTGACGTGGTATGCAAATTTGTAAATGATCTTCACACAGGTAGCCTCCCTATCGTCAAGCTTGTTCCGCTGCCTTTAACAATCGAAGCAACAACTCCTTACGCGGTTCCTGCGCCTTTCGAGCCAATGCAGCCAGCTTCTCCGCCTTGCCTAAAATCGGGTACAGCACTCGTTCGGCCTCGTAATTCGGTAAAGCCTCGACATGCTGCACCAATAGCGATAGCTTGTCTTCACTTTCCAGTTCAGGCTGAATCCTCAGCTTCAGCGAATCATGAGAGCAACGCAGGCAAGCGACCAAGGCGGGCATCGAGCGTTCGGTTATGCCATGGGTCTCGGCGAAAACAGCCGTGAACTTGTCCTGCACCAGCTGATGCTCCTCGTCTACAAGGGCCATATAGGTCTCTACCAACGGAAAATAACGCTCGTCCGTGAGCCCCAGCCCGAATACGGCATAACTGCCTGGCATGACGCTTTTCTCACCTTCCGTATCCTCATACCACAAAAACTCTTCCATCGCCTCACGAGCGTATTCCTCCAATAACGGATACAGCTCGGAATAGGCCAGTGCATTCGCGAAAAAACGATGCGTATCCGATTTGGCAAGTCCTTTAATGGGTAATGCCTCTCTCACGCTGGATTTTAGCTTGATTTTGTAGCTTTTTGGGAAACCCTTCCGGAGTAGGGAGAGAATAAATGAAATCGCCCTTTCGTACGCCCCAGCCTCTTCTTTACGAATAACGACCGTAATGATGGAAAACACATCGTTAGCCTTGCATTCAGTCAACTCGTCACGCAGATGAACGTCTTCTCGTGCGAAGGTGTCGCTACCTTCCTTCAACATGCGTCCGGCTTTGCCGCTGCCCAGCTGCCTCGCAAGCTCCAGAAAAGTCATGCCCTTGGCTTTACTGTAACTTGGCTCGTAACGAAGAATCATCACAGCGCCGTACAATAGCAGATCGATAGGCTGGTTCGGCTCATCCATATGATTGAGATCCGTATCCGGCTTGATTCCATTTTCATTGGTTCTGTATTTGGAAAGGGTAACATCATAGTGACGTGGCAGGAATACTTCCTCGGCCCAGTGGGTTAAAGCTCGAATGATATCGCTTCGATGCTCCCTCAGCGCTTGCACCCGTTCTTTATTCAATGCCTGAATCCGGTCAAATATAGCAATCGTCCGTCCGACGTCCGGTTCGTTGAACAAATACGGGTCCAACAGATGGCGTGTCAAAAAGAAAGTTTCTAGCGGCTTTGTCGGGTAAGCGCCCTTCACCAGTTTTTGCTCGATATAGGACTCAACCCGCTCCAGAAGCTGCCGCTTTTTCTCTTCATATACGATGTCAAACACCGTTAATTTCACGGGCCCGTCTGCCGTTGCGAATCTTCCCTTCAAGGTAAACCGGTAGTCGATAAGGGCCGTCGTATGCAACTTGTCCAGCTTCTCCCTTACGATGCTCGTCAACCGGGGCTGCACCTCATGCAAGACCTCCTCCTGCGTAAAAGGAGACGCCTTCATCGACTTGCGCCCTGAAGCATTCCTTCCAAAATCCGAACTGCCAACGCTAGTCCTACCCGGTCGATAATCCAGCACAATGTCGTTAAAAATGCCCACTTGCAGCGTGGTACGCTTGACAGCGCCCTCCACGTCCTTTCGTTTCTCTTGTTCCTCAAACCACTCATAAATTGCCGCTTTCATCTCTTCCAGCGCTTCTTCCTGTAGTGCGTTCATGGTCTCCCGCCTTTCCACATGTTTCTTCGCTCATCGCATCCAAAATATCGGTTTTTTTCCCTTCGGAAAATTCTCTATCCTTGCGATTTCCGAGTAGCCAGCAGTAACAATTCCAACCCGCCGACATTTTCAGCTCTACACCAATTGCAATCCATTTATCGGCTACTTCTGGCGCAATATCCGTTTCTGCCAAAGTCACTGCTACCACAAAATCGCCCGTGATCACTCCTGCTTAGTAAATAGCGTCGTAATTCCCTGTAGCATAGAGCAGCCAAGGTTGCTCCTCATTAAATCACTTATATATCACCTAGCTTTATCCCCGCTATTCAACCTGTTATGTACATGAAAAGTTACCTTTGTCCCTGTACCTAACGTACTTGTGATATGGAGTCCTGTTCCAAAGTGCCGTTTTAATCGCAGATCAGTATTAATCAATCCGACGCCTGAACGACTATCTGCTTTCCTTTCAAATATTCGTTGCAATTGGACCCCATCTATTCCGTCCCCATCATCTTCAACGGTTATCTCTGCATGCGTCTCATAGACAGAAATCCGAATAAGAATCGTTCCTCCACGATTGCGCTTCATTATGCCATGTCTTATCGCATTTTCAACGAGAGGCTGGATCGTAAGAAATGGGACTTTTATGTCCCCACGGTCATCTGTCTCCCAAATAACCTGTAACCTTTCTTCAAACCGAACCTTTTCAATATATAGATAAGAACGTACTAGACTTAACTCCTCTTCGATCGGAACAAGCCTATCCATGTTTTGAAATTCAAATTTATTCCTCAGAAAATTGCTGAATTCATCGAGCAAATTACGCATCTTATCCAAATTAATATCACTTAAAGCTGTTACAGCATTCAACGCATTAAATATAAAATGAGGCTGGATTTGCGCTTGCAGCCATGCAGCTTCTAATCGCAGTTGTTCTCGAACGGATTGTTTAATCGTAGCTAACGCCTCAATCCGCGATTTTATTTCTATTGCTTCCACTGGCTTCGTCACATAATCGTTTGCCCCAGCTATAAAACCGCTCTGAATATCTTTCGGTTGGCTTCTTGCGGTAAGGAGCAGTACAGGGAGCTCCGTGAGTGTAAACCGCTCACGAATCATTCGTGTCAGCTCATAACCGGACATCTGTGGCATCATGATATCGGAGATGACCAGATCCCATTCCTTAGTGTCCAGTACAGCTAATGCCTCTTTACCGCTCGTTACCATCGTTAAATCATATTCGTCTGGTGGTAGTATGGCTTCAAGTACTTGAAGGTTGACAGGATCATCATCAACAACTAATAGAATCGGACGTTCACGATTCATTTCTATTAAAGTTGCTTGATTCGTAGCTGGCGGAATCTTCACTTTTTCCATATACACTGAGGAGGCTATTTCTTGAATCGGCATGGATTGTAATGGTTCAAATGAGTTAGTCAAATCATTCTCTTTCTCCACTTCCAAACCTGCTAGCCTTAATGAAAATGTGAATTTTGAGCCCTCTCCTAAAACAGAGGACACTACTAACGTACCTCCATGAAGCTCAACCAGTTGCTTGCTTATACTTAAACCCAACCCAAAGCCACCATCAATCATAGTCTCATTCGTGCTGGCTTGCTCGTACGGACGGAATAGGCGCTTAAGCATGTTCTCATCCATTCCGATCCCGGTATCAGCAATAACGATATAGGCTCGTCCATCTTTTACAAAAGCTTGAATCGAAATGACCCCATCATTCGTATATTTCACAGCATTATGAAGTAAATTGAAAACGATTTGAACAACCCGGTTCTCATCCGCATATAATGGCGGAAAATCTTCAGGAATTTGATTTGCAATTTTTACAGACTTCACATCTGCATTTAATTGCAGCATATCAAGTACTCCGGTCACAATTGGCTGAATAAATATGACTCTTTTGTGTATACGCGGATTTCCTTCCCGTAAACTCATCACATCAATCAAATCGTCTAATATCAATGTCATTCGACGTCCTACAGATAAAACCGTTTCAAGCTCTTTGATACTCCTTTCCTGCAACAAATGCCGCTCCCTTTTTAAAACGGATTGTGACATATTAAGAATACTATGAAGCGGATTTTTAAATTCATGAGAAGTATTTGCTAGGAATTGATCTTTATGGTCATTCATCCTTTGCAATGTTGTCGCAAGCTCTTTCGTGTTCGCATGCATGATAAAATAATCTTTAAACCATACAGAGGCTAAACAAGCTATCGCAATAATCATATCGAACGGATAGTAGACAAGACTCAAACCGCTATCCAGCAAGATTAACGACCAAAGAGCATAGTTCATCAACGCAAGAAAAGAGATAAGCAGTAAAAGATTGCTCTTTAAATCTTTAATTACTTTTTTAAACATCGTAATCAGCGTTATAACTGCAGCAGTACCACCTAATACATAATAAATAGGGAAGAGCATGATCACCTGAGTTGGATTTAAAAACAACGTGATGCCGGCAGTCCCTAGATTCATTATTTTGTAGACAGGGTACATCCTACGCCAATATGGAAGCTCGCGATGATTCGTACACTGGAGCAAAGCATAGGCTGCAATAACGAAAGCAATATTAGTCAGCCTAAAATCCCAATCAATTCCAATGTAAAATAACTGATGGAACAACTTCTCATCCGTACTAAAGACACTCGTGATCGTTACACATAATGCAAGCAAACTAAAATAAAGCAGCTTCTTTTCCTTATTTCCTATTAAATACAAAATAAGTGCATAGACAGCGTGCATAATAAAAATAATCGCTGCCAATAACTGCATAAAAATGGAAGCCTTCATATCTTTGGCAATGGCTTCTTCTGAACCGAATTTTATGGTTCGGACAATGCCCCCGCTTCGACTATCCACATAATTTGCAGCCTGAATCACGAGTTCGATTACACCGTTGTCATCTGCTGTAAAGGTTGTAGAATAAGGTAGGTCCTTCGAAATATATTCATCCTTTGTTGTCGCCACCTGTCCGGATTTAGTAAGTAATCGACCGTTTACATATAATTCTGATGCAGTGCGTACACTGGGTACACGAATACTATAATTAAGATGCTTCGCCGGGTCTACATAAAGAAGCAAACGATAAGAGCCATACCCGTATGGAGATGGCTTGTCAGCATGCAAAACTTCACTCCATCCTCCCGGTACCTGAATGTGCCTTGGCGCATTATCGCCTAACAATTGTTGCCGATTACCATCTATCAACCATTGCGAGGGATAAAACTCCCATTCCCCATCAAGTAAGTGAATGCTGCCATCTTCTGCATTCCAATTGCGTAAATCGAATTGCCCATTATGAATTGACGCCTGTTTGGGATATTGAAACGTCTCCATCCATAAAATGCGAAAACCGGTTAAAACAACTAATATGAAAACTAGCAATAATATTATATAGCTCTTTTTCATTTGATATTTGGATGAGTGAGTTTCCACGAAATATTTCTCTCCTAGTCATTTTCTTCTAAGTCATTTAAATAAGTACTCTCCATAATTTACCACAGTTAATACAGGAGAAACGGACGATAAAGACATCTTTATGTCTATTATATAGAAATACACAAAGTTTGATATGTAACCGCTTCACTTATTAAATTATAACAACCTCCCCTTACTTTTTGCCAACCATACATCGACATATATTTCAAGACCAATTCATTCTCCATAGCTAATGCTTTATTCGAATCAACTAATTCAGAATCTTTGCTTTTTGCTAATTCAAATTTGCGCTTCTCACAAAATATATTTTCACGTTCGATATATACTACCATTGTGAACCTATAATAAACCCAGTCATGTCACTTAATATTCACGAAGAAGCCTCACCTGTTTTATATGATAAGCAATTTACTAAGATAATCATTCACTTATATCAATTGCTCCAAGATAAAAAAACCATATCGACCCTAGTTCTAGGGTGATATGGGCGCCTGCCTTGAGATGTTATTTTTTAATTGCAGCTTTCAGAATTTCGATCTTCTCTTGTCGTGATAGATCCGATGAGGTTGAAATGCTATATCCAAATTTACCGCCATCTTGCCAAAAAACGTATTTTGGGAAAACATTAGCCGGTAAATCATCGTCAAAAAATCCATTATTCTTAGTTCCATCGGAGTCCACAGTATACTTCGTAATCGCAAGCGTATCTTTCCCGTTCGTGTATTCCAGTCGAATATCGTCGGCTTCTTTCCAGTCCATTTTTTTCGTGAAGACCGGTTTGCCGCTCTTCTTCCCTTCAGCTCTCAAATCATCGATGAACTTGCCTCCCAAGGGTCCTCCGATTCTCGCTTTGGAGAAAGTGTAGCCTTCTGGCAGGTTGGAAGGCTCTTGCAAGACAGCGCCTTTTAAGGTTGCTGCTTTCTGAAGATATTCATCGAAGGAAGCATATTCCTTCGTCAGCCCCCAATAGCTAAGATCAAGTCCGCTGTTCAACGCTTTATATTTATGATAGATAACATACGTGTCACCCGTCTCTTTAACCAATTCCTTCACGCGATTGATTTCATCGTCGATATATTTTTTATCCTCTGCTGGAAGTGCCTTAGCTGCATCCGCCGCTAGTTTATTCATTTTATCCATTTCTTGCTTATACAACGCACGGTCTACCTTAGATCCATTGAATTCCTCAGGATAGGTGATATCTAATTGATGATCCCCAGCTTCTGATTGTGCCGAAACAGCTATCGTTGCGTTCCCATCATCTTTTTCTTTGGCATTGACCAGCGTCACGCTGCCAAGCGCGAGAATGATTGTCATCCCTAAGATAGAAAGGCGATATGATTTTTTATTGAATTGTTTGATCATGATAAGTCTCCTTTTCATTTGTTTATGTGTCGCAGATAGGCCGGCAAGTCCCGGCAGGCGATGGTCTCCCGAGAAATGTTCCAACACTTGGATGATCGTCTGCCCATACGCATTATTTTGCTGTGGTCTCATTCGATCCAGCACGAAGGCATCACAGGCCATCTCTTGATCTTGTCGCGCTCTGTTCACTGCAAGCCATACAAGTGGGTTGAACCAATGGAGAATCAGAACCAAGTGCATGATCCAATTCACGGCTACATCCCTGCGACGGACATGAGCGAATTCATGCGCCAAGATATACTGAAGCTGTCCTTCATGCAGCGACATCATTAGACTTGGAGAGATGACGACTGTCGGCTTACAAAACCCAACGACGGCCGGACCGGGAATACGCTCGCTGGAAACAAATTCAACTTTGCGCTTCACGCCGAGCTGCTGCCGTGTATCATGGAACAAGGCCAATAACAAAGGCGTTTCTATACGGCTACCAGCGCGCAGGGCATGTTGCAATCGCAGCTGATCGTATATGGTTTTCGCGACGAGAAGCAGTACACCCGTAAGCCAGATCAGTACCAAGACTGGAACAAAGCCCATCGATGTAATTTCATTCCACCAGAAACGGTTCTCCGGCTTGCTTCCCGATGTATCCGTGGATGCGGTTAATTCCGTTATCCCAACTACAATTCCATATTTCTCCGGAACAGAACCCTTTACGTGTTCTCCTGTCTCGCTTGCACTTATCGATGGATCTTGCATTTGCTGGTGAATGCCAGGCATGAAGGATTCCAGAGATAATACATTATAAAGGCTAAGAGAAGACTCTGGTGCCCAAGGAAGCAGTAAGCGGATCGCCACGGGTATCCAGAGCAAATATTTCCATCTGGCTTCCAGTTTGTTTTGGAATAAGAATTGCAGAATCAAGATCAGCATGACCAGAATGCCTGCCATGAACGATCCCTGGATCACCCAGCCGAAGAATGACACAACAGTTTCGTATAAGCTTGGACTCATTTAGATTCTCTCTTTTCTAGTTCCCCAATTCTGCCGCTATTGTCGAATAACGTCTTCAAATCCTCAATTTCCTGCGTATTCAGCTTCTCATCTTGGAGGAAATTAGCCACCATCGGCATAATGGAACCACCATACATCTTCTCCATGAAGGAAGTAGTCTCGGAACGCTGATATTCTTGCTCGCTGAACCGAGGATAAAATAATTGCATACGCCTCGAACTCTGCTCCAGCTTCACGCCCGCCGCTTCCTTCTGTACCAGTCGGCTAAGAAGCGTTCGGGTCGTATTCGGGCTCCAGCCCATTCGATCCGTCATTTGTTGAACAACTTCACTAGAATAGCAATCTGGATTTAGCCACAATACCCGCAAAATTTCGAGCTCTGCATCCGTTATGGATGGTATTCGGTTCATATATACAACCTCCAAATCTAACTTGCGCAGAATGCATAGGTTGGGCGAACTGCTGCGCATGCTCAAGGCAACCTATCACTTCTTGACCGCTGCTTTTAGAATTTCAATCTTCTGTTCTCGGGTGATATCGGATGAAGTTGAAAGGCTGTATCCGAATTTGCCGCCATCTTGCCAATAAATGTATTTTGGGAAAATGTTTGCCGGAAGGTTATCGTCAAAATAACCTTTCTTCTTCCCTTCCTTCGCATCCACCACAAACTTCGTAATCGCAAGCGTATCTTCCCCGTTCGTGTATTCCAGGCGAATATCGTCGGCTTCTTTCCAGTCCATTTTTTTCGTGAAGACCGGTTTGCCGCTCTTCTTCCCTTCGGCTCTTAAATCATCGATGAACTTGCCTCCCAAGGGTCCTCCGATTCTCGCTTTGGAGAAAGTGTAACCTTTTGGCAGGTTGGAGGGCTTTTGCAAGACAACGCCTTTTAAGGTTGATGCTTTCTGGAGATATTCATCAAAGGAAATGTATTCCTTCGTCAGCCCCCAGTAGTTAAGATCAAGTCCGCTGTTGAGTGCCTTGTACTTATAGTACATGACATAGGTATCTCCAGTCTTGGCGGTCAAATCCTTCACTCTCTTAATTTCTGCGTCAACCACCTTTTTTTCCGCTGCCGTTGGAGCTTGGACGGCTGCTTTTTTAGCCGTCGACTTCTGGGCTGACTTGGAAGAAGCCGCGTCTACCTCAAGGTTCATCGATGAACCCAATAGTAGAACACTGCTGAGGGTTGCGATGGCTAATTTTGATGCTGCTTTCATGTGAAAAACTCCTTTCTGTGATCATGTTTTAAAACTACACGTGTAGTTATAATTCAATACTACAGTTGTAGTTATATTTTGTCAACACTATTTTATCGGACCCTTTTCGAGTATCCATGAAATAAAAAAAACTCCTCCGGAGAGCAGTTTGATCGTACGATGGATTCGTTATTGCTGTTTTTTTCCACCCCAAGGTTCCGGTTCCGGCAAATCTGGCGTTGGAAGCAGTCCTAGATCATGGAAGATTAAATCGGCGATGCCTGTCTTTACATAAATCGGTTTTTAATTAGGGGGTGTTGCATCGTCTCAATTGTATGCTGGGTAATTTTGTGGAATTATACTAATAAAAAAACCGCGATTTACGCGGCGGTTCGACGTTAGGCTGAATGGTTCTACCTTTAATCAATTTTCTTATCGATCATCGTTGTTGCGATTTTCGTCAAACAAAGCTTTTAAGTCATCAATTTCTTTCTCGTTCAGCTTCTTATCCTGCAAAAAATTAGCGAGCATGGGTTTCAAGGCGCCGCCATACAGTTTCTTCATGAACGATTTAGTCTCCGACTTCAAATATTCTTGTTCGCTGATGAGTGGATAGAACAAAAAGTTCCGTTTGGATCCCTCTTCCTGTGTTGTTCCCGCCGCTTCTTTCTGCACTAGACGGTTCAGGAGCGTCCTTGTCGTATTCGGGCTCCACCCCACTTGTTCCGCCAATTGCTTGACGACCTGGCTGGAAGGACAATTCGGACTGGCCCACAATACGCGCATCACCTCGAGCTCCGCATCCGTGATGGGTGGTATTTTTGTCATGCCTAAACCCTCCAAAATCAAGTTATGACTACATCTGTAGTCACACTTAAATAGTACAATTGTGGTCTGATCTTGTCAACCTGCATTATGTTTCATTCTAAAAATAAAGTTTTGCCGAGCTATTATCAATTGATAAACCAGTCAAATGCAGGTTAATAGTTATATTCTCATCTTGTCCTTCGTTTGTCCATGAAAACATAGCCTCCTCTTGTCCATTCTCTTGCTCAACATATTCCTCTATGTTTAGTATCAATTAAAAACAGAATTTTCTCCATTTTTAAAGCTCGTAAAAATAAAAAAGAACACCGGTTAACTTTGAGCAAGCCCAAATTAACCGGTGTTCTTGAAATTATCCAAGTTCGCTACGTTTTGGCTACCATGGAACACACGAAATGATCTTTGAAAGTTAATTCCCGAAAACAGTACAAACGTTTGTTTTTTAGATTTTCACCTGTTGTGCGGTTTTAAATTTTCCTGAGAATCCTTATTATGTTAACAAAAAAATACGACCACGGAGCTCCCTTGGGACTAAGACTGCCCTGTCATTTATTATTCTGCAAATAGTTTCGCATACGGATTTTCGATCTTTTGTTCGCTGCTGCTCTTACCTGTGTTATTTAGAACATAATATTGATAGAAATGGTTTGAAAAATTTAATGATTCCAATGCTTTAGCCATAAATGGATCTTCCGTCTGATTACTCAATTGGTCCCCTGTCCAAAAATAATGCAACATGAGACGATTCTGGTTATACGGATGTTTGATAATGTAGGCTCCGGATTGATTAGACTTATTCATGATTTCCTGCCATTTAAAACCGATTGTATCAGCACGCTTGATGATGCCGGACTTCAAGGCTTGTACAAACCCATTCGCATCCGGTTTGCCGATGACAATGATATTACTGTCCCCTAGCTCCTTCTTAAGCTTGTTTTTTAATACTTGACGTTCTGTTATAATCGTTGGTTTTATTCCTGCTATTTGGAAGAAGCCTTGAAACTGGTTGAGCAGCTGATCCTGTTGTTTTGTTGCTTTGTCCGATGTCAAACGGTCGCTCAAGATAATCGTTAGCGGCTCGCCCTGCAACGTTTTATCGATAATTCGGCTCATCGTTTCAGACGGAACCTCTGGAAACTGCACAAACACTGAATGGTATATTGATTTAAATTGCTCGTACATATAAGCGGCTTCCTCGTCCGCTGTTAGACGATATTCAGACTTCAATGAATAATTGGGCTGACGCAAATCCGCTTCCCAATCATCTCTGACCTTTTTGCCCGCTTTGTTCTCAACAACCTGAAGCAGTCCTTCGATCGTCGCATTTTTGTATACATACTGGTCAAAATATGTCTGCATCAACTTATCAAACTTCTCTTCGCCAAGCGTACGATACAACTCATAGATGGCTTGACGGCCTTTTTTATAAAAAATAGCGTCGGGAGAATCGCCAACCTTATCATTGGATGCATCAAGCGGACTATCTAACGATACTTCATCGAATTGAATCACCTTGAATCCATTTAACGGATTTCCTTGTTTCTCATAGAAATATACCATAGAGAAATCGGCAAATCCTTCATCTAAAAATGATTCCTTCTCGGAATTATTTCCAATTAATGCGTGGAACCATTGATGCGCAATTTCATGGACAAATGCTGAATGGTTTGAAATATCTGGCTGACCCTCGATCATGCCCATCTGAATCATTCGCGAAAATTCAACAGCGATCCCTTCAACGTACGATTCAACAATTCTGAACTCCGGATAAGGATATTTACCATATTTTTCGCTGAAGAAGTTAATGACTTTAAACGCTTGATCAAAATATTGATCGATAATCTGTTTTTTGTCTTTCTGATTATCAAAGTAATAGTATTGTATGGTCAGACCATCTCGTGTAACACTTTCTACTTTAAAATCGGGACTCGTGAAGAAGACAAATTCTCTCGTATTATTCGCAGTGGCCGTTACCATCTTGCGGCCTGCTTCGGCATCCTGTACGGTCAGTGTTCCAGGCATGGAAATCTGGTAATCGGCGGGTACATTCATGGTTACCTGATAATCCGCAGAATCATAATAATCGGATTCAAATGTAGTGCTGTAAGGAGTTTTGTCCCATGTATGATCTGCAGGGTTATAGACCGAAAGCACAGGGAACCAATGAGCGCCATTGATGATATTCTTGTAATGGGACAACCGCTGTGAGCCATAAGGAATTTTTACGTCGAATTCAAGTTCCAGTGTGATAGATTGCCCGGGCTGCAATGCTTGTCCCAATACAACCTTAAGTGCCTGATTCGTATTATCGAACTTCAAGGGTTGACCTAACGACTTCACATTGTTAATGTCAATGCCGCCCAGGAAATCTTCAGGTTTCTTATCCGGATTTTCCTTTGCCATTCGTTCATTTGAATTTTCGAACATACCCGACTGTGTTTCCTTTGAACGGTTTGCATCTGCAAAGGTGTGAAATACAATATTGTCCAGTGTATCCTTCGTGTTGTTTCGATAGGTCACAGTTTCTGTACCGTGAATTGTCATCTTCTTCTCATCAAGCCTTGCGTCTACTTGATAGCGCGCAAGCTGATGAACAGCCGCATCGGCTTCTAGCAACGAATCGTTCTGAATCGTTGGTTTCGCCGCCATCGCTATCCCCGTCCCGAAAACAGGGCCTGTACTTAATGCGACAACAAGACTGCCGGCAATCATGCACTTCGGTAGTTTAGTATTCCAATGTTTAAGTTTATTCATGTTGCTCCTCCTAATGATAAGTTCCTAATCATGATCGTAGATTCTCGAGTATGTACAAAGACTAGTATAAAGCTCTTACTTTACACGAGTTTTAAAGGAACCTTACATTAACCTTAAAAAGGAATCACTTATAGTTTTTTAAAACAGATACTCTGCACAAGTGTATTGCACTAACTCGATAAAACAGCGTTCCAAGGAGGTCCGCTCCCGCACTTGGCTTGACAATACATCTAGCCCAACAGGCTGCCGATATAGTAGCGCCTGTTGGGCTTCAAAAAAGGGTCTTATGTGGCTCTTGAACTAAAAACTTTAATTTTTATCATAATCAACATGAAAGCAAGCAAAGCGAATATGATTCCACTTCATATGAGCTGATGTATCCCCCATTGAGAGATAAACCAATCACCAAGGGAAGCTCCCAACGTAATGGCATTTAAGCTTGTAGCTGCAGTCTTGATCACCGTATCCGATAATAATTTGCCACAGCTCCAGTGAATCATTGCTTCAAAGGTATAACCATGTTCCACGTATCAGAAGCGTCCTTAAAACCATCACTGCCGTCCGAGACGGCCGCGAACAAATGAGTCGGCTTGCCGTTCTGGAACAACAGGAACGGCCGCTCCAGATTGCCCAGCGTCTGCACCGTGCCGTCATCCCAACGCACCGTCCGGGAATAGCCTTGCGGCTGCCCATGCAAGCTCCATTTCAGTCCGTCCGGCGACTTGGCGTAGATGCCGCCGTATTTTTCTCCGCATAGATGCCCTTCCATATCTTTGGCAATCAAATTGAATCCTTCGTTTGTTTGCCAGATGAAAGGGTCTTCGATATGGAACGACTCTGGAGGAAACACCGGCACGTCACTCAGCACCCGGTACAGCCCCTCGTAGTGATCCGCATACGCAACTCCAATCGTCATGCCGCCATGAAGGTTGCCTTCGTAGTGACGTGCCTTGTAGATCAGCAGCACGGAACCGTCCTCCCTGACACACGGAGCCGGATTGGAGGTCAGAAAGCTATCGAATCGGCCGGGACGTGTTGGCAATATCGGTTCGTCCGCTCTGCGCCACGGGCCCAAAACGCTGTCCGCTATAGCCAAACCTACCCGTTTGTTCGCCCGTGCCACGATGCATTGAGGATCGGTTAACCCGAAATTCCCGGGCGGCTCTGGATCGCTTAGCGGATGGGTCGAACCCGTATAATAAAGCAAATATTTGTTGTTGTGCTTGACGATATGGGGGTTGTGCGTGCAGCGTCCATCCCAATATTCCGCTCCCCTCGCCGGAAGCACCACCTCGCAGAATCGGTACGGTCCCTCGGGGGTATCCGAGTCTGCCCTGACAATCTCTGAAGCCGTCATCCAGCCGGGATGCATCGGCAGTGTCTTCGGCCAGCGCGAGGCAAACATATGGAATTTGCCGTCCTCACCCTTCACGACGGAACCGCACCATACCCAATAACCTTCCATACGGAAGCCGCCGCCACGTGGAGCCGGCAACATTGTGCTAGTATGCATGTACAGTCACCTCGTTTTTTCCCGCTGCTCCATAATTGCTGTGAAACATGGTCTCCCATCCTTCCAAATGAAGTGAATAACAGGACTGCTCCATATATCAATGGATCGACAAAGTCATGCCAGCGAGCCAACCGCCGGCATGCTTGCACATATATCGATCCTAAGGCGTATTCAGCCCCACATCGTCGGCCGCTAGCGGGCGATTCAGTAGAGGCGTGCCGGAATATTCGTCTGCCCCCACATCTACTGTCGCCCGCATTTGACTTTCCATATCCGCCAGCACGAACGCGTATGTTCCCACAGCCGCATCAATTGCCGGGCTGCTCGCGGACAGTTTCTGAATGCCGTTCACCGCAGTCAGCAGAGGATTGATATTTCGGATCTGCTCCGAGCTGCGCGATATGTTGCTAATAGTGCTGCCAAACCCGATGTTACCTTGGAACAGCGTATTTGTTGTCGCCGCCTCGTAATAAAGCGTGCCGGTGTTGTTGTATACGATATTGTTCGCCACGATGGAATCCTGCGGAGCATACGTTTTACCCGAGCCGATGACGATACCGGTTTTGCTGTTTACAATCGTATTGTTGACGATAAGCGCCCGGTAAACTTTCCATTGTTTGCGCAATTGTTCGACCGTCGGATTTGGAGGTGAGCCTCCAGTACCGCCGTCGAAGTCTCCGTTAGGCAAGTAGATTGCTTCGCCAGTCAAATTCTCAAAGTAGTTGTTATAAATCTTATGGTCATTGCCGAACATCCGGATGCCTTCCTGATCCGACTCCACACCGTCCCCGAGGAAGAAGTTACCATATACGCTGTTGTTATGGCCATGCCGCAGCGTCAGGCTGCCCTTGGACGTGCGGAATGTATTGAAGCGCACCGAATTGCTGCTGCTCTTGACCGATATGATTTCCGGCTCTCCATCGCAATTCTGAAATACATTGTATTGTATCGTATTATAGCCGTGGGAGAGCGTAAGACCCGACAAGCCGAGACGAATTGTCTCTTTGCCGTTAGCTACCCATGGGCCTACATCATGGAAATAGTTGTATTCGATAATATCGTATTGCGAAATTTGCCCTGAGCCATCCTGTCCTTCGTAAGCGATCAGCGGTTCGGTGTCGCTCTTCAGTCCGAAGTCGTTCCGGTCTATGCGGTTATGATGGCTGTTCGTGCCCCGCACTTGCAGCCACATCAAGCCGCTCCCCGAGCTGGGAAGCGCAAATGTATTACGGGTCAGCCGCGCATGGTGCGAGCCTTCCAACACCACTGCGCCATTGCTTGTGTTCGTAAACTTTAATCCGTCAAGCACCACATGCGAGGAGTTCTCGATGCGGAAGCCTGACGCTCCCGAGATGATAGCCTGACCGCGGTTTTTCGCTTTAATGACGATTGGCGCGTTGACAGTGCCGTTTTTGTTTTGAACAGCAAACGGGCTTGTACGCGAATACGTGCCGTTTGCCAACACAATCGTTTTACCCGCCGTAGCGGTTGCAAGCTCGGCAGCCAACTGCGTGGAAGTGCTAACTTCGACGACCGTCCCTTCGCTACCGCTGCCGCTTGAATCGCTACCATAAATTTCGACCTCGGCAAAGCTGTTCCAGGCGTTCACCGAGTTGCCATGGCCAACAATACGAACGTAGCGGACGGGGGCAACATCGGCAAAATCAAATGTCTGCAAGCTGTTGCTCAGACTGCTGACCGCTCCCGAAAGCACTGTACTGAAGTTGTAGCCATCATATGAAGTCTGGATATCAAAAGCGAAAGTTCGCTCCGCCCCGTTGGTGAAGGCGATCTTCACGTATTCCACCCGCTTGCTCGATCCAAGGTCGTATTGGACCCACTCCCCTTCGCCACTCGCTGACCAGCGTGTGTTAAGATCGCCGTCGATTGTATATGCGACGATATTGCCGTCATCTCCGCTGGCCATAAGTTGTGGCACGGTAATCGCCAACTTGCTTGCGCCTGGCGGAGATCCGTTCGCGGTGCCGTAGAGTTCAACTTCAGAATAACTGTTCCACAGGTTGGAGGAATTGCCGTGCCCAACGATCCTCACATAGCGGGTAGAATCGACATCCGGAAAATCGAACGTTTGCAGACCTTCCACAAGGCTGCTCACAACTCCGCTGCTGACGGTCGTAAAGGTGGAACCGTCCATTGACGTCAAAATATCAAAAGTAGAAGTGCGGCTTGACCCATTCAGAAATGCAATTTTGATGAAAGACAATTTGCGATTTACGCCCAAATCGTACTGGATCCATTGCATGTCGCCATTCGCCGACCAACGTGTTAAGAAATCGCCGTCCACCGTGTTGGCTGGAACGTTGCCGTCATCTCCGCTCGCCGTCACGTCGGAGCTGCCAATTGTGAACTTCGTATCAGCCGCACTTGCCGTTCCTGGTATTAACGCAACCAGCATACAGATCAAAATAATGAACGTCATACTTTTGGTTCCCATAATTCATTTTCATCCTTTCCATTATGAAATGATGGTTATTGAATCATTCCCTTCGTTCCGTCCGGCACCTCCTCTCAAGAATACGAAAGCCGGGAGGAGCTTCCTGTCCTCCCGGCTTCGTGATTACGGCCTTTGATCCCGCTTAAAAAACATTCTGGCTCCAGCCTTTGCTCTTCGCCAAAGCTTCAATATAATAGTAATCGCCGTAAATCAGCGATACGTTGATGTTGGTATTGACTGGCTTATGACCGGTTGCACCGAGCAGGATGCCTTCATACTCCGGCTTGTCGAGCGCACTGTAGTTGTTCGACAGCGAGCGAAGAATGCGCGTGGCCGCGCGCTGATATAAAGCGGCTTCCTCAGGAGCCACCTGCGACGCGATATCGATCAAGCCAGATGCTGCGCAGCTCGCCGCTGAGGTGTCGCGCGGCTCGTCCGTCAAGTCGGTCGCCGCACGGAAATCCCAATGCGGCACATCGTCTTCCGCCAACGCGCTGATGAAATAATGTGCCACCCCCTTCGCCGCATTCAAGTAACGTGCTTCTCCCGTATAGCGGTAAGCGCAGCTCATCCCGTAGAGCGCCCAAGCTTGGCCCCGCGACCAGGACGATTGCGGCGCGAAGCCCTGTCCGCCGTCATAACGCTCCACTTCGCCCGTCTCCGGATCGAAGATAACGATATGATGCACCGAGCCGTCGCCTCGGATGAATGAGCGAAGCACCATATCTGCATGGGCGACCGCAATATGCTTGAAGCGCGGATCATCGCTTTCTTCACTCGCCCAGAACAGAAGCGGCAAATTCATCATCGAATCGATGATCGACCAACCCGTCTGGTTGCGGGGCCAGGCTCGAATGAACTGTCCTGCCGGGTTGTACCTGCCCGCCAGATAGTTGGCGGCGAACAGGCCGCGCCGCCGAGCGTCCGGGTCGCCGGTCAGCTTGTAGCGGATAACCGATGTCGGCAGGAACTGAAAGCCAACATCGTGGTGGAAATGGTTGTCCCGCAAGTAACATTGCTCCATGCGTTCGTCCCAAGGCTCCGCCTCCTCCCGATAACGTTGCTCGCCGGTCATATCGTACAGAATCCACAGAATGCCCGGCCAGAAGCCTGAAATCCACTGATCCACTTTGATCTGGTCATATTTGCCCGCCGCCGAAACATGTGGCGCTTCTGTCCAGCCCGCTTCGATCATATGATCAACTTTAATCTTCACTTTATCCCACCAAGCCGTCAGCTCGGATGGTTTCAGTTTCACATTTTCATTGCTCATCTCTGAAGTCCACCCCTTCTCCTAACCTTTAATGGCACCGATCAAGGCGCCTTTCACGAAATATTTTTGCAATAGCGGATAGACCAGAAAAATCGGAAGGGTTGCTACCATAATCGTGGCGTATTTCAATGTCTCGCCCAATATGATGATCTCATCTTGGGAGGCTCCTTCCGCCATGGAGTTTGCCTCGCCAATAATCAAAATTTCTCGCAGGATCAACTGCAACGGATACAGCGACCGATCCTGAAGGAAGATCATGGCGTTAAACCAGGAGTTCCAGTGGCTTACTCCGTAATACAGGCCTACCACTGCAAGCACGGGCTTGCATAGCGGCAGGAAGATGCGGAACAGAATGCCAAAGTCATTGGCGCCGTCGATCTTGGCCGACTCTTCTAGCGCATCCGGCACTGCCTCGAACGATGTTCGCATGATAATGAGGTTAAATGCGCTTATTGCGGTAGGCAGGATCAGCGCCCACAGTGTGTCCGTAATGCCCAACCCTCTGACCAGCAAGTAGAACGGAATTAATCCACCGCTGAAAAACATGGTAAATACGATAAACAACGTAAGCTGCTTGCGATATTGCAATGTTTTTCTGGACAAGGCGTATGCGGCAAAAGAAGTAAGCAGCAAATTGAGAGCCACGCCTACAATGACAATAAATAATGTGTTGCGGTAGCCGAGCAGGATCATCGGGTTGCTGAATACCGCCTCATATGTTTCAAGCGAGAAGCCCAGCGGCTTCCAAAGAATGCCCTTATGCGCCATCATCAGCGCTGGTTCGCTGAATGAAGCAAATGCCACGTATAGAATTGGGTACACTGTTACAATCATGAGCGCGGACAAAAACAGCGTATTGCAAACCCGGAATATATGTTCACCCAAGCTTACTCGCATGCGAACCCTCCTCTACCACAAACCCGTATTGTTCAACTTCCGGCTTATCCAGTTGGAGCCGATAACAAGCGCGAAGTTAATCACGGAGTTGAACAATCCGACAGCGGAGCTGAAACTGAATTGAAAATCTTGAAGCCCGATCCGGTACACATACGAGGAAATGACATCCCCTGTCACATAAGTGGTCGGGTTGTACAACAGAATAACTTTCTCGAAGCCAACGCTCATAATTCGGCCAATGTTCAGGATGAGCAATATAACGAAAACGGGAAGCAGACCGGGTAGGGTAATATGAAGCATCTGCTTCCAGCGTCCACCCCCGTCGATCTTGCAAGCTTCATATTGCTCGAGATCGATCGCAGACAGCGCGGCCAAATAAATAATTGTACCCCAGCCTATATGCTGCCATATATTCGACGAAACGAAGATTGTCCGGAAAAATGACGGCTCCAGCAGCATCGTAACCCTCTCACCACCGAAAAATGCGATAATATCGTTAATGACGCCGTCACTGCTCGTAAAATCTTTGATCATGCCGCAAATAATGACAAGCGAAATAAAATGCGGCAAATAAGTAATCGTCTGAACCGAACGCTTGAACAGTGCATTTTTCACCTCATTAAGCAACAAGGCGAGAATAAGCGGAGCGGGAAAACCGAAAATGAGATCGTACAAGCTAATCATCAGAGTGTTTTTTAACACCCGCCAAAAATACATCCCGCCAAAAAAGTCTTTGAAATGCTCAAGTCCTACCCACGCGCTGCCCCCGATTCCAAGCCGGGGGTTAAAATCCTTGAACGCAATAATCGAACCGTACATCGGGAAATAATGAAAAATAATGAAATATAACAAAACAGGAGTAAGCATCATGTACAAATACTTGTTCTTAACCATGTCTTTCGCAATATTAAGCGGCAGACGACCGGCATGCGTGACTTTGATGCGTCCCAGCTTCAATTGAGCCATCTCCTACTCCTCCTATCCAAATCCAGAATTATCAGCAGGGGCTGGCTGCACCATTCCCTTGCCCCACGGCAGCCTGCAGCCAGCCGTGGGACGATACATGGAGTTATCTGTTGTTGTAGCGATCCAAAGCGCCTTGATAGATGTCGATTACATCACGAATCCCCATATCTTCCAGCTGCTTCACAAAGCTGTCGAACTTGTCGAGCGGCTCGTTGCCCATTACAAATTTGATGAACATTTCTTCCAGATACGTGTTGATTGCCGTCATCGTCTGCGCTACCTTCTTGCTCTCATCTACAGTAGGCGTAATGAACGCGGGCAAAATATGTTTCGCCGCATCGGTCTCCGACCAAATCTGGACCGCCTCGTCCTGTTGTGGGAACGTATTGGTCGTTTTTTGCTCATGCATCGGAAATGGACCGTTCGGAACCGTATACTGCGCCAACATCTGCTGTGAAGTGTACTTATCGTTTTTTACGATCATATCAGTAAAGTTCGGAACGCCATTGTCCATCGTGTAGCTTTCGCCTTCAACGCCGAAGTTGTACATCATGGTTCCTTGCTCGCTAAATGCGAAGTCCAGCCATTTTACGATCGTTTCCAGGTCTTTCGCCGATGTCGTCACTGCCGCGCTTGCTTTCGGGTTATATTTGAAATCGCGCTGTCCGGTGAACGGTTTTTCGCCTGCTTTCAATACCGGATAAGGAGCCGCTACAAGATCAAAAGCCGGATTTTGGGCTTTACCGGACTCCAGCCATTTGCCCATGCCGCCGCCCAGCAGGAAAACAGTCGCGCCGGACTCACCGTTCAGAAGCCGCTTATCCAGCGTGTCGCGTTCGACGATCGGGAAGTCTTTATCAATCAGCCCTTCGGAATACCACTGGCGGAACAGCGTCATAACATCCTTGTATTGCGGATCTAACGGACCGTATTTCACTTTGCCTAGGTCGTCAATATAGAAGCCGTGCGATGTTTTGTATGCGCCGAAGAACGCGTCCTGCAAATTCATTTTGTTCGCGTATAGCGCCGTCAGCGGTGCTACGGCGCCTTTTTTCTCTTTGAACGCCGTCAGAACCTTATGCCAATCGTCTATCGTTACAGGCAATTGCAGCCCTAGCTCATCCAACCAATCTTTGCGCAGCATTGGTCCGCGGAAGACTAATCCTTCCTCGTTTCGCACCATCGGGAAGACGTAATATTGGCCACTGTCGGTCTTCACCATTTTATCCAGCTCTGGATTAGCTTCCAGCATCTTCTTCAGGTTAGGCGCATATTGGTCGATCAAATCGTTTAGCGGTACGATAACCCCGTCTGAAATCGCCTTTTCCGGTCCACCCGGATAAATACTCCAGTCGTACTCCAGCACATCCGGCAGCTTGCTGGAAGCCAGCAACAAATTAAACTGCTCTTCAGCTTGACTTTCGGTCGGATGGATGTAGTTCACTTTCACGCCGGTAGCTTCTGCAATCGCCTTCCCGATCGGCGCTTCCCCCAGATTCGTTGTAAATGTAATCAGGTTTCCGTTGATTGGAGCCCAGTATGAGAAAGTATCTTTTGTATCCAGCGGATACACCGGCATATCCGATCCCTCGTTGCCTTTGCTTACGCCATCGCCGCCCTTATTGCTGACGGCGCTTTGAGTCGGCTCTGTCTTATCCTTGTTTCCAGAGCCCCCATTACTGGAGCATGCGGTTAACAACAATGAAAGTACCATTGCGATCCCCAGTGTGAGCTGCAGCCTCTTATGAGTCTTGACGTTGCGATTTTTCGCCATTGTGCCCTCCGTTCTTTTCGTCTCGAATATATTGGTGTGAATACGCTTTCAACATATCGTTAATCCGGTGCCGCAAGCTATCGTTAAAACCTAAAATATACTGCAATTTCTCAAAAATGAGGGTAACAAAACCGCATGTATGCCACTTTTTCTTGAAAAGAAAAGCCCAAGAGCTACTTGACTTCCCTGTAGCGCCCGGGCGTTATCCCTTCAAATTTTTTGAATATACGATGGAAGGTATTCACATCGTTGTAACCAACCTTCAGCGATATTTCGCTGACCGTATATTTCCCGCCGATAAGCAGCAATTTGGCCTGCACCAGCCGCGTCTTGTTAATATAATCGAGCAGAGATTCGCCGGCAAGTTCCTTGAACAGTTTGGAAACATACGACGGCGTCATGGAGAAGGCTTCCCCGATCATCGAAATGTTCAGGTTCTCGTCCTGGTAATACTCGTTGACATATTTCATGACCTTATCGATTAGCGGATTGCTGCAGTATTCGCGGTTATTATTAACGTAGCCGCACAGAAGCTCTAGCATATCGTAAAGCTGGCTGCGCATCTCCCCTACCGTCTGGCATTGCATCAGGCGTTCGATGGCGCGCACTCCGTCAGGCATATCCGGCTTGCCCGCGATGCGGATTTCGCCGATTACTTTTTGCAGCGTAGCCATTAGATCAAACATGAGACATTTGGCAGTATGAAAAGGAAACGGCTCCTTCGTCACATTTTTCTGAATGATCTCCCCGACGAACGCTTTTGCCTTATCGAGCTGCCCTTCGCGAACCATAACGATCAATTGCTGCTCGACCTTGAGCGGATAAAAATAACCACCTGGAGCAGCCCCTAGGTTGTCGTTACCGCTCAGGTCCCCATAATGAATAATGCCCCCGCTACCTACAATGATTCGGTATTCCATCGCCTCGATTGCTTCCTGGAACGCCTGGAAGATGCCATATTCGCCCTCCTGTTGCGCGCTGATGGCAGCGGTCAACTGTACATGAGCATGATTGGAGATGAACGACATCGTTTCTTCCGCGATGTGCCCCAGCTCCCCCCGCTGTTCCGTCGGCGATGCAAGCTGATGATTGACGATGCAGGCTAGCAACTCCTGGTCTAGCTCTACCGCATAGGCGTTTACTGACTTTCGTGCGACCTCCTCGACCACGTTGGCGATCAGGAAGTGCAGCAACCGCTTATTATGGACCTGATCCTCATCCTTCCGATGGAACTTGCCGAAGTGCTCGATGCGCAGCAAAATAACAGAAAATCCGCCCAGCGGGAAACGCAGATCATAGGCTGAGAACGATTCGTGCAACGGGATATGGCTGTCGAGTTGCCCCTTCAGCAGCCGCTGCAAAAAGTGCGATCTGAGTGTATTGTTATGCTGATTCAGCTTGTAATGAAGCTCCTCCTTCTCATGGAAGGTACTGCTCAGCGCCTGCTCCAGAAAGGAGTATTCATTGGAGCCGCGATCAAAGGTAAAACCCGCCTTGAACGACAAGCTCTGGATCAGCGCATGGATCGGCAGGTAGTTCCGTTTGAGTAGCCAATACGTCACGCCACCGCCAACAATAAGGCAAAGCAAGATGCTGGCGATCGTCAATTGCTCTACCACGTTCATTTTCTGGTGATATACGTTCGCCGGCAGCGTCATCACATATTTCCATCCCGTAATGGATGAGGTTGTGTAGGATGCAACAAGCCGGTGACCGTCAGTCTCGATCTCAAGTTGCCCCGATTCTTTCGACATATCGCTGTATAATAGAGCAGGTTCCGACAGCGAATCGCCCGTAGACGCAATGAACCGGTTGTCTTTATCCAGAATAAAGATCGTACCTTTCTCAGGCGCCGAAGCTTGCTCTAGCAGCTTGCTGCGGTCAATCATGAACAGCAAGACAGCTCCAGGTTGATTCATGATTGTTGAGTTCACATTTTGGGCATACATGACCGTTGGCCGCCACTCATTCTCTTCAGACACAACAACGGAGTGGTAGCCTTTAATGTACCCTTGGTCAAAATATTCTCGTAACGACTGGAAGGGCATATGCTCTTCAAGGCGAATATGGTCGTATAACGCTTCTATGTTCATACGATTGTTGCGGGCGATGACCGTATCGCTATTTTTGTAGTAAATATAAATACCTTCAAGAAAATCGTTAGCGATTTCGTATACGCGCAAATCATTAGCGATTTGGTATACATCGTAGTGGTCCGAATCAGACAGATTGGTATCGGCCGAAATAAATGCTGCGATTCGCCTGTTGAGGCTCACCTCGAGGCTTAGATTCTCGATTCCTTTGAACTGGCTATCTATGGCTTGCTCCATCTGAAGAAGAATAGATTGGTTGGCACGGTTAATTTCAGCCTTTACAACGTTCAGCGTCGCGCCGTATATAACGCCGCTGATCAGAATGGGCACGAGCAGCACCGAGACGTAGGAAAGCATCCAGGTCATGTATACACTGCGATTTTTATGCCGGAGCTGCTTCAGATAGATTGTCCACCGGTTTCGAGTTTGGGCCATAGGTTCTCCTCCATGTTAGTTTTAGTTGGAGTCGGGACCGACGTCAATTCTTGTCAGAATAGCCGGACAACGAATATCCGCGACATCCGCTTTATGATTGTTAATACAAACCGCCGGAGACGGCCGGTATTCATAGATGGCCGGCTGCTCTTTGCCGCATATTCGATTGTAAGCGATTACACATTGCTCCGGCGCATAAGGAATCCGCTTGCCGAGCGTAATGCCGTGACGACAATTGACAATCGTATTATTCACTACGCTGGCTCGATAGACGCGCCAATGTTTCCTCAGTTCCTCCTGCGTCGGCGCCTCGGGATAGCCGTCCGATCCGCCATCGTATGTACCGCCGTCAATGAGCAGCGCATCCAACGTCAAGTTTTCCATATAGTTTTCAAAAATGTGATGGTCGTTGCCGTAAATCCGAAATCCGCCCATTTCTTCCTTCACGCCATCGCCGATAAATACATTATTATGAAAGCGATTTCCATGTCCGTGACGCGCTGTCACTTGGCCGGCGGAGTTAAGGAACGTGTTGTACCGGACTGTATTATAGCAGCTTTTTACCGAAATAATCTCGGGCTCACCGTCGCAATTTTCAAACAGGTTGTGTTGAATGGTAATATAGCCGTTCGAGAGAGAGATGCCGGACAGGCCGAGCCGGATCGCTTCAAGCCCATTGACGACACGCGGGCCTATATGATGAAAATAATTATATTCAATGACATCATGCTGCGAGATTTGTTCACCGTCGCCATCAAAAACAACGAGCGGTCCGAGGTCGGCCTTTGGCCCGAACTCGTTGCGTTCGATCCGGTTCCAGCCGCTGCCGCTTCCCAGCACTGACAGCAGGCTATACTCCGCCCCAACCTGTCGCGGCTCAAATCTATTCCGCGCAATCCTCACATGCCGCGAACCGTCCAGAATGATAGATTCGCGCTGCCCGACCTGGAAATGCAGTCCCCATACCTCTACATAAGCAGAGTTCAAGATGCGTATACTTGATTCTCCAGCGATCGTCGCTTTTCCTTTATTTACAGCGCGAATGCTTAATATTGCGGTGTCCGATCCTACTTTGCCATCAATAATATAATCTTCATTCCGTTCGTAAACGCCGTCTGCCAACAAGATCGAAGAACCAGGTTCTGCCCGGCCAATGGCTGCCGCCAATTCGTCGCTACTCGATACCCAATAAATAGTAGTCATTTTCCCACCTGCTTCCTATAGAATAGGCGGATATGAACCGCAGCCTCTTCAGGATCATATCCGCAACTTCACAACCTCTATTATGAAAGATATGTTTCCCATGCCATAGTGTAAAAAAATGAAGCAATCATAAAAATGTAAACTGAGGCACAAAATGAGCGGGAATTACCGCCTTGCCAGCTGTAAATCGCAACCTGCCGGTGTACAATAAATGAGAAAGGACGTATCCCGACACCAAATCGTGGATACGTCCCCATTGTTGTTGCCTGCTCTGCCGCCCGCTTACCCGAAAAAGAAGTACGCAACCTTCATCTCTTCTTCTTTCAACAGCAACTTTTGTGCCGCTTCGAGCAAAGGCGTGCGGTCATAGACAAGACTTTTCATCGCTATTTTGCCATCACTAATCGTGAAATAGTGAGCTTCTTTCGATGGATCGTCGCGACGGCGGTAGGACACGCTTCCTGGATTCAGCCACAAACTGTCGTCACTCAAATAATGAATGCATCTGCGATGTGTATGTCCGAAAATAATGCGGCGATCTTCTTTGGCCCCAATTGTCCTGACGTTGCGTTCCGCCCAGAAAGCATCGTACTTGGGCAAGCTATCAATCGTCAAATAGTTTTCGTACAGATGTTGCATTGTATAGCTATAGCCGTCCATCTCGAATGTGCGGTAGACCGGTATGCTTTCGAGGAAGGAAATTTCCGCTTCGCCGAGCAGCCTTGCATTGTAATGCGCCCACTTGATCTCATCCTCCGCCACATCGTGACCGCTATTGCCGTTTCGGTACAGGTCGATAATAATGTCGTCATGGTTACCGCGAACACAATTCGCATCGTTCTTATGCACCCATTCGATAACTTCCCGCGGGAAAGGCCCGTAGTCTACAAGATCTCCCGCGCAATAAATCACGTCACAGTCGGATTCTGCCTTGCGGATCGATTCCAGCGCTTTGACGTTGCTGTGAATATCCGAAATAATTAAAGCTTTCATAATCGATTCAACTCCCTAAGATTCAACATTCTCAGCAGTACCGTCACCACATCCGCCACGTAGCTTTATCGTCTGGCATGAAATGGTCCCGCGGCAGACGCACCTCAATGATTCCGGCGGCAGACGCCAAGGAAACAGCCTGTCTTTCCCAGTCGGGGGTGTCTCCACTGTCCTCAAACCACTGCGGCGCAGGGGCGCCGTCCACAACATTGGCCGGGACATAATTGGAGGCTGGTTGCGACGAATTGGCCGTAACGGAACATGCGTGTAACCCTATTTGACGATTCCCTTCAATCGGTAGCCTTCGGACAATATTCTGTGGACATTGCGTATCAGGCTGTTCTCCCATTTGTCGAGTGCGCTCTCCCTCCTTTATATAAAAAGTTGGAACCTTGATAAATCGTCAAAAGCTAAAATCGCCATCAAATAGTCCAACTTCTTATCTCCAATTTTTGGAATGAACATCAAATCTTAAAAAAGTCACTCACATCTCACGAATATGCATAGAAACATCTTTGGAGCTATTTTTATATACAGCATTCAATGTTCTTAAAACAAAAGTATCAACAACATGATCCTTTTTATTTGGAGAAGTAAACCAAACGACATCCGACCTTAGATGTTTTAGCAAGATTTCATTTTCACAACTCCCTTTGTTCATTTTAATTATTATGTTTCTTGCCCTGGTCATATATTGCTTGAAGCCAATTTTGTAGTATAGCTGGGGACCCGCCAACATTTTAACGAAAATATACCTAAGCCCTGAATCGCGTCCAGCTTGGTGTATTCTCATACTCTTAGGTGGTCCGGGACGTATCACGAGCGGACGCAACGAAACGTATTAGACAATCATTCGGAAACATTAACGCGGTACTGTATTAAATGATTATGATATAAAAAAAAGCTGTCGAGACTTTCTTGACAGCCTTGCCGCGATTATCGTGGTTTCTATATGTTGCGTGTTTGTTCTTCACTCCCACCAATGCTTCATTTCACTGAATCCAACGTCCCATAGTTTAGCGTTCCCGGAAACGATAATCGTAATTTCGTTCACCTTGTCATAAAATGGTATATTTAAAGGTTCTGCTCCATTATTATATTGTTCATTGTACTGATAATGAACTCTTTGGTTTCCATCTACCAATATAGTGAGTTCTCCCTTGGAATCTCCCTTGTCTGGAATGCCAAAATAAGAATAAAACGTCACATCTTTTTTGTTACCCAAGATGTAGGTGTACGATTTTCTTTTATCTCCTTCACTGTAATACACGTTCATTTTGGGTTCTATTTTCTTGCCTGCCACGGTGAAACTTGGAAGATTTTCAGTCATAGGCATGGTTCCATTCATTTCTTTCACATCGTGTAATGCTTGAATTGGGCTTTCTCTTTTCGCTACAACATAATTGATGGTTTCCGAGATCACGATTACTCCAAAAAGAAGAACACCGATAGATAGGGCTGAAGCAATAAGCTTTTTATAAGAAATTTTTGAAGAACATCCAACTTTATAGGCGATAAATCCTATCGCTGCACCTAATGTATTGGATATAACATCATCTACATCAAAGCTGCCAAGATGAGTTAAAGCCTGCATCGTTTCCAGAACGAGAATCGTCAAGACAAAAAAGGATATGAACTTCCCAAAACTGGAACGATACAACAGAGGAATTACTACTCCAAAAGGGATAAAGGCAGCAATGTTTCCAAAGTTGTATACCCATGAAAAAGTTAGTTCTGGAAATCGAAGTGGAACTCCTTCTGGAACAAGTATAAATGTGTATCCATAATCGCTGTTCCAATGATCTAATCTACTGAAAGCAAAAAACATAAAATATAATATCAACAGCGTGTACAAAATTGTTCCTACAAAGAGGAGTTTCCGTAATTTCACTTCCATAATATCTCCTTTAATAATTCATCGATGGGTTTAGTGTATCTTCCCAAAATGACATTAAAGTGACATTGAAGTGACATTTTAGTCACTTAAACGCTTATTAAATGATTTGTTTGTAAAATTGAATCCGAATCTATGTTTAATCGTCGTCGTAGTATAGTCTTATTCAACTAAAGCACCCGCTAGTAGAAGAGTAACACTAATAAATTATACAAAGAATGAATAATAATTACTGACCAAAGAGAATTACTTTTCTTATATACAAACCCAAATATAATACCCAACACAAAAACTGTTAATATGGAACTTAGAATATAAGGGAATTCAAACAGACCTTTATAAAACCAAATAGGAAAATGAATCGATACAAAGAGTAAAGCTGTAACTGTATTTGCTATCCAGAATCTAAAAGAATCCATAAGCTTTCTTAATAAAAAACCTCTAAAGACAATTTCCTCAGTAATACCAACCAATAGAATAGTATTAAGCCATCCGTTAAATCCTATTTGAAAATCGATATTATTATTTAAAACGATAAGATTTATTACAAAATAGAATAATATCAAGGCTAAGGATACCCAACCTGTCCATTTTAGACTTTTTCTAAAATTATGATGTAACTGTAAATAGGAAAATGGTTTACTTTTCTCCATAATTATAACTAATAAAATAACAGGAATGACCCAAATAACTATTTTAATAGTGGCTGATGTTATAGCTCTTGGAACGGGTTCCATCAAATCTAAATATTGAACCAACCATAATTCTCTGATACACCATAGGGCGTAAAATATTATGAAATATACCCAAATATAATTTTTATTTACTTTGAATTCTATCAGAAACTCCTCCTTTACTTCTTCGACAATCCTGCCCCGTTAGTTGACTAAGATATAATTATTTAAAAAACTAGGCATCTCGTTTACGGTAAAATACAATAGCTACTGTAATAAAGCTCAGTGTCCATAACATTGAAATACCTGTCCCTTGCATTGGTGTAAGGACACTTATTTCATCAGAGGAAGACGGCATATACATATAAGATCCTGCCGTATCCGGAAAATAATTTAAAAAATTTTTATTACTAGGTAGAAAAACTCTCGTCAATGGACTGACAATGAAATAGTAACCAAGCAGTACCACTAAAGCAGGAGTGGTTCGTCTTAATAAAGCACCTACAGCTGAACTGAGAAGTGTGGTTAATGTTAGATAGCCCGTTGCACCTATTAATGTTGTTATCATTGTGTCTATTTCTATCACTACTGTTGAGTCTCTCATCATAATAAAAGTATAAAGTACACCAGATGCAGCAATAATAAACGCCACAGGAATGGTTATAATCGCCAATGCCAAATGCTTCGTGGATAATTGAAACCCACGCCAAGGTATCGTAATTAAAGTAGATCGAATCTGTCCACCAGTATACTCCGAACAAGTAGCTAAGATTCCAAGAATAATGAACCCTGCTTGAAGATATCCCATAGAAGCAAGTCCTATATTCAGTATATTTTGCGTACCTGTTGCCCCTTGTACACCAACAGAAGTAAAAGCTGCGGCTAAAACTAAATTTAGAATGAATGTACCCATAAGAGTGAACCATATCAATGGTAATGTAACTAATTTATCCAGTTCAGCACCAAGGATTTGTGTTAACTTTCTACTAGATGAGACACTCATGCTGCAACATCCCTCCTATTGAATACAACAGCTGCAACAATGAAAAAAACGACTACCCAGGCAAACATGACTAAACCGCCTGTGAAGGGGGTGTGAAACCCATCGAATAAAGTGTCTGTGGACGTGTTGTCCGTAAACATAAACATTTCAGCGCCAGCCCTATCTGGTAAGTAAAACGCCAACTTTGTAACCCTATACAACAGGACACTAAATGATACAACGGATGAATTTATTATGAGCACAGCAAGCGGGAGGATGCCATTCTTAGTTACAAAAGTAATTCCAAGTGCTAAAAGAGCAGTGAATGTCCAGTAACAAACTACACCGATAAGTCTGGACCATTCAAATGCGGGGGCATATTCACCAAGGATAAGATACGTTGCTGACACAGTTGTCATAATAGCAACAATACAAAGCAGTATGCTGATCACAGTCACAGCACCTGCTTTTGCCAGTAAAAAATGAAACCGGGATGAAATAACAGTTAAACTCGTTGTTATCTGTTGTCCTCCACCAGATTCACTGCTCTCTGTCAAATACTCACTGCTGACAGCAAGCACACCAAGAATAATAACGCCTTGCACACCAAGAGCTAACCCGATATAGCCAACTTCTGATAGCCGTGTGCTAACTCCAGCTATAATCTCCTCTTTTTGTGCTATGCTGTCCAAGGCAGCAATAAGCGCTGGTGCAAACGCTCCAATGAGAAAAGCAAGCCAAATACCCGGTAAGGAGAACAATTTAGATAGTTCCGCGTTAAATGCTCTCATACAACATCACCTGTATTTTCAGATGTCAGGGCAAAAAAGGCTTCCTCCAGCGTGGAATGGTTACCTATTACTTCATCCAATGTTCCATCTGCAACGATGGTTCCATGCTTAATAATCACCACATCATCAACCGTCTCTGCAAGCTCTCCCATTAGATGACTGGATAATAACACTGTATTTCCAGATTCAGCACGTTCACGTAAAAATGTCCGAATCCACCGAATTCCTTCTGGGTCGAGCCCATTTACGGGTTCATCTAAAATCAATATTTTTGGATCACCAAGTAGCGCAGCTGCTATTCCCAGTCTTCTCCCCATACCAAGAGAATACTGCCCAACTCTTTTCCCAGCGGCATTAGTAAGACCTACTATTTCCAGAACTTCCTCGACACGTGAGTTAGACAATCCTGCAGCACGTGCAATCCAACGCAAGTGTGCCCGTCCTGTTCGCATACGATGAGCTCCAAAGCCATCAAGTGCGGCACCTACTGTTGCTAGAGGATTATGTAATTCTGCGAATGGCTTTCCATTAATGAGTGCGCTCCCTGAGGTAGCGCGGTCTAATCCAAGCAGGATGCGAAGTGTAGAACTTTTACCTGCCCCGTTTGGACCTAAAAAACCAGTTACTCTACCTGGTCTAGCTTTAAAACTGATACCCGATAAGATTTCCCTAGTTCCGCGATGTTTGACTAAGTTATTAATTGTAAGCAACCATAACACTTCCTTTCTGTTATGGTTCTAATTATAAAGAAGCAAAGTTACAACTCGGTTATCATGCTGTTTACTTCTGGGTTAACTTTAGGTTAAGATCTTCCGATAGCTACTCTTGTGCCACTATCATTTGATGTGAAATCAGCTTTCAGCTTCATTTTTTTCAACATATAATTTGAAGTCGATAAACCAATCCCCGCCCCACGCTCATAGGAAGAGTTATCCATACCTGGACCTCTGTCTGCAACAATGATTTGTTCTTTTTCTACATCAACCACAATATTTACATATTTCCCCTCTGCTGCATGACGAAGAATATTCTGAAATAAATTATCCAGAACCCGTGTCATCCATTTAGGATCTGCTTCCCAATAAAAAGTTGCCTCTGTCGGTAAATCAACCTCGATCTGGATTTCTATTTCTTCAAATACAGGATACCACGCAGCAACAGATGCTCTTACTAAACGTCCAATATCTGTTGAAGTGGGCCTAAAAGGATGTTTCCCTGATGTAAGCAATGTATAGGAAAGTAAATCATCCATTAGATCCCCCACTCTTGTAATCGTATGATTCATTTCTGTTAATGAATTTTGTCCTTCTAGACTCATTGATTCTTTATTTAATCGGGTGACATGTCCTCTCAAAATGGTAAGTGGCGTTCGTAAGTCGTGAGATAAATTCGCTATGAGTCGATGTCGTAACAATTCCTCTTCATGTTCTCGCTTGCGGCTGTCTTCAAGCTGCTGAATCATCCAATTAAAAGAATTGCCTAACTGGTCTATTTCATCCATACGATCACTTTGAACAGATATTGGTCTAGGAAATGAGTTATGATTAGCTGAAAATGACATGGCTTCCTGTAAGCGGGTGAGACGTTTACGAAGTCTTAAGAAGAAAATCCAAGATATTACAACAAATGCGACAATAATAAAACCAAACAAAAGTAGTACAACGTAAAATAGATTTAATGCATTCAGCTCTTCTCCATTAATAGGAGATTCAATGAACGCAGATAAGAAAATAAGTATAATTGGAGGCAAAAAGATAAATAGAAAATGTCCTTTTAGAAAATGACGAAATAATGATTTAGTCTGTTTCATAGTTTCACCCGATAGCCTATTCCCTTCAACGTTTCAATAATCTCTGGGGAATCTGGATGACGTTCCAACTTTTGACGCAGTCGATGGATATGTACCATTAGTGTTTTATCGCCAGTTATATATGTTTCTTCCCAGATGGCTTCATAGATTTGTTCTTTTGGTAAAACTTGATTAGGGTGGCGTAAGAAGTACATTAAAATATGATGTTGCTTCGCTGTTAATATAATTTCTTCTCCTGTGCGTTTGTCAAATACCATTTGGCCTTCTGAATCTACTTCAATATAATTTCCTAATGAAATGCGTTCGGAATGTGTTCCGCCACTTCGACGGATTAGTACTTCTAATCTTGCAACTAATTCATCCGTATGGAATGGTTTCGTTAAATAGTCATCAGCAAATTGTAAACCTTCTACCTTATCATCTATCGATGTTCGAGCTGTTAACAGCAAAATAGGAACAGCAGGAGCTGCCTTTTTTAATCTTTTCCCCACAGTAAATCCGTCTAAACCGGGTAACATGATATCCAAAATAACGATTTCATGCTGATTTACTTCTTTTTCAGCTCCTTCACCAGAAAGCAGCCACTGAACTGAAAATCCCCGCTGTTCCAATTCTTCTTTTAGAAAGCTGCCTATTTTCTCATTATCTTCAATGTATAATACGTTTCTTTTCAAGTAACATCCCTCGCTCTAAATTGAATTCACTATTAGACAGATTAACACAATCTAAAAAATATTTGTTTAGATGCTCATGAAATCGGCAATGAGATCAAGTTCTTGTCTTAAGCAATGGACAAAAACTTGATCTCATAAAACAGAAAAACCGCGCCAGGCGCGGATTCTAATGGGACTATGTTATTGTTCACCGACACCAATCCATAGTCCAGATATTGAGCCTCCGACCGTTTCAAAATAAAAGCCCTAATCAATCAGCAATTTTCTGGCCGCCTGCATCATTTTTGTCGGTTAGATCGGGTGCGGAGCGCTGCGCGGATGGTGCATTCTTGACGGATATGGAAACACTGCCTCCATCGCCCGATTTAACTTTTGGCACACCCATATATGACAATGCTTCGGATACGATCTCTTTAAACACCGGCCCCGCCGCAGCACCACCGCCAGCAGCATTAGCAGGCTCGTCAATGCCGACATAGACCACAATCTTCGGATTATTAGCCGGTGCGTATCCGAGGAAGGACGAGTGCACCTTATCGCGGTCATACCCTCCCTTACCGTCGGGTTTAATCGCCGTACCGGTCTTACCTGCTACACTATAGCCTTCAATATATGCATGGCGGCCGGTTCCATGGACCAGGTCTGCAACGACCTGCTCCAGATAGCTGCTGGTTTCCCTGGCGCTTTCCTCGGAAATAACCTGGCGTACCACCTGGGGCTGGGTTACGGTAGTCTTGCCGGTATTCGGATCGGTGGTCGCCTTGACCACGTGTGGCACCATCAGTTTTCCGCCGTTGGCGATGGCCGAGATGGCGGTAAGCTGCTGAATCGGAGTAACAAGCACTTTGCCGTGCCCGAATGCAATCGTCGCGTTCTCTGAAGCATTATTCGGAGTCGGATTGACGATTCCGCTGATTTCGCCCGGCAGGTCAATACCGGTAAGATCGTTAAATCCGAAATCATCCACGTATTGCAGCAGCCTTTCCGGACCGAGCATTTCATAGCCAAGCTTGACGAAGGCTACGTTACTTGACCGCTTCACGCCTTCCAGGAAGGAGATTTCGCCATAACCGCTTCTCTTCTGGTCATACAGCGGCTTGCCGTACCCCTTGATGCGGATAGAACCGGACATGAAGGTTGCGTCCGAATCGAACAAATTCTCCTCCACCGCTCCGGCAAGAGGTACAATTTTGAACGTGGAGCCTGGTTCAAATCTTGTTTTGATGGCATGGTTGAAGAATACCCCTGGATCAGAGGCATATTTCCAGAACTCATTCGGGTTAAAGGTTGGCATATTCGCTAGCCCCAATATCTCCATGGTGCTGGGATCCGCGGCAATTACCGTAATACTCTTGGGTTTATATTCTTCATAGGCCTTCTGCATTGCCTGCTCGATATAATACTGGATTGTGCTATCAATCGTCAGCTTGAAAGTACTTCCATTGACCTCCGGCTGGTAAGTGTCCTCCGAGTCAGGCAGCTTGATGCCTTTGGCGTCGCTCTGGTAGAATAGCTTACCATCCGCACCCTTAAGCTGCTTGTCAAAATACTTTTCGAACCCCATCACCGCGTTGCCATCGCGGTCCGTATAACCCAAAATATGTGCGGCCAGTGTTTGTTGCGGATAATAGCGCTTCTGCTCCCTAATCAGGCCAACGCCAGTCTCCAGAGTGTCATGTTCATCCTTCAGTTTCTCAATGAACTCGTTGACCTTGTCGCGCAGCTCCTGGTCTATTTTCCAGCCTTCATTACGGATCTCCCGGTTCTTCAGATACTTTCCGTTCTCGTCTTTGGCTTCCACGAGCGCCTTAAGCTCATCCTCAGGCTTGCCGAGCAGTTCATGTAGGCCGGTGATAACTTCTCCCCCGATACTGAGAGCGTTAATCGCTTCCGGATTGACCACTACCGTGTAGGCCGGCACATCGCTAGCCAGCATCCTGCCGTTGCGGTCCTCGATCGTGCCACGCACCGCTTTAAACACCGAAGTATGGGCCCATTGCTTTGCGGCCTTGGTTTGCCAGAAATCACGATCCAGCACCTGAATCCAGAACACTCTGCCGAGTAAAACAAGAAAAAAGAGGGTAATGCACCCTCCTATAAACAGCGTACGAAGTTTTATTCTCTTCACCATAAGCAAACCCCACAAACATATATATTGCAATTTTCGGCAAATCGCTCGTTAATAGTCACCGCGTTTTGTTCGCTGATATGAATGGTATCGTCGGCATTCGCCTCCTGATATCCCATATCCATGGCTAACTGAACAACCTTGGCACGGGATTGCTTTTCTTCCTTGTCCCAGTAAGGCTCATTATTGTAGGCATTGGTAATGCCAGGTTTTTTATTAGTTTGATAAATGATCACCTTAATGAACACCAGGCTCGTTACACATTGTACAATGTATAACAAGGTAAAAACAACCATTTTTGTGAATCCTTTGTCACTACGCTATTTCGCGAACTTAGGCTACATGTAATAGACAATTGGAACATCTTTGTGAATTCTCCATTTCACTGTATGCGGTCATTCAGATAAGGAGCGCTGAGCCAGCATGAGGTTGAGCAAAAATAAATTCAACGGCTGCCTGCTCGGCTTTATCAATGTAATCAGCTCAAATTCCAGAGTAATCTGCTAGAGTTATTCCTTTCCTTCAAGGGTGAAGGATTTAAAATTGTGGCGGCTTTTATCTTCTCAATTACCGCCATTTATGCCAAGAGATTAACAGCCTCTATTGATGTCCTGATCGTA
Source organism: Paenibacillus sp. NPDC058367 (assembly GCF_042723305.1). Classification (NCBI taxonomy): domain Bacteria; kingdom Bacillati; phylum Bacillota; class Bacilli; order Caryophanales; family Paenibacillaceae; genus Paenibacillus; species Paenibacillus sp. NPDC058367. Next base: position 1,079,561 of record NZ_JBHXIZ010000002.1, read on the forward strand.
TCCAGCGCCAGTCTGTTCACCGATGGACTGATGCTCATTTTTCTGACTATGCTATGAAACCGTATGAATAATTCTTTTTCTTTTTGGATGATTTCAGAATGTTCCTCGTGCCATCTAATCCAGTATGACCATGTTGTTTGCTATAATCTCTTTAGTATAAACGCTTTTACTTTATGAACATTACTTTTTAATTTATTTTAAAGCACCTAGACACGACGAAAATAGTTGTGTTACATTTGTGTGAATAAAGTAATGCTGTTTGGCTAGTGATTTGTAACCTGTAGGTGAAAAGTGACGTTGAGGATGCGATGATTTCCTATTGAAGCGCGTACCTTCAAATCTCTTCAGCATATATGTAAAATGTCACTTCCGCCCTAAAGTTAAAGCGCTTAAACTTTATAGGTGTGAATAGCACTTATTATTAAGCGGTTTACTTTGGAGATCAGTCTAAAGGGAAGGAGGATTCATTGACGTTAATTAAACTAACCATCACTAAAGGAGGAATTTTTGTGTACTCATTGAAATCGACCTCAGGCACAATGAAAGTGATGTTACTTGTCATGCTTTCGGCGGTTATGCTTCTAGCGACATTAGCCGCCCCTGCACCGCTTCAACGGAAAGCTCATGGAGCGGGTGAATTGAAACCGTTTCCTCAACAAGTCAGCTATCCGGGTATCATTAAACCAAACCACGTCAGTCAATCCTCGATGAACAGTTCTGTATCTTCCTACTATGACTATTGGAAGGCTACTTATCTTAAAAACAACTTGTCCTCGCTGCCCGGAGGGTACTATGTAAAAGGTGATATTACTGGCGAAGCGGACGGCTTCGATCCTCTCGGCACATCGGAAGGCCAAGGATACGGTATGGTTATTACCGTGCTAATGGCTGGATACGATACGAATTCCAGAACAATCTATGACGGTTTGTTCAAAACGGCTAGAGCGTTCAAGAGCTCTAATAATCCGAACCTGATGGGATGGGTAATAGCAGATAGTACTGGGGCTCAAGGGCACTTCGGTTCAGCAACAGATGGGGACCTCGATATCGCTTACTCCCTTATTCTAGCTGATCGCCAATGGGGCTCGACTGGAACGATCAATTATTTGGCTGAAGCCAAAAAGATGATTGGCGCTATTAAGCTTAGCAATGTGACAACTAACAACAGGCTGAACCTTGGTGACTGGGATACGAAGAGCGCCTTGAATACGCGTCCCTCCGACTGGATGCTCAGTCATCTACGGGCTTTCAATGAAGTTACTGGAGATTCAATTTGGCTAAATGTCATCAACAATCTGTATAACGTATACAGCCAATTTACAGCAGCTTATTCGTCTAGCACAGGTCTGATTTCGGACTTTGTGGTAGGCAACCCGCCTAAGCCGGCCCCTCCAAACTATTTGGAAGAGTTCCCTGAAACAAATGAATACAACTACAATGCAAGCCGTGTACCACTTCGTATCGTAATGGATTACGCTTTGTACGGAGACACCCGTGGTAAGGATATCGCTAATAAAATGGTAGTATGGATCAAAGGAAAAACAGGCAACAATCCGAACAATGTGAAGGACGGTTACCAACTGAACGGTTCGAATCGCGGTACTTATGCGACAGCGGTATTCGTAGCGCCTTTTATCTCCGCAGCGACGACTACCAGCACGCATCAAGCTTGGGTCAATGCAGGATGGGACTGGATGAAGAACAAAAAGGAAAGTTACTTCAGCGACTCCTTTAACATGCTGAACCTACTGTTCATCTCGGGGAACTGGTGGAAGCCTACCTACAGTGCAGCGGATACTCAAGCTCCCTCGGATCCAACGAATCTGACCGCAACAGCAGCTTCAAGCAGCCAAATTAATCTGAGTTGGACTGCTTCTACCGATAATGTCGGTGTAACAGGCTACCGGGTATTCCGTGACGGAGTGGAAGTAGGAGCGCCTTCAGACACATCCTTCAGCGATACCGGACTTACCGCATCGACAGCTTACAGCTATATGGTAAAAGCTGTCGATGCCGCAGGCAACCTGTCTGCTAACAGTAATACCGCATCAGCAACTACAAGTTCAACTCCTGCTGCCGGTATCAACCTTGCGCTGGGCAAGACAGCGGTAGCCAGTTCTATCGAAGGTGTAGGATTTGAAGCTTCCAAGGCAACCGACGGCAACTCTACTACCCGTTGGGCGAGCATCGAAGGAAGCAACAATGAATGGATTTACGTCGATCTGGGCACAACCCAAAGCGTAAACCGCGTCAAGTTGAATTGGGAAGACGCTTACGCTAAAGGCTACAAAGTTCAGGTGTCTAACGATGCAACAACATGGACGGATACTTACGTAACAACGACCGGTAATGGTTCTATTGACGATATTACATTTACCGCAAATAGCGGACGTTACGTCAGAGTGCTCTGTACTACTAGAGAGACAGTATACGGATATTCGATATTCGATTTTGAGGTTTACAGCTCTTAATTGAACAAATCCTGGCGGATATGAATCTGTCAGGATTTGTTTGTCTAAAAGAGCAGAATGTAACTTCTCGGGGTTCGTTAGTAAACGAATGGCCTCTATTTTGATCTCATTTGAGTATGTCTTAGACTTCTATCCTTTAATCGCCATAAAAATACACCCCCTAGAATTTCATCGGACAAACCAGGGGGTTTATCCAATATCTTTTCTAAGGGGTGCACTTCAGTTATCATCAAGATTTTTTGATGATAACTGAAAATGAAATATTCATAATTATTCAGCGATTGCCTTTTCAACGTCCTCGAAACGAATCTTTATGAGACGCTGCAGTGCATGTTAGAGGGTTTCGTGTGTAGCTGCTATTGTTAGCGAATACTAACGAATACTACTTCATGATACTAATAGATTTCGTAGTATTATTGAAGAATACATCTGCACCAAAATACTCAGCAATGAAGCGTAATGGGAGCATAGTACGTCCGTTTACAAGTTCAGCTGCAACATCCATTCCTGGTGTAAGTTCACCGATCACAATGGACAAAGTCTGACCTTCCAAGGTAATCATTACGGTTTTCGTAATGTTATCCCAGCTTACATTTGCTCCTAAGCTCTCAGCAACGAAGCGCAGTGGCACTAACGTTCTGCCTTTAACTACCATTGATGCAACGTCCATACTCATTTCGATTCCGTTTAATTTATACCCTTTCTTACCTAGAGTAAGTTCTAATTTCACAGGTTCAGGCTTGGTTGTAACAAAGATATAGCCTAGTCCTTTTGCCGTGAAGGTAAATTTACCTGTCTTATGGTCATATTTGCCGCCTAAGCGTTCCATGTTACCGTCCAATCGAAGCATGACACCGCATAACATGCTAATATCGTTAGTCGACAACTTCTCTTTTGTCAGATCGAAGGTTACGGGTATAAGCCCTGTATAATCCGTTACTTCCCGGCCATCTGCGAAGATCTTCAACTCATATCCCCGCCCTATAACTCCGTCTCTATCATTTACAGGTTTAATGACAACCTTCATACTCTTGCCTGTATTCAACTGCTTCAACAATTCAGGGGACAATTCAACAGATACGGTGTCATTCGTAACGGTTAGCGGTTTGTTGGCTTTAATAATCGCACCGATCGTATCGTTTTGAATCTCAAGCTCATCTTTTCCGGCTGACATCGTCAATGCAATGGAATTGCCTTTCATCAGCTGCTCTTTGATTGTAGCATCAATAAGATCTGCTACCGGTGATTCTGGAGAAGGAGTCGGCGTGCTGATTTGGCCACCTGATCCTCCGCCGTTATTATTTGCAGTAATTACGATAGTTAACTCTATCGTATCCATGCCAGCATGGTTAGAAGCCGTAACAGTGAATTTGTATGTTCCCGCTTCATTAGGCACCCCTGAAATAACACCCGTAGCTCCTTCTAATTTCAACCCTGCAGGTAAATAATTATCTCTCACTGTCCAGGTAATCGGTTCGTCGCCGTATACCGCTAATGTTACCGTATAAGGTTCTCCAACTTTGCCGCTTGGCAGATTCTTAGTGATAATCTCCGGAGCTGTTTCCACTGGCTTATCCTCATTAATCTCGATGCTCAATACTCGCTTATCTATACCAAAATCATTCGTTGCGCCAACAGTGAATTCGTAATATCCTGCCTCTTGAGGCGTACCCGAGATAACGCCTGTTGCTTCATCTAGGTTCAAATCTACTGGCAAATCTCCTCCCTGGACCTTCCAAGTAATCGGTTCGCTGCCGTATACCGCTAATGTTACCGTATACGGTTGTCCAACTTTGCCACTCGGCAAAGTCTTAGTGATAATCTCCGGAGCTGTGTCAACTGAGACATCTTCAGTGATCACTATATTGAACGATTTCGAGTCACTGCCTGTCTCATTGTTAGCTTGAACTTTAAATGTAAATTGACCCCATTGATCCGGTGTACCCGAGATAACACCTGCATCTTCCTCCAAACTCAATCCTGATGGCAATTGACCATCTACAACAGCCCATTTGATCGGCTTATCGCTGTCAGTGGTAAGAACTGCCGAATAAGGTTGTCCTACCTTGCCATCCGCAAGTGATTTCGTCGTAATCATTGGCGCAGTACCTGCGTCTTCAACCCATTTCGCATATAATTCAATATCCCTTGAAACAGGATCAGCAACGAAATCCCAGACATCGTTTAATCCTGCATCTTGATACCAACCGCCGAAAACAGTGTTTTCTTTTGTCGGCGCTGTTGGCTCGGTAATTGTCCCGCCCATATCTGCGAACTTCATCACCACTTCGCTGCCACCGTTGGAATCAAAAGTTACCGCATAAGGGTTGTGTGCGCCGATGGAAGGCGTTCTGCCGCTAAGTGGATTGCCGAAGAAGTCTGTTCTCTCCGTCATATGAGGCAGAGCGTTCGCGCGATCCACATATGGGCTTACAATCTCGGCACCTGCACCATAGGCCAGGTTATTACCGTCAGCAAGACGGAACCCGTTCATCGCACTGTAATCAAGCTTGGCATCAACTGTTCCGCTGTTGGTAATCCAATGTTCCGGCGCAGATTTATAATCATTTAATATAGAGTTAAGTTCCTCTTCCGATACATAGCGGTTGTCAGTTGCTGTTACGCCTGCACCTAGATACCCGCCTCCGCCTGCGTTCATGCTACCAAAAAGATTAGCCGGATATACAATGTTGTTCGTAAAACGTCCGGCTGCAAATGAAGCAGATGTTCCCCCGCCTTTCAGACCAACCTGGTTGTTTGCCCCAGTGTAGGCAAAAATATTATTTTGGAAATAAATATGCAAGTTGGAGGCCGTCGGATCAAATACTAACGAACTGCTATTCTTCAATGGTGTGACGATGACATTGTTATAGTATAATCCGCTTAATTCCTCGCTCGTTGAAGAACCTCCCGCAAGTAATATAAGACTGTTAAAGCTCTTGTTAAAATCCGGGCTGCGACCGTCGTTCACGCTAATGTTATAGCGAACGATATTGCCCTTGGCAGCATTCATCTGTAAGTACCAACCGCCATAGTTATTTCGGCTGTAATTGTATTCATACACATTGTCCTGACAATAGTTGTCAATGTCCCATGCCATACCGTCATTACTTGCATGATAAGGGTTGTCCACGGCTTCATTATAGCGGAAGATCGTGCCTTTACTTGCCATAATCCACGCTGCCGCATAGTTTTGCGAACCTAGATATGTTGGCGTTGTATTATTTGGCCCCCAGTTCGTAACCAGGTTGCCGCTCTTATCGCTTAAATAGCTGTATCCGCTGTCTGTGACCACATTTCGTTCCACAAGGGAGTTGTTCCCGCCGGACATGACAATGCCATCTCCAACCGAACTAGAAATCCAGTTGTTTCTAAACACAGCGTTTGATGCCCAAGGATAGCTTGAGTTACTCCAAGTAATGCCTGTGTTATTCGTCCCAGGATTGCTTGGTCCGTAGGCATTGTTACGAATACCTTCGTTATCGCAGCGAAGGGTTTTATTTCCTTCAACCAATATATCTACATAACCATTAATAATGATGCCGCCGGATACCTTACTTGCTCCATTTGCTTGGTGCAGCCCATTAACATCATGAACGTAGTTATCTCGAATGATGATTCCTTGCATACGAGCATCAGCATAATCTTGAATATTAAACTGACCTTGTCCCAGCTTGGAAATCCGTGACATTACAGCGATACCGGAACGGCCGTCACCTGCTTTATTGCCGATGTTCGTTACTTCAATTCCACTGACTACCCAATAGTTAACGTCATATAACTCAATGGTACCGTTTAAGGAAATGCCTGATGGGCTTGACGCTGTTCCTCCACCATTAATTATCGGGCGTTGGTTAGGGTCGGTCGTATTATATTTTGTAAGCGTAATCGGATTTCCTTCCTCACCATTGCCGCGCAGTCTGATTTGTTCATTCCATACGCTATTTGCATCCAGATAAATGGTTGAACCTGGCATAAATACATATTCATTAATCTTGGAGATTGATTTCCATGCCGTAGCCGGTGTGCGTCCATCTGCATGATCGTCACCGTTATTGGAGAAATAATAATCACGGACTTCAAGTGGTAGAATGTTCAACTCGAATGTGATTTCGGCAGGATTCAGATCCAGTCTAACGGTATATTTTCCTGGCACGATATTATTTCTTGCGAATGATTCTTTGTTAATTTTCAATACATTACCGCTAACCGTATAATCCACATCCCGCTGCAGTGTTACAGCGCCGATCTCTACTCCAGCTAGATCTGCTAAATCAGGATTTACGGTGATATTATAGTCGTCCAGACCAATAACATATGTGCTGTCTTCCAAGTGGCTATACACTTTGGGCATGAGCTTTAGCGTAATAGAAGATGTTCCGGTTTGGGCTGTTATTTCACTATCGATAACATATACGTCATCGATAAAGTGCCTGTTCTGTATATCCTTAATCGTTCCAGCCTTGTTGCCCCAGTTCGTAGCAAGCTGCAATGCATCAATCTTGGAAATATTGTTCTTAACTAGGGTATCAAAATTGCCGCCGTCAGTTGATTGCCTTTGAATATCTTGTCCATCGATTTTATAGGTCGTTCCCGTTGATGTAACGAACCATTGGAATTTATGCCAGCCTTCGCTTCGCTTGACATCTACAGGATAGAATCTCCCGGATGAACCGGGTCTGACTGCGTAATTGGTCAGATTTCCGGCCCAATCGCCATCTCCATTGCCATAATTTATTGCGATATGTTCATTGGATGATGGGGTTAAACCAAAGACAGCGTGGTCATTGGAAGCCGCTCTGCCATCATCATAGTACCAAGCAGTAACGATTGTTGTCTTACCGGTTGCGGGGGTGTAATTATAGGTACCCGGAACAGTAGCCACCTGACCGGCGCCGCTTGATGTTGCGGCCTTTCCTCCGGTACGGGACATCACATCGCTGTGAACATATCCGTTCGCACCATTTGAAAATTTCTTCTCCCCTTCAAATCCATCGTAAAACATAGTGTCAGCCTTATTGAAGTAATCAACGCTCACTTGAACAGTGACCTCTTCGCTCCCTGTTGGAACATAACCTTTCTTAACCGTCACGAATCCGGCATCATCAACTTCAATTTTATCCTTGTCTTGATCTGCCGGGCTGAAGCTGATGTTATCAGCAACAAACACATCAGAAGTATCAACGATTAACCGCGTTCTATCTCCAGCCCGTAAAGTATCGCTCTGGCGAATTAGCGCAATGTTGGCTGAATATTGTGCACTCTCTCCTGATTCATCAGAGTCTAAGAATCGTGACGTTGCATTGCCGTTTGCTTTTATTTTAAATGTATCATTTAAAGTCGGGGACAAAGCCGCATCATTGCTTGTTGCTGCAATCGGGCTTCCTTTAGCCACTCCATTACTGAAGAGTTGAACCGAATAGGCAGATGCGTTAGCGACACGGTCCCATGTAGCGTATGTGCCGTTCCATCTGACATTTACCGGTACAGGCAATTTCTCGATCTTTAATATTCCGGATGCTGCAACTTCTTCACTGATGTCCCCCGCATTATTAATGACAATGGCTGTAACCGTGTAGTTGCCCACTCCCAGTGCCCTTGCATAGGGTAGAACATGATGCCTTTCATGATTGTTAGGCTGGTCGGGTCCTCCATTTTTCGATAAATAATAACCAACAGGTCCACCGTCTTTGAACAGCGTTACAAGGGTGTCACCGTAATTGGAAGCGCCACTATAAATACCCGTGTCCGAGTCAAGCGTCGGGTTAATTGGCGCATTCACCTGTGTATTGGTGGTTATCAACAACGGTACAGCATTGGATTTCACCACAATTCCGTCTGCCGAAGACACTTCGCAATAATAGAAATTGCCTTGTTGTGAAGCTGCGTCCACATTGGGAAGCGTTAATAGCGCCTTATCAGCTCCGCTGACTTTTGTCCCGTTCAAGCCAGACTCGTCGTCAGATACATACCATTGATATGCTGAAGCAGCGGCTGATGCCGCAACGCTAAATGTTGCCGTCTCACCTTGTTTCACTTCTGCCGCTGTTGGCTGAGTGATTATTTCTAAATTTGGCAATCCACCGGGAGGTACCAAATTCAATGTTAATGTTCTGGTTCCTGTTGTTGTAGCTACATCTTTAACAACATAAAAATCGTCGATTAGATGTTTATTTTTAATATAAGCTTTGTTGCCTGACTGGTTGTTCCATCCTCCTGCTATTTTAGGCTGAATGGTTGTACCGCTCTTCATAGCTTTGTAAATATTACTTTGCGCTGAATCGGATATTAATGTTCCGTCTATTTGTAAAGTCGCACCATTCGGTGTAATGAGCCACTCGAATTTATGCCAGCCTGTGGAACGTAAAGCCCCGCTATCTTTCCAACGGTTTCCTGCTGTACCCGCTGACGATGGTGCATATGCCCAAGTATATCTAGTCGGGTTATGAATAACATCAGCCTCTGAACTTTGATAGAATGTCCCGGCAAAGGTGGCATTTTTGCCATCTACAATAGCAAATTGAGTTCTATCCGTCGCTGTCTTCTCCTCATCAGGATACGGGTCAAAATACCATGCCGTCATCTTATAATTGCTACCTGTCGGCAATGCCACGTCTTGGGCAACATTTTCATTATTCGTATCACTTGAAGGTGTAATCGCTTTCATTCCAGAACGGGACTGAGCATCGGAAAGCGTGTATGACGAACCTAATTTGCCAGTTGATGTCATTGGACCATTGTTGTTCTCGAAATCCTCCATGAATAATACATCTGAGTCATGGTAATAACTCGCCGCGGCCGTGATTGTCACCGGGATGCCCGGAGCACCTGGCAACGCAAATGTATAACCGCTAGCTAAAGTAATGTTCCCCTGATTATTAACAGTTAAAAGATTCGCATTGCTGGAATCATAATTAACCTCGTCAATAACCGGTCCTTTCACGAGACTGCTTAAAGGCGAACCTTTATAGGTAAGATTCACCCTGCCTGCCTGACCTGCCGCTTGTGTCAATTCTAGTACAACAGAGTCAAAAGATTCGCCCCCTCCCGCAGCTGACACTTCAGATGAAGGCGCCAAGCCGAACAGACCAGGGAACACCAACGAAGTTGCCGTAATCATCGACAAAGCTTTTTGCATCCATTTCGATCGTATCATCCAAAAACTTCCTCCCTTTGAAATTAATAAATTAATACTTTATAAAAAATCTGCATCTATGGAAGCCTCAATAGACATAGATTTTTATAAACTTAAAAACATAACTATTCTAGTTCACTACTAATTCACTGAATCGATTACCGTTATATACGATCTTCAACTTATTCGTATTTGCAATTAACGCTCGCAAGTCAGACTCCGCCGATCCGTATAGAATGGAATCTTTCACTTCTTCCAGTTTAAGCTTGGTGATTTCCGGTTTTGTGGTTAATGTGGCAACGACATCCTCGCCCATATATTTACCGATTACTGTCTCACCTACAGAAGCAGCAGCTAAAGACTCCCAGAACTTAAGAGACTCGGTTTCTTCTTTGGATATATCCAAACGGTTTAGCACTTTCTCTTCCTTGGCCTGTCCCGCTGTCGCTAACGCAGCCGTCAATTCATTTGCAACACGAACATATTCCGCACTTTTTGATGCATACTCAACTTGCAACTCTGCTTCGCTCATTTTCGTTTTTTTAACCTGCGTTTCTACCAAATCCGGCCAACGGGCGCCACTTAAATATTGCATGTATTGATTTAAATCAAACTGAGGCAATCCATAGTAAGTCCCTTCTGAATCATCCATCTTAGCTCGCTTAACATTTTCATCTTCCATGTCGGATTTTAGCTCATCAAAGCTTTTGTAAGGGGCGATCCCCCGCTCATCTGCAATAAATTGCTCCTGCTTGGTCTTTAGCAATGCAGTCATTGCAGATTTTTTGGCGTATTCTGTTGGGGTTTCATGATTTTCTCCGTATTGACGTGTCCAGAAGCCCTCATCTACTTGGACCCCATAAGTTCTGAAGAAATAGTCTGCCGTTATAGCTCTATGCTCCTTGATATAAAATTGAAATTCGTCCTCTGTTACGGCGTATCCATCTACTGTAAATATCCAATCTTCAGGTAGCTCCGCCTTTTTGTTAGTTAAACTCAACACGAGTAAAGCAAGAACAATCAGAGTGGTAAACAAAATAATCACGGTTGCTTTTCGTCTAGTAATCCCCATGACGCCCCCCCCCTTTCAAATATTCAACCTAGCTTTGCAAGAAAGCCTATGACAGTGAAATTCATCGCCGTTGCTGGAGAAGTTCCCAAATTTAAATGGTTAGACATAATTGTAAGTTTAGCTGCCCTCTAATGTAAGCGCTTATTTAGACTGAATTAAAACAAATTTGACATGTTCAAAATACCACGTTTGGTTGAAAACACCCTGCTGATCTAGCATGAGCAGTATTATGTAAATATCACTCAGTTGTGAGCCTTGAAAGATTAGCATTTTGCATAGTTCAATACTAAATTCCAAGAAATAAAAAAGCCGAATGGATCGTTCTCATCCACTCAGCTCATAGGTTTATTTTACAATAATCTGTATAGTATCACTTTCCGTTGTTCCACTTCCATTCATAAACTCACAGCGATATTGATAGATGCCAGGCGATTTCCCTGAAATTTGTGTAGTGGCCGATTGAGCACTTGGTGTTTGTGAAGATAAAGATTGCGTTTCAATAAGTTCGCCATTTTCATATAATCGATACTGTGTTGCGTTCGTGCCCCACCACATATTAGCAGTAATGTTATAGTCCCCATCTTGATCCCAGTTGTCACTAGACAAAACAGGTTTGCCGGGCTTCGCATCAGTCACGGTGACGGTGTGTGGATCACATGAAGTCGTTCCATACAAATTCGATAACTCACATGTATACACATAGGTTCCATTAGGCTTTCCTTGAATAGGCATAATGGAAGTCTGAGCAGCTGGCGAAACATCGGTGAGTGACTTCGTTTGGATCAATTGGCCATTCTCGTACAGCTTATACAGTGTGCCATTGTTTCCCCACCACATATTCATCGTAACCTCATAATTGCCATCATGTAAGCCTGTCGCAACACCGCTATTATTCGATAGTGTCGGTTTACCTGGCACCCCATTTGCAAGCAACGGCAGACTACTGGAATGCCGTTCGAACTTGACTGCATCAGCCCTGGTATAAATCATATCGGCAGGTAGAGTTGGCGGATCTACCGTTGTCGGAGTAACCCTTGTTAAACGAACATACTCGCTGCCGTCTCCAGTAAAGTCGAACGTTCCTAGATTAACCCAACCCGACGAGCCAACGGTTGCATCGATATACGTGACCTCGGTAACCGACTGATGCTTCACTTCCACTTTGACATAATTGTCATTTGCCGTCGTATGGACGATCTTGTAGATGGAGACCGTATATTTCCCCTCTGGAAACTGGCCTTTCCACGTCGCTGAGGATCCTTGAACGGTAGAGTAACGGGACTTCACACCAATTTTGTATCCGGCTAAATTGCTTTGGCTCCAAGACCCTTCTGTCGTGTACAACCCAGTCGTATTCGTGCTGTCGACAATAACCGTTAATTCCCTGATCGCAATTCTCAAAGGCGGTGTTGTTAAGGTCACCCCGTCAATCGTTACAGTGGCCCATACCTCAATGTGATCCTTTTCCCCGTCGAGACTTAGAAGGGTCAACAAACCGCTACTGTCCACTTCAGCCAGATCGGTTCGATCAACGAAATACTGCACATTTGCCTGTGATAGATCACCAATCAGACCATTATCCAAATAGCCGGTTACGCTTAGTTGTGCGGTTTGAGTCATCTGCAGTTCGTTCCGATCCGACAGGATCACCGCAGACTCCAATTGCGGTATCTTGTTCGGGTCCACCCACATCATCGCATCGGCGACTACCCGTGACTTATTGGCCTTATTGGTTAATTCCACGTACCCACTATCGCCTGCTGCAAAAGGATAAGCACCCAGGTAAACCCAAGTACCATTGGCCGCTGTCTCATCTACGGTAACCGTCTCGGAGCCTCCGCTATAATAAACGGTAAATGAGGCATCCGTTGCCCAATTTTCACTAGCAGCGGTTATTTGCGGAAGCTTATAGTACACACTGTAAGTAACACTTTCCGGCAGATCAGGTCGCCAAACAATTCTGCTTGTCGCTGTGCCGGCAGTCGATTTGGCATACACATAGTTATCATAATAATAGTCGTTAGCCGTTGTATCCCGTATCCAGACGCCTTCTGTCTCTGCCTCCGTATTATCCACAATGATAGATGAACCCTCCTGCCAATCCGGTTGAACTGGAGTTTCGGTTACCTGATCAGGCAGATAGAGTGTCCGCTTGCGAGTCTGTTTCCCGTCCGATTCCACATAATAAGTGAAGGTTTGGGATAAATCGTTTACCCGTATCGACCATTCCATCGGATAGATCTTATCTGGAATGGTTGTATACGTAGCCCCGCCATCCAAGGAATAATGGATCGTCGCTGGTTTCGTCGTTTTTGCCTGCACATAAGCATCGTAGGCCGTTTCGTCGGGCTTGACGATCAGCATGCCTTTAACCGCATCTATTGGACTGTGGATATCGAAGAAATAGCTTGCATCCGATGTATCAGTAGTTCTGACCTGGTGCAGCGGCACTTCAATGTTGAGTCCTTCCACAATGATAGCGGTTATTCCCTTGCTTGAAACCGTGGCTTGAATGATTCCGCCACTCATAACCGCTTGCTCTGGTGTGCCATTGTCGCGGATGATGGTTACGGTATAATCTTGTGCCGGGTTGAACCCAATGATTTGCGCATTCAATTCGATCGGAGTCTGGACTTCAGCTGCCGATTCGTTGCTTAACCCGATGTAGAATTTATTCCCGCTCTCTCCCGTTATCCAGTTCAATTGAGGATGGTTGGTCTGAATTATCCCCTTAGGCATCCAGAGCCAAACGTTGGAATTACCGTAAAAATGACCTGGTTTATTTCCATAGAGGTGATATTTGAACCATAGAAAATTAGTTTCAAATACAGAAGGAAATGTAATACTTCCATTCGATTTCAACGATTGCTCGCTGATCAAATAATCCATCGTTTGCCCGAGCTGTCCCGGTATATGGTGATAATAGATGGATGTAGCCCCGCTTGGGCCTTCCAGAGGAAACTCCGGTTCAAGTTGACTAACGGCGAAGCCCTTATAGTAATAACCTGGATAGCTCGAATATCGTCCGATGACTGCATTATGAGCAATATCCTGCAGCAATTTATCGCCTGTATAGAGCGACAATCTCAGCATGAATGGAGCTTCCTGAGCATTCATCCGATAATAACCAGTTGTACTTCCCGCTTCAAACGTCAATCCATTGGGAGAGACAAGCAAACTATCCGCTTGTACGCCTCCGGCTACATCTTCGGGGAGCTTGATCCGAGGATATTGATATTTACCACTTTCCGGCCAATGGAACGACTCCGCGTAATTATACGTCTCAGGCTGCGGAATCGTAACGGCACCTTCAGGAACCGGACGAGCAACGAACATAGTTGCATACCGTTTGGCTTCTTTATAAGCAGCATTCAAGTATTTGATATCCTGAGTTTCCTCGTAAAGCTCCAAGATCTCCATCCACAGCTTGCTATAATAATAAATGAACTCATTTTTACTCACATTTACGGATGCAGGCGTATCAATATGCTGCATGATATAGCTGTCGGCTGCATCCTTGGCAGCCTGTAAATACTGCGCATCTCCCGTCATACGATACATCATCAGGGGCTGAATGACAGGACCCCGGTCTTTCTGGTCAGGATCACGCACGAGGTACTCTTCCTGTGCCAGCGCTTCAATTCCTGCCGTAGTCCCCATCATCTGATTGACAGCGGCTACGCTTGAAAAATCAAACGGCAAGGTTGCCATTTTCCATAACGACGGCACACCGTATACTGGCTTCTGCGTCGGCGACCAGCCTATACCATTTCGCGATAAGCCATACTGGACGGACGGCAATGCTCTCGTATCGTAAAGCTGGTCATCCCCAGTCAAATAGTAAGCCCCCAAAAGAACCGCATTCGAGCTTGTTCGAACACTATCCTCGTTTTCGATGTCAATAAAGCCCTTGGCACGGCTCCACCATCCGCTGGGTGACGGGACATAATCAACAGAGTCATCCCCTTGCGGCTCTATCTTAAGTAAATCGATCATATTGAACATCGCGTCAGTAAGCGACTGATCTGATACATTTTCCCGGTATGCGGAATAACCATACTCATTGCGAAGAATATCCGCGTAGGACTCATACAAATTGCTTTTTTGAGCGATTAGTCCCATATGAAATTGATAAGTGCTTTCTGCGGTCATTTGCGAATAAGTCCCTAATTGAGGAGCATACAAGATTGGCTGCACGCTGCCTTCGTTGTTGACAAGGCTCATGCCAAGCCTTTGTTTCGTAACACCTCCCGTCGGTTCAAATTCAACCGGGAGCTCATCCGAAGGTACAAATACCCCATACGTCAATGGATTCCCCGAACCGTCATTCTTTTCAACCAGACTCATTGGAGCGCTTAGCTCCCTTAAGCTTGTTGATTCCACCGAACCTACCATTTTGGCGTGTGACCTGAAACCATTTAACACTTCATTGATGCCAGAGATTTGCTCAGTTGTGAAAGACTGATAGCCGATCACGTAATTGCCATCCCGGCGGGGTGTAAAAGCGAAGGAAACATCAGGTTTGTCCCCTGACATGGACCAGTTCACTTGTAAATCGTAATCGCTTCCATGTGAAGAATCGGTTAATATCGCCGTGTGGCTGTCAGGGAAATCAATCTCGTCGAATGTAATCCAGCGTTTGTTCATCGTATCGTAGTAATTGGTTAGACTCCCCGCATTTCCATCCATTAAGACCCATTGCTCTTCAAGTCTTTCCGCCACATTATTGACAGGCACCCAGTTCCCCGTATCCGTGTCCTTGTAGAACATATCACGAACGATGGATTTGCCACCATCCCAAGCTGCTTCATAGAAGGTTACTTTGTAGCTGGCATTCACGATGCTGCCTTTTTCCGTGTAACTGAGATTCGCCAATGTACGGCTGCGCAGCGGAGGCAACGGCGGAGCTTGCTGCCGGATATTCCCTTCAAACTTGACCGCATCGGCCCGCGTAATGATCTTTCCGGTCGTAGGTTGCGTTCGAGTCAGTCTGACAAATTCGCTATCATCACCACTGAAATAATA
This sequence comes from Paenibacillus sp. NPDC058367, assembly GCF_042723305.1. Classification (NCBI taxonomy): domain Bacteria; kingdom Bacillati; phylum Bacillota; class Bacilli; order Caryophanales; family Paenibacillaceae; genus Paenibacillus; species Paenibacillus sp. NPDC058367. Next base: position 1,095,264 of record NZ_JBHXIZ010000002.1, read on the forward strand.
GGACCCCAAATCAACCCATCCGGCCGATGGGCCCGACGAGGGCCTCAGATCCATGAACATGACATCCGTAATCCCATTGTGAACAATTTCAATTTTAACATTACTGTCTGCTTTATCCGCCCAATCAAGCTTGTTGAATGAAATTTTCGCCGTTCCTGCTTCCAATCGCGGATTCCATGTGATGCTTCTTCCTACTGCATCGGTAAATTTGGAACTGGAATTATTATATCCCTTCACTCCCGTACTTGTAGTCCAATAAGGAGCGGAGAACCCGTTATTTGCGTTATCTACATCAGTGGTGACGACATCATCAATCGTGATGCTTCCATCATCAATGATGATCGTCTTATGCGGCTCTTTTTGCTGAATATTCCCTTCGAACTTGACCGCATCAGCTCGCGTAATTATCGTGCTGGTTGTGCTGGTAGACCGAGTTAATCTAACGAATTCTTTACCATCTCCGGAAAAATAGTACTCTCCCAAATCAACCCATCCCGCAGGAGCACCAAATGAAGGCCGCAAATCCATATAGAGAACATCAGTCGTTCCATTGTGGACGATTTCAATTTTTACATTGCTATCTGCTTTATCTTCCCAGTTAAGTTTGTATAACGAAATTTTCGCCGTTCCCGCTTCCAATCGTGGATTCCAGGATATCGCTCTGCCTGCTGTACTCGTATATTTAGAACTGGAGTTATCATATCCCTTCACCCCTGTACTTGTGGTCCAATTCGGAGCTGAATATCCGTTGTTCTCGTTACCCACATCAGGTGTCACAACATCATTGATCGTGATGCTCCCGTCATCGATGATAATCGTCTTATACGGTAAGGGCTCCGCGTATGCGGTCCTTATTCCGACTAGGCTGAAAGGAACTAATATCGTCACGATGAAAACGATTAAGAAAAACAGCTTCCTTTTTATCATACAACTCACAGCCTCCCTTTTGTTGATAACGCTTTCAAAATAATGTTGCCCTCCTTTGTTCGAAGATCGTATAGAAGCAATTAGCCTTATCCTTCTGACTAAGCCCGCTCTGTCGGTTTTATCATAGCATGTTACAGAACTGTGAAATTTCTTTAATTTTAAGAATTTCTTATAAGATTTTAAGCAAGAAGAAACGACTTTGTCGTCCTTTAAAAAAGAGACCTACATGATAACTGCCCGCTCAACTGCAGTCAGTTATCATGTAGGTCTACCAATTGTACAAAGCCTAATGATTAATTATAATGGCGGCTGCACTAATAACAACTTTCCAAGCTGAATCACCGTTTGATCATACCAATCTGGATGCTGCCGAACATGCTCTCTACTTCGTTCATTGCCGCATGCTTCAAACACGGCCGCTTTGTCTGTCTTCTCGGTATCGATTTCAAAGCGAACCGTATGTTTTCCATTCGAAAGCTCCGGCAAGAATACATACTGATTTCGATTATGATCGTTGTGTAGTGTGAATCGATCGATAATAAAGGGTTCCCCACCATCCACCGACACCTTCAATCTGCCAGAATCAGGCCCACCGATATCGAATAACCCGATATGGGTGCCCTCGAACTGCACCGTGATAGCCTCTCCAGGATCGACTGCTCGCCATAGGCCGGGGAACAACCAATTGTACTCGCGCACTAAAGCAAAATCATCGGGCGTCATGTAAGACCATCCTGCGGAAAAAGTAGTAAGACTATCCAGTGACAGCATGGTCGCATACTCCCAAGGATTAGCCGGAACCAACGGATTCTGAGGTAAGTGATGTACTAACCTTCCCTGTTGACCTCTGAGTTCGATAATTGCCTCAAATGACCGGGTGATCGTATCCGTGTAAATCTGGTGTCCTTCGGGAATAGTCGGATGGATCGAATCATGCGTAAAAACAACGGCTCCAGAAATGGACACGTCTTCCCTTGAGGTAAAAACGAGTTTTCCCTCCGAAACCAAGTGACTGACCGCTACGCCCAGATGAATCGAAGGAATACCATAATAGTCGGCCACTTCCTCTTGCATTAGAGCCCCCTTCTGGTATTCCCCAGACTGAAATAAGGCCACATCCCGCTCCTTCAGCGTATAAACGAACAGGATATCGGTAAACCGGCTCCGCTTGCGGATCTGACGGACAATCCCTTCGATCCGCGCCTTGGATTCGGGATCTCCGCCATCGTTACCGACAAATTCAACAAATACTAGATCAGGCCGATGACGCAGTACATCTGTCTCCAAACGGGCACAACCCAAATCCGATCCTGTCCCATTAATGCCTGCATTCACAGAGCGGATATCCGCCTTAGGATATTTCTCACGAAGCCAATCCGCCGTCATGACCCTGTAGCCTTCAGAACGGGTATTACTGCCGCCGAAATAGACGATTGTTACGGTATCCCCATTTTCCAATTTCTGAATTATATTGGGGAGCCCATTACGTGGGAATAATTCCTTCATCGTTACTTCACCTGACCTCATTTATCAATTTTAGGAGCAAACAATTTTACTGCAAACACTTCAAAATAAGGCGAACCATACGTTGCGCAGAAATTAATCCGGATTCGGGTTACATGTTTCGCATCCACCTTATGTTTATTCAACGTGAGATAATTCCCACGAGTTATGATTGTCCTCTCGGTTCCGTCTTCTAAGGTCAAGGTCATATCATAATCTTGGATAAGGGACTCGATCGGGTCGTTGAAATGCTCCAAATCCAACTGTGAATTGAAAACAAGATGGATTTCGTCTACATTTTTGGGGCTTGCAAAACAGAATTCCAACCATTCCTGTTCTTCCGTACGTTCAGAAATCCAGCCGTTCGGTAGACCATAAGGTCTGGAGAAGCCGTTGACGACATTCTCGGGATTATACATACTCTGGGACGGTAACAGATCCTTGAAGCAAATGCTCTTATTGAATTTCTTCAGCCTGGACGGCTCTTCCGGCCTATAATGGAAGCTGACCGCTCCTGTTATTTTTTCTTCATTGCCGTAGACGGCAAGGCTCGCCGTACCTTCCAATACGATGTAGATTTTGTCATCAATCGGTTTTTCGCAGCCCAAGTTTAGCGTAATCCAGTCGTCATGACCGGCTGCAATATCCAAGCGGTAATCTTTCAACTCGCTAGTGGGAATGTAGTTTTCCTTCCGTTCCCCGGCAAACAGCTTTACATGCAAAGTTTCCGAATGCTCGGACCTATTTTTAATTTTGATCCGTACACTTTCAGCCACGGATGTCTGAATCGGCAAGACCAAACATAACCCTTTCTCCAAGGGAATCTCCTCAGTTGGATGAGGATTATCATAGCTGCGCTGAGACGAGGCACGAATAGTTAATCCGTCAGCGAAGTAAGGATTCAATTCCTCTTGAAGCCCTACAATCGTTTGGCCATCTCGAAGCAGCAGCGCCTGCAGCTCCTCCATATGAGATTCGACTATGGCCGCAGGGTCTATCTCATATTTCAAGCATAACGAAGCTGCCGTTCCAACCGCCTGCCCCATACAACCGCAGGTTGCCATTACCCTAGTAGATCCGAAAGCCACATGGGTAGCACTTATATTGCGACCAGCGAACATGAGATTAGGAATATTTCGTGAATATAAACTGCGGAAAGGGATATTGTACAATCCAGGCACGAAATTCCATGCTGTAGCTGGCCCCTCATCGTAGATGCCCTTATTCGCATGTAAATCCATATACCATCCACCGACGGATACAGCATCTTCGAAATGCGGTTTTGCTGTAAGATCGTTCTGAGACAACATGTGGTCCCCTATGAACCGCCTCGACTCCCGCTTTCCAGGAATCGGGCATACATAATCCAAGATGAGATTGTCTACATCATCAAATTCGCCGCTATTTTTGATATAATCCCAAATCCCGTACACCAATTTCCGCAGTTCCAATGCGATGTCTTCATTATTCTTGATAATATCCATATGTCCACCATATTCCAGCCACCACAATCCGCCAAGCCCATTGATTTTTCTTGGTAAAGCCCGATGGTTTAAGCCTTTTCTGATACTATCGAAAAAAGCCAACTTCGTAATATCATACGCAAAGCCAGGCCTTTTGAATGGAACGGAATATTCTACGTCACGGGCTTGAAACAGGATCGTATCGCCCATGGTGTAATGGTCCGCCACTTCAGGAGCCAATTCTTCCATGTATTCATGCTTCGCTTCTCTCCCCCAGCGGAAGAGAGCACCTGCTTGATATCCGACAACTCCATCTCCGGAGCAATCAATGTAGGTTCGGCTTTCGAAACGAAATTTTCTTTCGGAAGCCAATTGAAGGCCCTCAACCCATTTAATTCTGCCGTTCTCCATGCCCGTTTCATGCACGCATGTATTCAGAAATAGAGAAATGTTAGGCTCAGCATAAACCATATCCAACAAGACCGTATCCGAAAGCGAAAGCATAAGCTTCTTGTTGTATAACGGATTATAGTGAAAAATCTTCAACTTGAGTTCTTCCACCAATCCGCCCTCGCGTGCATAATAGGATGGACTGTTTCCGAGATATGCTGACCCGTTGATATGAACCCGGACCTCGCTGCTCGCATTTCCTCCAAGAACCGGCCGATCATTAATAAGTGAAACCTGCAGCCCTTGGCGTGCGGCAGCAATGGCAGCGCATATCCCAGCAATACCTCCGCCTACGACGGTTACATCTGCTTTAATAAGCTCCATTTTGATAACCTCCATGATTAGATCCTTCTATCATGGTAAGCCTTTTGATGCCCTTTTTTTTACATGATTTCGCGAGAAATTTATACATTTTTTGCAACCTTATTTGGATTCATACCGTGTCATTTTTATCCGATATTGCTTAGGCGTATCACCCGTATATTCTTTAAATAATTTGCAAAAATAACCTTCATTCACAATTCCTACTTCTTCGCACAATTCCAATAAAGAATAATCCTGAACATTTAATAGCTCGAGAGCTAAGTGAATTTTTTTGCGGTTGATGTAGCTGATAACGCCCTCGTTCATTGTTTTTTTGAACAAGCTGCTAAAATACGATGGAGCTAAATTCACTTCCTCAGCAATAGCCTCCAGCGTTAATCTCTGTTTCAGGTTTTTCTCTATAAACCGCATAGCACTCATGATTTCTATACGATGTAAAAGCTGGCCAGCGTGTACATATTCGAAGGTGAAGTCGCCAATATAGGCAAGCTGCTCCCGAAATGTCATGAATTTTATGGGAAACTCTGATGCATCCGTGGTCAACGAGTTCCCCGATTTAAATTTCGCAGTTATGTCTCTGTACAAGCCTTGAAGCATAGGTGTCATGATGGACTTATGAATTTTATAATCCGTCACAAATTGGTTTAAAGCAGAGAGTTCTTTTTCCAGCGCTTCCTTGGAAACTTTCCTTTGTACCCATGTGAGAAAATCAGCCAGTTTCAGCTGAAAGTCCTCCTTTTTGTCATTGCGGTAATGGAACCGATGCATGGGTGTTTTGACTACTTTCTCTTCATGATAGTAGAAATCCTCACTCACGTTATTAGCTTCCATGTAAGCTTGTTTGATGGATTCCCAGCCTCGGTGCGGACCTCCAAAAGCTACGGATACCCTTTGATTCAAATATTGATGTAAATGGGAGACGATCTGACTACCCAATGAATGGCAAGCATATTCCGTGTCCATATCGCTGCGATTATTTTCCCAGGAAAGAAAGCCAATAAAACGATTATCGGATAGATCCGCAGCTACACCTCTGCCACCGTTCACCACAGTTTCTTCGATTATATTCGTAATCGCATATTTCAAGATGTTTTGATCAGACGCTGAATAATCGTTTCGGAAACTTTCATACAGATTCATTTCAACAATGAAGCAGCAATAGTTGGCTTGAAAGAAATGGAATTGCATGCGATTGGCAAAATCCGATGCCCGATGAGAAGGAATTTCGCCTCTGATAAGCTCATTAAAAAATTGCTTTCGGACTCTATATTTATTTTCAAGCACGGATACGTTTAACGATTGAAATTCCGCTTCTTTTTTCTTAACCTCATTTAAAATCCCGGCTGCCTTATCTAAAGCGCGATCTAAATCCTTTTCCCTGAGCGGAACCTTAACAATGTACTCCAAGACGTTGGCTTGAATAGCTCTCTGGGCGTATTCAAAGGATGAATAAGCGGTCAAAAGAATGTATTGGGTATGGGGAAGCTTTGGTTTTAGCTGCTCAATCATGGAAATTCCATCCATTCGAGGCATAACGATATCAGATATCACGATATCCGGCTTAAGCTTTACGATCTCCTCTATCCCCTCCAGACCATTTTTTGCTTTTCCCACTAAATGAAATCGCTTATCCCTATGGGAGAGCTCGTTAAAAAACAATTCCAATCTCTGAATGATTAGATCTTCATCGTCAACAATGAAGCAGGTGTAGTCTCTCACCATCATGCATCTCCTTTAAACGAGCCTGCTGGGAATAAGGCTTGAACACGGGTTATTTCCTTAGGTATGCTTATGATTTGAAGCCCGAATTGTTCTCCGTAGTGAAGTTTTATTCGGTCGTGAATATTATTTAACCCGATTCTTTTCCTTTTCAATTCCACATCACTCGGTTCTGAAATCAAAATATGCTTTATTTTATCAGTTGGAATTCCCTCGCCTAGATCAACTACTTCTATGATGACGATGCCGCCCTCCCTGTACGCATGAATAGTAATAGGGCCTTCGATCCCCCCTCCGTTATAACCATGGAAGATACTATTCTCCACAAGGGGCTGCAGCAGCATTCGAAAAACTGGGAAATCTATTAAATCTGCTTCGATATTTTCAATCAAGTGGAAGTTCCTGTTATAGCGGATGTTCTGGATCGCGATATAGTCCGATACATTTTGCAATTCCTGACGTAGTGAAACCTTCTCCGAAGCATCAGCTATCCCATATTCCAATATTGAAATGAGAGACTCGATCACCACATCTACTTTCTCTATTTGTCCGAGTCGTATGACATTGCTGATAGAACCAAGCGTGTTATACAGAAAATGAGGGTTTATTTGAGACTGAAGCACTTGGATTTCCAGCTTCCGCTCAAGTTCATTATGTAGCTCTGCTCCCCGTATCAGTTCCACAATTTGCTGAAGCATACGATCGAATGCTCGGGAGAGATCTCCAAACTCATCGTTTCGGTTAATCGATATTGTAGTTGTGAGGAGGCCTTGCTCCACCCGCTTCATTTTTGTTTTGAGCGCATAGAGAGGGGTCCTTATATATTTGGCAATAAAAAAGGAAATGAACAGACTTAAGAGAAGACCTGCAGCTAGAAGCCCGATATAATAGGTTTCCAATCTGGACAAAGCAGCTTTCAAGCGTGATTCATCGTTGATCGAGATGATGGTCCAGTTGAATTTCTCAGTCGGTTTTTTCAAAAGGGAGACTGGAATACCATCCTTGGTATGTAGTTGAAGGCTTGTTTCTGTAGTATCCAGAATTTGTTCCGCCGTCGTTTCACCGATTGAAAAAGTATGATCTTGAATATTCATGGGTCCTTTATTTTCCGAAAATCCGGCAATGATTTTTCCCGATGCGGTGATTAGAGCCAAATCCATTTGTTCTTTTTTATTAATCTTGAACAAGGTTTCTTCAATGGCATTTAGATCCAAATCTACCGCAATGGCCATAGGAAACGGAGCACTGTTCAGATATCGAACCATCGTAACTGTCCAGCCGGAATATTTAGATTTGTAAGGATCACTGACAAATGTAGTCCTTCTGTTCTTGTCAGCCGCATCAAACAAAGGTTCTCTTTCAGCTAAAGGTTCATCGAATATTCGGGTAGGTGTACTCCCGCCTAGAATGGATAAATCGCTTTTGATCAAATAAATATTACTGACGTAATTACTGTTGAGTTCATACAGCTCTCTTAATTGCTTTTTAATCACTTCTGTATTGTCAATGTTGGCTTTCACCGATGTTTCGACCGAGAACAGGATCGTCTGGAAGGAGGAAAAATTAACTGTGAAATACTGATCTACCTTGTCTAGTATTTGGTTAGTGTAATAAATGTCAGTTTTTCTTATTTCCTTTTGGACATAGTGATAAGACAATTGACTTATCAAGATTATGCAGCTTAATACAAATGCAAACACGATAAAAAATAATTTTAAAGGCAAGCTTATTCTTCTTCGCATCTATCATCTTCCTTTTAAATCTGTATTAAACAAATAATAGCATATGACAAGAAGAAACGCCTTCGGCGTCCTTTTTAAGGACGATAAGCGTTTCTTCGAAAAATAGAAGGAAAAAGTATAAAGTAAAACTTATACTTTCTTATATTTCAATAAAGAGAGGGGCTATTTATAGCCTCTCTCTTTGTTTAAAAGATAAGAATTTATATGCTTCGCGCATAAATGTTCCTTATCTTTCTCGCTGAAACGGTACCGTCCTTTAAAAGGACGGCGAAGCCGTTTCTACTTGATTTACTTAATTAAGCCCGCTTCTTTAAATTGCTTGATTACTGTGTCCTTATATTTCTGCATGTCAAACTTGGTATCCAACGTATTGAGGAAATTCTCCCAGTTAGAAAGAGGATCTTTTCCGGTCATAAATTTGACCAAACTTTCATTAATGAAACGTTGGCGGTCAGCTGCCAATGTATCGTTCGGGTCTTCAGTCAATAAATTCCCGGGCAAAGTAGGCGCCACGTACTTCTGATTGTTCTCAAAAGCTTCTGCCGTCTTAGGATTCTGGAAGCTGAAGTACTCAGCATCATCACCACGACGCGGCATTCTATAATGGTCAACCCATAGGTACTTTTCTTTCATTTCCTTTGATAATTCGGAGGTTTTATTCTTGATCTTGCCGTCCACTAAATCCCAATGAATTCCTTTAATTCCGTATGCAAAATTCGGATATGCTTCTTTGTCCGTAAAGAGATAATTCAGCATGGACAAGATCCGAATGATTTTGTCCTTATCCGCTTTTTTGGATATGGCCCATGAATTGCCTTGGAACGATTTTCTCTCTACAATTTGATCGCCATAAGGACCTATCATTGGAGGAATGACGATCCATTCCGGTACCTCTCCACTGATTTCTTTCATTTTCTGCTGATAATCCGGTTCCAGCCTGCGTGCATCTCTTATCATGAAGCCAACTTTACCCTTAAATAACTTTTGGTCCAACAAATCGGGAGTATTCATCGTCACCCAGTCTGGATCTACAACTTTGGCTTCCATCATTTTATTGATATAAGTGAGCGCCTCTTTCATTTTTGGGTCGGTATACAGGAACACCGGTTCATTGTCTTTCACATCAATGGCTGATGGAGGATTGACGCCAAACATCCACATTAAACTATCGAAGCCGTAGGTTTGCAGATTCCCTTCTTTATTCATGCCGCCTATGAATCCGTAAGTATCGTTTTTGCCATTACCGTCCGGGTCTTTCTCTGTAAAGGCTTTCATAACTTGGAATAACTCGTCAGGTGTCGTTGGCACTTCCATATTCAACTTTTTCAGCCAATCATTGCGAATGAAGAAACTTCGACTGATACCATTTACATTATCATAACCTGGAACCCCAATGGTTTTTCCTTGATAGGACATCGCCTCCCAGGAGTCGTTGCTAAAACGTTTCTGTAATTCAGGAAATTGATCCAGATACGGTGTCAAATCCGCAAGAACGCCTTGGTCATAATATTGCGCGAGATCAGCCCGGCTTTTCAAGAAAATCAAATCTGGAATATCTCCTCCAGCAATGAGCGTATTTAATTTAGTCGTTGCTTGACCTGATTGAGGAATCATCATTTCCAAGTCGATATTTACTGCTTTCTCCAACATTTGTCGTTGGATATCTTCTTCACGGGGAGGAATCGGAGCAGCAGCATTGAAAGTGCCTTGGTTAAACATCGAAATTTTCAATTTTTTTTCAAAGGGACTAGACTGGCCTTGTGAATTACCCGTAGCTGACGATGTAACCTCTTTTTTGTCCCCACATCCTGACAATACCGTTCCCACACCGACCATTGCTGTCAGAATAGCAAATGTAATCGCTTTACGTTGCATAATGACCTCTCCTTTGCTTCTATATTATCACGGTTTCCCCGTAACAACTCAGGTAGGAATTTCTTTTTAACCTTTAACAGATCCCAAGAGTACACCTTTGGTAAAATGCTTTTGCATAAATGGGTAAACGATCAAAATCGGAACTGTAGTCACGACAACTGCTGCCATTTGTATAGCGAACGTACTAACAGCTCCGGTATTGGCAAGCGAATCAGCACTTTGTGTTGCGACGTTAAGCAGGATGTTGCGCAAGATCACTTGAAGCGGCATTAAGTTGGAATCATTGATATAAACAATAGCGTCGAAATAACTATTCCAATGCCCGACTGCGTAAAATAAGGAAATTGTGGAAAGGACGGGCAAGGACAAGGGTAAAATGATCCGCCATAACGACTGAAGCTCACTTGCACCGTCTACCCTCGCCGATTCCTCGATTTCAGCAGGCAATTGCTCGAAAAAGCCTTTAATGATCACCAGATTAAATGCACTAATGAGATTTGGAATAATCAATACCCATGGACTGTTTAGCAATCCCAGAGAGCGGACTAGTAAATAAGTCGGAATTAATCCTCCCCCAAACATCATGGTAAAGACAATGAATAGTAAAAATGGGCTTCGACCCGGCAAATATTTTTTGGATAACGGATATGCCGCAATTACCGTAAAGAACACATTGAGAGCAGTGCCTACTATTGTTCGAAACAATGTAATTTTATACGCCTGCCCGATACCATGAGAAATGAATACTTCTTTATAGGCTAGAAAGGTAAAGGATTCTGGTATAATAACAATTCCTCTTCTTAACACTTCCGATTCTGGCGTCACTGAAACAGCAACTACATATAGAAAGGGTAGTAAGCAAAGTAGAGCTAGCAAAATAAGAATAAAATAAACGACGGCTTGCCAGACTTTCTCTCCGATTGTCAAATTGATCATATTGATAACCACCTCACCAAATTTGCCCATCGAATTTTTTGGCGAGCTTATTCGCTGCCAACACTAAAACAAATCCGATGACCGCTTTAAACAATCCCACAGCAGTAGCCAAGCCAATCTTAAGTCGCTCGAGCCCTTCACGGTATACCCATGTGTCGATAATGTCGATCTTCTCCTGATTAAAGCTGTTGGCAAACATGAATATTTGGTCAAAACCAGCATCCAGAATATGGCTTAATTTAAGGATCAGCATCAGAATCATCACGCCTCGAATGCCGGGAAGTGTTACATGCCATAGCTGTCTCCATTTGGAAGCGCCATCAATTCTAGCCGCTTCATATAAGCTTGGATCGATTCCTGCTAATGCTGCAAGGTACAATATCGCTCCCCATCCAATATCCTTCCATATTTCAGATAAGATGATCAGCAGTCTGCCCCAGGCAGGTTCCGTTAGGAATGAGATGGGTTCAACTCCAGCTTCCTTCAAAATCATGTTAAAAAGACCATCCCCTGGGGCTAATAATGCCACCATCATTCCATAAACAATGACCCATGATAGAAAGTGGGGTAAATAAGTGATCGTTTGTACGATTTTCTTAAACCATTGGGTATAAACTTCATTGAGCAGCAAAGCAAGTATGATAGGAGCTGAGAAACCGAACAATAGCTTATACAGCGATATGATTATCGTATTTCTCATGATGTCCCAGAAATAAACGCCGTTCATAAAATCTGTAAAATTTCTAAATCCCACCCATGGACTATCCCATAGTCCCAATGCTAGGTTATAGTTTTTAAAAGCAATAATGATTCCCGCCATAGGAACGTATTTGAATACGGCAAAGTAAAGTAATGCCGGGAACAAGAGAGCGTACATCACTTTATACTTTTTTATCGTTCTTATCCATGAATTTCGCTTTTTGGTGAGGGGAATGGCGTCCGCTGCCAATTTTGCTTGCATATCATCACCTCGTCTTTATTTATATTTGTATAATAGCATCCCACTACCCGAATAAATTTCTGTGATTTCAAGAATTTCTTATAAGATTTTAAGTAAGTACAGCCTTGGATAATTCCAATACAATAGGCATGATTGTCTTGATTTAAAGCTGTACAATAACTCTGACTCGAAAGTTTGAGTATAGACCAAATACAATCCTGAGGTCCCAAACAAAAAAAGCCCTAGAAAAAATTGGGCTTAATTCAATGAGACATGTTTTTTATATAATGCATCCACGTATTTTATTTTCCATTACTAAAAACTACATTCATGAGCAAAAAAGGCTTCCTCCAGCGTGGAAGGATTACCTTTTACTTCTCCAATGTTCCATCAGCAACGATTGTTCCATGCTTAATAATCATCACATCATCAACCGTCGCTGCATGCTCTTCCATTAGATGAATGGATAGTAACACCGAGTTTCCAGCTTCAGCCCGTTCTCGTAAGTTTAGACTTCTCATTAAATAAATCAATAGTGCTTATGACTGAGCCAAAATTCCTTTAACAAACAATGAGACACTGTGCTTGTAGAACTCTTCCTCGGTGACGAGTTGGGATTGATATTGCCGGTGAATCAGCTCGCTCATCTGAAATCCGTAGCACATTGAGAGAAAAGACATTGCGACAAGACGCTCATCCTGTCTGGCTATAACTTTTTTATTCTGCAAGCGTTGAAAATATTCAACCAGCAAGGAGTGAAGCTTCGCCGGCGGATCGGCCAGCACTCTGTCTAATTCGGGAAGCATTCCTTTGTCGCGGATGCCAATCAAAATGATGTCCGCATTTTTATGGAAAAACAAACGGTACTGCTGGCTTACATTCAGCAAATCGATTTCCGGGTTATCGGTCGCGTCCTCTTTTAACAGCTTCTCAAATTGCGGGATATCCGAATGTCTTTCAATGATGGCTTCCAATATGCCTTGCTTGCTTCCAAATTGCCGAAAAATCGTAGATTCATTGACTTTAGCTTCCGTTGCAATGGCTTTGGTGCTTACTCCCCGATAGCCATTCTTTTTGATGAGCTGTGTCGCGGCTTCAATGATTCTGTCTGAAGTTTGCATTGTATTTCTCCTTTTGCATATGTTAAACCTATTCTACTACAAGTTTTGCATATGCAGCAGGGTCGGGGTTCATCATTTTCATAAATGTTTATTTAAAGCAAATCGCTTCTTTTTTCCCAGCGGCTTGGTTCCGTAATCTTGACATGATCAGGCACCAATTGCGTGAGCGTGCCTAATTTATCAAATGTAATCTGGATTCGGTCAGAGGGCAACAGCCATTCTTCGGTCTCGATTGCGCAGCAATCCGGTATCGTCCCCATTCCTATAATTGTGCCCGGGAGTGGCGTGAAAACTTTGAGAACCTCCTCCATCACTTTTGCAGGGTGTGCAGAATACTCGGATGTGCTTCCCTTCCAGTGCAGTCTCTCCCCGATGCGTACATCCACATCCAGTGCCAGCGGGTTGTCGATTTCATCCGGCGTTACCAGAAATGGTCCTATTCCTTTGCTTCGATCGAAATCTTTGCAGCGCGTCGGTCCGGTCATCGCCTGGAAATCCGGCCACTGCACATCGCGGACAGTACTGTCGTTAAAAATAACATAACCTGCAATGCAGTTCCCCTTCCCTGTAACAAAGGCCAGCTCCGGCTCGATATCCAGGTAGGAAGAGTACGAAGGCCAATGAATCGTATCCCCATCGCCAATTAATGCATTATGGTTACACTTATAATAACTGAAAGTTACTTTATTCAGATCTTGCTGGAATTTTTCGGAAATTTTACGTGTAAGCTCTTCTCTTTCCGGCCCTGTATATTCTCTTTGCAGCAGATTTACGCCAGCATTTCTCAGATGTCTTGGCGTCAGCCCGAAATCGATAAGCGCAGCCGGATTCGGAACCGGCGGTAGCAGGTTTACCGCTGCAATCGGGCTGATTTCATTTTCATTGAATTGATGCAACTGTTCGACAGCATATTGCATCATTTCCTTAGCGGCATCATAACTTGCCGGCAAATAATGAAGATAGCTGTCCATACTTTCAAGACTGTCAACGAATGTTCCCTGCTTTTTCATGATTGCGGCAAAAGACACGACAAATTTCTCGTTAATTACAAGCCCAAACAAAGGTTCCTGGGATATTTTGGTTTGAAAGGTTACTAGCTTCATGTTGCAGCGCCTCCATACATGTAGTGTGATGTTGTTCTGTTACATCATATTACATGGAGCAAATGCATGCAAGTACATGCTTGCATTTATGTTTTCCACTCTCTATAATAAAGGCATGCTTTACCCCAAAAACATATACGCAAAGGAGAATTTTCATGAAGTATGGACGTATTATCCAAAAACCTCGCGTTAAATTTTTTGAAGTCGCAGATGGCGTCTTTGCCGGTATTTCGCCGTATCGCGGGATCAGTTGGGCCAATGCCGGGTTCATCAACAAGGGTGAAGGGCTGGTGTATGACACGTTCTTCGATTTGTTCCATGCACGGGAAATGCGGGAGGCTTTTAAGGAAGTAAGTAACGGTGGCTCTCCCGCATATGTGGTGAACTCGCACTATAACAGTGATCATGCCTGGGGAAACAAAGTGTTTGAAGATGCTTGCATTATTATGCACAAGGAAGCGTCCAGAGAGCGTCTCACCGAAAATATCGCCTGGATGGATAACGTCATCAGAAGAGGAAAGGATTCTCCGGAATCGACTTCGGGCGAGCGGTTTTTTGCAGCAGAATTTGAAGGATTCGACCTGGAAGGCGTAGAATGGGTGCTCCCGAGTATTGAGATAAAGGACGATATCAACATCCGTCTTGGCGATACGGAAGTTATGATTTACAACGTAGCTCCGGCCCACTCTGACAGTGACTTGCTGCTGTGGATGCCAAAAGAAAAAGTGCTGTTCGCCGGCGATGTCGTGTTTAACGGTTGTACGGCATACAGCGAAGAGGGAACCCACAATTGGGTTAAAGTGCTTGACCGCATTATTGATGAAATTAAACCCGAAATCGTTATTCCAGGACATGGCGCCATCTGCGGCCTGGACTTCGTGAAGGAGCAGAGAGACTACCTCCTGAACTTGATCAGCGAGTTCAACAAGCATTACAATGACGAAATTGATGCCTTGTCCCTGACCAAGCAAATTGATATTTCCCGCTTCCTTCATTGGATTCAGCCAGAACGCTTGTATGTTACAGTGGACATCCTATTGAAAAGCAAACGAGGGTTACCACCCCTTCCAATTTGGAACGAGGTGCCTGCTAAGCTGGAAGACATGAAAGCTTTTTTGGCTGGAAAATATGGCAATCAGATCAAGCCATGGGACCCTATGAGTGTTTGGCAAGAATAGCAATTTACAGCTAACCTATGAAAAACAAAAGAACGGCCCTGTCGCAAACGATGCGAACAGCGGCCGTTCTTTTGAATTGTTCAACGGAATTAAAATGGGCGCTTAGAACCGACTATGATCAACCCCAACTAGATTTGGAGAAGATTCCCGTTGTTTTAATATTTATTATTCCAAATAGCCTTTTGCAATTTTCATCAAAGTTTCTTTGCTTACTTTATTTATGTCTCCACGTAAAGTATAGGCGTATTTCACCTTTTTGTCTGGGCTCTCGTATACCCATTTCAGCTCGTGCGTCTGCGAAGGAGCAAATTCTGTATGCAGCATTTCTACTCCCTTCACTTGAACCTTCTCCTGCTTAAATTCAACCTTCTCGTCAATATACATTGTAGGATCGCTCTTTCCACTCAGATTAGTGATATTAACCCCGATTTTATCTTCGCCATTTTGATACGTAGCAAAGAGAAGGAAAAACTGATCTGTCATTTCAACCGGCATCATGGCATATCCCTGATTGGATTCTTCCGCCTGCTTTCTCAGCTTTTCTGCCATTTTCTTTTTTTCTTCCGAAGAAGGAGGATTCACTTCCTGAGCATTTTTAAAGATTACGTCCGCCTTTTGGAATGTATAATTTCCATTGACTTTGTCTGCGATCTTAATGGATTTATCCGTAATCTTATCTCTCAATTGAGAAAGATCTTGGAAGATAGTCACCTTCGTTCCAAGAATTGTTTCATGATTCGGATTATTGGCAACCATATAGAACAGCCCAGCTTCCCCGTTCTTTAGCACCTTATCCTTAAGTTCATAAAATGCCTTGTAACGCTCTATCTCATCTTTCGATTCTGTTTTTCCGTAATCTTTCGTCGATTTAGTCTCATATACGACTTCGCCATCCTTATTCGTCAAAGAATGATATTGAACTGCCGCATAACCTGTGGAGGCCATTAACATCATCCCTACACACGCAGTCAAAACAACTTTATATTTCATAAAAAACCTCTCCTTTTCTTTTGGCTTAGCATGTAATATTCTCATTACTTTTCCTGTCAAGTCGGCGTCGGGAATGCGCGGGTCATCAAACAGTCTTTTCAAATCCCGATCCCTGTCCATATTCATACACTCCCACTCCCTTCACTTGAGCATAATACTTTCGAAATTTTGCAGATGCACGTTCGTACTTTTTACGAAGGCTGGCACTGTTTTTGCCGAGAATCAATCCGATCTCCTGGTAGCTTTTATCCTCGACACAACGTAAGATTAACAAATTACGCTCTTCCGCCGATAATTTTGCCATGGCTTGATGTACGGATTCATCAAAATAATTGGCTTCAATATGCAAGTCGACTTCATTATTTTCTTTCTCATCCTGGTAAAAGAAAGGCAAATATTTCACCAACTTTCGCTTACGGATGATGTCGATACATTGATGGTAGGCAATCTTGTATACCCAGGCGCCAAAATCTATTTGATATTGGGTATATTTCTTCAAGGTGCGGAATGTCTTCAAAAATACTTCCTGTGCATTATCCTCGGCTTCGGCGTAATTACCCAGCATATGATAACAGTAGAGAAAAATCGGTTTTTGATAAACCTCCATGATTTTTTCGAATTTTTCTGTGTCCCCATCCAACACATCTGCAATGATCTGACTTAACTCCGTATCATTCAAGCTGTCTCCCCCCCTTTCACTCTATACAACGAAGAGCTCGACCCAAAATGTGACAGCAATTGTTCATGGATTAAGCCATAGCTAATTACTTCAAAGAGTATGCCATCATAAACCTTAGGAATATCAAGACTATGTATCATCACATTTTCTGTAGTAGATTCAAAGAAAAAACGGATTTTGGTGTTTACCTAAATCTTATATAAAAAACGAAAGGTG
This sequence comes from Paenibacillus sp. NPDC058367, assembly GCF_042723305.1. NCBI lineage: Bacteria > Bacillati > Bacillota > Bacilli > Caryophanales > Paenibacillaceae > Paenibacillus > Paenibacillus sp. NPDC058367. Next base: position 1,112,430 of record NZ_JBHXIZ010000002.1, read on the forward strand.
CCCTAAACAGCCATAAATTGGCTTTCTGGACACCGCAAGTGAATTAATCAGTCTTTTGTTTTAGATATTCATCTAGGTACGATTGTTGAAATAAAACTGTAATAAGTAGTGCTAGAACTTCATAAATCCATATCGTCAGTTACTCATGAGCAGCCCAATCGATTCGAAATTGTTTCTCTTGATGTCCATTTCCTTCTCCTATTAAACTGCATACTTTATTCTATTAACAAGAAGGGAGCTGAATGCAATGGGACTTAGTTTTCGTAACAATACGAGTTTAACTGTATATGTTGCTTTCGCATATTACTCCTCTGCAAGCTGTAATCAGGGCTCTAACCCCTTGATACCTTGGCCCAGCTGGTATGAAGCGGTAGGTTGGTACACAATAAATCCAGGTCAAACGGTAGAGGTATTGAGTGGGGCAGTCAACAATCGAGAGATATATTACTATGCTGAATCTACAGATAGGAGTCTTGTATGGTCAGGTGTTAACTATCTTACTCTACCGCAAAATGCTTTCAAACTTTGTGGTGGCGCAGGTTACTGTGATGCTCCGCTTTGTAGAAGGCTAGGATTGAGAAAAATCAGTATTGGTAACTTCAGAAATTATACAGTTAATATTGTATCTAGTAATATTCAAAGTCAATCTAAGTTTTTAAATGTCAACACAGCAGTTCCTGGTAAAAAGAAGAGTGTTGGCCGGAGTACCTCTCCTATTAAAGGTCTTCGAGTTGTACGGCCTGCTGCTGGCAGAAAATCTATCTCGAAACGTTAAGCGAAAAAATGCAGAAACAGTCTTGGACTTTCCTATTCAGTCCAAGACTGTTTCTACTTTTCAAATCATCACACTCCAACTTCTCCGATCATTTGCTGTTCGATTTGTTTCATCTCATAAAAATAGCCTTTTTGCCCCATCAACTCCGAATAGGACCCCGTTTCGACTACCCTGCCTTGGTCCATGACCACAATTCGGTCCATCTCTTCCAATCCGGTTAGCCGATGACAAATCAGGAGAAGCGTATCATTAGCCGCCTGTGCGTAGAGATGCTTCAAAACGTGATGCTCTGTCACATAATCCAGCGATGAAGTGGGTTCGTCCAGAAGCCATACCCGTCCTTTGCGGAGTATCACTCGCGCTAGAGCCAGCCGCTGCTTCTCGCCGTCTGACAGATTCTCCCCTTTTTCATACACCATATCGGTCAACGATTTATCGGGTAGCTGCATTTTAGCTAGTACCTCAAACAATTGTTCGTCAGTATATTCTTCTCCATTCAGCAGCAGGTTGTCCCGGATCGTTCCCCGGAAAAAATGACTTTGCTGAAATACCACATTAGCCGTTTGCCAAATGCTCGTCTCATCCAGTTCCTTCACCGAGATACCGTTTAATCGTATCTCGCCAGCCGTTGGTGTTCGCAGTTTGAGCAGCAATTCGATAATTGTTGATTTTCCTGACCCACTCGGCCCGACAATCGCCGTTTTGGAGCCAGGTAAAATGTGCAGGGACACATCCCTGAGCGCCGGTCTCCACTCCCCATCATATTGAAACGTAACATCGGATAGTTCCATCGTAACAGCATGATCAACAGACAATGTGCCACTTGGCTGCGAGGACTGCTCATCAAAGGTCTGAACTGTTTCCGTCAGTCGTTTGGCTGCGTGTTCGCTATCCTCTTTATAGGCGGGTAATGTGGCCATAGCCGTCGCTTCTTCAAATACGGTTTGTGATGCCATGACCAACATGGCAAGAAATACTCCTGCAAGCGCTCCTTCCATAATTAAATAGGCGCCGAGCGTCAGCACTCCCCAGGAAACGAGAAACGTAACAAAAGTGTGCATCGATTGCCCGCGCAACAAGTGCCCGGCTGCTCGTTGCTGTTCAGTTGCCAATACAGCGGAAGCGTGCTGAAGCTGTTCCTCCCGTTGTGCCAATTGACCGTATACTTTCAAATCCCGGAAACCGTACAACACTTCGGTAACTTCCGTAGATAGCTGCGCCCTCTGCTCACGAACGCGTCCATGTATTCTCCGCTGCCCGAGTAACACAATTCCCGGTACAACGAATGCCGTTATCAGCATACCTAATACAAACAAAACGGCAATCCAGATCGAATAGGTAGAAGTAAACAGCACCGTAGCCAAAAACACCATGACGACCATGATCGGAGGATAAGCGACTCGCAAGAAATAATTTTGTAAACTTTCGACATCCCCAACGATCCGCGCAAGCAGATCCCCGCTTCGATTTTTGTTCAATATACCAGGCGTTAAAGGAATAAGCTTGGCAAAAAAGGATGTACGTAAACGGCTAAGCATGGAGAATGTCGCCCGGTGAGAATATAAGCGTTCTCCATAACGACTCGCCGCCCGAAGCAGACCAAGCAGTTTGACCATCGAGGTGAGTACAATTAAAGTATAAAGCGGCGGCGCAAATACCGTTTGCGAAATTAGATACCCGCTCGCAGAAAAGAGTGCCACACCGGCTATGCCGGCGATAAATCCACCCAAAATCGAAAGAATGATATCCTTACGCTCCTGAATCATCGCCTTTGACAGAACGGCCAGTTCATTCATGAGGATATCCCCCCTTTCCGCTCTACATCAATCATCTCGGCATATTGAGGCAGGCGCCCCAGAAGCTCTTCATGCCGTCCGGAGTCCACCAACACTCCATTGTCCATAAACAAAATCTTGTCGGCTTGTTGAATCGTATATAATCGGTGAGCCACCGTAATCATCGTAGCCGTTTTTGCCAGTTTGGCTATGGAGCGTTGCAGTACCCGCTCGGTGTGCAAATCCAGTCCAACTGTGGGTTCATCAAACAAAATGATAGCAGGACGCTTCAAAAAAGCGCGTGCTAAGGCAAGCCGTTGCTTTTCCCCACCAGACAGTCCCCTGCCTCCTTCACCAACAAAGGTATCAAATCCATGCTCCAATTGGGCTGTAAGCGCAGTGAGTCCTGCTTCCTCCCCCGCCCGCTCAATTTCTGCCCTGGAGATGCTCCCACGAGCACCAATCGCAATATTTTCAGAAAATGTGCCTGCAAAAATATACGGATGCTGTGTAATGTAGCTAACATGTTCGAACCATTCAGTTTCATCGTATTGCGAGAGTGGACTACCATTCACCAGAAGCGTTCCAGATTCTGGTTTTAGCAGACCGGCAATGAGATGGAGCAAAGTCGTTTTACCGGAACCACTTTTACCTACAATCGCAATATGTTCTCCCGGTTTAAACTGGATCCGACCCGTCTCAAGCTTGAATGAATCTGGAGCATATTGAAACTGAAGATGATTTATTTCCATGGATGGCGGTACTGAAAGATCATTGGAATTTGCAATTTCCAATTTGCTTCCCCTGTCGACTCTATCCATGCTGTCGATCTCGTCGAGTCCATCGGTTGTTAATGCTTCTTCAACGCTATTCGCGTCCCTGCTCTCCCCTGCCGGTTCTTCAAGCATCTGTTCCACCTTACGAACCGCACCCATACTTGTCCGGCCACTGTGAAAGGCCGTTCCCGTATTCTTTAAAAGGTTGTAAAACTCGGGAACGAGCAACAACACGAGAAAGGCGGTGTGGAACGTCATAGATTTGAAAACAAGCAATTGGATGGCCAGCTCAAGAGCGACAATGCCAATGCTTAGCATCACGATCGATTCCAGCATGAAGGTATTCGTAAACGCAATCTTCAAAATGCCCATTGTGGCATCACGGTAACTAAGGCTACTGTGTTCAATTTTCTGTTGCTGACGGTGTGCCCGTCCAAATATTTTTAACGTCACCAGCCCTTGAAGAGAATCCAGAAAAGTACCTGAAAACTCGGCCAGCTGCGCATATTTTTCTTCGGATTTGTTCTTCGTTTTCAGCCCTACCAAAATCATGAATAGCGGGATGAATGGAGCTGTAAATAATAGAATGAAACCTGTGTTGGCATGTTGGATAAATGTAACGACCAAAATCAGAATCGGGATGATAGCAGCTTCCATCATACGCGGCATGTACTGACTGAAATAACTATCAGCCTCATCCACAGCATCAAGAGCAATACTGACCTTGCCTCCCGTCTGTCCACGAAGGGTGGAAGGCATGGAAGCATGGGTCAAGTTTTGCAGCACGGCTGCGCGCATATTTGTCTTGGCAGTGGCAGCCATACGCAAGCCAACTTTACCGTTTCCATATGACAACAATGTGCGTACAGCCATAACAGCCAGAAGAATGCCGAGCAACAGGATAACCGATGAAAATGAAGCTCTCTCCACAAAAATCCGTTGGACTGCTTCAGCAAGCAGTCCAGCCTGACTCACAATAGCTGTACCAAGCGCGAGCGAAAGGATCGCGAGGAGGGCCATATTTTTTCTTTGTGAAGACATTTGTTGAGAAATCAGACTGGATTTCCTCGGCACAGATCACACCTCCTTTATATATAGGCTTGTAGAGAAACCTCATACACGCCGTAATGGATCAATTAGCTTTATTTTTTCCCTTTTACATAATCCGCATCAAACAGGAAGAGCTTGAAGACCAGAATAAGGGATGGGATCAACAGGCACAGACCGCCGATAAACACAACAACTAACGCTAAGCCCATTGCTGGTGAAGTTGCACTGCTCTGAATCGTGATATACGGATCGAGAATATAAGGGTATTGCCCAATCCCATAAGCGAAAAAGGCACAGAAAAATTGCAGCATGATGCATATGAAAGCTAATCCGTAACGGCGTCCGTTATATAACAGCCACATCGCGATCATGAAGAAAGCAACGGAAAGTGCCAAGAGCCACCATAAATCCATCATATTTTGAAAATGCCGCTCATTGTGTTGACCCAAATAGATAAATGCTGTCAGTGCGAGAATTATCGTCGGTGTGCTCCAAAACAGGGCGTAGTTCCGCATCAGCTTCAACGCGGAATGATCCTCTGCACGAGATGCGTAAAAAGTCAGAAATGAGCCGCTTATGAACAAAACGGACACGATTGCCAGTCCAACGATGCTCCACGATAACGGATTGGTAAACAGCGCCCAGTAATCCAGAGAAACCGTCTCAGCCTGCTTCACAATAAAGCCGCCTTCAGACAAAGTAAGTGCCACTGACAACGAAGCCGGAATAAGCAGACCTGTAGCTCCGTACAAAAAAAGATATACTATGTTTTTCTTGGAACCATAATTTTCAAAAGCGTAGAACGAACCGCGAATCGCAAGAAGAATAACTGCAATACTTCCCGGAACAAGCAGCGCGGAGCCATAATAATAGGCTGTGTCCGGAAAAAATCCGACGATGCCAATATAGAAAAAGATAAAAAATACATTTGTAATCTCCCATACGGGTGATAAATATCGGGAAATCAGACGATTAATGAGATGATCCTGCTTCGTCAAACGGGCATAAAAGGCGAAGAATCCCGCTCCGAAATCAATGGAAGCTATAATTAAATAGCCGTACAAGAACAGCCAGAGCACCGAGATGCCAATTATTTCGTAACTCATCATTCAGTGCCCCCCTTTTCCACAGATTGATTAGGATGTTCCTTCATCCATTTCTCCATCTCAACTTCTGCCGGATTATTGTTGAACAAACGTCTTAGCACGATTACACACATACTGCCGAGTACGATGTACAAGAGCAATAAGGCGAAGAATATAATTCTTACATTCGGTGAAGTCGTGGCAGCCTCCTCTACACGCATATATCCACGGATAATCCACGGCTGTCGCCCAACCTCTGCATAAAACCAGCCCAGCTCTACAGCTAGAAAAGCGAGCGGTGCGATCAGTGCGATGATGCCAAGCATCCACTTGTTAAGCACATTGCGTTTTTTCCAGAACACAAACAGGAAGTACAGGACCGAAATCGCGAGCAGAGCAAATCCGATTCCAGCCATTAAATCAAACAGGTAGTGAACAAGAAGCGGTGGCCATTCTTCCTTGGGGAATTCCTCCAGCCCCGTTACCTCCGCATTAAAGTCTCCAAAGGCCAGGAAGCTGAGCACTTTCGGCAAATGAAGAGCCCCTATCACTTCATGCTCTGCATTCAGCCATCCCATTAGAACCAAGTCCACACCGCTACCCGTCTCAAAATGCCACTCTGCCGCTGCAAGCTTCTCTGGCTGATGCTCGGCCAAAAACTTGGCGGACACATCACCAGCTAATGTGTTCAGCAAGCTGAACAGCAAAACGACCGCCATCATGAGATTCAAGGATTTTTTGTGGTATGCGGACACTCCTTTTCTCAGCATCGCAAAGGCTGCAATCCCGGCTAACAAGGCAGCTCCTGTCAAATAGGCCGAGCTTAATACATGGAACACCTTGGAGAAGGTCGCCGTATTCAGCATCGCTTGCACCGGGTCAATCGCTGTGAATTGGCCCGCTTCCATGACAAAGCCTCCAGGCTGGTTCATGAATCCGTTCACCGTCGTAATAAAAACGGCAGACATGCCTGCCCCGGCGACAATCGGAATCGTCAACAGCCAATGGATATACGGATTTTTAAACCGATCCCACGTATACAAATAAATGCCCAGGAAGATGGCCTCAAAAAAGAACGCGAACACTTCCATGAATAACGGAAGTGCAATAACATTCCCAGCCAGTTTCATAAAATTCGGCCATACCAGGGCTAATTGTAGTGATATGGCTGTACCGGTCACGACACCAACCGCTACAGAAATGACAAATCCCCGAGACCATCTCTTTGCCATAAGTGTATAATGGGGATCCTTTTTGCGGATCCCGATGAACTCTGCAATAGCGATCATTAGCGGTATACCGACGCCAATCGTCGCAAAAATAACGTGGAACCCGAGAGTCAAGCCTGTCACCAGCCTGCTCCATAGCACCGTATCAATTGCCATTCTTTACTGCTCCCTTCAAACGCTGTTCATTTTTCGTCATAACTTGATGCTTATGATTAGGCCGGCTAATTCTGGGGCTGCATTCAATATCAGGTTTAGCAGGGCTCAGCGACATCGTTGCCTGTTCGTTTTAGTATGACGTTCCTCGTTCTTTGCTATGTAAAAAGAGAAAAATTTCACAAAGCAAGAGTTGGCGAGCCTGATTTACCTGATACTGAGCAGTCAAATTAATAACGTGACCTAATGATTAAAATCATCTTATCTTAAATTGCAAGTAATTCAATCACAGATATCTCTTAATCCCTAAATGTTCAAGAAAGGGTCAAATCTTTCTGACAACTCAGTGAATAACATAAAAAGAACCCAAAAGAGCTATTGATTCAATAGCGTATATATGATTTCACAAGTCTCCTCCTACTTCGATGTTAGAAAAAAACAATATTTCCTCATTTTAACCTCTAATATATACCCCCTTCTGCAACAAAAAAAACACTGACTCAAATCATCAGTGTTTTTGAATTAAAGCTAATGTCATCTTCGTCATGACAAATCTTTCTCCATTTCATATTGCTCGATGTATACGTCAAGACCAACACTTTGAAGGAAACGTATAGAATTTGTATCTCTTTTGTCTACATTATTGACGGTGATGATAGAATGTCTCTCTCCCATCCAATGAAATAAGGAACGCCCAAATCCCTGGTTTCTTTCTTCTCGCAAAATACCGAACTGTACAACTGCTCCGTTGGCCGATTTTATTACCGCGTATCCACAAATCTTATTCTCTTCCCTTATCGTGACCACATCGTATAAATGCGGATTTCGTAAAATTGCATGAACAGATTGTTCCCAAGAAGGTTCAAAATTCCAATAAGAATGTACCGATGTCCAATCGAATTCTTCCAGTCGAACCATAGTAATGAATGTATGTCTATGATCGTCCGGAAGGGTGACATCAATACGCCCCTTGAAACAAGCCAATTCTCTATGAATTTGAAATCCTATGGCGGTATACGCTTTTATAGCTTTATCATTCGTTTGAATCACTTCAAGCAAACACTTTTGAATATGAGCTTCTTTAAGGATGGGAAGAGCATGACGATAAATTTGTTCGACTAGCCGTCTCCCTCTATATAAAGGAACGACTCCTGTACCAGTATTAAATGCAGTACTTTCGCCGTTACGATCCCCGATGCCATGCATAACAAATGCAACCAGCTTCTCTTGATCAAAAGCACCAAACGACATCTGATAATTTACTCCCGCACCTGCAAATTTATCAGCTAAATACTCCGAAGAAACATGAAATGGAATTACATAATCGGAGAAGGCTTCGTTAAAGCAAGTTGTAAACTCTTGTAATTCAAGATCCTTAACACTTTTGATCAACATGTAGTTTTTTTCTCCTTTTCTTTTGGTACTAAGTTCTTAATCATCAGCCAATCTCCAATTCATCATTTAGTACGGCCATAGAAAAAAGAATACCCATCTGACTTTCCAAGCTTAGTCGTCTCCGTTCCGTCCACTATCTTGACCGCCTTCAGTAACGATATAATTTGTGTATTCATGAGCTTTGCATCAAATTTGCCCATCTCTCTATCTTCACTATCCACGAGCAGATAGTCGGGCATTGGAATGAAGCCAATCACCGGTATCCCTGCTTCAAATAAAGGCTGACTCTCTCCAAACTCAAACTTGTTATGTCCACGTAATAATACAGTACGTGTGCCGTCGGTGTTTTCAATAGCCTTCAGCCAAATGGCCGCCATCATTTCATTGCCCGCATAGGTATATTCTGTACTTATTTTTCCAGTTGGTCTATAGTGACCCGTATCATCGTCCTTCCACTCCATACTGCCTAAATGCTCAACCGTAATTCCAGCTACAGCTTTTATATGGCCTTTCTTGCCATCCCAGAGCTCTCGATGCCCCTCCATCCAAGTGGAAGTCGCCTGAGAAGATCCTTTGAAATCAGGTAATCTAAAATGGCCTGTCACAAAAGCGAAAATCATCGTACGTTCCGGCTGCTCCTGCTGTAAGTAACGAATCATGGACAGCATGCCCACAGCACCATTTTCCTCCACCACATTTATCCCATCCGTATGGGTATTTATGATAATCGCTTCATCTTTATTTTTCCCGTCAATTTTCACATAAAAGGATTCTGTTGGAGCATTTTTTTGTATTTCCGCTTCTAAAATAACCGTACCTTCTTTGTGCTCCTGGGCTGCACTGATCACCTTTTTCCCTTCCGTTTCATTGACCCAGATCGCAGGAATTCCAGCATAAGCTGTAGTAAAAGGCACATACTGCTTTTCAACCTTATCGTCGGATACCCCTTTCCAGACAACAACAACAGCTTTCACACCCATTTCCTTCGCTTGCTCCAATTTAGCTTCTTTTAAAGCTGTAGTGAGGACTAGATCGCCTTCATTTGGGGCAATTTGGCTTTCCATTGGAGAGGAATCCCGCATGTTCATAACGATCCCACTTGGGAAATTTCTGAAATTCTCAATTTCAATGACAGCAATTTTTCCGCTGGCCTGGTCATACTCACCACGCTTCGTATATACCAGCTCCCCTGTTACCCCATTTTCGTCAGTTTCCCCGGAATAAGGAAAAGCTGAAGAGATATGAATTGACTGCTGATCAATCATTAAAGAGCTGCTCTTTTCTTCCCATCGGTCAAAAGTATAGTGATCACGATAAACTTTCAGCCCCATATCTGTTACCTGTTGCTCCAGCCATGAAATAAATTGATTATGACCCTCAGATCCAGTTGTACGGCTTCCAAAAGAATTCATTACTTCAATATCCTTCAGCATCACTGCTGCAGAATCCAATTTACGTTCATCGATCGTCACAGCCGCATCAGTTGGTAATGCCACAGGTGTTGTAATAGGTTTTGCATAGATTCCAATACCCCAAAGTGCAGTAACGATAAGAGCAGCAATGCTGATTAACACTTTACGAACCACTATCAATGGAGTGACTCTACTGCGCACCTTTTGTCCAAAGAGTCCTCTCCATATGCCCGCTACGATCAGCAGCAAGATAGAAAGCGCAAGCAGCCAAAATTCTCTTGTCAGTAAGTACAACCCTTCTGCCACCATCGCACTAATTAACACCACATGTAACTTTTCACGCTTCTTTAAAAGTAAAAAAGAGATGCCTAATTCCGCTAACAAAAGGGTAATGGTCACTATCGAGATTACCGTTTCTTTGCCAATGAATACCGTAGCACAAAGTGCTAGGATCAAAAGCAGCCCCGCTGACAATCGTCTATATAAGTTTTCTAACATGACGCCCTCCCATTTTATCTACTACTATTTTGACATTACATTTGTAATGCCTTATGGTTTTAGCATATTGAAAAGACTCATGTAAAACAATAAAACGAACACCAGAATGTACAAACGGAGGGGATATGTCATCTCAAATCATGAATTATACAGTCCGAATACCTCTCAGCATCGTTCCAATAAAGAAACCAACCGTTTGACAAGAGAAGCCATCTGCACGGCATTAGTATACTTGATCCAGGAACAGCCTTTTAACAAAATCACCATCACCGATATTGTGAAGCGTGCAGGGGTCTCTCGAACGGCCTATTACAACAACTATTCCTCCAAGCAAGAGATCCTGGTGGATTTGGTCGATTCGCTTATTTTCGAAATTAATCAAAAACTCTTACCTTACACCAATGAATTAACAGGCAAAGCTAAAGAACCTCAAAAATTTATCAAAGTGCTTTTTGAAGTTATTTTTCAGCAGCGGAACATCTACAAAGCACTTCAGAGTGCAAAGTTTGATGATGTAATTCTGGATTGCTTGAATGAAATGATGCTTTCTACTGCTCATGACAAAAGCGACGAGAATGTGTACCGAATATACTTTAAAGCGGGGGCCCTCTATAATGTTCTCCTTAAATGGATACAATCAGACTTTGCAAAATCCATTGACGAAATGACCAAAATTTGTCTTGAGGTATACCATACTCCAATGTCCCAGGAATAAGGTTTAAAAATCGTGTTTATAAATGAAAAAACAAAGAAACCACGGAACCAAGTTCGGCTCCGCAGTTTAATTATCAACCCTACTATTGAATTTGAATTTGTTTCATGTATTCTTTGAATGCCTCAGCGATTTCTTTGTATTTTGTATGATGCAGATAATGTGAACCTTCCATTGGGATCATTTTGCCCTGTGCGGATTGTTTGACTTGCTCCTCATGCAGCGGAATCCACTGTTTATTGTGCTCGTTATTCGATTGAACGAAGAGAAGCAGCGGCAAGTCATTTGGCATTGTGATTTTTTCTCCATTTTTGAAATTGGAACCGAGGTGGCCCAGTTCATTCATCAACGTTGGATTGGTCGCGACTTGATTCGAAATCAAACGCATCTGTTCTTTGGTATGCTCATCGAACGCAAGCGATTCATAGGGATCTCCGCTCACTTTTTGGACCAATCTCATTAGACCTGATTTTTGAAGAAATTTCATGGCGTTCAAAGGTAATTTGACATCCATTCCGGGTTGATTGGGAACGCTGCTATCGATGCCGACAAAAGCAAGAACTTCATCCGGATATGTGTTCACATAGGTCGCTCCGTAAAGTCCCGCGATGGAATGTCCCATTAGAATGTAACGGTCTAAACCCAGTTGCTGCACTGCTTCGTGAACCTCACTTACTATATTCTCAGTCGTTCTCTCCTTCTCGGTTTCATCGCTCAAACCATAACCGAAAGGCTCGACCACCACGACTTTATAATTAGGGGTAATTTCATCGATCAGCAATTTGAAATCAAGTGCAGGCGTCGGGGTTCCTTGTCCCGGTAGGAGTACAACCGTTTGTTCTCCGCTGCCTTGAATAAGCACATTCATTTTTTTCCCATCCACATTGACATACTGGCCATACGATTCGATTTTCTTTTTCTCTACCCCATCGCTAATAGAATCAACGATAAAAACGATGCCCATGAACAGCACGAGCGCCCCTACAATACCTCCGATTATTTTTAACCATAGGTTCCGTTTCTTGTGGCTCTTAGTCCCAGTTGTTTTTATTTCTACCTTATTTGCCACGTTCATCTCTTCCCTTCCTTGTCTCTGTATCTGAAGTGCCGCCTTGACGACATATTCAAAGTGTAATCAACTAAGATGTACTCATCGTGACGACAATATGAACGGAATATGAACAAGTCAAAAAGGAGGCGTTATATCTGAAAGATATAAGCACCTCCTGGATCAACAGCAAATAGGTATGCAACACCTTGGAATACTTCTTACAAGATTTAAACGCTCATCGTATTATTTGTTGACGGTTACCTTGATGATATCACTTATGGTCTCTCCCGCTGCATTAACCAGCTCCGCCCGGTATTCATAATTGCCGGAAGCGCGACCAGTGACGTCAGTCGTAGCGCTCTGCGCCGAAGGCGTGTTGGCGTTTAGCGCTTGCGTGTCGATCAGTTGCCCGTTCTCATAAAGGCGGTACTCTGTGGCATTAGTGCCCCACCACAGATTCATCGTTACTTTATAAGAGCCATCTCCGTCCCAGTTGTCATGGGCCAGGACCGGCTTGCCCGGTGCGGCATCGCGGATCGTCACCGTGAGCGGCTGGCTCTTGGTTGTGCCGTATTTGTTGGTTAGCTCCACTGTGTATATATAGGTGCCATTCGGCTTACCGTAAAGCGCTGTGCTTGCCGTCTGCGCGGAAGGAGATACATCCTTCAGAGACTTGGAATCGATCAGTGTGCCATTCTCATAAAGTTTGTAGCTGGTAGCGTTATTGCCCCACCAGAGGTTCATGGTGACGGTAAAGTTACCGTCACTGAGTCCATAACCGTAGCCGCTGTTCGAAGACAACACTGGCTGTCCAGGTTTGTCAGTTGCAAGCGCCGCTCCGCCAGTAATTTGGAACGTGTAGCTCTTTTCGGCAGTGTTGCCTGCGGCGTCGGTCACGACGTAGTTTACAGTATGGGACCCGGCACCCAGCTCCGCAGCATTCAGGGTCTGTCCGTCAGCTATGGGCTGTCCATCCAGCAGAAGCTGCTTGGAGGTGACGCCAGACAGATTATCTTCGGCAGCCAATACAAACTTAAGCTGGGCTTCCTCCTCCACATCGCCAACCGCATGACCGGACTCCGTCAGCTCCGCTGTCGGTGAAACCGTGTCGATATTAAGGCTCAGTGTCTTAGTTTCTTCCACCTTTCCCTTGCCCGAAACCGCATGATAAGACAGCGTATGCCGTCCATCTTTGCTTACGGCCAACGGAGTGCTGTATACGGCTTCCGCACCGCCGTTCAGCGAGTAATAAACTTTAGCTGTATCAGAGTCGGCCTTCAGGGTAACTTCGGTGGGCTGGTTCAACCAGCCGGCAGCGTTCGGATTTACCGACAGGGTTGCCCTCGTTACCGGAGCCCCCACTTCTTCCACAATGCTGAAGTCTCCGAGACTTCTAGGTTTTAGTTGGTATACGTCTTTGAAGATCGCGGCTACGCCCGTAATATCGAGCTTCTGTCCTTCCGCATAAGGGAAGCTGTCTTTCGTGATGCCCGTCCGGGCATCCACCCGGATGTGATTGCTTGTCCCGTCATCGGCGATGGCGTCAAATTCAAAAGAACCGCTTGGAGTGGCTGTGATAATATTCGTCACTTTCACGTCTTTAAGCTTGAGCAGCTGACCTTGATTGGTATCGTTCACAGACGGCACGTCAACTGACTCGGGCAGCTTCGCAGTGCCGGTCTTCTCGATCTGCACAACTTCGGTCAACTCTAGCTCCGAATTGTACAGCGCCGTGGACGCTGTTACCTTGACCGTGTCGCCGGCATGGAAGCCACTTTGGCTCTGGTAGACATAAAGTCCGCCGGTCTCATCCTGCAGATAAAAGGTTTGCCCGCCGAAAATACCCGGCTCAGTCGTTACGATCCCCTCAACCGTCACCAAGAATCCAACAATCTTGGTCCGGGCTTCGCCGATGGAAACGGTCGCTGGAATCGGATCTTCCTCGTCCGGAAGCGGTTCTGCTGGGACGTTACCGAGCGTTACTGATTCGGTCTTCAGGTTCGTTCCGTTCTGGCGCAGACGCAGATTGGATGCAGCCGTGGTGCCCGGTTTGATCTGCACGGTCAGATCTTTGTAGGCATGGCCGTTCAAGTCTGAAGTCAGGCTAAAGTTGGCGCTGTAAGCATAGCTACTCGGCCAAGTGCCGTCACTGTTCTGGATCTTGGCGATCTGGGCACCGCTACTCACCTGGTAGATACCCAATTGGAATCCTGATACGCTCGTATTGGCAGGGAGATTATCTGCGCTGACACGAATCTGGAAATCCTGCGCGTTCGGTAGCACCGTTTGGTGCGTGAAATTGTACACCGCACTTGCAGTAGCCGCCGGTCCACCGTAAGAGCCCGCCTTGTAGCTGGTGCGGTCAAACCATTTGTAGCCGGCATTCGGAGCGGCCCATGGCTCTGGCTGCGGCTCGGTGGAAAGCGCCGGCTCTTCGAACGGCAGCAGCTGCGTCGGCTGATCCAGCGTCAGGCCACTTACCTTGGTGAAATCCGTATAGCTCTCTTGTTCGGCGAGCCAGTTAACGGTGTTCACCAGGAGCTCAGCATCGTCAGCCTCCTTGAAGCCATCGTAAGTCGTTTTTTTGGCACCGGTATCCTCGCGCAAATACTTCGGTGTGGCATCCTCGACTGGGGAGGAGTCGCCGAGAAAGGCGGCTTTGCCGGCACCTTTTTTCGCCACGGCCACATAAGGACCTTCCGCTACGCCGCCGCCATTGTACACACCTTGGTCCACGGCGTTGCCCCAAGCATTGTTGGTTTTCGGTAGATAGACGATGCCCTTCGCCCGTGTCGGGTCGAGGATTGCCAGCGTGGAGCCGGCATGCATGGCTACACTTGATACTCCTGATGTAATACCGAAGGCCTGATCGGGAGCCACGATGTTGGTCGCGTTAATGTCACCTAGCGCATTGAAGCGGAACCGGACACCGAACTCTTCCGCCAGCCAATCGGAGCTGACCACGCCTTGCATTGCCGCGGAACTGGCCTCTTCGGTGCTCATGCCTTTGGCTGGGTTGTCCCAAGCTCCACGGCGGTAACCGTTGAATGCCTCATTGCCGTCCCAGCGGTTCTTATTGCGGTCCGCATTGTAATGATCGCCGATGAAGAAGATGCTGCCGCCATTCTCCACGTATTCCGCCATAGCTGCCTGCTCGCTGGATTTATATGGAATGTTAGATTCGGCCACGACGAAGACGTCATAGCTGGAAAGATCGCCTAGCGTAATCGGAGTGGTCTTACGAAGCTCTTTAACGTAATAGCCTTCTTGCGCAAGCGCATTGCCAAAATCGGAAAAAGCGCCATCAATAACCCAGTCGGCCGCTCCGGCCGTCTGCGCGTGGGTATTGTCAAACAGAATTTTCTGGCCTGCATGCTCGTTGACCACTTTGGCTTCAATGAATGGGGCGGGGTCGCTTGGCCCCTCAGCGTATATCGCCGAGCCGGCTCCGAATGCGAACAAATGCAGGGGTACGGCAACAGATGCAACCAGCATGCTTTTTAGCAGCTTCTTATTCAAACCTGAACGCTTCTCCTTCATATTCTTCCTCCTTAAGATATAGATCGGTGGATTTTTCCATAATTGTCCACCGCTTTCGTCTAATATGCTATCTCATAAGGATTAGGAAAAACATAGATTTTTGTAAAGTGTTGTAAATTTATACTTTCGGCCTATACAGTGGGTGAAAACAAGGTCGAATCTTGGATATAAGCTATGAAAAAAGTCTTAGTGATACTGGAGTTTAGGTCCGGAACGTCCTGCAATAGAAAAATGGTCAAACACAAGAATCAAAAAAAATCCCCCATATATACAGGAAGAGTTCACATTCACGTGATCTCATATATTCCTGACTATCATGAGGGGATTTTTGGCTAAAAAGCAGGTTCTGCTTGATGGAGCACATACTTCATTCAATTATTTATTGAAAGTAATCTTCTCCGAACCGTTCTCAAGAATGATCGAAGTGTCCCGCGGCTTTGTTTCCGCGATTTTGCGGCCGGCTCTGAACGAATAAAGTACTCCGGCCTGTTTACGAATGGTCTCATACTCGTTCTCTGCTTCAAGAACGATGAAGTTGGCAGGTTTACCTACTTCAATGCCATACATATCCTCGATATTCAACGTTCTTGCGCTATTTTTCGTAATAAGATCGATTGAATTTACGATTTGATCGTATCCAAGCAACTGAGAAGCATGAATACCCATGTGCAGCACCTGAAGCATATTGCCTGTGCCAAGCGGATACCATGGATCAAAAATGTCATCGTGACCGAAGCATACATTAAGTCCCGCTTCCAGCAGTTCTTTGACGCGAGTTAACCCTCTTCTTTTCGGATAAGTGTCAAAGCGTCCCTGCAGATGGATGTTAACCAGAGGATTGGAGACGAAATTTAGGTCAGCCATCTTCAGTAATCTAAACAATTTGTACGTATATGCATCATTGTATGACCCCATCGCCGTCGTGTGGCTTGCTGTCGTACGGGAGCCAAGCCCGCGTTCGTAAGCTTCTTTGGCTACAACTTCCAAGAAACGGGATTGCTCGTCATCGATTTCGTCGCAATGGATATCGATCAGACGGTCGTATTTTTCAGCGAGGTCAAACGCAACCTTCATCGAATCAACGCCATATTCTCTTGTGAATTCGAAGTGTGGAATCCCACCCACCACGTCAACACCCATTTTCAGCGACTCTTCTAGTAATTCCACGCCGTTCGGGAAGGAGTGAATACCTTCCTGTGGAAAAGCGACAAGCTGGATGTCAATGAACGGTGCCATTTCTTCTTTCACTTCAAGCATCGCTTTTACGGCGGTCAAGCTTGGATCAGTAACGTCTACATGTGTTCGTACATGCTGGATACCCTGCGCGATCTGCCACTTCAATGCAGTTTTGGAACGCGTTTTGACGTCTTCATGCGTCAGGAAGGCCTTGCGTTCTGACCAACGCTGGATGCCTTCAAACAGTGTTCCGCTCAAATTCCATTCCGGCTCACCTGCTGTTAGCGTTGTATCCAAGTGAATATGAGGTTCAATGAACGGCGGCAGCACAAGTGAGCCGTTAACATCAATTACTTCCTCATTCGCAGTTAGTTCCATTGACTGCGTGATAAGCTCAAACTTCCCATCTTTCACAACAATATTCCATAAACCTTCTTTACCCCGCAATTTTGCGTTCTGTATAATCATTTTTATTCCCCTTTTCTTTGGATTCTTTCTTAGCAACGATCAGCATTATCACAGTGTATACAACCGCTGTTCCAATCAGTGCATTAAGTGGTGTTATTCCTGGAGCCAGCTGGGCGAAGGCCACTCCGATAACCCAAGCTACCATCGCGATCCAGTTTACATTTTTGAAAGTCATGTCGGCAAATGGTTTATAGTTTCTGCGCTTCACAATAAAATAGTCTGCGATGATGATGGCGCCGATGGACGGGATCGCCGCGCCCAGCACATTCAGGAAACCAACGAAATTGTTGTACATCCACATGGCAAATACGGTACCCACGATGCCGTTAACGATAACAAAAAACTTTTTCGAAATTTTAGTGATATTGGCAAAGCCCAGCCCGGAAGCGTAAAGTGCGTTATCGTTAGTTGTCCAGATGTTCAGCCCCAGTACGATGATCGCAGGAATGAGCAATCCTTGCAAGAACATGACCTCCGAGATATCTGCCAAATTATAAGCCATTGCGCCGACTGCACCGAAGAGAAACATAAGTGAGTTCCCTAGAAAGAACGAAATGACTGTTGCAGTAACCGCCTGTCGGGATGTTCTGGCAAACCGAGCAAAATCGGGCGTCAACGTTCCGCCGCTAATGAATGACCCGATACAAATGGTCAATGCTGCTGCTGCGGTGAGCGACTCTGTTGGTGAGTAATCGAGCAACCCTTGCAGACCACCCAGCGTGTTAACTCCTTCGAACACGGAGTAACCACCGAGAATAGCAATGGCCGGAACTGCTATATAACCCAGAATAACGAGCGACTTCATGCCGAAGATGGCTGATGCCGTCATTGCGAGACCAAACACGAAGATCAAAAGGTACACATTCCAGTCCATCGCTCTGGCGACCGGTACCGCGAACATGGCTACACCGACACCGAACCAACCGACCTGTGTGAAGCCAAGCAGGAAAGAAGGAAGGTACGAGCCTTTTTCACCGAACGCATATTTTGCAAGCAAATGCGTGGAAAGACCTGTTTTGGCAGCGATATGTGCCAGAGCTCCGGTATAGATGCCGAGTGCCAGATTACCGGCAAGTACGATTCCAATGAACTCCATGAATGTCAAGCTGACTCCTAACGTTCCCCCTGCCAGCATGCTTGCGGAAAAGAAAGTGAATGCTAACATGACGGAGAACGTCTTTCCAAAATGATTCCTCTGCGTTTTCGGCACCGCTTGCCACGAAAACTCTTGATCTTGTTTACTCATCAGAATACCCCCAGTATAAAGTGTCCTGATACCAAAAAAGCAGAAACAAAAGAGGCTACTCGTCAGATCAAACTGACAAGTAGCCTCTTTTGTTCATCATAACCCGCGCTAAGACACAGAGCATCCCTTGACGGAATATGCCCTGCTTCTCACGTGATTATAAAAATCCGCTGTCCTTGTCAGCCTCTCTGGACTGAATTAAAGGTACCAGTATTCAATTACATTCTATTATTTTAGAAAAACCTATAGATGTCAATGTCATTAATATCCATTGATATAAAATCCTCTTTTGAATGCTGCACTTGGAATTATTATGTGGATGATGTCGACCAAGGCACTTGCTCATAGGACAAAGCCTTATGTGGTACCGGACAACCTCAGATGTGCCATATCTATTAAATTATTTAGTAGTCCCAAGTAATAAATTCACAATCGTATCCAGCTGAAGCTCTAATGAAAAAGGGTCCTCCATTACGAATTCATCATGATAGTTATCACCATACAAATAAACTTTGCCATTTTTCACTGCAGGGATGCCTTTCCATATGTTACTTTCCATTGCTTTATTTGTTGCATCAGCATCGCCATTATAAACAAAAACATAATCCCCTAAGTATTCTGGGAGCACTTCAAGTGAAATCGATTCAAAACCCTCCGCCATATTTTTTGCACTTTCTGTTGGAGGCAGCTGCAGCATATTGTATATAGTGGAAGAACCATAGTTTCCTCCCTTTGCAGCTAAGACGTATACCGCTTTTTCTGAAAATGAAACAACCGAAACGGTTTCCCCTTCCTTGATAACACCGGTGAGTTTCGACTTTGCTTCAGCTACTTTCTGTTCGTATTGCGCAATCCATTCTTCTGCTTCTTTTTCTTTTCCGAATATCTTGCTTACACCCCTGAATTTATCAAGCGGCCCTGCGGTTGATAACCCCTCCCAATAAGGCAGAAAAACAGTCGTTCCAATCTTCTCATATTGTTCTATGTTCTCATCGATTGAACCGATAATTAAGTCCGGATCTAGCATCGTTAATTTTTCCAGGTTTAAAGGAAAATCCCCCAGATCTTCAATTTTCTCGATCGTTTCTTTCGGAATGTCCGCCTTCTCCATCCAGCCTTCATCCAGCATAAATGTTCTTGCACCGATTGGAACAATTCCTAATTTCAATAAATGCCCCATATATTGGTCAGCCGCTACTCTTTTCGGCTCTGCAGGTACTTCCACATCTCCCTTTGGCGTTGATACTATTCGAGTCTTCGAACTTTCTTCTAATACTGTTTGATTAACGGTTCCATTCCCAGTACTCTGCTCCTTCGCAGCTGTGCCCGTCCCGCTTGAGCAAGCACCTAATAATAGAGAACCGCAAAGCAGCAAAGCTGCCGTCGTTTGAGATTTTGTCATTTTAAACATATGTAATTCCCCTTTTTCCGTATTGTGATAATGATTATCATTATTAATATACTGTTGAACGATGTGTTCAAAAATAGAGGATATGGGGAAGTTTGATGGACTTTCAGCAACTTTATGTGCCTGTATCTCTCTTGTTCTAAAATGTGCAGGGGATACACCTTTTCTTTTCTTAAAAATTCGGCTGAAATAATAAACGTCTTTATAACCAACGCTTGCTGCAATTTCCCCGACAGAAGCCTCTGTTGTCATTAAAAGCTCTGTTGCACGTTCAAGCCGAAAACGAATTAAGTAATCAATCGGACTCATACCTGTGTACTCTTTAAACAATGATGACAAATGATAAGCACTGAAATTAAATACTTCCGCAAGAGAATCTAATGTAATTGGCTCCGCATAGTATTCCTGGATATAGGTGATTACTTGAACTGCAACACTTGTTTGTTTCACCTCATTCTCTTTTTTATGTAATTCTTTTAAAACCTGATCAATGAATTGATAAAACAGTGATTTAACATGGAGTCTCTCTTCTTGCCTGTTCCATTTTTGATGCATCATTTGAAATTTGTTATAAAGTAAAATAGGTGCATTAGGGGAAAAACAATATTGTATTTGGAAGGGATCCTCTTCATGAATCCATGCACGGTAGTAAATGATATAGTAAACAAATTTCTTGCTTGTCGGAACAATATTGAGGGTCGCCCCTTTCCCGCTATGGAGGATTTGAAATCCTGTAAAAGAAAATTCGGCCTGATCTAACTGAACTTGAGCGCTCCCATGTACCGAAAGTAAAAATATACTGGCAGGAATCTTATATTTTTGAAGAATTTCGCTTTGAACCATTTCAATTTGGCGTACATCCAATAACTTGACGGTCGCTTGATCCCAAAGAAATATTTGATTGTTGATGTGCATAATGACTACCCCTCCGTTATCTGTCTAATGATCATCATAAATGATAACCATTATCAATAACAGTTGTCTAAAGATAATAAAGGACTAGACTGAAGAAAACTGTTAAAATGTAGTTAATGTATAATGTAAATATCCCTCATGATCAAAGGAGAACTGAAAATGAGAAAACTCGTTCTATTTCTTCACACATCGCTTGACGGTTTTGTTGAAGGGCCTAATGGTGAAATGGACATTGGCTGGGTTTCCTACGATGCTGATTTGGAGAAACATGCGAAAGAAATTCTGAGTACTGCCGACACTGTCCTTTGGGGACGTGGGACTTATCAGATGATGCATAGTTACTGGCCATCTGTGCCTTCGAACCCATCAGCTTCGCAGCATGAACGGAATCATGCCGAGTGGATCGAAAAGACAGCCAAAATCGTTTTTTCCACGACGCTGGAGAAAGTCGAATGGAATAATTCCAGACTCGTGAAAGAAGATGTCGAGAAAGAGATCAATAACCTCAAACAGCAGCCAGGCAAGGATATGGTCATCCTCGGCAGTCCTAGGTTCGCACACCACCTCATGCAGCTTGATTTAATTGATGAGTATAAAATTACGGTTTCTCCCGTTCTGATCGGTAAGGGATTGCCGTTATTCCAAGGTCTCAAGGAGAAGATCAATCTTAAGCTAATCGAAAACAAGACCTTTGATTCTGGAGCCATAGGCCTCGTTTACCAGACGCTAAGATGACCTTGTCACTTAAGGTGATTATGCTAACGGGGAACGTTATTGGAACGACAACAGCTGCAGTCTAATACTTTATTTTCACCAAACAACAGGACAAGATATTTATCTAAATAACAAAAATCCGATTGCGCCCAGCAGCGTCAATCGGATTTTTGTATAATAAATTATTGTTCAGCCGCCAATTGCAGGAAATGATCTGCAGCCAAACGGACAGCCAGGATACTTGCGCTGTTTAGTGAATTATCAAAGATAAGAACATGATTGTTTTTTACTGCTTCCAGTGAGTTCCACGCTTTTGAAGTTTCCTTCTCCTTGATGGCCGCCTTTGCGATATCCATATCATGCTGGATAATAATATAATCGGGATTCATGCTGTATAGACCCTCCAGAGAAAGCGCCCCACCCTCTTCGGGATATCCATTTGGTGGCAACAACCCAAAGCCCACAGTTTGATTATAGTACATCGTGTTTTTAGAGCCTTGAGCATTAAAATTGGCTTTTCCATCGACCCGTAGCAAGGCAAAGGTCTTATCTTCAAGACTATTTAACTTTTTTTTCGTATTGGCTATCATTTCTTGTGTTTCCTTAATGGCTTGTTCTGCTAACGTCTCTTTTCCAACAATCTGAGCACACAGCATTGTCGTTTTTTCCCAGGTATCGGTGTAGTCAATTAAGATGACAGGTGCAATCTTATTCAACTCATCATAATTGCTATCAACAGAACCCTTGAAGGTTACAATCACATCAGGCTTTGCATCCATGATCATTTCCAGATTCGCATTGCTATTGCCCAAATCAATAATCTCTGCAGTTCCGGCATAAGGCTGTAAAGTAGCGAAATCTTTCATTGCTTCTGCTGCGTTAGTTGATGCGATTGGAGGCATATCTAGAGCAAAAAAGTAATCTAAATACAAAGGATGAAGAACCGCTATCCGCTCAGGTCGTGTCTTGAGCACCACTCCATTGTCGCTGGCATCTGCAATTGTTCTTGGCCATCCCGTTTCCTCGATCTTGCCGACTTCAGGTGCAGTTGTGACTGAAGTTTCGGAACATCCAGCCAGTATTCCTGCTATTATAATTAAGGATGCAATCCATCCAAATAGTCTATTCATTTGGTCCCCCTTGAGTTGTTATCATTACTATCTGTATAAATGCTTCATTAAATCACGGTTTTTCTGTATGAACAGGTCATTGTGCGAAGACACCATCCCGGTCGAATTTGCCTCTGGCGTGATGTATTGTTTGGCCTGGTTTACTGCATTGGCAGAATCCTGGAACGCTCCCGCTATCAGGTGCAGCTTCCCTTCATGATGCAGAACATCACCTGCCGCATAAATGCCCGGCACGGATGTCCCGCTCATTGCTGATCCTGAAATCCGATGTTCCCACAGATCAATTTTAATTTCACTGTTCACCAGTAGTTTCTTGTCGCGTTCATAGCCGTGATTAATGATGACCTCATCAACGGACAGCTCAAATGCTTCTCCGTTGTCATTGCTTTTTAGCAGTACTGTCCCTATTCTTTCGTGATCCGGTGTGGCAATCAATTTTTCGATTGAAGTATTTAATAAGCACACTACGCCATTGTTCGCCAAGCGTGAAATATCGGCTTCATGCCCCTTTAAGTTCTCTTTCCGGTACGTTAAATACACCTTTTTGGCAATCGGGGCCAGTTCGTTCGCCCAGTCAACAGCAGAATGTCCGCCACCCGATATTAGAATAGACTTCTCTTTGAAGCAGGCAAGTGACTTCACCGTATAATGCAAATTTGTGATTTCAAATCTTTCGGCACCCTCGATTTCAAGCTTGATCGGCTTCAGAATGCCTCCTCCAATGGCCAATATTACAGTTCTAGTGAAATGCTTCCGGTTTGCGGCCGTGTGCAATATAAAGTAACCTGCTTCATCTTTCGAGATGGATGTGACCTTTTCATTAAAAGCAACATCCGGCTGGAACGTCATCCCTTGCGCAACCATTTGTTCAATAAGCTGCGAGCCAAGAATAGGTTGTAAGCCTCCCACATCCCATATCATCTTTTCCGGATAGACATGCACCTTACCGCCAAGTACAGGCTGAAATTCAATGATTTTGGTCTTCATTTCGCGGAGCCCACTATAAAATGCTGCAAATAATCCGGCCGGACCGCCGCCAATAATCGTAACATCAAACATTTCCTCTTCATGCATCGTTCAATCGCCTCAACTCTCTTTTTTTTATATCCCTAGATGCTCACGAAAAGTGCACCCCGTATATTCACTTCGAAACAAGCCTCTCTCAACCAGCTTCGGTACCAGCTTCTCAAAAAACAGTTCCATAGATTGTTCTGAACCGCCCGGCAAGGCGATGAAGCCATCCATAGCCCCCGCTTCAAACCGCTCAATAATATCGTTCAGTACATCCTCGACTGTCCCGACAGATACCCAATGAGCAGATCCGACAACCTCCGGCCTGTCCAGGATCTCTTTCACTGTAGGCTGGTTTTTGATAATATACCGCCGCAATAGTTCGGCATGTGTCCGACTGCGGACAGCCTGATTTGGATCGGGTAACATATCGGCAGTTACGCGCCTATCTATGGAATAACCGGTTAAATCAAGACCTAACACCGATTTAAGCGAAGCATGTCTGCGCTCAAGACTTAAATTCGCATGTGCGGTCTTATGTAATTCAAGCGCTTCTTCGCGCGTATCAGCCAGGAAAAAATATAAGCCCGGCAAAACTCTGATGGCATCCGGATCACGTCCCTGCTCTGCCGCTCTTTTTCTCAGATCATTCCTTAGCTCCACTCCTGATTCGATATCCGGCATTGCTGCAAAAATAGCATCTGCAACGGAAGAAGCGAAATTCCGCCCAATATCCGAAGCGCCTGCTTGAAATAGCGGAGGCGTTCCTGACCTGTGAGCAGGCAAAGTAAGTGGTCCTTTTACACTGAAAAATTCACCGGAATGATTTATAGCAGTTACTTTATCCTTATCCGAGAACATACCCGACTGACGGTCGATAACAATCGCTTCATTCGGAAAACTCTCCCACAGCTTGCATACAACATCCGTGAACTCTTTTGCCTTGGCATATCTCTCTTCCGGTGAAGGCATAGGTGAATCGCTGAAATTATCGGCGCCTTCAATAGATGTGACAATATTCCAGCCAGCACGTCCATTGCTCAGCCAGTGTAAAGACTGAAGCTGTCTTGCTACAACATAAGGCGGATTAAAAGTGGTAGAAATCGTCGTCACTAGTCCGATCCGCTCGGTTTCACGGGCTATCGCTGCAAAAAACAATGCAGGGTCCGGGCTGCCGAAATTAGAGGAATCCCCTAACATCTGCGGGCTAACATACAGATAATCAGCCCTGAATAGAAAATCGAGCTTAGAATTCTCCGCCATTTTTGCCAAATCAATATAATATTCGATAGACCCCATCTTTTCGACTCCGCTATCCGGGTGCCGCCAGCCGTCTCCTTTCATCCAGGTTGCATTTAAGGACAACCCAATACATAATTGTCTGTTTCCTGTCATATCTACCAGCCTTTCATTTATAATCAATTTACTGATAATGATTCTCAGTTACAAGGGTGAGTTTATCAAAAATTTAAATGAATTCAAATGTACAAATCTTAAATTCTACATGCATCATTATTTAATCTAAATAAAAAAGTCTGCACTTCTGGTTCATCACCAGTAGCTGCAGACTTAATTCAAGTATAAGAAACTCAATATGTATATTATCTAATTATCTATAGGTAGAGGGAGAAACACCGAATTTCTTTTTAAATAATCGGCTGAAATACAGCGGATTGTCATAACCGACACGGTCTGCAATCTCGTGGATAGGAAAATTGCCTGCTTTGAGTAAGTCACAAGCTCGTTCCATACGATAATTAACGACATAGTCGATTGGGCGCAGCCCCGTGTATTTGTGAAAGAAGTAAGAGAAGCGGTTCGTACTCATTGCATGCCGTTCCGCTAACTCACCGAGTGTAAGTGAATTCATATAATGGAGTTTAATGTATGTAAGAGCTTCGTCTACCATCCTTTGATTCGGTGAACTGTCGTTCTCTCTGTAACTGCAAGCAATCAGAACCTGATGCATTAGGCTTAAGAACAGCTCTTTGATACGCAGCTTTCCAATCTCTCCGGATGGATGAGTATTCTGATGAAGCATGATTAGTAATTCAATAATTTTTAGATTGGCTCCTGGCTCCAGCTTGAAATGAGAGTCAAATTCGGTAGTACAATTCATTTCTTCTGGCATATCCAATTTATAAAAAAGGGAGTAATACTCAAGCTCTGATTGTCCTATAACCTGCGAATCCATCTGCATGCCTGGAGCCGCATGAAAAACTGACCCTGGCCGTAATTCATATACCGTTCCATTCACACGTATTCTGGCTCCCCCGCGAATGATAAACAGAAATCCATGCTTAACGGTGGTAAATTCACTTAATAAACTTTTGGGCTGGATGACTAATCTGCTTCTATCTTCTATATCATAGACACCTTTAGTAAATGCCTTTGCTAATTTGTCCAAATTTATCAATGTTCTGCACCTGCTTCCTACCACCATGCTTCTTTTAAAATCAGATCGAATTCTGATATTTATTTAAAATAGTATAGACAATAGTGTGCAAAATTGCTAGAAGTGTAGTAGATATTCTAATGTACATTGCACCCAAGAAGATGCTCAGGAGATTTTGGTTGAAAATATGCCGTCTTCATTACAATCAATTTGAAGAAGTTCATCCTGTAAAATCCAAACATCAGTGTTTTCAACAAAGAAATTAAATCCACCAATGGATTGAACCCATGCTGGATCTATCGGTGTAGCACTTGCATTAATTCCAACAGTGAAGGCATCTGAGCCTCCACCGGAATATTTTGCATAAATTCTTACATATTGGCCCTCTTCCAAATCCCATTCATTCTTAAATGAATCCAATGCTTTTTCGGATACTGCAAATGATATCATTCCTCTTCTCTCCTTTCTGCTGTTTAATCACATTTTTTTATTTCGCCACGATAATTGGCCATTCTGAAACTGGCTCCGCATCCACATGAAGCTTTTGCATTAGGGTTATTCATAGTGAATCCGCCTACCATTCCACTCTCTTCATAGTCAATTTCAAGACCGTCAATATATGGGATACTATTCGGGTGAACCAATATACTAAAATCCTTTTTATTTAATACAATGTCCTCTTCTGCCTGCTGTTCATCTACGACTAGGGTGTAGGATAATCCACTGCATCCCCCTTCATCAACACCCACTCTAAGGAATGGATTTCGGATATTCGCACTTAATAAGATTTCGGCGATTTTTTCTGATGCCTTATCACTGACCTCGATGATCATTGTAAACTCCTCCTTCGGTTATTTGTTTTTCAAACCTAAAGATTGGATACCCTTTCCTATCTTGATATACGTCCTATGGATAGTACAAAATAACGTGGGCTGAAAATGCTTTGATGATTAGAAGGCATGAAATGTGACCTCCAAGAAAATTGGTATGTATACATCGTATCCGACACTTAGTAAACATTTTTGTTTATAATGTCTAAGCTACAGTTCAGCTTTGACTTTGTCAACATTTTTGTTTAAAATGTAGTCTGTGATGTAGATTTAGTTGCTTCAAAAGGAGGTGCACCTTGAGCCGAAATCATACCAAAAAGGATGTCTCAACCAAGACCCGAAGAGCGATCATTGATCTGTTAAAGCAGCAAGGGGGAATGGATGTTATGGCACTCTCCTCCCAGTTTTCGCTATCTGGAATGGCTATTCGTCAACATTTGAATGCGCTGAAAGAAGAAGGGTTGGTAACTAACAAAGAAGAGTCCCGTCCCATGGGTCGACCCACCAAGCTATGGATCTTAACTCCCGCGGCCGATCGGTTTTTTCCAAGCGGATATTCGGATTTATCCGTCAGTTTGATCAATTCCATGAAAGAAGCTTTCGGAAATGAGGGGCTGGACAAGCTGCTGGCTGTTCGAAATAAGAATATGCAAGAACAATATCTTCAGCATCTTGGTGATACAACAGACGTTAGAGAGAAACTGGAGAAACTGGCTGAGATTCGAACAAATGAAGGTTATATGGCCGAGGTTAAGGAGCAGGATGATGGCAGTCTTTTATTCATTGAGAAACATTGCCCGATCTGTGAAGCTGCTGCTGTGTGTACCGGGTTATGCAAGAATGAGTTACATCTATTTAAAACTGTTCTAGGAAATAATGTTCATATTGAACGGGGGGAGTACATTTTAGCGGGAGGAAGAAACTGTGTATATACGGTTAGGCAAAATAAGCTGCTGTTTTAGCGACTTTTAAAGGGACTATGTTCTTGTCCGTCGATCTTAAAACTGGCGGTGCGACGGATGAAAGAACCAGCCGCCTATGAGATTTATGGGAAGTATCTCATTTTTTCAGATTATCGAATACACTAGTCCATTCCCACTACCTTGAAAATCTACAAGCTCACAGCCTATCTCCCCCTATACACATAGTTAGTAATGCCACCATCGCACGATTACATACAAAGGTAACTTCTCACGCTTCTTAAAAAGTAAAAAGAAGATGCCTAATTCAGCTAACAAAATGGTAATGTTCACTATCGAGATCTTGAAGTATACCATACCCCAATCCCAGGAATAAGGTGTATAATCAGCAATCACGACCCATGCTCGACAACAGGATCATGATTTCTTCTGCCGATGTTATTTCCATCGTATAATTCACCCCCTGCGGTAATATGAAGAACAGAATTTAGAGTGTACTAAATTCTTTGTCCTTGCCTCCTACGGATTTACACCGATTAAGAACGGACGTGCACCTACAGGAATAACACTAATCACAGCCTGGGTAACCATATTCGTAACCCCGTCAATGACGGTAACAATATCCGAGTTGAATTCAGCTACATAAATAGAATTGTTTAAGGAATTCACACCTATCTCCGTTGGAAAAGGAGAACCGCCGGCGGGAATAATGGTAGTCACCACAGTGTTTGTTAATCCGTCAATGATAGTAACAGTATTATCATTAAAGTTGGCAACATAGATAGCATTGGTAGAGGTATTGACCGCTCCGTCCATAACGGATACGTTGTTGCTGTTCAAATTAGCAACATAAATACGATTGGTTAACGGGTTTATGGCTACCCCGGAGGATTCGCGCCTACAGGGATGACTACTATCACCGCACCTGTTACTCCGTTGATCACAGAAACATCATTGCTATTGAAATTGGAAACATAAATGCGTTTAACGGAGCCTGTGTGTCTATACAGAAAATGAAATTCTAGTTTTTAAAAATTGTTATTTCGATGAATCTTGGTATTCAGTATCTCTTGACGAAAGTACGCTAACATAATCGGATCCGATAGTAAATTATCAGCCTATGTGAATGCACTCACTAAAGTGGGATTTGTCATTGAGCAAATGATTGAGCAATCTGATGATAACTTATGTAGTCGCGGGACGATAAAAGCGATTTTTCAAAAAAAACAAAAATACTTCCTGTAACTTCTGAAATTAAAGCAAGAAAACTCTAGCATCCGATACCTATTGAAACAACACCTTACAACGTAATAATTATTAAATAAGCCGATCCAGAAAAGGATCGGCTTATTTAATAGCTTTTTTAACGTCAATCTTGTCTGTTCTCAACAGATTTCATGCGGTTTTGATCGTCAGGCACTCGATCATTACTGAATTCCTGGCCTGCTTCTACTTCACCATGACCGGAAACACTTCGGGCAAAATTTGTGAACTGCCTTTTTTGCTCATCTAGCTTGTGTTTACTCTTAAGAAGCTCCTGCGGATCCTGATTTGTCATAATGCTATCCTCCCAAAATGGAATCATGCAGTTTATTCGCACTACAGAAGTTTTCCATAATAGAGCGGTGCTTATGCAAGAATTTCAAATACTTTATTCAAAACAAGGTATTCTAAAACAATGATCCCAACGCAAAGAATAATAAAAAACTGAAGTCTTGCCGTATTCATTCTATCCTTCCAATACTCTCCTCGGAATAATGAAACGATGTTAGGTGTAAAAGTATGTCTAATCGTTTCGTTATAATCATCATCATCCACAAAGAACACGCGAAACAATACTTTATATACTGGAATATTTAAGAACAGTAGAAAAATGATCATCACAAGATCGAGACTCAATTTACTCGCCTCCCAAGATTCACTTATCCTAATTTTACCACATAAATAACTCTAGACATTGTAGGTCGATGACATTTTTATAATTGCTCCATTCAATAAAAAGACCACCATTCGATACTCTAATTGGTAATATCATTGTATCCACCGAGAGAAAGTTTCTTTTATAGAAACTTTCTCTCTTTATTTGAGCTTATTCAAGTTCTCTCTTAATATTGACCTACATAAAGGAGGTGAAAGTATGAATTCAAAAATCCTAATAGCACTAATGTCACTTGCACTAAGTGCTTTTGCCATTGGAACAACAGAATTTGTTATTGTTGGTATTCTGCAAGAGGTAGCTTCAGATCTTGGCATATCGGTTACACAAGCTGGGACTCTGGTGTCTGGGTATGCAATTGCCCTTGCTATTGGAACCCCGATTATCGTTGTTATTACAGGTAAATTTCCTAAAAAAGGATATCTACTGTTCCTCATGATCGTATTCACTGCAGGGAACGCTCTGGCAGCATTAGCTTCTACCTATTCCATTTTGCTCTTAGCAAGGATAATTACAGCTGTTGCACATGGTGTGTTTTTCGCTGTTGCAGCTACAGTGGCCGCAGATATGGTCCCTACTAACAAAAAAGGCACCGCCATCTCCATCATGTTCACCGGGTTAACCGTCGCTACCATTCTAGGTGTTCCCCTTGGGACATATATCGGTCAGGAATTTGGATGGCGGATGTCATTTGCGGTGGTTGCTGTATTAGGACTAATAGCTTTGTTTGTCACTATTATTGCCGTGGAAAAAATTCCGCGTTCAATTCACTCACCGAGCCTTAGAGATGTTGGTAGTCTGATTGCCAACCCACGTATCATCGCTGCACTGCTAATGACAGTACTGGGTTTCGGCGGAACCTTCGCCTTATTTACGTATATCTCTCCTATCCTTAAAGAGATTAGCGGATACTCAGCCTCGTCTATTTCATGGCTGCTGTTGGTTTACGGAGTTGCTGTGGCATTTGGGAATATTATTGGAGGGAAATTAGCAAATGGACATCCTGTAAAGTCGCTCCGATTTGTATTCCTGTTTCAGGGCATTGCTCTGCTGTTGCAAATATGGCTGCTACCCAACAAGACGTTCACCATTTTATCCCTTATATTAATGGGCTTCTTCGCTTTTATGATGTCTTCCGGCGTACAGGCTTACATTCTAATGCTTGCAGAAAAGCTGGTACCTTCTGCTAAGGATGTCGCCTCTGCATTAAACATCTCTGCATTTAATATTGGGATAGCTGCTGGTTCTACACTAGGTGGGCTTGCAGTAGACCATTTGTATATTATGGATACGGCCTGGATCGGTTCAATTATGGCTGGATTGGCTTTTTTACTCGCAGCTATAAACTACAAAATGGATAAGAAACAGAATCTTTATGTTGAGGAGAGAGGATAAATGGATTTAAAAGCATTAGACCTATTAGAGAAGGAATTGGAATTCACAAGTTTTAGCCATCAAGATGCACTCGCTATTGGCAACCGAATTGTGCAGTGTGCCCAAGATAACAAAGTAGCGGTAGCCGTGCATATTGAACGTAACCGAGTTCCCGTGTTTACGCATCTAATGGATGGTACTTCGGAAGAAAACTACGAATGGTTATTTCGCAAAAAACGGATCGTTGATCATTATAACCGAAGTTCTGCCTACATTGAGCAACGCTTTATCCAAAGTGGTGCTTCTCACACAGAACACTCCCTGCTTTCCACGTCAGAGTATCAAGCAGTGGGTGGTTCTATTCCCATCCGTGTCAAAGGTGTTGGCGTTGTCGGGTCCGTAACAGTCGGGGGTTTGACCGGCGAGTTAGATCATGCTTATGCAGTTGAGGGCATTCACCTGTTTTTAAAAGGCGAATAAGTGTCATAGTTATGGTCATGACCATAACTACTTTAATATAAATGAGAGGGTTAGGCGTAAAGCTCAACCCCTCTCATTTTCATTCATAATAGTTCATCAAGAGCCATTTTCGATGTAATCTTTGTGTTTCCCAAATAACCCCTTTGTAGAACAGACTAATTCATTGAAATGCGTTGAGGTTCTCTGGCGAAAGAACTAACCAGTATAATGTTACTTTATATAAGCTAAAATGGAATTAAATGTTTTTATTTGTATGCCAATAATTCAATTATAGTTTTGAGGTGAATCAATGGATCAATATGAGGTTGCAACCCTAAAAAAAGGTCTACTCATTCTAGACGCTCTGCAGCAAGGTGAACCCATGAGATTGACTGAGATTATGCACCGGTTTAACCTTAATAAGTCAACAACTTTTCGTCTGCTTTATACGCTGGAATTGACAGGTTTTATTCAAAAAGAAGGTCACACGTACAAAGCTTCTGAATTAAAGGGGCACCATTCATCATCTGCTAACACTCGACTTAATTGGTTAGTTGTTCCATCCCTGCATCAATTAGCGAATGAACTTGGCGAAACCGCATATATTGGGATTTTAGATGGTATGAAAGTCATGACAGTACAAGTGGTGGAGAGCAATCATGCCATCCGTAGCCATACACACGTAGGTGATTCTGCTTATGCCCATCTCAGTGCCTTTGGAAAAGTAATCCTGGCGCATCTAAGTGATGAACAACTAAAAGAAATGCTTACACATCTTACCCAGTACAAAGCAACAAAGCAAACTTTTGACGACAACCATTTATTAAAAGAGCATCTTAATGTAATCCGTCAACAAGGATACGCCATTGATGATGAAGAAACAGAAGTGGGTTTACGCTGCGTTGCTGCACCTATATTTTATAATAGTAAAGTGATCGCTGCATTGGCTATATCCGGCCCTGCTGCACGATTGAACCGAAAGAGAGACCGTGCGGTAAGTAAAATATTGAAGGAATGCAGTGCACAGATTTCCAGTCAACTTTGACACGCTCAACTATTCAAATTTCAATAATTCACACCAATAACACCATCTGACGCGAAAAAAAGGAGTATCCCAAACTGGGACACCCCTCTTTAAGCTTAGCTTAACGTTTCACTCTTCGAGCAAAATCAACGAACTGAAATTTATCCAGTCGATGCCTGGACTCGGTATATTGGAAAAGCACCGTGTTCTCCAAATAAACATAGTTTCGTACTACTACAATATGCGTGTAACTCTTCAAATCAAGCAGTCTATGATCCTCCTCAGTAGAAGGCTCAACGGATATCAGCTTCTTCGCATAACTAATTTTAAGACCCAACTCCTGCTCCAGATAATCATAGAGTGAGCCTTCCGCGATTTCCTCGCTTAGGAATGGAACAATATCCGCCCGGAAATAATCCTTATCCAAAATGATCCGATCGCCTTCAATCTCTCTGGCACGAATAACTTTCCAAACCAGGGTTTCAGGCGGAATCTGTAGGTGTCTGGCGAGCGCGGAGCCTGCCGGCTCACTTATCGTCCGCTCTACCAGTGTCCGCGAGGCAGTACCCAATGTATCGGCCATCTCTTTAAATGAAATCAGACCGGTAACGGGGAAATCCATTCTCGTCATATCAAGCACAAAGGAGCCTCTGCCCTTAATTTTGTGAATGTATCCTTCACGGAACAGCAGGTTCAGCGCTTTGCGAACGGTCTCTCGTGAAGTGCTGTAAGCTTCAGCAAGTTCACTTTCAGAGGGCAGTTTGGTTCCCGGCAGCAGTTGTCCAGAAAGAATTTGGTTGCTGTACTCATTATAAATTTGCAAATATTTATTTTCTCTCAATTTTGATCACCGCCCTTTATTGTATCACGTCATGCCTATGGAAGCATCGATTCAATTGGAGGGAAATTTATAGCGTGGACATATGAATTCTTATATTTACAGAAAAACAGCCCCCAGGGGCTGTCTTTCTGTAATATAAAGTCTTTGCCAATATAGCCTGTATCAACCCTTGAGATGAATAGTCAAGATGCTAGATTGTCTAGCTGCAGCTGGTCCAGTCTTCTCCTCAATCTTCTCCACCATATCCTGACCTGCAGGAATGATGATAGGAGTAATCAAAGGGTAACCTGCTGCGCGGATAGCTTCCATATCAAATTCTAGCAGAAGCTCGCCTGCCTGCACCTTGTCGCCAATATTCTTATGGGTGGTAAAACCACTGCCTTTAAGCGACACCGTATTAATCCCAACGTGGATGAGTACTTGTACACCACTGGCATGCTCCAATATAAGCGCATGTTTGCTCTTGATCACATGAGCTACTGTAGCATCAAAGGGTGCATATACTTTACCCTCAGAAGGTTCGATTGCAATGCCTTCGCCCATCTGCTTCTCTGCAAAGGCAGGATCAGGCACCTGTTCTAGAGATACTGCAGTTCCACTGAGCGGAGAGATAAGCTCCAGAATATTCACGGAGTCCTGTGACTCTTGAAATGTAGGGCGGCTGTTCAAATTGTCTGTCTCGCTCACAGTACTAGTAGCATTTGTAGCTGAGTTCTTTTCGGAACGCCCAACCACAGAACGGCCGTAGAGTACAGTGGCGACAAATGGCACAATGAGAACAATAAGCATACCAATGAAGAACACGCCCCACTGGTTCGGGAATATCGAAAGGAAGCCGGGAATCCCGCCTACGCCAATGGAAGAAGCGCGAACCTGATTAACGGTAAGAAGCATACCGGCAATCCCTGAGCCGATCATCCCGAAGATGAAAGGATAACGATAGCGGATATTCACTCCGAAGATCGCCGGCTCCGTCACACCGAGGAATGCAGAGACGGAAGATGTAGCCGCCAAGCCTTTTGCCTTCTGTTCTCTGACTACGAACATCATTGCCAGTGCCGCGGCACCTTGTGCAATATTGGATAACGCTAACATCGGCCAGAGGAAAGTGCCGCCCTCGCTGCCGATGAGCTGCACATCAACCGCCAAGAAGGTATGATGCATACCGGTGATGACCAGAAGCGCATAGAATCCGCCGTAAATCAAGCCACCAAGAAGCGCAAAATGATCAAATACAAAGATCAGGCCGGAGGTGATGGCATTGGCAATGCCAAACGTAACCGGACCGATAATGGTGAAGGCCAGAAAACCGGTAATCAGTAGAGTCACTGGCGCAACAACCAGCAGTTTAATGGAATCATGCACCCGGCGGTTGAGGAACTTCTCCAGCCTCGCTAGAATGTAGGCCGAAACCAGCACTGGCAATACTTGTCCCTGATAACCGATCTTCTCCAAATGCCAGCCGAACAAATTCCAGGTTGGAACAGTACCCTCAGTGGAAGCACTTGCATAGTTATAGGCACTTAATAGATCTGGGTGCACGAGAATGAGACCCAAAACGATCCCGAGCAGAGGACTGCCGCCGAAACGTGTAACAGCTGCCCAACCGATAAGTGCTGGTAAAAAGGTAAAAGCTGTGCTGGCAATCGTATTAATAATCGCAGCAATGTCTTTCCATGCGGGATAGACATCCACCAGCGACTGATTATCAAAGAAGATACCAGGCCCGGTCAAAATATTATTGATCCCAAGCAGCAAACCTGCGGTTACGATAGCCGGAAGAATAGGAATAAATATATCAGCCAGCGTCTTGATCGCACGCTGCAGCGGATTATGTTTTCGGGCAGCAGCGGATTTCACTTCATCTTTGGAAGAACGAGAACCGCCAGTGATCTGAATCATTTCATCGTATACTTTATCTACAGTTCCCGGTCCGATAACGATCTGAAACTGCCCCTGGCTAGAAAATTGTCCCTTTACTAGTTCGTTGCGGTCCAAGGCTTCCGAATCCACCTTGCTCTCATCATACAGCGAGAATCTCAGCCGGGTTACACAATGTGTCGCAACCTCTATATTCTCCTTGCCCCCAACTGCCCGTACAATATCCTCAACATTTTTGCGGTCTATAGCCATATTTTCACTCCTTACATAATTGATTTGTGCTCCTTCTCAAGTACACCTCGTTAGCGGATTAACCACATGTAGGAAGCATAAGGACTAAGCTGAAGCTCTTGTGTTAATTCAGGTGTTTCTGTTGTATTTCCAATCAGAAGCTCGTCTTTACCACTTGATGATAACTCTGCCCAGTGACTATCTTCAAAGCGGAAGGTAATCTCTTTACTGCTGAAGTTCGAGACCACTACAAGCGCCTCTCCATCACCTGTTCTGGCGTAAGCGAACACTTCAGGATGACCATCATCGAGTCTCTTGAATACACCTTCAATGAATATCCCATACTCCTTGCGTAGTGCAATCAGCTTGCGGTAATGATGGAAGATGGAATCGGGATTGGCTAGCTCCTTCTGCACATTGATGTCCGAATACCGCTCATCAACTTTCAGCCATGGAGTACCTGTGGTGAATCCGGCATTTCGGCTGTCATCCCACTGCATCGGCGTACGGGAATTGTCCCGTGAACGTTCCTGAAGAATACTCAGGGCAGTCTCAGGGCTTTTCCCTTGTTCACACAAAATACGGTACATATTCAGTGACTCAATGTCACGGAACTCATCGATGCTCTTCCATACCGGATTTGGCATCCCGATTTCTTCCCCCTGATACACATAAGGTGTTCCCTGAAGGCCATGCAGAGTTGTTGCAAGCAGCTTGGCACTCTCTATACGGTAGACCTTATCATCAGTGAATCTGGAGAGGGCACGCGGTTGATCGTGATTGTTAAAAAATAATGCGTTCCAGCCCCGACCTTTCTGCATTCCGGTCTGCCACTCTGTGAACAAGCCTTTCATCGCCTCAAAATCATAGGGCATTAGCTCCCACTTCTGTCCATTCGGATAATCAACTTTTAAATGATGAAAATTGAAAGTCATAGAAAATTCTCGCTCTTTAGGACTCGAGTATCGGATGCAATGCTCCAATGTAGTTGAGGACATCTCTCCGACCGTCACCATCTCATACGGACCAAATACCTCTTCGTACATCGCTTTGATGTATTCATGAACCCGTGGACCGTCAGTATAGAACTTGCGTCCATCCCCCGGTGGAACACTCCCGTCATCGTTAGGGAAGCGTTGATCCTTGGAGATTAAATTAATTACATCCATGCGGAAGCCGTCGACACCCTTTTTAGCCCAGAATAGCATCATATCATTCACTGCTCTACGTACCTTCTCGTTCTCCCAATTCAGATCGGCCTGGGTTTTATCGAAGAGAGTAAGAAAATATTGTCCCGAAGCTTCATCAAACTGCCAGGCAGGACCTCCGAACTTCGACTGCCAATTGTTGGGTAAGCCACCGTCCGGAGCCGGGTCCTTCCAGATGTAGTAATCACGATAGGAATTGTTCCTGCTTGAAATGGACTGTTTGAACCACTCATGTTCTGTTGAAGTATGGTTAACCACGATATCGATCATTAGCTTCATTTCACGTCTGTGCAGTTCCTGTACTAACTCTTCGAAATCCTCCATCGTACCAAAATCCGGGTTGATATTTTCATAATCCGCAACATCGTAACCGTTATCATGTTGTGGCGAGACATAGACCGGCTGTAACCAGACAATATCAATTCCAAGCTGCTGCAAATAATCTAATTTTTCAATAAGTCCTTTAATATCTCCTGTTCCGTTGCCTGTAGTGTCCTTAAAGCTCTTCGGGTACACCTGATACACCGTGGACCGGCGCCACCACTCCGAATACTGGGACTGACTCAAGTTGAACACCTCCAAAAGAATTACTTTATGTCAAATATTAAACCTGTATATACAAGTTCAAACACTTCACACAGTTTAAACCTGTATATACAGGTTGTCAATACTTTTGCTATCTGACTCGGAAAAAGAATAAACACTGGCGGTTCTTCTTTAATTAACCCATTTGATAATCAATTATTCTTATTACTATTTCCTATCTTAATAATTGTTCTATAATCACAACAAAAAAAGCCGCTAAGTAAGCGGCTTTTTATATACAAAGATGTCTTGTGCAGAATTCATAACGATGACGAAAATCCGCTAAGTTTAACTAAAAAATGATACCGATGATCAGAGCGGATAAAACGCTTACAAGTGTGGCGCCAAATAACAGTTTCAATCCAAATCGAGCCACAATATTCCCTTGTTTTTCATTTAAGCCTTTCACTGCACCCACAATGGTACCAATGGACCCAAAGTTAGCAAATGAGATTAGAAAAACCGAGACAATGGCTGTAGTACGCCCACTTAAACCATCTTGGATCTTAACAAAGTCAAGCATAGCAACGAATTCATTCGCAACAAGCTTTGTCGCCATGATACTGCCTGCATCAACAGCTTCATGCCATGGGACACCGATAAGAAAGGCAATGGGTGCAAAGACATACCCTAAAATTCCTTGAAACGAGATACCGAATACTCCGCTGAAGACCCCGTTAATTAATGCAATGATCCCAACGAAACCAACCAACATTACACCAACTACTATGGCTACTTTAAAGCCATCCATAATATATTCGCCTAGCATTTCAAAAAACGTTTGTTTTTCTTCTACCTGAACTTCAACAATATCTTCTTCAGGTGTAACTTCATACGGATTAATGATGGATGAAATGATGAATCCGCCAAATAGGTTTAATATCAATGCAGCTACAACATACCGAGGTTCTAGCATCGTCATATATGAACCAACAATTGACATGGATACCGTCGACATTGCAGACGCACATAATGTATATAAGCGATGTTTTGGTAATAATCCAAGCTGGTTTTTCACCGAAATAAACACTTCATTTTGTCCTACAATTGCGGCTGCAACTGCATTATAAGACTCCAATTTGCCCATGCCATTAATTTTACTTAGTACCAAACCAATATACTTGATAATGAACGGGAGAATTTTGTAATGCTGCAATATCCCAATTAATGCCGACATAAAAACTATTGGCATCAAAACATAAAGGAAAAATGTATGGGCCCCTTCATTTGCAATCCCACCAAAAACAAAGTCAGTCCCTTCATTGGCGTATCCAAGTAATTTTGCAAAACTATCGGCAAACCCTTTAATTAAGAATTCACCTATACTTGTTTTTAGTATAATTAATCCCAAACCGATCTGAATAGCAATCATTACAATGATTGGTCGATATTTAATCTTTTTCTTATTGTTACTTCCTAGCCATGCCAGTAATAGAACAATAACCAAACCAGCAATAGAAATTAGATAATGCATTTTTAGCCCTCCAAATTATCGGTTAATTTTCTTGGAATCCTCATATCGAAATGCATCTTTCCACATTAACCCTTGTTCCAAAATAATCGCCAACAGACTTCCGCATATTAATCCATTATTTAAAATGGCTATCACGATCGGAGATAAATGGGCCGTAGCTGATGAAGGGATAAACATTAATCCCACACCCACTAAAAGGGAAATTCCACTAACGATAAATGTTCGTTCTTCATGAATGACCTTCTTCAATTCCTTTAGCGCTAGTCCGACCATCTTCACAAAAATGACGAAGGTAACGGAATAGCCTATGGGAGCTGGAATCGCTGATATAACATTCATCATTGGCGGAAATAAGGATATTGAGATCACAAAGCAACATCCAATTAAAAATGATCTGCGCTCCTTCATCCCTGTTTGTTCAACATATCCCGCCGCTCCCGAGATAGGGACAGAACCGACCGCTCCTAAACCGCCACTAATAAGATGCGTAATTCCAGAAGTAAACCCGGCGCGCAAATAACGATGATGATCCACTTGCTTTTGTTTCATAACGGTCTCCATCAAACGGATCGACGCAACTGCATTGGTTATTAATAACAGCGTTAATAAAAATGCAGTAGTGATTGTCCCAGCATCGAATTGAGGTCTGCCAAATGGGAATATTTTCGGAAGCTTAAATAGAGTATCCGCATGAGAAAACACTGGTATATTACCGCAGATAATAAATAATAGGCAGCCTATCAATATACTGAAAATGATTGAAAACTGGCTGAGTACTACAAAGCGACTTTTTCCTAACCAAAAGGTAATGCAAACCACAATCACACTAAGGATGAATACTTTAACATCTAACGTGGTGTGGGCTATGGTAATCCCCATCATCCCTTTCATAAAAGATCCACTTAATTGAAAGATCAATAAAAGTAAATAAATAAAAGTGATGGTGGGAGTAAATAGACGAGCGATTTTATCCATTAGCTTAAATGCTGAAATTAGGATAAATAACACACCGCTAATGATCATTGCCCCACTTAAAGCTTGTAAAGCACCATTGTTAGAAGAATAAAGCCCCCCCACTAAACTTGCGTAAATCGTAAAAATGCTCCACCATAACCCTGCCGGACCTTCATGGATAGGGAATTTATGACCCATCAGGTCTTGTAAAAATCCAGCTATCCCTAAAGTAATCATTGTGCTCTGGATAAGCCCGGAAGTCTCTATGGGTGTTAAGTTATATAAATCTGCGATAGCAATGGGTGCAGCAATTGCACCAGCGATCATAAAAATCATCCACTGCAATCCTGACAGTATTACCTTCATTTCTTTCTCACTCTCTTTTCTAACAACACTGCTCTTATCCATAAATCAGCCATCAATGACTGTGTTAAGGGCTATTTCGACCATTTCATAAAAAGATTGTTCACTTTCTTTATGAGTCAGGTGTTCCTGTCTTAGCAATTGACTGCCGACTGTTAAAATCGATAACGCTTTTACACCATATTTAGCGGCTAAAGTGTATAGGGCTGTACTTTCCATTTCTACTGCTAATACACCAAAATCCATAAACTTGTGAAGTCGATCTAAATTTTCACGATAAAATTCATCAGAATTATAAATGTTACCAACAAAAACATTTGCATTTTTAGCTTGTGCTTGTTGATACGCTTTCATTAACAATGAAAAATCTGCTGTAGGTGCAAAATTACAACCATGAAAGATCTTCTCCGTCATATTACTGTCTGAAGACACCGCTTGGGCTATTATAATATCGCGGATATTAATTTCACTTTGCATCGCACCACATGTACCAATGCGAATCAATTTCTTAACTTCATAATCGACGATCAATTCTGTAGCATAGATACTCATCGATGGATTTCCCATCCCTGTCCCCTGAACCGACACCGGTACACCCTTATATAATCCAGTGTATCCATACATCCCTCTTACTTCGTTATAACAATTAGCCCCCTCTAAAAAGTGTTCTGCTACAAATTTTGCACGTAAAGGATCTCCTGGGAGCAAAACGCGCTCTGCTATTTCTCCCTTATTTGCACCTAAATGCCTACTCATAGTTCTTCCTCCAACTTTTAATAGTAAACTGAGGTTTACCGAAATCGCTTTCCACTTGGCCTCAAGTAAAATCAGTTTCGAAACTAGATTGAGCATAAGGTTTTTTAACATTACAAACTAGACCAAAAACTTACGTAGGTAACGGAAAATAATTGGTCAAATTATAAAAGCAATTCTTTACGGATATTGTCCAAATCTCTTTTAGAAGGGATCGTAGAAATAATAACAACAGGCACGGTCTTTAGTGCAACCGGGATATTACTAATGACAAGATCAATATTATTTTGCTGCATGATCTCGTCGGTTAGCCCTTTCATAATGGAGGTATTAAGGATCAACTGATCCCCTATTTCCTTCTTTATCAAATCTGCTATGTAATGACGAATTGAAAATTCCTCCCCGATCACTAAGAAAGCCCTCTTACTCTTATAACGTAAACTCGAGCGGACAATTAAGGTTAGTTTTGTTAAATGAAAATTATTGAAGAGAACGGAAGGGTAAGTTTTATTCCACGTTTGCATACAGGTTTGCATTTCTTGATAAATCTGCTGGCACTCCTGCTCTACATATGTTGTTAAATGACTTTTCGAAATCATCATCCATTCCGGAATGGCATTTTCGATTAATAACTTGTCAAAGAACCCGTAAATCTCCAAGATAAATCGTTCATGCATATCCAAGTTCGGGTATACCTTTGCCAACAACATTAGAAGCAGATTCCCCATTTGATATTCTTCTTTATTCTTGTGTAATTCGACTTCTTTAATCGGAGTGATCTCTGACCCTTCATAATAATGATATTGGCTGAGACTAACCATGGATTGCATAAAGAATATTTCACTCTTTGGAAATTCGATGGACAGCTTTTCTTCAAGACGCTCTGCTATGGCTCTCACTGGTATATAAAACATTCCCTTTTCCCAGGGGTATGCATTTTCGTCGATGGTTACACAATTTCCTTTCCCAGCTCTTTCTATTACAATTGCCAACAAAAAGGACAATTTCCTTTTGGAATTGATAAAATATACAATGTTATTCTCAATCTCTATATTTGTGATCAACTGATTTATATAAGCAAAATCGATATTCGCAAAGGGCCATCCTGTAAACTCATACGCATCACAATATAAATTCCAATAAAAATATCGAATATTCATTTCATTCCCTTTGATCACAGGTGTAGAGTAACTAATGCGTAACTTATACGCTTTTAGATCATTATTATTTAATTCTACAATTAGCTTCTTCAAAGACGAGGTACTCATAAACATGGCTTCAGAAAGCTCCTCCACAGACATTTGACCAGCATTCGTAAACAATAAATGCATCAGCCGATAAAAAATGGTTTGTCTGAACATAGAAGAAATCACTTCACTTATCGTACTTTGCCCATCACGTAGAAGAACGATTCCCTTACCTCTAGAAACTTCAATGGTTACAGTAGAGGGTAGTTGCTTACTGATTTCCTCCACCATCTTCCGTATTGTCTTATCTGAGATCCCTAAACTTTTTTCTACTTCGGCTAAGGTAAACCATCTTTGTTCTGTATCAAGCAGCGTTAATAGTTGGCTAGCTAAATTAAATCCCTTATCCATTGTTATCCACCCTATTTCAATTTCATTTTAATTTTTATAGTATAAACAAATTCACATCTATAACCATATTATTTTTCAATAAAAAAACTCGGGTTTCATTTACCCGAGTTTTAAATCACTTTATATTTGTGTTTTTTCTTCAATAGGGCTAATTGCTTTCAGCTGCATCGTTATGACGGCTGCTATAACGGCTTTGATGATGTCCCCCGGAAGAAAGGCTAACGCTCCGACAAGTCCAGCCCAGATCGACGTATTGGTTATTAATGCCATGACTGGTGCACCAATCAGACTCACTAGTAATACACCAAAGATTATGTTGATCGCTATCAGCTTCCAAGTTCGGACCTTCGGCCAGATTTTTTCAGAATACCAGCCGATAAGGCCGGCCGCGATAGGGAAGCTAAATATGTATCCTGCAGAAGGACCAATGAGCACTGCGATTCCGCCGCGGCCACCAGTCAGTACAGGCAGTCCAATGGCTACCAGAACGATGAAAATGACTAGACTGAGGGCGCCCATCCGTTTCCCCAGAAAACATCCAGCTAACATGACGCCAAGCGTCTGGGCAGTGATCGGAACGGGGATGAAGCCGAGGGGGATGGGTGGAATCATGCCCAGCACCGCGATAAGTGCTGCGAATAATGCAGCATAAATAAGTTCTTTTGTCTTCAAAAAATTGACCTCCATTGGATATAAATAATTGTATTCTGGTTAGTAAATACGTCCAGTAAGCTGAATTATAATGGAGATATTCATGATTGTAAACCAAAAATTAATTTATAGTTCACAATAGAATGAAATACCAAGCTTGAGTTTTTCCAATTGTTATATAGAATTAGAGTATTCAGTCGCAATCGTTGGATGTTATTATATTCAATGGGTTTTGGTCGGAGAGTTATACTTTTGGAGGTTTAAGTTCATGACAGTAAAAGAACATATTCTTGCCTTGCTCGACAGTAATAAGGGTGAATACTTTTCTGGCGAGGAAATAGCCGTTCAGTTATCCGTGACGCGCAGCGCTGTCTGGAAAGCCATAAAATCGTTACAGACTGACGGATATTCCATACAAGCTGTAACTAATAAAGGATATTCCATGTCACCTCAAACAGATATCCTATCTGCAAGTGCAATTTCAAAATATCTGGATACCCAGGGGCAAAAGTTACGTTTAGAAGTCTTTAAGACACTATCTTCAACGAATGAAGCAGTAAAAAGTCTTGCCTCAAATGGAGAAGCTGAGGGTAAGGTGATCCTTTCCGAAGAACAGACCGCTGGACGCGGGAGAATGGGCCGAAAATTCTTTTCTCCACCAGGAACGGGTATCTATATGAGTATCCTGCTGCGTCCCAAGCTGTCAGCAACAGATTCCGCTCTGCTGACTACTTGCGCCGCTGTTGCAGTCGCCCTTTCCATCGAGAGCGTATCCGGTAAAGAAACGCAGATTAAATGGGTGAATGATGTTTTTATGGAGGGAAAAAAGGTATGCGGGATCCTTACCGAAGCATCCGTGTCGCTGGAAAACGGCTGGCTTGATTATGCCGCTCTTGGTATTGGTATCAATGTAGCGCTACCTTCCGACGGCTTTCCTAACGACCTTACTGAGATTGCAACAACTGTAATTTCTGAAAACAGTTCTTATGGTGATCTCCGCAACCGACTGGTAGCAGAAGTACTGAACAATTTCATGGGATATTATGAGCAATTAACGGACAGATTGTTTCTTTCCGAATATAGAAAACGGTTAATTTCACTTGGTAAACCCGTAACAGTGATAAAGAATAATGAACAGCTTAAGGCAACAGCCATTGATATCGATAACGATTGCCATCTGAAAGTCAGATATGAAAATGGTGACGAGGAATATCTTTCAAATGGAGAAGTCAGCGTTAAAATTTAGCTATTGTTCTTTTTAAGATAGGCTAGCTTATGACGTTTTTCGCAAAAGAAGCCACCTAGTAGGCGGCTTCTTTTGCGTATATGTTATTCATGGTAATCTTCAAATTTAAACATGGAGAAATCATTTTTCAGTGGTTTATTATTGCAAATTATTTTTTATCCAGCTAAGCAGCGACTCTTCCTTCGGAGCCCAAGCAAGTAGATTTCTTGCATGGGTGGCACGCACACGGCTGTTCGAGGCGATAGCAAAACGCGCCCAGTCTCCAAGTTCTGCTATCGCTTCGTCTGCGGGCCAGCTTATGGTCTTGCCCCCAAAGCCTAACGCCTCGCTGACAGATTTGGCGATGTCCCCATAAGATTCCTCCCCATTTTCGGCAAAGAAATACGATGCAGACGGTGCTTTTTCGAGTGCCAATACATACAGTTGTACCAAATCTTTGATGTGGACATTAGACCAGCGATTTACGCCTTTACCTACGTGAACGCCTGCCTGTAGCTCTCTCGACTTGCGAATAATTTGCGGCAATTGATCGCTTTCCACAGGCAACGCTAGTGCATCACCATAAATCATAGATGGGAC
Source organism: Paenibacillus sp. NPDC058367 (assembly GCF_042723305.1). Taxonomy (NCBI): domain Bacteria; kingdom Bacillati; phylum Bacillota; class Bacilli; order Caryophanales; family Paenibacillaceae; genus Paenibacillus; species Paenibacillus sp. NPDC058367. The sequence goes on from NZ_JBHXIZ010000002.1 coordinate 1,157,251, forward strand.
TATCACGATACTTCTCACCCAATCCTCAATTCCAGCCTTGCGTACGAGGTTGTTGATCGCTACGCGGTTTTCTCTAATATCCATAGGCACAAATGGTGTTTCCTCGTCAAAAATTTGTTCGCTCGCCGTTTCGCCACGGGCATCATCCCCTACCACACTTGAACCCGATGTATGCAAAAATGGTTTTCCACTTCCACGTAGAGCAGCTATAAAAGTTTCAACTGCCAGCAAATGATCTGAATCGGCTGTGTGAATTACTGCATCGCTGAGCTTAGCATATTTCGTTAGCGTATCCGTATCTTCCAACGTGCCGAGTATAGGCTCTATACCAATATCCCTTAATGCTTCCACCTTATCGGGATTGCGAATCAGACCGAAGACAGTATGCCCGGCATCAATTAAACCTTTAGCCACCGACCCGCCGATATAGCCTGAAGCTCCTGTGATAAACACTTTCATAATAATATTTCCTCCTCATCTATGCTGTTGATGCTTGTCCATTCGACAAAGTGTGGTGCCAGTCTCAATTATTTATTAATTTTGCTGCTTCTTTATTGTAAGCTCCAAAACATAAATAAAACAAATTATGAAATAACCATTTATTCATAAATTATTTTATAAATAATACTAGCTAATCCATCTTCTTTTCTCTTAGGATAGATATGATCTCATGAATCAGAGGCAAATGCTTATTCTTTAACTGATAAGCGATATATAACTCGTTTTTTACTTTTAAATGCTTAAAAATAACTTTTGATTTGCCTTCTTTTAACGAGTTTCGCAAGAGGTATGTAGGTATGACACTCAAGCCCACCCCGAGCTCAACTGCCTTCAGGATCATGTGTAAATTAGGAATGATATGAATAGGTCTAATTTCAGGACGTTTCTTAAAATGTTCTCTCCAAATTCTTCTTATTATCGGTAATTCCAAGCCATAGCTGATCCATTTCTGTTCAGAGAGCCATTGCTCTTCAAGCTTCAGATTATCAAATTCAAGGATTTCATAATTGCTTGGAGCTACTATAACAAACTCTTCATCCATTAATTTCAAATACTCAATACCGGGAGTTTGGAACCTTTTTGACATAATGAGAATGTCTAGCTTGTCTTCCTTCAGGAGCTCTAGCAATTGCTCGGAGGTTCCAAAATGCGAAATGGTGCAAGTATTAAAATCAGTAAGTTGTGGCAGTATTTTTTCACTAAAAAACTCATGCGCAGCTCCCAGCTTGATCACACTCAGAGTAGGCAAAGAAGCCGATTTAAAGCTCATTGTCGTATTCTCTAATGATTCTATAAGTGGAGCGAGCTGGGAATATAACTCCTTTCCCCGCTCTGTTGGGGTGATTTTTCTAGTCGACCGAATAAATAAAGTTTCTCCCACCTCCGCCTCCAAGGCGGCTAAGTGCTGACTCATGGCTGGCTGCGTCATCATGCGGATTTTTGCGGCTTCAGAAATCGATTGATACTTATATATTGTGCAAAAGCTTCTATACCATTCAAAATCAACCATACTCTAGGCTCCACCTTTATACTGTAAAATTTATATTAGAAGATGAACTTAATATATCAACTTAAGACTCTGTATTCTACTGTGCTAAAGCATTTAAATCCGGCTGCATCTTGTTCCGCAGAACATACAGCATGATGGCACCAACAAGGAACGCAACGGCATCCGAAATGACGAGCGACCAGACCACACCATGGAAACCATTCATTCGATTGGCTATATACAACACAGGAATCAGAGTAACTCCTTGAATAATTGACATTATAAATGCAGCAGTTCCTTGCGCTGTAGCTTGGAAGATCCCGGTAAACAACGAAGTCATTCCTGTAATGAACAAGGATAAGAATGTCACATGCAGAATGTAGCTGCCCATTTCAATTAATTGCGGGTCATTCGTAAATAAGCCAATTAAGTGGTCGGAAATCAGATAGACGATAACGCCGAACACGACAGCTAAAGCTATTATCGCTTTGATCGTGAATCCGATAGTATGCTTCATGCGTAATTTATTTGCTGTAAAAGAGAAGGCAATGAGCGGCACGACACCTTCGCATAATCCCATCAGAATACACTCAGGTAATTGTAATAAACGTGATGAAATTCCGAACCCCGCTATGGCTTGATCTCCATATTCGACAAGAAAATGGTTCAACACGAGTGACATTGCACCCAAGAAGATGCTCATAATAAAGACAGGGATTCCAATTTTGAATACATTGCTTAGTATATCCTTGGTAGCTTTGAACCATTTAAAAGAGACAGTTAAGAATTGGCTTTTATAACCCAAATGGTAGGCGTAGAATGCACTCGCAACCAAGTTAGAGATGACCGTAGCAGTCGCAACGCCAATCACGTCCCAATGGAAGACGAAGATAACTAGCGCATCGAGAATAATATTCACGACAACACTTAGAATCATCCCGATCATCGATGTGATTGCTGAACCTTCCGAGCGCACGATATTCTCCAATGTGAAGCATAATACAACGAATGGTGAGCCGATAAACATAATCGTTACATAGTCCTTAGTAAATCCGAAGGAGTCGGGCGTCGCTCCCAGACCATGAACAATTGGATCAATCAACGGGAGGCCAACAGCCATCACGATAAGACCGATAACTAAACTGCTGTAAAAAGCGAATGAAGATACATGCTTAACATCATCATATTTTTTCTCCCCTAGCAAGCGGGAGATGAATGTACCACTGCCCATGCCAATCAAATTTCCTAGCGCCATAATGATCGCGAATAACGGCAAGGTTAGTGCAAGTGCGGTTAACATAGCCGTATTGCCCAGTGTGCCAAGGAAATAGGCATTCAAGATGGAATATATGACACTCATTGACATGCCTAACATCATCGGTATACCGAAGTGAGCTACGGCTTTTGAGATGGGTGCTTTTTCAAAGTAATGGAGGTTTTCTGCATCCATGTGGGTCACCACTTCCTTCATCTATTTAGTATTCAAATTACTTAGAATTCTAACTATTTATTGAATATGAACCATGACGCAGCAACAACCAACCCCGTACCGTAACATCGACTTTACGGGGTTGGTGTGCGAAATTAACTGTTCTTCAGTTTCCAAGAAAGTACGTCATTGCGCCGCCTTTGCCGTTCAGCTTTCCTTTGTAAAAGGCACGCCACTGCTACTGTTTGACGAAAAGACTTTGCTTACTTATCGTCCGGATCATGTGACTGGTCTGGTGACGAATTTCTTCCATCTCTGGAAGGCCAGCCGAATCCGCGCATATCACGATGCCCTTCCCCGCCAAAACCAGGGAACCTTCCGCTAAAGCGTTCGTCCCTAGAATTCCCCCACATTTTTTGCATTTGTCCACGCATGGCCATTAGTTTTTCGAATTCCTCTGTTCCCATACGCTCCTTTGCAGCCTCCATCCACATAGCCATTACATCACGTTCTCCGTCCGTTCCAAGCTCTTCTTCTAAAGCCATAATAACGCGGGTTAAGTAATCCCCGAAAGCAATCTGCTCTTCTGAAGATAGGCTAGAAAATATGTTGACGCTGTCTATCTCATGCCCCTCTTCCTCTTGTCCTTTTTGGGTTAAGTAAATCAACATGATACGTTTGTCTGTTTCTGATGGCTTACGGGTGATATATTCGGCTTTTTCCAATTTTGCAAGCAATTCATTGAGGGATGATACACGGATGTCCAGCATATAGGATAAATCTTTGGTGCTGATACCATCTTTCATCCGGAGAAATGCCAGTATCCTTCCTTGCCCGCGGGATGTGTCGGCCATAGGGCCAACAGCAGCGTGTGTTTTTAAGTGTTGTCGTTGCAGCAGCCATTGCAGTTTCGCGAGTTTTTCGTATAATTCAGTATTCATGTCCATATTGAATCCTCCATAAAGTTTGTATGGTACCTGTTAATCTTTTTGACGGTACCTGTTGGTTTTTATTATAACGGTACCTGTTAGACATGTCAAAATGTTTTTTACAGGTACCGTTAGTATGTTGTTAATTGTTATCGGGACAATGTAGCGGACAAAATTACTTACATCCTTATTACATTTTTTATCATATAATTACTGTAAGTTCGCTTGCACGCTATTATAATTGGTGTTTATAACAGTAACACTTATTCGGGTTTGTTTTAAAAATATCTGGAGGTGACTTGATTGAAATTATTACAGCTCAGTTTAGCTGTTACTTTAGCGAGTACCCTATTATTTGGTCCTTCGTATCCATCTTTTGCAGCGTCTACTACAATAAACTCCCCAGTTCTATTGCAAATCAATGAGTACAATATTCTCTACACTTATCCAAAGCAACCTTATATTGATAGCAAACAAAGATTAATAGTTCCCCTTCGTGCAGTAAGTGAACTACTAGGAGCTTCAGTGTCGTATAATGCCGAATTAAAACAAGCAATAATTGAAAAGAATGGTAAGAAAATTATTTTAACAGAGAATTCGAATAAGATAATAGTAGATGGTGTAGTGAAAACAATGGATACTGTTCCAGTAGTATACAAACAATCTTTTATGTTACCTATTCGTGTACTGTTGGATAATATGAATTTAAGGGGAACTCACGATAGCCAAACGGGTATTTTGCACTTGGAAGATGAAGCGATCAACGGATTTAATATTGTAAAGTCTATTAAGGAATCGGACATTCCTCCTGATAGAATTGCTAATCAGAATGGAATTTTACCAACCACTTTTGATTTGACGCTGAGTGAACTAATTGAAAATAAGCTTCAGCAGGGAAATATCAATTTAAGCGCAAAAAATATTAGTGGAATTTCTATACCTAAAGGTAAAGAAGATCTACATGTTATTGTTATATTTAATAATACCTTTCAAATGGAAGCTGATCTTAACCCAACAACAGAACAACTACGTCCTCGTCCAGCCCTCATAAAAGATCAAGTATTTCAGCAGAAAACGGAGTTTACAGCAGGCAATTATGGCGACTATTTAAAATATATACTAGTAGTGGGCAGGATTCTAAAATAAGTAAATACAATTCACGAAACGCAAAACGAGCCTAAAAGTGATTTTAGAGGCTCGCTTTTGTCTTATTTTACAAGGAGGGGTATTAATATATGAAACACCCTATTCTAAGTAAAAAATCGCTCATTCTAATAATTTTTTTGATATTCCTTATAGGAATATACTTTTTATTCTTCGGATTACCATGGAAGTCCATAACTCATAAAAAACAATTCGAAGTCTATTTAGAAGATAAGTATCAAATTGACTTCAAGTTAAAAAAGATGGACTATGATTTTATGCACAGAACATACCTTACTTATGCATATCCCGTGAGTGACCCAACTTTAGTTTTTTTTGTAGGTCAAGATATTGAAAACAAAGAAATTCATGATCTTTATCTATATGAACTAGAAAAACGTATGTTCAAATAGGTTACTAGAATAACCGTTGAGCTTTGATCAGTTTTCTTTTTTTATATCTTCAAGCAAACCTTCAAACCATTGAATATTTACTATATGGTGGGAAAGTGAATTTTCTAACATTTTTTTAAAATAAGCAGTGATATTTTCATCGTTCTCAAGAGATAGCTGTATTAAAGAAATCTTATTTTTAGTTTGTTCGATTTGTATTTCTATTAATTTAGTTAGCTCTTCTTTTTTATATTCATCTGAAAATAACATTGCTACATAAAAAGATAGGTTTATATAGTCTGTCTTAGACCCATATTTGAACATCAACTTTTCAAACTCTTTTTCCCCTAATTCCGTGATGTTATAATTATGTGTCTCTCTGGTGCTGTCTCTTTGGTCAACTTTTACAATATACTTTTTCTCTACTAATTGCCCAAGATTATAATAAAAGGACCCTTTGGTGAAATTCACTATATATTTATAGTGTTTTTCTTCCATTAAGGATAACAATTCATAACCGTGAGCCCCTGGATTTTGTTTTAATAATCCTAAAATCAGTAATATTATCAACTCAACGCCTCCGTCAAAATGCTACTAGGTTTAATCATTGTTGATTTGTATAAACTTGGCTTGAAATTCGTCAAATGATATTTTTCCTAAAGCAAAATCCATACTCAATATATACATTTTTTCCGCTTTAGTGTGTGTTCTTGCATTATGGAGACTTAACAACTCCTGTTCATTAATTAGCGGCTCAAGTACATGTTGCTTATTAATAAAAGCTTCAAAATATCGCAACCCAAATTTTCTTTGAGATATTGCATCGATATGAATACCATCCGGATTAGAAGTTAAACCTGAAGCTGTAACAAAGTAACAATCATCTTGTTCAAAAGCAAATTTTTGTAACTCTTGATTCATCAACTCGTATTCAGTGCAATGTTTCCCAAATCCTTCTTTGCCTAAAAAATCCCCTAAACCACCAATTATAAATGGAATATTTGTAGCATCTAACTCTTTTCTAAGCGTCGTAACCATTATAAGTAATTTCTGATAATAGACTTTATAGTTGCCATTACTACTATCACTTTCTCCTTGATGCCATAAAATCCCCGATAATTCACTATTTTGCATAGCAAATTTAGTTTCTTGTAATGCATGTTTAAAAAGTGCCCCATCTACAGCCCATTCATCAATGGTGCTCCCACCCTCAGCACAAGGAATTAAGCCAATGATGTCTTCTTCATTTTCACGACACCATGCATCCGAAAATGATCCTGCCAGACTTATTCCAGAAACAGGACGGTCATAATTAATAGGTTCAGCCATCATTTGCCATCTGCCATTACGTAGCATTTGGATTCTCTCGTTATAAATTGGGGGTACTTCATGTATAAATCCTCGTCCAGCCATATTTGACTGTCCAATCATTAGAAATGATTTGATCATTATTCTCATCCTCTCTTCAATAGTCTAATTAGACTGTTTATATTATTAGTCTAATTAGACTATTTGTCAACAAATACGCTTTTATTCTCTCCCTCTTTATGAAATCAAAAAAGCTGATCTTCAAAAAGATCAACCTTTGTATTAAGTATTAACATATCAGAAGTGAGGTAATACCATCTAATTCTGATACGATTTCATATACTCGCGTCCGTCTGCCTTACTTTGAATAGGGTTCCAAACCTGAGCAAAGAACGGTTCACGCTTCGCACGTTCTTTGTAATTCCAGCTTTCGAGCTCACACTGCGGGCAGAAATGTCCACCTTCTAGCATAAGCTTGGGGCTAGCCGTAAAGGTATGGTCGAACGCACATTTGAAATCAAGTTTGCCTGCCCAATTCCCCGTTTCCATATCTGTTGAAAGACATTCACCACCACGAAATTTCGCAGCACCCTTGATATCTTCAAGATTTAATTGCGATGTTGGCTTATTCTCATCATACCCGTGGTCAAGTTTGATGACTTTATCCCAATCCGCGAATTTCTTCATTTCAGACACCTTTGCAGGAATCGCCTCCCAGTTGTTCTTGCTGCCCCAATAAGCGTCTATTTTCTCAATGTCATTTTCCTCGATAAAACGTATCGTTCCTCGCTCTTTTACTGCTTGCTTTTTCATCGTCCGCTTAATCATCGCACCCATCAATTTTTGACCTCCGGGCAATTTAGTGATGACTTTCGCAACAGGCACAAGTGCGCCTAGATTATCGAGGTAGCTTTGATAGAAATAATCTATTGAATCTCGGCGAAAGTGAAAATAGTCCTCCAGCTTATCAGAGTCCAGATAATATTGTCCGTGAAAATTCCGTGTTGCATACCATTTAGGATCTATCACATAATCAAGATTTGTTAAACCTAACTTACCATAAAGCACCTGATACATCTCAAGCGTGCTGACTCGACAGCTCTCGCCCCCGCCAATGTTGTAAATATGTTGCCAAAATCCTTCATTTAGTTCTCCGTCTATATCCGAGATGCAGAGGTTTCGCATTAAACGTCCTGAATCCCGATCTGATACGTATTCAAGCACATTTTCTAGGCAGTTATGGAACATAATAGGGTCTTCTATCTTGCTCATCGCTGGCCCCATAATACCTGTTTGGCGGAGGCTCACCCAATAGCTTAGTCCTGATTCAATTACCATACGCTCGGCGGCAATTTTCGAAACGGCATAGTAGTCATAAACACTTGGTTTGAGAGGGTCGCCCACACGTCCCCAATGGATTGGCGGCATACGGTCACCCGTTTCCGCAATTGTACCGATATTTACGAAACGCGTTACATGGGCACGACCACTTTTCTTGATGGACTCGACGATGTTCTTCGCTGAACCATAATTAATCTGCATCGTTCGTTCGGGAAACTCATCTGCAGCAGGAGATACAAAGGCTGCTATATGGAGCACAATGTCGGCATCTTTCACACATTCATAGACAAGGTCGCAGTCTAGTAAATCGCCATAGACTACTTTAACACCACTTAGTCTCTCATATTCTTTCAGCTTTTGGCGACTGGTTGAATTGTCTAAATCAAAGAGTAACAGCTCGCATTTCGCTAAATCGTTTCTAAGAAATTTCAATGTTTCGCCACCCATATTGCCCGCTGCACCTGTTATCATGACTCGTTTTTTCTTTACCATATTCTTCACCTGCATTATAAGATTATTGACAAGTCATTCGTCTCCCTTCAGAATACAGACACAGTGTCTATTTCACAACCACCAGTTGATTATCAAACTGATGTAATATAGACAGTCGAAGATATTCTGTCGATTAGTTTAAAAAAATTTTTATAGGGGGTGAATCAACAATGAATCAACGTGAACGGTTAACCAAATTGCTGCTGAAGCAAAGCTTGATTCGTCTGCTCAAAGAAAAAAATATAAGCCAAATCAGCGTAAAAGAATTATGCGCTTCAGCAGGCATCAATCGCTCTACCTTTTATTTGCATTATGCAAATGCATACGATCTGCTTGAACATGTTGAGCAGGAGATTATTGATAACACAAATGCATATCTAGAAAAAATCGAAGCTAATGACAATGGCATCACTTATATATTGACCTTCTTAGACTACATCAAAAAGAATGATGATTTATTTGCCATCATGCTACTCAAATCAAATGATAACGAGTTGTTTTCAAAACGTTTGCTTAATGAAGTACTGATGAATATTGACACTTTCCTTCAGCTTGACGTTCCCGAAAATATGAAGCGTTTTACTTACGCTTATTTGGTTAATGGAAGCTTAGCAATTATACAGGAATGGATATTAGAAAATTTCATTATATCAAGCGATGAATTGGCTCAACTTATTTTCTCTTTGGCGGATCATTCCTTATTAACGTTTAAGTCATCGGAAACTTGAAGTAATAGTCACCAGACCCAACTAGTAGTTTAAGGCCTTCTGACATTTGTTCCACACTGGATAGACCTATGACTTGTTCTATTGGTGTCCCAGACTCCAAGATACTGTCCTGATTCATCGTTGGAATAATAATCTCAGCTGTTGTATTGGATGGAATCAGCACTTGCATTTCTACTGAATCTTCGTTCTGTTTTTTCCAAGTTACCTTGATCGTTCCATGGACAGATTCAAGCGAAGCATCAACCCACGTCAAATGTTCCCCGATCTGCGGCTGGATCCGTATTTTTTTATAGCCTGGTTCTAATAGTTCGATGCCACCGGCAGTGCGATAGAGCCAATCTCCAATAGCACCGTAAGCATAATGGTTATAGGAGTTCATATCATCGCTCCAGAACGAACCGTCCTGTTTTATTCCATCCCAATGTTCCCAAATGGTTGTAGCCCCTTGGATTACAGAATATAACCAGGAAGGATACTCTTTCTGCAGTACCAATTGGTAGGCTACATCCGTATAACCGAATCTAGAGAGGACTAGACACAGATAGGGAGTTCCCACAAAGCCGGTCGTTAGGTGCACTCCATTTTCTTCGATATGGTCGGCTAGCATCTTGGCCGTCCGATGACGATCCTTTTCCTCTAATAAGTCAAACATAAGGGCAAGTGTATACGCAGTTTGTGTCGGTGAGGCCACCCTACCATTTGGCGTTACGAACTCTTGACGGAATGCCAGAACAATCTTCTCATGCAATGCTTCATATTTTAAGGCATCTTCGGGTTTTCCAATGACAGCCGCTGTCTTAGCTAGCAATTCCGTTGAATAAGCATAGAACGCGGTAGCGATCAACTCTTTTGGTGTTGCTCCGACGTAGCTGTTTTCTTTGGCATCCAGACCTAACCAATCTCCGAAGTGAAAACCTGTATTCCATAGATATTCGTCTTCACCTTGCGCCCGAATATACTCGACCCATGCTTTCATACTTGGATATTGCGTTTTCAGCACACGAATGTCCCCATAACATTGATAAAGCGTCCAAGGACAAATCACCGCGGCGTCTCCCCAAGCAGCAGAGCCGTATCCTGCCGTTGGCACATCGGGAATAACATGCGGAACTCTTCCGTCTTCTTCTTGATCTGCGGCCAAATCCTTTAGCCACTTTTCAAAGAACGGAACTACATTCATGTTGTAGGCAGATGTGCGAATAAAAACTTGAGCATCCCCCGTCCATCCCAATCTTTCGTCTCGTTGAGGGCAATCTGTCGGGATATCTAGAAAATTCCCCTTTTGTCCCCATAAGATGTTGTGCTGAAGCTGATTCAAGAGTACATCTGAACAGTTGAAGTTTCCCGTTTGCTCCAAGTCCGTATGGATGACGCAGCCGATGAATTGTTCCAATAATTGATCTAGCGGTATGCCAGTCACTTTTACATAACGGAATCCTTGGAAGGATAAATAGGGCTCAAACGTTTCTACCTCCCCGCCATGGCATATATAAGTAACAGTTTGTTTTGCAGATCGTAAATTTCCGATGTAGAAATTCCCCTCGCGGTCCAACACCTCAGCATGTTCTAAAGTAATTATTGTTCCAGCTTCAGCATGAACCGTAAATCTTACCCATCCAACCATATTTTGTCCCATATCCAGCACGTGTTCGCCTTTAGGTGTAGTAATGACTGCAATAGGCTTGATGGTTTCTATAACCCTGGTCGGTTCGTTTTCCTGAGCAACCAATGAAGTCTCTGGACGGTCCTTGAGAATAGTCTTTTGCCACTTTACATCCTCAAAACCGGGAGAAGACCAACCTTCTACCTCGAGCCTCGCATCATACGTTTCGCCATGATACAATTCTGACATCAAGAGTGGACCTGTAGAAGTACGCCAGTTGTCATCCGATACAAAGATTTGTTCCGAACCATCAGATAATGTGACGTGTAGCTGGATAAGCACAGCACGATCCTCACCAAAGATGTCTTTCTTTCCTTCCCAAGCTAAATATCCTTTATACCACCCGTTTCCCACCATGCAACTAAGAGCGTTATTGCCAGCAGCAATCAAAGAAGTCACGTCATAGGTCTGATATTGAAGCCGTTTATTATAACTGGTCCAGCCAGGGTTAAATAACGTGTTATCTGCTGGTTTACCGTTTATATATAAGCGGTACATCCCAAGAGACGTTGCATACACACGCGCTGATACAACATTATCAGGGATTGAAAATTCCGTACGAATATAGTCGCAAGGATCAGCCCCATTCTCTTGGTGATTCGGAGGTGCTGCTATCCATTTTGCCTGCCACTCATCTACCGATAACAATGCCGTTTCCCAGTGCGCAGGTTCACTCCATTCTGAAACTATCCCATGATCGTCCCAAGCTCGAACCCTAAAGTAATACCGGGTGCGGGATTGTAAGGCGGGACCTTCGTATTCAATATGCACATTGCTATCCGACTCTACCTTTTCAGAATCCCATATGATTTTTGAAAAGAAATTGTGATCATTTGCGACTTGAACTTGATAGGCTGATTGGATAAATCCCCGTATTTCTGTGCTGATCCACCAACTAAGCCGCGGATGTAAATCATCAATCCCCAACGGATTCTTTCTATAGTTCACTTTAAGATTTGTAACTTCAAAATTGGACATTTGTATCAACCTCCTATATTCATCCAGTAACCTGCCGGAACACTTTGAACTGTATTCATAGATCTTTGATCCGGCAGCTATTTCTATTGTATGAGTTGAGAGAATTTAGAATTGGGGGTATTTCAGACATTTTTATAGGTGGATCTAGACATTCATTCATTAGTTTCGTACGATATGTCTAGCCTTAGCAATTTGAAAGGGGCCACGATTATGAGTATCAGACGCAGCACTTTTGTCATGTCTGGAGATAGCTTTTTCGAGCCTGGTGTGCCAATTTATGTGAACAGGGCTTGCGAAACGTTCGAATTGAATGCGCATTCCCATGAGTTTATCGAAATTACTTATATCAGTGAAGGAGCAGGCGTTCACTACATTGACGATGAGGCTGTTCCTGTCGAGCACGGTACGTTATTTTTTATCCCCATTGGACGCAGTCATGTATTTCGACCTAAGACCCCGATGAAAGACCGCCCGCTCATCGTTTATAACTGTTTATTTCCAGTAGAGTATTTATCAGAACTTCAGGCTACCTTTCCTCACGCTACAGATATTTGTGAATTTTTCACAGACATGCAATTGCTATGGTACTCTATGAAAGATGTCAATGGCGCATACCATATAATGTTTCGTGAACTGTTTCGTGAATTCTCGGCAAAACCGCCAGGATATCTAGCTGTACTCGATGCTCTAGTCGTACAAATATTAACAGGCTTGTTTAGACATCGATTGCAGATTGTTGCGCCATCAGGGGATAAGCCGCAATGGATGGCAGTGGATGATGCGATTGCATTTATAAATTACAACTATGCCAATGGGCTTAAACTTAGTGATCTCGCCAGTAAAGCGAACCTTAGCGAACGGCAATTCAGTCGCCTTTTTCAGCATCAGACTGGAATGAGCTTTACAGATTATACGCAAAGTATTCGAATGGATGCTGCATGTCGTATGCTTTCAGGAGGTCATAGAAGTGTAAGTGAAATTGCCGCTGCAGTTGGATATGCTGATCTCAAATTTTTTCACCAAATATTTAAAAAAAAGATAGGAATGAGTCCCCGACAATATAGTAATTCTATTCGAAGTGAACACTAGCTTCTAACATTCAAGATAACAAAAGCTGCCTAGCAATTGCTAGGCAGCTTTTCCTACTTATCACCGGCAAGTGTAAGCCACTTGCGATTGTGATGCTCCTGAACTTCAACGGGGGTATCAAAGAAATCGCTCAACACATCCGACTGCAAGCAGTTTTCTGTCTCATCCCCTTTGTAGATTTCTCCGTTCTTCACCAGCAAAGTATGTGTAAAGCATGATGTTATCTCCTCGATATGATGCGTTACATACAGCAAAGTTGGTCCGTTCGGTTGCTTCGTAATCTTCTCAATCATTTGTAACAGCTGTTCTCGGGCAAAAATATCGAGTCCTGTGCAAGGCTCATCAAGGATCAATAGATCTGGATTGGCCATAAGTGCGCGTGCAATGAGGACCTTCTGACGCTGACCTTGCGACAAGGTATCGTATGTACGAGCGGCTAAGGAAGAGCAGTCTAGAAATTCCATCAGCTCCTCGGCTTGCTTTTGATCCTCTTCATTCGTCTTGTCATATAAACCGATAGTTGCGAATTTTCCGCTGAGGACGATGGTCAGCGCAGTCTGATGGCCGTATAGCTTCTGTTGCAGCGAGGTGCTGACCCAACCGATTCGCTTCCGTAACTCTCTAAGATCCACATCGCCAAAGCGGTGGTCTAGCACTTCGACTTGCCCAGTCGTCGGCCATATATAGCCGTTTACTACGTTCAGCATCGTCGTCTTGCCTGAACCGTTTAGTCCGACGATACACCAGTGTTGCCCTTGTTTCACTTCCCAATTCATATCGCGTAAGATCATTGTTGTATCACGTTGCCATGATACATTTTTGAGTGATATAATCATGCCCAAATTCCTCCTCTACATGAATGTCTATATTGAACTTAAAGCTCAGAAAGTGTTCCATTTAAAATTTTGAGCGTCGATTGTACTGCTTGATCTGAATCCCCATTTTTAATAGATTCATATACTTGTTCATGGTAATCGGATTGAGGATCATGGGAACTATAATTACGGTTTAATTTACTCATTGCATCTGACAAAATATGAGTAAACGTTCTATATAAGTCAATGATTACAGCGTTTTTACTTGCCATTGCTACAGCCATGTGGAATTCAATATCCGATTTGGCATACAGTTCACGATCATTCTGCTTTAGAGCCATATCTCTTGTATCCAAATGTTTTCGCATGTTGAATAAGTCAGTGTCATCATGCCGTAGAGCTGCTAATCTTGCGATTTCTAATTCAATCATTTTTCGAGCTTCAAAGACCTCAATCAATTCTGCACGAAGTAAACGATGGGTAAGTGGTTCTTGAATAATAGGACTGGATTTTAAGTAAGTTCCAAAACCCTGCTTTTTCTCCAATAGACCAGCATGAACTAACACACGGACTGCTTCTCTTATCGTTGATCGCCCTACATTAAATAATTTCATTAATTCAGGTTCTGGAGGTAATTTGTCTCCTGGCAGGATTGTTCCTGTTGAAATTTTTTGTTGTATTTGATTAACAACATCGTCCACTAACTTAGTGGCTTGAACGGGTTGGAACGACCCCTTTTCAAACATCTGATCATCTCCTCTTTTTGCAGAATAACATGATATTCTTTACTTAACAAGTAAGATTTTGAAGTTTATAACGGTCATAATGGGAATAAAAAAGCAGCTAATCATTTTGATTAGCTGCTGACGTAATTTATTTAACTATCCCCTTATTGCATGTTCACTCAATTTTATTGCCCTTTTTCCATTACCGCAAAGTAGTTATTTTCACCGTCTGCGAAATTGAATACTCTTCCACCGGGAATTTCTACAATATCTCCAACCGTAACATTTTTGTCCTTCAACTCTCGATTCAATTGATCAAAATTATCCGAAAAGAACATTAAAGAAGGTGTTCCGAGATTCATTTCAGGATTCATTTGGGCAACCAACTCTTTATTATGAAGAACAATACTAGTCGCTGCACCTTTCGGAGCAAGCTCGATAAATCTCATAGGGCCATTTGTTTCGTCTAAAATCACCTCAAATCCTAGCTTTTCTGTCCAGAATTTTTTGGATTCCTCTTGGTTATTTACATATAACATAATTTGTCCAATTTTATTAATCATAAGTTATACTCTCCTTCTTAGTCGGGATAATTTATTGCTTTTACAATATACCTCATGAAGAATATTCACGTCAAGGAATATTAATTCGAACTCCCCTTTTGCAAATATAAGTTGGCTTTGTTTCCGGAGGTTGTCCATATCCCCATATTATTTACTTTCTTTTCCTACATTAAACCGAATTTCAGACCAGCGAAAGAGAACATCGATAATTATTTTTATTTTTAAATACCTCTACAATATTTCAATATAACCTTCTGTTCCATTCACACGAATTCGTTGCCCGTCTTTTATCAGCTTGGTGGCATTTTCCACTCCGACAACTGCTGGCAAGCCATATTCACGAGCGATAACGGCTCCATGGGTCATCAGTCCGCCAACTTCGGTGACCAGGCCTTTAATAGATACAAACAATGATGTCCAGCCAGGGTCAGTAAAGGCGGTGACTAATATATCGCCATCTTCCAGATCTGCCTCTTCCATGTTTAAGATGACACGAGCTCGTCCCTCTATTACTCCGGTAGAAACAGGGAGACCTATAATCGCTTTGTCTGGCAGATTTTCTCGTTTGTATTCACCTGTAATAATTTCACCATCAGATGTGATTACACGTGGCGGAGTAAGTTTTTCAAAAAAATTGTAATCGTCTTTTCGTTTGCTGATGATCTGTTCATCTAGTTTATTTGTGCGTACGACTTCGTGAAGTTCTTCAAAAGTGAGATAGAATATATCTTCTTTTTTATGAATAACGCTAGCTTTTACGAGTTGTTCGGCTTCTTTCAGTAAAGCTTGCTTATAAATGAAGTAGCGGTTAATCATTCCGTATTTTGGATATTCACGGTAACCGATATAATTCCGGATAAAACTGATTACTCGTTTTGTCTCTTCAGCTTTTAGTTCTCCATCCGGTAATTGCTTCAATCGATCTAATAACTCTTGTTCTTTTTCTAAAGCCTCCTGTCGGCCTTGCTCAAATTTTCGATTTCCAGCATTAGGCTCAAAGTTTTTGATATTACTGAGAATCATGGGGACAAGTGTAATCGGTTTTTCACTCCAACGAGTTCTCGAAATATCGATTTCACCGGCACATCGCATTCCGAATTTGTTGAGATAAGCATAGAATGCGTCTTGAGTTGCTTGTCCACCATCAAACTTAACCAGTTTATCCAAAAAAACATCATCTTTTACATGTTGTAAATAATCAACTATTTCCGGGTAAGGACGAATCACATCTGCAACATCCAAAAGCGCCAGACCCATTTCTGAGGTAATGTTGTTTGGTACAGATTGAGAAAGCATATCTGCTGCGTTTTTTTCACCTAACCACTCGTACATTTTTTCATTAATCCATGACGAAGCGTTCATAGCAGTCATAAAAACCTTTGTACTTTGTGGGTCAGATAAGAACTTCTTTAATTCCTGGAGATCTTCAAGAATAAAATCAAATAGATCTGCTCCTGATTTCGTTCGGATGTTTTGTCTTAATTCTTCTATCGACGTTTGACTGTTCTTAATCAAATCAGAAACGATTGCCGGATCATTTTCGATTAATGCTTGAAAACCTTCTGACGAACTATCTTTACTGCTATTAACGGGACTCTGTTCTTTTCTATCATCTGGTAACGATTTTATATATTCTCGTTCTATTAGGGTCATAAATGCGTCTTTTATGAGCGGATCGGATTTCCCAAGGGTATTTATGAAATTTTCTCTGCTGACAGGTGAAGCCAGCATATGTGTAACATCAACAAACAACCTTCCACCGGCCTTACGCATGGGTGCAGGAGTGATTAACAGGTAAAAAGACAATCCTAGTGGTTTCATGGGATCCGTCATCATTTGTTGATGACCGACAGATACGTAAACGTGATTTTCTTGATCATTTACTTCAGGGATCGGGTATAAAGTAGTGATTGGCCGACTCTGAACAATATAAAAAGTATCATGATCCAAACACCATTCGATATCTTGTGGACAACCAAAATAAGCTTCAATCTCTCTACCTAAACGTGCCAGTTGTAAAATTTGTTGTTCGGAAAGGGTTTGAGTCTTTTGCTGATCGAGATCGATTTTCAGGGTCTCTGTTCCACCTTCTTTTAATCCATAGATAGCCAATTTTTTGGTTGCTATCATCATATCGACGATTTCCTCTTCCTGTACTTTATAACAATCGGCAGATACCAAGCCAGAGACCAGAGCTTCGCCGAGCCCAAAACTGGCATTAATAGATAGCAGCTTTCGATTAGAAGTCATCGGATCAGCAGTGAATAAAATCCCTGAAGCCTGAGGGGAAACCATCTTTTGCACGATAACAGATAAATATACCTGTCTGTGATTAAATCCATTTTGCATGCGGTAGATTACCGCGCGATCCGTAAATAGAGATGCCCAGCATTTGCTGATGTGCTGCATGATTGCTTCTCTTCCGATGATATTTAAATAGGTGTCCTGTTGACCGGCAAATGAGGCATGTGGTAAATCTTCAGCAGTTGCACTAGAGCGTACTGCATAAGCCTGTTCTTCACCAAGTTGTGAGAGATAGTGAGTAACTGCTGTCACAACATCGGAAGGAATTTCTACTTCCATGAGGAGTTGTCGAAGCTTCTTACTGATTTCACCAATTTGCTCTCGATCGTCTACGTTTAATATGGATAGTTGATCCAATAAAATATGATACTTTTCGTTCTTTTCGATGGCTTTTTGGTAGCCCACTGTTGTAACACAAAATCCTTCTGGTACTTTTATTCCTTCGATAGTTGATAATCGCCCTAAATTCAACCCTTTTCCGCCCACGAGCAAAAGCTGTGTGGTTTCTATTTCCTGAAAACCAAGAACCAATGAATGCATACAAAATCTCTCCTAACCATTAAAATGAGAAAAAATTTGACAAGAGTTTAGCTGCATGGTATATTATAAATATAAGATGCATTATCTATGCCTTTATATTTTTAAAAGTCGTGATCCGATTATATCATCGTGTCTTTTTATATGCAATATAAAAGAACCTGAAAGCTATTCAGGTTCTTTTTTTGTGTTTCCCGCTATTATTTGTTATTCAAAAACCATGGTTCGAACCGAACTACAACCCATAGACTTCAAACTCATAAATTCGTGCTGCTGTATCGGCTCCTTGGGTTGGCTTAAGAGTTATTAATTTTACATAGCGAGCTTTCACCAAAGCAATCGCGTCTGTCGACTCAGCTGCCGAGTTTCCTTGCACGTTTACAACATCCGTCCAGTTCGTTCCGTCGTTACTCACCTGAATGGTATAATCGCTTGTATTAAACCCGGACCATTCTCCTCCACTCTGAGCATGCTTGATGATAAAAGTGCTGATTTGATGTTCGGCTCCTAGATCGACTTGTAGCCAATGAGGCAGATTTCCAAGTGCACACCACTTGCTATTATCCGTCACTTTACCGTCAACTGCGTTTGGCGCGCCTTCCTTGTCTCCGCATGCATGATCGGCTGTTGCAGGTTTTCCAAGTGCTAAATTCTTCACCGCACCAGCTTCCTTACTCACTGTAATGAGCGCCTTTTTCATAATTGTGTCTTGGCCCGAACTGTTGGTTGCAGTTAGTGATACGTTATATATGCCCTCCTGATTGAACATTACAACCGGGTTCTTCGATGTGCTGACAGCTGGGCTACCGCTTTCGAAGCTCCATGACCATTCTTCTGTCACTTCGGTCGACAGGTCGGTGAAGTTTACGCTCTCACCTGGAGCTACCAAGGTCCGATCTGCCTTGAACTCTGCAATCGGCTTCGGATAAGCTGGCCAGCTGATCTTCGCGCTGGAGGCCTGACCTTGCTCGTATCTTCCATTGATTGCAACGACCTTTAATGCTGTTAGTGTTTCTTTGTCTATTCTTCTCATCTCAGGAACGTAAAACACATGATTTGGCGTTGCGCCCAATAAAACCTCACTACCATCTGGAAGTACTCTATAGATTTCGTATTGCTTCACCTGCTGATCAAGTGCTTTCCACTCCAATCTAGCATCTCCATAAATTCCATCGCGGAAATCGGATTGAGTAACCTTCAGATCGCGAACCGCCGGCAGCGTTTTGATCGGGTCGTTGGCATTTTGGATGGAGAGCTGGCCAATTTGAATACTATAATTACTAATCGTATCCTTGGAATCAAAATAAAGTGATACTGCTACGATTCGTTTCCCTTTGTATGGGGTCAAATTCAAAGTTTCGGTAGTCCAGCCTGGTGCTGTCTTATCCTTCACATTAAGAAAGATAAATTGGTCTGGTTGGTCTGCAAAAGCAAGACCTACCTTCAAGCTAGGCTTGTTCAGCGTTTTATAAGTAACCGATAGCTTTGTGCTTGCTTCGATTTTAAGGTCTGTCTTGTATAGCTTCAGATGCGTTGCATTGTTATGGCTCAGATCACCTGAAATCTTCAGCGAACTGCCACCGTAATACGCATCTGACCAATCGAGCTCTGGAGTAAGTGAAGTTCCTTTGCTGTCTGCGATCCAGCGCCATGTTGGCAGGATATCCTGCAGGCTCCGGTTATTCCATCCCTTATCTCGTACCTGCTGCCCTCGGACATAATATTTCTGCCCGCTTCCTGTATTGAAATTGGTGATGAAAGGTAGCTTATTTACAGGGGATGATTCTGCCACATTGTTCGCGATTCCTTTCCAGGCCTGATCGCTCACGGTGTTACCCGGATTCCCGTTTGGCCCCACCCAGAATTTGTTCTCGCGTGCGAAGAAATCCTCCATGCTTTCTGCGCTGTTGAAAGACCAGTCTGGACGGTAGATACCAAGGGAAGTGACGGCAGGTTGACCATCCGGAAACAGCAGATTCCAGTTCACATTCGTATCGTAGCCCTTGGCTTCAACATCTATCCCTGCATACAGGTCATACGGACTTCTATCTAAACTTTTGGCCTTCTCTGCCGAGCTTTTAAGATCTTTCCACCAGAAGTTCAGGAACATATTGTCTGTTATTTTCTTATTATTGTCTTGCAGGAACATTGCATTCTTGTCATTTAGCGCATTTTGCCAACTGATACTGCCCTCCTTGGTCATGGAGTCGTACCATACGATTTGCATAGTTGCAGATTTGTGCGATTCTAGATAACTTAAGAAAGCTTTCATTTTCTGGGCATCAGCTGGTGTTCCACCTTCAGTCTCCTGGTTAATAAACCAGCCGTCAAATCCGTAATACTTCGCAACCTGGATCAGCTTATCTGCGGCAGGAAAGGAACCGTCGCTGTTCTGCTGAAGCATTTGCTTCACCCATTCATATTTCCCTCCATAAACAGTTGGCGGGAAGAACACCGTTCCGACGATCGGTACCCCATTTTTATGTGCTGCGTCGATCGTATCAGCGCTTGGTGGTACGATAATTCCTTCACCGGCAGATCCGCCCCAATAGACCAGCTTGTCAACATATTGCCAATAAGTAAACGTATTAGCTCCAAATTTGTCTGATCCCTGTGATGGCACACCACTTGTTCCCGAGTTCAGTGCTGATAAAGCCATAACTTTTGGCGCTTTTGTCGCATGAGCATTGACTCCATCTGTCACAAAGCGGTCTTGCAGAGGAATTGTACTTCGGTTGAATACCGCATCCGGGTCGGATGCAGGACTCCACTGAAGCAATTGCTCTGGAAACCAGTAGGATGAATAAGGCTGTTTAGCGAACGCAGTAGTGGATAATGCTACGCACATCACAAATAAGAATATAAAACCTGCACCAATCTTTTTCATGCCGTACTCCTCCAATCGATTATTTTATGATTGCGCTTACATTTTATCAAGTTGGACAAAGCTCTAGATAGTGGATTAATGACAAGTCCAGGTGCAAATATTACAGATTGTAAGTCTGAAGCTAGTATCAGACAGCACTCCATAAATAAAAGAGCCCTCATTTAAACAAATGGGGGCTCTCAATCTTTTTATGTCATTTAGAATCAATACTGGACTTGTTTGGGATTTCAAGTTATGTATCCTGACGTTAAGCATTCAGATTTAAAAGAAATTGCCGTGTGTTCTGATAAGCATCGTTCCATCCCATTTTAGCATAGAAGCGTAGTCCGTCGAGCCCCTTGAAATAATAAGCTCCCATTAGCCGCTCTTTAAAATAAGGTATCTTTATGCTGGCTTTCTCTTGATTGATTTGATATGTCTTAATGACATCACTCCACGGCATATGCCGATCGAGAATCGCAAGGTCTATGAGAGAATCACCGTACATGCAATTCCCATCGATGATGCCGGTAATTCGTGTTCCATCGGACAAAATATTCCACTGTTGAAAATCTCCGTGTATAAAGCTTCTGTACGATTCATTATAGGGTACGTAGTCCATCAACCGACCGTATATTTCTTCATATACATCTCTCTCCAAGCAAGAAGTACGGAAGAGATCATGCCAGTTCTCCCAGAATGTTCCCCTTTGATCCTCTGCATTTACGGCAACGACGAAGTCTTTCCATGATACATAGGATCCGTTGCCGTCAGCAGCGATCCACCCATAGCCGTTAGTTGACCCAATATCTGCTTCAGCCATTTTTTTCAAAATACTAATAATCTCAGGCAACTGATGAGTTTGTTCCTCTGCTGTGAAATCGGATAGATTCCGTCCTTCCATTCGTTCCATGATTATATAGGTTAACTGGTTAATTCTCCCTAACGCCAAACATTTGGGGAAAGGGATGTTTTGACCTGAGAGCAAATTGGATACATAGTGTTCCGTTTCATATGCTCCTTCCAGATCACTGAATTTCACAACATACCCCTTCCCTTCGTGGTTGAATGAAAACACATTACTTATGTTGCCGCCAGAAAGCGGTTTAATCTCAGTTGAACCAGGCCCAAGATGATTTTCTAATACTTTTTCAATTTCACTTATGGCCAATTTCGGTTTCTCATACATCACCATTGCTTCAACTCCTATAAATCGAATAGTCTCAGATCTGTATCCTTTGAGGACTACTTCAAAATTTTCTTAGCCTTTCGTTTCCTAATACGATCAATTTACGTACAGCTTACCAGATAGTATTGATAAACTGGATAGTAAAAACAATTATAATTGAATTATCCGCAACTGAGCATTATTGAACAGAGGGGACATTTTTAGGGGACCAACTAGTTAAGTATTAGACTTAATTATATTTCTGGAAAATCATCCTATGGGTGTTCCATTAGGCAGTTTCATATCTGGCTTCAATAGAATTACGTCACCCTTTTCAGGTACACCTCCAAGGACTAATACCTCTGAATTAAAGCCTGCAATTCGTCGAGGAGGAAAATTGACTACCGCAATTACTTGTTCTCCCATGATATCTTCAGCCACATATCTTCTAGTAATTTGTGCACTAGATTTCTTTATTCCGATCTCATCTCCAAAATCAATCTCAAGCTTGATCGCAGGAACTTTTGCTTCGGCGAAGAATTCAGATTTAATTATTGTTCCAACACGAATATCCAATTTCAAAAAATCATCAATAATAGCCATATAGCATTCTCCCTTTAAATGATATTTTCTTAATTTATTTGCTTATCTACTTTGATTCTGATATTTAACAGTAGTGTAATTGAAGGCTTTTACCCAGAAATACATCCCCATGCCGAGTAGAGTCATCATCCCTCCTATAAATTGAAAGCTAGTGATTGTTTCTCCCAAGAATAGATAAGCTAGTATTATGGCGAGAACAGGCTCACCAATAATCCCTACAGAAATAGTAGTTGCACCTAAAGATTTCAATAACATATTAATAATAGATTGTCCCAAAATAGTTGGGATTAATGCGAGTAAAAAGAAATAGATCCAGTCCGAAGAGTTATAATCTATCAAAGAGAAATGGTTTGACAAATTGTAGATTAACAAGACGCTTCCGCCAAGGAAAAAAACAATAACACTGTATAAACTTGCTCCTATTTTATGACTTACTTTTTGTCCTGCCAGCATATACGCTGATACAAAAACGGTTCCTAATAATGATAAGCCATCCCCTATTAACGCCACTTTAGAAACTCCAAAGTCTCCCCAAGCGATAACTATTGAACCCAGAAGTGCAATCACTAAACAAAGAATGTTTACCACATTTACCTGTTCTCTGAAGATGAAGTATGAACCAATCATTACAAATAAAGGCTGCAATGATAATATCACCATAGAGCTTGCAACTGAAGTATAAACTAAAGACTCCATCCAAAATAAGAAGTGTAATCCAAGAAAGAGACCCGCTAAGAAAACAATACTCCAGTCTTTTTTACTCATCTCCAGACAGCGAAGCTTTTTCCATGATACAAAAGGAAGCAATAAAATTACAGAAGCAAACAATCTATACATGCCGGCTACAGAGGTGGGAGTATTTGAAAATTTTATCATGATGGAAGAGATCGAAATAGATAAAATACTAATAAAAAGCAAAATGTACGGATATGACGGTTTATTTGATTTCACATATAATCCTCCAAAATGTTCTATCTACTTCCTGTGCACAGAGTGATAAAATCAAGATTGGATATAATAATATCATCATCATTGTTTAAATTGTGTCATTATATCGTTGTATTATATATAAATATCATCATTTTAGAAGGGACGTCATTAGATGTCAAAACTGCTGCACGAGAACATTCTTTTTCCTGATGCTTCATTTCCATACGTTATGTACACAGCTAACTCTCGGAAAATTATCCCTGAAGGACGAGGATTTAATGACTTACATTGGCACGAAGAACTTCAGATCACTTTGGTTACTCAAGGTAAACTAGTTATACAAGTGAATGGTATTGATTATGAATTGAAAAATGGCCAAGCCATTTTCATCAATAAAGGTGCCCTTCATGTTACGACGCACCTGACTCCTGACGGTCAGTATGTGAGTTTCAATTTTCCTGAAAAGCTGTTGGTCTTTTATGCAGATAGTGCTATGGAAAAAAATTATGTATCACCTTATACGAACTCTTCCTTACTGTCTCTAGTAATTAAAGGAGATGCTGAATGGCAAAGAGATGTACTAAACATGCTTTTGGAGCTGAAGAATAGATTTGATATGCCAAAGAAATGGGGATGGGAATATGAGGTTTCTATCAGAACCGTACAACTCTGGTTAACCTTGATATCTAATATTTCTCTCTCCTTTGAGGACACAGCTAAATACGTAAAAAGGCAGCAAGAACGACTTCAACTCATGCTTTCTTTCATCCATCAGCACTACGCAACTAATATAACTTTGCAAGATATTTCTGATGCTGCTCATTTAAGTGTTTCAGAATGTACCCGTAGTTTCAAAAAGACCCTTCATATCACACCGTATGAATATTTAATAAAGTACCGGATTAAGAAAAGTATGGAGCTATTAATTTCAACTGATTATACAGTAACTGAAATTGCCCATAGAGTTGGTTTTAATCATGTTAACAACTTCATTCAGTCCTTTAAAAAACATCAAACAAGAACACCTAAAGATTTCCGGAAATTAAGAAATGAAATCAAAATCCAAGATACTTTGCCAATAGATACTCCTGGACGGGGGCCGGAATTGTTTTAAACTATATAAAAAAAAGTGGCAGTCACGAAGGCTTCTTTTGCCCTGTTTGACTACCACTCACTGTTTAATATCCCATATCCTTTAATATTTTGGATAACGTGCTCAGACGCTCACCGATCATTTCATCGTCATCGCTAAGAGCTTGATTAAATAGCTTAATATCTTCATTAATTCGCTCATTATCTGTACATACCGCTACAGTCATCGCATCCCCTTGCAAGCCAACTCTGTCGATGACGGGCTGCTCCGGGTCATATAAATTCTCATATCGATACGCTTCGCGGAAATGTTCTAACGACCGGCAAATTAGAATGGACAAATCAAGCACGCGATGAAGAGGCAGTTCTTCTGATTGTCTGGACCATTTTTCCCCGGTATATCTCCATACCTTAGCAGAAATATCGACCTTTCCTCGATCATTCCACTGCGCCAATCCTAAGGAAAGACCTTTCGCATCTGTGTTTCCAGCCATTCGGCCGTCAACCTTCTCATAATTCTCCGATACGACAACAGGCTTATGTTTTAAAGTTGTAGGTATTTTCATGTTTTTTTTCTTCCTTCCAGTTACTATTTTACTAATTTACTAAACGACGGTTTCATCTTATCTTGGATTTCATCGTTAGTCAATTCGTGGTTTGTTATAACCTTTATCTCCGTAGGGCTGTAACTTCTCTAACCATGGCTTTAAGATTTTCTTCCGTTCCCAGCGCATATCAGTTACCTTATCTATCTCCTTCTGTTCTAGTACCTCATAAGTGAACGCATCCGTACCGAATTCTTTCCAATCCTTCTGGAGCTGGGCATTTGCAAATCTCCCTGAATCCAACTGCATTTGCAGGGTAAGCCATTTGTTTTTCAAATTAGGATAGCTGTCGATAAATATTTTGCCGTTGATTTGGTTTTTGATTTGAGCAACACCCATATAAATCTTAATCTGTTTGTACTCCTCGATCAGCTCTTTGCGTTTATTCATATCCATATCTTTCTCTCCTTATCTTAGATAATAAATTCATGGAAATTGTAGTTGGATTTTCATTTTCCCAGCGATTCCAGCTCCACATTACTTCTTATCTTAACCACAATAGGAAGCAGAAAAAGCGCACCGATAATCACAAATACACCACTCGCCATAAATACGCCCATCAAGGAGAACGTATCCTTAAGGTAGCCGGAAATGAACATGCCAACCACCATCATTCCCATAAAAATAGGCATGATTGCTCCTGAAACTCGGCCAATAAAGGCCCCTTCGGTATTTCGCACAAGAAGTGTCTGAATCCCTCCTTGAATGCAAGGGTAAAACAAACCACTGATCACCAAGAAAATAATCGTCAGCCAAATTTGCTTAGAAGCTCCCATTCCAACCGTACAGACGGCATTGACGAGTAAGCCTATCAAAAGCAATAGCTGTGGCCTTACTTTTTTGGCTATCCCGATTATTGCAGCTCCGCCTACTAACATGGCTGCCCCACTAGCCATCACAAGCCACTGAAGAAATTGTTTGTCCTTACCTAAGTTCTCGATGACAAGAAAAATCTGAAGCGGCTGAGTTAGTCCTGATGCCAAACCCACCGCCGAGAAAGTTAAACTAAGTGTTCTTAAGGGTTTACTCGATCCGATGTATCGCAAGCCAGCCGTTAACTCTTTGATGAAGCCGCTGGCTTTACCTGACTTGGGTTCTTCTTCATCCCGAGGAAGGGAAGACAATATAAGCGAAGAGCCCAGAAACATAACGGCTGTCAGGATCAGAGATACGTGAATTCCAAACTTAATAAAAATAAACGTACCAATAACGGGTCCCAAAACCGTAAAGACAGCGACAAGGGTTTGGGACATCGCCATAACGCCTTGCAGCTGTTCAGCTGGCACATGTCTCTTGTACAGTTTCATCGCCGAAGGCTGAGAAAATTGAGATAAGCTGGCAGATACAAAAGATCCGATAAGAAGCGCAATCCATTCGCCATTCATGACCGCAATCAGCACCACCCCGACGGACAAGCCAGATAACAAATCGCTCCATACCATGGTTCTCTTCGGCCGCCATCGGTCGGCAAAGGTCCCACCAATAAGACCAAAAAGAAAGATCGGTGCAAATTCGGCAACCGATATCAGAGATACATCTACCGGATTATTATTCGTCAATTCAGATACATAAAGAAGGACGGCATAATTCCGGATCCATATTCCGAGCTGCAATAACACACGGGAGAGGATAATTGTTCGAACATAACGATTAGAAAACATTTTAATTCCCCATATCCTTTACTATTTTTTACACCTTCTCAAAACTCTCCAACATGACAACATGATTATGTTTAAACGTTGTTGGTATTTTCATTGCACCACTCCTATTTACTAATTTACTCATTTACTAATTTACTAAATCACTGCTTCATTTTATACAGGATAGTGTCGTTCGTCAAGCCGTTTTCAGTCTCGATATTCCACAATCCTTTTTTTAAAGGTGTTAATTGATTCTGTAAACAAATAAAAAAGTGGAGCAACTGCCGTAGCATTTGCTCCACTTTTTTACGTTTATCTAATTTCAAAAAATTCTTTAGCGTATTCGACAACGCCATGGACATCTGAGAGACCGTCATCTATAAGCTCAACGGCCATAAAATTATCGTCTGAAACTTCGAAAGGTGCTTCTATACCAAATTGACTAGCTTTTTTATAACCAAACTTCGGATAATACTTATCATGACCCAAAACGACAGAGCCTTTATATCCAAGCTGTGTTGCGATTTTGTGGCCTTCAGTAATCAGTAGCTTCCCTATACCCTTGCTTTGCATTTCTGGTAGTACTGCAACAGGTGCAAGCGCAACCAGAGTTTGATCACCCACTAGAATTTCTGAAAAAAGGATATGACCGACGATCTTATTCTCATATTCAGCTACAAGAGATAACTCCGGAATAAACTTTGTCGAGCTCCTTAGTCTATTTACCAAATTGTGCTCATCATGATCTGAATGTTCCGCATTTTCAAATGATTTTTGGACTACATGGTAGAGTTTGTTAATATCTTGAGCTTTTTCTTGTCTAATGATAATGTTCATTGATTTAATCTCCTGATCATGGATTTGAGCTCATTGCTTTCTATTCTGGGTCTTGGATAACCGTTAATAGTTACCTGAATCATAGCTCGTCCCAATTGTTCCGATGTAATGACACTGTTTAACTTCTTTAGCAAGGGATAAAGTGGCTTCATCACATCATAAAAAATCTGATACACTTTTGTTTTGGATTGTACGCCATATAGGGGTAGAATCACACCTGGTCTGAACATATATGCGTCCTTAAAAGGTAGCTTCAACAGATCGTTTTCTGTCTTCCCTTTCACTCTCGCCCACATAGAGCGTCCTTTTCCGAACTATCCGTCCCACTTCCAGAAACATATATAAAGGTCATTTGAGGGTTCAATCTTGCTAATGTTGTTCCGGCGGATAGCGCGATATCATATGTTACTCTTTTATATTCCTCTTCCTTCATACCAGCAGAGGAAACCCCAAGGCAGAAAAAGCATGCATCATAACCTGTGATTTCATGTTCTATACTTGATAATTCAGCTACATTGGAAAGTTGAATTTGTCTTAGTTTTGTATGTTGCTGCTCTGTCTTTTTACGCCCAATCGTAAGTATTTCTTGAACTCTATCATCCATCAAACATTCACGTAACGCGCTTTGACCAACCATACCTGTAGCTCCAAAAATAATGACCTTCATATCATTGACTCTCCAATCTAAAAGATGATTCTATTTCCAATATTAACAGGCATTTTCGAAGCCAACAATCTTTTGGCGTAATCATGGATTGTAACAATGTGCTTGCTTCTTCATCCTTTATAATCATGCAACAACAGAAGGATTCCCAATTTCCGCTTCACCTAATATAAAGTCCTAGAAAGCTATACTATAAATCTATTAAAGTTTGACCTTGTTTAGGATCAGTGAGACGAGCATATTCTATCCAGATTGATAATAGTATGAAAGAAATGAAACCCACTCCAAGCCCTTCAACTGAACTATGATGCTCTAACCCCAGCTAGTGACCTGGAAGGAATAAGTGAAACGAATAACGGAGGTGTATTTTAAATGCAATGTATTTTGTGTGGCCCTGCCCCAGCTATCACCGTATTCCATGAGTATCATTCGTTTACGTTAATGCGGTGTAGCAACTGTGGACTTATCTTTAGAGCGAATATTGCGGAGGTTGATACAACCGGCTTAATCGCAGATATTTATAATACAGAATGGATTGCAATGCGTGAAAAATATGCTCAAGCTACCTATTCCGACCATGCTCTGTTTAATTTAATGCTGCTGGAAATGTTCAGTCCAGAAAAAGGAGCATTGCTAGAGATTGGCTCTGGAACAGGTGAATTTTTACATGCTGCTGGAAATGGCGGCTGGAGAGCGGTTGGCATTGAACCCTCACAAATGTCTCGAGCCTATGCCAAATATAAATACGGTGTGGATCTGGTTAAAGATGAATGGAAAAGCACCCAAGACGATGACTCGGCTGAAAATCCTGATCTTCCTCGTTATGATGCGGTAGTGTTCTGGCATGTGCTTGAGCATATTTCCGATCCATTTGCATTTTTGAAGGATATTCGTAATCTTTTGACAACGCAAGGGAAAATTTATTTCAGTATTCCCAACAGCCATTCATTAACCAACGAAGTCTACGGACCTGAGTCACCGTTATTTATTGAACCCGATCACCTGTATCATTACACGGACGCTAATGTGCGTGAATTACTCAATCAGGCTGGATTTGAGATCATTTCGATATTCACGCGGCAGCTGGTCTCTGTTTCGGATGTATTGATCGATGCACATCCTCACTATGGGCCGAATACTCCATTTGTAGAGCGAATGGCATTATTGGCCAAATGGCAAGGCGAACGTCGCGGACATGAGATATGTTGTGTGGCCAGCCTGAAGGAATAATTTATTATACTTGCAAGAAAAAAAGCTGGAGCCAAATACACTTGGCTCCAGCTCTTTTGTGATGATTACAATCCCATAATTCTATAAATCAAAGCAGCAGCCTCCGCACGGGTGGTCAGATTCAGTGGTCTGAAGGTTCCGTCGGAATAACCATTGATTATCCCTGACTGCTGCAGGTACTCAACTGCTTCCCTGGCATAAGCTCCGATTTGCTTCTGATCAGCAAATACTACGGTTTTGCTGGAGTAATCCGGCTGAAGAGCTGCTAAACTCCGAGCGCGAAACAAAATAACAGCCATTTCTTGGCGAGTAATCGGTTCTTTTGCGCCAAATAAGCCTTCGCTGCGTCCGTTAACAATCTTTAGCGCCTGAGCTGTTGAGACAGCTTGGTAATACCAAGCGTCTGGACTCACATCTTCGAAAGTACTGCTGTTCTCAGGCTGAAGGTCCAGTGCCGATACCAGCAGTTGAACAAACTCTGCTCTGGTGATTTGGCGGGCAGGCTCATATTTGCCATCGCCTGTTCCGTGAACCAAATCACGAGATGCCAACGCTTCAAGGATAGCACCGAAGACCGAATTGACATCAGAGAAGTGTATATCTCCATTCGCTGCAGCGTATAATCCAAACTTCCGTGTTGTGAAGGTGATGCTTTCTGTACCTGAAACGTATTTGGAGTTCTTGACCACTTCCGCCAGCCCCTCGCGGGTAATAGAATAGACGATGGCTTGATTCGGCGCTTCACTAGGATTCAATTTATATCCAAACGATACCTTCATTGCCGCAGTTTGACTTAATGTTTCTATTTGCTTTCCGTCTACCATCAAGGAGATCCGGTACACGGCATGCGTTTTCCATTTCTCTTTTAATGAAACAGAAAGGGTTGAAGGATCAACAAAATGAATGGACAGCTCCAACTGCTTGGAACCTTCCGGAATATTGCTACCCATCTTGTCAATTGGGAACGTCACGGTGGTTTCACCTGCTTTTATTGTAAGAGAGATAACATTATCTTTCAGTTCGGTAACGGGCAATTGAAAGGTTACTCCCTTAGCTGTGGCATCTAATTTAGTAAGCTCAAGTGCCAATGCACCATCTTGCACACTCTTCATCGCTTTTTGAATTTCTCCAGTAGGAAGCTGTGCAAGGCGCATTCCTTCAGCATCAGGTGAAGCCTGAATCTGAATACGGCCGGCTGAGATTATATTCACTGGATTAACTATTTTCCCTCCACTGTTACTATTGTTACTGCCATTATTGCTGCCGGACGAACTGCCAGGCGTTTCTGTTCCCCCGCGGTCTTCACTCCGTACCACTTTCAAAGTGTAGGTCTTTGTTGTTGTTCCATTTGCGGCGGTAACTTTGATGCTGACGCTATTTTCTCCTACTTTTAGTTCACTTCCGCCAGTTACTGTTAATTTGGCTTTCGGATCTAAAGGTATCCCTGTAACAGTCACGGCTGTTTTAGAAAAGGGTACATTTATTGTATAGGTCAATGTATTACGGTCAAACCCGGGAATATCTGTACCCTCCATACTCAAAAAGCTCAAATCAGCATTATCACTCGGTTGTGTCTCCTCCTCATCTTCGACATTCATAAACTGGAAGGTGCGGAAAAGTGCCGGATCCTTCGCAGCGCCTATGCCTGATCCCCACTCAATATACCCTTTTCGGCCCGCACCATCATTATCGTTAACCAACATCGAGAAGCTCAAGACATTGCCTCCCGCTCCTC
Source organism: Paenibacillus sp. NPDC058367 (assembly GCF_042723305.1). Classification (NCBI taxonomy): domain Bacteria; kingdom Bacillati; phylum Bacillota; class Bacilli; order Caryophanales; family Paenibacillaceae; genus Paenibacillus; species Paenibacillus sp. NPDC058367. Next base: position 1,188,546 of record NZ_JBHXIZ010000002.1, read on the forward strand.
GAATTGGACTTACTTCACTCCAAGGTAGTGCCAGTGCATATGAGGTAATCTTAGTCGCTTCATCTCGGGTTACACTTAGAGTTCCTTTGGTCAACACTCCAGTAGCAGCACCTTTCATGGACAGCCAGCGGTATATTTGCGGCCCCTCCGGCGTCTGTGAAATTCCGTATTCATACCAGGATTGGCTATCGCCCGGTACACCGGGAGCGAGGCTGAATTGAATACTGTCATTTTGCCAAATATTAATCCCGGAAGCGTTATGGCTGAATACATCATCACGGATGTCGGCAGTCAAATAAATGTTATCCTTGTCCCAGCGTAGTTGTGCTGTTCCGCTAAGATCATCCGCACCGTTATACCCGCTCAACAAAGGGGTTCCGTCTGCAAGATCAATCAGCGCGGGAGTTCCTGTGTCTGACTGATGCTTCATCCGGTTAATATCTATGTTTTGCTTGAGGTGAATTGTCTCATAGCCTTCAAGGTCAACGGTCAAGTCAAGAGGATATTTGACACCTTCAGAGAATCCCGGCAAGGGTATTGGATAAGTAAATTTGTTATTCGGAGCGATTTCTGCTAGTTGCGACTCGCTACCGCTGAGTTGGCCACTTCCTTCCCCTATTTTCCAGGAAATTTTGTTAATTTTCAGAGGGTCTACTCCAGAACTGTTTGTAAACTGAAGTTGAAGGGATATGCCTCCGTTTCTACCATCTGTAATATGAGGAGCAATTTTTAAGCCTTGAAAATATAATCGCAGATCATCTACAGGTGCTTCAGGCAGTGTGGCAGGATCAAGTCCGGGTCCATTATAGGCTCCGATATTCGGTGGATTTTCTGCTGAAACAGCATTTCCCCAATAGTCCCGACCGCCATTATCTGCAATAATAGCACCAGCACCAAGTGCAGGAGAACCTTCTCTCAGTTTGTAACCGTCCACTGTATTCCAGCCAATTCCACCGCTGCCCTGAGCAACCAAGAGCGGATTCGCTGTGACGGAATTCGTATTTTCCGGCTCGCTTACTGGATGATTTCCATACAACAGGTTGTGGTCGAAGCTGCCATTTTCCCCGGGCAGATTATAACCTCCCTGTCCAAGGTTGTAGACCAGATTGTTCCTGAACGTATAGGGAGCGTTGATATTTCCCGCGTCGTCCCATTCATGGTCGATTATTTTGGTGTTTTGCCCAGTGCCGATATAGATCGTATTGTTATAGATTTGCGTATCCGGCGTAACCCCGCCTGCAAAATTAAACGTATGCGTCAGATCATTCTGGCTGATGTTGTATCTGACTACATTGTTAGAGGAGCCGATAAGCACTCCTGGAGTTAAACGGGCATCGACAAAAAGCATGAATCCGCCCTTATTTCCATGGCTGTAATTATATTGAACTACACTGTCCTTAGTATCGATATCCAGATTGAAGCCCTGTCCATCTCCCTCTGGTTTATTTGTGTTAAAGGACTCATTAAACTGCACGATATTATTCTTGCCCCGGGTCGGCCAGATTGCGGCTGAGCCGTTAAACTCGCCTTCTTCGGAGTAGTTCCCACCTTCTTCTGCTATGTTATGCTCAATTAACGCTCCGTCCGCACCGAAGGTGAGGATGCCGTCGCTGTCTGCTTGTTTGACATAATTTCCGCGGATCGTAACATTGACCGTAGCATAGTCGGCTCCGTTGAAACGCTGATCCCATACCACAATTCCTGTCCGTCCAATTCGTTCGACCGTGTTGCCTTCGATCCATACCCCATCAAATTTGTCCGTTCCCGTCGTTCCACCCACATATACGGAGATTCCACCGAACGCATGTGGACCCCCTTCTGCACCGGAAACTGTCGGATAACGGAAGCTGCTTGATACATCATGTATATAGTTATCCTGGATGCGGATATTTCTTAAAGTTCCTCCGTTTGCGTTCTCCACCATTATGCCTTCCCGGTAAATGGTTCCTCTCTCGGAAACATAGTTTGTGACCTCCAGATCCCGGATGCTCCAGTTTGAGGCGTTGCGCAGGTATACAGCTGCTCCGGCCATGCCTCCACCATTGATAGTCGGTTTACTTCCGCTGCCATAGGCAGTGATTGTTATCGGTTTATCGTCTGTTCCGCTACCCTTAGGATATAATTGTTCGTTCCAGATTCCACCCTTCTTTAACAAAATTCGGTCTCCAGCCTCAAAGGTGGTCTCGTTCACTACAGAGAAGGTCTTCCAGGCTGTCTCAGGTGTTTTTCCATCATTGCTGTCGCTGCCTGCAAATGAATCGACGTAATAATCTCCGTCTCCACCGCTGTTCCCTCCATCTCCAGGCAAGCGATTGGACAAGGAGACCGATCCTAGCTGCATCAGCCAAGGGGCGGAATCGCCGCTGAGCTCGATTTTTAAATAATGAATGCCTGAAGGAATCCCTTGTGCTGGGGTATAATTCGTCCCGGTCCAAGCTGCATCTCCTGTAGATTGTGGAGCTTCATGTATTGCTGAAATCTCTGTCCAGGTGGATGCATCCGCCGATCCATAGAACTTTATGCTTCCGCTAGACCCGGCAAAGGAATGCAGACGGACGATGAAATGCTGCAAATTATGCAAATGGTACACAAGTGATTCTGCCGAATCTGCTGTTCTCACTGCACGAGAATGATCTCCACCAAAAAAAGTGGGATTGCTTGTATCTAAAGACCAATTTGTACTAAATGCATACAGCTGTGAAACATCATCAAGCTCATCATTAATCGTTTGGGGTGCAAGTGATACATTGGAGAGCGTAAGGTGTCCAAGCTGCATCAGCCAGCTGTCGAGGTCGCCGCTGATCTCGATTTTGAGATAATTGACATCATTCGGAAGTGCACCGGCGGGCGTGTATACTGTTCCATACCAACCAGAACCGGTTGCTGTGGGACTGTCATTAATGACTGGAAGCTCCGTCCACGCTGTCGCATCACCCGATTCGTAGAACTTGATTACGGCTGTTGAGCCAGAGAAATAATAGGCTTGAAGCGTAAACGACTGAATTCCTGTTAATGAATAAACGGCATAACCGGTATCCGTGGATGTCCTGACCAACCGCGTAGCATCTCCGCCGAAGAATTGAGGATTGCTGCTGTCAATCAACCAATTCTCCGAACTCAGCTCCGCTGCTGGCAAAGCAGTGAAATCATCGGCATACGTCTCTTCAGCATGGGCAGAAGCACCCATTACTGGGAACACTGTCGTAAAGATCAGAACCATCATTAGCAGTGATTTTGCGAGTTTTTTTAACATTGTTGTGCTATTCCCCCTTGAACATTTATTGAATGGCTTGGTTTGCGAGTCTTTCAGCCATTGGGTAATTCCATTCTGGGACAGCTTTGGATAGCTTATCGTCCACCAAGGATCTAAACTTCTGTTGCGCCAAATGAAGTGTGATAGCATCCTTCACTTGATCGAAAGGTATAACTCCTGCATCCTCTACCGATAGACAGTAAAGTAGATGGATGGCCCCATTTTCAGCAAACAAGCCACTAATCTGTCCAGGTGCAAGCTGATCTGCAGCAAGCAATACCTTAGGATTTTCCAGCGCTGCTGTTCGCCGGGAAGCACTTGTTATTTTGACTTCGCCCACGTTTATACCCAGCTCTTTTGCCTGCTGATGGATGCCTGCGTCTGATCTTATTTCTGCTGTTGCTGCTGCCCGGAGCAATTCCATTTTCTCCATGGCCTCCTGCTGATCCTTGTATTCTGTTTCCGGACCAAAGGGCAGTGATGCCCATTCAAGATGTATAGCTCCCGGCCGAGAATATTTAGCAGCTTGCTTTGCTTCATATTCCAGCCTTACCTGTTCATCTGAAATCACGATGCCTCCGTTGCTGCGCATTGCTTCAATCGTGGTATCCTCAAGGTTGCTCATGTAATAACTGTAATAGGCCTGCGCTTCCAGATGAAGAGGACCATACACCACTTCCTTATTCGCTACCGCCTGACTCCGCCGTTGATTCTCACGCCCCATTCCTTTTAGAAAACCTTCATAGCTGATATCCGATATCACACCTGCTTCTTGAGCAAGCTGCAACTCCATCCGCTTCGTCAGTAGCTGCGTCTGGGATTCTTTTATCCACCTGTGGATTGGTTTTTCGCCGGAATAGTCGGTAGACCAGAATTTCTCTGAGTAGTTGGCATCGTAGGTCTGTTTGAAGTAATCAGCAGTCAGTGCCCGATTCATTTGAAGATGCCAGTTGAACTCCGCTGCAGTGACCTCCTGTCCGTTAAGGGTCAGAAGTGGTGCTTCTGCTTGTGGAGCCTGCACATTCATCGCGCCAATCAGCAGCAGGCTTCCCGCAATCAGGGCGAATAGAATAGTGATAAGTCGATTTCTTTTGGAATAAAGCCTTAAAGTCATAAGTTGCTTCCTCCTCTCCGCATTCTTATTAAGCGCTTTCATTCTCTTCGATATTAGACATGTTACCCTTGAAAAAACAGGCGGGAATGCTGCGAAATGGTTTGCCATTTCACGATTTGACCAAAAAGAGCAATTTCGTTCCATCCAAAAAACAAAAACAGCCCGAAATATTCCGGACTGCCTTGCATTGCTTTTAGGACGGGACTACCCCCGGACACATACTGAAGTTCAGGACGCCGCCTTTAATAATCTCTTCATGAGGCAAAGAGTGGTGCTCCCAAAGCGTATGGTTCCAGTGAATTGATTTACTGTACACATTGGCAGGGCTGTTGTTTTGCGCTTCAATGACCCACTGCCGCCCATTTTCAAGTTGGATCGTTACTTTATCAAATAGAGGGCTGCCTAGCACATATTCGGGAATCCCGGGACTTAACGGATACAGTCCGATGGCGCTCCAAATATACCAGGCACCCATGCTGCCATTATCCTCGTCGCCGGGTAACCCCTCCATTCCACTGTTGAACAGTTTAGCCATGGTTTTGCGAACCCAGTACTGTGTTTTGGACAACGCCCCGAGTCGGGCGAAAATATAAGGTATATGGAAGCTGGGCTGATTGCTGATGGCAAACTGCCCTAGATCGGCCGCAGCCATTTCCGACATTTCATGAATTTCCAAGCCATAAGATCCCACTTTGAATATCGGTTCCTCGGCCATCAACTGGTCCAGACGCCGAACAAAAGCTTCCTCGCCACCCATCAGACTGGCTAATCCCGGGAAGTCATGGGGAACCGCCCAGCTCCCTTGCCAAGCTCCACCTTCACAGAACGGATCACCCCACGCCAAAGAATCAAATCCTTCCTGCCAAGTACCGTCCTCGTTACGGCCTCTCATAAAACCAACCTCTGGATCAAACAGCAGTTTGTAATTCTGTGCCCGGTACATAAAACGCTCATAATCATCCATTTTGCCGAGTGCTTTAGCAATTTGGGCTATACAGAAGTCCCCGTATATATAATCCAGCGTGTTACTTACACTTTCATGAAAACGATCATGTGGCAGATAGCCGTGCTGCAAATACAATTCTAGCCCCCGTCTACCCAGCTTCTCGTCTGTAGCCGGACGATCTGCATGTTTCAGCAAACCTTCATATATTAGCTCTACGTCGAAGCCGCCAATGCCCTTAACCACGGCATCCGCAGCTGCCGCATCGATAAGTGTGCCGGGCATGGCACTGCGTTCGCCTGGTGAAAGCCATTTTGGTAGCCAGCCGCTTTCACCGTAAGCTAATGTCCAAGCCTGCATGATCTCACCGAGCAAGGATGGAAACAGGATACTGTATAACGGGAAGCTAGTCCGGTATACATCCCACAGTCCGATATCTGAATACATTGGACCCCGGCAAATGCTGCCGTTAAAAGGACTGTAATGAATTTGCTCGTCCTGCTCGTTATATTCATGCCATGTTCTAGGAAACAGGCAGATCCGGTACATACAGCTGTAAAAGGTACTGAGGTTCTCTTCATCCGCGCTTTCGACAACGATGCGGCTCAGCCGTTCTTCCCAGCCTGCCTCTGCTTTGCTCAAGATCTCTCCGAAGCTGTTCCCACCAACCTCCCGATTGAGATTCAATTGCGCTTGCTCCCCACTAATAAAGGAAGTGCCGCATTTCACTTCTATTACACCGGATTCCGGTATGTTTAATTCTACGTATGCACCCAGCTTATCGCCGGTTCCTTCATACGTCCCTAAAGGTTGGTACTCCCCGTCAAAGATTCCCGAATCCTCCATGAGAATGTCTGTGTCGAATTGGAAGACGAAATACATCGCGAAATTATCGGGTACCCCGGCGGTATGGCCTCTTGTAAAGCCGATGATCCTGCGTTTCTCCGGTTGAAAGGTGAGTTGAGACTCGCCTTTAAGCGGTGCTATTATGAGCCTGTTCTGCTGCCCCTTAGCGTATGTTATTCTAATCACCGCACAGCGCTCTGTAGGGGTCAGCTCCAGTCGGGTACGATATCGTTGAAGAGACACACCGAAGTAGTGTGGGGACACTTGCATCTCTTCCGGTTTAAAGGAAGATGAGCGCGAATCAGGACTGAGCAATAACGGTCCAGTCTGCGGCAACAGTGTTAGATGTCCATAATCTCCGATCCAAGGACTGGGCTGGTGAGTTAGTCGTATGCCCTCCAGGTGGCGATGGTGCGGATGGAAGAACCAGGTCCCCCCTGCTTCGTGGGTTTGCGGGCTCCAAGCCGCCATGCCAAATGGCATCGCTGTAAGCGGCAGCGTATTGCCGTGTGAGTAGCGGAAATCCGACTTAGTCCCCTGTAATGGATTAACATAATCTAACAAACCCAAATGGATACACTCCTTTGGCTGGCTTACACCAGCTCTATAATCTCCGACCTTAACTGCTGCCGGCTAAGATAATCGAAATACTTGAACATCTCCAGCTTCTACCCGTATAGACAGGTGAGTTGTTGAAGGTTCAAACGGATTTATTGGCTGAATTTTGGCATTCCCATCGTCAAACCATGGCTCTGCTGAAGTATAATTGGCAGGCAGCGTAACTTTGGCTTCTGCCAACGTCTTCCCTTCATTATGCACATAGAGGAACGCACCTCTGTCTTCTTCAACTTCCCACTCGGAAAGATCAGCGCGGACACCTCCGCTTACTTGCACATTCGGCTGTAGCTTCAATTCCTGCTGTAAAAGATCGCGCACCAACTGGAGCGTTCCGGTATGTCCATCCTGCCAGTAGGCAGCCGCAAGTAAGGTACCGAACCACACAGCACGCCCATTGCCATAAGCGGCGGCCGTCAACACAGGCATGTTGTCCTCGGCAAATTCGGCTAGGACCTTCACATGACTTTGCAGCGCAATATCTGATTTGTAATAGGAGCCATGTGCCTTATCATCTGCGGCTGCTTCCCCTTCCTTGCTGTGCTCCATTACATTAAGGAGTGGGATCGCCGTCCGTGATTCGAATGCTACCTGATGATAGCTATGATCCAGATTCTCGGCAGAATGAATCCAAGTCTCCCGAACCCCAAAGACTTCATCAAATCCGTAACCAGGAACTGTATAGCTGTGACAGCCATTCTCTGCCTGAAGCGCGCCGAAGGAGCATTCCGAAATCAATATGCCTCCCTTTTCTACCCACTCACGCAGGAGGTCACACAGTTTACGGTTCAGATACAGTGGATAAGGCATCCACAGGCAGCGGTATTGCTCCAATGTCTTTTCCGTAACATCCGACTCATGCAGAAATTCCACTTTATAATTAAGATCATGTAGCAGTTTATGGACGCCTTGAAGGGAATCGTTATAGGTGTCCAAATGATCATGGGCAGCAAAGTTTGCGATTTGGTTCTGTGGGCTGAATAGAATAGCAATCCCGTCCCCACGCCGTTTTGCCTGTAAAAGCTCATGCTTATTGTCTTGCACAAGCTTATTTAGTTGGGCCATATCCTTGTACCATGGGGTTGGACTGCCGTCCAAATACACACTACCCCAAGCCGGAGCCTCCTGTCCTAATACCTCTGGTCTATACTGCCAGAACAGATACCCCGTGATGCCACGGGCGAGCGGGGTCAGAATATGCCGCTTCATTTCTCGCAGCTCCGGCCTGCGCGGTTTCATCGCCGTATTGCCAGGCAGCGCATGAATCTCTGAGTTGATGATCGGTTTGCCTTTGGCGGCAGAGATCAGTAGATCAGCCGACCAAGCTGAGGACCCTAGGCTATTGCCTGTCAGGTCACAGGGCTCAGCCAGCTTAAAGTCGTCTGATCCTGCTGTAATCATATTAAAAATAGGAGCTGGCACAGTATGTGCCATAACAGGATGCAGCAGATCCAGTGACTTCACAGTATCTACCCGGTTCCGCAGCTCAACTGTCAAAGTATCGGACATGAACAGCCGCCAGTCCACCAAATCATTGAATACGCCTTGCCCACGCGGTGCCTCTACTTCCTCCCAGTTTCTGTAAGTCCGCTGCCATGATTCGTTCAGAGCTTCCAGAGTAATATATTTATTTTTCAGCCATTCTTGGAATGCCAGCACTGAGTGCTCGCAATAACATACCTGGTTGTCAAATGACAGCTTGCGCTTAATCCCTGTTGTCAGCTCAGGCTCATTCCATAAATCCCACACCCAGAGTGCAGGATGATCTTTGAAAGTCTTCACTGTTTCCGCCAGAAATTTCGCCTTCTCCGTGGCTGCAGCTGCATGGTGATAACAAGGTCCAGGAGCTCCGCCAATCTGGCGGCAGTTAATTGCCCTTGGTTCCAGAACGGAACCGTCTGCTGTGATCATTTTGGAATCAGGATGTTTTTTATAAAACCAGGCTGGCGCCACATCGAAAATCACGTTCAAAATGACCTTTAAGCCATTCTGTTGAGCAATATCCATCAGCTCCTGAATATCATCGAACTGGTATATCCCTTCTTTGGACACGCTGGCGCGCCACTGCACCCAATACTTCACACAATTGAAGCCCTGCCCGGCAATATTGCTCAGGTCTTTCTCCCATTGATCCCGGAATGGGGTTGGGGAACGGTAATATTGAAACCCGAATGGAATAAATGAATTTTGTATCAAAGGTACTCCTCCTACAGCGTTCAATTTCGATGTCATGTATTTATAAAAGCGCTTACCGCTCTTTTACGGTTAAAGTCTATCACAGTACATTTTGCAAAAGTTAGGATGGAATCCTATGAAACGGTTTGTTAAGCTGTTGAAATGTTTAGAACTTCGGCTATGCGGACATTTTTGTACTTAGCCACCGGTGAACATACTGCGAAATCGTTTGTGATCCTGACAACTGAGAAATTACCGCTCCTCTAAAAGAGGTTTCATGTTTATAATGACTGTAAGACATATTAGAAACTACTTCGAGGTGAGGCCAATGTTGAAAGCGCTTATAGTAGATGATGAATATCTCGTCCGTATGGGCATCACCCAAACCATAGACTGGGCAGAATACAACGTCGAGATCATAGGAGAAGCCAGCAATGGCGAGGAGGGTTTGGAGCTTGCACTACAGCACCGCCCGGATGTGATTATTACCGATATCCGTATGCCGTATATGAACGGTCTTGAACTTATCGAGAAAATACGGGAGCAGGACATGCTCGTAGGCATTGTCGTACTTAGCGGTTATGACGAATTTCAATATGCGCAGGCTGCATTACGTTATGGTGCCTCCACCTATTTGCTGAAGCCCATTAATATAGAACAACTCGCAGATACAGTACGAAGCGTTGGCGATGAAATCCTGGGGAAAAAGCAACTCTCCAAGCGATATTCACAGCTTAATGAGGAAATTGCCGCGATATCCAAACAATTCTGGCAGGATTTACTGCATGGCCAGCTGCATAGTGAGGAATTCATTACCAGCAAAATAAAGCTGCTGGAGCTGCAATTGGAACCAGGAAAAGCTATGCTGCCGCTGTCCATAGCCTTCCCTGCTGATAATGGTCTTCAAGGAACTGATGTAGGCAAAGCGTTGGAGGACGAAGCAGCGGTTATTCTGGAAGCGTATTCTTTTGAACAGCTCTGTCTATTCCGCGATAGTCATCTGGAGTGGGTTATGATTCTCCGAACCGATGAACCTGAGCTTGCCGGTGATTCTGCCCGCAGATTAGGTAAGCAGCTATCGGAATGGAGCCAGCAGCACTTCGGCCAGGCTCTTAGCGTTGGCATCGGCAAACCAACTGAAAAATGGAACGGAATCGTAGATTCATACAAACAGGCTGTGCTTGCTGCGCAGCGTGCCTTGTCTGGTATTGAACGCGTGTTGTACGCTGAGGAAGAGGCCGGAGCTCGATGCCGGCGTGAAATCAGAGACGCCCTCGCTTTTATTCGGGAGCATTATGCTGGGAACATTACCGTGGAGATGGTTGCTGCTGCGGTGTTCGTCAGTCCAACCCATTTAATGCATCTATTCCGCAAAGATTTGAACAAGACTTTCTATGAATGTCTGACGGAATATCGGATTGAAGAAGCCAAACGTATGCTGCGCAATCCGATGTATCGGGTCTATGAGGTAGGCAATCAGGTTGGTTTCACCGACTCCAAATACTTTAGCCAGATTTTCAAAAAGATGACGGGCATCCCGCCGAGCGAATATGCAAAAACCTATGGTTAAGCTAACGATGGCCAACCGGATGGATTCTTGGATGCGGAGGTTCAAGATCAAAAGTCGGATTGTTGTTGTCCTGTTAGTGGGATTGTCTCTGCATCTGGTGCTGATGCTAGTTATTTTTAACTTCTATTCCTATACCTATCTGCAAAAGGATCTGTATCGCCATGTGGTCCAGACTCAGCGCCAAATTGGGCTCAGTGTTGAGTTGATGGTCGATGACATTCAGATGTTGTTCCTGCGATTTCTGGTGAACAGCGACATTTACCAGATCATTAATAACGATTCCCTGCCGGCAGCAGACAAGGAATCACGGATTGGAGCTATCATCGACGGTATGCTTGCACAGAATGATCTGGTGGGCAATGTAATCATCAATACCAATGATAATATGCTTTACTCTTATCAGTCCAAGGAACAGATGCTCGAGGTTCCCGAAGCCCTGTTCATTAAACGTATACAGGAGAGCAGCATGCCTGTTGTCGGTGAAATCAAACGAGATGGCGACGGTAATGCCTATATCCCCTTCGGACAGCAATTCCGGAACTTCAATACGGGGCAAAATATCGGGGTCGTCATCATCTATGTCAGAGAAGCTGCCTTGGCAGATCTTTATTCCTCCAGTTTCACTGGCATTGGCTACTCCTTCCTGACTTCCAGCGACAGGATTATATCTCACCCCGACAAGCGGCTCTTGGGCAATTTTTTGGAGGAGAACGCCCCTCTTCGTCCGGGTCAGAAAGAAGGCTACCGCACCTGGTCAGATAACGGGAATTCCTATATCATTGCTACTTATCCTTTGAATCCTAGGTTGGAAACGCTTGGCGTTAGCTGGGAGTTCACCAGTGTGATTTCTAGCCATAAGTTGCTGGAGGGAATTGCCAAGGGTAACCGAAATGCCCTTCTTTTCGCCAGTGTTACCTTCATTGTGCTACTGATTCTTTCCTTTTATCTGGCGGCCAAAATCACCCGACCACTACTGAACTTGAAGAAGAAGCTGAGTCTGTTTGGCAAAAAAGACCTAGCAGCTGTCTATGAGCAGCGGGCACAGGTCGATGAGATTTTCCAGCTAGAGAACAGCTACTATCAGATGGTAGAACGGATCAGCCAATTAATGCTTGAAAAAGATGAGGAAAAAGAGAAGCAGCGCAAGGCGGAGCTGACTGCGTTGCAGTCGCAGATCAATCCCCATTTTCTCTATAATACGTTGGATGCGATTGCCTGGATTGCCCGGCTGAAGAAGCAGCCCGACATTGAGCGGCTGATTTCTTCTCTGGCGACCTTTTTTCGGATTAGCCTGCATAAAGGCGATAAATTCGTTACTGTCGACGAAGAAATCCGTTTGGTGGAGAGTTTTGTGACGGTCGAGCAAATGCGTTTCCCAAATAAATTCGAGATTGAATACGATATTGAGGAATCGCTACGCAAAGTCCGCATTCTAAAGCTGATTCTTCAGCCAATCGCAGAGAATGCGATCAAGCACGGCATCAGCGAGAAACGTGGCATGGGCAGAATCTGGATTAAAGGCGAGCTGCTGGAGGATGAGATTCGCTTTACAGTGACGGATGATGGAGTCGGCTTTGCCAACGGCGCGACACTTAGCCAAGCTAAGGAAGATGTGCTGTTCCAGAGCGGATATGGGTTGCGAAATGTGGACGAACGGATCAAGCTGGAATACGGTCCTCAATATGGGCTAAGCATCTCCAGCACTCCGGGGCAAGGCACCACGGTTACGATTAGCTTGAAGAAGGAGCTGCCCAATTAACTAAGATTGTTAATGAATGAGGACACTACAAAGAAATCGTTCCTTTTTGAGAGGTAGGCGGTACTTCCACTTTTCTCATAAAGAGCGATTTCTTTTTTATCGTGTGAGTAGTGTAAATAGTTATTCTGTCTTTTCTCAAAGTGAATTAAGCCCTCTGATTAATTCATCTCCTAAGGAAGGGTGTCCATTCATTACTTCAACAAATAAAAGAGGAGCATTGCCATGGCAAGCTCCTCAGAAATCATAAACCGTTAGTTCAACCAATTAATCATTTCATTGATTTTGCTAACGCGACCATTTCCACTTTAGTCAAATCTCCACTGTTGAATTCAATGAAAGTACCATCTTGTACCCAACGTAGGTATCCTCCTGGTGTATGATTAGCCCATGGTTCAAATCGCCCTTCGATTCCGTTTATGTTAATTTTCTCTCCACGTTCATTAAATTTAAAATCCTCGACTATAGTTCTTGTTGTACATGTTTGGTTACGAACATCTAAATTAGTGACAACTCGGTTTATTTTATAACCAACCGCCTTATGTTCTTCAATTCCAAATAAATATGTCTTTCCTGATTCATCAAAAAAATGAAGTCTAACTTTTGAAACTGATTGACCAAGAACAAGCGGATATGGTTCCTTAATTTCTAACTTATAACCTTTAAAAGAGTGAGACGGTACTAGTAGTTTGAATTCCGCAATTTTCTTCAGCTTATCCAACCCCACATTTGAAAAAGCAAGCGTAGGCTTAGCTGATGCGATTCCAGCAGACAGCGTAAAGATTAAAATCAATGAAATAATCCATTTAAACAAGGGCGATTCCTCCAAATTTTTTGGGAATATTATGCCCTTGATTAATTCAACTATCCTGCCCGTTTAGTTAAAATCCAACTCTATTCTGGTGATTATAATTTCTTTAGCATGTGAATGTCATTAGGTTCTTTTTCAAATAATTCCAAATCAATCTCTGATGTAATGGCTGAATCATGACTAGTATAAAACTTCACCGCAGATTCAGTCTCGGTAGACGAAATATATAAGTACTTCGCCCCTTTTTCAACTGCTGCTGTACTCAGTGATTCCATAATAAGACTACCGATTCCTCTTCTTCGATATTCACGTGTCACATACATAAGGTCAATCTGAAGCCTATCATTATCATAACCCCTGAACTTATGAGCTAAGACACCAAACCCGACCAGTTTATCTCCGTTAAATGCTCCAAAAGCCATACCACCATTGGTGAGTTCATATTCATATCGAGATATTATCTCTAGATAGATATCTTCTGTCCATCTGGGACTTTCATGTGCTGTTCTTATTTCTTCAAGTACCCCGTGCTTTAATTTGTACGTCAATTCTATTGTTTCCGAACGATCGATGTCACGAATTTTATAAGAATCATAAAGTATCATTTGAACAATTGAAACCATTGTAATCCCTCTTTTTAAAAAATTCGTATTCATCATTATTAATTTAATTGCATACATCAGAATCTATAATATAAGTTTTAGACTGCCCCTAGAACTTGAAACAGCGACATCAAAGGACTATAAAATAAAGTCCAGACTGTCGCTATTTCATTAAGTAACGTATCCCGTTAACTTAATGCTGTGGATACTGGTTTAGTAAATAATATCGTGTTGTTCCCCTTCTTTGGGATCGTTAATAACAACCCACTGTTCCTCAACTATGTTTAGTTCCTCATTGCAGAACTCCATTGCTTCTCCTAATGTTTCATAACAATAGTCAGCATTTGCACCCTTATTTTCATGAGTTTCAAATAGAAATACATAAACACGATACTTTGATTCATAAATCATTACCTTACTTATATCCCCTATTGGTTCTGTAAGAAGAGCATACATTCTCATTTTTGCACCCCATATGTTCTATTGCATTATCTTACCATAGCGTTATCCTGCCCAATAGTTGAATAACAAAAGGAGCAGCTGCCACGGTATTCTGTTCCGCTATCGTGTCCCGTTAGTGACATGGAATTTTACTTTAGCTGAACAATCACCTACGAATAGATTCGCTATGATCGGTTCTCGCCCAATTTCTCTCACCCATACAGACAACTGACCAATGTGATGTATTTCGTGAGCGATGACGTGCCACATGATTTCTCCATGCTTATATGTTATCCATTCACCATTATCACGTAGAAGTGTCAGCTCTTTACGTTCCATCTCTAGTGTCCATGACGTAACAAATTGCTCCACTTCTGCATGAAACTGTATTGATAAATCTCGCACCTGCTTCAGACTTCATTAAGCCTCGAAGAGCTTTTGTTCAAATTCTGCCTTTCCCTGCAATACACTGTGAATCCAACTATATTCCCAATAAACGATGTGAAACAGTGTTTCTAAGATTCCTCCAACACCGCCAATTCGAGCTTTAAGCAATTCATCTTAAGGTACATCTTCAGACCAAGAGAACCAGTCATTACGAACCTGCCAGTTGTATTGGAACAGAGTCTTCATTATAGAGCACTCTCCTAATATATATCATCGAAATATTAATATTCTAACTATCCAGACAAACTCATTCGACATTAACCTACTATTTCCTCTTGTGACACTAAACTTCCGTTAGTTAAATATCCTCGTCAGTCTAGTGCTTTATTTTCTCAGTTTATCGAGAGTTAAATATAAAAAAGTCAGATAAAATAAAGGTCCTACATATTGTACATGACTAATATGTGGAACCTTTTATGTTTAACTATCGTTTCCCGTTTGCCACACATAAGGGTAATAAGGTTTTCCCGGAAAATGCCCTTGTCTTATTCAATCCTTCCCCTCCGACCGACGCAGCGTCCCAACCAGTTCTACAAAGTGACGCCCGCGCTCTTCAAAGTTACGGTACTGGTCAAACGCAGTGCATACAGGACTCAGCAGCACAGTGTCCCCCGGTGAGGCTAGCTTGTGCGCCTGCGCCACTGCCTCGGCCAGGCCTTCGCAGTAGATAATAGGCGGACAGCCCGCCACTCTACGCGCCGCAGTCTCGATTTGACTTGCCGCTTCGCCAATCAACAGCAACTCTTTAACATGATCAGGCAGTAGTCTAGCCATCTCGTCGAACGGTACTTTCTTATCTCGCCCGCCGGCGATCGCAACACTCGGCCCTCATGAGCGTGAAGTGTGGCGACGGTGCGAGCGGGGCTGGAACCGATTGAATTGTTGTAATATTGGACACCGCCCACAGTTGCCACCCACTGGTTACGGTGCTCCACGCCGACATCACTGTCGTTTGTGTGTGAGAACTCGTGGGTTCTGCGGGATTCGAACCCTCGACCAGATGATTAAGAGTCAACTACTCTACCAACTGAGCTAAGAACCCTATAAGTTTGGTGGAGATTAGCAGGATCGAACCGCTGACATCTTGCATGAGATGCAAACGCTCTCCCGTATCCAGCTTATTTCACTAGCTAATATCAAACAAACAAATTACGAGTAACGAATCAATCCTCCATTAACATGGATCACTTGGCCTGTGACATACATAGATTCACTAGATGCAAGGTATACGTAGGCTGGTGCAATCTCAAACGGTTGTCCGGCACGTCCAAACGGACTATCGGTTCCCAGAGTAGCTACATACTCCTTGGAATAGGTACTAACATTTAGAGGCGTCCATGACGGTCCAGGCGCGACCGCATTTACCCTAATACATTGTTCAGCTAAAGACAACGCCATGCTGCGAGTAAAGCTTACAATAGCTCCCTTTGTTGTAGAGTAATCAATGACATTCTTGTCTCCCTCGTAGGCAACCCGTGAGGTTGTGTTGATGATAGCGCTACCTCTATCCAGATAAGGCAAAGCTGCTTTTGTCAAATAAAACATGGGAAATATATTGGTTCGAAACGTATTTTCGAGCTGTTCATTGGATATGTCCATAATACTGCCTGTGAAAGGTTGAACGGCAGCGTTATTAATTAAGATATCCAGTCTATTAAAATAACGGAGCGTTTCAGCTATAATATCAGGCGAACTGGTGGGATCACGAAGGTCTCGAGGCAAGAGCAGACAACGAGTGCCAAATTGCTCAACATATTCTTTGGTTTCTGCCGCATCGATATGCTCATTTAAATATACAATTGCCAGATCAGCGCCTTCTTTGGCATATGCTGCTGCAATAGCACGTCCAAATCCGCTGTCGCCCCCTGTAATGATCGCGACCTTCCCTTTCAGCTTACAGCTGCCAACATACCCCGGATAATCAAAGATGGGACGCGGCGTCATTTAGAAATTTAGCGCCTTATAAAAATTGATTAATTTAGTGTTGACAGTCCAAAGCTTCCAACAGAAGTTCACAAATAAACATAATGGGACATCTTTCGTTCATATGTTTTTATAAGGTATTAACCGTGAGGAGGTCTCCACTTATATGCCCCCAAAAGTAAAACTTCAAAAATTCGTCGATAAACTGCCGATTCCCAAAACCATTTCCCCGATCAAGCGAGACAAGAAAGGTTCGTATTATGAAGTGACCATGAGGGAATTTACCCAAAAACTACATCGTGATTTAGGGCCTACCCGCTTATGGGGCTACAACGGAATGTACCCGGGACCGACTTTCGACGTGATGAAGGATGAAACGACATATGTCAAATGGATGAATGATCTGCCCAAAAAGCATTTTCTTCCCATCGATACCACCATTCATGGTGCAGAAAAAACACTTCCACAGGTTAGAACCGTGGTTCATTTACACGGAGGAAAACAACTTGACCATAGTGATGGCTACCCTGAAGCTTGGTTTACGAAAAATTTTGAACAAACAGGACCTATGTTTAAAAGAAAAGTATCTGAGTACCCAAACCTTGAAGCCACTACGTTATTTTATCATGACCACACAATGGGTATTACGAGATTAAACAATTATGCGGGACTTGGAGGCTTTTATATCATTCGTGATCAGCATGAACAATCTCTGAATCTACCGACGGGAACATATGAAATCCCTCTTATGATTCAGGATCGTTCATTCAACCCAGATGGCTCGCTCTTTTACCCCGATACACCGGATAAAAACAATCCTCGTCTTCCTTATCCCTCGATTGTTACTCCTTTTGACGCAGATTACATTTTAGTAAATGGCAAAGTTTCCCCTTATCTTGAAGTAGAACCGAGAAAATACCGATTTCGCATATTAAATTACTGTAATAGTCGAGCTATTACACTCAAGCTGGACTCTGGACAGCCATTTTATCAAATTGGAGTCGATCGTGGATTGCTGGAGAAACCAGTGAAAATGAATGAGATCCTCCTTCTAACAACTGAGCGAGCGGATGTGATCGTCGATTTTTCTCGATCTTATGGTAAGACGATCATTCTTAAAAATGGCTTTAAGGGTGCCTCCACAGAGACAACTGATGTGATACAGTTTAGAGTAACCACACCGTTAAAAGGTAAAGATACCAGTTCCCTACCAGATCATTTGACGAAAATTAATTTCCTATCTAGAGAGATGGCAACAAGGACTAGAGATCTCACACTCGTCAGAGTGGAGGATAAATATGGAAGATCATTAAATTTACTTGACAGTAAAATGTGGAATGATCCTATATCCGAGAAAATGGACTTAGGAACTGTTGAGATCTGGCGGTTAATTAATCTGTCTGCGGATGACCACCCCATTCATCTACATGTCGTTGACATGCAAATTCTAGAGCGCCAGCCCTTTGACGTTGCTCATTTCCAAGCTACAGGAAAACTTAAATTTACAGGACCTGCGGCTCCTCCTGAACCAAACGAAAGAGGGTTTAAAGATACCATTCGTGCTCCCTCTGGTTACGTTACCTCTTTTATCGGTAGTTTTGATCCTTTCGCTGGACTTTTTGTATGGCATTGTCACATGCTCGAACATGAAGATTACGAGATGATGCGTCCATTTGAAATTCTGAAGAAAAAAAACAGACTTAAAAATAGACTAATGAGAATAATTTACCCTTCTCGGTTCAAATGAAGAGATGATTGGAAACATCATATTTTATGAGATACAAAAAATTAACATTTTATTAAGTTACTAGGAAACAATAGTTGAATTGATTGACTGAGAGCCATCATCTAATTGAATGCTCATGTCATTGACACGGTGGCACTGACTCATTATCCAGATGACTCTTTGGTGCTGGAATATTCAGAAAAAGCTCCCAAGGAACAAGTTTGTTGTATGTCAGCTTTTAAGGTGAATATCACCAGATGCAAGTTGCATTGAGATGTCCTGACTCTTAATAATTAAAAAGCCCAAGCGCAACTACCGCCTGAGCTAAGAATAGGTAGGTAAATGTGGCTCTAAATAATACTTTCTAACTAGCTAGCGACACACAGCACTCCACACATGTGGAGCGCTGTGATCTATGTACCTACTGTCACTTTTAGCATTGCTGCTTCTATTGGCAACTCTACATTCCGCTGTACCAGTCACCGTGATGTATCTAATAACAGTGGTTTGTTTAATTACGATTTAATGAACAATCACTATCATACCTTCATCACATACAATAAGTGCTTTTTTTGTACCCAATTCCTTCAGCTTTTCTAAGGATTGAGCCAATAGCCGTGTACCGTACCCTTTTTGCCTTTCTGATAGACGTATTCCATAACCAACATGACCACCATTATTCAGTAATTTTGTGTGATCGATATAAATACTGTAATTAACGGTTCGTACAACAGGACAAACAGAGCGCAATACAATTACGAAAACATAAATATTATTACTAATAGAGGTACAGCAGAAGCCTACACAATTCGTTTTGTTAGTTATAAACAATCATAGATATATTTAAAGGATTTGAAGCGCATTTCATAAATTATTATTTTATAGCAATATCTAAGCTGAGCCCACCATCGTTGGAGTGGTCATGTTTGGCTATTGAACTATTGTTTCCCTTTAGTTGAATGCATATCAGTATTATTCTTCATATAACCAGTCGAAATCATTATGTAAAATGTACTCTTCTGGTTCCATTTCCATGGCAAAGCTTTCGCAGATTATATCTTGTTCTACATATTCATTACCATTGTCTATACCCAAATAGATATGTTGGAGTTCTTTGTGTTTTTGTGCTCGTTCGGGAACTCTTTGTAGAATACTTGAAGTTTTGATAACTGCGGAGCGGTAAAATTCACTCCATTCATCAAATTCCATCCAATATGGTAGTTTCGCATATACCACACCTGAAAATTTTAGCCTTGCTTCCCTTACTTTATAGGTGAAGCTGTGCTCACTTCTGTCTACTCGCTCAATTACCTTAAGAAAGTAAAACTCAACGGTCTTGTTTTGGTGGTCAATTATGAGTTTCTTTATGACTGAATCATACAGTTGTAAATCATCATTACCTTTGTAATCTTCGATGTTCATTTTTCTCCTTATTTATCCATTTTATAAGAATGCTTATACTATTTTTGATTATACAACCCAAATCTTTATTCCACTATCCTGCCCGTTAGTTAAGCAAATAAAAACGGCTGCCGGAGCAACCGCAATTCCACTATAGTCCCCGTTAACTTAATTATGAGTCCCGAAAGTCCATACATTCATGAAGTACGTCTCTATTCCTTCAATCCTCTAAAATTTGCACATTCTTAGCTCTCCTGCTCTGAGAATCAGCTATACTAGGGAACTCGAATAGGTCGAATGCAACTTTTTGACCCTTTTTAAGACCGAAAGCCTTTCGGTAACTTAATAGGGTCTGGTAGTATCTCGCTAAAGTGAACAAAAACATGGTTACCTTCCACCTTTATCTTCTTTGAACCATTTGACAATACCACATCTTCCTTCCGCCATTTAAGCACCTCCTCTGTCAATTAATTAAGTATCATGGAAATTGGTTTTTTTGCCCTAGCTGCAAAACAAAAAAGTCTCATTTTATTTTTTTTGGGAACCCATATACGAAAAGTATCATACCAAGGAACGAAAGGATTGGCACAAAGATATTATCGAAGAAGCCTGTAATATGAGTTTCAGGTAGAGCCTCAAACGTTTTTGCTTTGTATAACGCTACAATTTCATGGCTGCGAGCCTTCAAAGAGCCCACACGTTCGATAACATAGATTACTCCAGCGGAAATTAGAAAGGATGCACCAAGTTTTCTGTATAAGTCGTTACCTATGAAATATTTGTTCCATCCTCTATTTTTGTTGATTACTCTTCTCACAAATATTACATTTCACCACATTGTTCCAATTCATGAATATCAGAAAATCATTCCATAATCTGATTCTAATGATAGAATGCTATATCGCCACAAATTGTAAGGCACACAGTTTAATCTGCCAGAGCGAGATATGTTGTGAAGCATAGGTTAGTCTGTGCATCGCCTTCTCTACTCTATTAAAAACACCAAAAGACGTCCCAAGCACAAGCAACCAATTCATTGCTTTTGGGGACACCTCTTTGTCTGAGTAGATATAAGCACTGCTAGCCAGTGACCTTTTGCAGATTTTAGCGGGTAGTCTGAAATCTGCTTCATAGATTCTGTCTGCCATTCAGCATGCCAATCTTAGTCTTTCATCGTGGAGTTAATTTTCAAGTACAACTGTTTCAGCGGATTAACAATACTGCCACTAAGCATTGAGATCAGCAACCAGAACACTATGAAAACGACGATGTTTAAAACGATCATTAAATACTTAAATGTCCGCAGCTCTGCATTCATCCCGTCTGCAGAGATGTAGGTGACAATCCGCTCATCCGATTCGGGCAGCGGATAGAGCAAAATCAAGCCGTCGGCCGTTTCACGCTCCAACAAATCCATAGAACCGCTACTTGAACTATCTTGTTCTTCCGGCATAGCTGGATTATCCTTCTCTGGTGTGGCCAGCGCTGTTCTAACTTCTTGCAGTCGCTTCATGGGCACATCCGCCGCATTCAGCAGCTTTCCGTTACTTGTCAGCAGATAAACTTCATTCTCGCCGTAGATCGTATTCTTGCCTGACAGGTAGAAGCTGTACAGCTTGTCAATCTCAATTTCGAGCGAGAGCAGACCTAAAATTTGCCCCTCCGTATTCTGAATTTTTACCTCAAGCAGCAGACGGTCGCGCAGATCAGAAGGCGCGTTCATCAGATGTTCCCGGTTCAGCACCGTCCAGCGCAAAACCTGTTCCCGATTATCCAGAAATTGTTCCATCCCCGGAACTTTCTTGATCTCTGTAAAGGGGAGAAGCCCGGATACATTGCTCGAGGAGTACGTCCCCCCTGCTTCACCCCAAATATAAATGCCGAGAATGTCACTGCTAGAGGAGCGAATGCCCTCAAGTATAGGAGAAATCGCTCCGTCGTACGCTGGTTTTTTCAACGCATTCTGTACCACCTGATTGTTGGAGATAAGCTTGGAGGTCTCCTCCAGCCAGTTCATGAACAAAAGAGTATTCTTATGCTGCTGGCCAGTGTATTGAACAGATAACTGCCGCAACATATCCAAGCTTCTATGCTCCATAGTACGGTACAAAATGAAACTTGAAGCAGCAATGTAAACGGTAATAAACAGCACCAGGACAAGGCGGATGTTGCGGCCGAATGATCTGAACATATAACTCCCCCATCCCCCTCCGGTGTATGAATCAACAAAAACGAAAATCAATTGAAATCAGACTATCAGCTAAAGTGACTAATGTCGATCTCCTTATAAAAAGAACCTGCATCTGTCAAAAGCACTTCAGTATTCGGCAGGATAATTGTAATCGCCGAACCGGCTGGCCAGTTAGCTTCAAAATGGAAGTTTTTATGTCCCGCTTCTGAATGAATTTTCCATTTTACATGTATTGGACCCAGACTTGTGCTTACGGTTCCACTGGCCTGTTGCAGTTCTCCGCAATGTGGCTTTACGGTTATTCCCTCTATCCCTTGCCGGACACCCAATATCCCTCTGGTGAACTCAGTGATCGGCAGCGCGCTCCAGGCGTGACAGTCACTTCTGGTTCCGACAGAGTCCATTTCTGGGAGTGTAGTGAGGTTCAAATCCAGCTGTTTCATCCAACGAGCCCATAGTCCGAAGGAGCGGTCATACAAACCGCAATGTTCCAACGCGCGAAAAAGATAATAGCTCATCGGCAGCGAAAGTTTAGCCAGTGATGTGTCAGCCATTGTAGCCTCTAGTAGTGCTGCCCCCTCTACAATGTCCACCGTGCCAGCTAAAATCGCCCAGACCTGCGTATGCTGGCTAAGCTGCGTTTCCGCTGTTGCCGCCGGACTGTCGCGGAACATCAAGCTGTTCGATTGGCGACAGCAATCCAGTACCACAGCGTTGACCGCGGCTTTGCGCTGGCGCAACTCAGATGCAATCTGCGTCCACCCGCTGGCGGCAAGTAATTCAGCCGCTTGCTCCAACGCGGCTGCATACATCAAGCTAAGCACGGTTGCAGGTGCATCATCCGTACAGTCTGGTGCACCAAGTGGCCATTCTTCTACCCAGTCAAAATAATTCCAATATTGGCGAGGCGTTCTGTCCACCAGACCTTGCGGTGTCAGTCGCTGATCGAACCAGTCCAATACGGATAACAGTGGCAGTCGGTACCGATTTATGATAGCCAGATCTCCGAAGGATCTGTAGTGGTCATGAATCATCCCGATCCAATATAAAGAGAAGGAGGGGATGACCTGTGGCAGCACGGAGGGGTAGCGGCTTTGCAACATGCCGTTTGGCAGCTGCGAAGCCCTATAATCTTCCATTGCCCTCCGTGCCAATTGGTCGTCTCCTGATAACAGGTACGTAAATTCCATCATCAGTTTGGTATCCATGGTATATTGCAACTGTTCATAATACGGCGTATCCTCGTAGGTCTCATGCATGCAGCGTTGTAGTGTTCGGACACTCAGCTCCCAGAGCTGGTTATATCGTTCATCGTTGCAATGAAAGCTTCCTTCCGGCAGCAAAGGATATCCGGTCTCCCGATAACTGAAGCCGGATATCGTCAAAGGCTCAGCTCCAGTATTCACCTCCAGCCGGACATACCGGAAAGTACGAAACCAGAATGGCTCATAGCATTCCATCTGCACCGAGGTGCCATAACCGGCTGGATAGTAGCTGTCATAACCGCCTCTTAACACATGCTCCTGCATATCATCGCGGACAGCTTTGCGGCGGATCTCGTCATCCCCAGTCTCTTCTTCGTAGCACTCGGCGTACAGGAGGGTGATCCGGCTACCTTCCCCCCCAAGAAGCTTAAGCTGCGGATAAGCTGTGATTAGCTCACCTGCATCCAACTCCAGCCAGAGTTGCTGTCCCGCTTCCACGTGTATTCCTGCTAATGGCAGGGCAACCTCACTAGCTTCATTCCGCAGCTCCAGACAATGCCCTTTTTCAAATAGGGCATCTCCTTCACCACTGCTGCTCCGCATCAGCTTCAGGAAGAGCTGCTCCCGCTCATACAGCAGCGGAATCGGACGTTTGTCCAGTTGCCATGGGGCCAATTGGCCATAATCATCCCGCACCGGCTGTACAATCCTTGCGGCTAACCAGGCGCTGTCGTCATATTCCGGCAGCGTCCAATCCAGCAGCGCTACGTCCCCCTCCACCTCTTCCAATCCGCCCATCCAGCGCATAATCGGAAACGGCTGAAGCCGGTAGCTGTGGTCCCTAATGCTTTTCCATGAGGTATCTGTATTCAGTTCCTGCACAAGCTGCCCATTGTTCATAACTTCCGATTCTACAAGCAAGCCGCCTTTTTGCGAACGCCAGATGGATAGAGGTCCGTCTTCCCCCAGCTCAAAGGGAGATGTCCCTGCATAATGAACTACCATAACAGCAATCACATTTATACCTGGTTGCAAAACGTCGTCCAAATTGAACTCCTCATAATAGTGTACATGACCATGACCCTTGCAAGGACCGGCCCATAAACGCTGCCCGTTAACAAAGAGTCTGTAGCGACTGTCAGCAGTAATGGCCAAATTCAGACTGTAGGCCCTCCCGGCTCCAGCTGGCAGCTCAAACATTTTGCGAAAATACACTCGCTCGTGTTGCTGCTCCCAACTTTCTGTCCCTTCCTCATCCAAAGGCCAGATCCATCGCGCGCTCCAGCCTCCCCATTCTTTTGCTGCCATATAATGCACCTCTCCTTTATCCCTTAGAGTAGATTTGTCAATCTACGCAGAAACGGCATCGCCGCCCTTCAGAAGGACGACGCCGCCGTTTGACTGTGTTTATTTCACCTTGTCTAGATAATCACGTTGGAATTCTTCAGCAGCCTTAGTCAAAATCTCCAGTGGATCTGCGTTTTTGTCTGTTAGGACGGTTTGCAGTACAATATCCAGCTTCTGGTACAATTCCTGAGCGTTGACCGGCTCTTCTGCCCGCATGCCTTTGCTGCCGTTGTCCATATAATCACGGAACAAATCCAAGTTTACATTGTTGTATTTGTCGAGAATCTTCTGTTCTTCACCAATCCGTTTCTCATCTGTCCAAATCCGCAGGCCGTAAGGGCCTACGATCAGCCCCTGATCACTCAGTGTCTTTTTCTCGATATCCCAACCAGTTAATGCCTCTTCTGAGGACTCCGGTGTGAAGCCGTAGGTTTTTAGCCATTTGAATCCAGCATCAATCTGCTCAGGGGTTACATTAGGCGAGAACATATATAGACCACCGCCGAGCAGAGTTACAGGTTTCCCGATCGGTCCAACTGGAAGGGCGGACATTGCTACATTATCTTTAGACATTTTGGTCTGCTGCTGGATGACTGGAGGCCAGTCATTCATGCCGAAGCTCATAGCGACTTGATCGGTTCCGAACATGCGGAACATGTCATTCGTAACATCCACCAGATTATTGTCCGGCAGGACATCATATTTCCATTTCAAGTCCTTCACATATTGCAGGGCCGCCGCTGCCTCTGGAGAATTGAACACCGCTTGCCATTTTCCATCCACCTGTTTCTCGAATTCCGCGCCGTAAGCCCAAGCAATGTTCATGAACATCCAGCCGCCCTGGCCGCTTTTGGTTGGCAGGAATATTCCCGCCTTACCGGTCTTTTGCTTGATGATCTGCGCAGTTTGTGCCAGCTCTTCATATGTTTTAGGGAACTTTGGTATGCCCTTATCGTCCAGCAGTCCAGCTTCCTTGAAGAGATTCATATTGTACAGCATCCCCATCACGTAGCCGTCCTTCGGAATCCCGTAATATTTGCCGTCCTTGGTCACCATCTTCAGCAGATCTGGATTGATCGCTTTGTCATAGCCATATTTTTTCATCGTATCCGTGATATCTGCCGCGTAATTTGCCTTAATGATTTTGCTAGTTTCTGTAAAAAAGGTTTCGTACACCGTAGGAAGCTGACCGCTAGCCGCTTTAGGCAAGAAAGAGCTGACATCATAACCCCATTCATCCTTGTCCACAATGATATCTGGATAATTAGCTTTCATCTTCGCCATGAGCTGCTCATACTGAGCAATTTTGGCTTCCTCATTCGGCTTCGGCCAGTTGCTGACCTTGATCGTCACCTGTTTGTTGCTCGCTTCCTCCGCATTCCCTCCGGCGTTCTCTTCTTTGGAGCCTCCGCAGCCAGCCAGACCGGCCGTAAGAAGCAGCGTTAGCGCCAGTGTAGCTGTAATTTTTTTGGTGTGTTCGATTCTCAATGTAATTCCCCCTAGTCTTATTGTTAAAGCATTCTTCACAACATGTAAAGCGCTTTCTTTTAAATCTGAAATCATCTTACCACGCACCTTCTACAGCACCCTACGGGGCAAAACTGTGAAATGGTTTGTGATCGGGTGATGTTACCCTTTAATGCTGCCGCCCATGGATTGTCCGTTCATAATGTACTTTTGGAAAAAAACAAACAGAATAATCGGCGGCAGAATCGCAAACGTCAGCGCAATAAACTGAATGTCCTGCGGCAAAGTCGCTTTCAGATTATAGATGGCCACAATGACCGACCAGGTCGATTTATCCTTCAGCACCATAAAAGGCCAGAAGAAGTCCTGCCAGACACTGTTCATCGTTAGTATTGTAATTGTGGCCATAACTGGTCCGCTAAGCGGGAGGATTATCCTGATAAAAATGCCGATGGTGCTCGCTCCGTCAATTTTGGCCGCTTCCAGCAGCGCCAGTGGGATGGTATCAAAAAAGTTCTTGAAGATCAGAATTACCACTGGATTCACGGCAGCCATAAACCACATCGGCCAGTAGGTATTGGTCAGATTCAAGTGCAGCAGTGGAAAATCAATCAGGTTTTTGAACAGCGGCACCATACCGACTGTATTCGGAACCATCATGGTCCACACGATCAGAGCAAACAGCAGTGCACTCCCTCGAGGCTTCAGCTTGGAAAAAAAATATCCTGCCAGCCCGTTAAACGTAAGACAGAACAGTACAGAACCGACGGCTAAGTAAGCCGTATTCAGATAATAACTGAAGAAGTTAAATTCCTGCCAGGTCTCCCATAGCTTGCCAACATTGAATGAGCGAGGGATCAGGGTGGGCGGGATCGCATAGAACTCTTTGATGTCTTTAAGACTCGAAACCATAATCCAGACCGGAGGCAGAATACAGACGGCGGCAAGCACAATCATCAGAATGAACATGCACCAGTACAGCACGCGCACCCAAGGTGATCTATATTCTATATTGCCGATAATACCAAATGCTTCTTTTGTTTTCATAGCTTCTACTCCCTGTTCAATTTCTTATCCAGCCGGAAATAAATAATAGTTAGCACCATCAGAACAAGAAAAGTAATAACCCCCAGCGCCATGGAATGGCCTGCTTCAAAACTCCGGAACGCATAGTAATAGCTTTGGAGCATTAACGTCATAGAGGCGTTGTTCGGCCCACCTTCGGTCATAACCAGAGGCTCGTTGAAAATCTGGAATACACCGCTGATCTGCAAAATCATCATCAATCCGATCATGCTGGAAATTTGCGGAATGGTGATGCTTTTAAATCTCCGCCATACATTCGCACCGTCGATGGAAGCCGCTTCGTACAGATCATGATTAATGCTTTGCAGACTGGCTAGATAGAGCAGCACCGTTCCCCCGAAATTCCGCCAGGTAATCGTGAAAATAATCAGCATAATCGTCATGTCCGGGTCCTGAAGCCACTGCTGCACCGGGAATCCCAGAGCGCTCAGCATAATATTCAGCACGCCGCCCTTCCCAGGCTCAAACAGAAACATCCATAACATCGAGGCAGCAATGCCGGGAACCATGCTCGGAAAAAAGACCGAAAAGCGGAAAAACGATTTCCCATGCCTGAGCTCATTGATCACAACTGCGACTATAATGGGTACAGCAAAACCGATCAGCAGCGACCAGAACACATACACGAAAGAGTTGGTCAGTGTCTGCTGAAATGCTGAGTTCTGTATCACATCCTTGTAATTCTGGAGTCCGGCAAAGCTTACGGCATTATAACCCTCTGTATTGAAAAATGAGAGCACAATGCCCTTGACCAGCGGCTGCCAGGAAAAAAAGAAAAAGGCAAACAGCGTAGGGACAATTAATATCCAAGATGACCAATCTCTAAATAGACGCCGCACAGGATAACCTTTCTTTTTCTTAGTCATTAAAGGATTTAGTTCAGTGGTTTTTCCAATCATGCTCCTGTCCTTCCTTCCTCCCGAAGCCAAGAATTCACTCCGGTCAGGCGTTGTATAGTTGTTATATTTAAATGATAGCGCTTCCTACAAAACCTCGAAATCCGGTAACCCTGCGAAAGCGTTTGTAAAGCTACTTATTTTGCTGGCAAGCAATCATGCGAGAAATATAAAAGATTGTGTATGGTATGAACCTTATACTTTCTTATATTTCAAAAAAAAAGCGATGTACGCACCGGAATGGTCGTACACCGCTTATGTTCATGGTATGACGTTTTGTTTAGGCCTCACTTAGCCCTGAGCTAATGCATAGGACGGCTGCTTCCGCTCGAAATGCTTCGCTCGCCGGATTGGGCTGCTCCTCCAAAATGCGGAGTACCGCCTGCGGCTCCACGCCGGGCTGCGGCACACGGGATGGAGATACTACGTTCCAGTCCTGTTCACCCTTGAGCCTGTAAGATAACTCATAGAGATAATAACCCGCATGCTGCCCGTCAGCGAGTTGACTTACCCCATCCTGCCACGAGCAGAGTTCAAGAGAATGCTGTTTGTCAGGTAAAACACCGGACGCGAGGGTAATGCACTCATTACGGACTACCTGCTGCTTCTGTTCCCAAGCCTGCTGATCTAGGATTCCCAGCTCTAGGCGGTATTCCATTCCCGGCTCTCCATAAAGAGTCCAAGCCACTGGACTACCCACCGCTACGAACTTCGGTGCCTCCAGAAAAACTGGCTGATGAACCGGAACAAAACGTTCCGTCTGCTCCCACTCGCCCGCTTCTGGACTGCTTCTGCGATAATGCACCGTCCCCGTGAATTCAAGCTCCTGTTCCTGTAGTATAGCTCTTAGACACAGAGCAGCCTGCTCGTAAAGGTCCGTGCAGTTGTTATGCCCGAAGCGGTAGCCTATCTCATGGCGAAGTGGAATACCGCGACTCCGGACCAAGGCCGCGAAGGTAAAGCTGAATCGGCTGAGGGTAAAGGCATCATGCGTGCCGTGGTTTATCAGTAGCTTAGTGCCGCTCGCTTTAAGGCCGTCTAGGAAGAAATCGGATTCCAGTCCGGTCGTTTCCCGCAGACTTGCAGAGTCACCGGCTCCCGTAAGTGTCTGTAGCAGAGTCTCGATACCTGATCTTCTGGTCTGAGGATGCCGCCAGTCCTTCTTCCAGATATCCCGGTACCCGGTGTCCACCTCTGCCACGTGCCAGATCAACGGGCATGCCCCTTCCGCAAATTCACGGGTAAGCCCATTCAGAATTAGCGGAGGTGCATAACACAATGTGTACCGCACCCGGTACGGCAGCCTTAGAGGATTGCCTCCCGCCAGCAACGCGGTCAGCCCACCGCGTGACCCACCCACGGCCACAACCTGCTCCGCATCACCACCATAGCTATCTTGGCCTCTGGCAATTGCCGCCCCAATGCCGGCGTAAATGGAACTTTGCAAGGAGCGGCTGCCGATGTAACCTCCACCGTTCCAGAGAACACCAACAACACCTTTGCCTGTGCTGGCCAGAGTCTTTCCGATGATTTCCAGAAATGAGGGACCTACAGTGCTGAAGGTATTTTCATTGGCATCATAATAACCGTTGAATAACAGCGGATAGCCCTTAACACTTTTCGCACTCCAATTGGGCGGCAAAATATAGGACGCAAGGCTATGCTGACCGTTCTTCGTAACTAACAGACTGCCGCTGATGAGCTGAAACACAGGCGCATTGCTTAAAAGAGCCCCATCGTCAGCGGATTCATTACGGTAGACCACCGGATACCCGAAGGTCTTCAGGATACGGTCGCTCAAGGAGATGGCAACTAAATCATCTACTGCATAGAGACTGTAGCGGTCACCAATATAGCGTTCAAATTGCGGGATTTTAAGTTCTTTATCCCCTTCGTTACTGCCGAACAACTGATAATCTTCGGTATTGTATAAATAAGGGCTATCTGGATCGTTATTATAGAGCCGTACATGCTCAGCTACAACCTTCTCTCCAGCTTCGTCCATCCGCAGGCTCCCGATGCCGTCGGTCCCACCATAACGGAAGCCGCCTTTCCCCTCAGCAGCACTGTTATCCCAGTGTGACACTACTGGAAGCGTATTGATCAGTAACGGACTGACCAATACGAACACTCCTTCCTCTGAATTCTGGGTTCCTTCCGCGTTTTCAGCCTCGACTGTATCCTCTCGCAGGGTTGACCAACCGGCTTTGTGATAAGTTACTTCACCGCTCCGCAAGCAGGCCAGTAGTAGTTCTGCATCGTGCATTTTTAAGTAATCGGCCACAGCCCTAGTAACGGGTAGAGCAATGGGTTCAGATCCACCACTCAGAATAAAACGACTTAGCGGAACGTATTTCCCCGGTACAAAACACAATGATTTACTCATAAATTCCTTCTCCTTCATCTGGTATCGTATCGCCATGTGCTGTCAGAAACGAGCAAAATTTAATTTCTGGCAGACCGTCGGTACTACAGTAATTCTCCCCAGCCAGAAATCCTCCCGACAGTTTTGGTGTGCAAGTAACCGTCACCGTCCTTTTTTCTCCTGGAAAAAGGGTGAGGAACTGTTCTTCTGCTTCCATCCAGTAGCGGTCCCCCTTCTCCTCTGCATGTACATGTAACAGTACTTCACTACCAGTATTATGGAGAGTGAAGTGAGCTTGGTGACTTATCTTTCCTACACCAGTAGGTTGCCATAAGCTTTCCTGCCGCACCTGAAGATTGCCACCTGTAAGATCAAGTGCTGGGGCATAAAGATGTTGGTTAGCGGTAGAGAACACATATAAATTTTGCTGCGATTCTTCTTCAATGTTCCGGAATGACAATCTGACAAAATATAATAGATCCTCAGGCTCAGGCACGCTGAAATTCAACTCCCCAACACAGACAGCACGATCTTTGTCTCCTTCTGCCTCGAAGGTTTGCCGATATAGGCTTCTGCCCGTTGCATCTAGCACTTCTGCATCAACCTTTACCTTGCCTCCATCCACACCATGCACGAATACATTTCCATGAAATCTAGTACCAGGCGTTAAAAGTAGGCTGCGATAATCTAGCGAAGCATGCTGCGGACGGAAGGCTTGTTTCACCCAGTGGTAGGCCATTTTAGTTTCACCATAATAATCTACAAGATTGGTGCAAGACACATTCGGCCATGGCTCGTTGAACTGCCAGACAATGCTGCCGCTGTTCCGGAATTTGCGGCGACGGTTAGCCTCAAGCACGAAGCGGATTCCTTCTGCCTGCATCCATTGGCTGCAAGCAGAGAACTGCTTCAAATCATTCATGCTACCGAACATTTCTTCTTCACGGCTTAGCGTATCCCACCACTCCCCGTGATGTCTCCATACGGCGCTGTTCTCCATCGAGACAGGCTGCTGGTTGGCTTCATTCAGAAATTTTTCTAGGCTTTTGAGAGAACTCAGACCGTCCACACCAAATTCGCTATGCAGCAGATTATCGTTACTGCCATATAATTCGTAGTGATAGGGGTTGCCCATATACTTCCAGTAGCCATGAACATCATGCCCCTGGCCCTTGGCTTCCGTAATATACTCCACCGGACCAGATGCCGAGGTCGGCAGAAAGAGCCGCTGCGGATCATGCTGCTCTACCAGCCCCTTTAGCATCGCCAGATTGGAATCACTGAGGTCTGAAGGCTTGTTTGGTTCACTCATTAATTCATTTCCACCGCTCCATACCGTTAGTGATACATGATTGCGTTTGTCGCAGAGTGCGGTGCAAGCCGTCTTACGCAGCAGTTCCAGGAACTCTGGCTGCTTGGATGGAATATTATCAATGCCAGAACTCGATTGGATGAACTCCTGCCAGACCATAATGCCGTTTACATCACATAAGTCGTAAAACGCTTTCTTCTCAATGATTCCACCGCCCCATACCCGAACGAGGTTGATATGTGCCGCTTTCATCAGATGGATCATCTGCTGATACTGTTCGACCGTCACATTTCCGTAGAGATGATCCAAGGGTGTCATATTTACCCCTTTTATATAAATCTTGCACCCGTTGATCACAACCGTATAAGGTAGCGCGTTGTCGGGGCTTCCTTCATTAAGGATATAATTAAGTTTGCGGATACCTGTCTGTAACCTCCGGGTATCCAGCACCATATCCTCTTCGTCCAGCAGCTTCAGCTCAAGGCTGTAGAGCGGTTGTTCTCCGTAACCGTTTGGATACCATAGCTGAGGTTCAGGTATTTCGAGCTCCGTGTTCACAACTTCTCCCGCAAGAACAGAGTACGTCTGAACCAGCAGCGGATTCCCCTTCGGATCAGAACAAGTAATGCTCGCTGTCAGCCTCCCTGTATGTTCAGGACCAGCCATCTGTTTGATGCTTGCCTGTATAGAAATTCGACCAGACACCTGCCCGTCATTTTCACCAAGCTCCGCATCTGTAGTGATCGACACGTCTTGCCAAGAGCAATCCCGGTGAACCCTCAGTACCACATCATCCCAGATTCCGACGTTAACTAACCTGGTGGAGAAATCCCATTTATAATTAAAACGGCTCTTCTGCGTAAAGGTGGCCGAAGTTTTGCCGATTTGCCCCATTTCATCCGGTGCCTGCTTCAGTAGGACTGAGATTTCCAGACCCTCCCGCTCCGAGAGGAGATCTGTAACATCGAATACAGCCGGCTCGAACATTCCCTTATGTTCACCCAACAGGATATTGTCGGCGTAAACAGCTGCTTCATAGTCTAGCCCCTGAAAGACCAGTTCAACTCGGGATGCCTTCAGCTCAGGATGTTTCAAAGTCGTGCGGTAAACCCACCAACGGTTCTCTACCCATTCACAGCTTAAGCTATTCAACTCTTCATAAGGATTGCTAATCCAGCCCTGTCTGTAGAGATCATAATGAACTCCACCCGGCACAGTAGCTGGCATCCAGTCTGTAACTCCCATCAATTCCTGCCCCAGCTCCATGCTGGTGCCCTTTAACGGCACCCAAGGCCAGTACCCTTTGACTTCCCACTTTAGATCGTTCAATAAAATTTGTTTCATGTCTTCTCCCGTTCCCCCAAATCCTGCTTAATTTGGCGCTGTTCATGACTAAGAACGGCTCTGGCGCCATCGGTTAATGCGCTTACAATTCTATTCATCCAGCTTCATTACCAATGATAGCATCGGGTTATCATTTCCGAAGGCCCCTAACCCTGTGAAATCGTTTGTTAATCTGCGCAGTTGCAGATAAATACAAACAACTATTCTAGAACCAAGCCGTTTGTAGAACGCGAAAAAGGAGTTCCCTCAAGCTGTGAAAGGCCACTGGGGATCTCCTTTGCTTTTGTTTGGTTTGAGATTCAAGAACTCCTGCAACGACGTAGCACCTATCGGACTGAGATGACCCTAAGCGCAGTATTATTACACTTTTGGAATGCTAACGGACCCTATAGTCGCTATTCGCATAAAAAACTCTGTAAATGAGCCTCTCTCTGAGCAATAGGTTCACTGGAGTCCGAAACTCTCACAAGCTAGAGGATGATTACACTGTTGAAGTTGAAGTCTGCCTCCTTACTAGCACAAAAAGAGCAGCGGTTCTCTCGTGACTTAGAGAATCGCTGCTCTGCTGTTAAACGGTCCATCGTATATAAAGAAGCACTGTCCCTGTGTTCTGTTCATCCATATGAAATACAATGAAGAGCCTTAGCAAACCCCTACTTGATTAACTCAAGAAGCTCGTTAACAGTTGCTTTGTATTGTGGTTTGAACGCTGCGGATTTCATGTAACCCGCAAGGCTTGATAAGAACTGTCTTCCTTCAGGCGTATCGCTTACCTTGTCTGCATCTAAAGCGCACACTAGTAAGTTGCCTGCTCCTACGCTGCATTCCACGAGGAAACTAAGCTCATGATTTCTTTCAAAATTGTCGATGGTCTGCACCACGGGATTCCAACTGCGATCAGCTTCATCCATGATAATGGATTTTGAGTGCTGAACGATATTCCACCATGGATAGGTTGAATACTCCTCGCTAGGGAACTCGTGGAATACAGGATGGCTGTTATCAATTAACAGCCCCATGGTACCCACAGGAACTGGCCGGTTCATGCTCTCTGAGATAGAGCGGAACATTGGGTAACACCAGAAATCTGTGCAGTAATAACCCTCGACAGCATTTTGGAGAGTTTCCGGTTTCGGCATCAGCAACACGTTCTCGCCTTGCTCCAGCAGTGCAAGCGCATCACTAGACAGCTTGTCGAATACATGGATGCCTTCCAGCATATTGCCGCTCTTTTCTGGGTAAATCCATAGATCGTAGCTCTTACGAATATCTGTCCCCTGTATCGAGAGAGACAATACGATTGTACTCATCCGGTCAACTACAGGCAGCGTTATTTCCAAATCGCAGATATCGATGTAATTCGTTCCTGCAGGAACGTTCACCTCGCTTGTACCTTCTGCCAAAATACCATTATCCACAGTCAGTTCCCAACGTAATTCAAGTGTATCTGGCAAACCGCTGCGGAAGCAGCTTAGCTCTACATGAGCATCGAACGGTTCACCGGAGACATAGTTATACTTAGGAAATCTCGCCAGCAGAACGGCATCATTACAGAAGGTTCGCCATTCCTCAGGGCTAATCATTCCTTTGGAATCCATAAAGGCGTCGAGGACACCTACTAATGCTGTTCCCTGACCGCTGAAATCCTGGAGATCGAGGAGCTGGAAGCCGGCAAGCCGCCGGGAGCGGAATGCCGCCTCGAGTTCCTCTTTGTAACAGGCTACGGCCAGCTGCCCTGAACATTCAAAGTATTTAGCGGCTAAATGCCCCAGTCCCTTACTTTCCAAGCGTTCACGGAAAATTTTGAAATTCTCGGCCTTGAGTGGTCCGTTGTATTTTTCGATCTCTTCAAAATTTGGATAGGTTGCGTATTGTCCAATCTCATGCGAAACAACAGGAATGTGCGGTATCCATTCTCCGGAAGCCTCATCTGCTTTCACGGTCTTGGCTTCGGTACCATACTGAATCTGGATCTCACCGCCAGCTGTATCTTCCATCTTCTCTCCATTCAAGAGATCCAAAGGTACGATCTGATCATCATAATCCTTCAATGTACTCGGCAAGGCAGTCTGTACATGTCCTAGTGGTGCATCACACATGGCATAAGAACCTCTGAACAGTCGGTCTCTGGAAAAGCGTACCCCACTGAAGAAATCGTCATGTTCCAGAATTTCCGGTACCCATTGGTGGTTATTGGAGCCCTGTGTATAGAGAATCCGTTTATCGAACGCTTTATAGTCCTTCAGGAAAGAATCAATTTTAGCTTTACTGCCCCATAACTCATTACCAAGGGACATCATCACGAAGGAGGGATGATTGCCGAAGGCCTGGAGAATGGCATAACCCTCACTGATCAGATAATCCTGCTCTGCTTGATTATGGCCATCATCGGTTTTTTCCGTAATTGTACCCCAGAATGGAAGTTCTGGTTGCATATAGATCCCAAGCATATCCGCAGCGGTAAAAGCAGCCTCCGGTGGACAGCAGGTATGGAAGCGATAATGATTGATACCGTAGGACTTGGAAATGCCAAGAATTCTTACCCATTCCTCGACATCAGTAGGGGCATAGCCGGTGAGCGGGAAGATCAGGCCGTCATGTTTGCCGCGGAGAAAGGTTTTCTCTCCGTTGATTGTAAACTTGTCGCCCTCCGCTCGGAATTCCTTCAAACCAAAGATGAGCTCCTGTTGGTCAGTAATATGTCCATCCCTGTCTTTCAAAACAAGGGTTATATTATAAAGATTGGGAGCGCCTTCACTCCAGAGCAACGCGTTTTGCCCTAGCACATAATCGACGGAAAAAAGCCCCGGTGAAACAGGAAACTCACGCTCGTCCACCCCGTGTGTCTCTTCACTATTGAAGCTTTGGGCAGACACCGCAAGCGTAGTTTCACTGTTGCTGTCCAAAATTGCTGTAATACGAACCGTACGTGCAGCCAGATTCGACTCCAGTCGGATATTTGTAAGCTGCGATTCCCCATAGAACTGAAGCTCCATACGACCGGTAATTCCATTCCAGTTGGTCTGGGTATCCTGTGAAGTCAAATGTCCGCCTTTGGTTGGGTAATCGGTATTGTCCACACGGACGGTGATTGTATGAATTCCAGCTTGTAGCTTCGGCAATTCATATATATGCGGGGTGTTCAGACTGTTACGGCTACCGATCTCCGTATTGTCCAGCCAAAGCGTCGTAAGTCTCGTCCGTTCCAAAAATAGATAGCAGGCCTTACCGGCCAGCTCATCCGGAATAAATACCTCTCTTGCGAACCAGACTTGCCCTTCAAACAAATATTCATCGGTTAGAGCGCTTACTAAAACTTCCTCGTTCTTTAG
Organism: Paenibacillus sp. NPDC058367; assembly: GCF_042723305.1. Lineage (NCBI taxonomy): Bacteria > Bacillati > Bacillota > Bacilli > Caryophanales > Paenibacillaceae > Paenibacillus > Paenibacillus sp. NPDC058367. The sequence goes on from NZ_JBHXIZ010000002.1 coordinate 1,224,714, forward strand.
TCCTTTACGTGCGTATGACGTTGTTCCCGGCAGTGTGATAACATCTGTAAAAGGTAAGGTTAGTCCCTGTTTTGTCTCATCCAATTGCAACTTCCATTCGCCTTCTAGGTTGATCTTTGTCTGCAAAATATCACTCCTATTATGGTAATCACTGATCACTAGCAGTATAATGCTCTACTATATAAAGCTTAGCATATTAAGCCAGATAATTCAGTAGAGTGGTTAACACTCATTTGAATGACGACAGGTCTAATCTTACAATATAGCCGGAACATGAATGTGCCTGATGACAAGATTTAATAGTGATTTCAGAACAATAAAAAAAGCCGCAATGAGCGGCTTTTAAATATTATTTATTACACATTCTCCAGCATGAAATTCCCAATTTCAATCAAACTATCTTCCGCTTGCGGTGTGACCCCCACCTGATCGGCAAAGCCGTGAGAAAGTCCTTTGTACCGTACCGTTTTCACTTGGACGCCCGACTCCTTCAGCTTTAAGGCATATGCATCATCCTCAATCCGCAGAAAGTCATATTCGCCAAACAAAATAATGACAGGCGGCATCCCTTTCAGATCTCCTCGCAGCGGGCTCACATAAGGGATTGTATCATCGGGCACGCCCAGATATTCACCTAAGCCGACAGTTCCTAAACCACCGCTCAACAGATCCAATATAGATCTAATTTCTTTTTCCTGAGAAGGGGATATTTCATAAACATCTCTGCGCTGCATATGTTCCTGCATACCTGCTGCGTCCACGCTTGGATATAGTAGTGCCTGTGCCTTTACCATCTGCGTTCCTTCATCCCGATCTTTCATTGCGCATACCGTGGCTAGATTCCCACCTGCAGAATCACCGGAAATACAGATGCGATTCGGATCACCATTAAATTCTTCGGCGTGAGCATATATCCATTTCAACACGGTATAACAGTCGTCGAGCCCAGCGGGGTATGGGTTCTCCGGAGCTAAGCGGTAATCAACCTGAATCGATACACAGCCCGTATTTGCAACCACAAGCTTGCACATCTCCTCTACTACTTCGGGTCCTCCTGCTACGAAACCGCCTCCGTGGATGTAATAGAACACTGGCTGCAACTCTCCACTCTTCTTCTGCGAAGTATAAATTCGCACCGGGACAGCAACATCACCGTTTTGAACGGTAGCATGCCTCACATCAACACCTTCAGTAATCGGAATGCTGTTCACGCCATTCATCATCTTGCGCATTTGAGCTGCACTTTTTTGGATATTTTTCTTTCGGCCGCCTTTCAACATCATCTTAACCAGCATTCCCTTGAAGCCTTTTAAGATTGACTCCATACTTTGATAAAAGCGAGGATCCAGCACACCAGGCTCATCGGTTTCAGGAATAGGCTTAATCAGGATATCAAGTCCATTTTCATTAATTACATGTTGCCTTTCTAGCATCGATGTAAGAAGCTGTTGCGAATATTTACGTTCCATGATGATTACTCCTTTTCAAATGTTGTATGGTAAAATGATTTGCGGCGATTTGTATTGGTTGCCATAACTCAATTATAGGTTTGGGTTTGCAGAAAAAATATCGCATTATTTCTTTTGTTATATCCTTCTTTTATCATTATTATTGAAAGCGATTTCAAAAATGATGTCGAGAGCAAAAATACAATATAAAAAACAAAAAAGGACAACACTAAAGTCATCCTTGTTATACTATTCTCTATTTAACGTGTTAATCTAATCACTTGTACCTCATGTGGTTGTACAACAGCATTTACCACAAAATTTGCTGTCACTTGCAGCGAACGTATTTGAAATAACGGCAGGGACCGACCTTCAAGATAAGACCATTCTTCTGGACGCATGTCCTTAGGTGCCCCCATATTCAACCATTCATCAAAGGCGCTTCCCCCAGCCGGACCTACTGAATACCTTCGCTCTGTATAAACACCCGGCGTTAAGCCGTCTAGACGAATGTGATACTGACGGGTATTGCGTATATTGAACACGTTGTAACGTTCGGTTTGAGTCAAGTGAGTGGTATGACGGTAGCGATATAGAGTATCATAATGACAATAATTATATAGAAATATCTGTATTTCACCTTTCGAGGAAGTTATAAAATACCCATCACCTTCAGCTATCAGACCGCTTCCTGCATAACGCAACAATTGCAGCGCCCGATAACAGCTTTTGGGCAAACCTCCGCGAGTGAATAAACCAAACCCGCCATGAAAAAGATCCGACGAAGGAACAATTTCCTCCATATGGTCACTGAGCGACCAGTATCCCATAGCCTCAAAGTGGTCGTAATTCTCCAGAATATTTTTGAAAAGAAAAGCAGATTTGTAGGAGGTATCATTACACAAATCACGCTGCCATATGTTATTACTCCACTCTTCAAGAATCACAGGCAGATTAGCGAAACCACGTTGACGCAACAGCTTTTTGACCTTATGTAACGCGTGTTTCATAAACTGTTCATCGCCGCTTACCGCAAGTGGAAAAGCTTCATCCTCTGCCATGAGCTGAAGACCAGTGTCTTCCTGACCCGGTAAGATGCTGTGATAAGCACGTAGAGCCAGAGAGTCGGGCAAACAATTCCCCTTACTGCAAGACACTAGGAATTCGCTGATAAAATTACTAGAATCAATGTTGCTTCCTGGACCAACAATATGTAGCTGCGGATCGATAGCACGGATGGCGTGGCTGGTTTCACGGTAAAGCACCCAGTATTCTTCCATGGTAAACACACCATATCCTGAGAACTCTGGACTCACGAAAGGAGCAAACCTCCATTCCCGCACGGACTCAATCCCATACCGATCAATGAAATGCCTAACAAGGGTAGTCACAAGGTCGAGCCATTTGTCAAGATGCTCAGGCATAGAAAGGATGCTTGGCCTCTTAAATGGAAACACGGCTTCCCTCGCTAATGCAGAAGGCATATAACTAAATTCAACATAAGGCTTTAACTCCACTGAAAGCATGAAGTCCAGTACCTCATCTACATAAACAAAGTTATAATCTGCGCTACCAGACATTTTCCTGACATACAGCATCATGTCATCGTCTAACAGACCTTTGCAGCGCATATAGCGAAAGCCAATCTCCTTTTGCAGCTTTCGTATTTGCGCCTGTACCGCGCCATTCAACAGATCCTTGGCGTAACCTGCATTAATCAACGTCCGCCAGTTATGACTCAGCGTCCGAATCTTACGGCCAGTGTCCACATGAAGATCATATCCCTCATTGACCTGAGGTTGGACAATGGAGTGCTCGTTGTGATGCAAATGCCGCATTAGTGAAGTGAAATCGGTCGAAAATCCCGCTGTGACCATTCTGTTCTCCTGTGGATCTGTCGCATCATGCTCATTTACTAGACGGTATTGCCCTGGTGTAACACCAAAGCGCCGTTTGAAGGCGTCGATCAAAGCGTTGGTACTTGGAAACCCAACTTCTGAGGCGATGTCCGTGATCGTTCTTTCACTACGAAGAAGTGCCACTGCCTGACTCAGTCTGACATTTGTAAGGTAGGCAGTAAAAGTAAGGCCAAGCTGTTTCTGAAATAAATGTGACAGGTAGGAGCTACTTAAATAGATAATAGAGGCTAGTCCACTCAGAGTAATATTTTCACGATAATGTCGGTGGAGATAGTCGGTTGCTTTGCGCAATCTTTCCTTACTTGAGGATTTGGAGGGATCCTTCTGTTTGTTCTGCTCAAGAAAAGTATGCACTAGACTGTTCAGCAGTACACCTACACGACTACGCATTAGTATAGGTAAACGAGATTCGTTTTTGTAATAGGCCTGGAATACACTGGCGAACTCACTTCGGATTACATTAAAGCGAACTTGTTCGTCCTTAGGGTATAGAAAAGACTTACACTCTATAATTATACTTTCAATCTCAGGACAAAAAGCTGCCAAAAATGCCGGCGAGATAAACAGCGATAGCGCCTTGCCCGAACCTTTCATATTTAAAGCGTGCAGTTGGTAGCTATTCAATACAATAATGTCATCCTGCTGAACTTCATAGGTAAACTGATTGTCATCCAACTGTAGTACCCCAGTTCCCTGCAAGATGTACATTACCTCAAGTTCTTGATGCCAGGAAGCGATAGCGTCTTCAGGGAGATTAATTGAAAACCTGAAATCCGAGGCTATCAATGTATTTTCTTGCATACCCAACCTCCTATTCTTAATCTTAATAGAGCCTTGCCTCATCCAAAATCCTATCATATAAACCCATGAAATCAAGTTTACTGTCTTATTGATAACGAAGGTTCAGGTTGTTTTTAGTGTCTTTTTTACAATCAATATAAAAAGCACCAGACTAATAAACCCAGATATAGCACAAGTAATAAATACCATCTGATATCCCATAAGCTGTGAAACAAATCCAAGTAGTATAGCTCCCAAACCAATTCCTAAATCAAAAGCAGTAAAGAATGTAGCGTTCGCTACACCTCTTTTCGCTGGTGGAGCTAATCGAATCATCGCTACTTGAAGCGCTGGTTGAGCTGATCCGAATCCAATTCCGTACAAAATAGCTGTAATAACCACTCCAACAATTCCTTTAGTCATTGTTAAGACGAATAGTGCGACTATCAATATGAAAAGAGCAGGTACAATAATGACCCCTTCCCCATACTTATCGGATATCTTCCCTGTAAGTGGTCTAATTACTGTAAGTGTGACTGCATACACTAAGAAAAAAGTACCCGTGTTAACTTCAATATTTGCCGCAAACAGTGGTAAAAAAGTTGTAATACCACCAAAAGTAAATGATAAGAAAAATGTAACGATAGCGATAGGTAAAACTGTTTTTTCATAAAATGATATTGTTTTTTTTGATGTGTTTTGTACTGTTGGAATTTTTGCACCAAATCCAAGTATGAATGCAATCAAAGCTAATGCTGTACATAGAAGAAATAGGTAATGAAATGAATAAGATTTTGTTACCCAAAGACCAATGATTGGTCCTAACGCCATACCTAATGTCATTGCTAGTCCATACCATCCCATTCCTTCTCCACGACGAGATTGTGGAATAACATCAGTCACAGCCGTTCCTATCGAAGTTGTAGCAACTGCCCAGCTGACTCCATGAAGGATACGTAATATTACTAAAAATATAATGCCTGTCACCCAATCATAAAAATACATGGTTATAGCAAAAAATAGTAATCCGCTTATTATAAATGCACGTCGACCAAACCGATCCATTAATCCTCCAATAATAGGACGAAAAATTACTGCCGATATTGTAAACACTCCAATTATTGATCCAACTTGAGATTCACTTCCACCTAGTTGTTTGATAAACATAGGCAATGTTGGCATTAGTAAATAAAATCCACTAAATAGTAATAAAGCTGTAAGGGTCAGCATGATATAGTTTTTTGTCCATAAACGTTCCATTGTAATGTAATCCTTCTTTCTATCGACTTTATGTAATCTCCAAAAATAGTGAAATAGGCGAATAAAAAAGCAGCACCACCGCTATAAAAGTGTTGGTACTGCCCTATATAGACTGATACACGCTTGGTTATTTAGAACGTCCTTGATACTTTAACAGCTTTTTCAAGCCCTGCGACAATAATCTCTTCTGCCTTATCAGGGAATTGGCTGTGCCCTTCAATGATAATAGTCTCTATATTTTCCACACCAAAGAAGTTCATCATACTTGTTACATATTTAACAGCCATCTCTAAATCAACTTTTGGTCCCTCAGAATACACACCACCACTTGCGTTTAATAACACTATTTTTTTATTTCCAATAAGCCCTACTGGACCTTCTGGCGTATATTTATATGTTTTGCCTGCACGGTTTAAGTAATCAATATATGTGTGTAGTACAGCTGGGATGGTTAAATTCCATAAAGGGAACCCAAATACGACTTTATCCGCTGCAAGGAATGGATCTAAATACTTATCAGCAACAGCTACTGCTTTTGCTTCTTCTACTGTTAAATCTAATCCTCTACTAGACTTAAATGTTCCGTTAATCATATCTGCACCTACGTAAGGCAATTCCTCATTGTATAAATCCAGTTCTACTACAGTGTCATTTGGATGTGATTCTTTATAGCTCGCTAAAAAAGCCTCAAATAATCTAACACTTACCGACTGATCTGCTGGTCGATTGTTTGCTTTTACAAATAAAACGGTTGTCATTCCTTGTTCCTCCTGATGTGCACTCTTATGTTGTTTATAATATTTTTTTGAAGCTATACTCCATTTCTCCAGCCATAGCTTCTGGTGTATCACCAGTTACTCTGTAATCATGTGTATAAATTTGTTCGAACGTTCCAAAGTTCACTTGTTTATAAAATTCAAAACAAGGAAATCCATCATGTGCTCCTTGCATATTGACAGTACCATCCTTTTGAATATGAACTATTAAAAGATAGTCAACTGGAGGTGCAAATGCATTTAATGGATTGCTAGCACTTGCACTCATTTGAAACCTAACGTCTTCAGAGCCCCACACAATATCAGTGCACAAAATACCTTCTGTAGTAGCTTTTCCTGTTTTTTTATTAACAGAACCATCTGGAGTAGTGACTCTTTCTGTTGTAATACCAGTATTTGCATATGTGAAAATATCTTTTTTGTAAAAATCTACAACTACTTCTTGTTCCACTCTGGAGCGCATAGCGTTGACAGCATAGGGGGTGAATTCACGTGAGTCACCTTCAAAATGGATTACGTTTCCTGTTTCTTCATCCTTCCTAGGATCAGTCCACGGTGTTGGAATAAATACACTTGCTCTAACTTTAACAATATTAGTCATGAGAACCCTCCATAATTTATTAATTCTGTTTCAGTGATTCCTGTTTCTTTCACAACAGAAAATATAGTCAACTTGATTGACTACTTTTCGCATAGTACAATGTATTTCGTACAAAGTCAACTAAGTTGACTTAAGTTGACTTTATTTAAGGAGGTTTTATGTATGACTCAGGAAGTCTTTAGTGAATTGGATCTGACAACACTTTTATCATTATCCTTTAGTACATCAATTAATGAACTACATGATAGATTGCGTGAATTAGGATTTGCAGATATTAGACCTGTACATGGTTTTATGTTTAAGTGTATTGCTCCAAACGGAGCAACAGGTATAGAATTAGCCGAATATTTAGGAATTACGAAGCAAGCCGTAAGTAAAATGGTAGATTATCTTGAGAAAAGTGGTTATGTAATTCGCGAAAATCATCCCACTGACAAGAGAGGAAAAATCATTGTTTTGACTGAGCGAGGTTGGTTAGCAGTGAAAGCAAAAGAAGAAATACTAACTGAGATTGAGCAACGTTGGATTGAAATCATAGGTGCTGAACGACTGCAGATGCTCAAAGATGATTTAACAACACTTGTATATAAAGCAAATGAAGATAAATCTACTATGAGATCAAGACCTGTCTGGTAAGTGTATGGTGAAGATTTGGTGTATGCTGCGATTCATCAAACCAAAAAGGGTAGAAGACTTAAAGATCTGTCTTCTACCCTTTTTGAAAGCTGATTATCTGCAGCATACATTTAGTATTTGTTCTGGGAAATTACTACTCTAAATACCCTTTGACTAAGCCCAGCGGCAATGGCTTGGGCTGCTCGCAGCTGGTTACCAGTTGAGCATATTGCTTAGAGTCGGAACTTGTATGGAATGCATGCATGATCTCAAGTACGTGATTGGCGAGTTCTCCGTTTGCACGAGGAGTCTCCCCCGTGTCGATGCAGTGTGCCATATCTGCTACTCCTATGCCTCTACTATTATCTGCATAATTGTAGATAAGTGGGATCTCTTGGAATTCCGAGCTGTGTGCCGGGCGTAAAAGGATCGGCCCTCCAAAGTTGTTAGGGTCCGGTACGATCAAGGTTCCTTGCGATCCGTAGATTTCGATCCTCGGTAAAGTACTGTGCCAAACATCAAAGCTGGTAATCATGGTTGCCACAGCGCCACTGTCAAACTCAATCGTTCCAGCAACATGTGTGGGCACCTCTACATCAATGACTTTGCCAAACTTTTTGTCGCTCGTGATCGTTCTATGAGCAAAGGAGGTTTTAGTGATGCCGCATACTGTTTTAGCTGGGCCTAGCAAAGATACTAACGCAGTTAGATAGTAGGGTCCCATGTCAAACATGGGTCCTCCACCGGCTTTATAATAAAATTCCGGATCAGGATGCCAGCTTTCATGTCCATGACAAAGCATAAAGGCAGTTGCTGCCACCGGCTCCCCGATATAACCATCCGCAATCAGCTTACTGCAGGTTTGCAGACCGCCTCCAAGGAAAGTATCTGGTGCGCAGCCAAGGAACAGGTTCTTTTCCTTCGCCAGACGAACTAGCTCAGTGCCATTTTCAAGGGAAAGGGATAAGGGCTTCTCCACATACACATGCTTGCCAGCTAGCAAGGCTTGCTTGCACACGTCAAAATGAAAATTAGGCGTTGTTAGATTAACGATTATTTCAATCTCTTCCGAAGCAAGTAATTGTTCTGTCGTCCATACATGAGGAACGCCATATTTCTCCGCCGCATGCTCTGCACGACCTTTATCCAAGTCGGAACAAGCATAAACCTCAGTATTAACGAAAGTCCCGTTCAAATTTTCAAAATAAATGCTGCTGATGTTTCCGCAGCCGACTATACCTACCTTCACTTTGCGCAAGATCATTCCCACCTTATCTCAGTTTTAGTTAGCCGCCCACAAAAAGCCTTTTCGCATCAGTTCCTTGGCTTCCGGTATATCGAAAACGTCTGCATGATGGCCAAGTGAATTATAGAAAACCTTCCCTTTTCCCCATTTCTTCGTATATACAACGGGCATCGTGATGACACCATTTGCTGAATGCTCACCCTCACTCATTACAAACGTAGTTGTTGCCAAGACATCCACTGCAGGATCTACATGTAAATAATATTGTTCCGATTTCACCTTGAAGTCTTGGATACCCTCCACAATGGGACTGGAGCCAGAATGTACGATATTAACTTCGTACTCTACCCCATCGTTAAATGGATGTGCTACCCATTGTGACCCGGTCAAAAATTGCCACTCTGTATTGTTACGGAAAGAGTCGCACATCCCTCCATGACAACCGGCAATTCCTACTCCAGAAGCTACTGCCTTCAGAACTGAGGATACCTGATCATTACTGATTTCTCCCATGGTCCATACTGGTACAATAAGGCTTAAATCCGTAAGCTTATCTACACTGTTGAAGCTATCCAGCGTATCAGACACTTCAACTTCAAAGCCTTCAGCCTCTAGAATACCAGCAAAAATTGCGGCTACTTCATTTGGTTCATGCCCATCCCATCCACCTTTTACAATCAATGCTTTCTTCGTCATCCTGCAATCTCCTTTTCCTTTATATATGTAATCAACCTTTCGTCCATCTGATGAAATTGTAATCCAGATCAGAGAGGTGTGCTCGCCATTTCACTTGTAGGAATGGTCATTTTTTGCTAAGTTTTAGAGGTGAACCTAAAATTCAAACCACATGAACAGGAGATCTCATGAAAGCCTTTCACGAAAATAGAACTTACCATTCGACTTTCCCCTTCACTGTAATAATGTCTAATGATATTGATTTTCTAGCCCACTGGCATAACGATCTTGAGATAGTCTATGTATTTGAAGGTTCAATTCGGATGGGAATTAACTCCGAAACGAGGATCTTGAAAGCGGGAGATATGGCTATATGCAGCAGCGGAGACATCCACTACTATGACAGTAAAGACAGCAGCTCCAAGATAATGATGGTAATATTCAATCCTTCATTAATCGGCTTTCCTGGTGGATGGCCTTTGAATGTGAGGCTGACTTCCCCATTTATGGAGAAACGAGCTATACGAGAAGAAGAAGTGCGTATCAACAACCGTCTTTCTCAGATCCTGCAGGAACTTATGGACGAATATAATCAGAAGCTGGAATATCATGAACAGGTAATCATTGGCCTTTTGCACGAGTGGAGCGGACTCATTTTACGGCATGTTCCCTTGGATAAGATTAATCCACAGAAAGATAAAAGGCGCATCACTAACATGAAGATTATGCAAGGGGTTCTTGAATACCTCGACGTCAACTACATGCATCCCATCACACTTGCTGACGCCGCAAGGCAAGCCAATATGAGCCTCTTTTATTTCTCCCGCTTCTTCAAGAGTCTTTCGGGTATGAGCTATATTGCATACCTTAGCAACATCCGAGTCAACCAAGCAGAACAGCTGCTGCTGACCACAGACAAATCCATTTTAGATATCGCACTGGAATGCGGTTTCACTAATATCCGTACCTTTAACAGAGTATTTAAACAGATTAAACAACGGACTCCAAGTGAATTACGTTAAGAGATACATGGTCCGTTATCTTATTAAGCAAACAAAAAACCGATGATCTTTTGGTTTAGATCATCGGCTTTATTTTAATATTCGAATGCACAAAGACGGCGAAAAGGTCTACGTTTAAGTGACAAGCTTAACCAGTCTTCATTACTGAGCTCCAACTATTGGATGTGGAACATACAACTCTTCAAGGAATGAAATTTCTTCAGGTGATAATTTCACCGCTAGAGCATCTACTGAATCTTCGAGCTGAGCAATTTTCGTCGCGCCCACAATTGGAGCAGCTACAGAAGCTTTTTGCAACAGCCATGCAAGTGCGATATGAGTACGTGGTACGCCTCGTTTCTCTGCTAACGATGCTACTCGCTCAACAATTAATCGATCTACATCAGCGGTTGAATCATACTTTGATTTTTGAATGAGATCGGTTTCGGATCTGCGTGTTGTTTCCGACCAATCGCGAATCAATCTTCCTGATGCCAGAGGACTATAAGGAGTTACTGCAATTTTTTGATCCTGACAAAGCGGCATCATTTCCCTTTCCTCTTCTCGGTAGATGAGATTAAGGTGATTTTGCATGGATACAAAGCGAGTCCAGCTATTTTTCTCGGCCACATGTAATGCTTTTTGGAATTGCCAAGCATACATAGCAGACGCACCGATATATCTAGCCTTTCCAGACTTCACTACATCATACAAGGCCTCCATGGTTTCTTCAATGGGTGTGTTATAATCCCAGCGGTGAATGATATAGAGATCCACATAATCGGTCCCAAGTCTCTTCAAACTGTTATCTATTTCGCTCATAATAGCTTTTCGAGAAAGCCCACCACCATTAGGACCTGGACGCATCTGGCCCCAGACCTTCGTGGCAAGTACAATTTCATCCCGATTCGCATAGTCCTTAAGCGCACGTCCGATAATCTCTTCACTGGAACCACTTGCGTAAATATTAGCTGTATCAAAAAAATTGATGCCAAGCTCAAGCGCTCTTTTAATGATAGGACGACTGTTCTCCTCATCGAGCACCCATTGGTGCCCTCCAGGCAGCACTTTTCCAAAGCTCATACAACCAAGGCAAATCCGAGAGACGTCCATTCCCGTATTTCCAAATTTGATATATTCCATAAAGCAAGCCTCCATTTCTATGTTTAAAAGAGTTTTAGTTCTTACAGTGCTTCAAACCATTCATCCTCGACAGCTTCAAACCATTCTGTTTCGCCTGGAGTCATAGCCAAATGAACGAACCAACTATCCTTTGTCGCGCCATGCCAATGTCTCACATTAGCTGGAATGTTGACCACATCACCTATTTCGAGCAATTGAGCAGGTTCTCCTTCTTCCTGATACCAGCCATTTCCACCAGTGACTAACAGAACTTGTCCAACCTTATGAGCATGCCAGTTATTGCGTGCGCCTGGAGCAAAGGTTACATTACCAATTGCGGTATTAAGCGGCTTCGGATCTGTAAACACCATTTGCAAATAAGCGTCACCCGTAAAGTTTGCTTTAACCTTTTCCCCTAAAGGAAAAATAGTGCTGCTACTAAGTTGTTCATTTTTCATCGTTGATTCCTACTTTCTTCCTATAGTTAATGATTATTAGTGCACTGCGATCCTCTTACTCTCCCGCTGGAAAATCAGTAGAAGCTGCCAGTTCAGTCTGCTTCTCATAGTCGGCAACACGAGCTTTGAGGGTCGAAATCGTGCTTGCCAGTGCATGAGATCCAAGTATCATTCGTATCGGTGCCGGTTCTAATTCAACACTTTCTATGATTCGGGCAGCCATCCGCACAGGATCTCCAGGAGCTAAACTCTTAGAAGCGTCCAGCATGTTCAAAAAGTTATGTGCTGGGTTGCCTTCGTATTCTGTCATGAGTTTCGCTACCTGTGCGCTCCCATAACGGAACTCGGTACGGGCTCCTCCCGGCTCCACCAATGTAATACCGATGTTGAAAGCTTCAACCTCCTGAGCAACGGACTCACAAAAGCCCTCTATCCCAAACTTGGTCGCATGGTACATCGAATTTCCTGGGAAGGCGACCTGCCCGCCATAGGAGGAGATCTGAATAATGCGTCCACCACCCTGAGTGCGCAAATGCGGGATAGCTGAACGAAGAAGCTGGATGGACCCCGTTAAATTCGTGGCAATGATATGATTAACCTCGTCGTCAGAGAGTTCTTCTGCAGCCCCAAAAAGGCCATAACCAGCATTGCTTATGATAACGTCGATACGTCCAAACTTTTCAAAAGATCTATCGACAAGATTTCGAATGGCTGGAAAATCGGTCACATCTAGAATCTCGCAACTGAAGGTTTCGGGATACTTCTCAATGAGGTCAGCGACCTTGCTTTTGTTACGAACAGTACCGATAACCTTATTGCCCTTCTGAAGAAGCTGTTTCGTCATCTCATAACCAAAACCACTGCTCACACCGGTGATAAGCCATGTGCGATTGTTCATAATCATCTCCTCCTAAACTTCTTATTCCGATTTTGCTGCTGGAATACTTAGCACATGAGTAGTTGTAACCAATATTTAATACGCATAATTACAATAATGATCACATGTCTATTATTATAATCGGATTAAATTTGGTGCCAATTGTTAATTTGATGCGATTTGTACATTAATAAACAAAACCATCGAAATTGTTTATTTCCTACTGCGTATTCGCGATTCTTTTATATAAATTTATAAACAGATGTCCCATTGATGAGCCCGTTATAGTATGTTATATAATGAATTCTTACTCTTTTGTTGATGAATAAAGAAAGTTCGGTGAGCAAATTGTCTAAAGTCGATCGAAGAATCTTAAAAACACAGGAAGCCGTGAAGACAGCAGTCATTGAACTAATGACTGTGAAAAATTTTGATGATATAACCATTCAGGAACTCTCAGATAAAGCAAACGTAAGCCGTGGTACTATTTACCTTCACTATATGGATAAATATGATCTTCTTGATAAGCTTATCGAGAAGCATATCAATGAACTTCGTGAAAGATGTGAAGCAGCCTCTGATTTGGATTTTGTAACGGGGTCCGTGATTTGGACGGAATACTTTGAGAGTAACTATGCCTTTTTCTCTATGATGTTGGCTAGTAAAGGAGCCCCTTTCTTCCGGAGTCGTTTTCTGGAATTTCTTATAGAAGAGTTCAAAGACGAAGTGGATATCACAAAGGGTAAAAACGAAGGATTAAATAAGGATCTAGTCGTACAATTTGTAGCTTCTTCGTATGTAGGTGTAGTTGAATGGTGGTTTACGAACGAAAGACCAGTAACCTATCAAGTATTAGCAGAACAGCTGGGAGCCTTATTGGAACGAAATTGTACAAATAACCCCTCATCCTAAAGGATGAAGGGTGACTTGGAAAATAGTAACTAGTTTGCGAAATGTTAGCCTATTTCGATCTTTCTTAGAAACCATATTTAGCTTCTTCAGCCTCTCGAATTTTGGCATAGGTCTCAGAAAGTACATAGGTATCTTCCACTAAGCGGTCTATACGGAATAGCACATCATCATTTACTATTTCTTTTCGATAAAAATCCTTCTCTTCTATAAATACATACGTTTGAACAATTTGTGCTTTCATATAGGCCAATATCGGTTTCAATTGCTGCTCAGCTACCAGATAGTGACGTGCAGAACCTGCCGTGACGAGCATACTTACAACCTTGTGTTGAAATGCTTTTTCGGGTGCTAAATCGAATATATTCTTTAGTGTTGCTGGGATGGAAGCTTGAAATATAGGCGTTCCGATTACGATAACATCTGCTTCCATGATCGTTTGAATTACGTACTTGGTGTCCCCTTCGTATTCCAGATAATTGCGACCATCGCTGAATTGAACATCATACTCCGCCAGATCTAGAAGCGTAACTTCTGCATCTTTGTATTTTTCATGAAACGAATTTATTGTGTAATTCATAGCGATTCTGGTTTTCGATCCTATCTTTGACCCTGATAATGCTACGATTTTCATAATTCTGACCTCCTGGAGTTTATTTTTTTGCCGTATATTTTTTAATAGCTGGTAGAATTTCAGAACCAATTAAATCTATGTTTTTCATTAAATTTCCAAAAGGTACGCCACCAAAATCCATTTGTGCGATATATCGTTGATGGCCGAAAAGTTCATGTTGATATAGAATTTTTTCAATGATTTCCTGTGGGCTACCAATATTCATAACATCGCGGGGATCGGCTCCTTGAGCAAACGCCTGTTTAGGAAAACCACGTCCATTGGTTAATTTCATTCCTTCGTTTATATATGGATAATAGGCTCTTTGTGCCTTCTGTGTCGTTTCATCCGCGTAAAAGAATCCAGCAGTCGCTACAGGCAGCTTCGACGGATCGAATCCGTTCTGACTTGCAGCTTCACGATAAGCATCAATGGATCTTTTAAACAAGACTGCGGGACCCCCTAAATGGGCCAAAAACATAGGAACACCTGCAATTCCTGCTTTGATCGCACTGGCAGAAGTCCCCCCTACAGCTCTCCATATCGGTAAGTTTCCCTCTTCAGGACGGGGGAGGATTCTTGCATTTTTGAGAGGGTTACGAAATTCTCCCTTCCAATTCATAACTTTGGTTTCATTTATCTTTAATAACAAGTCGAATTTTTCTTCAAATAATTCCTCATAATCATTAAGATCATAGCCCAATAGTTCATATAACCCCACTCTAGAGGCACGGCCAGCTATTATTTCAGCTCGACCATTTGAGATCAAATCAATTGTAGCGAAATCTTCGTACACCCTAACCGGATCAGAGGTGCTTATAATCGTAGATGAGCTACCTATTTTCATTTTCTTAGTAGCCTGTGCAATAGCTGACAGCACAACGGTATGCGCCTGAGTAGCAAAATACTCTTGATGACTCTCTCCTACACTAAAAAAATCAATTCCTGCTTGCTCCGCTAATTGAGCCAAGTCAATAATTTCACGTATGCGTTGTTTGGCAGATATTCGGCTCCCAGTTTCAGGGTTCGCTAGATGATCACCTAATGTATAAAGTCCAAACTCTAAGCCGTTGTCTGCATTGATCCGATATTGTTCCATGATTATCCTCTTTTCTTTAAGAAGTAAGAATTCATTTATGATTTGTCGATTAAATATAATTAAGTAAGTCACTATAATAAGTATAGTGAAGTGCTTGCATAATGTCAAACTAATGATCCTGTTAAGAAAAAACTACTCGATTTAAGCCTTGTGCTAAGAATCCCCTATACTAATCTCCACATGGTATATTTAGGATATTGATTTGATTATTAAAGTGATAAACAAAAAAAGGAGAATTGTATTCATGCACAACCGCCGCTTCATGAACGTATTACTTATTCTTTTCTTATCGGCTTCCAATTCGACTCCGATCTTTGCATCGGCTTCGGTTGTACCGAAGTTATCCGATTCTATCAAACGTTCTGTAATCCAACCCTCCGTCACAATTAATGGCATAAACTTTTCCTTTCAAGATGAGTTGCCTACGTTAATAGAGGGAAAAACCTTCGTTCCAACCCACATTTTTGAGCATCCCGACATTCAAGCCGATATTACGAAGTTTATAGATAACTCTTATCCACATGTGTTTATTTCACATTTTAATGGAGCACTTTCTATTTATCCGGATAAAAGTGATTATATGTTTAGCGATTACAACGAAGAGATAGAGGATTCTGATGTCTGGATCGATTGGAAGAGTCCTACACCTTATCTCTCCGGCAGTGATATTATGGTTCCATTGCGCGCTATTGCCGAACGAATCGGAATCTCTGTTGATTGGGATGTAGCAACTAGAACAGCGATCATTACCACAGATGATGACTTTCGTGCTGAACTCGAATCTCCTGAGGAGTGGGATGATTGGCTAGGAATGAAGCCTATCGAGCTGGATGACCCCTCAGGAGAGGCAATAACAGAGCAGGAGTTAACTGAATTTGCTATTTTGAGCGGACTCCCAGTTCTGGATTCTCGGATTATTGATAAATATACAGCTGTACTCTTACATATCGAAGAGGAAGATGGCGTAGAATCGCTTACGTTGAAATACGTCGATCGTTTAAAAAACGGGAGTTTGGACTGGAGTATGGATTTAGGCATGGGGGATGATGGAGACGACGTCCAAGTGAAGAGGAGCGGACAACTCGTTAGTGTCGGTATGTTCGATCAAGGTCTTAAGAAGCAATTCAGTCATTTCGAGGTAAGTTACAAAGTTCATGATAAGAGAGTAACTCACACCTATGATATCTCGGGTAAACAAGGCATGTTTTTTGACATTCCTGAGGGCGTGACAAGCGGGGAGATAACATTCTTTGGGAAAAACGGTTACACATTCGGAACGTATTTCTGGTGAGTTGACAAGCCTAAACAAAAGTAAAAGGTATCCCATTGGGGTACCTTTTACTTTTGTTTGCCGCTGGCCGATCCATTATGCTGTATTGCGAGTCTAACCAGTATCCTCGCACCATGACCTAGCATCGCTTCATCGATATTAAACTGTGGCTGATGGATAGCATGGACTATTCCCTTCTCCTTATTACCGCAACCAATAAAGGCGAAGGCACCAGGAACTTTATCAAGATACCAACCAAAATCCTCACCAGCCAGACTTGGCTGCTCCAGCAGTATTACCTGGTCCTCTCCTAGAACTGCACGGGCTGCGTGAAGCACCTGCTGAACCGCTTCCGCGTTGTTCACTACTGCAATTCCTTCACGCAGCTCCAGCTTGTATTTCCCTCCGTAAGACTCAGCTATAGCTGCAGCATGGCGCTGTAAACCATTTGTAATTGCAGCTACCGTCGTCTTGGTAAACGCTCTGAATGTTCCTGTCAGTTCACTGTGTTCAGCGATCACATTAACAGCAGTACCAGCCTGCAACGTTCCGAAGGCCAACACCGCCGCCTCCTGCGGATCGATTCGATTAGCCATCATTCCGTTAATCTCTCCTATATATCGTGCCGCCATCTGGATCGCATCTACAGCTCTGTGCGGAGCACTATGATGACCGGATGTTCCCTGAAATTCCACCTTAAAATGGCTTGACGCTGCCATGGCATCATGAGGGTGAATACCAAGCGTTCCTACCAGAAGCTCTGGCATGACATGTAGCGCGTAGGCATAGTCGACACCTTCCAGCACGTTATCCTCAATGAGATCGCGGCCGCCTGAGAGTAATCTTCCATCAAGCGGACTCTTGACCGCGCCTTCCTCAGCTGGCTGGAAGACGAAAATGATCGTACCCATCAATCGTTCCCGGAAGGCTGCCAAGGTTCGGGCAGCCCCCAACAGCATAGCGGTATGGGCATCATGGCCACAGGCGTGCATGATGCCGTCATTGACTGACTTGTAAGGTAACTCATTGCACTCTTGTATCGGCAGGGCATCCATATCAGCCCTTAGAAGAAGAGTAGGCCCACTATTGCCATTGTCTGCTAAGCCTTGCAGGAGGCCGACCACTCCCATTCCGAAATGTTTGCCGACATTTCTCCGTACTGTGATCCCCCACTCCTCTAACAATTCTGCTACTTTATTAGAAGTGCGGACGACATCATACAGTAGCTCCGGATGGGCATGCAAATCACGACGGTATTCAATCATTTCATCCTGCAGCTGGCCGACGTAATGCATCATCTCCGCAATATTCGAGTTTTGGTGGATTGCGAATACTGGATCAACCGTCAAATTTGCCCTGCTGGTTGAGAAGCTTTGGAATAACGGTTCTCCGGCAACGGTATGCCGAGGTTTCCACGCAGCGTGTCACTTTCGTATTCAGTGCGGAACAAACCCCGCTCCTGCAGAATCGGCACCACCCGATCGATGAATTCCTCTAGTCCGTTAGGGACGGCAGCCGCGATCATAAATCCATCTGCCCCACCACTCTCAAACCAAGATTGAATCTGATCAGCTACTTGCTCCGGTGTGCCAATGAAGCTGCTGCGTGGGGTAGCCGATTGTAAGGCAACCTGTCGAAGCGTCAAGCCTTTCTCCTTCGCATCCTTTTTGATTTTATCCGTGCCGCTCTGAAAGCTATTGCGCCCCAACTCACCAAGCTCAGGGAACGGCTCATCCAGTGGATATTGCGAGAAATCATGATGCTCGAAGAATCTGCCTAAGTAGTTCAGTGCATTCTCAATCGTTACAAGGCCAGCAACCTCCTGGTACTTGCGCTCTGCCTCCTCAGGCGTGTCACCGATGATTGGAGCAATTCCAGGGAAGATCAGCACTTCATCCGGATTCCGGTCAAACGAAGCTACCCGTGTCTTAACATCGTTATAGAATGCTTGGGCATCTTCTAGCGTTTCGTGTCCAGTGAAGATAGCATCTGCTTCCTTGGAGGCGTAATTCTTACCGACTTCCGAGGATCCTGCCTGAAATACAACTGGCTGCCCCTGTTTCGAACGAGCAATATTCAGCGGCCCCTTCACAGAGAAGAACTCTCCTTGATGGTCCAGGGTATGCATTTTTTGCGGATCAAAGAATACACCTGATTCCTTGTCTCGTACAAACGCATCATCCTCCCAAGAATCCCATAGTCCGCGTGTCACCTGCAAATATTCGGTGGCAATGCGGTAGCGCTTGCCATGGTCAGGATGCTCTTTTTTGCTGTAATTTGACGCAGAACCTTCCAGAGGTGAAGTCACCACATTCCAGCCGGCCCGGCCGCCGCTGATTACATCCAGTGAGCCGAATTGACGCGCTACGGTAAATGGTTCACTGTACGAGGTAGACAAGGTACCAACTAAACCGATGTTAGTGCTGACGGCTGCGAGTGCGCTAAGAATAGTCAGCGGCTCAAACCGGTTAAGGAAATGAGGAATGGACTTTTCATTAATGTACAGACCGTCTGCGATGAAGATCAGATCCAACTTGCCTTCTTCTGCCTTCTGTACCCACTCTTTGTATAATTCAAAGTTTACACTGGCATCTGGTTTGGCATCTGGATGGCGCCACATCGACGTGCTGCCCCCTACCCCATGCAGCAGTGCACCCAGCTTCAGTTGTCTTGGTTTGGTCATGTTCATTCCTCCTAAAAGTTTTGTGAGCATAAGCTTCCTTGATTTCACTTCATGCAAAACTGACTTCGGAAGCAATCATTGCACAAACGATGCATTAGCTGCGCCCTGTTTGATTCGCTCGATCTGACCAAGATGTCTCTCCACATGTCCAGTGAAGCCGTGCACGATATCGGAAATTTTCACGGTCTCCCCTTTGAAATTAATTCCGCTTTTCTCCCAATCTTCTTCGCTAAGCCGTTCAAACAAAAGGCTGTTATAGTAAAGCAGGCTGCGGAACAGCTCCAGATTGTCGGAAGCATTGCCGCTGTTGGCGTACTGACCGCTGACCCAAGCATCCTGATTGAAGACTGGAAGCTGTGCAGTCGTAGCAGCGAGAATATCACGAATGCGGAACGAAACTACGATGCTGTGATCAGCCAGATGAGTCAGTACCTCAGTCACACTCCAACTGGCGGGTTCTGCCTTCCATTTCAGTTGTTCCTCCGTTAACCCGGCGGTCGACTTTACTAATTGATGATACGTCCTTAGATAATCACTGATTTGAACTCTGCTCATTAAATCCCCTCCAATATATGACTTGTTCGCGAATGATCCTGTGGTGCGAAACGAGATAACGAAAAAGGCTGGATGTTATGAGTTGTAACTCCACCGATCGCTATGTCAGCCAGTATTTCACCCACAACACTAGAAAATTTAAAACCATGCCCCGAAAACCCTCCCGCTATCAGCACATTGGAATGGAGCGGATGGCAGTCTATAATGAAATCTTCATCAGGCGTATGCTCATATTTACATGCAGAACCTTTTAGCAATCGACCAGCTGCACCGGGCATGTAAGACTCCAGTACCTTGCGGAGGTCACCCTCATCGCTGGCTTCACTTCCGAACGGGGCAAGCTGTGTACCCGGCTTCCATTCCAGCCCTGTATCATGCCGGCCGATCTTTAGGCCAGCTCCATCTATGCTGGGAAATCCGTAATAGCCACCTTCCTCTGCTCCTAACGTAAAGCCAGGGAAATTACCAGCAGTAAAAGCAGGGGAGCTCTCAAACCAGCCCACAACTTTGCGGATTGCTTTAATCGGCAAATGTACAAAAGGTGCCAATTTGCCAAACCAAGCTCCGGCACTAAGAATAGCTGCCGCTCCGTGATAATCGCCATGTGTCGTATGAACCGTAACGCTGCCTTCGCGAGCGGTGACATTCACTACTGGAGTGTTCGTCAACAGTTCCGCACCATGTCCAAGGGCAAGCTGACGGTAGGCGGAAATACAGCGTTCGCTGTACAAATATCCGGCATCTGGTTCATACATTGCCGCGAATGATTCTGGTATGTTCAATGCCGGCCAGCGCCGCCGGATCTCTTCGGCATCCAGATGATGGACCTGCACCTTCCGTTTCTTCGCTTCTTCGAGACGACCGTTGAAGGAATACACTGCGCTATCCGCGAGATTCAAGACACCTGAGCGGACAAGGAGTTCTGTTCCGCTCAACAGTTCCGCTTCTTTCCATAGTGTATCTGCCCGTAAAGCTAAATCAGTGTAGGCGGGGTCACCGCTGTAAGCATGCCGGATCAGCCGGGATTCCCCGTGATGGCTGCCCTGTGTATGTGGAGGATCGAATGCATCCACTAGTAGCGTCTTCACTCCGCGCCTCGCAAGATTGTAACCAGCGCTCATGCCCATCGAGCCTGCGCCTACGATAATTACATCGTAACTCTTATGTTCAGCTATAATTCTGCACCTCCACCGGAATCGTAGTACTCAAGGGAACGTACAGCCGCATCCGCAAGGAAACGTGCTGCCGCAGGCAGTGCCTGTTCATCCAGATTGAAGGCTGGATGATGCCATTCTTGGCTTCCTTCAGTACCTATAAAGACGAACAATCCCGGTACCACGCGCTGATAGAAGGCAAAATCCTCTCCGGCCAGTGAAAGCTCTGGTTTGACTGCTCGGTAGCCAAGAGCTTCAGCCGACTCTACCCCTAACGCCGCTAAGGCGGCGTCGTTGATAACCGGAGGCGGCCCTTCGATCCAGCGGACAGTGGCTTTTGCTCCAAGAGCAGCTGCCACACCAGTCGCCACTTCCCGAAAGCGGTCAAGTACTTTGCTGCGCACCGTTTCATCAAAGGTACGGATTGTACCCTCAAGCACGGCTTTTTCGGGGATGATATTCCATGAATTTCCGCTGTGAATCTGCGTCACACTGACCACCGCACTTTGTAGGGGACTGACATTGCGACTTACAATGGATTGAAATGCAGTCACGATATGCGAAACAGCTACAATCGGGTCTATCCCAGCTTCTGGAACGGCAGCATGAGAACTGCCACCCTGAACTTCAATCACAAACCCGTCAGCCGCTGCCATTAAAGGGCCCGCCGTAATACCGATCGTTCCGACTGGCAGTTCCGGCTTGTTATGCAGCCCGATTACTGCCCGGACTTCTTCTAGCGCCCCGCTAGCAATGATCCGCTGTGCCCCTTGCGCCTTCTCTTCAGCCGGTTGAAACAACAGGCGTACCGTTCCTAGTAACTGACCCTCTCGCTGCTTCAATTGATAGGCGGCACCGATCAAGGCAGCCGTATGGAAATCATGTCCGCAGGCATGCATTTTGCCGGGATACAACGAAGCATAAGCTGCTCCAGTTTCCTCCTGGATTGGCAAGGCATCGATATCTGCGCGCAGCGCGATGACCGGACCGGGCTGCTTGCCCCCAATTTCTGCGATCACTCCGGTAGACAGACCGTAATCTACGACCCTGACTCCTGCCCCCTCCAGCAGGGAAATAATATATTTTGTTGTCTCATATTCTTCGTTCGACAGTTCCGGGTGCCGATGCAGATGACGGCGTATCCCGATTAATTCTTCTCCAAGCGCTTCCGCACTCAGCTCTTTAGCTTTACTAGTCATATACAGTCACCCTCCTTTAAACGATTTGTTGTGTGATCCTGATCCGCCCGCTTATGCCTCTGCCGGCACTTCAGCGATTGCTTCGCTCAGGAGCTCAAAGGAGCGGTACCTTTTGTCAAAAGGCTGCACATTCGTAGTTATGATGAACTCCTCAACACCGGATGCCTCTGAAAGTGCCAACAGCTGTTCACGTACAGAGTTCTTTGTTCCTTTGGTAATCTCTGGTTCCAACTCTTCAATCGTGTATGCTTCATTGCTCTGGCGGGCAAACTCCTCCGCCTGTTCCCGGGTTCCAACGGTTAGCTTCTTCCCGCTTGCCAGCTGAATCCGAATCAACTTATGTGCGCCCGCCAGTTCTTTCGCTTCCTCTTCGGTCTCAGCCACCACTAGTGCTAAAGCGATAATTGCTTGCGGTTGTCTGCCCTGTGAAGAAACAAAACCGCTTCGGTAAGCACGAATAGCATCTAGCGCTACTGTCTTATCGCTATTAATAAATAGGGAGAACACATAAGGTAATCCAAGTTCAGCAGCAATCTCTGCACTGCCTACACTCGCGCCAAGCACATACAGCTCAGGCGGAATACCAGGAAGGGGACCTGCCTTCAAACCAGCCAGCGGGTGGTTTTCTTCGAGCCGGTTATGCACATATTTCTCCAACTCGATGATTTTGTCCGTTAAGCTAGGGGATTCGGTTCTTTCCTGCTGAAGCGCTTGTGTGCTGCGCGGGAGTCCACCGGGAGCGCGTCCCACTCCGAGATCCACTCGGCCAGGAGCCAGTGTAGACAGCACATTGAAGTTCTCCGCCACCTTGTACGGACTGTAATGCTGGAGCATGATGCCACCGGAGCCAATGCGGATGCGCTCTGTTTTGGCCAGCAGATGTGAGATGAGTACTTCTGGAGAAGAACCGGCTACCTGCTCAGAGTCATGATGCTCGGAAACCCAGAATCGATGAAATCCAAGCTCTTCAGACAGTTGTGCCAGCTTAATGGTATGCTGGAATGCTTCCTCTGGCGTTTCTCCCGGATAGATCGGACTTTGATCAAGTACGCTGATTGTAATAGCCATTGTTTTTCCTCCTATATGGAATAGTTAAATTCAGGTGTGATTCGCTTCAGGAACTGCTTCGTTCTTTCTTCGCGCGGATGATTAAACAGCTCTGTCGGCGTTCCTTCTTCAACAATGACGCCTCCGTCCATAAAAACCACATGATTCGCCACATCACGAGCAAACCCCATTTCATGGGTGACTACAATCATTGTGATGCCTTCCTTGGCAATTTTTCGGATAACAGCCAGCACCTCACCCACTAGCTCAGGGTCCAGCGCCGATGTTGGTTCGTCGAACAATATAACCTCTGGCTCAAGCGCCAAGGCTCGGGCAATCCCTACACGCTGCTGCTGACCTCCGGACAGCTGACTCGGGTAAGCATCCAGCTTGCTGGCAAGACCAACCTTTTCAAGCAGTGCTATGCTCCGCTTTCTCGCTTCGTCCCTCGGAAGCTTTTTGACAATTAACAGGCCTTCCATCACGTTCTCCAGCGCGGTTTTATGACGGAACAAATTGTACTGCTGAAATACCATTGCCGTTTTTTGCCTAAGCTGATGAATCTCCTTTTTGCGGGCATGTTTGCAGTTCACTTTGAAATCGCCAATGGCGATCTCTCCGCTGCTTGGCTTCTCCAGATAATTCACGCAACGTAAGAGAGTCGTTTTGCCGGAGCCACTGGGGCCGAGAATGACGACAACCTCTCCCTTCGTCACCGTTAAATCTATATTGTTTAACACCTGATTCCGACCGAATGACTTCGAAATTTGCGCAAGTTTGATCATGCTACTCCACCTCGATTGTACAGATTAATCCTTTTCTCAATGACCGATGTCACGCGTTCGATCAGAAATGTTAGTGCCCAGAAGATCAGTGCTGCCGCCAGATATGCCTCGAAAAACTTCCAGTTCGTTGAAGCCACAATCTGTGCCTTAGCATTGATATCCACCACCGAAACCGTAAAAGCAAGGGTAGATCCGTGCAGCATACCGATTACTGAATTCGAAAGATTAGGCAGACTTGCCGCCAGCGCTTGAGGAAAAACAATCCGCTTTAGTGCTTGGGGCGTAGTCATACCGATAGAGTGGGCCGCTTCTAGCTGACCACGATCCACAGCGAGCAGACCGGAACGGACGACCTCGGACATATAAGCTCCAGCAGTAATCGAGAACGAAATATAAGCAAAACCGATCATCGGAATCGAAACCGACCTAAAGCTCCAGCCGAAATGCACCGCCAGACCATCAATCAGCTCAGGAAGCCCAAAATATATAAGCAGCAGATGCGTCAGCATCGGTGTCCCGCGGATGAACGTAACATAACCGACGGCCAGCGGATGCAGAAGTGGAACTCTGTATAGCCGGATCAAGGCTACAGCCACTCCAATCACAAAACCAATCAATACAGAGACAACTGTAATATATAAGGTCGTAGGAATTGCACTCAGAATTTGTACCAGAGCAGTCCATATAAACGAGGGGTCCAGTTTCATAATCCGGTGCCTCCTTTGCCCGGTCCCAGTTCTGCAATGATGCGTCGGTAGGACCAGCTTTTGTTGATTTTAAACAATTTTTTCTCAGGCGTATTTCGTCTTTCATGCCGTAGCAGATGGTGTTCTGCTACAAGCAGCAGCTTCTCAATCGTAAAGCTGATAACCAGATAGATAAGCGCAAGCGCGATATAGGTTTCAATAAAATGCTGTGTTAAGCTGCCAAGCGTCTGAGCTTTACCTGACATTTCCATCACCCCGAGGGTAAAAGCTAATGATGTATCTTTCAGTAGTGCAATTACTAGATTAGAGAATACAGGAACTGCTATACCTAGCGCTTGGGGCAGCACGATTCGTGTAAAAGCTTGAAACCCCGTCATCCCCGCAGCATATGCAGCCTCCACCTGCCCCTTATCCACCGCCATCACAGAAGCCCTAATCATTTCAGACATGTATGCTCCCGTATGCAGACCGTAGGTTAGAATAACAAAGACAAGTACTGGAGTTCGGGTCATATCCACATGGACCAGCTTCATGATTTCAGGCAGACCATAATAAAACAAGAAGAGCTGGATAAGAATCGGAGTTCCCCGAAAAAAAGAAATATAGATTTCGGAGAGGGTCTTTAACACAGGCACTTTATAAAGTCTTGGCAGAGCTACGAGAAAGCCGACAATAATTCCTGTCAGTAGAGAACAGGCGACAATCAGAAGCGTGGTGCTTAAAGTCCCTAGTAACTTAGGCAAAAACGAAAATACAAAACTGATATCAAACTGTGCGCCCATATATTCCCTCCCTTCCCGTGCTCACCGGCTCAATCATTTAACCGAATCCGCTGTAACATCCGCACCCAGCCATTCCGTGCTCAGCTTACCCAGTGTTCCGTCCGTCTTCAGCTCTTTAATCGCACTGTCAATCGCATCTGACAGCTTTTGTGAATCGGCATCATCCTTACGGAAAACATAGAGAATGTCCGCGGAGGACAGCTCGTCGCCCGTAGCTTTTAGCTGACTCTGCGGATCAATGATCGGCAGGACAAAATCTGCAGCCAGCGTAGCGTCCACACGCCCAGTACTAATCTGTGCGACGGTATCATTCGCTGCACCGTTCTGATACACGATATTAATCGCATTGTCGTGCTCTTTATTGTAGTTCTCCAGAATTTGCGCTTGTGCGCTTGTCGCACCGACTAATACCTTTTTTCCTTTAAGATCATCCAGTGATTGGATCGAATCATTATCCTTCGCCACTACGATGCGGTTTCTCCAGTGGGCATAGGCTTCTTTGTTAAAAGAATATTTCAACTCCCGCTCCGGATTTTTCTCCATGACATGGGCAACCAGGTCGATTTTTTTAGTTTCCAGACTCAGCAGTAAATTGCTGAAATCCATGGTTTGAAACTCAAATTCATATTCAGGCAGCTGCTTATCGATTTCTTTGAGCAGTTCCACATCGAAGCCTGTAAGCTTGCCGTTCTCATCTATGAAGCAGACCTTCGGAAAAGCAGTACCCGTGCCTACGATGATCTTAGTTACCTTTGTCGAACCATTTACCGTTGCCGAAGCTTCGGCTGCATTTCCATTCTGACTACTGTTCGTGCTGTTATTTCCGCAACCTGCTATCGCCAGTGTCAATAACGATGCAATTACTAATGAAATGGACTTTTTCATTGTTCTATCCCCTTTGAATGATTTGTGGTTTATCTAAAAGTGTTTTTTTCATCAGATACATAATGCCGTCACCATTCTGCTGATCCAGTTCCAGAAACCGTTCATACCCCCGGCGTTCATACATTTGAACTAACCATGGGTGCTTCTTCGCCGTTGCCAGCGTGACCGCAGCCGAACCCAATTGTCCAGCAATAATGTGCTCTTCCACCCAATCCAGAAGCTTTCCACCATAACCTCTGTTACTGTAATCCGGATGAGCAGCAAACCATTTAATAAAAGGCAGTGGGCTAATCTTCTTAATCTCTTCTTCTTTTGAAAGTGTTATCGTCGCAACTATCGTTCCATCAACTTCAAGCACATAACACTCATTCGTAGCAATATTGTCTTCAATAAGTGCCAAGTCAGCTGTAGCCGCCGGCCAATGCAGCCCGAGCTCACGAATCAGCTCATACGCACGATATGTAACCTCAAGCAAAATCTCCGCATCTTTCAGTTCTGCCAGTCTGTATGTCTCACTCATCGCAAGCCCTCCATCCTTCCGAAATTAAATTTATAATTCCTATCGAAATAGTCGTCATTATATGCAATTAACTTTATCACTGCATGTGTCCATGCGCTAATAGAGTTTTTTAATACATCTATACAATTAGTCGATCTCCCGTTTTACCAATACCGAGTTCAAGCAGGGTTTCTATGAATTCAGCGTTCTCCCCATTTAGTGAAATCAGGCTGGTTCGTAAGGAGATGCCTTCCGTCTCCGCAATATCCACCCGTACTAACGTCCCAGCCGCTACTTCCTCTTGCACACTAAGTGCCGGAAGGAAACAGATACCTGCTTTTTTCAACACCAACTTCTTGGCTGTCTCCAGGTTATCCACCTGATATTCAATTTTCGGCGGCTGTTCCATGCTTTCAAATACTCGGTGCAGTCGCATCCAATCCAAAGACCCGCATTCAAAAAAGACTAACGTCTCCTGGCGAATATCTTCCAGCGATGTACGTTGTGCCTTAGCTAAGCGATGCCCCTTCTCTACATACAGCGAAATGGGGTCTTCGCAGAAAGGAAAGGCTTGAATGGCTGGATTTACGACCTTACGGATAAAAGCCAGATCTAGCTCTTTCGATTTCAGCTTATCAATCAATACTTCCGTAGAAGCTGTCGTCAGCTTGATCGTGATATGCGGATACCTGCGCTTCAAATGAAGCATCAGATGCGGCATTAAATAATTGGATACCGAGACAGTACTGCCGATCCTCAGTTCATTTGGAATAAGCCCCTTGGCCTGAACCTGATATTTACCGTTCTGATAGATCTGGAGAATCTGCTGGGCATAGGGAAGAAATTGCTTACCTTTATCCGTTAGGCTAATCTGCTTACCTAACCGATCAAACACTCTGCAATCCAATTCCCTTTCGAGCGATTGAATCCGTGCCGTAACTGTCGGCTGAGAGATATATAGGACTTCGGCCGCTTTATTGAAGCTTCCATAATGGTTAATGTAGACAAAAGCCTCAATATTTTCAATGTTCATCCCTACTCCCCCTAAACTAATATTAATTTTACTATTCCGATGAAAAAACAATGAAATAGAACGATGCTTTCCTATAGATTTTGTTTATATCTTATGCACCCCCCTATTTTTTGTCAACTTAAATTCCGTGTAAAATAATCGGATTTCCACAAAATTTCATTCATAAATGATAAATAATTTAAAATTCGAAACTACAGAAGCTATAGTGAATCCCTTTATAATCGACTGTTGTGTTTATTTCATATAGAGCTTTTCTATTCATTTATCAAAATAATCAAATACCCCTTATATAACTCGGAATTATCGTTTATAATGACTTCATTCGTATGAACTCTACATTAACTGAAAGGGGATCGCGAGATTATGTCACAAAAGATTATTATCCGTGAAGCTGAGAATAATGACCGTGATGCCATCGCTGAAGTGATACTGGACGCTTACCACCAATATTCGGAAATCATGCCCGAGCCGTTGTGGCTAGCGTACCGGAAATCACTTCTTAAATCTGTCCATGGCGATGCCCCGATCGTGCGGATCATCGCTGAAATCGACAAGAAAATCATTGGTAGCGCGCTCTTGTTTAGCTCCTCGGAAACGGCTTACGGTAAACCAGAGCTAGGCATTCACTCCCCTATCCTACGCTTGCTTGCCGTATCCCCATCCGCTCGCGGCCTCGGCGTTGCAACCCATCTAATTCATGAAGCTGCTAGGAGATCTAGCGAGTTGGGTGCCACCACTTTAAATCTGCATACCTCAGAAATGATGGCTTCAGCAATCAAGCTCTACTATCGCTTAGGCTTCAAACGGGCGTATGAGACCGATCTTATGAACGGGGAAACCCTGGTACAGGGCTTCCAACTAGACCTACAGACTTCCGTCCGTACTTCAGCAGGATAATTATAAAATTCAAGTACAGACTAACTCGATGAATATAACGCATTCTTAAGCATTGTCTTGAAATTATAAAAAAGAAGCCTCGGGAAGCTTCCCAATGATCTTATGTGATCATTGCGGCGAACTTCCGAGGCTCATTTAATTTCCTTTTTTATAGGTAATTTCTTTAAAACTCACAGTGATATTGCCTTCATTATCAGCATCATCCAGGTGATGATCTAAAATTACAGTTGCTTTGGCGGGGATGGACGAAAAGCTAGCCCCCTCCTGCTTCTTCTTTACATCATAGAGATAATAAGAAACATTCTTAACCTTCAGTCCTATAGTATCCTTGTACAAAAGTTCTACGGAATAGGATTTTATCACAGCTACATTAGCGTCCATCCATCCTACAACTTCAACCGCTGCATCTTCTTGGTCGCTTTCAGTCTTAATGGAGCCGATGGGAAGCCCATCCTGATTATAAAAATCAATTTTTTGGGGAACGATTTTCAAATAATCGATATCGATGTCATGGATTCGGTTTTGGTTCATCTCTGCTGTATCCATCCAGGCAATCGTGCCCGCCGGGTTCCACTTTATTTTCTCAGAAGGTACATATTGCTCTTGTGGTAAAGCTACAGTGCGTAGCGAAGCTCCTTTATTATCGTAAAAGGTTAATTGGCCGCTCTCATCATCATGTACAAATCTCTTAAAGGTTGGTGAAAGAAACAGGGATGGCGCACCGGTCGTCGAGTGAGGGATTACCGGATATTTTAGAAGATGCACATCGTCCTTTCCTTTCCTCAGATCAAACAACCATACATTGCCGAGGTAACTTTGCATAAATAATATTTGTTCATCCGCATTCCACTGGAATTTATAGATGTAGTCAGAATCATCAGAAAGCGGCCAAAAGTCTTCCCGAAGTCGCTCAATATCTCCTGTAACAACATTATAAGAGGACAAATGATATTTCCCAGCTTCTTTCGTCAGATCCGATTCCAGAAATAATAGATGATCCTCGTCCAACTTGATTAGCATATTATAGTTGTTCATAAATGCATTGTTCCAACGGTTATCGGTATCGATCAGCTCATCGCTCCATTTCACCATCACCTCATTCGTAGCAGGATCATGGGCTAGTAAAGCGTTAACTGCATTATGGTCGCCATAGAAAAAATGAATGGTATGATATAAGATTCCTTGTAATTCAACCACTGCCCCACCGTTTAATAGATAGTTATTTTCGGTTATGCCAATTGGTTTAGCCACCAGTTCTCCATTTGAGCTCCGTACTGCATTAAACTCCAGCCCCTTAAAGTTTGCTTCCAAGAATATAAGCTTTTTTAACTCGATAGTTGATTCCTTAGTAAGTGTGTAGCCTGTGCTTGTTTCGTTCACATTCATTAACATGCCTTGCTCGCTTGTTTCGTTAATCCATAGATGAAAGGCATATTTATTATTATTTGAAATTAGAACAATATCATAGTTAGGCGTTGCGGTATTTAAATTTCCTGGTATTTGTACAGCGGTACGGATGGCTCGGACGAAAGTTTCTATGCTTTCATGATCTATGTATTCAGCCTTTATGTTAGCATTCACTGAACCATGTGCTAGAGATTTCGCTACTGTGATTCGCTTAATTTCCTCGTCAATTTTTAGATTATCGGCTTCTACTTGTTGCTCATTGGGTTGAAATAAATCAAGTAAAACTACTTTTTTTGTTTCCGGCAGCTTGTAATGTCCATTTTGTCCTGATTTGGTGAAAAGACCACTATTCTCGCCCTTAATCCAGAATGAGAACTTTTCGTTTTCATTATTCTTCATTTCAACAGTAGCTTCATAATCAGGTGCTGCAATATCAAGCTTGGCGCTGTCATACTCAGCAGTATGTATGGCTTCATTGAATTGTTCTATTAAATTATTGTCCGTTATGGTCATGGATTCACCGCTATCGTTCTGGATTGTTATGGAATTAACAGAGCTCAGATCGATCAGGGTTTCATTCACTTTATCCTTATTCCCTGTATTGAAACATCCAACAATGATTACTGAAATGACTGCTAAAAGGGCTAGTAGATTTATCTTTTTCATATAGGCTCCCCCTTCGTATTCTCTCTTCTTTAACGCCAAATAGAGGATAAAGTTGCAATAAATGAGATTAGCAATTGGATCAGATTCTTATCCTGAACTATGTAAAATTGTTTGTAGCAATAAAAAAAGCCACCGTACAGGCCTGTTCTCCTGTAAGGCAGCTTCTCTTTTATCCCAAAGGTTGGATGAACTATTTAATCATTATTACTACCATGCTCAGACCCGAAAAGCCTTTAAAAAATTCACAGCCTGGCGGATATCTTCCTCTGGATTAGTGCCAACTTCCCGTTCTATGGTCAGGAAACCTGTATAACCGATGTCGTTCAGCGCTTGCAGATAATTGTTCCAGTCGACAGAACCTGCTCCAAGTGGAACTTCACGGAACGCCGAGCCGGTCTCGGCCATTTCAGCCATCTTCTCATGGTCTAATGCGGGTGCTTCATAACCATATTGACCGTAAACATCGCGTGGATCGATATCGGCAAGTTTGAGACCATCTTTAGCATGGGTGTGTACAATGTAGTCTTTTAGTGTATGAACACCTTGCACGGGATCATCACCAGTCACCATCACCATGTTGGCCGGGTCAAAATTAACAGAAACCCCTTTGGAACCCAAACCGTCGAGGAACGTCTTCAGACGCGCAGCGGGTTCTGGCCCAGTCTCAATCGCAAAGTAAGAATTCATCTCATGCGCGTATCTGCTTAGTTCCTCACAGGCGATGTGCATGGTTTCATAAATTTCACTGGTGTGGTCAGAGGGAACAATACCGATATGTGTAGTTACGATATCTGTACCTAGCTCCTTGGCCAGCTCCATAATGCGTTTGGACTTTTCGATTTTGGCACGATTCTGTGCAGGGTCCTGAAATCCATGTCCGCCTAAATCTCCAACGAGGGCAGAGATT
Organism: Paenibacillus sp. NPDC058367; assembly: GCF_042723305.1. Classification (NCBI taxonomy): domain Bacteria; kingdom Bacillati; phylum Bacillota; class Bacilli; order Caryophanales; family Paenibacillaceae; genus Paenibacillus; species Paenibacillus sp. NPDC058367. Next base: position 1,256,589 of record NZ_JBHXIZ010000002.1, read on the forward strand.
TCGAGGCCCAGTGAAGCGATGTATTCCTTCCATTCACGGCGGGCTGAAGGAGAAAGGTTAGCGGGATCAAATTCACCTTGTACCGCATAAATCTGAACTCCATCAGCCCCTGCTTCTTTTGCCTTGCGCAACCCCTCTTTTACTCCGACCTGAAAACTGTCTACGATAACGCCGATTTTGTTAGTGATAATTGGTTTAACCATGGTAATAATCCTCCTTTAAAATGAATTAGATTTGGTTCCAAACCCGCTTGATGTATTCTAACCCAAGTCTTGTCCCCTTACGGCACTCTTCCATTCCCTCAAATTCTACAGAGATATATCCATCGTAGCCACTTTCCTTAACGGTTCGAATGACACTCGGCATATCGATGTCTCCTTGACCAACGATGGCACCCCTCAACCAGTTCCCACCAGTAGACTGGAACCAGCCTTCGCCAGGCTGGCGATCCTGCGGACGAATATAGAAATCTTTGAAATGTACCATCGAAGCAAGCTTAATATTGTTAGTCACAGCAATAAGCGGATTCTCATCTGCGCACAGGAAGTTACCAATGTCGAGTGTTGTACGGAAGTTATCTCTTCCTACTGCGTGAACCAACGCCTGTACACGATCGCTGTGCTGAATAAAGTATCCATGATTCTCCACACTGGTCGTGATGCCCAAACCTGCGGCATAATCGGCAATTTCTCGACAGGCTTCAGCTAAATGTGGAAGCTCTTCCAGAAAGTGCGCAATAGATAGATCATTTGACGAGGCTACATCATGCCGCATCCGCTGAATGCCTAATGCCGCGCAGACGTCTACTTCCCGCTTTACCCGTTCGACTTCACGCTGTCTTTCCGCTGTCGCCAGACCGGCAAAATTCGCCCCGATAGCATAATTAGACAACTCTAGTCCACGACCTGCTGCCGTACGTACAATCTGATCAATTAGCTCAGGATTCTCAACCAAATTGATGCCCAAGGGTACAATCTCCGCATGCTCCGCGCCCAGATCGGCGATCGTCTCAATGACTCCTTCAAGCGTAAGCTCACCCGTTGAAAAAGCTGAATGCAAACTGTAGGTACTGATTCCTAGCTTCATAGTTTCACCTCTTCGCCTTTGGCAGCGGATTCATAGATCGCGCCGAGAATCTTCATGATTGTAACACCGTCCTGCACAGGACTAATCGGTGTAGAGCCGTTGCTGATGTTGTTCGCAAAGTGATTAATCTCATTTTGAAATGCACTGTTGAACTCAAACCCCTTATGATCGGTCTGCGGATAGATATTGACGATCGTATCCGACTGTTCTTTGACGAGGACTATCTCAGGATCAATTTCAAACCCACCCTTGTCACCGTACAGGCGGACCGAGCGCTCGTCTTCTTTGGCATGCAATGTAAAGCTAACATCAACCATCAGCGAAGCTCCATTCTCAAAACGAATTAGTGCATTTGCTAAATCTTCCACCGTATTGTTCGCTGCGTCGTAATCAGCGGCTTTATAGAAAGAAAGGTTCTTGATATTGGAACGATTGCCGAGCTTCCGGTAAGTATTGGCACTTACTGATACTGGATTCGGACGGCCCATCAAATACCAGCATAGATCGATCACATGGACGCCGATATCAATCAATGGTCCGCCGCCGGAGCGTTCAATATCACTGAACCAGCCGCCGGGATTACCAAGTCTCCGGAACGTCGTTGCCTTCGCATAGTAGATTTCACCGAATTCTCCTTGTTCCACCAATGTCTGAAGAAGCTGGGCATTAGAGTCATAACGTCGTACAAAGCCTACTTGTAAAATTTTACCTCTCTTTTCCACTGCCTGCTGAACCTGAAGTGCTTCTTCAACCGTGCGGCAAAGGGGCTTTTCCACAAGTACATGTTTGCCTGCCTCAAGTGCCGCGATGCTAATCTCAGCATGAGAGTTGTTCCATGTGCAGATGCTGACTGCATCTATTTCGGAATTAGCCAGCAATTCACGATAATCCGTGTATACGTTCTCCACGTTATACTCAGCAGCAACAGCTCGTGCACGCTCTTCATTCAGGTCACAAACCGCATATATGATTGTCTGCGGATTATTCCGATAAGCACTTAAGTGCATGCTGGAGATAGAGCCGGTTCCTATTACGCCAATTTTGATCATATCCATAAATACTCTCTCCTTTATTTTGCATAGGTTATGATTCGTATTATAATGATTTCAACCCTAAACACCATGCAGAACCTTGCGGTTTCATTTGTACAATTGTGCTATAGGAGGTGCAGTCAATAAATGTTGGACTATGATAAACATCTACAGGAACCCATGGACATGCCGGATCCCGAGTTTCCGATTAAAGTACATACCCAGCGCTTCAACCAAGAGGGAGTTTTGTTGTTCCCACATCATTGGCATGAGCATCTTGAGTTTCTGTTTATCGAAAGCGGTGAGGCTGTTTTTGAATGCGGACGAACACCGATCAACGTACGGGCTGGTGATTTAGTTGCTGTGAACAGCAACGAGCTGCATTATGGGGTGAGCGCTTCTTCTGATTTATTGTATTATGCGATCATTGCAGATACTTCTTTGCTGCATAGTGCGGTAAGCGACGCTGCCGAGACCAAGTTCATCGCCCCGATTCAGCAGAACCAGCTGCTGTTACGTAATCATATCCGGGGGGATCAGCACATTACAGACTGTGCGCTGGCGATTATTCGGGAACTGGAACTTCGCGAATTTGGATATGAGCTGGCCGTGAAGTCCGAGCTATACCGCCTGCTAACGTTGCTATTGCGCAGACATATCGTCACCGTACTCTCACAGGCTGAGCAAGAAAGACGTATTCAAACCGTTGAACGCTTCGCACCTGTTTTGCGTTATATCGATACCCATTACCAGGAGCCCATTCAAGTTGACGAACTTGCGGCTCTAACAGGGCTAAGCCGCTTCCATTTCAGTCGTCTCTTCAAGGAATTAACTGGTCATACGATATCGGAATATATAAATGCTGTCCGTTTAGACCGTGCAGATTATTTGCTAAGGCATACCCAGTTAACGATTTCTGAAATCGCTACCACAACTGGCTTCAGTGATATCTACTATTTCAGCCGGACTTTCAAAAAACATAGAAAAGTACCCCCAAGCAGTGTGAGAGGGTTCTAGTTAGGGTGAACAAAGGAAGCAGTCTTCTACTTGCTATCGCTCCTTAATTTTAACATCAAAAAGGTCAGGAAAGGGTAATCCCCTCTACTGACCTTTTTTTATTTTATTAATTGCATAAAAGAAACTATCTTCCATCTTATGGGTATAATTAACATAACAAAAATATAGGAGGAGATTTCATTGAGAAAAATAATTAAACTGACTATATTAGCACTTTGCATAATGATTCTACCGGGAACAATGATTTATGCCGCATCGAACCAATCAGAAGTTTCATTATATTTCAATAATGTGGTACAAAAACAGGCAGCAGTAATATCCGAGGGGGAAATTCTCTTACCTGTTGAACAGCTCTCTAAAAATTTGTTTGCTTTAATCGCTTTAGATGAAACAAGTAAAACGGTTCGAATCTACAAGCCAAATGTGAACATGGTATTGCTTGATAACAATGGAGAGATTTTCGGTAAGGTAAAAAGCCCTGCTCGGTTTGCCTTTTCAACCTTATTACAAGTAGATCATTTAAAAACAGAAATTTCAGATATAAAACTTACGATCACTGATCCCGCAGATAAAACAGAAACTATCGATAATCAACAAATTAAGAAAAGTGAAGAAAACTTTTGGTTCAAAACTAACGAATTTACTTATTCGTTTAATACAAAAGGCACCTATACTATTCAAGTGTTTTTTAAAGACGTAAATTCAAAAACATGGTATCCTGTCTCTGAAATCGATGTATTCGGCATATGAATTTCCGATAGTTGAATTCCCGTTTCCGTACTTCCTCACTTCTTATTATTCTTAATCACTTCATTAAAACGGTCAGGAAAGTTGGTATGTACCCCGTCTACGCCCCAAACCACGGCTTTGTCCATATTCACTTGATAATTCACTGTGTACGGAAATACCTTTAGACCCGAATTTTTCACCTGTGCGACATAGGAGGAATTTATTCTTTGAAAGTTAGGGCTAATACCAACTGCATAAGTTTTCACCCGATTGATAAAAGACTCTGGTACTTTGTAAACCGGAATATTATACCAAACAATTTGATAAAGCGGGATCTCTGGGTTAATCGAATGAAGCTTACGTAAACTCGCCTCACTAAATGAATGTACGGAAACATGATCAGACAGATTATATTTTTCAATTTGTTCGTTTAATATGGTTTCGATATTCGGATACAAAGCAGGATCTTTAATCTCAATCATATAGTCCACTTCTTTTCCAAACCTTTCAAATACCTCTTCTAACGTCGGAATACGTAATCCAGCATATTGTTCCCTAGCAAACATGGGATATTGTTCGTTAAACCAAGAGCCAGCGTCTAATTTCGAAAGCTGCTCTAAAGTATAATTCTTAACATACCCCGTTCCATTTGTCGTACGATTAATAGTTTCATCGTGAATAACAACAGGAACACGATCCTTAGTTAACTGAATGTCTAACTCGATATAATCGGTATCCATATCAATGGCTAGTTCGAATGCAGGTATAGTATTCTCAGGAGCATATCCCGAAGCGCCACGATGAGCAATGGTATAGACTTTGTCCGCAGGCTCGAGAATTTCCTTCACTTTAGTACGAATCCATGGAGAATAGGCATACATTGAGGTACATAATAAGATCAACAAAAATATGTGAATAAATATAAAGTACATTTTAGAATTTTGAATCCTTTGCATAAAACTTCCCTCTTCTTTTCAAAATTTTATTGTTGTTTACTTGGTGCTGTTTTTTATATCTTATCCAGATAATTACCATTCATAATCCTATCAAATCTCCTCTTGATTTATAATTATGTAAAACCTGGGATTATTCTAAGCTATATCGCAATGATGGCTGCAATAACCGCTTTAATGATATCACCTGGAAGAAAGATCACCACACTTGTTAATCTAGCCCAAATGGAAGTATTCGTAATCAATGCCATGATAGGCGCACCTATCAGATTAATCAACATTACACCAAAAATCAAATTTACGACAATCAGATTCCAAGTTCTGACATACAGCGAATCATGCAGCATATACAAATTCTTTGATTTTCATGAAAAAACCTACATAGGAAAATTGAATGTATTGATTAGATTCATAAAGTTGGAAGAATCTCGAACTAAAAAAACACTGATCCAGATTAGGATCAGTGTTTTTTAGCTACACATTTTATTTTAAACAGAATAGCTTTACTTGTTGATATGTTCCTTGATTTGTTCAGCGATTTGTTCCAGCAATGCCTCTTTCCCCAATGCAAAGAATGCTTCATTGTAATTTTGTCTGCTTGTCATGCGATATATATTTTTCGATTTTACAGCTTTTAGGCTGCTCCAGACCTTACTTTGGTCTAGAACATTCCGGTCATTATCAGATAATAAAATGATGTGGTCTGGATTAAAGGTAGACAGTGCTTCTAGACTTGTTACTTTTCCTCCCCATGGGTCTGGTTCCGGTGTACCTGGCGCGATGAGTAATCCAAGATCATTAAAAATCATATCTGCAATACCTGTGCGGGAATAGATCCGGATTTCTTTCTCTGTAGCTTCGATTACCGCAAACGTTTCTTCTTTAGTTATCTTTGTGATTTGATCATGCAGTTGTTGAGCACGTTGATCATAGGCCTTCAGCCACTCATCCATTTCTGTTTTCTTATCAAGTACCTCTGCAACAAAGGCAAACCGCTCTCTAAAAGCATTAAAGCCATAAGGAACCCTCACTGTTGGAGCAATCATATTTAGTTGATCATAGATTTTCTCTTGCGTAGGCCCTGCCAGTATCAAATCAGGACTTGCTGCACTAATCGCTTCCAAGTTAACTTCCGTTTGAAACCATCCAACGGGCGTTACATTAGGCAGTTCTTTTTTTAGAATAGGTGTGATTTCCAGTGAATTAGCCATGTCTGTATTCCCGGTAATCACAGGTTTATATCCAAGCACTAAAAGTTCTTCAGTTGAGCCAGATACATCGGCAATTCTAACCGGGTTTACCGGTATTTCAACATCTCCCTTGGCGTCCTTAATGGTACGTGTTTCGGAGGAATTCGTAGCGACGGGTTCAGATTTCACCGCAGGTGGGGAGTTCTCCCCTTGAGCCTCCTGCCCTGAATTCCCACATCCGTACAACATCACCATCATGAATAAGGCGATTCCAATATAAGAGATACGTTTTAAACTGAACATTTTTTCCAACCCTCTCCAATCTATTGATAATCATTCTCACTACTAGCAAGTCCGATCATACACTCTGCTGATAGGGCTGAACTACCGATAGAGGGATTGAATAACGGTTTAGCGGATATTTATTTGTTGTCTAACGTTTTTTTATTATTTCAGAAGGATTTATTCCATATTGCTTCCGAAACGCCTCCGCAAAATGACTAAAGTTGTTGTAACCTACCATCGTCGCTGTTTGACTAACACTACTCTCCCCGGAACGTATGATTTCCCATGCTTTTTCTAAACGTTTGTTCCGTAAATAGGCAAATACAGTCGTACCATACTCTTCCTTAAAACCAACTTTTAATTTGTATTCGTTAATACCCGCCAGCTTGGAAAGCTCTATGAGTGATGGAGGGTTTGCCATTTTCTCGAGTATGATTTCCCTGGCTCTCCGAATGCTTTCCCGGTCAGTGCGAGATAAATGCAAGCTACGTTTAGTATGATTCTGCTCAAAAAGAAAAGCGCCCAAATATGCGGAAAGGAGTTCTAATGCCTTACCCTCTGCGTATAACCTGCGCATTGAGGTATGATATGGGCAATCTCTCAATTGAACCAATATTCGGGAGGTTTCTGGAAGAATAGGCATACGGAACATACGAAATGATTGTGTATCTAACAGCCCGGATAAACTGCAAGTATGTAGAGATCCTTGCTCTACCATCCATGAATCGAACAGTGTTACCGGTACACCAATGGACAGTAAACGGATGGGTTCAGCACTGCGATAGTGAAATTCGGCTTGGAAATCTCGCATGAGCTGCAATGAACAACTGTCGGGCACCAACTCGTGACTATTGCCTGTTACCTGAACTTCTCCGCTGCCCTGTAGACAAAAGCTTAGCTCAATCATAGCTGCTTCGGATTGAACTCGGATTAAACGATCCTCAGTGAAACGGTAATCACTATCTACAATTTCGATCCCGGAAGATGTGATAACCCTATCGACGTATCCATGGTCACTAGGTTGTGAGAAATGCATTCGCTCTGTGGTGTCCCTTATAGCCGGAGTCTCAAACAATGCATTGAAATACCCGTTATAGATGTTATGAATTGATTTTCTTGTCATTAATTCATACCCTCAGCAGATCTGTAGTATGCTGTAACCCCAATGTAGTGTTTTATCATGAGGAGATCACCTTTATTCATGTATTAAATGATAACGATTATCATTTAGATCATTATATCCGAGACATTAGCTAAACTGCAACGAACAGTTTATGAGGAGTGTTAGCGTATGATTCCAAATACAAACACCCCCTCATCCTAATGGATAAGGGGGTGTCGATTTCTGTTAATCAGCTTTTAACTTTCGTAGCATTATTCAGATCCGGATTCAGTTTATATTATCTCTTATCTCATCGATTTAGCTAGCTCTGTGAAAATAACTCCAAGCGCGTAAGCTCCTGCATCCGGATAACCAATGCTGCGTTCACCTACCGTGCCTGCTCTTCCCATACGGGCGACGATATCGGAAGTCTTCCGGGCACCGAGAACTGCCGCCTCAGCAGCTTTGATAGCTGCCAGCTTTATATCTTCGCCTTGTTCTGCGCTTTGTGTCCAGGCATCCGCAAAAGGTACAAGCGCATCAATTAAAGTCTTGTCTCCAACGACAGCACCTCTTCCGAAAGACCTTTCGCCCGTATCTTGAATTCCTTTGACGACCGCTTGCATCATATTGGCAAATTCCTGAATGGATAACTCCTGCTTCTGCAGCGCAGTCTTGCTCGCAGCGCGGAAGCCCGATCCCCAGATCGGCCCGGAAGCTCCTCCACAATGCTCCATAATGATCAATGAACAAGCATCAAGGAAGTCACCGATATCGCTGTGATGATTAGCTAGAATATCTTCCCATTCTACTTTCAACTGCTTAAAGCCCTTGGCTACGCTCATCCCAAAATCACCATCTCCGGCGTGGGCGTCTAGCTCGCAGAACGGTACCTCATTCTCGATAATGACCTCACTCATTTGATCGATCAAAAATACGATATTTTGTAAGGAAAACTGGTTGTTCTTAATTATCGCTGCTTCAGCATCCGTATTATTCTTGAAGGATACTGTGCTGTCTGCTTTCTCTTCTTTGATGACTTCCGTATATTTTACAGGCTCAAATGAACCTTTAACCGACAATGCCGGAGTATCACACGGAGCAGACAACCATTTCTTCAGCGTCTCATCCAGCTTCATAATCGACACTGATGCGCCAGCCATATCGATGCTGGTCATATAATTGCCGACAAATACTTTAAATACTTGCTTATTCTTCGCCGACAATTCACGGATCACAGAATTATTCAACAAATAAAGCTCTTGCAGTGGTGTTCCACCAAATCCATTGATCAAAACAGCAACTTCGTGCTGCGACTCATCGTTCATTTGCAAGTTGCTCAGCAAGGACGTAACCATTCGCTGCGCGAGTTCATCCGCTGACACGGCTTTTTCTCTGCGAATTCCAGGTTCACCGTGAATTCCAACACCGTATTCCATCTCATCCTCTTCGATATGAAACGTCGGGGTTCCTTTGGCAGGAACGGTGCAAGATGTAAAGGCGAAGCCGATGGTGCGAACATGGTCAATTGCATGTTGCGCCGCTTCTTTTACTTCCGTCAGGGACAGTCCGGCTTCTGCCGCAGCCCCGGCTACTTTATGAACGAGAACAGTTCCGGCCACCCCTCGTTTCCCTACGGTATAGAGACTATCTTCAACGGCAATGTCATCGTCTACTTTGACATATTCCACTTGTATGCCATCTTCACTTGCAAGATGAGCCGCATTTTTAAAGTTCATGATGTCACCGCTGTAGTTCTTAATAATAAGCAGCGTTCCCTTTTTACTTGCAGAGCTACGGATCGCTTGGTAGACCTGAATCTGGGATGGAGAAGCGAACACATCACCGCACACGGCTGCATCCAGCATACCGCTGCCTACAAACCCGGCATGGGCTGGTTCATGCCCACTTCCGCCACCGCTTATTAGTGTAACTTTATTGGTGTTGATCTCTTTTTTAGAAATCACTTTGAATTTATCGTTGAAATCCAGCTCAGGATGCGCTAAGACAAGTCCATTACACATTTCCCGGACTAGCGTTTCCGGCTTATTCATAATTTTCTTCATCTTAAAGCTCCTTACTTAATTTGTATTGACGGCCTAATTGGTCAGCAGCCATAATCGCCGATGCTACGGCTTCTTCTGTAATTGGGAACGGCATCGAATGAATCGATTCCTCAGCAATACAAGCTTTTTTAGCAACCTCAAGAAGTTCTTCGTAAGTTACTTGCTCGACTCCGATATCTTCTAAGCACACCGGAAGCCCAATAGACAGGCAGAAATCCAATACTTCTCTTAATTCGGTACGGTCTGCATTTTCAAGCACCAATTGAGCAATTGTACTGAAGGCTACCTTCTCACCATGATAATAATGATGTGTTCCTTCTAAAGCTGTTAAACCATTATGGATCGCATGAATCGCAGCCAAACCTCCACTTTCAAAGCCTAGTCCCGATAACAAAATATTGGTTTCAATGATATTCTCCAAGGCTGGAGTTACGATATTCAGATCGCAGGCCTGCTTCGCCTTGAACCCATTTTCAAGTAAAGTGTCATAACACAGTTTGGCAAGACCTAGTGCGGTTATCGTTCCTTTAGCTTCCCCACAAACACCTTCACGAACCCCGCAAGGCAATCCCGCATTCACATTGGAATAAGAATTTGCTGTAGCTCTTGCTTCGAAATAAGTGGAGAGTGCATCACCCATCCCTGCAACAAGAAATCTTGTTGGCGCTTTGGCAATGACTGTTGTATCGATCATAACTACACTTGGGCTTTGCTTGAAATAAGCATAATCATCAAACTCACCTTCTGGGGTATAGAGTACCGCGGAGTGGCTTGTTGGTGCATCAGTTGCTGCTATCGTTGGAACGATAATCAATGCTTCACCTTCTGCTACGCATTTTGCCGTATCAATCGCCTTACCTCCACCCAACCCAATCGTACATGCACATTGATGTTCCTTAGCCAGAGCCTGTAATCTTGCGACTTCTTGTCTTGAGCATTCCCCATGGAAGCCACTTTCAACAAGCGTTATATTAAATTTCTGTTTAGTTGACTCCAATTTATCTTTCACACGTGTAACATCATCTGGATGTGCAATGAGCAGTGCGGAATCACCGAATGTTTTTACAAAATAGCCTAAATTCAAAAGTTCATTCTCACCTTGCACATATTTCGTCGGACTGATAAACGCTCTTCTCATTTTCATTCCTCCTAGGTTGTATATAGTTATTATTATAGATTGCTCTATTTCGGTATGCATGAAACAATAAGATCAGAATAAAGCGTTTTCTTATCGAGTTTTTTTGTCTTCTTATTAAGAAATTGTATTATCTTGTCCTTTTGCGCAAAAATTCGCTATAATGTTCAATATGTTTCTATAACTTACCTAGGAGAATATCGTGATGTCCAAATCTCGATTTAATTTAGAAGAAATAATTGATTTGAAGAAATGGGAGAAACTGCAGGATTCTTTATCACTCGTGACTAAAATGGCGATTCTTACCGTAGATTATAAAGGCGTTCCCGTGACTAAGCACAGCTTCTGTCAGCCTTTCTGCCAAGGCGTTCGCCAAGATTCTAATCTCTCTCCTTATTGTCAAAAATGTGATGCTCGTGCCGGCATTGAAGCTGTACGCCAGAACAAGCCTTATATTTATTTATGCCATTTCAACATTATCGATATCGCGATTCCAATTATTATTGACGATCAATATTTGGGTGCAATTATGGCTGGACAGCTTAAGCTTCGTGAACCTGATGTGTCGCAGCTGGAGCAGATAGTATCTAGGCCACCTAATGTTGAGTCGAACATGAAGTTTCAAGCGCTCAAAGAGGATTACGAAGCACTTCCTGTCCTATCCTACGATGAAGTAACCAAATGCGTGGACCTACTTCTACAGTTAAGTACTTACATCGTGGAAGAAGCCATTCAAAAGCGTACTACTGTTGATTTGTACAAAAGAGTACTGACCACAGATATCGATATATCTGCTTCAGCAGAATCTTTCGAGGAGACAGACCTTACTTATCGCAAAATTCAGTCTCTGCAGCAAGAGTTGTCAGGAGCGCTTATTGAGACCAAATTGAAAAATGGAGCACAAAAGTTCGTCTCTTCAAATGCAGTGCTTCAGCCTGCGTTCGATTACATCTATGCGCACAAAAATGAAAATTTCAGCCTAAAAGAAATGGCCAAGCTTTGTCATATCAGCCCCAGTTATTTCAGTCGCATATTTACAAAAGAAACAGGCGAGAACTTCTCCCTCTTCGTTGCCAGGCTCAAAATTGAATGGGCCAAGCAGTTGCTGGAAACCACAGACGCACCTATTAATCAAGTGAGCGATGATTTAGGATTTTGTGATACTGGTTATTTTATTAAAACATTCAAACGGTTCGAGAATCTCACTCCAGCTGTATACCGGAATATGTATATGAATTGATTAGTTGCATTAAGGGGAAATCTGTGATTTCGCCTAATATAGCCTCTTTGATCTTTCCCTTTCCGTTTATAATAAACGTAGCAGGAAGCGCACTAACTCCGAATGAAGTAGATATTTTTCCGGTAACATCGATGACAACTGGAAAAGAAAAACTATGATTCTTAAGATATTCTGATACAGTCCCTTTAGACTCACCAACATTAATAAACAAGGTTTCAATTTGAGAACTAGTGGATTTGTGAATGTCATTCAGAAGGGGCATTTCTCGCACACATGACGTGCACCAGGAGGCCCAAAAGTTAAGCACCACAATCTGTCCCTGAAAATCGCTTAGTCGAACCTTTTTACCTTCTATAGAAGTAGCTTCAAATTCGGGAGCGATAGAGCCCACTGCAATCCTCTCAGATGAATCTCTTGTTTCATTATGGCTAAATACCCATACAACAGTCGTGACAGCTGCGATAATCACTAGCAAAGCAATGATTCGACGCATGCTCATTTCAGACCCAGACTATGATTAAAGGCTGTATACAGAGAACCAAATTTCGCATGAAATTCTTTGGTCGGACCTGAACCAACATTTCTTCCATGACTTAAAAAGACAATCTGATCAGCGATTTTATCAGCGATTTCTAACTGGTGTGTGGAGAAAATAACGGTATGCCCTTCTTCCTTGATTCTTTGGAGTAGATCTACGAATTCATTCATCCAAAAAGGGTCAAGACCGTTTGTGGGTTCGTCCATAATTAGCAACGAAGGCTTGGCCAACAATGCCTGAGCAAATAAGATACGCTGACGCATTCCCTTTGAAAAGGTGTTGACCAGACGATTTCGTTTATCCTGTAGGCCTACTAAGCCAAGGACTTCGTTTACTCTCGCTTTGCGATTGGGTACCCTACGGAGAGCGGCCCAAAAAGTCAGAGCTTCCTCTGCCGACAGCCCCTGATTGAATTGATAATCATCTGGCATATAACCAATTTGTTCCGAGAATTGTTTGCGTGATTTGTGCCAGTATAAACCACCCACTGAGATTTCGCCCACCGAAGGCTGAATAATACCGGCAACCATTCGCAAAACGGTACTTTTGCCAGCCCCGTTACCGCCACATAGTGCAAGTATGCTCCCAGTGGGGATTTGAAAGCTAATCTCTTCAACTATTGTTTGCTTTTTAATAACTTTAGAGATTCCTCTTACATTCACTAAGGGGTTATCCACGAGAGCGCCCCCTTTCCCATATCCAATTTACAAACAGGATCGAGCTCAACATCCAAACTAGACAGACTCCCATAAACAACAAGCTACCCTTCGAACCATTTATCCATTCTACCCATTGGTAATATTCAGGTCCCAGCACTGAACCTCCGCCCAGCTTAATTACAACGAATAACCGAACAAGCTCTGCTGGGTTGAGTATTGTGAATACGACCAGCAAGGGCTTAATCCAGAGATACGGCATTAAACCTAAAAAGGCGATCAAAAAGGTCGGCCACCCTATTACTGTGAAAAACCACACAGCAACAGAAACAGTCAGAGCCTGCCAGCGGTTTCTTGATAATGAACCGATAAACAAGGCGATGGTCAAGAATAGTAAAACAAGTCCTGCGGAAAATAACAAAAATAGAAAGTAAGTAGTAGAATCATAGGCCATGCCCAAGAATCCACTAATCATTCCCATTAAACCATAGCCGAAAGCCACAACCGTAAGTAATACGACAGCCAGCCCCACATACTTGCCAAGAATAAATGACAACGTTCCTATTGGATAAGTAGATAAAAGCTGCCAGCTACCCTCTTCCTTTTCTGAAGTCAGTGAAAAAGAGCCTAGAAATAATGTCATAAGCGGCAGCTGATACAAAATTAGACTTAGCATGGAACCTGTAACTGCGGTGTAGAGTTGAATCTCATTTTGTGCATTAATCAGCAGTAAGCCAAGACTAAACGCACAAAATAATGCCAAAAAAGAATAAGCCCATGGATTTCGAAACCCCATTTTAATCTCTCTGCGTGCGACTTGCAGGATATCAACCATTACATATCCATCTCTTTATCCGATGTCATACCTTCCATTTCCTCTGACTTATGCTCGTCCATATGTCCTTCTCCGCCATTCATGTCCATTTGCATCATATCCGTATTTTGTTTCCATTCATGCTTGGACAGATCACTTGCTGACAGAACGCTGCCAACACCTTGTTCCTTCACAAAAGCTTCGGCTGAAGCAGTGTCTTTGAAGCTGATAACTCCATAAGCCATAGGCGTGCGTAGAGTCTCATCATATACAAAGCTGGCCTTACTGAATTCTACCCATTCTTTGTCGTTATAGTCCCGGACATAGTCCATTCCGATGTTTTTGGTTCCATTCTTGCTCTTCCATTCATTCATACAACCAATATCATCAAACTTATAATTCTTCCCGTCTTTTGTTGTTAGTTGTGTAGCAAAAGCATCGTCCTTAACCTGCATATTGCAAATCGCGCAAATATCAACTTTTTCATTTATCGCCAAAGGTTCAAACTTTTTGGGGCCACAAGCCGCCAGAATTAACAAACCCATCATCATCATCAGTACTAAACTCCATTTTTTCATAACCTTAATACCCCCATATATAGTATTGTGATCACAGCGAAGAACAAAAGCAGCCAACCCACTACCATTACTGACCCTTGCCCCTCACTTACTTGTCCAGCATTTGCATGAACTGAATCCAATTGCATAAGTGGCTCTGGATCAGTGGACCATTGTTCTTTATCATTCGTATACAGATCGCTTAAAAATGTCATGCCCGGTGATTGAAAAAAGAGCTGATATGCAGCATTTTCTGTAACTAATTGCTGATAAAATGGATTAATAGCATATGGCAGATCACTTACGCCATCACCCGATACATCCAGCCCTTCGAATGAATCCCAAAAATTTCCCGTCATCTTATTATTCTTGGAATCCGTTGCCTCTGCTTCAATCACATTTGCAATAAAAGCATTCTTCTGAAAGCGGTTGCCTTCAGAGCCCTCAAATTGAATCCCGATATAATTTCGGAGCACCATATTATTCTGGAGAGTGTTGTCGGAGGATTGTTGCATATAGATTCCTACCCGATTTCCTTCCACGACGTTATTTACAATCTGAGAGGTACGAACGTCAAAGAGCAGGATTCCTTGAGAATGAACATTCTGATTTTGTTTACGGAAAGAGTTTCCTGATACGATAACGTCGCTCACTCCCATCACCATCGCGCCAGTAATGTTGTATTCTCCAATATTGTTCGTTACATATGATCCATTGATATACATACAGTGAACACCGTATCGCAAATGATAGAGCCGATTGTGATCAACCTTTGTATTGCGACTCTTCTCTAAATAAATGCCATCTCGGAGATAAGAGATTTCATTTTCTCTAATATCTGAACCATGAGAGTTATAGAGATCGATGCCATTACCTCTTTTTCCCGAAGCAGCACCTTTAGGTATAAACCAACGGATTTTATTGTTTACTATAACTCCACTATCAGCCTCACGTAGCATAATGCCAAAGCCAAATGTATGTATGACTAAATCTTTCAAAGTTACCTGATCGGCTTCCACCCGAATCGCTGCTGCTTCTCCCCCGTTATGCTGCTGTATATTAAGTCCTTGAAGCTTTACCCCATCAGCCTGAATCATAACTGCAACCTCAGCATCGGGAGATGAATTTAATAGTGTTGCCCTTCCTTCCCCGCTAATCGTAAGCCTTTTATCAATTTGAACCGGACCCTGGTAAGTACCTGGAGCTAAAGTAATCGAATCTCCGATTTGGGCCGCATTAATAATCGGCTGGAGTGGAATCGCTTTCGAAGTAGTATTTGCACTGGCACTCCCACTGTAGGCCGTGATTATTAAGAAAAGGCTGAAGAACATCATTAGCATTACTCTGAGGTGACAGAAACTTTTGCGTATAACCATTGTTCACCCCCTATCAGCAATTCATTCTCTAATCTATCATTTGCCTAATTGTAAAGAAAAGGAAGTTGCATGCCTATAGCTCAATGTAGCTATCCCTATTAATAAGATGTGTCTAAATTGTGAGTTATATCACATCGTTTGCTATCCCAAAAGTGTGTCCACATAATAAAAAACCGCGCATAGCGCGGTTTCATTAGGTTAACTAATTATTTTCAAGGTATTGATAAACGGCCATCATTTCTTGTTTATTTAACTCCCGAATACGATTGAAAATTGGAATATCTGCTACAGCATCAATATTTGAGCTTTCAGTCACGACATCACTAACGTTACCTGTAAGCCAAGTCTGGACGTCAATGCCTTCGACAATTTCTTTACGCCCTTCATCATTAATGCCACTTGCGTAACAACTAACACATGGAATCGTTAACTTATAAACGCCATCATGAAGTCCATCTTCGGATATGACTTTCTTTCCTTTACAGAATGGACATGGCTGACTAGCTTTTATCTTATTAATTAGAGTGACCAGTTTTTTGTAACCAAACGCTTCGTAGACATAAGTCAGCTTTTTGTATTTTCCATTCGTGAAATACTTATCAATGATGTATTCTCTGGTTTCGGTGATATTCTCAAAATCACAAATCGTAATCTGATTATTCAAGCTAATAGATTCAATACTGCCGCTAATATCGCCCCAGAATGGCAGTGCATTTTGTAATACCATTTCATAGTGCGCAAAGCTCGCTACTTCAAGTTCAAGCATTTTTAGAGCAACTTGTATTTTCCTAGGCAATAGAGAGACATCCTCTGCTAGAACCATATCACCGCCGACAATAGCTTTCATTTTTTCAAGCACCGGTAATTTGCCAACGGTACTGATCACTTGATCAAGAGGTAGTCCAATGATCTCACGAATATCTGTGTCGCCAAACTTTAGCTTCTTATGATGATTTAGTACGGTTCCTTCACAGATTGGACAGGTAATCAGTATTTTGGATTGTTTAATATGCTCTTTAATAATCGCTTTCGATATCACCATGTAGTTCCCAATGATGTAATTAAAGCCTTCCCAAGTTCTCGTTGCCTTGCTTGCTTTATCATAAAATGACTTTTCCCAATATCCGTACCAAAATGTATGCTTTTCTGCATCCGTCATCTCATTATAGCTCTTACTGATATCTTGTCCGAGTTCATTCTTAATCTCATCAAAGATGAATTTTATTTTGGGGAATTGATAGAATTTCAGAATATCCATTGCATCTGGATGTAATAAGCCATCCCAAAATGGCACATTTTTATCCTGAAGAACAACTTCAAAATCAAATTTTTCAATGACTCGACGTCCCTTGCAGCATGGACAATGATTGTCTTGATTATAGAAATCGAAGCTATTTGTATCTTTATTAGTTGGATGTGCAGTTACAATTTGGTTGATCAAGCCACCAATTTCATATAGAAAAGTATATTGACTATATAAGTGTCTTTCCAGATCAATGGCGATGACAGGTGCAATGGTATCTGATTCATATTCACCATATATCAAACGCGCCATAGAGGATAAGCTTTTTAAGATGCCACCTTTATAAACGTTTTCCGCATTTTTAAAGTAGGCAATTTGATTTTCTTTTAAATAGTTAATGCCATTTTGTTGCCGCAGTGTTGAAGAAATCTGCAATGGTGCGACATGATCTTCACTGTTTTGCTCGAGATAATAATTTTGATGACCGACAACATCTAGATACTCAACAGGTTCAAGCTGTCTTTTACCAAAATCAACGATAAAATCAGAGTTTTCCAGCATATACGAGTTATGTTCAATCATCATTATGGAGACCGATTCGTCCTGAAGAATGACTCTGATGCTATCAATGAATTGATTTAGAATATTTTGTGATAACCCTTTGGAAGGCTCGTCAAAAATGAAAAGTGTTTTGGGGTTTCTTGAACCTGAAAATAGCTCGGAGACTAAATGAACACATTGAAATTCACCTGTGGATAAAGACTGTGTTTTTCTTTCCAACGTTAAATAACCCAGCCCAAGCTTGATTAATAAACTTAAACGTTTATGAGCGATGTCTTCATTTGGCAGTTCATCAATAATATCTTCAATTGAGCGCTGAAAAATATCTTCAATCTCTTCGCTATATTTTGTGAGCTTTCTCTTAATATCAAGAAAAGTCGCAACCGTAGACCGGCTGGTAATCGATTGATTTCGATCCTGCCCCACAATCACCAGCTTATCCTTGGGATATCGCTTCACAAAATCCTTGGACATACACTCATTGACCAATGTAGATTTACCGCAGCCAGATTCCCCAGTGAACGTTACAAGTCTATTACGGGGAATCTGAATTTCGGCGATTTGAATATTACGACAGTAAAGATCATGAAAATGATAATATTCAGTTGGAGCTGTCTGATTTATTTCTCCATTGATGGGCGCCGGACGTGGCGATTCTTCAACAATTTTCCCGCCATATTTACCACTTCCTGGTCCAAAGAACAATTGCTCGTCCGTTATGTCTAATACGGTATCCGAATGATCAATAAGCCAAATTTGATTCTTAAATCCTAGTTGTTTTATCTGCTCTAATATTTTTAAAAGGGTTTGGTGATCCAGACCCACAGAGATTTCGTCAATGATAATTACTGTATTTTCACTGGTTGCCATGAATTCTGCCAAGTAAAGTCGTGTTAACTCTCCGCCTGACAAGGTACCCATTATACGATTTAAGGTTAGATAACCAATATTCATATGGATTATGTTCTTTAGAATGTTTTGTTTACCTTCACTAATGTTTAGAACTTCTGCTAGAGAAAAAATGGTTTCAATGCTTAAGTCATTAATATCGGAGATACTTTTGCCCTGACCTAATAACTCCATTTTGTATTGTTCAGCTTCGTGATTATATCGCTTACCCTTACACTTTTTACATTCGACATTTTTAGTAGTGCCGCGACCTTTACAATCTGGGCACCAGCCTAATTCGTTATTAAATGAAAAAACCTCTGGCGATAGGTTATATTGTTCAGCAATCGCAACTCGAATCTCTGTGAACACGCCCGTATGTGTGCCAATGGTTGAACGAGGATTGGAAGAAATAGATGATCTCCCTAGAAAAAGTACGAGTGGCATTTCTTCCATCTGAATCGCACTGAAATTAGTCTCCATAATGTTAGGGAATAAATACTGATATTCTGCCTTTGGCAATAAAGAAACGAGACGTTTCTTGGATTCTTCTCCGATGGTTTGACAAAAGGTGGTTTTACCGGATCCGGATAAACCAGCAATCCCTAGGGATTGGTCAACTGGAAGTACTGCATCTAACTTATTAATATTGTTCGCAATCAATCGGTTGATTTTCATAGTGGTATCATCTCATCTCCATTCTCTTCATTTAGTATTGCCATCATTTATTCCATTAAAAAGGGCACTTTCCATTTTCAGAAAAGCGCCCTATTCTTGAAATTACAGTTCTGCTAATACTTTTTCAAGCTGACTGCCCATATTCGCCCAAGCATATTTAGCTCCTTCAATAGCGCCTTGGCGAGCTTTGGTCTCCTCACTAAATCCAGATTGAGCAAGATGCAGATGAACCTTACCATCTTCCTCTTTGCTCAAAGTCCAAGTAACTGTTGTACCTTCTCCGGCACTATGCCAAGTATAGGATAATGTATGTGGCTCATCTACTATGAGAACCTCGCAATCTACAATACCATCCCACCATTCATTTGGCTCTGCACGAAATTGAAATTTATGCCCTACGACTGGTTTAAAGTCATTGCTCCAAATCCATTTCGCTAGTGTATCTGAATCCGTTAAAGCGTTCCATACCTTCTCGATGGAGCTTGTAAATTGATAATCTAAGGATACATCTGGTTTCATTATTCTTCCTCCAATAAAAGTTTTAGTTTATCGATTCTTTCTTTCCAGAAGCCTTCGTAAAAAGATACCCAATCCCGAATTTCTTTCAATGGATTGGCATTCAAACGATACCTCGTTTCTCTACCAACCTTTCGAGCAACTACAAGATCAGCCTCTTTAAGAATAGACAAGTGCTTAGATACTGCTGTACGGCCCATATCAAAATGAACCGTGATTTCATGTAGGGGTAATTCATCAACATCAGCCAGGATTTGAAGTAATTTTCGCCTTGTTGGATCTGCAACAGCGTCATATACATCCCTCACTTGACTATTATCGTTCAAAACCACCCCCACCTTTTCCGTAATATTACCTGTAGTGTAACCGATTATACTTCATCAGCACCCAATTGGACACCATTTAGTGTCATATTGATTATAGGACACCAAATGGTGTCGTGTCAAGGTCCTTAAAATTTTAATATTTGATCTTTCAATGGAATAAGGCGTAAATATCGGTGCCTTGTTATTTTATTGCTCCCGTTCCCTGTATAGAAACTTTAACATTTACATCAAAAACAGCTTCGGGATAAATAGACTGCCATTGCTCCCATTCCTTATCCCCTTCATGCCGGGTAGCTCTATAGAGTAATCCAAAACCGAACGGATCTATCCCGTTTTTTTGCAGCTTTTTCAGCAAACTTGATATCTTCGTCTTTTCTTCCTGTTCAACATGCTTTTCAAATTTAGTCCAATTTTCTTCATACACCTGATTTACGAATTCTTCTACAACTCCACGCATTTGAATAGATACACGAATAACTGGTTTATTCTTATTGTTTGTATCAATCGTATAACGTCTCTTCAACTGTTCAATTGCCAAGACAAAAGGTTGACTTACCATTTTTGTGGTGATTTCGAAATGAGGATAGCTATGAAGAAGTTCTTTAAAGACGCGCGTTTCATCTGTTGTCAAAATCGTTTTTATTTTATGTTTGTCTAAAAGAGCAACCATATCAATTTTGTATACCTCTTTTTCGGTCTCGATAATAGGCAAGTAGGGGTCCATGCCCTTTTCCGTCGTTCGACGATAGAAATCATAAAGGTGTTCGGGAACCGTGAACGATGAGATTGATCCCGATTCGGACAGACTTAATAACAATGCATTACCTGAAAAATTTTCTGATTTTGGTTTCATTTTAAGAACAGTCTCCGCGTTGGGCTTCCCTAATGCCACCATCCCCTCCATCGGAATATCGAATCTTCTTGACAGCCAATTAAGTGGCTCGTTGATACTCTCATGGGCTAATGATTCACCCAAAATACATATTTCTAAAAGACCAAAATTAAGATCTTTCGATGATTTTGACCTTATTCGTCCGATCGCGCCTGATATCGTTTCGGAATTTTCGCTTATAATTTGAATATTATTCACAGAAGGATCAAATTTTTGAGCAGGTAAAGCTAATTTCAATGTCACGCGATATGGATTTTTTACATCATCTGATTGATCTACTCCGATGGCGATTACGAATATTCGTTTGTCGATATCCTTGAATGCACAACCCGATTGTATAACCACTGTAAAGCAGAGAACCAATAGGATAATGTTTCTCATACTTTACGCTTCCATTTCATTACAGCAAACAACGCAACAAGCGCGACCATCAGAAATTCGGTATAAAATCGCAACTCTAGCCAATTGACTGTATGGTTTATGGTTTGTTTTAAAGTGAATGTACTGAAGTAGATTACTGTAACAATGGTAAATAGGCAACAAATTGCCCAAGATAATAGTTGTTCCTTTCGAAGATTATTTTGAAATTTCATAGAGAAGCATCCTTTCAACAGCTCAATTCCAACATGAATGGTTACAGACGCATACACTAAGAGCAAAAAAAGGACGATGAGAAAATAAGGCATAATCGTACGTGAGAATAACCCTGACATCATACCAATTGAATCTAATGCAGAATACGTGGGGGCTATATAATTCCCCACCCCGTATGTGCCATGAATTCCAATGGAAATAATCAAACCAGTGACTAATATATGCAAATTAACAATAAGGACAATGGGAGTGTATTTCCATTTGATTTTGCTGGGAACAACTCGATTAAATACGATTAAGCCAACAAATCCGGAGAAAACACTATTTGCAGCCGTAATCGTTCCCCATTTCGGCCAAATGAATGCATAATCTGCCATTGCTTTAATGGAATTCCACTCTATTCCTTGACTAAAGATGGCTTTTGTAAATGCATAGTATATTAAAGGAATGCAAATAAAAAGAACGATCTCAAGCGTACTTAATATTGTTTTGCTTGACCTTGTAGCTCCCCAAGATACTGCAAGAAAAATAAATACCATAATAGTAATTGTGTTTACATCTGTTAGATATAAATTAAAAAAGGTTGATGCGTACCCTATCATGATGCATCCTTTTGTTATAGTCATAATTGAAAAGAATATTAATAATGATATTCTTGCTCCTGCCGGCAAAAACATCCGAAAGATTTCAGGCAAACCCTTCCTTGGAAAATAACCAAGTGACTTGGTCATTGTTACAAGAAATATCATGCCGCTAACCGCACTTATCACAATAGCCAGCATGCTTCCATTAAACCGTTCATTCAATAAAAGGGTATATAATAAAAGACCTGTGATGGTGATCCCATCACACCATAAAACATAAAAAACATATCGATTCAAGGAAAAATATCCTCCTTTCCTTTATAATTTCCCGAATTTTTCTTGTTCTCCGATAAACACTTTTAAATAAGGTTTCCCAAAGCTTTTTAAATCGTTCAAGTAAAGGATCAAACAAAATAGTCCTGCGATTAGACCTACATATCCAAATAAACTAGCTAACAAGATGAAAGGATATTTGACAATCCGTAATGCGAAACTCATAGCATTGATCGGCACGACAAAATTGGCAATGCCAATGGCGGAAGTTACGATAATCATGATATTGCTAACCAGATTTGCCTGCTGCGCAGCTTGTCCTAGAATTAGTCCACCAACTGTCGTTGCCGCTGCGCTGATCGACTTGGGAAGCCGTATACTAGCTTCGATTAAGGTATCGATTAAGAACATCATAATGAGCACTTCAATGTACGACGGATAAGGGATACCCGCACGACTACCGGCAATAGAGAAAGCGAGCTGGGCTTGAAACAACTCAGGGTTGAAAGAGACCAGAGAAATATAAATGCCAGGAAGTAACACAGTAATGAAAATGCCGATATAACGAAGTACCACAAGACTAAAACCGACCCATAACTGCTCAAAAGTATCATCCATTGAGGAAATGAAATCATAAAAAGTAGCCGGAGCGATTAGAACGAATGGGCTACCTTCCACAAGTATAACGATTTTGCCTTGTTTCAGATTTAACGCGACGCGATCTGGTCTTTCCGTAATCATCAATATAGGAAAAAGCGAGTATTTTCGACTAGTAAGTAATCTTTGAAGGTGTGCCGCCGAAAGAATGACATCTGGTTTGACCGAAGCTAGCTGCGTTTGAAGTTCGCTCAATACTCCCTTATCAACTAGTAGACTGTCATAAATTAAACCGACTTCTGTCTGTAGTAATCCACTAACCTCTCTTTTCTCATAAACAAGATTTGGGGAGGGATAACGATTCCGAATCAAATTGAGATTTGTATCAATCACATCGCTGAATGAACGTTGCGAGCCATATATCGCTGTTTCCGAGCTTGCATCCCCAAGCTGATTATTGATCACTTTTTTCGCACTGAACAAGAAAAGCTCATTTTCCATTTGAATACAGGCATGACCAATCATCAACTTCTGTAAAATGTCTTCGTCCTTCTCCGGTTTGCTGATGTCAAGAAGAGAAGTAAGATAATCGTTGAATTCCTCTTTTCCTGGGCATTTTAGTATGGAGATGATCAGATCATCCTTAATTTTCTTTTCATCGCAAACGCTGTCCAAGTAGAGGATCTCCAACTCGATATCCTGAATTCGGACGATTTCCTCCTTCATATCACTTGAGGAAAAAAGCTGCTTCTTAATTAGTTGAAAAGCTTCGATCATGATGTAGCAATCCTCCAGTTCGTTTTTGATATCATTTCCTTTTATTCTCAGTTTTATCCTATGTAAATATACTAGTAATTGAAGGAACCATGTTCATACTCCTAGTTCTAAAACAAAAAGGCAGGAACAAGGTTTATCACCTTAGTCCTTGCCTTTCAATTACCACGTCAATTCAACTCATTACATTTTTACTCAATAAAGCGGCAACACTTCTTGTTTAAGCCCTGAAAAAAGTTCTCCAGATTGTTCAAAAAAGGTGTCAGGCAAATGATAGTAAGCATCTCCCATAGATACGACTTTTAGTTCAGGAATGATATACATGCCCATATAGGTTCCATCCTTGAGGTTGAACTTTAACTGATACGATTTTCCTTGGGATTGCGCCTCTGCAATAGCCTCGTATTCTTTATTACTTAAATCAGCTGTTTTTGCGCTGTACAGCCCATCAATGATAGACTCCACAGAAGCATGATCTGTCATTTTCTTTAACACGTCATTTCCCACATGATTAAGAACATGGATATCTTTTGCATGCTCTTTTAGATTAGACATATCCAGATATTCCTTAGCGGCCATCGTAGAATCGTTAGTCTTCGCCACGATTTCTGCCAAATAATAATGCTCCTCAACTTTAACAGCGATGCGGAATTGGGATGGGTACGTCGGAATTTCATATAACTTACCTCCAACAGCGAACGTAGACGAGAAATCCTTTTCTACAACTTCTCCTCCATTGTTCTTCCCGATCTCTTGGTTAATATCAAAATCTATGGTTCCAAGTGATTTTTCAGGCTTCATTCCTGTGAACTTAAACTGAGCACCATCACTTACAAATGCATAACGAAATCCGTTGTAATTTAAAATTTTCCGAACTCCGGTAGGAGCTGAAACTGGCGTTTGCTTCGAGATTTGTGGTGAATTCGTTAATGATGTCTTTAGAGGAGATGTATAAATGGCCACTCCTAACACAAGTGCAGCACAAGCAGCCATGGTTCCCCACTTCGCATATGTTCTCTTATTAGTACGCCTCGCTGTGTTGGCCTTTTCCACCAGATTGCCGTCTACATAACCAATAGTCTTAAATAGATCTTTATTATTCATAGGATATAGCCCTCTTTCATAAGGTATAATTGGAGTTTTTTTCGTGTTCTAAAAAGAATCGATTTCGTTTTACTTTCACTTATTGAGAATCGAGTTGCGATATCAGCCAAAGAATCGGAATACCAGTAACGTCTCAGAAAAATATTCCGATGATCTTCATTAATCTTCAGCAGGAAATTGCTTATGGATTCAGCGATTTGTTCTTCCTCATATTGACTTTCGACATTGTCTGGAGAGGATAAACAATCATTTAATTCATCAAGAATCGTATCGAATGTTTTATTCCGCTTTTTGGCCATGTAATAATCGTGTTTATTTAACGCGATATTTCGTGTGATTCTCCCCAAAAAAGATGAGAGCTTAGCAGGCGTCTTCGGCGGTATCGTTTCCCACGCTCCTAGAAAGGTATCGTTCACGCATTCTTCCGAATCTTCAAAATTAGACAGAATGTTATGAGCAATCTTGGTACAATAATTTCTATATTTTTTGGATGTTTCTTCTATTGCTGTTTCATTGCGGGCAAAGTACAGCTGTATGATTTCACTATCGTCCACTCCATCACTTCCGTTCAGTTTGATTAAGGCCTCACTTATAAAGTAAGAAAAGAAGGGTTTTGGTTGCAAAAAAGTTTTTTTCTTATGTACTAGTGCGGGAAATCATTTTATGTCTTCATAAGCTTCGACATTCAATGCCAATAATATGACGTGTGATCTTATCCTTTTGATTCCTATGAAAAAAGCCGGTGTACCCTATAATGGGCAACACCGGCCAATATATTAAAAGTAGAAACTATAGAGGAATTGCTGCAGCTTCATGATAGAAGCATAGACGCTCCGCGATTTCGTGAACTGACCTTTTTTTTGTTCAAATCATGCTATTCAGCCACAAACCGTTTATTGTTTAAATCCAATTTGTAAAAGATATCTTTTGCATCTGCTTCTTGTGTACCTGCTCCAACTGGTGGATGGACTACTAAGATATTATTTTCGACACTTGGTAAAGGCTCAGCTTCTGAATAAAGAAGTGTTTTCGAGACTTGATCCTTCTTTACGATTTCTAATGGGAATACATCTTCATTTTGCTTATCAATCGCGAAAATATATCCTTCCACGCCATGACCTGTTTGATATTGAGGAGTAAGGATGTAAACCTCAGCTTCTTTAAAACTCAGCTTCTCAAAAGATATTTTTTTGCTGGATGGTCGGAAAAACAAGTAATTGGGTAGTTCCATTAAGACTTTGTCCTGATCTCCCTGTCTGTAGATAATAGAGTAATTACTCTGAAACGTCTGATCACCCTCTTGTCCCATCGTGCTCGATACGACCAAATGCCCAAGTTCTTCTCTACCTTTGGCTATCATCAATAATGTTCCCTTTTCCGTTTGCTGTTCCGCCCGAATTGACTTATCCTCATTTACTGCGTCAATTACAATAGAATCCATGAGATCGTTTTTTGGAAATAAGCTAACCACTGATGGTTTTTGTTCCTGAGTAGATGAGTTGATTTGTTGATGGTTACAGGCAACGAGTAAACTAAATGCTAAAACCGATGATGCTACTTGCAAAATAAGCTTGTTAATTGTAACCCTCTCACTTTCATTTACAGCTGGGTACAACTACTCCCGAATTACAGTCCAGTCTGTATTCATAATTGTTTTATAAACCAGGGCTTAATTAATGGTATTACCACGGCTGGTTGCATAGCTTTTGTATGATCCATTTGGCTTCCCGTTAGCACTTCAACATCCCAGCCTAAATCACACAGCTTCGTCGAATTCATCTTTAATATCCCAGCAATATCAACGGTAACATTTCCAAAATTCTCACCATATACGATAGTATCATTTTCTCCTGCAAAAGCTAATTTTGGAAGACTAAGCAATTGGTGAATACTACGATCATCAAAAGCAGTGAGGCTCTCGTATAAGGCAACAAATTGAGCTGTTACACGGGTATCCATTGATACTTTGATGTTGTCCCAGTCTATCTGATTAGGATTCTCTGTTTCAATGGAGCTTTTTTCAGCTACCTCATTTTGATTATTCAAAGCTTGGGTATGTGTTTTTTGAGTTACATTCAGCATCTCTTGATAGGGACCATTATATGGCGGAAAACCTCCCATGACCAAGCTTTCCAGACGATTTGTTCTGATAGCCAATTGTAGTCCAATTAAAGCTAGCCAGGAATAACCGTAGTAGCTAAAGCTCTTAACGTTCATTTCATCAGCAATGAGGAGCAGATCCTTCACAATATGGTCTACGGTTAAGTTGTCCACTGGATGTTGAAAGAGATGACCTTCATAATCAAAATAAAGCACTTGAAACGTATCCGCGAGACCTTCAACAAAATGTTTACCTAATTCAGGATCTACGCCCCATAGCTTTAGATTTTCTGCCTCCTGATTGTACACGGATTTTTTAGCGATAGGTAACATAATGGTTGGACGATCTGATCCTCCTGTCAATCCTACTTCTATTGCTGAATGGTTGGTTAATCGTATGATTTTTTTCAAACAATCCTCTCCTTACTGTTTTATAAAAATATCATATAACATTCATGCAATCTTTCAGTTTATCCCATACTAAGCCTTGATATATCTAATTAAATTAGATTTAATGTTGTTGTAGCACTTGAAGGTTTAACTTTAATGTTCTGGGGCGATGACGATTATGAGAGATAATTATACACCAACAATGATAGCTAAGAAATTAAATGTAAGTACCACTACATTAAGAAGATATGAAGATCAAGGCTTAGTTCCCGAAGTCCCAAGGACTCCTAGCAATCGCCGGTGTTATACAGACATTCATGTCCAAGCTTTTATTACGATTCGGGAACTTTTACAAGGATATGAGATTCCAGTTGTGTACGATGTGATGAGAAAGATTAAAGCTCGGCAAATTGAGGATGCACTTTGGTCAATCAATCAGGAACAGCATAATACACAAACGGAAAAGCATAGGTTAGAGGATGTGTTACGCATGTTCCGAAATGCAGATTTATCAAAATACAACGATTTAGAGGTCACAAATGCAATGACTATTGGTGAAGTTGCACAAATGGCAGGCGTTAAGCCTTCAGCCATTCGACTTGGGAACAAGAAGGCCTTATTACTTCTAACAGAAACAAAGACAACGGCTATAGGGTCTATACTATAACGGAATTAAGAAAGATTATACTGATCAGCAGTTTAAGGAAAACCGTGTATTATATCGAGAACATGAAACAACTCCTGAATGAAATAGAGACACAAAACTATAAAAAAGTAGAATTGACATTCGAGCTTGCGTTACAAAAATTAAACAGTCAATTAATGAAGCAGTTTTTAGGGATCGCTGAGCTTATGAAATATGTGAAATACTATTAAACTTGATAACTTGATATCAACAAGCAATCTTCCCAAAAAGAAGAAAACTTAACTCCAATACCAGTGCACCTGAATACCCCTTCTTTCGGCAAGAAGTCCTTACAGCATTAAACATATTCTGGCTCAGAATTCGATCGAATGCATAGATTTTTTGGAACATAATTAATCCTTCTTAAAATCATTTATAAGAACGCAAAAACTCCTCCCTTAAGGGACGGAGTTGATTTCGCGTTACCACCCTGATGGGTGTATTCATGAATACACCCTCTCTTTTATCGTCTAATAACGATGCTTCCTTGTAAACGGCAGAATCCCGGAACTATTTAGACAGCCGCTAGTTTATTGAACTAACGTTCCCCGTTAGTTCAATCCTTTGTACGCTATTCCGTCAATCATCATAAGACAATCTGAATCAATGAACTCTGTTGTGGATGTCATTCTTGCAGGGAATTTGTCCTTCTCAAAATACTCGCAAAAAACTTGTTCCATTTCGGGTAAGTCCTTAATATTTTTGAGGTAAACATTAACTTTCACAACGTTTTCAAGTGGTACATCGAGTTGATTGAGTGTGTCTTTTAAGTGTGAAAAAGTATTGTGAATCTGCTCGGTAAAGGTTACTCCAAAACCTCTATGTAATCCTAGAAATACATAATCTCCAGCCTCAACAGCAGACGAATAGCTAAACGGCGTTGAAATTCGATTTATCATTTCCATGAGCCCCCTATGTAATAAGTTCACTCTTTCACAATAGAACAATTGTTCCTATTTGTAAATATTTTCTTTTAATGGAACTCCATGCTTTCCTGCCCTTTAGCTTAATAAAAACAAGGAACACTGTCGAGGCAAACTGTTCCTTGTTTCGTTCAACTATAGTTCCCCCGTTAGTTCAATCGTTGGATATGCCAAGGTTCTGTCCCCCATACGGATTTTTTGGCAACATACATTACCTTTTCATCCTTATAAATAAAAATATTTTCTGGAAAATCCTTATATAAATCAAACAGGTGCACAGGTAAAATAGCAGCATCAAATGCCCAAAGTCCCTCTTTATTGCCTGACACTATTGCCTCCCAAGGAACTCCATCCATAACTTCATTTGTGAAAAATACTCCAGTTTGTTTAAACTCCTCAGAGAACTTTGTCATAATCCTCCAAATCAAGGATTGATGCTGGCTTCGTAATAGTCCTGTTCTCCAATCGAGTTCTATCTCTTCCGTCCAAAGCAAGATACTAATTTCCAGATATGATTCTTTTAATTCCTCAATAACTTCAGGTGTTAAACCTACTACAAATGGCCGTAAATGGAGTTGGAACCCGTTATTGTCATACAATTGAGGCGCAGCGCCGCCACCAACGTACATGAAACCATTTTCCGAGACTTTCCATTCCAGCTCATCGTTGAAGTATTTAGAATCAAGTTCTAGCGAGTTTATTACTTCTGAAAAGAGCCTGATAACATCCTGGAAATTGAGATGATCACACTTTATATAAGTTTGGATTTGAGAATATTCGGGCATGAGAACACACCTTTTGGGCTCAATTTTTAATCCTATTATACTCTATTTCGTTTGGCTTGCCTTCGCGCTAATCTGCCCGTTAGTTGAACAAATAAAAAACGACTGCCGAAGCAACCGCTTTTCCACTATAGTGTCTCGTAAGTTTAATTCCTACCTCTTCGGGCGAACAAAGGAGTCGTCAGGCTTCGAAGCGTGAATGAAGTTCGTAACTTTTCAAATAGCATTCAAATAAAGTCTATCATTTCATATTAATACCACAATTTTTCAAATGATTTATTATGTCTTCATATGAATGATCGTCCCAAATAATAAGATAATATTTTTCCCTATTTAATTTCTGTAATGCACCGAGTCGATGATTACCGTCATGTAATCTAAAACTCCCATTTCCATTTTCTGCAATCAACGGAGGCATGTCCCATCCAGATTCTAATCTACTGCAAATTTGATCAATGTTATAGTTCCACCATTTAATTTCCTCTACATATTCCAAATGTTCTTCTGGTCCAACTACTCTTTCTAGATATTTTATGTCAATTTCAATAGGTCCTAGCCAATATCGTTTTTTCTTTTTTAAGTCTTCTGACATGACTATATTGTCGCCTTCTCCATTTAAAAAAAGATGAACCCACGTTTCAATATCATTGGCCAGAGCATATTCATTAGCAGCGCTTAATGTAAAAGTATTCATCTGTCTTCCCCCCACCTTCAGTTCAAACTTCTATTGTGCTAATGATTATGCAATATAATCCTAATAAATGGAAGGTTGGTTTGAATTTAAACCGTTCTTTACTGCTCAATATTCATGCGGAGGTATCAGTCTACCACCACGCAATCCTGCCCGTTAGTTTAATAAAAAAGAGCAGGATACGAAGCACCTACTCATCATTGTGTGTTATTGAACTAACGTTTCCCGTTAGTTGAGAAAATAATCATCCTTCAATTTTAGTTACATTAACCCCGTCTAATTTTACATCAAGAGTTATAACAACTGGACCTTCTGGTGGGTTATGAGGACCTACTTACGAAAAGACCATAATTGTTTTTGCGAAAATTTGTGAATGGAGTTTTTGTTTTTCATCCATGTATTTCCTTTCACTATTAAAATATAAACAGCTATGGCAAAATAAATTGCGCTCCAAATCCAGTCTGAGAGGGTTATTAAATGATGCTCATATAAGTAGTTGATGTACCAGATCCCCACCGGAAAATGTACAATAATTGCGGAGACTAATCCTGGATTATACATGCTTTTTGCTCTTATATTAATGACGACTCCATGGAAAATGATTTGGAAAAAGCCCATTAAAACAGGTGCCATCCCCAGCCATACTACTGACGGGAAGAATACAGGGAGCAAGTAGAACACATAGGCGATGACCACATTAATAATCATTGCCGACTGTTTATTTAACGGATAGTTGTCAGGGGATTCACTTTTAAAAAGGGCTATATTGAATATGCCTGGAAAGTACCCTGGCCAGCGGTATTCCTCAAACTGATGAAGAAGGATCGCCACAAAGCTTAACCATAATATGCTGTTTATCCGCGGTATTGTTTCCCAGTTCATTAGAAGATAAATGCATATAACAATGCCAATGAATAGTCCTATATCCTGCCAATATTTTCTCAAAAAATTCATTTAATCACCTCAATCTGAGTTTATTAATGAAAGTATCTTGCAAAGAGCAAGTCAATCTGTTCCTCTATAGGTGCAATCTTCACGGAAGCTCCTGTTTCTAGAATAGGACTCATAAGTGCTGGTAGAAAAAGCGCTCCAAAAATCTGCATCGTCATGGTCATCAGGTGCTCTGGCTGCTGTTCATCGGTTAACTCTCTTAAAGTATTTTGTATCTTAGGAAACCCCAATAGATTCAAAAATGATCCATATTCATGCTGGGAGGAGAAAACGGTATTGCCCATCAGGATGATTCTGGAGAGCAATTCGGGATATTGACGGATCACTTGCAAATAATCTAATAAAAATCGCCTCAATCTATCCCGTGAGGATATAGAGAAATCGTCAAGTATGGCAAAGGTATGCTGAAAGCTGTTCAATATCAATTTGATGGACTCGCTAAACAAGTTTTCTTTGGACCCAAAGTAATAGTTAACTAGAGCGACATTCGTGCTTGAGGCTTCTGCAATTTTTTTTATAGTGATCCTTTCAAAGCCTTCTTGTTTGGTCAACTCCAGTGTGGCACGCATAATCTTCTCTTTTGTTTCCAACTTTTTGTCTGTCTCCATAGGCAACCTCCAAGTATATTTACCCTGATTTAAACAACATTTTAAATAGCATTTAAAATAACGTTTAAACTTAGTATAGCAATATTTTTCCTTTTTGCAACTTTTATTTATCCGGAATCAAACCAAGTCTCAAAGTCTCATTGTGACTATCCTGCCCGTTCGTATTATGAGATCAACCAGTTCTTTCTGGTTGATCCTTTTTTCATTTGCATAGAGGATTAAGGTAGCCTGGTCGAACGTACCTGCCCGTGGGACTTGATCCCGAGAGCTATAATGTTCACCCCTACTTGTCATGACCATGATTGAGGCTGGTTGGGACGTAAGATCCCGTATAACAAGCGATGCTATGGAGCGACAAGAAGAACCTTAGGGGATGCCGGTGAATCTAAACTTATAGGGAGAGATAAAATGAATCCAGTTATCGGTCTAGATATTTCTAAAGAAGAAAGCCATGGACAAGCCTTTCTAGAGCGCGGAAAGCCATTCCAAGGGACATTCCACTTCGAGCACACTCGAGATGGTTTAGCAAATTTCCTTCAAGTTTTAACAGAAGTTGAATTTGCATCTCAACAACGTCCTTTGCTTATTCTAGAAGCAACCGGTCATTATCAAAGTCCCGTTGTTCAGTTCCTAGAGGAACATCATTATATTTATATTGTTATTAATCCGCTCA